>JADKGD010000077.1 GCA_016717145.1 Saprospiraceae bacterium | reverse complement strand
TTATCTTGTAACAGTTTGTGTTTTGTGGATAAAAACTATAATTTTGTGGGAAAGTGAAAGCAATGGAATTTGATAATGTCCCTAATTTTCGACCTCAAGTGAGTAGAAGTTTATCTAGGTTTTCAGTAGAAAGACAAAATAAGCCTGGGGTTTCTTTTTCTGCATCTGCATTTAAGTCTAGAAGAATTGTAATAGGTAGGATTTTTTCAAATAAAGCTATGACTGATAAAATAATGATTCACAACCATGTAGCGAATACGATTGAACGTTGCAATAATGCTCAAGGAGAGTATATTTTAGTTGCTCAAGACACAACGCATTATAATTTTGATAGCCAAGAAGGGATTGAAGGAATGGGTTTTATGTGTAAACAGTCGAGAGGTATATTACAACATAATGTTTTAGCAATAGCAGAAGAAGGATTACCTCTTGGATTGATAGATCAGCACAATTGGAGTCGCAAAAGTATACTTCCATTTGACAATGAAGGAAGCGTAGAAAGCACAAAATGGTTGAATGGTCTTGATAGATTTAATAAAACATTAGGAATGATTAACAAAACGGTTGTATTAATGCAAGACAGAGAAGCTGATATTTACAATTTATTTATAGCAGAACGGGCTGATAATGTGAAACTTATAGTTAGAGTTTTTCAAAATAGACTAGCGGAAGAGACAACAAGTAAAGAAATTAATTATGTTCCAAAAATGCCTGATTTATGCAAATCTCCCGGCATATTTGTAAAACGTATATGGAGAAATAAAAAAGAAGAATTGGTTAGATTCATTGTAAAATTTGCAGAAATAAGCATTTTATCAACTAAAAAAGATAATCACAATCAAAAAACGTTACCGCTAAATATAGTTTCAATGGTTGAGGTAGATGAAAATGATCAGATAGTTCAAAATGGAGCTAACTGGCTGTTACTAACGAGTTTAGAGGTTAAAAATGCAGAACAAGCCTTTCAAGTCGCCAATTTTTATTGCTTAAGGTGGAGCGTGGAAAGATTCCATTATACACTAAAATCAGGAGCATTAAATATAGAGAAAATGCAATTTGATGACATAATCACAATGGTAAACGCAATCGCATTTCATTCTGTAATTGCTTGGGAGTTATTATATATAACTTATTTACAGCGAATTAACTTTGATGATGATGCCATTAAATATTACCCCAAACCTGTAATATCCCTTTTAGAAAAAGTAGTTAAAAAGAAAATAGTTACTTTAGGACAATATGTATTAGCATTAACAAGTTTAGTAGGTTTTCAAAAAAGCAAAGTTACTCCTTTCCCTGGAGTCAAGAAATTAGCAGAAGCATTAGAAAGGTTTTATTATATAAAAATTGGAGCAAATTTAGAAACTGTTACAAGATAAGCCTAAGGAGAGGGGGAAAAAGAGTTGAAAGCTAATAAGTTACTCCCGCGCAGAAATCCCCCAACTCCCACCTCTCCCTGTTTCCACAGTCCTAGTAACCAGAGGGGGGGGGGGCAAGACGCCGGGTTAAACTTTTCACGAAAAATCCTCACCCCCTAGCCACTAATCTTATAGGTATTGTTCATGAAATGAGAAATGACACAGTTTATTTGCATAATGGGAAAGGAAATGTTGGCAGTATTTCTCCAGATGCTTTTTATAATTACAAACAGAAACCCAAATAATGAAACTTATTATCATTTTATTGTTCTTTTTATTAACAAGTTTTAACCCACATTGCAGCTATGTGTCTGTAATTTGGTTATAATTTTTTTTTTTTGAGTTCGGTTTGTGGGACTACAGATTTTATTTTGACTGTAGAATAGAAGCTGTATTTGAGGGCTTGATAGATTTCTCCTAATTTTTGCCTCTGGCTCGCGCTCTCTTTTCTGATTTCGACGGTTTCATCGTCGTTTTCTTGCCGCTAGTTGTTACCAATTTTTGAGTGCTTGTGATGTGCGGAGTATCTCTGTCCAATTGTGCGTTATTCCTTTGATTTTCAATTGATAACGAATTGTATTGACTATCCAATAGGCTAACAATCCTAGGTGAAGGTGTGCCATCGTTGCTTTTTGGTCGGTTTTGTGGTAAATCGGACGTAAATCAAGTTCAGTTTTGAGCGTACGAAAGGTATTTTCTATCTCTCGGATGCAGTTATGGGCATCCCAAATCCATTTTTCTTCTTGATTTTTTCACGCTTGTCCGCAAAAAATATATTCCCCCAAACCTTGTTCTTTGATTCGCCATTTTTCTTCATTCAAGCAGCATTTCAAAAGCTCCGGTACATGACCTAACGAATCTACTGCACATTGCAGCTATGTGTCTGTAATTTCCTGATTATCAATATTTTTATTTTTTTTCGAGTCGGTTTGTGGGACTACAGATTTTATTTTGACTGTAGAATAGAAGCTGTATTTGAGGGCTTGATAGATTTCTCTAATTTTTGGCTCTGGCTCGCTCGCTTTTCTGATTTCGACGGTTTCATCGTCGTTTTTGCCGCTAGTTGTTACCAATTTTTGAGTGCTTGTGATGCGGAGTATCTCTGTCCAATTGTGCGTTATTCCTTTGATTTTCAATTGATAACGAATTGTATTGACTATCCAATAGGCTAACAATCCTAGGTGAAGGTGTGCCATCGTTGCCTGGTCGGTTTTGTGGTAAATCGGGCGTAAATCAAGTTCAGTTTTGAGCGTACGAAAGGTATTTTCTATCTCTCGGATGCAGTTATAGGCATCCCAAATCCACTTTTCTTCTTGATTTTTCACGCTTGTACGCAAAAAATATACCCCCAAACCTTGTTCTTTGATTCGCCATTTTTCTTCATTCATGCAGCATTTCAGCTCAGTAACATGACCTAACGAATCTACTGTCAATTCTATGTCATAAAACCTTGATACAGAAGGATATTTCTCTTTCAAACGACCGATTCTTTCGTGTACTTTTGACTCTTTTTTAACCCCATGTTTTTTACCTAAACTGACTCGGATATTTTCTATGCCTTCTTCAAATCGTTTTGTAAATGCTTGATGCATAGAACGTTCCTTCAACTCTTTGCTATTACTCTTGATTTTTAATAAATATTCTTGTTCCCTCTGTTCTACTTGACATAAACAGATTTGATTGTCTTTTTTATCGTAAACAATGATTTCTCCGTCCTTTTTAAGTGTATATTCTTGCAGTTTACTTCTCCTAACACACAGATAATCAAAGCCTTTTGAATTTATTATTTGCAAATTTTCTTCCGTCCCAATTCCCGCATCTATCACAACAACGGGTTTGGTTTCTTGATTTTTATAGACAGATTTATGCAAATGTTCTATCATATCAGATAAAGTTTTGCAATCTGACATATTTCCTTCAAATATATTTGAATATTTAATAAAACCCTCCACATTTACTACCAAGCCCAAAACTATCAATTTTGCATCCGTCCGTTTTTCCTTACTCCGACCGCGCTGAGCCATCAAACTGTTTCTTTTTTCACCCTCAAAATAAGTATTCGTCAGGTCATAAAGATATATTTTGTCCTGAATATCAAAGAGTTCATTCGTTTTTTGGGATAGATGCTGCTCTAACTGATGTTTAATTTTGTAAAGCTCTTGTGCCTGCTTGTACAGTTTGTCTTTTGTTATTTTCTCGACAGGATAACCCGTTAATTCACAGATAGATGAGTTCTCTTTGATCCACAAACTTGTTTTTAACTCGCTTGCTGGATAAACTGTTCGGCTAACCAATTGAACCATAGTCAATTGAATTTTCTCTTCACTCCAGCCCATCGTACTTAAAAACTCTGGCAAGCCCAACTGTTTACAAGCTTGTAATGCCAAATGTTCTGAGCCTAACTCCCTGACTTCCTTATTCTTAACCGACTCAACTTCGATTTTTTTCTTCACAGGCTTTGTCGGATCATCTACCTTCTTGTTTTTCAGCAGCTTAGCATACAACTCTTCGATATAAGGGCTCAATTTTGACTCCATTTCATCCACAAACAAGGTCTGTTTCCCTGCCGCCTTTTCCGTCACCCTTTTGGATATGTAAATCAGCTCCTCAGCGCTCAGATGGTCAATAAAACCAGCCGACGCCATCGTACGATGGCGCACAACCCCGTTATAATCACGATAGCTCTCCACCAACCTATAGTAGGATTCCTGCTTCCCTGAACTCGGGTTATATCGAACTGAACCTTTGAAAAACACAGTGCAAAGTAAACTAATAATTCGTTGGCTGTCAAGTTCTTACTGAGGACCACAAAACACGTTTCAAAAACTTATACTTGATAATCAGCACATTACAAACCTATTTTTATAACTCAAAAAAAGCAAACCTCGAAATTTGCTCAATTTCAATGAAAAAAAAATTTGCAGCGAAAATTTTCGCTGCAATGTGGGTTAAATTTTCTATTTTTCAACGGTTTATAACACAAAAAGGGCCGCCTTGCTGACAGCCTTTTAAGATTTTTAAAAGTATTTGTGAAATCGCCGTTGCTTGGTCCAGATTTTTCAGTAGAAGCTGGCGGGCGGACGCCGACCATTAAAGAAGAGAACCCCCAAGCTTTCCACATGCCTTTGTCATTTTTGACTAAAGTAATTGGGCGTGGTGTATCTGCTCCAGAGCAATCAACAAAAATTTTCATTTTACCATCATCAGATTTACTATACTGATTTGTAGAACATGTGATTTTGAGCGGAGCTGCCGGCATAGCATAGCCTTTGGCTGGTGAAGTTCCTTTAAAATAGGATTTAGGTACATATTTCTTTTGGTCAATTTGTTTCACTAAAAACATATTTGATGAACCAAAACTAAATCCTTTATATCCTGATTCCGAAGCAGATAGTAAATTTTTGTCGCTTTGAACAATCATCATTTGCAAACCCAAGCTTGGGTTCTCAGAATAGGTATAAAGCGCAACGACAAAGGCAGCAGCTCCGCCTTCTGGTGTTGAAGCATTGTCTCGGAAAGTAATAAACTCTTCGACCGTCGTTGGAAGTTTGTCAACAGTAATCGTTTTTTTTGTGCAAATAAGGATCCTGTTAACATCAAAAAACACCAATATTGCTTTATATTTTTCATAATAGATTTTTGTTACGTTAATTATTTCGTGCTCTTAATCTTCCACATCTACAAACTCATCCCAATTGTCTTTGTAGTCATTATAATGAATTTTGAATTTTCCTTCTTCTCATTCGGACCTTCAACTATATTTCCTTTAAACCAAGTTCCCTTCCAATAGATTTCCAATTTGTCACCTTTTTCTAATCTTTTTTACTTTGCTTTCATCTTTCTGGAATATCAGAAACTTTTTGCCACTTTGTCGGTTTATTGGATTTTCCTTCTGCTTTTCTTTGTCAGCCTGTTCTTTGGCTTGTTTGTTAAATTTCTCTAATTCAGTATAAGTCGCTGTAACATTCGTTTTGTTATTCACTAAACCAATTTTTTCTTCGGTCATTTCCTAATAGTAAATTCCACTGGTTCTTTTCTTTTCCAGCTGCATTGTCCCATTCTTTTAAGACCAATACTTTATCACCATCTTTAAGTTCACAAAACCCCACAACTTTGGTTGACAAAATCC
>JADKGD010000076.1 GCA_016717145.1 Saprospiraceae bacterium | reverse complement strand
TGCTTCAGGTATCTCGTCAATCACTGCCTGTAATAATGGCTTTATGTCTTTGGTCCGAATATCATGATCGAAACTCATCCAGCCATCTCTGCTTGATCCAAAAAGCGTTACAAAATTAAGTTGATCTTCAGTAGCACCAAGATTGTACATCAGGTCAAATACATCACTTTGAACTTCTTCAGGGCGACAATTTTCTTTGTCTACCTTATTAATGACAACTATTGGTTTTAAGCCAAGTTCCACAGCTTTATTCAAGACAAATCTTGTTTGCGGCATAGCACCTTCAAAGGCATCAACCAATAATAAAACCCCATCAGCAAGATTTAATACCCGTTCTACCTCTCCTCCGAAATCGGAGTGACCAGGAGTGTCTATAATGTTGATTTTTACACCATTAAACATTACAGATACGTTTTTTGAAAGAATGGTTATACCACGTTCGCGTTCGAGATCATTATTATCAAGAATTAATTCTCCGGTATCTTTCCTGTCATCCATTGCATGACACTCATGAATGATTTTATCCACAAGCGTCGTTTTACCATGATCGACGTGTGCTATAATGGCAATATTTCTGATTGAGTCCATATTATTTTTTGTTCAAAATATCATCTTACCTCATTATGAAGTAAGGACTATTGTATTGTAAAATGATTAATCTGTAGCACCTTCTTTCTTAATAGTAATTTTTCTTCCGCGATATTTTAATGGGTGACCTTCATCCATTTTTTTACCAAATTTTTTATCGATTTCTACCAGACAATGTCTTTTCTGAATATCGATATTTCCAATTTGTTTTTTGGATAAACCGGTATGACCTGCTAAAATATCTATCAATATGCCCGGATGGACATTATCTATTTTACCAATTCCAATAAAAAAAGTATCCATATTCGGATTTGGTGCTGAAGGTCTTCTTTCGCCATCTCTGCTACTTATTCTTTCACGTCCGGAATCTCTACCTCCATCTTTACCATGACTACGTCCACTATCTCTGCCTCCATCTCTTCCTCCATCCCGTCCATAACTACTGCGGCCACTATCACGTCCGCCATCTCTGCCATAACTACTTCTGCCACTGTCTCTGCCTCCGTCGCGATGATCTCTTCGTTCATTGCTGAAAGAAACGTTCAGGTCATCTTTTTCTACTTTTTTGTACAGCTTATTGAATTCCAGTGCAAGAATCCGTTCTATGATTTCACGTTTGGTCAATGACTCAAAAGTTTCTACAGCCTTATCGATTAATTCTTCATTCAGCTCGATGGTATCAGTATGCAGTACTTTTTCTGTCCACTTTTCCAGTTTTTTTACGTACATCTGCGATTGTAGAGGCACCTTTATATGTTTGATATCAATGCCAATCGTTTTTTCAAAAAACCTGATTCGACCAATATCCTGAGGTGTAACAATAGCCAGCGAAGTACCTTTTTTTCCAGCCCTTGCTGTACGACCACTCCTGTGTGTGTAATATTCAGGATTTTCAGGAAGCGAATAATGTACGACATGTGTAAGCGAATCAACATCAATACCTCTGGCAGCCACATCCGTTGCGACCAGGATAGAAGTTGTTTTATTTCTGAACTTTGCCATGACGGCATCTCTTTGACTTTGAGACATGTCGCCATGTAATGGTTCCGCCCTGTAACCTTCGTGTTCAAGATATTCAGCAAGTTCCTGAGTATCCATTTTTGTTTTACAAAACACAACACCGTAGAAATCTGTAAGGTAGTCCAATACTCTTTTTAGAGCGGCCTCTTTGTCTGATCTGTTTACATAAATGTACTTATGATCAATATTTTCATTGGTTTTGCTGTCCGAATGGATTTTAACTTCAAAAGGTTTTTCCATATATGTACCTACTATCCTTCGGATTTCAGGAGGCATTGTTGCTGAAAATAACCAAATGACTTTTTCGTCAGGGGTAGAAATTAATATTTTGTCAATATCCTCCTGAAAACCCATATTGAGCATTTCGTCTGCTTCATCCAATACAAGGAATTCAATCTGGTCAAGCTTCACCGCTTTTCGGTCTATTAAATCCTGTAATCTTCCTGGTGTTGCTACCAAAATGTGTGGCATATGTCTTTTCAGATCCCTGATTTGTGTGGTAATGGGTGTTCCCCCATACACAACCTGAGTTACCAATCCTTTTTTATATTTACCAAAATTCTCAAGTTCTTTTGCAATTTGTTGTGCCAATTCCCTTGTAGGTGCAAGAATTAATGCAAAAACTTTATTTTCACGAGTGTCTAAAAACTGTAGAAGCGGCAAGCCAAAAGCTCCCGTTTTTCCCGTTCCAGTAGAGGCAAGTCCAATGAAATCAGGTTTATTTTCCAGTAATGTAGGTATTGATCTTGATTGAATTTCAGTCGGAGTGACCCATCCAATTTCGTCTAGTGATTTTAAAATATCTTCACTAAGACCCAATTCTTTAAATGTCTGCAATGTTAAATTTTATTTGAAGCCGCAAAGATAAACATTTATTTTGCAAACTCCAATTATAATTACACCAAACCTAATTTTTCTAATCTGTAATATTCACCAAAAGTGATCATTTTTTGTTGAGACTCATCCCAAAGTTTGTTTGAAGCCAGTTTTAAACTCTCAAAAAACGTCAGTATGGTGACATATTGATTTACCCATGGGTTTTCAGCAAGCGCTTTTTTGAGATTATAATTAGGTATCGCAGGATTTAAATGATGTATATGGTGAATACCAATATTACCTGTAAGCCAGTTGAATATACCGGGTACCTTGTAATATGTGCTGCCTCTTAATGCAGCCGTAAGGTAGTCCCATTTATCTTTCCATTGTTTATATGCTTCTTCATGTTGATGTTGCACATAAAAAAACCAGATGGCGATCACAGAAAATAACACAATAATCGTAAGATGTGTCAGGAAAAATTTTCCAAAACCAAGAAAATAACCCAAAGTCAAAAATATGGATAATAAGACAAAATTATTTAACCATAACCGCCATTTTTCATTTTTGAAAACATCCATATTAATGCTTGGTATTCTGTTGTGAATAACCACATAATATATTGGTCCTAATACAAACATGACAATCATGGACCTATACAAACGATATTTAAACTTACCCCATGCGTTTAATAATTTAAATTCAGTTACAGTTAGTGTGTTGATGTCACCGATGTCCCTCATCTCCAGTTGTCCATTGTGTGAATGGTGTAAATGGTGAGACTTGGACCAGTAATGATATGGTATCGTACTGAATAAACTACATAAATAACCGATAATAGCCCTCGCCTTGCTATTTGATAAAAAAGTTCGGTGCCCGCAGTCATGCTGAATGATAAAGATCCGAACAAGAAAAAATGAGTTGATTATTCCCAAGCCAAATGTAAGCCAGTAACTGTAATCAAGTGATAAATACATTAAAATCCAGATTGCTATAAAAGGCCCAAATGAATTGATAATTTGTATGGTGGCTTTGACTTTATCTGTTTTGGAATACTTGGCGAATGACTTGAGTAGGGCTTTGTCTATTTTGATATTATCCATTAATAACTTCTTTAGCGAAATTGAACTGCAAATTTAGTGATTATTATTGGAAACGTAAAATTTGTTGATTAGTTCTACAGTTTTTATTTTTTGATACAAAAGGTCTTAATAAAGATAATTAAAACAAATAAAATCGACTCTAAAACAAGTTTTTTATTTGTTTATGAATGTCGAAGTACAAGATATTAAAAAGCATAAACCAAAATATAAAGCTTAGGTTTGTGCAAAAAAAAAACCTTTGTAATTTTTAGAAATCACAAAGGCCATAATGTTTTAGGAATGAGATATTATAAATAAATCAAATATGATGCCACAATTGAATACTTACGAAATAAATAATTTGTTAATGTTTTATGCATAAAAAATATATCATATCTTTACCTGACTAAAAAATCAAATTACACATGCAGCCTCCTGACAATAGAAATTTATTACACCTGCGACTAAACAAAATTCTACCCAACAAGCTTTGGAATATTCAGCAAAAAAACAAGGCGCTTTACGAATTGTTTACCCTGATTCTGGAGGAAGTAACCATAGAGGAAAGGTTAAATTTTACTACATTATTTTCCCGATTGGCCTTTGTAGGCACTAAGTACCAGCTTAGCGGGTCTATACTGCACTATGCTCATGTATATCGTAAAGGCCATGAACAAAGTAAAATAAAGGTTGACCTGGAAGAAATTTACTTTGAACTTGGTGCATTTGTTTGTGCCAGGCTTATGGCGGATATATGGAAAATCGGAAATGAAACCCAACATACATTGAACGAAAATGCGGCGGCATATTTTATTCAGGACAAAAAGAAGACCATAGGATTTAAGGCAGTTGTCGAAGCTGTTTTATTTGAAATTGACGCCGAAAAAAAGAAATTGTTTTTTTATGATGATGATGACCCTTCCTCAGAAAAAATTGCCTTGTACGATGTTCATGATAAAAACGAACAATTTAATCAAAATATAACATCTCTTCAGAAAACATTTGTGCTTCCCATCCATATTAATCTGATAGATGTAGACATTCAGGAAGACGGCAGTTATGTACCTCTTGCTATAGTCATTCAACCTGATCATATGGTTGATGTGACGGCAGTCGCCGAATGTTTTAAAGATTATGGCACAGAACCTTTTTTACATCTTATTTCCAAATTCAAACCTTCAGAATCTTCAGTTTCACTACAGATTGGAAATTTGGTCAACTTCATGCTTGATGAACTTATATCTGATCCCACTATTTTGTTTGTTTCTTTGCTGCCGCGTATGTTCAGAATCAATCCTTTAGGTTTTGCCGTTATGGATGACATACAAGTCAGAGATGTAGTAGATAAACTAAAAATTCACTTTAGAAATCTTCAGTATGTAGTCACGCACGAATTCAAAACATTTGGCATCGGAAGAGAAAATATATTTCTTGAACCTTCATTTTATTCCAGAGATTTCGGAATTCAAGGACGATTGGATTTGCTTCACCAGAAAAAGGATAACATAACATTTGATATCATTGAACTCAAAAGCGGAAGTACATTTAAACCAAATGTATACGGTATAAATACCAGCCATTACATCCAGACATTATTATATGATTTGATGATAAAATCAGCTTTTCAGACCAAAGCCAGGTCATTCAATTACATATTGTATTCAAAGGAAAATGAAAAACCCCTTAGGTTTGCACCACCGGTACGTGCCCAACAATATGAAGCTATAAAACTAAGAAATGATATTTTGGCCATTGAACAAAAATTAAAACAAGCAGATCAGGAAAATGGTATGCTGGCATATATAAAGCCACAAAACTTTCCTAAACTTAAAGGATTTAATATTAAAGATATTGAAAATTTTTATAATATATATTCGACACTTAATGAACTTGAAAAACATTATTTGCATCATTATACAGCTTTTATAGCAGTGGAGCAATCGCTTTCGAAAACAGGTGAACATGGGATCAATAAGTCCAATGGTCATGCAGCACTTTGGTTGGAAAATGAAGATGAAAAAATGGATCGTTTTGTTTTATTGAGCGGACTTACCATTATAGAAAACAAATCGAATGAAGAAGATGCATTTATCACTTTCGCCCGCAATCAGGAAGGACTTAAATTAGTCAATTTCAGGGTCGGCGACATAGGCGTACTTTACCCGTCGCAAAAGGAAGATCAGAAAGCAATACTTAAAAATCAAATCTTTAAGTGCAGCATTACCGACATAACAAATGAAGTTGTAGTCATTAAACTCAGGAACAGACAATACAATCAAAGTCTATTCAAAGCAAATAAGTATTGGAAAATCGAACAGGATAGCCTCGACAGCGGATTCAATACTATGTACAAAAATTTGTTTATGTGGGCGGGGGCAACGTCGGAGTTCAGACAATTGATCTTAGGAAAACGAAGTCCTGAATTTCGGGAAACAAAAGAAATATTACATTTTAACGCAGGTGTAACAAAAGAACAAAGTAACATACTGAATAACATCCTTAAAACAAAGGATTACTTCCTTTTGTGGGGACCTCCGGGAACGGGAAAGACAAGTGTCATGCTAAAAAACCTTGTCAAACACCTGTATGCCAACACATCAGAAAATATTATGTTGCTGGCATATACAAACCGTGCGGTAGACGAAATATGTGATGCAGTTTTATCTATTCATCCTGACTTCCAGCAAAAATTTCTTAGGCTGGGTACCCGTATTGGGGCCGGAGAAAATTACACTGAAAATCTACTTGACCAGGTACTCAAACGGGCGACTTCCAGACAGGAAATCATCGACTTACTTGCGCAGCGCAGGATCTTTGTTTCGACCGTTTCAAGCGTGGTGAATCGAATTGATTTATTTTTACTTAAGGATTTTGATACAGTAATTATTGATGAAGCGTCGCAAATTCTGGAGCCAATGTTGGTAGGTTTTCTGTCAAAATTCAAAAGATTTATATTGATAGGTGATCATAAACAACTGCCCGCCGTGGTCATACAACCAGGTTACAGCAGTAAAATGAACCATAACACATTGCTTGATAATGGCTTTAATGATACCCGAACTTCATTGTTTGAAAGACTCTACATGCAAAATATCAGCAAGGGATGGACAAAGTCTATTGGCATCCTGACACAGCAAGGCCGCATGCAGGAATCGTTGATGGAATTTCCGAATACATATTTTTATGAAGGAAAACTTAAACTTCTTCCCGGTTTAAGCAGACTTAAATCTCCTTTGTTTTTTACTGAAGGGGCTGCTTCAAAAGGACATTTAGCAAACCATCGGACACTTTTTATACATACACAGGAGGATCAGGATATCAATTGGAAAACAAATATTCACGAGGCAAATGCGGTAGTCGAAGTCATCGAAAAGTTGATATTGTTATATCAAGCCGACGGCAAAAGGATCACTTCGGAATCTATAGGCATCATTACACCTTATCGTGCTCAAATAGCCCTGATAAGGCAACATATGTTGAGATTACCTGACGAGGTGGCAAATCACATTACCGTTGATACAGTAGAACGATATCAGGGAGGTGCAAGAGACATTATAATCATCTCATTTTGTGTGAATAGACTTAGTCAGCTGGAAACACTTATATCGCCTTCAATTGAAGGGATAGACCGTAAATTGAATGTTGCACTCACCCGTGCCCGTGAGCACATTGTCCTTTTGGGAAACAGAGACTTGCTTTGTCAGAATGTAACATACAAAGCCTTAATAGACAGTTACCATAATATTGAAAGCACGATGATAAAATGATGAAAAATAATGTGGACGTTAGAAAGGCAACATTAGAGGATATTGAAGGTATTCTTAATTTACAGCATATCTATCTATATACAAATTTATCACCTGAAGACCGGTTAAAAGGTTTTGTAACTACTCCATTTACATCAAGCCAGGTAAGACAGGTTATTCATGATGAAGGATTATTTGTAGCTTCAGATAATGGAAGTATTATTGGATACGTGTTTAGCGGAACCTGGGCTTATTTTTCTTCATGGCCTATTTTTCCGTTTATGCTTTCATCCATATCAGGAATGACATATCAAAATACAATCATAAATGACACCAATACTTTTCAGTATGGCCCGGTTTGTATTGACAAAGCTTATCGTGGCACGTCTTTATTTCAAGAATTATTTGAAGAGATGCGCATTCATCTGGCGGAAAAATTTGCAGTAGGTATGACATTTATTAATAAAATAAACAGCCATTCTTATCATGCCCACACAAGAAAACTGGGACTTGAAGTGATCTCGGAATTTTATTTTAATGGCAACACCTATTATGCTTTGGCGTTTGACACCGGCAGGTCTGTTTTGTGAAGATCGAGTTGATAAACAAGACATACTTCTCAGATAAATCAGCCATGAATACGCGCATACATGCTAGTCGTCCTTTCCATCTCTGAAAGGATGTCGAATGACGTACGATGCATCAGGTTTTACAAATCCAAGCACAGTCTCAACGCCTTTATTTAGTAAGGGATTGGTATGTTTCATGTATAAAATCATATCATGGGGTAGTGCTCCAACAGTCGATTTTATCTCCACGGCTGTCCTGGACATATCAATAATGTCCATTTTGTTTTCCAGTCCTTCTCTTACAAGATCAAACAACATATTCAGATACAATTGGCATTCAACATTTTCAACCGGATCATAACCCAGAAAATGCGCATCCAGTACTTCATAATTTTTGATACTGGTAAAAAAGGCGACCATTTTTCCCTGACGCCAATATGTCGTAAAAGTCATTTTTGAACCTAAGGCAGCTTTCAAATTCTCAAAATATTTTTCATGAAGCAGGAAAGCGTTAAAATCTGCCTGGTCAGAAACGTTTTTGTACAATTTGTTTATGATGTCCCTGTTAGCGGCAATATCCGTTTCACTAAAAACAATTTTTGTGATATCTGCAGCTTTCTGAAGGGATTTTCTATACCTGACCCGATACTTTGAGTTCATATCTTCAACATAATCATCAAATGTTTTCCACTCTTTTTTGATCTTGAGTATCATCTTAGGTTGCACGGTAAACTTTGTATAGCTGTGATAGTTTTCGGCTATTACAGGTGCATCTTCAGTAAAAAAATCTTTAATAAGAACCAAGCCGGGATTGATGTCTTTTTTTTTAAGGAATAGGGTTAATTGGTCAATTGCTTGTGTAACCAGATAAAACTGCTCATCTTTTGTAACCGTATCTTTGAAATAAAATCCGTATTTGCCAGTTAACAATAAATTGCCGCATATGATGGCTTGAAAATTAATGGAACTGACAGCAACATATTTGAATGGTTCGGTGAGCTTTTCAAAAAAGGTTTTTGGTTTACTGCCCGGCTTTCTTAAATTTTCTTTCAGTCGAACATATTTTGATTGAAAGTAAATGATACCCAAGGCTTCATCATCTATTTTGACAAGACCATAATATGGTTTAATACCCGTAGCAGGAAAGTTTTCGATGCAGCGAAGAAATTCAACACTAAAAAAAATATCATGGGCAGAGGTGACTATTGACCAGTTTTCTTCAACATCGGCAATGGAGTCATATATCGCTATTGTGTATCTTCCGTGCAGGCTGGAAGATTCTTCCTGCCGGAACTTACTACATAATCCTGTGGTTAAAATAGACATTCAAAGTTGTTGATGATTTTGTTTTGATATATAACTCAGATATAAATGTAATTCTTGTTGAGATTGTTTTGTATTTAAGATGAGTCCATAAATTTTATCGACTATTATGTCAAATATAATAACGTTGACCTCTCTGGTTAAAAAAATAAAATCACAAATCTTAAAAACTCGTTTCCTTAGATCAAATTTACCATTAAACAGGTCTCTATAAAAGATTTTTTATGATCATACTTCAAAGGTATCAATACAACCAACTTTTCAGATCTACGCCGGCAGGGGTTGATTTTTTTAAATCATTGACCCATTTGGGAATAAAAAACCTATGGTAACGCAATCTTGAGATGGCATTCGGTTGGGTTTGGTCACCATTCCAGCAATGTTCGGCCCTATCCCCATAATCCACTTCACCATCGTAATAGGGTTCTTTTGTTTTTTCAAGAAAGTCTTCAGCAAGATATACGGCATTATTCAGGTAATAATTGTCCATATCGCCGCAATATATTCTGATTTTTCCTTTAAGTTTGCTTCCGATTTTGGGCCAGTCTCTTTTCATAATATAGGTCAGATCATAATTTTCTTTCCAGTAATCGGCTACTTTTGAATCAATCTCACCGGTAACTTTATCCCAGAGTCGTTTTGGATACCCTTCATTATCTATGGGTGAATAGGTAGCTTCCCAAATATCCCATTGTTGTCCTGACCTGCTTTTGTCCCCAAGTACCAGCTCGCGATAATTCAATTCCTGCATCGTAGCACTGACATGACCGAGGTAATCGCGCTGGCCCGGTCTGGGTGTTTTTTTAAAGTTACTCTCGAGGAAGTAAGCATTTTTATCTTTATAAATATCTACTACAGTATAGGCTCTGAAGTCAATAGGGTCCGGACAGGCAGCAAAACAGCCATTGTATTCGTCCGGATAAAAAACCTGAGCGGCAAGCACTTCCCAGCCACCAGTAGAACCTCCGTACATAAATCTGGACCAGCCTTGACCAATACCTCTGAATTGCTGCTCAATATAAGGAATCAACTCATAGGTGATGGCATCTCCGTAAGGACCCTGAGCAGCTGAATTCACAGCATATGAATCGTCATAATATGGGGTAGGGTGTTGAATTTCTATAGCCAGAACCCTCGGGAAATTCGGTCCTGACCAAATTTTATAAAAATCATATGCTTCCTGTTCTTCGATTCTGTTGTAACAATCCAGTTTGAATCGTTCGCTATAGACGCAAGGTGCAGTAGTATCGGGTGGGCTGGTTCTGAAGCCATCAAGATCGGCTGGAAAATGGCCATGAAAGATGGCCAGCGGATATTTGACATTTGTTTTGGTAGCCCAGTCTTTGGGCAGAAGGATGTGTGCGCCAAGGTAGATATCGCGGCCCCAGAATTCGGAGAGCAGCTTACTTTTGAACTTAATATGTTTGACCCATTCAGTATCTTTTGGGGCTTCAATTGGTGCTATTTTTTTATGCAGTGTGAGGTCAATATGACAGGATTGGCCAATGGTTATTTTTTTCGGCGTGCTGTAGAGATTTCCCGGTGCCAGATTCCATTGCTGCCCTTCACCCCGATCCATCGGTAGTTTTACAGTGTGTCCGTTGGATAGTTTAAATGTTTCATATTTGTGTAGCAAGGCCTGGACATAATAGTCTCCGGGAGGGACGTCATGCATGTCGGTAATCGGATAACCAAATTCATCTCCTGAAAAAATAACTTTTTCTCCTTTATTCCAAGCTTCCAAATTTTTGCCGAAAGCCAGTTGTGTTTTAGGGCCATCAAGGATTTCAAAGCGTGGTTCAGTCTTTTCATTTGTAGACAACATGAGTATCATACGTCCATCTGCAACACCTTCGCTAAGGCTATCGGGTATAGAAACCGAAAATGTAACCTTAGTGGTTTTATTGTATTTTTGCTGGCAGGAAGTGGCTAAGATGACCGGACATAAAAGGAGAAAATACCATTGCTTCATAAGTAATTGTTTTGATGCTATAAAAGTAGGTTTTTATTTTTGGAAAAAGGATAGGAAAGGGAAAAAATTCTATGCAAATTATTTTTGACAAGACTCAATTTTTAGACACATTTTCTTCTCAGTTTCAAAACCCAAAAATTGTGTTAAACATTAAAGTGTTTTCCAAATTATAAGGTCGTATATAATTGGAAGCAAAATAAAGAAAGACCCACTAAAATTAGAATTTAATGGGCCTTTTGAGATTTATCCAATCTTTGAAAACGTTTTGTAGCTTATATTTTAATTACTTTAAAGGATTTCATTTTTCCTGAAGTTGTATGAATTCTAATAAAGTACATTCCAATAGGTATGGTAGTAATATCTAATGTTGCAGAAGGACCAGATAAATTATCTGATTGAATATGCTTTTTACCATCATATCCATAAATGGCAATACTATATTTTTCATCCTCCATCAATTGTATATTTTGGATATTGATTTCACCAGAACTTGGGTTTGGACTAACCGTTACATCTCCTATTTCAAAACGGCTTGGGTTATCGGTCACATTTCGTAAAAGTGTGGTATTGGTACAAGATGGATAACATCTTTTTGGGGACCATCTACCTAGCAAATTATCTGAACATACTGATCGTATCCTATAAGAAAAACAAGCAGGAATGCCTAGCCTTGTATCTCTACTCGAAAGAGTAATATTACTCGCGGTGGAAGTTAAATTAGCGGTACTTACCGGACCAGTACATCCACAGCTAGGGTCATTTATGATGATCTGAATTTCATAAGACGTGGCATTGAGCACTGCAGGCCAAGCCAAAAGAAGGCTGGTAGATGTTGGTGTAGGATTAGACGCCAATGGACAATTTGGTTTAGGCACTGGAGTACAATACGGGATAAAGGATTCACAGGTTAAATTATCCCCTGCAGCGGCATTGGAAGTATTGCAACCTACACAATGGCTGATCACACAACAATAGTCTCCACAAGGCGTAATCACTCGATGTAAGATGTAATACCTAACACCTACAACACCACCTGTAAAACTACTATTCGGGCCATCAGAGCAAGAAATAAACTCATAAATACCATCATTATTGACATCGCTATAGATACAAAACTGATGGGTGACGCCATACTTCGTATAGTCTTTATTTGCCCTTGAAGTGATGGTAAAAGGCGCACTGGAAGAGCTTACCTCTGATCTAAAACTACAATAATCGACATCTTCACAACATACATAATTAAAGGAGGTTTTACTTTCTACCCAACAACCATTTGTAGTCACATCTGCCACTTTTAAGTAGTACGTTCTACTGGGATCATAGTGTCTTTGGTTTCTATCAAATAATGTCTGAGAAAGATTAATCATATTGTTATTGTCTAAAGTCACATCGCCTGGTCCTGTATACCAGTCAACCAGATAATTAGGATCTAACCAAGCATCGACATAAATATTATTATCAGTAAAGGGATATAAAACTTTTAAATACACATCTTCTCCAAAACAAAACGTAGATTTAGGGTTGCCTGAAGCATCGGTGGTATAGGCGTTTAATACAGGTTCTTCTGAGATGGTGAAATTGTCTAAACGAACAAATGCCTTTCTTTCATTAGCTGTAGGTCCTTCAATTATTGATCTAAACCATAAATGGGTGTAATTGCGCTCAGGCACAAAACAAATGACATCTTCGACCCAACCAGTGCTCTGAGTATAAGTTTTTAAAATTTGACTATTCATTGGTATTGGTGGAATTGCGTCATTTGCCGAAGTAGTACAATTTATAAGAGAACCATTTACATTGACCAGGCCATTTGCCAGTATCCACTGAGCTTTAATATAATTGGTACCTGCTAGCGTCCCTATTTTTCGACTATATTTGATAAAGTATGTTTTCCCCTGAATGAAATTATATGGCAGAGCAATACCTTCGCCCTTTCTAGCCGTTTCACCAGTACAATTTCCATCAATGATTACATACATATTCGCTGACCTTATACCAAATGGGGTTTCTAGTGGGTTACCTGTATTGTTATCAGACGAGCCATGGGTATTAATCCACGTCAAATTGTTGCTTTTGATACAACCAAGGCTAAATGCTGAACTATGATCAGAACAAGAATTTTCAAAGTCAAAAAATTGGGCCGATACTGATTTGTAAGAAATAAGAAAAATGAATAGAATGCTGAAATTTAAGAAATGTTTCATGTTTTTAATTTTTAATAAGTTAATAAATTAAATTGTAAAATTGTAAGATGTATAGGTAGGTTGGGTGAAGTCACCCCTAAAGTTTTTTGAATAAATACGAGCCTGAGCTTGTCCCGGTGATATATTGACAACACCCATAGAAACCTGGCCGGAAGAAATAATGCCAACGTCTGTGGTCAAAGTTTTTTTGATTACGCCATTTTGGATGATATCAACTTTAAGTGTATAGTGCCTTCCATTAGGTTGAGTACAAAACACTCCGACATATTAATCCCTCCTGTAGAGGTACAATTAGCTGTTATTGTACCCATAAATAGTGTAGTTGTAGCAGATAAAGGACCTCCTGTGAATATCACCATTGTTTGGGCTGCCACACCAGGTCCAGAATTTGGATTTCTAATAACGTTGATATTTCCACCTGAAATTACCGATGTAAAATTTAGATTAGTGTTAGAAGATTCCCAAGCATTTACCCCACTGTTGAATGCAGTTCTTTCAGGTGTCGAGAATGCATTATCCAACTTATAGGTTATATTTGCCACTGATGCCCATGGTAATGCTGTAGGTTTTGTAAATGATACTTTCTGCCGATTTTCAACAGTAGTTAAAATACCTAATCTTTTTTGCCTTTTATATTCTATAATCGATCCAGCAGATATGAAGAGATCATCATAGACTTTAATTGTTCCATCCGGTTGAAGCGAACAAATTTCCGGATCATATCCCATAAACAATATCATTGATCTCATATCATAAGTCAGATCAGTTGGAATGCTAATTACATTAGTTTCTTTTGTGCAAGAGATTGCAAAACCAAATAATGTAATAAATACTAAACTTAAATTTTTCATAAATATATTGTTTAAATTGTTAGTGAAACAGTTGAAGTATTTGGCTGAGTAAAATCAGCCCTATAATTTTTTGATGTTAATTTAACTTGATATTGACCTGGTAAAAGGGTCACAACACCCATATTTATAGTACTGGAAGCCAATATTCCTATGTCACCAGTAACAGATTTGACAACTACACCATTTTTAATAATGTCTGCTTTTGCTACATAATTTCGTCCAAAAGTTTGATTTATATTAACTTTTATGTTGTATTTATTATCGTCAACAAATGTTTTGGTCACAGAAGAAATGGTGGAGTAAATACTTGAAATAGGGAACAATGAACTAATTACATTATAATCATTTAAATTAGGTCCTGGAAGCAATGAAGAACTATTTATCGGCAATGTTATTCCTGAATTCATAATTGAGGTCGGGTCATTGGAAGAAGACCCAATAACGGGAATTGCAGCCCCACTATTATCTAAATTATCTGTATGATCAAGGCCCAAACAATGTCCAACTTCGTGGGTAACTATATTGCGCAAGCAGGTTAACTGAGGACCAGTGCAGTCTGCAACTATTTCATCCAGAAAAACACCTATCGCTGAGTTAACTATGCCATTTGGAAAAAGATCTGTATTACCCCAACTATCATTAGGTCCATTATCCAATCGTTTAATTCTAATATTTGCGGATGTATTATTATCGCTTATTCTAACAAAATTCAAAATATTGGTATTATTTTTCCAAGCATTGATTCCAGATATGATTGAAACTATTTGCGCAGCTGTAAATCCTCCATTATCTGGCATAATTGAATAGGTAATATTATTTACAGTTGTGTACGACGGAATTTGAGTTCTGGAATATACACCAATCTTTTGTCTATTTTCAATTATAGATTGTGCTTCCTGAACATTTTCCTCTGACAAGAAGAAAATAAAAGTATCAAAACAAAATAATATATGTAATTATTCATTATTAAAATTTATATTTTTACGAAATTTAGTTCTTCGAATTTCTTTTTCAGTTTCAGAAAGCCATTCATTATAAATACATGTACATATCAAAAGCTTAATTTTGGAAAAATAAAAATTAAGACGGGGTTGATTTTTTTGTATTGAGCTATTAAAAAACTTTCTGAAACTGCTTAGTTCTTTTTATTGGCATTGCCCATAATATCCACAACCTGGTATCCCAAACGAAGGTAGCCCATTTATCGTTCCTACTTGATTTCCATTGCAATCCACGACTGAAAAATAGGCTGAATTACAAATAGTTGCATAGAGAGTATAGACAGTGTTATTACCGGCGAAAGAACCATAATTATTCCCTACATTATCGACGAGAAAAAGCGTGCAGTTGGAAGAATGACCAAATGTAAATCTCATCACACAACAACCATTTCCGGGATTAGAGCTTTGACATATATTTCCTATGGATGCAGAAACATTTGATAAACAGGTTGAAAAATTTGTACATGGAGGAATGGTTACTCTTTTACATAATGTTCCATCGGATAATTTGATATCAAGCACATCACTTTTTTGGTGCTCCAGGAGAACAAGAGATAAACGTGTAAACAGCAGAAGTATTACCTGGTACAGTATATTTAAGTGAAAGACCAGAGTAGACTTTAACCGCACAAGAATTAAGGTTTGTGATTTTGATTGATTTTTTGCAACAACCTTCTTGCGGTTCAGGACATGAAGTTGTTGTAAAAGTGACGTTAGCGCAGGAACAACCGTCACCAGCCCTTGTTTCAACACTAACAGTATTCTCATTAGTGGGCGCTTCATCTTTAGCACACGCTATGGCAATTATTGCCATAAACAAAAATAAAATGTTTTTCATAAATAATTAATTTTAGTGATTAAATAATATTGAGATTAGTAAAATGAAATTAATTTAAATGATTGGAATTCACCAAATTAAATGAATATCTTTTTGATGTGAAAACAAGCTAACTAATTACTATTAGCTAGCTTGTTTTTTTAAGGTTTATGAAAGAGAGCAGTTAGTTCCGAGAGGTTGTGTCGTAAATGTCTTACAAGGATTTTTAACAGATTCTCCAATTGAAAACGTTATTGGTGTTGTATTCTCACATTTTGAAAATATCAGAGGAAAAACCTGAAGTGGCCCAACGGCTGCGATTTTTATTCCATTTGATAAACATTCATTAAACAAGTTGAATTATTAATGAATTTTATGTTATATACAACAACCAGGGCGATCAGCGTCCACAGACCATTGTGCATCCAAAAAAACCTTATCACAACAGCTATCCACCGGTATACATGAATAAGGACTACATGTAATATTGACATTCCATTTATCTGTTGCTTTGGTGGCAGAATAAGCCTTAACAACTAATCGAAATGGTAAAGGTGAATCAGGACAAACAATAAAAGTCAATGTCCCAGTCCCCATTACGTAAGCATTTGTGCTTGCTACTAACGTGCCAATTCCATCGTAAATGTCAAATCTATTTTTAACAGTTAAGGCATTATAATTTACGTAAAATTTAAAGTTTGGACTGGTACTAATAAGCTCACTTGGGTAAGTATAATAGCCCGTTACACTTGTCGGCTCACCTTCAATTAGCTCATCACACCATGTTGCATCAGAATTGGAACGCTGCGTAACATTACTTGATGTAGTTTTTTCTTCTTTGCTACAAGAAAACGCAATAAATATCAGGAATAATAAGGATAAGTTTTTCATTAAATTTAGTTTTAATTTAATTAATAATTTTTTAAAAGATAAGAATATTAAATTCTCCTTTTCTCATTATTAAAATATTTATTAAGTTAAAACGTGACAAAATTTCATGCTAAAAAAAAATATTGTCTTTTTTACATAGGAGTAAGATTTTAACAGTGCCATGTAATGTAAATAAATACATTATATTATATATATTATATATTTATATATGTAACTTTTAATTTTTTTGAATTTAGTAAAAATGGAATCCTTGTAGTTCATTTTGTAAAATAATATCAAACAAAGCTAGACATATTTTTATACCATAATAGAATATCTCTTTTGTCACAAATGCGACATATTATTATTATAGAAGTGGAATTTAGCTTACCTGACTGGAAAATACTTTTGCAAACGTGTGAAAGTGTTCAGCTATGTTTTCTTTTTTGAATACATACTTAATATTTGTCTTGATCACGGATATGTGGTCAGGCTTTTTAAATAATCGGGCTTTCTGAATAAGAAAAACTTATGCCTGACTTAGTTTGTGTTTTGCAATCACATATGCAAGTATTATAACAAATGCAGATAATAAGCTGTACAGCAAGTACCTAATGTAAGCAGGTTTTTCATATATCGGCGTATCATTGCCATAGATGACCCATGCAGCCCAGTAAGGTGGGATCTTGTATGCCGGATTTATTTTGTCATTATCCATGGCTATCATGTCAAGTTTTGTTTCTCTTAATGCCTGATCTTTTCCATGCCTATTTTTAGTTTTTTGTAGAATGACTCCATAAACATTTTTGTAATTTCATCTGAGACACGCCAGCAACTACCCAGTACGCTGCTGCTTCCTGCCTCAAAAAATGTCTTGGACAGGCTGGAGATGCCTTCACCTTCCAAAATTTTACCACTGGCAGAATTGCAGGAACTCAGCGTGACCAATTGGCTGTGAAGATTTAAATGCAACACGTCTCCGAGGCTTAGCAGTTATTTGTTTTAGCATCTGATTTTGTTAGGACAACGGACGTTTTTTTCAGGTTGGTCAAAATCTACAAAAGAATGAGCAGAAAGGTGGAGAATATCATAATTTTGAGCATTGTTTATAAAATTACTTTTAGTAGCTTCAGATTTACAAAGTGTTTTCCAGGAAAATTTTGGATATAGAGATCACTTCATCATCAGCAAAATACAGGTGAGACAAACTTTCTGAACGAAATTTTTCACTTATCCAGGATGGAATGGTGTCTTGTTTGTAATTTTTCATTTCATCCAGCGTATATTTATCATATTCCAAACCCATGCCGAGATAGCCATCGAGCGATTTTGTAAAGGTGTATTTTGATTTAATTGTTCACAATAATAAAGATATCTCGTGTCATATTTTGTGATAAGATATTTTTGAAGGATCTTTCAGGAGTTTATCTTTTCTGATAGCAGCGCCTCAAAAGGTATTCTGTATAATAAACCATCAGGTACTATAATCAGGTTTTTAATGGAAGCTTTATCTGTTGGATTTTTATAAGTCTTTCATACAAATAATGTGCAGCAAATATAAACGATTGCTCCAACGAATCTATGTTGGTTCCAGGTTTAATATCGTTTGACAGAATGGAGATGTAAGAAGTTAAATTGTCTTTAAATTTCTGGTTATATTCAAAACTAAAATAGGTAAAATCATTTTTATAGACACAGAAAATATATGCTTACATCACCAATAAAATAGTTTATCAACATACTTTGATTGTCGGTTTGATTGAATTTGTGATATAGAAAGGACATCAATTTTCTTTCTGGCTTTTAAATTTTGGAAAAACATTTTTGAAGCGAATCAGAGAATGACAGAAACAGATTTTTGATTTAACATAATTTATATCATTTTTTCGGTACTATCATGATAGTTATTGGTGGCATCCAGGTACCTTGATTTCCAGTTCATCATATCTATTAATAAGTGTTTTGTTATTTGTTGCCAAATCAGGGCTTTTTCTCGCTTAATTGTTCTCTGAGCTGAAACGAGTTATATTTCTGAGCGTATAAAAAAGCGGATTCCAGATATTTGTTGTTTGAGGTAAGCTTAAACAATTGGAGATAATTTTCTATGGCATCATTAAAAATAATTTTGGACTCATTAGCAAGATCTCTTTTTGCTTCGTAATTGTCAAAAAACATTTCATGTCGTCTATAAATACCATGCATCTATCAAATATCTGACCTGATTTTATCAGCCGATTGATATTATTTTGTTCCTTGTTGATAACATGGCGCTTTTTCGTGCATTAAATTGATGTAGTACATGTCTCCCAGTGGCACCAAGCCAATATTTTCGTCTGTGAGAAATTTTAAATTGGATTTTGGCTCGATGAGCTGTATGCCTTTATTTATAAAACTTAGGGCTTTCTGTGTATTCCCTTTATATCGCTCAGCTTGAGCAAGTGGAATAAGGATTTTGACTATTTCTCTTTTGTCCTCTTCAGCCTTACTTAATTTGTAGGCTTTATTAAGGTAATAAAGCGCTTTATCAGTCTTACCCAAAGTATAAGTTGGAGTTCACCAATATACGCATATACAAGCATTAGCTTATCTGACTTGACTTTTAAACTTTTAGTCAATGAACTATCAGCATACAACAAAGCACAATAGATGTCCCCTTCATGTCTGTAGCTTCTTGAAATATTTAATTCATATTCACCGTTGGTATATGGTATGATTTGATTTGCAATATCAATATATTTACGTCCTGTATCTCCTTCACCACTATAGATGTATGCTTTTCCTAAATTTTCATTTGCAAAAAATCTACCTAAACTGTCTGTACCTAATCTTACTGCATGACTACCATAAAATTTTGCAAGTTTATATTCTCTAATTTGGATATGTGTCACACACAATCCATTGTACAGTCTTGATGTGCGTGTAGAATCGTTAGAGCCAAGGTATTCTTTTTCAGCCTTTTTATACCTGTTAATCGCCAAATGAACACGACCAATATTTTCATAAATGTAGCCAATTAAGTGATTGATTTGGCTTTAGTATATTTTGATCTTGTGGTATAGCATCTGAGATATTTTTCATCAGGTCAATGAATAATCTATATTTTTTTTTCTCTCACCTAATGTATAAAGTGCTCTGGCACACGAATATGCACGTTCCCAATTTTAATCTTATAAATATTTCCGAAGCTTTTTTTAATTTCATGTACAGCTTGAGAAACAGAATATTTTCTAAAATATTATTATTGAAAATTAAAATACTATTCTTTAATAATCTTAATTACTTTTTGGATTTTTTCGTTTGTTAATTGTACAAAATAAATACCTGATTTTAAATCTTCTACATTCACAGTACTGCCGTCTGTTAATATATTTAATGTCTCTCTTTTTACAAGCTGACCAGCACTATTGGTAATATTTAATTTGACATTACTATATGATCCATCCGAAGCAAAAGTAATCAAATTATAAACAGGATTCGGAAATACCCCAAGGTTAATATTTTCTGTTATTTTACTTTTGGAATTAGGTCTATGAGCTAAACCTGGCTGGCAATTAGTAGCGAGCGCAATGGTTCCATTATTTTGGAGTGCAAAATGTACATGTTGTAGCTGTATTAGTATATATACCTGGCTGCAAATCAAAATATATACTTGCTGCTGATTAATACAAATAGGAGCAACACATTTTTGAACAAACTTTAAACCTTGCCCAACTTTCTGCTTCGTCATAAGTAGCTAAAAGGGAGAAGATTGGTTGTTACCAGGCACAAGTAAATATTATTAAATTTGATGGCTAAATTATTTCCAGTTATTGTCTTCGTATATGGGTATTCAGCGTCTAATATCTCAACGGTGGATGGATCAAGATTTGCATCAAGTTTTACCGCTACCTGAACATTTTGGGCTGCTGTGGTTCCCTGATTAAAAAGCTTCACTTTATAAATGATTTGTTTAGGGTCGGTTGTTTGTGCAGGTGGATTTGTATAATCATAGGGTGAAGTAAAAACAGTCTCTGTCTGCTGTAATACTATTCGGATCATGAGGTTAGAAGCAACGGTATAATTGAATTTATTGATTTCACTACAAAATTTTGCGCCTACATTAATATGAGAATTTACAGGACCAAGGGCTTTTCAAGGTATGTAAATTACTCCAGTTTCTCCTGGAAGAAGTGAATTATATTCCCACGTAATTTCTCTATTATACAACGGATCATTAAAAGTGGTATTTGATTGATAAGTAAACCAGGAATAACTATTGTCAATAATAGCACCCTCCATGACAACTTGATTAGTATTATAATAAAATTTCACATTTATACATCGCCTTCTTCATTTTTGGTCTGATAACCTTCAATAGATAATAATTGGCTGCTATATTACTTGGATTCAACTGATTGCTACATGCGGTTTGTTGGAAAGTTATATACAGGGTCAACTTTTATTCCTGAAAACCTCCTGAATTACATAATAACAGCTGGTGGTTTGACTACCGTAAGAATTTAACACATATGATTTCGCCAGTATAGCCAGGATACGCAATGGTATTATATTGACGAACAGGAAATTTTGAGCGCTGAAAAAGCCATCACTCAAAAGATAGAAAAAATTGGCACCACTTGGGGCACCGTTAGTAGTAAGTTCCATTACGCCTGTACTACCCGGAACAGGACTGAAAGTGACCACTTGGCAATTAGCCATATGTGCTCCCAAAAATGAGGAATAAAGTTCCAGCAATTAAATTTTTTAAATTTCGCATCTTTAAATTAGTTTGAATATGTACTTAAATATTTGTCAAAGATACAATACAAATTTTTACATAACGTGACGTCCAAAATGAAAACAAATTTGTTATGACACTTTGACGCATACTTTACATTATATTTTGACCTGTGGTAGCTTTTAAATGTTTTATGATTTGGCCTTTATAAACACATAGCATTAATTTATACTATTTAAAATATTGATATTATATAAAATGTTTTAAATGACAAGCGTTAAATGTCTCATCGTAATCAGGTTGAAATGTTATTATTAAATAAGTTCTAAAATAAATTTTATTTTTATGTCACTTTTGTCACTTTTATCTTTATACTAGCGAAATAAGATAAAATTGTTTCAAATCTTTATTCAGTTCCCTCTAACGATGTATGTAAAATGCTTATACAATATTTCAGCACTGAGACAAATAATATGTAAACATGCAAAACGGACAATTTTCAAAGGAAAGATTCAGAAAGAATCAGGGACAGAATTTCCTGAAGCACCAGCACAAAATTTTGGCCTAAAAAAAGACGAGTTTGTCGCAATGACAACTTCTTTAAAATTGGGTGATGAACATCTCTTTGAAAGGGTCTTTCTGTCACATTTTGATGACTGTATTGCTTATCTGGTCACCAATTTTAAATGTGATCGCGAGACTGCATATGATATTACCATGGATACACTTATTACATTCAGATCTAAATTGATCCATGACAAAATCAGTTATGGCAACCTCAGGTATTTATTTACCAAAATGGCCTCACAACTATATTTAAAGATAAATTTGACAGAATCAAAACTTAAAAACATATTGATGGACGTAGGAGTCGAGGAAGAATATCATGAGCAAAGATTTAATAGTCTCGAAGCTGCCTGGGCCACTTTGGAAACTGAAGATAAAAAACTTTTGCAATGTTATTATTATGATGATATTGCACTAAAAGATATAGCATATCAAACAAATACAAATGAAGCAACTTTACGAAAAAAAAAAACAAAGAGCTATAGAAAAACTCCGTAAATTATTTTTTAATGTGTATAATTTTTAAAAAATGAATAATTCAAACAACGAAACCTCAAATCCAACCGATAGCAACATTGTCACATATCTGGTAGAAAAGGATCTGAAAGATAAATATAAAAAAATACTGGAAAACGAATACAATGTAGAACGTAGCAATTCAAAATCCACCAGACTCAAATATCTGGTATTTATGAAGTATGCTGCTGTTTTTATATTTGTAACGGGAGCCATCCTGGTATATAACAACTATAATACAAATACTGTAGAGCGCTTTGCCCTCGCTAAAATAAAAGAGTCAACTGTATTGGGCGACCAAACGGTGATGCGCAAAGACAATACAGTTAGTGAATTATTAAGGATAGATGCTAATTATGCATTTGTTAATAATAATTTTGCCAAAGCAACAGAATGTTTTGAAAAATTGGCAATCACGACCGAATTGACAGATATAGATAATTTTTATCTTGGTGTATCTTATCTCAAAATGGAAAAACCACAACCTAAAAAAGCCATTGAAACACTGAAAAAACTAAACAAAGACAATATTTTTAAAGAAGAAGTAATGTGGTTTTTGGGCCTTGCCTATACGGTAGACAATAACATTCCTGAAGCCAGAAAAACCTTATACGAGATAGTAGATAAAAAGACTTTTCAGTATAAAAATGCCAGCTTGCTGTTGGAAAAACTTAAGTAATTAATTAAACATATTCTTTTAATAATCCGTCAATGCTGAGCGCTAATCTTTAAGAACCTTTTCAGGTTTAAGATACTTATTCAAAAACTCAAGTGTCTTTTTGGCTGTATTGATTTCATTTTCTTTTTTAACAAAACCATGACCTTCACCGGGGTAAAGAATATATTCTACAGCTACTCCGTTTTTCTTTACTCCGGCTACAATCTCGTCGCTCTCAGCTTGTAGTACACGAACATCATTAGCTCCCTGGAAAACAAGTAGCGGCTTATTGATCTTTTGGTAATTAAATAGCGGTGAGATGCTTTTAAGTCTAATGCTGTCTGCCGTATATGGGTCACCCATCTCATCATAAAGTGCTTTTCTGAACGATTCCCAGTATGGAGGTATACTTTTAAGTGTTCGCATCCAGTTGGCCACACCAAAAAGATTGACACCGACTTTAAATTCTTCAGGATGAAAAGCAAGCGCACCGAGCACCATACATCCGCCATAGCTACCACCATAAATGCCAATGGCAGACGTGTCAATATATTCTTGTTGCTGCAACCATTTTTTGCCCCAGATACAATCTTTGAGATCTCCATTTGAATGGTCTTTATTGTCCATTTTATAGAATGACTTACCATATCCGCTGCTACCGCGATTGTTTACAGCAAGCACGGCATATCCATGGTTGACCAGATATTGTATATCATTGCTGAAACCTACACGACTTTGGCCACCTGGTCCGCCATGCACCCATATCAGAGCTCCGGCCTTGTTGTTTTTGTCTGCCTGTTGAGGTTTATAATAGATAGCTGGTATTTCAGTACCATCAAATGAAGTAAACCGCACCACTTCTGCTTTTACCAGATCTTTTTCATCTATTTCAGCATTAAGCGTATTGGTAAGTTTTTTTAGTGATTTTGAATCTACATTATAAAGATATAAGTTGCGTGGACTGGTGCTTCCACCGATGCTTAGCAGCATGTTTTTTTCAGTGGGAGATATCGTAACGCCAAGTACATCGCCATCTTCTATAGCAGGAAAATCCACTGGTTTTCCACTAGCATGATCAAAAAGCAGGATCTTGTTTTTGCCATCATTATTGATAAAAATGGTGCGGTATTTTTCATGCTCGCTGAGACTCATGCCTGCTACATCCCATTTATCTTCAAAGATCTTCTCTTGTTTACCACTGTTAATATGGTATTTTACCAAAAAACTGAATTCGCTACCGTCGTTGGTTGTAAAATACATGATGCTGTCATTTTTTTCAAAGGCACTACCGGACCACGATGCTTCATTTTCATTACTTATTTTTTTTAGAATTTTATTTGTTCTGTCGTAAATATATAATTCATTTTTATCGGTAGTGATACTTTTTGTCAGGACAAGAAAACGTTCAGTATGACTGATCAATGACACATCATAACTGGAGTCATTCTGATATATCAAAGTTGGATTCCAGGTTGCCACATCCATTTTCCAGAGGTCAAAATATTTTACATTTCTTTTGTTGCTGCTGATGTACATTGCTTTTTTATCGTCACTCCAACCGGCGAAACTATTAGCACTATTGGGCCATGGGGTCACGTCTTTAACTATGGTATCGTTTTTACCGGCCAGATACAAATGACTGTTTTCGTCGCCACCATTGTCTGAAGAATACATATAAAAATTGGTTCCCGGGATATACCTTACAGCAAAACAAGCATCTTTACTTGATTTGGTCAACATAGTAACAGATGTATCTGCAATATTTAATTCACCTACATTATAGATGCCTGTCATATTAGTGCCAATAAGTATTTTACTTTCGTCTTCGTTAAAATCTGAACCGTAAATATCCTTATTGTCGTAGAGTTGCTCAATCGTATATTGTTTTGGCATCCGTGATGCATGATCTTTTTTACATGATAAAAAGTTAAAGGAGATAAGAATAAAGAGCAGGAATTGCAAGAATATTTTGTGCGTCATGACAATGGGGTTTTGATTATACAACAAATATAATTTATTTTATAGTTATTGTACCATCCACATTTATTTTCCCGATATTTAATTTTGAAGATACCAGCTATCTGATTAATTAGAAACAATCCATCCTTAAATGTGTGGATATTTAATAATTTATTTAGTACATTTTTTTATTCCCCCGGATATTTAACTTCAATGATTTTTCGTACTTCATCCATAATTTCGATCAATTGCCGGCTCATGTCAAATCCAAAAACAGGACTTTCGGCAAAGCCTTTTAACAAACAATTATTTACATGTTCTATCTCATGATAATAACCCAAACCTTTCAGATCGGATTTGATTGTCTGATCTTCTGACCCTTTTTTTGTTAAGATGAAGTGGTCTTGCCCGTGAAAACGATTTGGAATTTCAATCTTTCCTTCTGTTCCAAAAATTTCACATTTTGTATCCGAGTCTACATCAACAGATGCAAACAAGAAGGCTGTACATCCATTGTCATAAGTAAATAGTAAGCTTACACTTGAGTCCACTCCTGAGGGAGAAATAGTGGCTGCAGCTTCAATGTTTTTTGGTTTACCTAATAATAATAAAGAGATAAAGATAGGGTAAATGCCAATGTCAAGCAATGCTCCTCCTGCTAATTCCGGATTAAAAAGACGACTTGCTTCGTTATATTCAGCCTTGAACCCAAAATCAGCTGTGAGATGTCGGATTTGTCCTATTTTGTTGCTTTTTATAAACTCATGAACATTGATTATATTAGGCAGGAAAGCTGTCCACATGGCCTCCATAAGGAAGGTTTGATTTACCCGGGCTGTATTGATCATTTTATTAACCTGAAGGCTATTAATCGCAAGTGGTTTTTCACAGAGCACCGCTTTTTTTGACCTCAGACAAAGTAAGGTGTGCTCCATATGAAAACTATGCGGTGTAGCTATGTAAATAACATCAACCTCCGGGCATAAAACAAGATCATCGTAACTGTCAAAATACGCTTTAGCAGAATGTTTTTCTGCAAAAAACCGACTTAAATTTATGTCTCTTGCTGCACATGCATACAAAATACTTTGCTCGCTTAAAGCAAGATCAGTTACAAATTTATGGGCTATTTTACCGCAACCTATAATGCTTTTGGCCAAGTGTAGATTATTAAACAAAAAACCATTTAAGTGTGTTTAATATTGCACAAAATAGCCTGCCATCCATAAGCAGTGTTCATTCCGGACGCCTTAATCTAAACCGCAGCTCCCTTGAGGGCGAAAAGGACCCCCAAATTCAAAAATATGTTTAACTCGTCGGCATACTTTTCCTGAAATATGTGCAATATGTTATACCCATTTAAGCCATTAACCAAGTGAGCATACGCTTGAATTCTTTTCCCCACATCACTTCACTATGACGACCTCTGTCTTTTATGGTAACTCTAAAGCTATTCTCCGGATATCCAGCATCTTTAAGGGCATGATACGTTCTTTCAAGGGTCTTAGACATGCCACCACTTTCAGTTTTACTGCCCAGGACGTATATCTTACTGAAATGTTTTGGTGTAAAATGATAAATGTGAGGGAATACCCAAAATGCAGGGGACAAAACACCTGCCTTTCCGAATATATGGCAATATCTGGTTGCTGCGTAAAATGAAAGCAGACCTCCCAACGAACTGCCTGCAATCATGGTATTGCCGCGATCTGTCAATGTCCTTAAATGGAGGTCAACTTTAGGTTTTAATTCATTGATAATAAAGTCGATAAAAATATCCCCTTCACCATGATGAAATAATTTATGGTGATGATGGGGCAAATATTCTGACCCTCGATAATGTCCCCCATTGTCAATTCCAACCAGAATAATCTGATTTTTATGAGGTATACCATCCATGATTTTTTGCAGGTTCCAGGAGCGGAAATATGCTGTTTTAGGGTCAAAAAGATTTTGTCCGTCAAGCATATACATAACAGGAAATCGTCGTTCAGGAAATTTATAATATGCTTCAGGAAGCAGAATTCTGGTGGTTCTCGTTCTTTTTAATTTCGATATCAAAATATCCTGAATAAATATCTGGGAGCCGTTAGCTTGTTTTGTTTTTGCCATGGATTACGTATGTAAAGTAAACCAAAAGTATGTGAAGAAAGTTTTTCCAGGTTATTTTATTTTGACTTAAATAAATGACCTAAGATTTTACAAAATATAGGACTATTGACCTGGCAGGAATTGTTTAATAGGTATTCAGGAACATCATAAAATTTTGATATTAAGGATAGATAGATTGATAGTTAACGTGAAGAATTAGCTGTTTTTTCATCAGAGACCAGAGAAATAAAAAAAAACTCCTTGTAAAGTAAATGGTCAATTATTAATTTAGTAATTAATTGATGGTAGAAATACTAAGTTTTTTATCCTTTACCATTTCCGATAAAGCAATAAAAACCTAAACCAAAGTTGAGTCTGTTGACAATGCCGGTATGTATGATTTGTTCCTTGAAAAATGGATGATCTTTTATGTCTTCGGGCGGATTACCTCTATATCCAAATCCATATAGTCTAAAAGTTCTGTCGCTGAAGTTTGATACCAAATAATTTAATTCAATTTTTACACCAATGTGTCTGCTTATATGGTACATATAGCCGCACCCAGCCATTAGTGTTAAGCCCAATTTACCATGACTGTGAGTTATAAATTGTTTATTGCTATCTGTAACATTTGTGTACTTCAAACCATCATAAGGTACTGTATTGAACCCGTAACCAATATTAAACTGTGGAAGGAAATAGCTTCGTTTCAGATTGGGTCGGATATATACTTTTTTCATCAGCCCCAGCATAAATTTGCCGGAATAATAATAATTCCAGTAGGTAAGTGCATAATTTTCAATCCTGTAAGGCAATTTTTCTTCAATGTGGTTTGGCTTTAAAAAATCGAGGTACAAAGAAGTTGTTAATATAAAATCATTTTTAAGGTTTAGGTTTACCCTTAAATCAAGATATCTACCCTGTATGGCACTTCCCGGATTTTGGTGATCTTCAGTTTCGGCTACAATATTTCCCAAAGGCACATTGAGGCCGGTAGTAAAACCTATAGATCCAAAATAGTTTTCATAAGACTTTTGGGACTGACCAATATTGATTATGCTAAAATATAGCAATGCAGCAGTAGTTATTATTTTCATCTGTTTATTTTGTAATTTTGCTAAGTTGTTGAATTTGTTTGATTTGCGGATTTGGATAAAGGACTAATATTCTTTTGAAAAGCCCACCCATTTAATCATTCAGGTTTGTACCCGCCTGCACACACGAGTCGGGCAGGTGCAGACCGCTTATGGGGATTTCATATGTTAATTTTTATTTGTTTTTTAATGGCTAGATGGAATTCGCCATGGCGAATAAAAAATATTCATTGTGGTTTAAATAAAATAAACCATGAAAATTTTTTATGTCGATTTCATGTGACTTCGTTTACTGTAATTATTGCTGCAAAGCTAATATTAATTTAGATATGACCTATACACGTTTGTAACTTAGTCCAAATGCTACAAGGGTGCCCCCAATAGCGCTGCACAAACCGTAAACAAGCACATCCGTAAAAACGCCCTGCCATGTCATCAGTGTAGTCGTGCCGTTAATCATACTGTCATAGCTTAATGCAATCAGTGCCCCGATTGTAGCTCCTGCCAGGGCTCCTGAACTAAGGGATCTTATACCTGCCCATTTTTCAAAAATGTAAGCCAACAGGAAGGCAGCTGCCAAATTACCTACTACCAGAGCAACCATATTGGGTTCACTCTGAACGCCTGCCATTCCAGGATTGGATGATGCAAGCATGTCTTTAAAAACCATAGTGTACAATACAAAACCTGCCATAAAATAGCCAACAAAGCCGGCAAGCGTGCCCAAAAAAAGTCTGTTTGTGTTCATTTTGTTTTGATTTTAGAGTGTATAATTGATAATAAAGTTGTAAATCAAGTCAAAGGTAATATATAAAATATGTATATTATAGTAATAACAAATAATATTATTTACAAGATTACTTTGATTGATTTTATAAACCATAAGACAGCCAAAGCGGCGACAAAACCAAAAGCCACGGGAAGGGAAGTATTTTCTGAGATAAAACCTATGATTACGGGGCCGGCTAAAAAGCCAGTCATGGCAAAAGTATTCATTAATGCCAGTCCTCCGGATTTTGGAATGCCAGGGTAATTTGCAGCGGCAGCATATAAGATAGGTGAACCGCAGGAGACTCCAAGACCAACAAAGGCAAACCCCAATATCGAAGTCCAGGTAAATGGGAAGATAATAACCGTCAATAAACCAACAAAAGACAATGTTGCGCCATATTTCAGAATATTATTTCTGCCATAGACCGGAATAATGCCGTCCCCAAAAAATCTTCCTATCGCCATAAAGGCACTGTAGCCAAATATGCCCCAACCAATAAAATAAGGGTTGGTTTGTACGATTTCTTTCATATACAACGAAGCCCAATCTGCCATAGATCCTTCAGTGACGTTGATACAGATGCTAATAATGATCATGGTTAACAAAGCCCCATGAGGTAATATGAGCTTAAATTTTTCTTTTTTGTCAGTTATTGATTCATTCACAGTTTTAATACCAATTATTGTTTTCAGTACAATAATGGAGGCTGATATGCCACAAAAACCGATAAAAAACATATGGTTTTTTTCTGAAATATTAAATAGTAAGGTCACACTGCGCATCAAAGAACCGATCATCAATCCTAAACTAAACAAACCATGACAAGTAGACATAATACTTATTTGTTCTGTTTTTTCAAGTGCTGCGGCAAGTGTGTTGGCAGCTATATTCAGGAGCGTAATAGTGATGCCAATTAGGATTAAGCCTGCAGGTACCAAATAAATGTCATCATAACAAAGTGGTATCATATAGGCGATGGAAATAAAAAACATACCATTTACAGTCATTTTCTGCAAACCAAAACGGTGAATCAGCATAGGTGAGAGCGGATTAAAAAACATGGCGCCAAGAGGCAGACTTAATAAAATAAGTCCTAGTTCAGCATCGTCGATTTGATAGTGTGACTTTACAAATGGGATTAGTGTAGCCCAATTGCCAAATAAGAAACCCATAATAAAAAAAGCGGTACCAACGGCCATACTTTTTTTATGCATAAAGAAGATAGAGAGGTGTGAAAGCAATGGGAGGTTTTTATTTTACTTTAAGATCATTTTTTAGACATAATATAAATATGAAATATCAGCTTGATACAAAGGGCTCCATCTCAATTTCTATTTGTTTTCTCAACTCGGACAAACGAATGGCATAGGCTTCCATTTTTTTGTCGTCTTCAGATACCGGTATCCATTTGGGTATTTCTTTGGTATTGCCATCTTGGTCTACCGCAACAAATACAATAATGCAGTGGGTAGTTTTGACAAATTTTCCCTCTGAAATATGCTTGGAATATACATCTACGGCAATATGCATGCTGGACCTTCCAGTATGAATGATTTCCGCTTCTATTTTTACAATATGACCTATCTGAATTGGTTTGTAAAAACGTATGCCGCCGACATAAACCGTCACACAATACGAAGATGCCCAATTGCTGGCACAGGCAAATGCAGTTTGATCAATCCATTTCATAACTGCTCCTCCATGAACCTTACCACCAAAATTTATATCATTGGGCTCAGCTAAAAATTGAAATGTTATACTATTTTTTAGCATAAAGCATGTAATTATCAATTAAAAATTATAAAAAGACAAGGTTAGATAATGTCAAAGCCTTGTCAAATTCTTTTTTATCCAAATGTAAGTTAATGTCATTATCGTCAAAATATTCGATCAGATTTTCTGTTGCCATATTGCCGGTGAGATCGTCTTTTGCCATTGGACAACCACCAAATCCCTTAATAGCAGCATCAAACCTTTTGCAACCGCTTTTGTATGCAGCTTCAATTTTGGGCTTCCAGTCGTGTGCTTGAGTATGCAAATGCGCACCAAATTCTACATCAGGGTAGGGTGGTATAAGATATTTAAATAAATAAGAAATGCTCTCAGGACTACCTATACCTATTGTATCAGACAATGCCATAATTTTTACATCCATGTCTGCCAGTTTATCCACCCATTTCTGGCATATCTCGACACTCCACATATCCCCGTAAGGGTTTCCGAATCCCATAGAAATGTAAATCACTGTTTTTTTATGATGTTTAATACATAAATTTTGGATTTCTTCTACACGTATGAGGGATTCTTCGATGGTGGCATTTGTGTTCCGCAACTGAAAAGTTTCTGATATCGAAAATGGATAACCCAAATAAGTAATTTCATCAAATTGCACAGCATCTTCAGCTCCTCTGGCATTAGCAATGATGGCTAAAAGTTTTGATTTGGTTCTGCTCATATCCAGTTTGGCCAACACTTCTGCAGTATCCCTCATTTGTGGTATCGCTTTTGGCGAAACAAAACTTCCAAAATCAATGGTATCATACCCTACATGAAGCAATTGATTGATATAATCTGACTTAATTTGCGTTGGTATAAATTCATGGATGCCTTGCATAGCGTCCCTTGGGCACTCAATGATTTTTATTTTATGGTAATCATTGTCCAGTTCAGAAGACTTGTTCTTGCCAGTTAGGTTCATTAAAAAATTAGACGCTTTATTCGGGTTAATATGATATAATGTCCAAAATTAAAACAAATATGTTAGCTTTTTTGTATAAATGATATAATTTTGAAGCTTTGTAACATCTTATTTATGAATAAACCGCTTTGGTCCATGCTGGGCTTTGTTTTTTTTGCCGTTGGCATTCTATCCATTATTTTATTATTGGTCGGGCTAAAGTTTACTTTCCTGAACTTTATGTACAATCACGGTGTGTTAACCATGATCGTTCAGCTGGCATTACTTTTTGGCGGAATGATTATGCTTTATGTATCCCGCACAAGCAGCGAAGAAGAATAACTAGTTAGGTCCTGCTGAAAAAGTCAACTTCTTTCAATTCAGAGACAACTATTGGTCAGGAATCTTTTTCAAAAAACAAGCGATAGAGAATGTAGAGTCAAAAGTGCGTCTATCGCCTTTGTAGAATATTAAAAATAAACGAATGATAATCAAGGCGATAGAAAAAGCAATTTGACTCAGAATAAGGTGTTCGAATCGCCTTTTTGAACTGCTGTTCTTTTCGCAATGCAAAAAAGTAACTGCCGCCTGCATAAGGCAAATGAATAGATGAAGTGCAAATGTTTTTTGGTAATCTGCACTAAAACCTGTGCATCGAAAGTAATAAATTTAGATATATATATTGATAATCAATAATTTAAATAACACCAAGCAGGCTCTAATTATTCAGAATATTGCTCAGTCTGATCGTCACGCCTCTGTTAGTATATCCAAGATCGTTATATGCCCACGTGTAATCAATACCAAAAAGGGTAACCGGACCCAACTTGAAGCTCTCAAGACCGATAAATACTTCCCAGTATTTTCCATTCAAAGGGGAATACATGGCAGAAAAACCGGTTACAAGTTTTAAGGATGTTTTATTTATAAGAGGTATTTTATCCGTAATGTAGCCATTAAAGTGATGTCTGAAATTGACAAGACTGTAGTAGCTGTTGGTACTATAACTATAAAAAGGCATAAGATTGAAACTGGCAAGGTCAGGATCAATCGGCGCGAGTAGCTCATTGCCAATCGGGTGAAAAAAATCACCAAAAAAAGAAGGAGTGGAGCCAAGACTTGTTCCAAGTTCAATGTTGTAGCTGTAGTAGCCCAGAAGTTTGGCAGTAACGTACCTGTCTCGTATACGCAACATTAATTTATCAAATAGTTTTGAGGATGACTCTAAAGGAATGCCCACCTCATAATCCAGTTCAATATTTGGCCAGTCGGAAACATCCCTAATCTTAATATTAGGAAATGAGCTGTATTTTTGGGATGGCCGCAGTAAAAGGTTCATTCTGCTTTTCCAATATTTATTTCGACTATAAACATTTTCCGAAAGATCAGTTCTGGGGATATTTTGAGCATATGGTTGTTCTTTTTTACGAAAACTATAATTGGAAAGTACATTCAGTGGTTGTCTGTCAGTATATTCTGTAGTAAACTGGACAAATAAACCATTAGTGACTTCCTGTTTGTATGTGGCCTGAATAAAATCTCTTTGATACAGTCTTATTTCATTGAGTTTTGAATATAATGAACTCCAGGTATTATTTCTTTCATTGACAGGTTGACGTGGGTCAAACTGAACATATTGTCTGCCTCCGCTCAAGGCTATTGAACCTAAAGTAAGATTGTCGAATTTATATTCGATGAGCAGTCTGGATTTTATTTTTTTATCCGTAAATCCATATTCAAAGACAGGATGTATCGTTAATTTTCTGAACGTACTATCAGACCATTCCCAATAGCTATCCAGGTTTAATTTGAAGCCTTCCACTGCATTAAATCTAATCGTAGACAATGGACTTGGATAAACATATTTAATTTTTTTGAAGGAATTATTCCAGGTATAACCAATCAAAATATCTGAAATACCAAATTTGTTTTCAACTCTGTCAGTTGAGTCCAAAAAAGTTCGGGAATGCCATATTTTACTTAAGGAATCCTTCTTCACATAATCGCGCTTTTCTTCTTTTGTCAATGGAATAGGTCTTTCATTATTCCAAAAGGCAGTGTCTTTATTTAGTGCTTTTTGCTCAACCCTAAATGTTTCATTATTGTTTAAAACAGCTTTTACGTCAGCATTCAGATTGTAATTTGAAAATATATAGGAAAAAGTGCCACCCATTTTAAAGCCAAATAAAGCAGCTTTAAAATTGACTACCTGACTCAGTAATTTCCATTTGTCAGGTTGCCCAACTGGAACAAAAACTTGTTTCAGGTTGATTGTATCCAATAGTGTGCCTTTTAATGCAGTACCACAAAGTTTAAGGTCTATACTTGAGATATTCCACAAATCATCATTGATATAAATATATCCTTGTAACAGAGGAGCATGTGTTGATTTTGGTGTTAATTTTATTTTATGGATGGTCATTCCATTTTGATCAATTGTCGTTTGGTCCAATGTATATTTGTAATGCGACAGTGCATGATCAGCCAGAGGAGTCACTATAGCTCTGCTAAAACTAATATATTCCTCATACATATTAAATGAAAATATGGAAAATTGGTTGGCAGTGAATAAATTATTTTCTCCCGATGTAATCGAAGATATCATGACTTCTTTTGTTTTGTTTGGCGCCATAAAGTAGAACTTCGATTTAGATTCAGAAAGATATACTATGCCTTGACGTGCTGAATCCAGCACTCCACCCATATTTCCTATTTTTTCACCTAGAATTTCTTTTGGGGCCCTATTTATTTTAACGGTGCCCTTGACATATAAGTCTGCCTCAAAACTTTTTATCAAATTATTATAATATGATCTTTTTGCTATAGCCTTTCTGATGATGGCGTAAGCAGGATCTTCACGGTCAGCATTTATGACCAATTCGCCAAGGATGTTTTCGTCAATTTTGAGAACGACATTTTGAACAATTGTTTTACCTGAATAATTTAAACGGATGCTTTCTTTTGCGTAACCTACATATTGGTATATAATCGTAAATGATCCCTCTGAGGGCAGTTCCAGAAGATATGCTCCATCAACATTACTTATTGTACCTGTTGTTGTTCCTTCAATATAAATGGTAGCATAAGATAGGGCTTCACCTTTGATATCAGTGATTTTACCACTGACCTGACCCCATATAATATTGTAAATCAATACATTGGTAAAAACTAATAAACACCTAAAAATAGATTTCATTAATAGGCTGTTATTTATTCGTATGAGCGCACATGGAATGTTTTTGGACGCCCGTAAATAAAGCCCCATTTTTCAATCCATTTATTTTTAGCATCATGTTTTGATATTTTATAATTTTCTACAGCCAGCACTTCGTTTTTTTCATTTAATATCGTCATTTGTGTTAGATTTCCATTTGTGTCATTTTTAAAAATGTATGATCTGTTTAATTTATTTTCATTATCATAAATATCTTTTTGGGTCAGATTATTCTCCGAATCGTAATCAAATTTTTCAATTCTAAGGACCTCATCTGTTTTAGCATCAAAAGCCGTACTGCTTATTTTAGCCCCTTTATTATCAAAAACAAACTTATAATAACTTAATAAAACATTATTTGAATCTACATATTCAACTCCTGTAGGATTTGTATCTTCCTTAACATACTTATATATTTCTTTGCCCTTGATCGTGTTGTTTGGATTTTTGTATGTAGTATAAAGCTTTCTATCTCCTTCAGATACAGTAATTTCCACAAACACCAACGCATCTTTTTTAAACGACAGAGAATCTCCTTTTGCACTGAAAATTTCCAATTTTTCAATTGTTGATCTTTGAGATTCTGTATGATTTGTATGACAGGATAATACAATGAAAGACATTAAAATGAGAAAATATTGAACTTTCATAAATTTTCAATTTAAGATGAGAGAGTATAACGTTCAAAAAAACGTATCATTTCTGATTCACTCCAGTAATGTTCAAACCCAAAGGTAGTAAATCCTACATGTCCGCCGTATTTTGGTGTCATTAAAAATAAATTTTCATTTACTTTTGCGGCATTATAAGGATAAGACTCTTTGGGTAGAAAACTATCGTCCAGAGCATTGATGATGATGGCAGGAATTTTTATATTATCCAGAAATTGTAAACAATTGCATTTGTCATAATAATCGCTTGCATCCCTATAGCCGTGAATAGGTGCCGTATAAAAATCATCAAAATCGCGGAGCGTTTTAATATGTTTAATAAGTGTAAGGTCTATCTGATCTGGAAATAATGAATGTTTTAATATTATTTTTTCAGTCAGTGTTTTGATAAAACTTCTTTCATAAAAGTGGTTTTGCGCTTCCATTATCTTATAACTACCGGCATTCAGATCACATGGTACAGAAATACCGCATACAGCTTTGATCTTATTGCTTATTTTAAATCTGCCATCGCTGATATATTTCATAACGACATTGCCTCCAAGACTGAATCCGGCTATATAAATTTCGTCATAATCATCTCCATGATTTGTAATAAAAAAGTGCAAATCATCCGTAAATCCACTATGATATAATGTCAGTTGTTTGTTCATTTCCCCACTGCATGATCTGAAATTAATTGCAGCAACATCCCATTCTGCCTTAATCAGGGCTTTTGTTGTTCCTATAATATACTGAGACCCCGAAGAACCTTCCAAGCCATGAAGGAGAACACACAAACGTTTATTCCCCTGTTTTACCCAGTCAATATCTACAAAATCGTTATCAGGCGTGTCGAGTCGCTCTCTTTGGTATAAAATTCCCGATTTATTTCTAAACAGAAACGGAAATAAAGTATTTAAATGACCATTTCGAAGAAAGAATGGAGGTTTGTATGTGCTTGCTGCGACTATAGGCATTCCTATATCTTGGCGTTTTTTAAACCCATATATATTTCTATTGCTTTGTCAGGATAATCTGTTATGATTCCATCAACACCAAGAAGCATTATATTAGTGATATCAGTCTCTTCATTAACGGTCCATGGAATGACTTTAATCTCGTTTTTTTTGCAATATTTAAGTAAGTGGTCGTCGATAAGCTTGAAGTAAGGGCTGTATATCTGAGGTTTAAATGTAAGTTTATCCAGATTATGTTTAAAACCATCCTGATTCTCTATCAGCAAAGCTATGATGACCTCTGCATCTAAGCGGTGCATGATATTCAGACATTCAGGATCAAATGACTGGATGTTGCATTTATTTTTAATGCCTAGTTTTACAATATCATCGTATACCATTTTTGTAAAAACCTCAGCGGTAGGATTATATTTATTGTCGGCTTCTTTGCGGTGTTTGATTTCAATATTGTACTTTACAGATGGCAATTTTTTTGTAATGATATACTGTTCAACAGTATCCACTACTTGTTTTAAGGTGGGCTTGAAGGCCTTTTGTTTCGTTTGTAAAGGAAATCTGGTAACTGGTTTAAGACCGACGTCTATTTTTTGAACCTGGTCCAGATTCATCTTAAAGATATTAAAACTTAGTTCATTTTCTTTAGTGATGGAATCCAGTCCCGGTAGCGTAGATATTTCGTGGTTAAAGAATGGTTCATGTGAAACAATTAGTTGGCTGTCTGCTGAAATGACTATGTCAAGTTCGAGTGTTTGTACACCTAGTTCAACGGCTTTTACAAATCCTTGCAGGCTATTTTCCGGCAATAAACCGCGACATCCTCTATGGCCCTGTATATCAAGATTTTGATGCATAATAGACGTTTCTTTACAAGAAAACAGACAAAATATTAACATGTATAGCAATAAATATTTTTTCATAGACACATAATATTATAATAAAACACCTATAGTAAATACAAACTGACTATTGTCCAGAATCCAGCGCGGTTCTATATAATAGGTATATTTTTCTGTGGGAACCTTAAATGAAATGCCAAGGCTCAATGAGTTATTTGTAATCTCAGTTTTGGTAAAATTAATTCCTGCAAATGGGTTGACTAAAAGTTTATCTTCCACATTAAAGAGCTTATAGTGCACATCAAAATCAAAAGCGAATGAAGCCTTACTGGCAAGATAATACGTAACATTCCCATTGATATCAAATTTGTCTGAAGCTGGAATACCTAATTTTGCCTGGATGCCAAGTGCCTTGTAAGATGGATTTGAATTAAAACTTAAGCCACCTCCAAAGTAGATTTGAGCATTGGATGAAACGGAATAAAAAAAAAGAATCAGAACAAAAATCGGGAAAGCTTTATTAAAATGTTGCATAGCCTATTATTAAACAAACTTTTAAAATAAATACTTCATTGCATACTCAAACCAAGACAAAATTATAATAAAAATCAAATAATTTACCACGAGAACAAATTTTAATTTTTTAAAGAAACATATTTTTTGAAGGTTAAAGGATAAAATGGGATAAAATTTAACTGAATTTTACAATTGTATTTAAAAATGCGAAATTAACTTAAAATTAACCAGTGATTTTTTCGTATGTTTTTATAGGGTTTTTAAGTTATATAAATAGTTATATGTCAAAATATAATACATTAAATTAAAATATATATTAATAGGTGTAATTTAGCAAGCAGCAGAGTGTGTTAATTTTTCGTTAAATAATTTGTGGTAATATATTTTTTCGCATGGACAATGTGATTATATTTGCCTTTCATATATCTTTTTATGATATATAATTTTTTTTAAGTTATTTACTAACAAAACAATTTTTAGTATGAAACACGTCTTATTATCATTCTTTATACTGCTATGTGGTGTAAGTATGACTTTTGGGCCAACAATGGTTTCCGGCAAGGTCACGGACTCAGCTGGCGACCCGCTCATTGGAGCCAATGTAGTTGCAAAAATTCAAATGAGGTAGGGACAATTACCGATTTGGATGGAATGTTTTCGCTCAAAGTTCCTAATGGAACAACAATGCTTGAAATTAGCTATACCGGTTATGAAACACAGGATATAGCTATTGACGCTTCCGGTGTAGTCAATGTAGCGCTTGCTGAGGGCAAGCTATTGGAAGAAATAGTTGTCGTTGGACTTGGTATCAACAGGAATTCAAGAAGTGTTGCTTATGCAAATCAAACCGTAAAATCTGATGATCTTATGGCTTTGCCTAATAAGAATGCCTTGGAAGCACTAAGAGGTAAAACTGCTGGTGTAAGAATTACCACAGGTTCAGGTTCAGTAGGTGCATCTAGTAAAATCGTCCTAAGAGCTGAAGCATCATTGACTGGAAATAACAATGCATTGATTGTTGTAGATGGTATTCCTATTGATAATAATTCTTCAATAGGAGGACTTGGAGCAGGAGAAGGTGGATATTCAGATTATGGAAATAGATCAAATGATTTAAATCCAAATGACATCGAGTCTGTAACCATCCTGAAAGGACCTTCTGCCACATCACTTTATGGTTCAAGAGGTGCTTCCGGAGTTGTATTGTATACAACCAAAAAAGGAGGAAAAGGCAAACCTAAAATTTCATTTAATTCATCCTCTTCCATAGAAAAGGCATATGTTTTGATGAAAAGACAAGACAAGTTTGGTCAAGGTCTTATCAACCCGGATGGTACGACTAATCTTGATTCAGGAGAAAATTTTTCATGGGGACCGGCATTTGATGGAGTAGTAAGACCGTGGACAAGTCCAATTGATACTGATGGAGATGGCAAAGTGGAATATCTGTCCCGACCTTATTCAGCAGTGCCTAATCAGCTTGAAAATTTATTTAGGACTGGTCGTACAAATACAAATAATATTGCTCTTTCCGGAGGTAGTGAAGGATTTACTTATTATGCTTCTTTTGCCAATACAAATCAAAAGGGTATTTTGGATAATACGGATTATAATAGAAACAATATAACTTTAAGAGCAACAGCTAAATTCTCTGAAAAACTAAGTTCAGAATTTGGTGTAACTTATGCTAACATCAATCAAAATACAACTCAAGAAGGATCAAGAGCATTTGAGGGTCAAAATGCCTATGCAAGTGCACTACAAGCTCCTGTAAATATACCTTATGGTGAACTTAGAGATTATAATAATCCATTCCATAGTTTTGGTGGATACTATGGTACATATACTATAAACCCTTATTTTATTGCCAATGAATATACCAACAACGGTAAAATAAATAACCTTTTAGGTAATTTTTCATTGAATTATAAGTTATTTAAAGGGTTTAATTTAAATGCGAGAGTAGGTGCAAATGTAGTGGGTACTGAAATAAATCAAACTACTCCACAATATAAATATGAAAATCATTTGATTTGGGAGGATAACCTTCATCTTGTGGAGAGGGAGAACAGACAAAAAAGTTCCGGTGCTTATTTAAGAAGAGATCAGAATACAAAAAATTTGGATTTAACAGCTACAGCTTCGTATAATACAACATTAGACAATGCAGGTAAATGGAATCTAAGTACTACAGTCGGATATAATTATTTTGACAGAACATCTTCTCAGCTGACAGCTGAAACTCAAGGTGGATTGGTAGTTCCAAAAGTATACAATCTTGGTAATTCACTCAATCAATCTAAGTCTACTCAATTAGACAATAAGTATAGGATAATGGGATTTTTAGGAAATGCAGGAGTGAATTATGAAAACAAGGTTTTTCTTGAATATTCTGCAAGAAAGGATTACTCATCTACTTTACCTGTAGCTAATCAATCTTTCTTTTACCAGGCTGTAGGTGCTTCAGCTGTATTGTCTGAAATACTCAAGCTTGATAAATCAAGTTTAAATTACTTAAAGGCTAGAGCTAGTTACGGAACTACTGGTAAAGACGCAGGTACGTATTTGCTACAATCTGTATATCTAGGTAATCCTGTTGCAGTAGTCAATGGAGATATTTATGATATCAACTTCCCATTAAATGGTCAAACTGGTTTCTCGAAAGGAAACCAAATTGGTAACCTGGCTTAAACCTGAATTGACTACTACACTTGAATTAGGTTTTGATGCAGGATTTTTTGGTGATAAATTGACACTTGCATATACATATTATGCTTCAAATCACAATAATCAGATCGTTACGGTTAGCTTACCTACCACTTCTGGTTTTGGTAACACTTCTAAGAATGTAGGGCAAATCACAAATAAAGGACATGAAGTGAGTTTAAATTATAAACCATTTTCAAATCCAAAGGGCTTTAGATTTGAAATTGGCGTAAATTTTGCAAAAAATACAAACAAAGTCGTAAAAATATCTGATGAAACAGATGAATTGGTTATGTATGATACCGGTAGAGGTGTTACATTAGTTGCAGAAGAAGGTAAACCTTACGGTACATGGAAAGGTCAAATTGCTACATTTGATCCAAGTGGAAATCCTATTGTAGCGGGAGGATTGCCAGTATATTCTGCTATAGCAGGTCCAATAGGTAACGTTCAACCTGATTGGATGGGCGGCCTGACTTCCAGAATAGGTTACAAAAACCTAAGCTTAAATGTATTATTTGATGTAAGAAAAGGTGGTCAGATATTTTCCACTACAAAATTTTATACAGAGTTTAATGGAACAGCCAGTACTACTTTAATAGGTGATAGAAAACCTTTTATCATTCCTAATAGTGTAGTAGCTACAACTGAAGCAAATGGTAATGTCACTTATGCTCCAAACACGGTACCTACTCTTGCCAATGCTTACATAGATGATGGTAACTGGGGTAGAAATGTAATCGATGGCGGGTTTATCAAATTAAGAGACGTTGGATTGACGTATGATATACCAGTTTCATTTACCAATTCTTTGAGAATGGGTCGTGCATCTATAGGATTATATGCAAGAAACCTTAAGTTTTGGCTTGACAAAAACAATACTTTTGCTGACCCGGAAGTAAATGGTCCTGGTACAGTTGCACAAAACGTCATAGGAGTCGAGTCATCACAAACGCCTCCTTCAAGAAGTTTTGGGTTTAACCTTAATATTCAATTTTAAAATTAATTAATATGAAAATATATAAATTTTTTATCCTGGTTTCATTTATTGCTTTTATCTCGTCATGTGGAGATAATCTGGCTGAATTAAATGTGGACCCTAACAATTCACCATCTGCCAGGCCACAAGAAGTCTTAACTTCAGGTATAGGTTATTATGCCATAGCTCTGGATGATAATATTAATGAGCAATGTGCCTTAATGGCACAATATTGGGCAGGTGGTCCCGGTGTGGCCATTCTTGACCACGAGCGATACTTTTTTGAGCCTACTGATTTTAACACCGAATGGGGTAGATCATATCAGCAATCATTATCTGATCTAAGTTTTGTAATTAAAAATGGTAGCCCGGCTCAATCAGGTGCGGCACAAATTCTGACTGCAAATATTTATCAGACTTTGGTCGATTTATATGGAGATATACCTTATTCAGAGGCATTGAGAGGTGCAATTGAAGATGGGGCTATTTTAACGCCAAAGTATGATAGTGCAAAATCTATTTATGATGATTTGTTAGTAAAAATAGATGCAGCATTAGCGAATTTAGAAAAAGGAGGTGCATTGGGCGCTGAAGACTTAATATATGGTGGAGATGTCTCAAAATGGGCAAAATTTGGCAACTCCTTAAAGTTAAAAATTTTAGTGCGACAATCAAATTCCGGAGATGCAAGTATTGCTGCTAAGATAAAAGCATTGGTATCCAGTGCTTCATTTATAAACAGTCAGGATGAAATGGCTAAAGTTCCTTTCGTTGGGGGCGCTACAAATAATTGGAATCCTCAATATGGTGGTGCAGAATCAGGAATAGGAATGTTTTATGTAGCCAGTAAATCACTTACCACGGTTTTGGCTAAACTTAATGATCCAAGAGCAGGTGTTCTTTTTAATCCTGCTGCAGCTACAAATACCATTGTAGGCTTAGCACAAGGTAATATCAATGATCTTATATCACCAAAGCCTGCTGACTTTAGTAAGCCATCAGTAGTTGCTTATGGGCCTACAAATGATGTTATCCTTATGAGCCATTGGGAAGTTATGTTCCTAAGAGCAGAAGCAGCATTAAGGTACGGAACGGCTGATAATGACAAGACAATGTATGATAATGCAGTAACAGCACATTTTTCGTATATTGGTGCTACAGATGCAGCGGCTTACTTAACAACAGATGCAGTATATGAGCAAAGTTTTAGTTTTGATGCAAAAATTGGCGCTCTTGCTGTTCAAAAATGGATATCTATGTGTGGTCTGCAGGAAGCAGAAGGTTGGATTGAAACAAGAAGATTTGATATACCAGGCACTAAAATTTTTACAGATACCGGCAATGGTATTTTTACCACTCCGACCCGTACAGTGTTGGGAACTAATGTGTTTCCAACTATTAGATTGTATCCTCAGACAGAATTGAGTTTTAACCCTAATTCTCCTAAAGGTAGAAAAGTAACAGATAAAGTATTCTGGGATAATTAATAAAAATAAAATAATAAAAATAATGAAGAATTTAATATTAAAATTAATCCTACCTGTATTTGCTATTTTTTTAATCGCATCTTGCGGTAAAGAAGACTTAGTGCAGTACGGTACAGGACTTACACAAAAGATAACTGATGCATCACTGCAGATAGAAACGCAAGTAGTACAATTTCAAGGTGGAACACCAAGTTACGACTTAAAGTTTGCATTAATAAATGGCGTCAAGAAAGTAACTAAAGTCAATGTTTACAGCGTATTCACTGATGCCAAAACTGGGTTAGTATCTAGTAAAACATTATTAAAAAGTTTCAACGTCGGAAATGACGCTAAAACTAATTTTTCTGAAAAATTGACATATGCTGACCTTAAAAATGGTATAACGATAGGTGGCGCACCATTGCCTGCAGATGACAAAACGCTTGCTGTGGGTTCAGGTTGGAAACTTAGTTTCGAAGGGGAAACTGCACAAGGGGTGGTTAATTTGCCAGGTGCAGTAAATGTTGGTGTATTGAGTATATATGCGGGTATATATACCGTGATTGAATCCAAGTATTACAGAATAAATGTGCTGAGAGATGGCTGGGATGGTGCTGAGAGATTTATAGGTTCGGTAGATGAGACCACTTTTTCACATCCTGATGCTTGGGGTCCTTTTGATGATTGGGTAGGAAAATCATTTAATTTTAAGGTAGACTTTTCTAACAATAGCATTGATGTGCCTATTTTAGTGAATGGTGCGATATATTCAGGATTATTTGCTACTGGATGTAAAACTTTTCCAGGCGCTTTTACAAATGTCCCATGCGCAGGATCCAATGTATTGATTCCTGATCCTGTAGGTGGTAAGCATATCATCAAATTGACATATGGGTACACTTCTGCTAATGGAGAGAGGGAATTTTACGAAGTTCTGCAAAAGAAATAAGATTTAATCATTTATAAATTAATCAAAAAATGAAAATAAGATTTAATAAAATCACATTCATAGCAATTTTGGTAAGCTGTTTTGTGATGTCTTGCTCAGAAGAAGCAACTGACATTTCTACAGTTACCAAGTTTGAAGAGTTTAGTGTTTTAGGTTTACCAGATAAAATTGAATTACCTGAAACAGACTCAGTATATACTTTTAATTTTACTTTTGACGAGAAACAAATCGTAGAATTTACTTTAGATATTGCACATGAAGCTAAATCTACTGCAACTGAAGATGTGGATTATGCTTTGCCTTCCCATTCCGTCAGTGTTGCAACTTTGCAAAGAGCAGGTTCTTTCCAGTTACAAATTAATTCTGATGTATTTTTAGAAGGTGATGAATCTATCTTCATAACGCTAACTAGTAACTATCCTCTTGGATTACCGCTCAAAAAGACAATGGAAGTAGTTATCAAAAATGTAGGCGGTTGTCCTGAATACGTACACAGTGATTTTGTTGGGGATTATACGGTTGTATCTGATGGATGGGCTGACTGGTCAGTAGGCAGTACGATCAGTGTTGCTGATGAAGGTAGTAATGTCCTAAGTTTCAAATATAATTGTGGTGCAAATGCAAAGCCAATACTGTTAAATGTTGATCCTGAGACTTTTGGTATTTTTGGAACTAAACAAGAGTATTGTAGTTATGACTTGCCTCCGCTTACCGTATTTTTGGGAGATATTGATGAAGCCGCTAGTGCTGTCAACACTTGTGAGAAATCGATATCAGTTACGATCGTCCATAGTGATGCAAATGGTACAAGTTATGGTCCGGCAACAATTGTATTGAAGAAAAAATAATTCATTGGTCAATCAGTTGTTGATCTGAATATTTAAACAAAAATTGAAATGGTGGGTTACGTAAGTTGCCCACCATTTTTGTATTTATATCCCACTTATATTGTATTTCTAACCTTAGGTGATTGATTTTATGAAATAAGGAATGCGCTCATGATGAGTCTACTTAGTTTTCACTCAAATATAATACGTAAATTTAAGAAATTTCAGATTCATCCGGCTCCCTATATTTTGAATTACGGCATAGTTTTGGTTGTACTTGTTTACTAACTTTATTACTTTAATATCGGTATGCAAATGAAACAACTAAAGTTACACTTCAGCGTCATATTTTTTTTACTGTTTATACGTGCTAATCAGGGCCAGGAATTAAAATGGATCTATAAAATAGGAGGGACAACGGCCGAATATGGGAATGGGTTAGCCATTGATTCAGATCAGAATATTTTTGATATTACAAACTTCATGGGAACCGTTATTGTGGCCAATAACCTTTCTTTCACATCCAAAGGGGCCGACGATGTACTCATTCGAAAAAGTACCTCACTTGGAATTTTACAGTGGGTAAAACAACTGGGCAGCACCAAATCTGACATCTCATATGATGTGTCTGTTGATTTGGATGACAATTTGTTTATAGTGGGAACATTTCAGCATAGCTTGTTTTTAGGTACATCATTGATTTTGTCTTCAACAAACCAAAAACTAAATTCTTTTATTGTCAAACTAAATACCAACGGTGAACTATTGTGGGCAAGGAAACTGGAATCTGACATCGCGGTTACTGCCAAGTCCGTTACCGCCGGCTTAGCAGAAGAGCTTGTTATAAGTGGCTATTTTGAAGGTAATGCCAGTTTCGCCTCTCTTTTCCCCCCGTTTAATTTGGCTAGCAATGGGGGTAATGATATTTTTATATTAAAAATGAATGGCAATACAGGGCAAGCTCTTTTTCTCAAAAGGATCGGAGGAAGTGATCATGAATTTGTAAGCCAACACACAAGAGACAATCAGAATAATATTTATGTGACTGGAGATTACAGGCAAGTACTGGATTTTGATCCAGGAATTGGCGAAGCTTTAGTTAACACTAAAGGATTAACCGACATCTTTGTCTTAAAACTTTCGGCAACAGGAAATTTTTTATGGGTAAATTCTTATGGAGGTACTAATGTTGATTACGGTCATTCTGTCACTACTGATGCACAACGAAATGTAATCATTACAGGCAAATATTCTGAAACTGTTTCTTTTGGTCTGCTTTCTGATCAGGAGCTTATCTCTAAAGGCGGGACTGATATTTTTGTATTAAAATTGGATCAGAATGGAAACACTATATGGGCCAATGGCATGGGTTCACCGCAAAATGATCAGGGCAATCAGGTGCTTGTCAATAATACCGGTATTACTTACTTGTGTGGTTTATATCGGGGTAAGGTAGATTTTAATACTGCTTTTGAACGAAAAAATGAAAGTGAGTCCAATGGTGGTGCTGATATGTTTGTTTTAATTTTGAATCAGGACGGAACTTATAATGAACATTTTGCAAGGGGTGGAATAGCAAATGATCAAATAAATGACATCGGACTCAAGCTGAATGGTGACCTGATCTCAACAGGAGGATTTGGAGCCATTGTCGATTTTGATCCCACCTCAGGTGAATTGAATATTTTGTCCAATGGAGGACTTGATGCATACCTGATAAATGATTTTATTTGTGTGAACCCTTATTTAAAGGTAGTAAATGTTCCGCGACCTGAAGTTTGCAAAGGTGACAGAGGTTTGATCCAAATTACTGAAGGGTATTTGAATGGTGCTTCACAATGGTCATGGCAAAAAGATAGTTGTTCAAATATCACTTTTGCGAGTGGAAGTTTTATTGATCAGGTATTAAATAAAAGTATCAATTACTACCTTAAAGGATCGGGGGGATGTATTATAAACTCTGAATGCAGGCAGATAAATATTAAAGTTTTTACAGATAGTTTAATATATCAAAATATAGATTTGTGTCAGGGAGATACTATTTTTGTGGGCAAAAGTAAATATACAACAGCTGGTGTTTTTGTGGATTCATTGATATCTAAGGCAGGGTGCGATAGTGTTATTGTCTCGGAAATAGGACTTTTCCCCAAATTCAACAATATCAACAGATATACGATATGTAATGGTGATACCATAAAAGTTGGTACTTCTAATTATACATTTGGTGGAAGTTTTGTTGACATCCTTTCTTCTATCCACGGTTGTGACAGTACGATTATCTCCATTATAGAATTACTGCCCTCAAAAATTGAAAATGTAGAAGTTACCATTTGTAAAGGCGAGAGTATAACCGTTGGAAATGCTTCATATACTTTAGGTGGCACTTACATACAATCATCAACAGGAGAAAATGGTTGTGAAGATTTACTGATAGTGAAAGTAAAAGTTCTGGAAACAAATTTCAGTCAGACTATCAGTCTATGTCAAGGCCAATCCTACCTTATTGGTACAAGTAACTATACAGCATCAGGTGTTTATACAAATATTCTGGAATCTTCAGCCGGCTGTGACAGCATAGTGGTTACTAATTTAACTTTTTTTAATACTTCAACCTCACAAAAAGACTATACATTATGTGAAGGTGACAGTATAAAAGTGGGCAATAAGGTATATAAAAGGACCGGTAATTTTATTGACACACTAATGAATTCCAAAGGTTGTGACAGCATTGTCTTTTCTGATGTCCGGGTGCTGATAGTACCGGCAATAGAACAAAAAAAATATCTGATATGCGAAGGTGCAGAAGTTATTGTCGGACCAAAAATTTATAAGGCAACAGGAATATATAAAGACACTTTAGATGCTAAAAATGGCTGTGATAGTATAATCATTTCTGATGTTTTTGTATCTCAAAAATTGTATTTTGTCAAAGAAGGAATTTGTAACGGTGATTCTGTTAAGTTTGGAGATTCCGTTTATTATGACACTGGTTTATATTCTATAGGCTTTAAAAACCTTTATGGATGTGATAGTATTATCATATTGGATCTTACTGTTTTGCAGGATGTTGCGCAAACTTTTGAATACGCCATATGTCCCGGAGACACTGTTAAAGTAGGTAATTCCATCTATAAAAACCCGGGTATATTTGTAGATAAATTTACTTCAGGTGAAGGTTGTGACAGTATTGTTACCTCTAAGATAAGATGGAATCACATTATTCTAAATGAAAAAATTAAACTTTGCAAAGGAGATAGCGTAAAGATCAATAACATTTTTTACAAAGAATCGGCGACTCTTGTCGACACGTTTACAAAAAGTGATGGATGTGACAGCATCGTAAACATTGTACTAAACGTATACCCAAGATATGAGATAGACACTCTGTTTGAATTGTGTAAAGGGGGATCAATACAAGTGGGCAACAATATTTATGTTAATGAGGGTAAATTTGCCGAATCTCTGAAATCGGTAAACGGATGTGACAGCACAGTGTTTTTTGACATTAAAATAATAAATTTTTCACCTATATTTTTTAAAGTAAAAGATTCACTCAAAGCATTTATTGTTCCGGGAGGTATATATCAATGGTTTGATTGCAGTAGCGGAGTTGATGTGCCTATTGCGGATGCAAATAGTGCCACGTATGTAGTTACAAAATCCGGCAAATATAAATTAAGCATCAGCTATAAAGAATGTACTTATTTTAGTAATTGTGTAGATGTCATCAAATCGTCTACCCAAGATAATAATAATGCTAATATGTTGTTTTATCCCAATCCTGTTTCAAATGTTTTAACAATAAATGTTCCATTGCCCGGGAAAGCCATCATTCAAAGTATAAGCGGTCCATTAAAATGGTCTGTCGACTTGAAAGCCGGCATCAATGACATTGACGTAAACCATATGCTAAATGGCGCTTACTTCATAGAAATTGAAACCGGGGGGCAAATAAAAACGGGTAAACTTATCAAAACAAATTAAGTTTAATTAGTATTGATACATTAAAAGTTGAAGTTCGAAACCGTTTTATGTCTGAGTCCAATGTTTTTAAGTTTAAACAGTTTGACATTCTGCAGGATAATGCCGCAATGAAAGTGAATACAGATGGTGTACTTTTAGGCGCATGGACTGACTTGACTGCAAAACATACCGCATTGGATATCGGGACAGGTACCGGAGTTATTGCCATAATGTTGGCTCAAAGAAAATTGGACATGATGGTGACAGCATTGGAAATTGACGAGGCTGCATACCTGGATGCCAAAAATAATATGGAAAATTGTGCCTTTAATTCCCGGCTCAAAGTTTTAAATATTTCATTGCAGGACTTTGCAATGGTACATCATGAACGATTTGATTTAATCATTAGCAACCCACCTTTTTTTTCAGGCGGTACATTTTCTTTAAATGAAAATAAGGCTAATGTGCGGCACACCATCAAATTGTCTCATTCGGATCTTCTTTTTGCCGTCAAAAAATTATTACATCCTGAAGGCCATTTTGATGTCATTTTGCCCTATATTGAAGGTCTCAGGTTTATTGAAATGTCTGCTAAGTATGATTTGTATCCACACCTTATTACCCAGGTAAGATCAAAGGAACACAAAAATATTGAAAGGTTAATGTTGAGACTAGGATTAAATAAAAGAAGCAATAAAAAATAACGATTTGATAATTTATGCTTCCAGATGAAGCAAACGTTTATTCCCCCGCCTTTATAGAACTCACAAAGGAATTTTATTTATTTATGTGACCTTACCAACCTGTAAAGGCTTCGTTGAAAATATTCTCCATCAATTGTTTGAAGATATCGCTTACAAGGCCGTCCTGAAGGCTGATAAAGTCCTGGTCACTCGTATAAGTCTTGAAAAATGAAAAGCTTTTTTTCCAACTTTTTTTCTCATCATTATTATTGGTAAATATAACCTGAACGGTGATGTCCAATCTGTTTAGGGCGACCGTATTCCCGGCTTGTGGTGCTTCGGGTCGTAAGGCAAATCCCGTTATACTACCCGAAAATTCGATATCAGCACCTTGTTCTTTATACGTAAGTCTGGACTCATTTCTTATCTTAGCTCTCAACGCTTCTGAGAATCGTTGATTGATATCTCCGGGTGCTGACAATGCACTATTTTGAAAATTATCAACAAAATATGTATTGATATCAGGAGGGATGGCAATACCTTTGAAGCTGTAACACCCCGACAACAAAAAGAAAGCAAAAATTAAGGTAACTAATTGAAATTTCAAGTGAAAATGATTTGTTTTAAAACGATTTTTTTTATGTTTTTGTTTTAAATTCTTTGATTGATTTAAAACCCAGATTCCGCATTGGACTTTGTAATGAGAGAATATCCGGCAAAATAGTTGTGATGCACGGAATTTTTGCCCGGAAATGTAGCCTTAGCTACATTGAGGACGGAAAATGAGTACAGAAACAAATATAAAGTCAGATATTCTCGGAATAAATTTCTAATGCGGATTCTGGGTTAAGTCAGTTTATATTTTCATCATGTCCTCTTTGAATACCATTTGTAATCTGCCGATCAGTTCGTCAGCATTTTTTTTGCTAAAAACCAAGGGCGGTTTAATTTTTATGACATTGTGATCCGGACCATCAGTACTCATAAGAATACCATAATCGCACATTCTATTGACAAGATAAGTTGATTGGGCTTCGAGTGGTTGTAGGCTGGCATCAGTAAGTTCAAAACCCAAAAACAGCCCTTTACCCCTTACATCTCCTATGATGGGAAATGTTTCTTGCAACGCTTTCAATTGTTTTTTCAAATAATTCCCTGTTTCGAATGCATTATTCATTAATGTTTCATCCTTTATTACTTTCATAACTTCCATACCAATCGCACATGATACAGGATTGCCTCCAAAGGTATTAAAAAATTCCATGCCATTGGCAAAAGCATCTGCTACAGCTTTTGTACAGACTACGGCTGCCAGAGGATGACCATTGCCCAAAGGTTTACCTATAGTTACAATATCCGGAATTACGTTAAACATTTCAAAAGCCCACCAATGCGTACCTACACGACCGCAGCCTGTCTGGACTTCATCGGCAATACAAACTCCGCCGGCTTTTCTTAATGTTGCATAAACTTGAGAAAGAAAACCATCAGGAAGTTCGATTTGTCCACCGCAGGAGATAATGCTTTCATGGATGAAGCCGGCTATTTTTTGACCATTTGACGTCAGTTGTGTTATGATGTCATCAACATGTTTCGCATATTTTGCACCGGTATTTTCACCCCGATATATGCCTCTGAATGCATCAGGTAATGGAATCAAATGTGTCGTGTCCGGTTTTCCATGGCCGCCTTTACCATTAAATTTGTACGAACTCACACCAATGGTTGCATTAGTATTGCCATGGTATCCAACCTCCATGGCCAGCATATTTTTTTGGTTTGTAATGGTGTACGCCATTCTTAGTGCCAGTTCATTAGCCTCGCTTCCTGAATTGACAAAGTGAACAACCGATAATTCAGGAGGAAATGTACTTAATAACTGATCTGCAAATAGATTGATAGCTTCATGCAGGTATCTTGTATTGGTATTTAGCAGGGCCATTTGCGCCTGACCGGCATGAACTACACGCGGATGTTCATGACCTACATGTGCGACATTATTGACAGTGTCCAGATACCTTCTTCCTGTTTTGTCAAAGAGATAGCTACCTTCTCCCCGTACAATATGCAATGGAGAAGGGTAGGATAAAGAAAGACCTTTGCCCAGATGCTGTGATCTGTACTTCATTAAGTCCGGGGTATTATTTTTTCAGAGCGCAATAATGCATTCGATTGGAGAAAAAGATTCGGATCGGGGCAAATGCTTTTCCAGATGTCAGTTTCATTTGGAAAAGCTACTCCGGGGAAGTTATGTTTATGACCCAATAAATCAAGCATGATCTGAAAGTGCAGATGTGGTGTCCAATGTCCATTTTCAGTTTCATTCCCGATATATCCGATATGCTGACCTTTTATGATATATTGTCCTTTTTTTACGACATTCAAAGTCGATTTGTCCAGATGACCATATAGTGTGTAAAATGATTTTTGATCATCAAAACTATGTTTGAGAATGATGGTAGGTCCGTAATCTTTATCGAGATCATTGTCAAAGACACTAAATACCTCACCTTCAAATGGTGCATGTAAGTGAATACCGGCATCTACCCAAAAATCCATGCCAAGGTGTACGGATCGGTATTGTGGGCCATGGTTTCCTTCTTTGCAATAAGCATCAGTACTATAAAAGGGACGGGTCTCCAGATACCCGTTAGCTATAAGGGCGCCATCATTTTTTTTAGACCATTGTTTTAATTTAAATGAAAATAAGTCATTGTTTTCATAGTCTATTTTATGACCGAGCCAGGTACTTCCAACCGACATATCTGCGTGACATATTTTTTTATTTTCCAATTGAGGAAATAAATCTGCTATCGAAAAGCTTTGGTTTTTTGCCCAGGATCCAAATGCAGATTGTTCAGGATGTGCATCCAAACCACAAGCATGTCTAAAAGTAAACTTTGCATAATGTGTATCAATTTCCATCCATAATGCCAATAATCTCCAGGCATGATTTTCGCTTATAAGCAGATAATCATTATCCGGCTCCTGCCTTTTGTTAATAGCAGATTTGGTAACACTGATGCACAATCGCATGGCTATCAGAACATACAAAAGATCTATCTCAACTTCTTTAAGGGGAAATTGAGTATGGTATCCTGCTACAATTTTTGATGCTGCTTCTAATGGGTCCGGTTTGCCCATAATGCCATAAGCCACGGCAATGGCCAAATCATTGACTGAACTGGTATGGACCGCATCGCCAAAATCTATAATGGCTGATACTATAGGTTTTGTTGTATCAAAAGATACCAGAATATTGTTATCGTTGACATCATTGTGGATAATACTTTTACGGCATTGTCCAAGCTGGTTTTTAATCGACAAAAAATCGAAGATATATCTTTCCAATATGGCTTTTTGTGCCCCTGTAAATGAGTGTACATATTCTTTAATCCATAAGGATTGATCAATATCCCAAACCATTTCTCTTACGCCAAAAGGGTGATTAAAATTAAATAAGGCAGTCGTTATTTTGCCTGTTTCTTTCCCCAGACTGAAAAGCAAATCGTCACTTATTGGCTGTACTGAAGACCATAATCTCCCTTCAATCCATGACAACATACGGACTTGACGGGAATAGCCATTGGCATCCAAAAAAACAGTCAATGATGCACCTTCTTTATTGGGAATAATATCAGGGCACGATATATCTTTCTCTTGTTTTGCCAGATGTTCCAATATTTTTTGCTGAAAGTCGATGTGTTGTGTTTCTACATCGGGACGACTTACTTTGAGCATGTAAGATGTACCACTGGTTGTCTTGATACAGAAATTGAAATCAAGTTCGCCGGAAAGGGGAGAAGCACTTCCCGAAATACCAAAATACTTAAGCGCGATGTCTTCAGCTTCAGATGTTGTTATCATCAAATCAGCATATAGTCTTGGAGTCATATATCAACAAATTATCCCAAAATAAACAACAAAAAACTTACGTTACAAACTATTATTTTATGTCTACATAGAATATGTTTTTAAGATGCTAATAGTTGTATAACGGAATTTGGGTTTAATAAAGTAGCTAAGGTAATGATTTCCTGATTTTTTTTGGTAGCTTGTGTTGTTTGTAATTATTTCTCATTTATAATGCTTTATGTTAAAGTCAGTGCTAGATTTTTACCATAAAACCCTGAAACGGTCACAAATGCAAATACACATAATTTTGGCGGGATTTTTGCTATAATATGCAAAAATCATGACAAAATCACATCGAACTCACGTTAATTAAAGTATCCAACAGAATTGACTGGAAATAGTAGAAAAATATGAAAAAAATAATCTGGATGGTTATGTCATGCCTGTTCATGGTAGCTTGTAAAAATTCTTTTGAACAAAAAACGGCATCATCACTCCCATTACCACTTATAAAAAAGGATAGCGCTCTTTTTGTTTCTGAAGTAGTTGACAGTAATGGTATTGACACAGCCCTTTATGATCTAAAATTATCCGAACTGGCAGGAAATAAACCTGACAATAAATGGCCTGTTAAAGCCCCTTATCCATTAAAAGGCGCATTACTTCCATTCAATCGAATAGTGGCCTATTACGGGAATTTTTATCAAAGGAAGATGGGAATCTTGGGCTTAAATCCTTCTGAAGATATGCTTAAAAAACTGATGATGGAAGTTGACTATTGGCAGAAAAGTGATACTACCGTACATGTTTTACCGGCACTGCATTATCTTGCAGTCACAGCTCAGTCAAAGCCAGGTAAAGGGGGAATGTATAGGTTAAGAATGCCAGATTCACAAATTGACAAAGTCCTGAAATTGGCCAAACTTATTGATGCCATTACAATTTTAGATATTCAACCGGGCCATAGCACGGTAGCGTCTGAAATTCCGTTGCTTGAAAATTTTTTAGTAAAAAATAATGTACATCTTGGTTTAGATCCTGAATGGTCTATGAAAACAGGGAAAAAGCCTGGCACTTCCATTGGAAGTCTGGATGCAGGGGATATAAATTTTGCCGTAGAATATTTAGCTGATCTGGTGAGAAAGCATCATCTGCCCCCAAAAATTCTGGTTGTGCACAGGTTTACAAAGGGAATGATCACAAATTTTGATAAAATTAAAACTTGCCCTGAAGTGCAGATCGTTATCAATATGGATGGTTTTGGTTTTCCGGCAAAAAAGATAAATTCATACAAAAATGTCATAACATCTGAACCTGTGCAATTTGCAGGGTTTAAATTGTTTTACAAAAATGACAAATTAACCAAACCAAAAAGGTTGATGACAGCAACAGAAATATTAAACCTTCATCCGAAGCCAATTTATATTCAATATCAATAATGCTTAAATATAGGATGTTAGTTCTTTTTTACGTCGGGTAGGATTACATAAAAGAGTTTGCAATCTATTTATTACATTTACCGGAGTTTTATGCAGGTTTTTATTAATTTCACCATTCACGATTGTACATTTTATGAAACGTAAGTTAATTGTTCTTGTTGTGCTTTTACTTCTGGGTTTCATCGGCGTATTGTGGCATTTTTATCCACAGTTTGCCATAGCAAATGGTTATGTGGCAAAAAAAATATGTACCGCTACGCTGGCTTCCGACAGGATACAGACTGATGTAGAAAATCAGGACTTATACTTCAGTATTTTAGGAAAGGTATCCAGTAATATTGATAAGAATAAAAATCAGGTTACAAGTGCTCTTTTTGGTATGTCTCCCAGAGTGTGCGTATACCGTAAAGGGATTGGATGTATTTTGCTGGATGGAAAAGATGATTTTAATACTACTTTTCCAGAGTCGATTCCACCTGAAATGCCGGACAACAGATTAAACTGGCCTTATGGTAATCAGGAACTGGTAGCGCTTACAACGGGAACCAATGGGATAGCCCTAAAAAAGGCCATTGATGGGGTATTCGATTCAGGAGATAATTTGTCGCTTATCCGCACCACATCTGTAGTGGTGATACATAGAGATACGATCGTAGGTGAACGCTATTTTTATACATTTGATAAAACTACGCCACAGCTTGGTTGGTCAATGACAAAAAGTTTGATGAATACGTTTGTAGGGCTTATGGTTAAAGACAGTACATTGACTATTCAAAAAAATAATCTTTTTCCTGAGTGGTCAGGAGATAGTCGCAAGGATATTACATTGAATAACCTATTGCAAATGAACTCAGGTCTCGAATGGTCTGAGGACTATACAACGGTGTCGGATGCCACAAATATGCTCTATAATGCTCAGGATATAGCAACAATTCCACTTTCAAAACCTCTAAAGTATACTCCTGAAAGCCATTGGTGCTATAGTTCAGGCACGACCAATCTGATAAGTAAACTTTTAAGGAATGTAATTCATGATGATAAAAAATATCTGACATATTTGAAAACCAGACTTTTTAATCCATTGGGTATGACATCGGCTTTTATCGAGACAGACGAATCCGGTACCTTTATCGGTTCGAGTTATGGCTACGCTACTGCCCGTGATTGGGCAAAGTACGGCTTGCTTTATCTGCATGATGGCGTATGGAACGGGAATAGATTATTGCCTGAAGGCTGGACAAAATATTCAGCAATGGAGGCCAAAGGTTCGGATGGTGTCTATGGAGCACAATTTTGGTTGAATAAAGATAGTAGTGAATATCCTGACGTCCCGGCAGATATGTATTCTGCCAATGGCTTTCATGGACAACATGTATACATTATACCATCGCGTGATGTGGTGGTAGTTAGATTGGGTACTGGCGATGAAGCTTTTGATGGTAATACATTTTTAAAAGAGATATTGGCTGCGTTGCCAAAAAATAAATAATAATAGATATATATGAGGTCGATATTTTTTATTTTTAGTGTCTTCGTTTGTGCAAATTTTGGCTGCGGAACACATAAAAACAATACAATTCAGGATAAAATAAGCCGAAACGAAATCTTTAGTATTGGAGATGAATGTGTCTTTAAAACAGGTCAGGGAATAGATTCACAGGTAGGAACGGTGAGTTGTGGTGATGTGTCGCTGAACTACGATTATGGTAGATTTAGTTATCCGGGACCTATCACTTTGGAAGAAGATTTTATTAATGGATTTAAAGGTGTTTTTCATGTTAAGTTTTTGAACTGATACACATTGACCCAAAAGTACAGCGACTTTTTTTGGACTCAGTAAGGGTTTTAAGCATAAGGAAGCCAAGGCCGGATGATAAACTTTTATTTTCTTGCCCAAATTGTAATGCCCTGGCTACATTGTCTTTTAGGAATCGGACATATATGTATCCTTATACAAATAACAAGTCTTTGTGGACCAATACTGATTACAAATTCACAACAGATACCATCCAGGGCTACAGGAGAAAACTTTACATTTCTTCCGTGGATTCATTGCAATCGGGTTTGTTTCTATCCCCGCTAATTAATCCCAGACAGGCCAACAAACTAAGTGTAGTAACCTTGAAAAAAACTGATCCTGATGCAACAAGAGAATTGTTGTTGTCTATCAGGTTGAAATAGTTTTTGGTTCAGATATAGTTTCGATAAGTTTACTAAGTGGGAAAAACCCAGTTTAGGGTCTGCTGTCACTGAGCTAAATATATGGTAATCAATTTTTTATAAATATATTTAGACACTTGAGTGCAAGGGTTTTTAATCAATCCAATCAAAACTCATGCAGTTACATTTTATTAATCAGCGCCTTATCTTTGTGCTTTTTCTGCAATAGACGCACTTACCTACCCATCCCGCCATGCGGGTTCACTGCGTCAAAGGCTTGTCAGCCTTTGGTGCTTTGCACTTCACTTCGTTCATTTTCACTATTGCTTGTTTTTTGAACAAACATCTCCGAATTGATGCTTCCCAAATAGATCATCATTTTTTAGGGATTATGACAAATATTTTTTGACCTTAAAAAAAGACTTAATAAATTTTAAGCGTACTTACCCGGCAGTTCAAATTGTTTTGCACGGTCCCAGGTAAAAAAATAAACACTGGCAGCTAAGGAAATTGTAAGGTAAAATATTATAATTATGGTTCCTTCAGACCATATCTGATCTATGCCAAACCAGCTAAATCCATTTATGGATAATATGTAATATGCAAGGGTAATCTTAATTCCTTCTGCAATGATTGCCAATATACTTCCATCCATTAAACTGGTATAAGAAAATATAGTTAAAAATAAAAAGAAGCCATAAAGCAATATATTTAAAGGCGTCAGGATAACGATATGGTTGAAAAAGTGCATCATCAAAGCCAGGGTAATAAAAAGTTGGACTGTCGACCATACTTTAAGACCTACAGAAGCTTTAGTATCATACTTTGGCCGTCGATAGATATCGTCTGTTTTATGAATAGGATATTTTGTGGCTACATCAGCTGGCCTCCACCCTGTAGGCATAAACCATATTCTGACCTTATCCCATAGTGACGATGCCCGCCAGGCGTCCTTTATAAGTTGCCAGATATGCTGGTAATTTATAAGCCAGGGATTCCATGTTTGAACAGGTTTTGTGACACCAAAGACAGGTATTTCAGTGTCAAGTTCAGGTTGGAAAGTACCAAAAATCTTATCCCATATAATAAATATCTGGCTGTAATTTTTGTCCATATATATTGGATTAATGGCATGATGCACCCTATGATGTGATGGGGTAACAATAATATATTCAAGGAAGCCCATCTTACCTATTAATCTGGTATGATACCAAAACTGGGCAAAAAGATGGAGCGGTGCAATTGTGCCAACTACTTTTGCCGGTACACCTAACAATGCCATTGGTAAAAACAATATCGTGAATATGGCAAATATCTCAGATACTGATTGTCGTAGTGCACACGCAAGGTTATATTCTTCACTGCTATGGTGAATGATGTGCCGATTCCAGAAAACATTTACTACGTGTGAAAATCGATGTGTCCAGTACCCGGCAAAATCGAGTCCAATAAAAGCAATAATATACAGGAGGACCGCTGATTCTAAACGCATCAAAGCAACATGATCTACCATCCAACCATAACTAATAATGACAATACTCAGGCCTAATACATCTTTAATAACATTAGTTACGCCTGAACTAAGGCTGGATATCGTGTCAAATAATCTATTGACTTTGAGTCGCATAAAACAACTCGCCCCATATTCTACAGCAATTAATACCATAAAAAATGGAATGGCATAATTCATTACATTGGCATATTCCTCCATATTTTATTAAATCCTGGTCAACTTATAAGATTTACTTTCTTTCACACCGTTGATATGTATAATATACATGCCTGCAGGTAAATCGGTTGTATTAATATTATTTTGACCTTTAGTCAATGATAACGATTTGATCATATTGCCATGTATGCCGGTAACATACATCTTGGCATGTTCAGTTAAGCCCATGTCTATAGTCACTTCATCATAACATGGATTAGGAAAAATCCTGATGTCTTTTGTAGTGGTCGATTCGACAATGTTTGTAGGTTTGTTCAGGCTGTATTTTTTAAAAAATTTCCATATTGTTGCACTGGCATTGAAGTCAAGATTTGTAACTCCGATCTGTATAATAGATCCCGGCCAGGAATGTGCACCACCTATTATTTTGTAATGAATAACTTCATTATTTTCCGTACAATTCACATAAGTGTATTTTTCTGCTGTTGAATTATCAAAAGCAAATATATCAGGTACCAATTCTTTTACAGGTGTCGCATCACAACCATTATTTAGCTTCCAGAAATTTAATACTTCAGGAATACCTACTGCTATCAGCGAACCTTTATATACAACCGTACTATCTGCTGTGCCGTGAATTTCCATAACAGGAATTGGTCTGCCGGGTTTGCATCCTCCTATTTTTTCAGGAACCATGCTGCCTGTGACAGAAGCAATAGCGGCTATTTTGTTATTGAGTTCACAAGCAAGGGTATAACTCATAAACCCGCCATTGGACATGCCACAGGAATAAATTCTATTTTTATCAAAACCATATTGCGTATTCAAATCCTCAATCAAAGCACTAGTAAAGCCGACATCATCAGCACTGCTGCCGAAGGACCATCCCACATTCCATGCATTGGCAATTCCTTGCGGATAACAAACAGCAAATCCGGCGGTATCAGCAACACTGTTCATACCGGAATAAAATTCTTGCTCCAGAGCATTGGAACCAAAGCCATGAAAATTTAAAACCATAGGAATGGCAATGTCTTTATTAAAATTTTCAGGAAGCCTCAATCGATATGTTCTGTTTATTCCATTAAAAAAAAGACTTCCAGTCACTGTTTCTTGAGCGATAACTTCACTGATAAAGAAGATCAGCAATACTGGCAAAATCATATATTTGGAAGGTGCAAAAATGGATTTCATATGGTTGAAATATTATTTGACTCAAAGATAAAAAGAAAAACAGAAAGCACTAAGCCCTGGTTCAATAAAGTGCAAACTTGACTACATTGAGGACCTGAATAAATGGTCTGATTATTTCAGATTTAATCTACATAAGTTGATTAAAATGAATGGACCACAACATCAGTTGTGGCTTGTGCAGCCCCTCCTTTCAAATAGATATTTGATTTAGATGTATTTCCAAAAGTGCAGGAAGTAGTTTTTTTTCAGCAATGAATGGAATACCAAATGTCCGTTCAGAATATGTTCCTTTTATTGTATCAATAACCAGAATTTCTGCCCTTGCACGACTTTTTAGCAAAGGGTCTGAAATTCCTGCAAGCATTGACAGGCTTTGATTTATTAACCAAGCGTAAGGTCGAATGCCAGCTCTTTTTAAATCGTTTTGTAAGTCACCTGCTTCACGCATTGGAGTTGTCTCTGGTAAAGAAACTAAAATTATTTTTGATAATGTCTTATCTTGCAATGACATATACGGGGTTCGAATTCGACCTTCGTTTTTATTGTTTCTCATAATGTCACGGTGATAACTCCCGGCAGTGTCCAATAACAAAAGCGTATGGCCGGTGGGTGCTGTGTCCATAACCACAAATTTTCTCTTGGCCATACTGATTGCTTTGGAGAAAGCGTGGAAAACTGCCACTTCTTCTGTGCAGGGTGATTTTAAATCTTCCAGTATTAATTTTTTAGCTTCCTCGGATTGTCCTTGTCCTTTATGTTCTAATATTTTTTTTATGTACCGTAGTGTTTCCACTTTGGGGTCTATGCGTTCCACGGTCAAAGTTGCAGGCATTTCACCCAACTGTTCAATAAAATCCTGAATATGTGCTGCAGGGTCTGTTGTTGTTAAAAGAACTTCAAAGCCTTTTTTGGCCAATAAAACCGCAATGGCAGAAGCGGCAATTGTTTTACCAACCCCTCCTTTGCCCATAGTCATAATCAGTCCGTTTTGTTGATTTTTACAAAGTTCATCAACGAGTTGATCTATTCCATTTAAAACCTGTCTGGACGTTTCTGGTTTTAGTAAATTATTTTCTGAAATTGATTTTTGAAGTTCTGAGTTAAATAGTGAACGGAGTTTTTCAATTCCCAAAACATTATAGGGTAAAAGAGGAAAAGTTTTTAACGGTAAGTTTTTCAAATTGTCGGGAACAGCATTAAGTTGCTCGTTACCCATAAGCTCAATTTTTTTAGCAAGCAAGTCGTTTTTGTCAATTGCTTTAAAAACACAATTAATGAACAATTGTTGATTTGTCATTCCAAGTTCTTTCAATTCATTGCTTGTCCTTGATGCTTCTTTCAAAGAGGCTTTATCTGCCTTTGAAACAATATTAAAGCTGGTTAATGAAGCATCTCTTAGTCTGTTTACTACAGTATGATATCTTTCTTTTCCACTTTTCAAAGCAGAAGTTGGTCCCAAACATGATGCACCATCAGGGTTTTCTTCTGTAAAGCTCGACCAGGCAGCAGGTAATTCCAGCAGTCGCAATGTATGGCCTGTTGGTGCGGTATCGAAAATTATCACATCAAATTTTGTTCCTTCTGTTTCACCTGAAACAAATCGGGAGAATTCATCAAATGAAGCAATTTCAGTAGTACAGGCACCCGAAAGGTCTTCCCTGATTTTTTTAATTTCTTCTTTCGAAGCAATTCCTTCAAGCGGTTTGGTTACTCTATTTCGATATTGTTCAGCTGAATTTTCAGGGTCGATATTTACAGCAAAAAGTCTGTCAATACCTGAAACCGGATGTATACTTTCATTTACCGCACTTTCTAATACATCTTTTAAGTTAGAGGCAGGGTCGGTGCTCACAAGGAGAACTGCTTTTCCAGCATCGGCCATTTCGACTGCTGTCGCACAAGCAAGAGATGTTTTTCCCACTCCACCTTTACCAGTAAAGAATAAATATTTTGTTTTTTATCAGTCATAATATTTTTGCCGGATGTTTATCTCTTTGTAATTGTATCGTTTTGTAGGATGAGGCATAACGTCAGAGTGTGAAAATACCATTTTTTTTATTCATCATTATAAAAATTGTTTTGTATTGGGTCCCATAACCCATTTATATGATTTTTAGTAGATTCATTATGTATACCGTAAGCGTTGGCGGCGTGGTGGGCAGGTTCAACAGCACGTTCATCGCATGTCCGCTGGACACGACGAACGCTTAGTTGTTGGCGGTAGTTATTTGTCTTTTACGCATCTTGGCAGAATGCAAATTATTTGTCTACTATTTTTGACTAAGAGCTCTATGAGGTATTGGTCTGGGTATCCAGGATGGATTTTGTCTATGGTTTTGCTTATAACTTGCCAAACGTAAGAAAAAATAAAGTTATCCTTTAAAGCAAATCAACCTATCTTCATAGGTTGCTCAAGACTCACACGGCGTTTTTGTGCTTGGCGAAGGTAGGGTTTAGAAAGTATTAAAGTTCAAATTTAGTATCCGCCTTGTCGGACTAATAGAAAGTAACCGCAGCGGCGGATTAAGCCTAGTACAAAAGCCTCACTTTTACCACACCCTGTTACAAGCCGATTTTATTGTCCGTTGATTATTTCTATTGCCTTATTAATTAATTCGTCTTGTCCTTTTGTAATTCCTTGAATTGTCGGTTTAAGCTCAATCTTAGGTACAATACCGATTCTTTGTGTTTCTTTTCCGTCAGGATAATAAACTCCAATTCCACTAATCATTGTGCTAATTCCACCTGGTAAGTAAAACTGCGAAACATTGCCGTCCGCACCTGCTGTTGTCGAACCAATAACAGTCGAATTTGGATTAACTCGATATGCCATTGTGTGAAATTCAGCAGAACTCTGTGAAATTTCATTTATTAATATGACGACTTTCCCTTTAAAATAACTTTTGTTTTCCTTTCCTGCATTTAAAGTTTTGTAAAAGTAAAAAGGCCTGGACTTTCAATGCTACCGTTTGTAAATTTAACAAATGGTGTGCTTTGGGGCATTAAATAGCTACTCAAATCATAGATGGGAAAATCAGAAGGGTAATTTCTAATGTCGATAATTAACCCTTTTGTATTTTCTATTTCTTTCCAGATTTTAGGCAGGTATTCCCTTTTAAGAGAACCATTATTTATATAGGCCATGTCAGTATTTATCAATTTGAAGCAAGTGTCTTTAACCTGATATTTACTGTATATGTTAATTTCTTTTGAAGAGAATGTTTTTAATTCTTGGTTTCTCTTTTGTCACCTCTAATAAATTCAATATTAATTATAGAGTCATTTGTTCTTAAAAGATTTGAGGAAATATCTCTTAATTTGGTCGGATAATTCGAAGCTGGAAAATATTTCAATCTCTCATTTACGATTTCTTCAACTGGTCTATTATTCACAACTGAGATAATATCACCAATTTCTAACTCGGTTTCCTTTCCCAATTTTTCATCATAAAAACCTGTTACAACTGGTTTGCTTTCAATAAATGTTAGTTCAACAGAGGAATAACGAAGCCCGAAATAATTATTTAAAACTGGGTTTCCACCCCAAATATTTGCATGGGTGTCGTGAACCCGACCAATAAGCTCTAAAACAGTAAGCATGTATTCTGTATCATCTTTTGCTTTAATAAATTTGGGAATAAATTCTTCTAATACATTTTTCCAATCTGCTTCGATGAGATTTTTATATAGGGAAGTAATATTGAATAATGTTCCAATATCTGTATAAAGTCAAAGACGAAAACCTCCATCGGGATATTTCATTGAGGAATAGGCATTTTCGTTTTTAAAGTCAGGGTTGCCAACTCCTGGTTGTAATCCTATATGTAATGCTCTTTCGGTCTATCTGCATTTTTACTTTTAATAGTAAGGTCGTGAGTTCATCTGAAAAATTAGAATTTTTAATCCAAACTAAATCAGGTTCCATTTTTACTTTGATGATTTAATCACAGTTTCTTTCCTTGCGAAAATTCATCAAAACTATCTATCCATTTTATCAAGACACTATCACAATTTTTCCTGTTTTCTGAATTTAGAACTTTTGGAAGAATTCTAAAAGTTCATAATCCCAGTATATTCTCCTTTAGCAATATTTGGGTGATAGTATTTCAAAAAGCTCCAAATTAAACCAAGGCTTTTAGATTTTCAATTTGGGTTTTGTCAACCGAAATACTTGTAATTAGTGAGCCTTTGTCAAATTCTTTATCTTTTTCAGCAGGAAATAATTTTCTTTCAATTGGTTTTAGATCTTTAATGTCTTTCCCATCAATGGATACGTTAAAATTATCTAACAACATTTTACCTTTTCCAACTAATAATCCCCCAATAACAATTTGTTTTTTTTTTCTGGATTCATCTCAAGAGTTATCTCATATTTTGTCCAGTCAGTTGTGCCTTTACCCCATTTTTATTCATATTGTCAAAGGCAATTGATGGGTCAATTCTCATCCAAAGACCAGCATATCCGTCAGTCACGTTCTCGGTTTTAATATAACCTGTAAGTGTTATTTTATTACCTGCGTGGCTGTCTGGAATTGCAAATGCCCAAGCCTTGAAGTCTGGATTTCCTTCTTTAAATTCGATTGAAGCAGAATATTTCCCACTTTTTATGTTGGTTGGAGTCAAGAGCAAGAATGTAATTTGGACTCCCGAAATTATTCCAATCAGCAGGTCTTCCCTTTTCAACAATTTCAAAGTCGAAATTTAATTTTGAAATTGTCTCTTTAGTTTGGCAATATGTCGTTATCGAAAAGAATAAGATTAAAAATGTCAAGATTGATTTTTTCATCGTATGTCTGTCTTTTATAATGTCTTTTAACGTCAGAGTGTGAAAATACCATTTTTTTTATTCATCATTATAAAAATTGTTTTGTATTGAGAGAAAAGTCTTTTCACTGTTTGGAGCTTTAATATAGCCAATTTTCACTTTCCGGAAATCAATAGGTGTCGGTGGTTGATGATTACGAAAATCATTGGAAGCCGAAATAATTAAAAACTGAACAACAGAGTCAGGAATGCTTTCATTTTCAGAAATTGCGGTTGAACTGTATTTCGTTTCTGTTTTGTTGTTAGAGTTACAACATATGATTGCTGACATAAAAAATATGAAAGCAAATGTTTTTAGTGTGTTTCTAAAAATTTGTTTGGTCATTTCGTTATTCAATTTATTGTTTGTATTGTCGTTTGAGTGGTTGTTCAAACATAGCCTATAACGTCAGAGCGTGAAAATACCATTTTTTCATTCATCATTATAAAAATTGTTTTGTATTGAGTCCCACAACCTAATCCGACTTGGTGTAAACCAAGAAGATGCATGCATGGAATGAATGAGCGATTCCGCCATTGGGGGATCGATGCCCATAAGTGGCATCGAAGCGAATGAACCCGCCGCACCGGGATGGGTGGCCAGAAAAGGTGGATGGGCGGTAGCTCAAAGCCCGATTCTGATAACAACTATTACGTTACAACGACTTAAAAAACGGGGCTATCAATCACTTTTGGAAATGTACTTTAAACTGAACCCATCAGTTTACGAACTGTGACAGAATGGTGCCATAAAATGGCATCGGAGTGAACGGTTTCACTCCGAAATGAAGGAACTGAAAACTACGGTTTTCAGCTAGATTACATTAAATCGCGAACACTGATAAGACCGTGTGCGTCTACTCGACTATGTGGGGTATTTTATTTTTTAAAGTCTTATTTTGATGTCCATTTTTTGATGCAATATTCTTTCAATTTCTATCACTTCATTTTCCAATCTCTCTGTAAAATATTATATGTTTATTAATTCTTGACCCTTTAAGTGACTCCCATATTCCTTCGTAAATTTTACCTTCTTTTGGGTTCTCTGAAATCTCAACACACTTATTTAGTATTTCTTGGTAATATTTGTCAGCTTGTTTTTCTGACCATGTTTCATACGTATAATTCCAAATTGCACTTAAATCTTCTATTGCTTTGTTCGATAATTGAAATTTAGGCATTTTTCATCCCTATTTCTTTTCAATAACTCCAAGTGTTTTCCGAGTCAAAATTTGCAGCAACACCACTTTCAATCCCTTCTTTTATTGCATTTCTTAATATTACAAATTTTTGTTCTTCATCTTCAAGTAATCGCAGCCCTGCCCTTATTACTTCACTTATATTTTTATACCTTCCTTCTTCTATTCGGTTCTTTGCAAATTCTTCGAAGTGGGTTCCTAAAGCTACTGACGTATTCTTGCTCATTAAATTTACTTTTTATGCAAAGTTACCAATTTTTTGGTAATTCCTACAACTTTTTTTCTATATCCCATAACGGGCAGGTATTGCCGATGGTGGGGGAATATTATATTCGTCCCCGGAACCGCTGTCTGAGCTTTTTGATAAAGTTAAACAATAAGAACCAAAGCTGGGCTTTATTCGTCAAGCCCTGAACTGAAGTGACAACAGAATTACCACTGCCCATTATTTCAATGTCTAGCCTCACTATTGGCAATACCAATGTTATTGTGGTGGTTTATTTTGCTAAGCCTATCATCCAAATTGTCAACTCTCTGTCTGCCAAAGACCAAGTGCAATAAGGGTTTCTCCTGTCGTTGATTTCCATGTCCTGATTAAATACTCGATGATGTTGATCAAT
>JADKGD010000075.1 GCA_016717145.1 Saprospiraceae bacterium | reverse complement strand
TAAATATATGGTAACTGAATTTTTTATAAATATATTTAGACACTTGAGTGTGCAAGGGTTTTTAATCAATCCAACTAAAACTCATGCAGTTACATTTTATTAATCAGCGCCTCATCTTTGTGCTTTTTTCTGCAATAGACGCACTTACCTACCCATCCCGCCATGCGGGTTCACTGCGTCAAAGGCTTGTCAGCCTTTGGTGCTTTGCACTTCACTTCGTTCTTATTCACTATCGCTTGTTTTTTGAACAACATGTCGACCATACTTTAAGACCTACAGAAGCTTTAGTATCATACTTTGGCCGTCGATAGATATCGTCTGTTTTATAAATAGGATATTTAGTGGCTACATCAGCTGGTCTCCACCCTGTAGGCATAAACCATATTCTGACCTTATCCTATGAGACGAGCTGTCCGCCAGGCGTCCTTTATAAGTTGCCAGATATGTGGTAATTTATAAGCCATTGATTCCATGTTTGAACAGGTTTTGTGACACCATACACGGAAGTATTTCAGTGTCAAGTTCAGGTTGGAAAGTACCAAAAATTTTATCCCATATAATAAATATCTGGCTGTAATTTTTTCCATATATATTGGATTAATGGCATGATGCACCCTATGATGATGGGGTAACAATAATATATTTAAGGAAGCCCATCTTACCTATTAATCTAGTATGATACCAAAACTGAGCAAAAGATGGAGCGGTGCAATTGTGCCAACTACTTTTGCCGGTACACTAAAAATGCCGTTGGTAAAAACAATATTGTGAATATAGCAAATATCTCAGATACCGATTGTCAAGTGCACCGAGGTTATCTTCACTGCTATGGTGAATGATGTGCCGATTCCAGAAAACATTTACTACGTGTGAAAATCGATGTGTCGGTACCCGGCAAAATCGAGTCCAATAAAAGCAATAATATACGGAGGACCGTTGATTCTGTACGCATCAAAGCAACATGATCTACCATCCAACCATAACTAATAATGACAATACTAGGCCCAATACATCTTTAATAACATTAGTTACGCCTGAACTAAGGCTGGATATCGTGTCAAATAATCTAATGACTTTGGTCGTAAAACAACTCCATATTCTACAACAATTAATACCACAAAAAATGGAATGGCATAATTCATTACATTGGCATATTCCTCCATATTATAAATCCTGGTCAACTTATAAGATTTACTTTCTTTCCACCGTTGATATGTATAATATTCATGCCTGCAGGTAAATCGGTTGTATTAATATTATTTTGACCTTTGAGTCAATAATAACGATTGATAATATTGCCATGTATGCCGGATGACATACATCTTGGCATGTTCAGTTAAGCCTATGCTATAGTCACTTCATCATAACATGGATTAGGAAAAATACTGATGTCTTTTGTAGTGGTCGATTCCACCACGTTTGTAGCTCTGTTCATGCTGTATTTTAAAAATTCCATATTGTTGCACCGCATTGAAGTCAAGATTTGTAACTCCGATCTGTATAATAGATCCAGGCCAGGAATGTGCACCGCCTATTGTTTTGTAATGAATAACTTCATTATTTTCCGTACAATTCACATAAGTGTATTTTCTGTAGAATTATCAAAAGCAAATATATCAGGTACCCATTCTTTTACAGGTGTCGTATCACAACCATTATTTAGCTTCCAGAAATTTAATACTTCAGGAATACCTACAGCTATCAGCGAACCTTTACATACAACCGTACTATCTGCTGTGCCGTGAATTTCCATAACAGGAATTGGTCTGCCGGGTTTGCATCCTCCTATTTTTCCAGGAACCATGCTGCTGTGACAGAAGCAATAGCGGCTATCTTGTTATTGAGTTCACAAGCAAGGGTATAACTCATAAACCCGCCATTGGACATCCCACAGGAATAAATTCTATTTTTATCAAAACCATATTTGTACTCAAATCCTCGAATCAAAGCACTTGTAAAAGCCGACATCATCAGCACTGCTGCCGAAGGACCATCCCATTCCATGCATTGGCAATTCTTGCGGATAACAAACAGCAAATCCGGCGGTATCAGCAACACTATTCATACCGAATAAAATTCCTGCTCCAGAGCATTGGAACCAAAGCCATGAAAATTTAAAACCATAGGAATGGCAATGTCTTTATTAAAATTTTCAGGTAGCCTCAATCGATATGTTCTGTTTATCCCATTAAAAAAAAGACTTCCAGTCACTGTTTCTTGAGCGATAACTTCACTGATAAAAAAGATCAGCAATACCGGTAATATCATATATTTGGAAGGTGTAAAAATGGATTTCATATGGTTGAAATATTATTTGACTCAAAGTTAAGAAAAAGAATTATACCTTTAGTAAGATATAGATAAAAAGAAAAACAGAAAGCATTAAGCCCGGATTCAATAAATTGCAATCTTGACTAATTGAGGACCTGAATAAATGGTCTGATTATTTCAGATTTAATCTACACGAAGTTGATTAAAAATGAGTGAACCACAACATCAGTTGTGGCTTGTGCAGATCTTTAGTTACGTACGGTTGTGTGAGATTGTGTGCGCTGTGTCGTAGGCACACTCCATCAGCTTACGTTGGTAAGGCCGCCTGCTCGATTAAGCCTAAGCCCCTCTTTCCTCATTTCAAATAGATATTTGATTTAGATGTATTTCCAAAAGTGCAGGAAGTAGTTTTTTTTCAGCAATGAATGGAATACCAAATGTCCGTTCAGAATATGTTCCTTTTATGGTATCAATAACCAGAATTTCCGCCCCCAAGCGTAAGGTCGAATGCCAGCTCTTTTTAAATCGTTTTGTAAGTCAGCTGCTTCACGCATTGGAGTTGTCTTCTGGTAAAGAAACTAAAATTATTTTTTTGATAATGTCTGATCTTGCAATGACATATACGGGGTTCTGATTCGACCTTCATTTATATTGTTTCTCATAATGTCATGGTGATAACTCCAGCAGTGTCCAATAACAAAAGCGTATGGCCGGTGGGGCTGTGTCCATTACAACAAATTTTCTCTTGGCCATACTGATGGCTTTGGAGAAAGCGTGGAAAACTGCCACTTCTTCTGTGCAGGGTGATTTTAAATCTTCGAGAATTAATTTTTTAGCTTCCTCGGATTGTCCTTGTCCTTTTATGTTCTAATATTTTTCTGTGTACCGTTGTGTTTCTACTTTGGGGTCAATGCGTTCCACGGTTAATGTTGAAGGCAGTTCACCCAACTGTTCTATAAAATCTTGTATATGTGCAGCAGGGTCAGTTGTTGTTAAAAGAACTTCAAAGCCTTTTTTTGCCAATAAAACAGCAATAGCAGAAGCGGCAATAGTCTTGCCCACACCACCTTTGCCCATTGTCATAATAAGTCCATTTTGTTGATTTTTACAAAGTTCATCAACGAGTTGATCTATTCCCATTTAAAACCTGCTGGACGTTTCTGGTTTTAGAAAATTATTTTCTGAAATTGATTTTTGAAGTTCTGAGTTAAATAGTGAACGGAGTTTTTCAATTCCCAAAACATTATAGGGTAAAAGAGGAAAAGTTTTTAACGGTAAGTTTTTCAAATTGTCGGGAATAGCATTAAGTTGCTCGTTACCCATAAGCTCAATTTTTTGAGCAAGCAAGTCGTTTTTTGTCAATTGCTTTGAAAACACCATTAATGAACAATTGTTGATTGCTCATTCCAAGTTCTTTCAATTCATTGCTTGTCCTTGATGCTTCTTTCAAAGAGGCTTTATCTGCCTTTGAAACAATATTAAAACTGGTTAATGAAGCATCTCTTAGTCTGTTTACTACAGTGTGATATCTTTCTTTACCACTTTTCAAGGCAGAAGTTGGTCCCAAGGCAGGAAGCGCCATCTGGATTTTCTTCTGTAAAACTTGACCATGCAGCAGGTAATTCGAGAAGTCGCAAGGTATGTCCAGTTGGTGCAGTGTCGAAAATGATTACATCAAATTTTGTTCCTTCAGTTTCTCCCGATACAAAACGGGAAAATTCATCAAATGATGCAATTTCAGTAGTACAGGCCCTGAAAGGTCTTCCCTGATTTTTTAATTTCTTCTTTCGAAGCAATTCCTTCAAGCGGTTTGGTTACTCTATTACGATATTCTTCGGCTGAATTTTCAGGGTCAATATTGATAGCAAAAAGATTGTCAATTCCGTATATAGGGATAATATTTTCATCAACTGGACTTTCTAATACATCTTTCAGGTTAGATGCGGGGTCGGTGCTCACAAGGAAAACTGCTTTTCCAGCATCGGCCATTTCGACTGCTGTCGCACAAGCAAGAGATGTTTTTCCCACGCCACCTTTACCAGTAAAGAATAAATATTTTGTTTTTTTATCAGTCATAATATTTTTGCCGGATGTTTATCTCTTTGTAATTGTATCGTTTTGTAGGATGAGGCATAACGTCAGAGTGTGAAAATACCATTTTTTTTATTCATCATTATAAAAATTGTTTTGTATTGGGTCCCATAACCCATTTATATGATTTTTAGTAGATTCATTATGTATACCGTAAGCGTTGGCGGCGTGGTGGGCAGGTTCAACAGCACGTTCATCGCATGCCCGCTGAACACGACGAACGCTTAGTTGTTAGCGGTAGTTATTTGTCTTTTACGCATCTTGGCAGAATGCAAATTATTTGTCTACTATTTTTTGACTAAGAGCTCTATGAGGTATTGGTCTGGGTATCCAGGATGGATTTTGTCTATGGTTTTGCTTATAACTTGCCAAACGTAAGAAAATAAAGTTATCCTTTAAAGCAAATCAACCTTTCTTCATAGGTTGCTCAAGACTCACACGGCGTTTTTGGGCTTGGCGAAGGTAGGGTTTAGAAAGTATTAAAGTTCAAATTTAGTATCCGCCTTGTCGGACTAATAGAAAGTAACCGCCGCGGCGGATTAAGCCTAGTACAAAAGCCTCACTTTTACCACACCCCTGTTACAAGCCGATTTTATTGTCCGTTGATTATTTCTATTGCCTTATTAATTAATTCGTCTTGTCCTTTTGTAATTCCTTGAATTGTCGGTTTAAGCTCAATGTTAGGCACAATACCGATTCTTTGTGTTTCTTTTCCATCAGGATAATAAACGCCAATTCCACTAATCATCGTGCTAATTCCACCTGGTAAGTAAAATTGCGAAACATTGCCGTCCGCTCCTGCAGTTGTCGAACCAATGACAGTTGAATTTGGATTAACTCGATATGCCATTGTGTGAAATTCAGCAGAACTCTGTGAAATTTCATTTATTAATATGACGACTTTCCCTTTAAAATAACTTTTGTTTTCCTTTCCTGCATTTAAAGTTTTTGTAAAAGTAAAAAGGCCTGGACTTTCAATGCTACCGTTTGTAAATTTAACAAATGGTGTGCTTTGGGGCATTAAATAGCTACTCAAATCATAGATGGGAAAATCAGAAGGGTAATTTCTAATGTCGATAATTAACCCTTTTGTATTTTCTATTTCTTCCCAAATTTTAGGAAGGTATTCTCTTTTAAGAGAACCATTATTTATATAGGCAATGTCTTTATTTATCAATTTGAAGCAAGTATCTGTAACTTGGTATTTACTGTATATGTTAATTTCTTTTGAAGAGAATGTTTTTAAATTCTTGGTTTCTCTTTTGTCACCTCTAATAAATTCAATATTAATTATAGAGTCATTTGTTCTTAAAAGATTTGAGGAAATATCTCTTAATTTGGTCGGATAATTCGAAGCTGGAAAATATTTCAATCTCTCATTTACGATTTCTTCAACTGGTCTATTATTCACAACTGAGATAATATCACCAATTTCTAACTCGGTTTCCTTTCCCAATTTTTCATTATAAAAACCTGTTACAACTGGTTTGCTTTCAATAAAACTTAGTTCTATGGTAGTATAACGAAACCCGAAATGATTATTTAAAACTGGGTTTCCACCCCAAATATTTGCATGGGTGTCGTGTACCCGACCAATAAGCTCTAAAACAGTAAGCATGTATTCTGTATCATCTTTTGCTTCAATAAATTTGGGAATAAATTCTTCTAATACATTTTTCCAATCTTCTTCGATGAGATTTTTATAAGGGAAGTAATATTGAATAATGTTCCAATATCTGTATAAAGTCAAAAGACGAAAACCTGCATCGGGATATTTCATCTGAGGAATAAGCATTTTCGTTTTTAAAGTCAGGGTTGCCAACTCCTGGTTGTAATCCTATATAGTAATGCTCTTTGGGTCTATCTGCATTTTTTACTTTTAATAGTAAGGTCGTGAGTTCATCTGAAAAATTAGAATTTTTAATCCAAACTAAATCAGGTTCCATTTTTACTTCTGATGATTTAATCACAGTTTCTTTTCCTTGCGAAAATTCATCAAAACTATCTATCCATTTTATCAAGACACTATCACAATTTTTCCTGTTTTCTGAATGTAGAACTTTTGGAAGAATTCTAAAAAGTTCATAATCCCAGTTGTATTCTCCTTTAGCAATATTTGGGTGATAGTATTTCAAAAAGCCCCAAATTAAACCAAGGCTTTTTAGATTTTCAATTTGGGTTTTGTCAACCGAAATACTTGTAATTAGTGAGCCTTTGTCAAATTCTTTATCTTTTTCAGCAGGAAATAATTTCCTTTCAATTGGTTTTAGATCTTTAATGTCTTTCCCATCAATAGATACGTTAAAATTATCTAACCACATTTTACCTTTTCCAACTAATAATCCCCAATAACAATTTGTTTTGTTTTTTCAGGGTTCATCTCAAGAGTTATCTCATATTTAGTCCAGTCAGTTGTGCCTTTTACCCCATTTTTATTCATATTGTCAAAGGCAATTGATGGGTCAATTCTCATCCAAAGACCAGCATATCCGTCAGTCACGTTCTCGGTTTTAATATAACCTGTAAGTGTTATTTTATTACCTGCATAATTGTCTGGAATTGTAAATGCCCAAGCTTTGAAGTCTGGATTTCCTTCTTTAAATTCGATTGAAGCAGAATATTTCCCACTTTTTATGTTGGTTGAGTCAAGAGCAAGAATGTAATTTGGACTCCCGAAATTATTCCAATCAGCAGGTCTTCCCTTTTCAGCTATTTCAAAGTCGAAATTTAATTTTGAAATTGTCTCTTTAGTTTGGCAATATGTCGTTATCGAAAAGAATAAGATTAAAAATGTCAAGATTGATTTTTCATCGTATGTCTGTCTTTTATAATGTCTTTTAACGTCAGAGTGTGAAAATACCATTTTTTTTATTCATCATTATAAAAATTGTTTTGTATTGAGTCCCATAACCCATTTCTATGATTTTTAGTAGATTTATTATGTATACCGTAAGCGTTGGCGGCGTGGTGGGCAGGTTCAACAGTGCGTTCATCGCATGCCCGCTGGACACGACGAACGCTTAGTTGTTATAGGTTGTGTTTCTTTCTTGACGGTCATTATAGTTCATTTTTTTATTGTCGTTCGTGTTGAATAAATAAAGGTCTTGTTTCGGTTTAATTGTCTCGTAAGATGTTGTTCGCCGAATATTTCATTACTCTGTCAATTTATTCTTTAATTCAACTGATAAGTTTTCATCTGTCAAAACCATTGTTGCGTCTTGGCAATATAGCGTTTTTCCGAGATATTGTTCATACCCAGATGTTTTAATAGTAGTAAACTCTGTCCACTCCTTATTCTCTTGAGATAAAAATTCTCCACATAAGAGAAAAGTCTTTTCACTGTTTGGAGTTTTAATATAGCCAATTTTCACATTCCGGAAATCAATAGGTGTCGGTGGTTGATGATTACGAAAATCATTGGAAGCCGAAATAATTAAAAACTGAACAACAGAGTCAGGAATGCTTTCATTTTCAGAAATTGCGGTTGAACTGTCTTTCGTTTCTGTTTTGTTGTTAGAGTTACAACATATGATTGCTGACATAAAAAATATGAAAGCAAATGTTTTTAGTGTGTTTTTAAAAATTTGTTTGGTCATTTCGTTATTCAATTTATTGTTTGTATTGTCGTTTGAGTGGTTGTTCAAACATAGCCTATAACGGCAGAGCGTGAAAATACCATTTTTTTCATTCATCATTATAAAAATTGTTTTGTATTGAGTCTCACAACCTATTTCTATGATTTTTAGTAGATTCATTATGTACACTGTAAGCTTCCGCCATTGAAAATCATGCTCATAAGTGTCATCGAAGCGAATGAACTATCGGCTCCGGAATCAGTGCAGAAAACGTGATGGTAGCTCAAAAGCCCGATTCTGATAACAACTATTACCTTACAACGACTTAAAAATGGGGCTATCAATCACTGTTGATATCTCTTATTGAACCCATCGGTTTGCGCACTGAGACAGAATGGTGCCATAATGGCATCGGAGTGAACGGTTCACTCGAAATGAAGGACCTGAAAACTACGGTTTTCAGCTAGATTAAATTGCGAACATGTAAGCCGAACACTGCGTATAAGAGCCGTGTTGTGGTCGTCCACTGACTATGTGGGGTATTTTATTTTTTAAGTCTTATTTTGATGTCCATTTTTTGATGCAATATTCTTTCAATTTCTATCACTTCATTTCCAATCTCTCTGTAAAATATTATATGTTTATTAATTCTTGACCCTTTAAGTGACTCCCATATTCCTTCGTAAATTTTACCTTCTTTTGGGGTATCCGAAATCTCAACCCACTTATTTAGTATTTCTTGGTAATATTTGTCAGCTTGTTTTTCTGACCATGTTTCATACGTATAATTCCAAATTGCACTTAAATCTTCTATTGCTTTGTTCGATAATTGAAATTTAGGCATTTTTCATCCTATTTCTTTTCAATAACTCCAAGTGTTTTTCCGAGTCAAAATTTGCAGCAACACCACTTTCAATCCCTTCTTTTATTGCATTTCTTAATATTGCAAATTTTTGTTCTTCATCTTCAAGTAATCGCAGCCCTGCCCTTATTACTTCACTTATATTTTTATACCTTCCTTCTTCTATTCGGTTCTTTGCAAATTCTTCGAAGTGGGTTCCTAAAGCTACTGACGTATTCTTGCTCATTAAATTTACTTTTTATGCAAAGTTACCAATTTTTAGTAATTCCTACAACTTTTTTTTTCTATATCCCACATAACGGGCAGGTATTGCCGATGGTGGGGAATATTATATTCGTCCGCCCGGAACCGCTGCCTGGCTTTTTGATAAAGTTAAATAATAAGAACTAAAGCTGGGCTTTATTCGTCAAGCCCTGAACTGAAGTACAACAGAATTACCACTGCTGATTATTTCAATGTCTAGCCTCACTATTGGCAATACCAATGTTATTGTGCGTAGTTTATTTTGCTAAGCCTATCATCCAAATTGTCAACTCTGTTTTGTCTACCAAAGTCCAAGTGTAATAAGGGTTTCTCCTGTCGTTGATTTCAATGTCCTGATTAAATACTATTAGTTCATTTTTTTGATTTCCGAATAATTTTAGCTCATTGATAATGCCCACCATATCAGGAAAGTTTGTGTCAAAAACACCTTTTCTTCTTTCATTCATCCAATAATATGTTGCAGGTTCTGTGTAAGCTCTAATTGTCAAGTCGCTAAAATATTTAAGATGCCTATTTTTTTCGTCAAAATAACTGTAAGGTGAAAAGTCCAAGTAGGCATTGAGATTATTTTTAGGTGTCCCTTTAAGATTTTTTTCAAAAAGGTAAGTAATGAGTTTACCCGAAAATACAGCACTTGGTGCAAAATTATCTTTAATCCCTTTGCGTTCTTCATACCATTGCCTTACCCAATCAAGTACACCGTCACACAAAATTATTCCTTTAATGTCAGGTTTAAATTTAGATTTTCCTGTTTTAAAATATTCAACATACTTTAAGGCTCTGTGTCCTGATAAACTAACTCCAAGAAAGAAAATATTTTTGTTGGATAAATTATACTTTTTAAAAACATTCAAAATTGTCGTGTCAATAAAAGAAAGTGATTTTTCGGAAAAATAAAAGTCAACAGGAATACCTGTTGAAATATATAACACTGCCAAATTTTTTGAGTTAGCTTCCTTGTAAATTTGTTGTTTAGGATTGTCTAATAAATTAAATTTCTCATCTTCAAGGGAAATGATTACTCCATTAATCAATGTTGTAGTGTCAGGCAGAATGAGAGTATAGCCTTTGTCATTGAATGGTAGAAAATCTGTCTTCCCATTACCAATACGTAAACTGTCATTTTGCTTAATGTAACTCTCATAAATTTTTTGTCCATATAAGGTTACAGATAAGCTTAAAGTAAGAATAAAAAATATT
>JADKGD010000074.1 GCA_016717145.1 Saprospiraceae bacterium | reverse complement strand
GGAAGTAATTTTACGTATGCAAGGGCGACCGCCAACCGAAACATTGGGTAAGTGGTTCCAAACACTTTGAACGACCGATTGTAAACCAGCAAGGTATGAAGCAACCTAGGAGTGAGCATAAAACACGTAATAAATGGTTGTACAACAAATGGTTCAAGACAGTTCGATCGGGGGAATATTGTTGTTCCACCAGGCAGTCTTCCTCCTTCACCTATTCACATGCACAACCTGAAGTTCAAATTTGTGCAACAACAAATGCAAAGCCAAGGAACGTTAAATATGACAATAATACGGCATCGTGTATTACGGTTAATCAGGAGGCCCCACGTTGTCACCCCCGCAACCGGAAATAATGGATGTACTTCTATTGCTACTTCCACAGTTGAAGTGTCAAATGATTTCCCTCAAATGGATATTGCAGATCCGGATATTTTAACTTGTACTGTTCAGCAGGTTAATGTAACGGCTACCATTATTGGCAATGAAAGTGAATATAGCTATATCTGGTCTACGCAAAACGGATCTATCATTTCGGGTCAAAATTCATTAATTGTTACTGTATCTGAAGAAGGTACTTATACTTTATCAGTTACAAATCTTGCTTCCGGTTGTTCGGTAACTCAGAGCAAAACAGTAAATGAAATATCTCAGGCTCCATCTGCTCTGTTTGAAGTGACACTTGTTGAAACCGCGTTATTGACTGCCAATACTTCTAGTATAGCACCAAACAATTCATATTTATGGGATTTTGGAAATGGAACCACAAGTACTCAAGCCAATACTACGACGTTATATACTTCCAATGAGTATAATGTATAAAAGTCTGACAGTTACAAATGATTGTGGAGCTAATACGGGAGCGCAATCATTTACCGTATCGAGTATATTGACGGTATCTGTAAATGCAACTGATGCTTCTTGTTTTGGATCAGGTAATGGTACTGCATCAGTGAACATTTTTGGCGGTCTTGCACCATTCCCAGTAGTATGGTCAGGACCTAATAACTTTGTGTCAAGTGAAGCTAGCTTAACTGGATTGGAAATTGGTGAGTATAGTGTTGAAGTAATAGATGCTGCTAATAATGTTGTATTTTCTATAATTGATATTTCTCAGCCTACAGCTATCGTTATAAATTCTTCATTTATAATTAATGATGCAAACAATCAGAATATAGGCGGTGTGAATGTTGCTGACAGATGGAGGTAATGGAGTTATAACTACCTTTGGTCGAATGGACAAACGACACAAAACCTTGTGGACGTAGGTGCTGGAAGTTATACTTGATGTTGTTACTGACTCTAAGGAATTGTTCAAAATTGATCGGCCCATTTGTTGTAGAGAATGCTTCTGGATTAGATGAGTCAAAATATTTGAATCAATTCAATATCTTTCCAAATCCAGTATCAAATTTACTTGACATATCTGTATCGTTTATACATAACATGTCTTCACAAGTACAAGTGATAAATGGACTTGGGTCAAATGTAATGACAAAAAAATATGATGGAAACATTAGTGAAAGACTTGATGTAAGTAGATTGCCTGCAGGGATTTATTTTTTAAATGTGAAAGGTAATAATTTTAATTTTGCCCGAAGATTTATAGTAATCAGATAAAATTATTTTAACATTATATTTTTGAGGAGTCAGAGTGTGTATAACAAATTGCACTAAGCCGCTGCATTAACAAATTTTTCAAGAATATGCCATGAGTTGCTCTTGTATAAGCATCTCAAGTTGGCTATCGCATTTACACCCTTTATACTCCATTTTTGTCCAGAGAGTTTCATTCGTGATTGTAATACACTCCTATGGGCTGCTTCTATTGGGCCTGAACCTATGAGTAAACCTCTGTCCCTATATGTTTTATAGAACATCCTTTCTTCATGTTCTTCATAATAATGAAGCGTTTTTTCTTTTATTTCTTTTGCTTCTTCGCTCTTACACCTTAACCTTTTCATATTCTCCATCACTTGATGTACCTTATCTTCCATCAACAGCTTACATTGAATGTCAATCCAATTTTGCCGTTCTTGCTCTTTTAAAAATAATTTTACTAAGAGTACTAATTTTTCTTTGGCATGAAAAAAGTCTAGTATTTGTGTCGCGCCTGGATAATTGTCTTCTGCCCAGTTCCATATCCATTTCGCTCCATCTCCTATTATAACCTTGTTCTTATATCCAATTAAATGGCGTTCTAATTTTGGTAAAAATACTCCTACTCCACCCATGTGACTTACATACACCGAATCTCTAATTTCTGACCTTTTATCACTTACTTTTAAGATGCTATCGTGCGTGAATATTCTGGCAAGTTTTACCTCTTTCCATTTTTCATCCCGTGTAAGCAGCATACTTCCATCCGTCATTACATATACCGCATCTTCTTTTTTAACATCTGCTAACTTAGGAATACAACTCTCGATATTGCGATTTATAGCAGGATCTAACTGCGCTCCATAATACTCACTTACTCTTTGTATTTGCATACCGCTGATTTTAAGTCCTACAAGCTTGTCTAGCAATTCGCTAGCTTCTTCAAATACCTTACTTTGGCCCAATAAACAAAGCAACACTTGTAAGTATCGCGAAATGGCAAACTTTTTGGTGCCACCACATAACACGTGACTCTTCTTTAAAACTAATTTACCAAAATAGGTGATTACTTTTTTTTTGAGTTCCTACTCTTTGGAATTTTACCTTGTGATTTCTCAAGCAACGTTCTGGCAAAATTCCTACTTACTTCAATAAGCTTTAGCTCATACTCAATTGGGCATTTAATTCCCGATTCTTGATCTAAAAATGTACTAACTTCGGTTCTAACACTTCTCAGGATGGATTCTAAAATTTGATCTTTAGTGTCCATCTTCAATTCTTTTATTGATTAATAATACTCAGGTAAGACAAATTTAATACTTTTTTTTATTTCTGTGCAATTTGTTATACACACGGAGTCAGACATTTTTTGTCTGACTCCTTTTTATTTTTATCTTTGCCGAAATAAAATCATCAATGTGGTAGAACTTGGGAGAAAAAATAATTTGGAAATAGCCAGAAAGGTTGATTTTGGATATTATCTTGATGGTAAAAATCTTGGAGAAATATTGATCCCAAAAAGATACACAACTCCAACCCAACTAATCGGCGATTTTATGGATGTATTTGTATATCTTGATGGTGAAGAAAGATATGTAGCCACTACAGAAGAACCTTTTGCTCAGGTTGGAGAATGTGCATATTTGAAGGTAAATAAAGTCGAAAACATAGGTGCTTTTTTAAATTGGGGCATCATGAAAGAATTATTTGTTCCCTTTAGTGAACAAAGAGTAAAAATGGAAGAAGGTAAATCATATGTAGTATATGTTTATGTCGATGCACTGACAGAACGAATTACGGCATCAATGAAACTGGAAAAATTCCTTAATATAGACATTCCAAAATTTGAAATTAATCAGGAAGTCAATTTAATGATATGGACACAATCTGATATTGGTTATAATGCAATAATTAATGGGGAAAGCCTCGGGATATTATATAAAAATGAAGTGTTTAAAAAATTAACCACCGGGCAAAAGTGTCTGGGTTATATTAAGAAATTGAGAGATGATAATAAGATTGATCTGACTTTAGAAAAACCAGGGTACGGCAAAATTGATCATATTGCTCAGAATATTCTTGATAAAATAAGTCATGCAGGTGGCAGCTTACCATATAATGATAAAACGGATCCTGAAGTCATTTATAAAATATTTGGCATCAGCAAAAAAGTATTCAAACAAAGTATAGGAAATTTATTCAAGCAACGCTTAATAGAGTTAAGTGATTCAGGAATAAAACAAATTGACAATACTAATTGACTATCAGCACTTTATCAAATGACATATAATGCTAAACTTTAGTTTTGCCTTTATATGCTTCCGTCATTTCCTTTGAAACCGCACTTGGTACAACCCTGATAAAGGTTTTTGGATCTATTTGTAGGCTTATAGCGTCATCTTCTATTTTGCTTATTTGTCCTATGATTCCACTGGCAGTAACCACTTCGTCACCTTTCTGTAGATTAGCCGCAAACGCAGCTTGTTGTTTCTGTTTTGTAACCTGGGGTCTTATAAAAAAGAAATAAAAAAATGCTAATAATAGCGCCGGAAAGAGGAAATTCAGCAAACTGCTTGCTCCTCCTTGAAGTACAAAAAATAAGATCATAAGAATGTATTCTGGTATTAAGTTGCAAATATATGATTTATTAGTTGATTAATCTTTTAACTTTGAACCATAAAATCTGTCTAAGTCTAAATTTTTTATACATGGATGATCTTACATTGTGGTCAAAACTTAAAAATGGAGAACAAAAAGCGTTCAAAGAAATCTATGATCGCCATATAAGAGATTTGGAAAACTATTGTAAAAAATTTACTAAGGACATCGAATTAATAGAAGATACCCTACATGATCTTTTTGTGCAGATTTGGCAGAGAAGAGATTCCTCGGGAATATGGATTCCATTATTAAATACCTATGTGTATCAGCAAGAAGGGATTTAATAAAACGCATTGAAAAGGATATGAAAACAACCTCCTATACAAATGTGGAAAATGATGAAACAGAATTTAGTATTTCGATTGAAGACATTTTAATTCAGGAGGAAACCAATTCAACAAATAAGGCCAGACTGCACACTGCATTTGAACAGTTGAGCAGCAGACAACGTGAAGCCATCTATTTAAAATATTATGAAGAAATGAATTATGAACAGATTTGTGAAATAATGAATATAAATTATCAGTCGGTAAGAAATCTAATTTCCAAAGGAATTCTGATTCTAAGAGAAAATATAGTGTCTGCCATATTGTTAATTATGTATCTAAAGTAATATTTTTAAAAATGATGAGTACAAAATACCCAAATTATACTTTAATAAATGTAGCAGATCATAAATAATATGGGAAATAAAGATTTACACGAATTTAAAAACAATTTACTTGAAGATGATTCTTTCATTTCTTGGGTAAAATCAGAGTTTGTAATTGACGATGTGCAATGGTCAGCATTTGTTGATGATCATTTGGATAAGATGGACTCGATAAATGAATGTATTAAATTGGTACGTAATATTGATTTTGCAGAACATCATAGCCTCGATACTGAAGCTTTATGGACACGTATTTCAGACAGTACAGCTTACGACGTTTCACAAGAAAAAGGTAAAGTCAAACAATTATTCAGTTTAAATTGGGCCATAGCAGTTTTAGCGGCAGCTTGTATTGCAATGATAATTATATTCAAACCTGGGATGTCGGATAGTCATAATGTAAGTACAGGAATTGCTGAAGAATTTGTTCAGACATTACCTGATGGTTCAAAAGTAAAACTCAATGCAGAAACATCTATTTCATTCAATGAGCATAACTGGAATAAAGAACGTATCGTTCATATGAAAGGCTTGGCTTTTTTTGAGGTAAAAAAAGGAAGTAAGTTTTCTGTTCAATCTGATAAAGGTATTGTAGAAGTTTTAGGCACAAGTTTCAGTGTTAATTCAAGAGATAATACTTTTGAAGTTATCTGCAAAACTGGTAAAGTTGAGGTTACAAGTGCAGGTTCTGAGTCTTCTGTAACTCTTTTACCCGGGGATAAATCGTTATTGAAAAATGGTTTACTGGAGATTAAGGATGGACATGACAATACACCAAATCAAATTACATGGTTGGAAGGGATTTATACTTTCGAGGACGTTGAACTTCAGCATGTTTTGAAAGAACTTGAAAGACAATTTAATGTGACCACGTTTGTATCGGATGAATTCAAAGGAATAAAATATACCGGGTTCTTTAGGAAGGGTAATTTAAATGATGCACTATATTCTATAACGTGGCCTTTGAGTTTGCAATATAATCTACAAGGCAATAAGGCAATTATTACAAAAATAAATAAATAACAATACGGTTTTTTAAAGATCCGTGCACTTAAAGGCATACCTTTGTTTTGCATAATATTTTAAAAATGTTGGGTATCAGAAAGATAAAAATATATGTTGATTTGATAGCTTTAGTGACATTATGGTTCTTTAGTAATATTCATGCAGCACAATCTCAATCGAAGGTTAATTGTATTTTTACAATTGATAAAAATAAATCTTGCGCCGAAACGCTAAAAGCAGCTTCAAATAGATATGGTTTTTTGATCGCCTTCAGTCCTTCCCTTGATCAGATAAAAGCCACCGCAAATAAAATTTTAATTGCTGAAAGTATTACCGCATTAATCGAAAAAATTTGTTTGACTTATCAATTGGAATATGTTGATAATGGTGACCATTCTTATCTGGTAAGATCCGAGCTAAAAGATATTGAGAATGCCGTGATGTTTAATCTTCACCTTAAAATAAGAGATAACCTGGATGGGCAGCCATTATCTTATGCTTCAATATATGATGATAGCAGAAAATATTTTGCATTTTCTGATGATCAGGGCGATTGTTTTATTAAACTTCCAAAATCGCTCAAAGGCAACAAATTATATATTCACTCTCTTTCCCATCAGGATAAGGTATTAATTATTGACCCTGAGCAAGCATATCGTGATATCTCATTGGTTTCAAAGCCTGTTGATGTTTTTCAGGTTACCATACAAACCGCAAAAAGATCTCTAAGTTTGAATAAAAATCAATCTGTTTTATTTGAAAAAACTATGATGGATCATTTGGCAAGAGCCAGCATTTTTACAAAAGACGTATTGCGGTCCATGCAATTGATGTCAGGGATAAATTCAACAAATGATGCGAGTTCAAGTTTAAGAATTCGTGGTTCAAATGAAGAAGCTACACTTCTGGTTTTAGATAATATGCCCATATATAAAGCAGATCATTTCTATGGACTATTTGGTGCTTTCAACGGTCAGTTTATTGACAAAGTCTCACTTTATAAAAATAATATTCCAATAGAATATGGTGGTCGAACAAGCGGCATGTTGAAACTGGAGGGAAAAAACTCCGTCAACAAATTTAGCACAATTATTGATTTGAATCTTTTAAATTCAGGTATAGCTTCTTCAATTCCATTTTCAGAAAATTCCGGGATTATTATTTCTGGAAGGAAAACATATACAGACCTGGTAAAAACCAAATTGTATGACCTTAAGCAAAGGGACAATGTACCGACTACAAACACTGCAATGCAAAATATAAAAAATCTGATTGTATCAAAGCCGGCATTTGATTTTTATGATTTTAACACAAAATTATTTTTTAATACAAAGAAACATTTTATAGACTTAAATTTATTTAGAAGTTCTGATCGTTTTGTTGATAAATATAACATTACATACAAACGAAAAAACATGAGCACTAATGAAGAGTTATTTAAACAGGAAAGTAAGTGGGACAATATGTCATTCGGCATTAATTACGCTTTTCATGCAGATAAGTATGATATCACAGCCAATGTATATAACACAAAATATTCCAGCTCATATGATATTTTTAGCTTTCTAATTGAAAAATTTCCAGGTGGTGAGTTTAAAAAAGATACTGTAACTATTTTAAATAATAATTTTATCAAAGATAGTGGTGGGAAAATCATATTTCATCATAAAGGTGCTAATAACATACAAATTGGACTGGAGCACATCACACACGATAATGAGTTATATCTTGAAAACGATAAAAAACCGATTTTAGAAATCAATAAAAATGGAAATGAATCCAGCATTTTTGGCCAATTCTCTGTTGGGAAGAAGGAAGGCTTATTGATACAGCCTGCATTTCGAAGTACATATTTCCCATCACTCGATAAGATTTTTGTTTTGCCCCAATTATTTGTATCTTTTTATATAGATGAAAAGTGGATGTTGAAATCTTCTTTCGGGCGACAAGTGCAACTTATCAGACAATTAGATCATGAAAATCTTTTGGGGCAAAAACAACAGTTTTTTGCAATAAGTAATGGTAATAATATTCCGATAGGTATTGGCCGTAATTATATGCTTGGATCATGGCGTCGTTTTTCAAAGTTTTCGATGGATTTAGAAGCATACTACAGGACTCTGGACGGAGCGATCACTCACGTAACACGGACACCCGGGTTAAGACAAACCAACAATCCCGTTCAGCAAAATTCCTATAAACTATTTTCAGGCTATAGTCGGGTATTTGGTGTAGATTTGTCAATGGTGTATGAAAATAAAAGTTTTTTATCTATGGTAAATTATACACTCAGCAAATCTGAAAATAAATTTAATGAAATATTTAACAATCAATATTTTACTTCTGCTGAAGATAGCCGACATCAATTTAAATGGTTAAACGTGTACTCATATGCTAACTTTGACTTTTCTCTCACACTCATAGGTGCCTCGGGACGTCCATATCTGGATTTATCAGTACTTAATGCGAATGTCGATAGAAATAAACTGCAGATAAGAGATTACATAAAAAGATTACCTGATTACAGTCGGGTCGATTTAGGCATAGGTTATAAACTTATTTTATTAAAGCAAAAAGCCAGAATCGGAATGTCAGTTTTCAATCTGTTTGATCATACAAATGTTAAATACCGACAGTTTGTTTTTCAATTGCCACCTCAAAATAGTGGTCAGAACCCTTTCAACACCATTCTTGGTTCAGATGTATCTCAATTGGACAGAACTTTAAATCTAAGTCTATCCATTACGATAGAGTAAATAACATACTTAAATTTCCAGAACACCATGATATACTTTCTCTGCCGCGCCGGTCAGCCAGATGTCAGAAAAACCTTGACTGTTATGTTTAAAACTTACCGATAATTTGCCACCTTTTGTAATAACTGTTACAGGAATAGCCATTTTTTTATTGATTAGTATACTTATCAATGCAGTTGCTGTTACACCTGTTCCACATGAATACGTTTCGTCTTCTACGCCTCTTTCATAGGTTGATATGTCAATTGATTGATCAGAATTTAACTTGGCGAAATTTACGTTTATACCTTCTTTTTTAAATTCATCAGAATATCTGATGGCACTTCCGGATGCTTTGATGTCTTTCGGCATATCTTTAACACATTGAACATAGTGTGGCGATCCTGTATTTAAAATAAAAACATCGTTTCCCCTTTCTTCAACGGCCCTGACATCTGACATTTGTAAACTTATTATGCCGTTTTTCAATATCTTTCCCAAATGTAAACCATCAACAGCTTCAAAAATAGTTTCATTTGTAATAATACCTGATTTCCAGGCAAAATGAATCAAGCATCGTCCTCCATTACCACACATTGTGCTTTGTTGACCATCAGAATTGAAATATACCATTTTAAAATCAGAAATGCCGGATTTTTCAAGTAGTATAAGGCCATCAGCTCCTATACCAAATCTCCTGTCACATAATTTTTTAATCAAATTGACATTGTTGTGATTAGAAAACAAAAAGTCTCTGTTATCAATCATAACAAAATCATTTCCAGTGCCCTGATATTTAGTAAATTTAATAAGCATTATACATAAATTAACAGATTTTTAAAACCTAAATGGCATAAAAAGACGTTATAGTCTATTAGTGCGTCAAATGTAATGGATTTTGGCACCTAAATGAAAAAAATCCGCTATATTTGCATCACATTTAAATAAAATTATATATATAACTTGAAGGATAAAATTTATTATTTTTTGCTGGGATGTGTTGGTTCACTTATAATTTCGGTGCTATCTTTAGTGGTGTATCACTTTAGTTATGGTTCAGATCTTTCGGCGGATGCCGTAGCCAAAGCATATGCGGTTGCTGAACGGGAAATTCAGTTTTCCGACAGATTTATAAAAACTTATAGATCATCTGAACCTACCGATTTTATTCAAGCCGCAAAAGAAAGCAGGAAAGCAGTAGTTTTCATAAAATCCGACGGAGCAGCTTATGACAATAATGATATTCGAATAAATAATTCGACATCCGGGTCGGGCGTAATCATTAGTAATGATGGTTATATTATTACAAACGAACATGTAATACACAGCTCAAAAAACATTGAAATCATGTTAAATGATAATAGGGTTTTTAATGCTGAGATTATTGGTTCCGATGTCAGTTCTGATCTTGCTTTGCTAAAAATTGAAGCACAAAATCTCGATTATTTGATGTTTGGTAATTCTGATTCTTTATTGGTGGGTGAATGGGTTATGGCAATAGGTAATCCATTTAAATTACAATCAACCGTTACGGCAGGTATAGTAAGTGCTAAAGCCCGAAATATAAATATTCTGGAAAACCAGGGTATCGAATCTTTTATTCAGACCGACGCTGCAGTAAATCCCGGCAATAGTGGTGGAGCATTAATAAATACAAGAGGAGATTTGGTAGGCATATGTACAGCAATCCTAAGTACCGGAGGTAAGTATGAGGGATTTTCTTTTGCCATTCCTTCTAATCTAGCTAATAAAATAGTTTCAGACCTTAAACAATATGGTGTTGTACAAAGAGGTTGGCTAGGCATTGAGATTGAAAATGTTAGTAGTATAATGGCTCAGGACTTGGGTTTAACTGAGGTTTCCGGGGTATTTATTGCGTCCGTTTTTAAAAATGGAGGTGCATTTGAAGCGGGACTTAAAAATGAAGATGTTGTGATCAGTATAAATAATGTTAAGACCTCCAATATTGCAGAATTTATGGAACAATTGGCCAATTACAGACCTGGTAGTGTGATTAATATGGTATATGTGAGAAATAAGGAGAAAAGTGTATTAAAAGCGGTGTTAAAAAATCAAATCAATTCGACTGATTTAGTAGCTGTTTCTGATCATGCTTTGCTTAAAGATTTGGGATTTGAACTCAGGGATTTAGATAAATTAGAAAAAACAGTATTTTCTCGTTCCGGTGTGATGGTTGTCAGTGTTAAAAACGGAAGTATCATTGGAAATACAAGGATGGAGCCAGGATACATCATCACTAAAATTAATAATAACGAAATCACATCTCTTGCTAATCTGATTAAAACGTTGGAATTCAATAGAGGTAAAACAATTATCCTCGACGGCTTATATAAAAAATATCCGGGAGAATATCCATATACCTTTGTTATGATAAAATAAAAACTTTATTGATATTTGTTTCTATCATATAGCGCGGATCGCAAAGATTCGTAACTTTACCCAAATGAAAACCCAATTTGTGATGCAAAAAATTGATCTGGAATTTAATAAAAATGAAGACAAGCACCAGCTTGAAATTTCAGATGTACTATACAAATTGGAAAAAATTTATGAAGGTGGCGGCCATGAAAGGATTAAAAAGTTGCACGAAGAAGGTAAAATGACAGCACGTGAACGGATTAGTTATCTGATTGATGAGGGAACTTTTTTTTATGAAGTTGGTGCATTTGCAGGGTATGAGATGTATGCTGAATACGGAGGTTGTCCGGCTGGAGGTGTTGTAACAGGCTTAGGAAAAGTCGCAGGTAGAGTGGTTATGATAGTTGCAAATGATGCGACTGTAAAAGCTGGGGCATGGTTTCCGATCACTGGCAAAAAGAATTTACGCGCACAAGAAATAGCTATGGAAAACCGCATTCCGGTTATCTATTTAGTAGATAGTGCAGGAGTGTTTTTACCACTACAAGATGAAATATTTCCGGACAAAGAGCACTTTGGAAGGATGTTTAGAAACAATGCAAAAATGTCTTCAATGGGTATTCCTCAGATAGCTGCAATCATGGGGAGCTGTGTTGCCGGAGGGGCTTATTTACCCATTATGTCTGATGAAGCACTGATCGTTGAAGGTACCGGGTCTATTTTTTTGGCTGGTCCATATTTAGTGAAAGCTGCCATCGGAGAAGATATTGATCAGGAAACATTGGGTGGGGCAAAGACACATTGTGAAGTTTCGGGTGTGACAGATTATAGGATGCCTGACGATAAAACCTGTCTCGACACAATCAGAAAACTAATATCTAAACAGGGACATTTTGAGAAAGCAGGATTTGATCGAATAGCTTCTAACAAACCAAAGTTTAGCCAGGATGAGATTTTGGGATTATTTCCTGAAAACTCAACTAAACCATATGATGTTACAGAAATTTTAAAAAGGGTAGTAGATGACTCTGACTTGCTTCAATATAAGGAAGATTACGGGAAGACGATAATTTGTGCCTATGCCAGAATCGATGGATGGTCTGTAGGCATAGTAGCAAATCAAAGATTGGTACTAAAAAATGCTGCAAAAGAGATGCAATTCGGAGGCGTTATTTATTCTGATTCAGCTGACAAAGCCACCAGATTTATAATGAATTGTAATCAAAAAAAGATACCCCTTATTTTCCTGCATGATGTTACCGGTTTTATGGTTGGTCGTCGTTCAGAACATGGAGGAATTATTAAAGATGGTGCCAAAATGGTCAATGCGGTAGCAAATTCAACTGTTCCAAAATTTACCATTGTAATGGGGAATTCTTATGGGGCCGGAAATTATGCCATGTGTGGCAAAGCATATGATCCAAGGTTAATAGTTGCTTGGCCAACAGCAAAAATAGCGGTAATGGGAGGGACACAAGCTGCAAGAGTATTGACACAAATCCAAGTATCAACGTTACAGAAAAAAGGATTAGCGCCTGATCCTGTATCTGAACAAACCTTGTTTGAAAAAACAAAGGAAAAATATGATAAACAGACATCAGCTTATTACGCTGCATCGAGATTATGGGTTGATGCTATAATTGATCCCCGTAAAACCAGGGAGTTTATTTCTTTAGGCATTGAAATGGCCAACTCCGGCACAGTAGAAAAATTTAATCCTGGCATACTGCAAACTTAGATTTTGCAATGTATGTTTTTTAATTGACATCAGATTTTTGATAAAATATTTAGATTATTTATGCATCCTTTTTATGTCATTTAATTTAACTTCTCATTATAAACCTACAGGAGATCAACCAAAGGCAATCGCTCAGTTAATAGATGGATTGACAAATAATGAACGTGCACAGGTTTTGCTTGGCGTTACAGGTTCTGGAAAGACTTTTACAATGGCAAATGTCATTGCAGCGGTAGAAAAGCCAACCTTGGTTTTAACACATAATAAGACGCTTACTGCACAATTATACGCAGAATTATGCGAGTTCTTCCCTGATAATGCTGTCGAATTTTTTGTTTCATATTATGATTATTATCAACCGGAAGCATATATCACACATTCGGATACTTATATTGAGAAAGATCTGCAGGTCAACGAACAAATAGATAAACTTAGGCTCAGAGCGACATCATCACTGCTGTCAGGTAGGAGAGATGTAATTATTGTTTCCTCAGTGTCATGTATCTATGGAATGGGTAATCCTGAAGATTATAAAATGGGCATTATTAGGATTGAAAAAGGTCAAACAATAAGTCGAAATGCTTTTTTATATAGTTTGGTGGAAAGTTTATATTCCAGAACTGAAACTGACTTCAAACGGGCTACTTTTAGGGTTAAAGGAGATACAGTAGATATAAATTTGCCTTATGTTGATTATGGTTACAGGGTAATATTTTTTGGTGATGAAATAGAGGTTATTGAACAACTGGAAACGGAAAGTGGAAAACGAATTATGTCCCTTGATCATGCGGCAATATTTCCGGCAAATCTTTATGTTGCGCCTAAGGATCGATTAAATCAGGTAATCAAAGATATCGAAGATGAGTTATACAATCATGAAAGATTTTTTGAAGCAGAAGGCAGGTATTTGGAAGCCCAGCGTATAAAAGAACGTGTTACTTTCGACCTTGAAATGATTAGAGAATTGGGGTATTGTAATGGGATTGAGAACTATTCAAGATTCTTTGATGGTCGTCGTCAAGGTACAAGGCCATTTTGCTTATTGGACTATTTTCCTGAAGACTACTTAATGATAATTGACGAAAGTCATGTTACACTTCCTCAGGTACGTGGTATGTGGGGGGGTGATAGAGCAAGGAAAATAAATCTGGTAAACTTTGGGTTCAGACTTCCATCTGCCATGGATAATCGACCATTAAGTTTTGAAGAGTTTGAGTCCGTCATAAACCAGGTAGTTTATGTAAGTGCTACTCCGGGAGATTTTGAATTGCAACAAACAGAAGGTATTGTGGTGGAACAGATTGTCAGGCCAACCGGCTTACTTGATCCGCCTATAGAAGTCAGATCCAGTATAAATCAGATTGACGATCTGCTTGAAGAAATTCAAAGGCGAATCGAAAAAGATGAAAGAGTTTTGGTCACAACGCTAACTAAAAGAATGGCAGAAGAATTGACAAAATATCTCACAAAATTGAATGTAAAAGTCAGATATATTCATTCTGAAGTGGAGACCATGGATAGGGTAGAGATATTGAGAGACCTCAGGCTTGGCGTATTTGATGTGCTTGTTGGGGTCAATCTGCTTAGAGAAGGATTGGATTTGCCCGAAGTATCATTGGTTGCTGTTTTGGATGCAGATAAAGAAGGGTTTTTGAGAAATAACCGATCACTGACACAAACGGCAGGAAGGGCTGCCAGAAATTCCAATGGTCTGGTTATTTTTTATGCTGATAAAGTCACTGCAAGTATGCAAATGACTATAGATGAGACGAATAGACGGAGGGCTATCCAAATTTCTTATAATCAAGATCATGGCATGACCCCTACGACAATATTCAAATCACGGGAAGACATTATGAGCCAAAAATCTATTTTAGATATTCGAGGTAAAGAACCTATGGCATACATTGAACCTGAAGACAGATCATTCCTTGCTGCAGATCCTATTATTGCTTTAATGTCAAAAGACCAACTGAATAAACTTATTTCAGAAACCGAAATCAAGATGAAGAAAGCCGCAAAAGAGCTCGATTTTATAACTGCAGCTGAATTAAGAGATGAGCTCAATTCATTAAAAAAGAAAGTATAGTAAGGTAATCGAAACCTTTCGAAGTATTGAATATTTTTACTTCTGAACCCTATAACTTTGAAGATAGCTTTACTAATAAAAAAACTTTCGTATCAAATCTGCCTTCAAGATATTGATATTAGAAAATTAACAGAAATTGCTTAGATAAATAATGCCTGTTACCTACGGATGCTAAAACAAAACGCTTAAAAAAGATGTCAACGAATATTATTTTGATTCATCCAATCTGCAAATGCTTTGGCATTTTTCTGATGTTCGGCATAATCCTTTGCAAAAGCATGTATACCACTATTGTCAGCCTTTGCACAAAAAAACATATAATCATGCGAATCTGCATTGATAACTGCTTCAAGACTTGCTATGGAGGGCATACAGATGGGACCAGGTGGCAAGCCAGCGTATTTATAAGTATTGTAAGGTGAGTCCATTTCCAGGTGACTGTATAGTACTCTCTTAAGTCCAAATTCTCCTGTAGCAAAAACTACTGTGGGATCAGCCTGCAATTTTTCTCCTGTTTTTAATCTATTCAGATAGACGCCTGCTATTGTAGATTTTTCAGGGTCATAATTGCTTTCTTTTTCGACGATGGAAGCTACAATGTAAGCTTGTGTTTTATCGATATTCCATTTTTTAAGTTTATCTTCACGTTCTTTTGTCCAATAATTATCATATTCCTTTTTCATTCTTAAAACAAATTTTTCAGGCGTTGTAGTCCAAAACATTTCATATGTATTTGGAATAAACATCGTCATAAAATTATCAGAATTGAACCCAAATTGTAACGCTGTCTCAGGTCTGCTTAAATAAGAAAGGAAGCCCAATGAGTCTGTTTCAAAATATCTGGCAGCTTCACCTGACAAATTGCTAATCATTCTTACGCCATTGATAACCACTTGATTGGCGTCCTGGTCGCCGGATCTAAGTTTTGTAATCAATGTTCTGTTTGACCATCCTTGCTCAATTTTATATCTTCCTGCAGGTACCTTATTTTTATTGTACCGCATTAAAGTTGCTATTCTTCGAAAAGAAGACTCATCGATTAGACAATTCTGGTCATTAAGTAATCCAACAACGTCTTCAAAAGATGCATTCGTGGGTACCAAAATATAATTGTTTTCATTTTGCAATTTGACGTTTGGGCTCCACAAAGCACGCCCTAAATAAAAATAAATTCCAGCACAAAGCAGTAGCCCAAAACCAGTGCTGATTATTATTCTCTTTAACCCTACCTTGCTTTTCACCATTTTAATATTGTTCTTCTGAATTAGGGAAGTCACCTGACTTAACGTCTGCAATATATTGACCTACAGCCACTTGGATGGTTTCAAATAAATTTAAATATCGCCTCAAAAACCTTGGATTAAAATCTTTTGTTAAACCCAATACATCATGAACAACCAATACCTGGCCGTCTGTACCATTACCAGCGCCAATTCCTATGACAGGAATGGTAAGCGCTTCTGAAACTTTCTTGCCCAGGGAAGCAGGTATTTTTTCCAGCACAATAGCAAAGCAACCTAGTTCCTGCAATAATTTGGCATCACTTATTAATTTTTCAGCTTCTACTTCTTCTTTGGCCCTAACTGAATAGGTTCCAAATTTGTAGATGCTTTGGGGAGTCAGCCCCAGATGTCCCATGACAGGAACACCAGCAGAGAGAATTCTTCTGACAGAATCTTCAATTTCCGATCCTCCTTCAAGTTTTACCGCATGAGCTCCTGATTCTTTCATGATGGCTATTGCAGAGTTTAATGCTTTCGTACTATTTCCCTGGTATGATCCAAACGGGAGATCTACCACCACGAAAGCCCTATCTACAGCCCTGATGACGGATTGGGCATGATAAATCATTTGTTCAAGGGTGATAGGTAGTGTTGTTTCATGCCCTGCCATCACATTGGAAGCCGAATCACCGACAAGTAAAATGTCGATACCAGCCGCATCAAGAATTCTCGCCATACTATAATCATAAGCAGTTAACATGGAGATTTTTTCCCCTTTTTCCTTCATAGCTAAAAGTACATGTGTAGTAATTCTTTTTATTTCTTTTTTTGCAACAGACATATTTTGTTGTTATGGCACTGATTGAAATTTAATTTCCTGCACAAATGTCTTAAAATTTAAAAACATTGCCCCATTTTTTATTTAAATTTGTATCCGCTACAACAATTTAGTTCTATTCTGCAATTTAGTAATCAGATACTTTTTACTTTGTGCGATTAATTAAAGATTTTTATGAAAAATATTTACATTCTTTTGTTTCTATGGGTAATTAGCTATTTACCATTTCATGCTCAGGTAGTTATTAATGAATATTCAGCCTCAAATCTTAGAAGTTTTGAAGATAATTATAGTAAATATGAAGATTGGATAGAATTATATAACGCAACTGAAAATGTTGTTGAACTTAGTGGCTGGTATCTTTCTGACAAAGAAGCTAATCCAAAAAAATGGAAATTGCCGAACGGTATAAAAATAGAAGGCAAAGGATTTTTGATCATTTGGGTTTCAGGAAGAGACGAATCAAAAGATGGACATTATCACACAAATTTTAAATTTTCTCAAACTAATGATGAAGAGTTTGTGGTACTATCGGATAATAACGGGGTTTTAATCGAAAAGACGCCTTTAAAAATAACCCAATTGGGTCACTCGATGTGTAAATCATTAGATGGAAACGGTTTTTATAAGATTTGTGTGGAACCAACATTAATGACCACTAATAATAATGTTGCTAAGTTTGATGCTTATACACCCAAACCGACCATTATAAATGAATCCGGCTTCTATGCATCTACCATTAATGTCAATGTTGAAAATGCACCTGATTATATCATAAGATATACTACTAATGGTAGCCTTCCAATTAGCTCCTCAAAAGTGTATACCGCAGAAGTAAAGCTGATAAAAACGGCTGTATTTAAAGCCCGGTTATTTTCAACTAATCCTGATATCCTGCCCGGATTTGTTGATTTCAAGACATTTTTTATAAACGAGCCTGTTTCTTCATTGCCCATATTTTCAGTGGCTTCTGAAGATGCTCTTAAATTGGCAGGAGGAGATAGAGAGTTAAACCCAATCAGTTCTCTTGAAGTATTTGATAAAGATGGTGTCAGGCAAAGTGTTTCTTATGGAGAACTTGATAGCCACGGGCAGGATAGTTGGGTGAATGATCAACGCAGTCTTGATTGGATTTCAAGGGACGAAATGGGTTATAGTTCAGGTATCCCGCTAAAATTATTTTCATATTCTGATAGAGCGGATTTCCAGAGAATAATTTTCAGAGCTTCGGGAGATGACAATTATCCAGCTGTCGATGATGCTGTTCATAAAGGGAGCACACACATCCGCGATGAATATGTACATACGCTGGTTCAGAAATCAGATATGCATATGGATGTACGCGCAGTTGAACGATGTTTACTTTTTTTAAATGGAAAATATTGGGGTGTTTACACCATTCGTGAAAAACCTGATGATCATGATTATATCGATTATACTTATAATCAGGATAAGTACGATATTCAATTTCTAAAGACTTGGGGATCTAGTTGGGCAGAATACGGTGAGGAAAAATCTATACTAGATTGGATAGCATTTAGAGATGAAATATTGAATGGTGATGTAGCTCAGCCGGTTCTATACGATCGAATAAAATCTAAATTGGATATCATTAGTTTAATGGACTATATGATCGCTAATCTTAGTGTAGTGTCATCTGATTGGATGAATTATAATACAGCTTGGTGGCGAGGAATGAAAGCATCCGGTGGTCATAAGAAGTGGGGCTATGTGATGTGGGATAACGATGCTACTTTTGATTATTATATTAATTATTCAGGGGTGCCTGATATCTCAATTAATGCAAAAGCTTGTGATTTGGATGCCATTAGCGATTTTATGGATGAATTTTTTCCCGCTGATACCACCTTGATTAATTATCCTGCGGACTCTATGTTCATTAATGGAAATTGGGTCTATTTTGAGGGAGATTCATTTTATATATTTCCTGATTTGGGTAAACACGAAAAAATATTTTTAAAACTATTAAATGAAAATGATGATTTTAAGAATCTTTATTACAGTAGATACGCAGATATGTTAAATACTGCTTTTAGTTGCGAAAATATGATTAGTACTTTGGATAGTATGGTGTCAATTATACGCCCGGAAATGTCAAGACATATCAATAGATGGGGTGGCACCATAAAAGAATGGGAAGAGAATGTTGCATATTTACGGTCTTTTGTTGGTGAAAGATGCGGAAGGATAGGAAATGGCCTGGTAGAATGTTATAATCTTACCGGACCCTTTGATGTAACCATAGTTACAAGACCACCAAACAGTGCCTCTATTAAATTGAATACATTAACTCATTTTGATATACCCTGGAAAGGTAGTTATTTTGGGAATATGGTAAATCACCTCGAGGCAACATCCAATGGAGCAGGTAAGTTTATAAGATGGGAGAGCACTTCCGGGCAATCAATCTTTTCTAATGACCTGACTACCAAAACCGAAGTAGAAATTATTGGATCTGATACCTTGGTAGCCATATTCGAGAATGCAGTAGGGTCTACAGAGGCAGTTATGGGTGATTTTTTTACATTAATTCCAAACCCGGCATCTGACAAGATTCAAATTTCCAGTCCTTTGGAAATGTCCAAAGAGATCTCTTACGAGATAGTAGATCTCATGGGTAAGGTTTTTAAATCAGGCGTGCTTAGTCAGTATTCGGCTGTGACTGAATTATCTGTAACAGAATTGATCACAGGAGCATATATATTGCAATGTAAAAACGATCAGTTCAAACACACAACAAAATTTATGATCATTCGATAAATCCAATCTCTAGAGACTTAGTGATCTCATTTTATATTCACTTAATCTTATAATATTTTAATAGAGTTTTAAAAGGTCAAGTCGGATAATCTAATTTTACTAAGTCATAAGTAACTGTTTACTAGAAATTAAGATATGTGTTAATTATTTATATATTAAAATCCCCTCTTTGACTAAGAAAGCTTGAGCTATATTCCTATTTTTGTGTCGTTATTCATTTATGTTTCACTTTTTCTGTAGCCCCATAAAATAGTAAAATGAGTTGGTTCAAAAGACTAAAAGAAGGTATACAAACTGCAACTAAAAACAAGAAAGAAACTCCTGACGGGCTTTGGCACAAATGTACCAGATGCAGTGAGATGACTACTGTGAAAGACTTACGTGAAAATATTTACATTTGTCCTAAATGTGACTATCACACCCGTATCAATTCTAATGATTATTTTGATATACTTTTTGACGGAAAGTATACCAGAATGTTTGATGAAATTGTATCTGTTGATATGCTTGGATTTAAAGACGTTAAATCATATGAAGACAGACTAATTGATGCATATAAAAAAACAAATTTAAAGGATTCTATGTCAGTTGGTGTAGGTAAAATAAATAAACTCCCTCTGGTAGTGGCCTGTATGGATTTTGGATTTATCGGAGGATCAATGGGCTCAGTGGTAGGCGAAAAGATATCCAGGTCAATTGATTATTGTTTAGAAAATAAAACTCCTTTAATGATTATTTCTAAATCAGGTGGTGCACGCATGATGGAGTCTGCGTTCTCCTTGATGCAAATGGCAAAAACATCTGCAAAACTGACTTTACTTGCACGAAAGGGTATACCGTATTTATCATTTATGACAGATCCAACCACAGGTGGAGTAACTGCCTCATATGCCATGCTTGGAGACATTAATTTTGCTGAACCGGAGGCTTTGATTGGTTTTGCAGGGCCCAGAGTTATAAAGGAAACCATAAAAAGAGACCTTCCCGAGGGATTTCAGACATCCGAATATTTACTGGAACATGGATTTCTTGACTTTATAGTACATAGAAAAGAACTAAAAAGTAAATTGACTGATCTGCTTACATGTTTTGATGTAAAAAAATCTGACGTCGAAATGTCAGAGGTAAATGAATAGAAGTTCTTTTTCCAAGGGATCCAGTTCATTAATTAAATCAGATAGTAAATCTTTTTCCGTTACCAGGTATTGTAATAAACTATCTGTTCTTTCCTGTAGGCTATGATTTGGAAATAGTTTTGATTTAACAGCTTTTATCTGGTTGACTGATGTTTCTTCTTTTTGTTTTAATGATCTTTTAATCCTGGCTTCTATGGATTCAGTCAATTTTATTACTTTAGAGGCCTCACTCAAAACAAATGGTTCCAAAGTAGGATCAACAGCTTTTGCTTTTTCAGCTATTTTGTGATAAATATCATTTAATAATGCTAATTCCTGTTTTAAATGCAAGTCAGCATCTGACACATTTTCAAGATAGGAAGTGATCAACTTATCCTCATCTTTTAATAAATCTTCTTCCTTGATGTGTAATTTTTCAAGTATTTTTTGAATATTTTTAGGAATAAGCATAACCGAATTCCGCCTTATGATACAGGGATAAAATACACCAAAATACTCAAATTGTTGCTTTCTTTCCAACCAATAAGATACTTCTCCGCCGCCACCTACATAAGCAATATTCGGCAGTACAAATTCCTGAAAAATTGGTCTCATTATCACATTCGGACTAAATCGCTCAGGATTTGTATGTAATTCATCAAGCATACTTTCAAGCGAAAATGAAAGGTTGGAATTGACAATTTTATACTTTCCATCTTCAAAATAAATTCTTTCCCTTGATTGGTCGGCCATGTAAAATAAGTTTACATCCCTTGCAAATGCCTGAGGTTTGAAATTGAAATGTAAAAGTTTTGTTGGGTATCAACAACTAGCTTTTCGCTTATACGTTCAGTTATTTCCAGCTGCATCATAGGAATGAAACTACGTTTTATTCGATCATCATCCATATTGAATACCAGTAATCCATATTGCCCGAAAATGGCATTGATCCAGTTAAATACAAAATCATTATAAATTTCTGAATCACGCAAGGAATCATTAAAAATGTTGATTAGTTTTAATGCACTTTCAGTCGATCCCATAATTAAACTGACTTGCTGTATGATTTCAGATATTCCTTCAGTAGAAAATCTTCCGACTGGTCCCTTTTCTTCCGTTTGCCATTCCAATGACTTTCCAAAAAGTTGAATACCTTTAATTTCGTCAAAATCATGGTCCTCTGAGCCGGTTACAAATACTGGAATAAAATTAAAATCAGGGTGGGTTCTTTTTAATGATTTACAAAGATTTATTATAGAGCAGATTTTATAAAAGTAAAAAGCAGGTCCGCCAAGAATTAAGGGTTGATGCGCTGTGACAACGGTAAATGTTTTTTCCTGTAACAGTAATTCTACGTTATAATTTTGAAGATCAGAAGCTTTAATTTTTTTGTATTTCTCATTAAGAACTGAGTTTAACAAAATTCTGTCTACAGGATATGAACTACGTTTTGCAATTGCCTGATCGAGACCAGCTTGGTTAGGTTCAAAAGCATAAAAGGAATCAAGTTCTTTTGTATGCTTCTGATAAAAAACATCTTTATATGACAATGCTGAAATATTTTCAAAACTAACTTTTGAAATTTGCATAATAATTTTTGAGGTAAGTAAATTTGTTTACAAATATTTTTTAAGAAATGCAATTGTTTTTACCCAGGCATCCTCTGCAAAAACTTTATTAAATTTCGGGTTACTAGGGTTTGCAAATGCATGGTCTGCGTCATATCCATATACGACAATACTTTTTCCCAATTTTTCCATCTTTGATTTAAATTCAGCTACTATGGCTGGGGTTATCCAACCATCTTTATCAGCAAAAATACCCAGAACCGGTGCTCCAATTAATGTAAGCTGAGCTTCATCTTTTATGGGCATACCATAATACATGACACAGGCAGATGATTTTTCACCTAGTAAAACAGCACATTTATTTGACCAGGCACCACCAAAACACCATCCTATTGTTGCAATTTTTGCTTTTTCCCCGGTTAATATTGAAGCCCCTTTAATAATGTTTTCCAATCTCTCTGGCTTTGCTTCCTGCATTAAGCTTGCGGCTTCCTCACGGGTAGCAGCCACTTTACCATCGTACATATCCAATGCCAGGATATGATAATCGGGAAATGTTTTTTCGTGGAGTTTATCGGCTTCGTTTCTGATAAAGTCGTTCAAGCCCCACCATTCCTGAATCACAAAAATCCACTTATAGACATCTTTTTTGCCGGCAATATAATAACCCTGACCAACAGGGCCACTTTCGACAGAAAAATGAATTGTTTTTCCTTTTGGATTAAATAAGGTGAAAGGTAGGGGTTCTTCATGCATCATTACAAAGCTCAAGTCTTTACCGAGGGTAGCAAATTCCTGAACTGAGCTCATTTTACAACAAGAAATAGATTGTGCATCCATGACTTGAACAGAAACAACAATTAAAAAAAAACTTACAGTGGATAATCGCATGTTTTGTAATTTAAGCGTATTAAAAAATTGCTCTGATTGCATAAGAAACCAATCTTATTTACTTTTTGTTCACTGATTAATTAATCAAGCGATATAGCAATATTTTTATGTTTATTAAATGTGTAAATTGGGCAATATTATTGTACTCTGGTTCAGATTTATAACTTGGAATTTAAATAATATCTAGGTGCAGTGATTTTAACCTTTGTGCGGAAATATCAATCAATTTTAACCCTTGAAGATTCACTTTCAGATGCATTGCTTCTACCGTTCTGATTTTTGACTTTTGTATTCCCAAATTGGTAACTGCACGTAAGTCTAATTTGTCTGGAATATTCCCTTTGGAAATAATTGACATTAACATTACTAAAATTGATGACTGCGTTGGTATTTTGTGAATATAGAATATCATTAAAACTCAAGGCTATTCGACCACGCTTATCTGCAAATGTTTTTGATACACCGAAGTTTAAGCCGGCTATATTATTAATGGTTAGAAACTCTTCAAGGAATTTTGTCATATAGAAACCACCAAATTCCAATTTGATATCTTTTGGCAATAAGGCATTTATCTGCCAATATGCAAGCCAATGCCATCTTTTTGCTTCATATTTAATATCTTGATATGTTGCATTATAGGAGTTGTAAATAGCCTGGTTGCCGCCAAAACCATCAATTATCTTTCCAATTTTAATAGGGAAATTAAGCTGAATTTCGACCCTTGTTTGATTTGCAAGGTTTTCAGCACTTGCAAATGTGCGTGTGCCTTCCAATTTTGGCGCATTCTCAATGATCACATCGTTTGTTTTGTAATAAGCAATTCCTATAAAAGGTTGATTGTCAAATGTCAAATTAAGTTGTGCTGTATTCACAATTTCAGGCTTTAACCTGGGATTCCCTCTAGTATAAGTCAGGGAATCAATAAAATATGAGAATGGGTTTTGTTGTTGAAATCCAGGTCGATTGACTCTTCTTGAATATGAAGATTGTATGCCCAGATTTTTATTTAAATGATACAATGCACTCGCACTCGGAAATAACTGGGTGTAATTTCTATCCAGAACCAAAATATCCATTGATTTGCCCGTGATAATAGTTTGTTCTGCCCTTAATCCAGCATTTATTTCAAAATTTGAAATGGATTTTTGAAGATTAATGTAGGCAGCATTAATATTTTCTTTATATAGAAAGTTATTGGATTCATTAACAGAAATGAAATTGTTTCGGTAGAAATTAAGCTTATTGTTAACCGAAGCAAAACTTGTTTTAATTCCGGTCTCTATTTTGAAGGTAGAGTCTATCGGATGTTTGTAATCAAATTTTCCTACCCAAATATTTACCGGTTGATCAATATCCTGTGTTGAATAGGATATGGATGATGGCAGGTCATTTGGATAGATTTGCAGGTTGTTAATGTTTCTGGTGTTAAATCTATTATAGTCAATGTCAAGGTTCAAACTTTGGCCGGTTTTTACCTTAATGTCATGTTTAATATTAATATTACCATAAGAACCACTCCTTTTGGAATCACTGGCATTTTCTGTAATAAATGTTGAATAAAGAATAGTTTCATTTTGATCAAAGACATTTGTTTTATTAAAACTTTTTCCATTTCCGGTTCTTTGCCATGTCCTGAAAACTGTACCAATGGTAGTTTTGTCATTAACATAATAGTCACCACCCACTCTAATATTGCTAAATGTATAATCAACCCTGTCTATACTTTTGCTTTTATATATTTCAGTGTTAATATTTCTATCTACCTTGATTACCGTAAAATAGTCTCCTTGATTATAGCTTGCGTTACTAAATAGATTGATTTTCCCACTTCTATAAGTAAGATTCAGAGATGGATTAACCCTATAATAATTTTCTTTGCCGGCATCGACATCTGCCTGGTTTACCCTAAACCCACCGAGTGTAAGTGCTGCTGTTCCCTTGAATCCAAGGTCGGCATTCCTTTTGAGAACAATATTTAAAATAGGACCACCTGCAGCATCAAATTGGGCACCTGGTTGGGTTATAAGCTCAATTTTTTCTATTTGATCACCGGGCATATCTCTTAAAGCCGAATTCATGTCAGTGTAAGGAGAAGCCTTACCGTCAATCCAAATCTGAAGATTTTGACTACCTCCAATAGTGACTTTGTCTTGAATAATGACCACGCCAGGCACCTTTTGTAAAATCTCCATTGCAGTGCCTCCTGCTGCTATAGCGCTACTTGCGACATTGACAATCAGCCGATCTGCCTTTTGTTCCAAAAATGGCCGTTTAGCTATTATGACGGTTTCCTCAAGTAAAATGCCCTTTTGCAAGAACTTAATGTCTACAGTGGCGGTTTTATTTTCTGATTTTAATTCAAAAATATTGCTAAATACATTGTCATAACCAATATATGAAGCCAGGATACGATAATTTCCTGGTTTGACATTTTCAATAATAAAGCTGCCATTAATATCTGTAAGACATCCAAGTTCCAATAGAGAGTCTTTAGCATGAAGCAAAGCTATTGATACAAAAGAAAGTGGTATGCCTGTTTCATCAATTACCGAGCCTTTAACAGAGGTTTGTGTATGAATATTAGAAATAAAAAGGCTAAAAACAATGATTGTTAAATTTAACTTCATAAACTAATTCTTTTGCATTTAATAGACGATTGTAGATTTTAAAAAGTTGCGTACAACCATAATAATTTTATGTTTCTCAAAAAGGAAATAATAAAAAAAGGTTTTATAACACCCACGATTTAATTGTTGACAAAATCAGAAAACGTCCGGAGTTTAGCAAATTAAAGACTTTTGTTGAATTGCTAAACCATATATAACGATTATTTATTTAATTATTTGGATATATTTTCAAATATTATATTACCTTTGCGCCGCTAAATACAGATTTTCGTAATTTGTATATTCGGTAACCATAAAAATTTAAAAATGGCAACTTATTTAACTGAAGAAAAGAAAAATGAAATTTTCACCGAGTATGGTGGGTCAGCAAGCAATACTGGATCAATAGAAGGTCAGATAGCTTTGTTTACTTACAGAATAAAGTCTCTTTCAGAGCACCTTAAAGATAATAAACATGATAACTCTTGTAAAAGAAGTATGTTAAGTTTAGTAGGAAAAAGAAAAAGGCAACTGAAATATTTGATGGGTCAGGATATCCAGAAATACAGAGCACTAATAGAAAAATTAGGTATCAGAAAATAACAATCGAAGGAGCGCTAATATTAATTAGCGCTCCTTTTTTATATCATTAGAAATTTTGGTAATTCAAATTAATTAAAATATCTATATTTGCACATCGAATACAAAACTGGTTTTATTGAAGACTCCCGCCTCCCGTCTGAAGTATCCATGATTTGATATCTTTTTATATTTTTTCATGCTTTTAAAGTATGGATTACTGTTTTGTATCAATTGGGTATTCGTTGATTAACTTATTTTTTAAAATATTCAAAAATAATTTATGGGAAACATTATTCCTACTTCAACATCTTTTAGACTTCCGGATGGTAAAGAAGTTACAATTGAGACTGGCAAACTAGCCACTCAAGCTCATGGATCCGTTGTCATTAAAGTGGAAGATACTATGATTTTAGCAACTGTAGTTGCAAGTTCTGAAGCAAAACCGGATCAGTCTTTTTTCCCGCTTTCAGTGGATTATCAGGAAAAATTTGCTGCCGCAGGTAAAATTCCAGGGAATTTTTTCAGAAGAGAATCAAGGCTTTCGGATTATGAGATTTTAATTTCAAGATTGGTGGATAGGGCAGTGAGGCCATTGTTTCCGGATACTTTCCTAAATGAAACTCAGATAATAATCAATCTCATTTCCGGTGATATGAAAAACATGCCGGATTGTTATGCAGCTTTGGCTGCCTCAGCAGCCTTATGTGTATCAGACATTCCTTTTGATGGCCCTATTTCTGAGGTTCGTGTAGCAAAGATTGATGGCAAATATGTTATAAATCCGGAAAGGGATCAACTTCAAAAAGCTCATCTTGACCTTATCGTCGCTGCATCAATTAAGGATGTTATGATGGTTGAAGGTGAAGCTAATGAGTGTCAGGAACATGAGGTAGTTGAAGCCATTAAAATAGCACATGAAGCTATCAGAGTACAATGTAATGCTCAGTTGGCGTTGGCAAAAATGGTAGGTGAAAAAGCCACCATTAAAAGAGATGTGATTGAGCCCGAAGTTGATACTGAGTTAAAAGTTTTGATTGCTGAGCTTGCAAAAAAGCAAATTTTGGATATTGCATCTTCTGCGTTAGATAAACATACTCGTAAGAATAAATTCAAAGAGGTATATGCGTCACTCAAGGAGGCGATTCTTACACAAAAAGGGGAAGAATATGTCAACGAAAAAGCTAACACAATAGGTGAATATTATGACAAACTTAAAAAGAATGTCATTAGGCAAATGGTTTTGGATTCAGGCGTACGGTTGGATGGCAGGAATTTAGATCAGGTTAGACCTATATGGTGTGAAGTTAATTACCTTCCCGCAGCTCATGGTAGCGCTATTTTTAATAGGGGTGAGACGCAAGCTTTGACATCTTTGACATTGGGTACAAAGTTGGATCAGATGCTGATAGACAATGCTTTAGAACATTTTAATGAAAAATTTATTTTACATTATAATTTCCCTGGTTTGTCAGTAGGTGAAGTTAAACCTAACAGAGGGCCAGGAAGAAGGGAAGTGGGACATGCAAATTTGGCAGCTAGATCCCTAAAAAAAGTTATGCCGGCTGATCTTCCTTACACCATTCGTATAGTTTCTGACATTCTTGAATCAAATGGCAGTTCGTCTATGGCAACTGTTTGTGCAGGTTCACTTGCACTCATGGATGGTGGTATTAAAATCAGGGAAGCTGTATCAGGAATTGCTATGGGAATGATTGCTGAAGGTGGTCGGATGGCGATTTTATCTGATATATTAGGGGATGAAGATGCACTTGGAGATATGGACTTTAAGGTAACCGGTACTTCAAATGGCATCACTGCCTGTCAAATGGATATCAAAGTAGATGGTTTGTCTTATGAAACCCTTGAACAAGCTTTAATGCAAGCAAGGGCCGGAAGACTTCATATCTTAGGCGAAATGAATAAAGTCATTTCCAAACCTAGTGAAGATCTCAAGCCACATGCTCCACGTATGGTCGAAATGATTATTGACAAGTCATTTATAGGTGCTGTAATAGGACCTGGTGGGAAAATTATCCAGGAGCTTCAGGCTAGAACCGGCACTATCATTAACATAGAAGAGGTAGGTGATAAGGGAGTAGTTACTATTGCCAGTACAAATGCAGAAGGTTTGAATGCTGCAAGGGTAGCTATTGGCAAAATTACATTTACACCATCTGTGGGAGATGTCTACGAAGCTGAAGTGGAATCACTTATGCCTTATGGAGCCTTTGTTAAATTTTCTGGTCAAAGCGGCTTACTTCATGTGTCGGAATTGTCACACAGCAGAATTGAAGATGTCAGTACTGTGCTAAAAGTAGGTGATAAGATCGAGGTGAAAATCATTGGTACGGACCCTAAGACTGGTAAACTAAGATTATCCAGAAAAGCATTATTGGACAATCCAAGAGGCAATTAATTAACGATTATTCAAAGGTAATATATTGGCCCGAAAAATTTAGTTTTTTCGGGCCTTTTTTATAGTGTATCATTTGATAATTATTATATTTTTACACCTTGGGCTTATTTATATCAGCTAAAAGTCGATCATGTCAGAAAGTTCTCCGAAAGGCATAAAATCAGTAATAGCAGCGTCTTCTCTTGGGACTATGATAGAATGGTATGATTTTTATATTTTTGGTAGTCTTGCCACTATCATCTCCACAAAGTTTTTTCCTCAGGAAAATCAATCTGCGGCTTTACTGTCTACATTAGCTACATTTGCTGCAGGCTTTGTAGTCAGACCATTTGGTGCTCTTTTTTTTGGACGTTTAGGAGATATTATAGGAAGAAAATATACTTTCACCATGACGCTTCTGATCATGGGTGGTGCTACCTTTTTAATCGGCTGTGTCCCTGAATATGATAAAATTGGTTTTTTTGCACCTTTGATTGTGTTAATGTTACGGCTATTACAAGGTCTTGCGCTTGGCGGTGAATACGGAGGAGCTGCAACATATGTGGCTGAACATAGTCCTGACAATGAACGTGGATTCTGGACATCATGGATACAAACTACAGCAACATTGGGTTTGTTTATATCCCTTATCGTAATTATGACGACCAAAAAGTCGATGAATGAAGCTACATTTCTGGATTGGGGTTGGAGGATACCGTTTTGGATTTCTATTGTTATGGTTGCTGTTTCATTTGTAATAAGACGGAAAATGAATGAATCCCCCTTATTTGCTAAAGCTAAATCAGAAGGAAAGACATCAATTAATCCTATCAAAGAAAGTTTTGGAAATAAACTAAATTTTAAGTTTGTTTTACTCGCATTATTGGGGGCAACAATGGGACAAGGAGTCATATGGTATACGGGTCATTATTATGCCATGAATTTCCTTAAAACTGATTGTCTGGTAGATGCTTTTATGGTTGAAGAAATAATGACATGGGCTTTTCTATTTGGTACACCTTTTTTTGTTTTTTTTGGATGGTTATCTGATAAAATAGGTAGGAAAAAAATTATGATGACGGGGATGTTAGTTGCCGTTTTGTCATATTTCCCCATTTACAATTCGATGTATAAGACAGCAACCAATATTAATAGGACCGAAATTTTGGAAAATTCAAATTCATATGTAAGCCGCAAAGCAATAAACAGTAATGGTTTGGATTCTATTATCACTGTGAAAAATCACAAAGAATTTACAGATGGTGCTATTTTTGACGAATCGATTACTACGACCATTTTTTCTGATAATTCTAAAAGCGTAAAAACTAATGTTTCCAATAAACTGCCTGATGAAGCTTTTTGGAAGTTAGTATTTCTGATTTTCATTCAGGTGCTTTTTGTAACTATGGTTTATGGTCCAATAGCTGCATTTCTCGTTGAAATGTTTCCCACCAAAATTAGATATACATCAATGTCTTTACCTTATCATATAGGAAATGGCGTATTTGGTGGACTAATGCCTGCTGTGGCCGCCTACTTGACGATTACTGCAAAAGGAAGTGGTTCTGTGCCACTGACCCATGATTGGTATCTACAAGGCATTTGGTACCCGGTAATTATTGCAGGTATCTGTTTTCTAATTGGATGTTTTTATATAAACGGTTCTGATAACAGGATCGATGATTGAAGATTACAAATCAAGTTTTAACAATTATGCATATAAATCAATATTGAAGATCATAAAAGAGTAAATAAATTAAGGAATGAATACAATCAGGAAATATTTAGGCATTATTTGGATAATATTAGGTGTTTACTTTGGTTATTTTAGCATTACATCCGTTGGTTTGCCAAAATTTCAATCCGGTCTTGCTGGAAATACCAGTGATTTGGTATTTGGCATCATTATGTTACTTTTGCTTACCCCTATTATTGTAGGTTCACTGCTTACATTTGGATATTTTGCGCTTAATGGTGATTATGATCAATAAGTAATTTGCCAAAAAGAAGATCTTGTATTAAATTATAAAACATTGACTTTTGCATTATTTTTTCTTGAATTCCCATTATCTTGTGTTATTAAAATCATAATTAATGCCATTTCAAATAAAATCATTAGAACAATATCATAAAGCATACAAAAGGAGTATTGATGATCCTGAAGGTTTTTGGGCCGACATAGCTGATACTTTCATTTGGGATAAGAAGTGGCATACTGTACTTAAAAATGATTTTATTACTCCAGATATTCAATGGTATTTGGGAGGAAAACTTAACATAACCGTAAATTGTCTTGATCGGCATATAGCTGCGAAAGGTGATGAAGCTGCAATCATTTGGGAGTCCAATGAAACAGACGAAGCTTCAGTAAAATTATCGTATAGGGAACTTTTGTGTGAAGTAAACAAATGTGCTAATGCCCTCAAATCATATGGTATTAAAAAAGGTGACAGGATCTGTTTTTATATGCCAATGATACCTCAGGTAGCCATAGGTATGTTAGCCTGTGCCCGGATAGGGGCCATACACTCTGTGGTGTTTGCTGGTTTTTCGGCCAATGCATTATCAGAAAGAATTAAGGATTCTGAGTGTAAAATGGTTATCTGCTCGGATTACAATCGAAGAGGTCCAAAAAACATTCCAGTCAAACAGGTCGTTGATGAAGCATTATCAATGGGATGTGAGACAGTCAAAAAGTACTGGTTTATAAGATTACTGGTGGTGATGTTAAATGGGAATCTGAAAGGGATATTTGGTGGGACGAAGCTTTGGCAGATATGGATGAAGTATGTGAACCTGAAATTATGGACGCAGAGGACATGCTCTTTATTTTGTATACCTCCGGATCAACAGGCAAACCAAAAGGGGTAGTGCACTCTATCGGTGGGTATATGGTGTATACGTCTTATTCTTTTGAAAATGTATTTCAGTATGAAGCAGGTGATATTTACTGGTGTACTGCCGATGTTGGATGGATAACCGGTCATTCTTATATTGTGTATGGACCATTATTGTCAGGGGCAACAACTTTAATGTTTGAAGGTGTACCTGGATATCCTGACGCTGGAAGATTTTGGCATGTTTGTGAAAAACATAGAGTGACACAATTTTATACCGCGCCCACCGCCATCCGTGCACTCATGGCAGCAGGCTGGGATGCACCAAAAGGATATGATTTAAGCCATTTGAAAGTTATTGGTTCAGTAGGTGAACCAATAAATGAAGAAGCATGGCATTGGTACGATCAGAAAATTGGACGAGGCAAAGCACCAATCGTTGATACGTGGTGGCAAACCGAAACCGGTGGTATTTTAATTACACCGCTACCAGGGATTACAGATACGAAACCTTGTTTTGCATCATACCCGTTGCCTGGAATACAGCCATGTTTATTGGACTCAGAAGGCAATGAACTTGAAGGAAATAATGTTGAAGGACTATTGTGCATAAAATACCCTTGGCCTTCAATACTCCGAACAACTTATGGGGACCACGAAAGATGCCGGACAACTTATTTTTCAGCTTTTAAAAATATGTATTTTACAGGCGATGGTGCTAAAAGAGACGATGAAGGCCGTTACCGAATTATTGGTCGTGTTGATGATGTAATTAACGTCTCCGGTCATAGAATCGGAACAGCTGAAGTAGAGGATGCAATAGACCAACATTCAGGAGTAGTGGAATCTGCTGTTGTTGGTTATCCACATGATATAAAAGGTCAGGGCATATATGCCTATGTTAAACCCCATCATGAAATTATTGATGAAGAACACTTTCGTAACGAAATTTTGGCAGTTGTAAGCAAAGCCATTGGAGCTATTGCCAAACCTGATAAAATACAATTTGTAACTCAGCTACCAAAAACGCGGTCGGGTAAAATAATGAGACGTATCTTACGTAAAATAGCATCAGGGGAATCAGACAGTTTAGGAGATATTTCGACTTTATTAAATCCCGAATGTGTAGAAGAGCTGAAAAGAGGGGCACTGGCTTAAGGTATTAAAAAAAATAAATATATATTAGGTTTTAAAGATGGTACATGATATAGCCTGATAAACTTTGTGTTTAATTCATTTTCTTTTTTATATTTTTAAAAAAAGTCTGAAGAATGTTTTTACTTTTCGACTTTTGAATGCCAATTATATAAAAGTAACATATGAGCAGAAAAATTAGAATGGGTATGGTTGGTGGTGGCCAGGGAGCTTTCATTGGAGCGGTCCATCGTATGGCAGCTGCCCTTGACGGTCAGATCGAATTGGTATGTGGTGCTTTTAGTAGCAGCCAAATAAAGTCAAAAGAGTCGGGAGAAGCATTATTTTTAGATCCTTCCAGGGTCTATGGTACATTTGAGGAAATGATCTTAATGGAATTGGATTTGCCTGAGGATATAAGGATGGATTTGGTTTCTATAGTAACACCAAATCATTTGCATTTTGCACCTGCCATGTTGGCAATTAAACATGGTTTTCATGTCATTTGCGATAAACCTATGACTTTTAATCTCGAGGAAGCATATGCACTCCGGGAAGCAGTAAATACTACCGATAGAATATTTGCTTTAACGCACAATTATACGGGTTACCCTATGGTCAAGCAGGCTCGTCAAATGGTGCGAAATGGTGATATTGGTATCGTCAGAAAAGTTGTTGTTGAATACCCGCAGGGTTGGCTTTCTACATTATTGGAAGCAACTGACCAAAAACAAGCAGCATGGCGAACAGACCCAACAAAATCCGGAATTGCCGGTGCTATGGGAGACATAGGAACACATGCTGAAAATCTTGCTGAATATATAACTGGCCTTAGAATCAAACAACTTTGTGCCGATATTAGCACAATAGTAGCCGGAAGACAATTGGATGATGATGGTAATGTCTTACTTCGTTTTGACAATGGGGCCAGAGGGATCTTGTATGCTTCACAAATTTCAGCTGGTGAAGAAAACAACCTTAGAATCCGTGTATATGGTGAAAAAGGAGGTTTCGAATGGTCCCAAATGGAACCGAATTCACTTATAGTGAGATGGATAGATAAGCCAGTTCAGATTATGCGCACAGGCGGCCCGGGTCTTTATAAGGAATCATTGGCGCACACAAGAATACCAGCCGGGCATCCTGAAGGTTATCTGGAAGCATTTGGAAATATATATAGAAATGTTGCAAAGTGTATCCAGGCCAGGTTAAATGGAACTACTGTTGATCCCATTTATGAAGATTTTCCTACGGTCGAAGATGGTGTCAGGGGTATGGAATTTATTTACAAAGTCATTGAATCAGGAAAAAGTGATCAAAAATGGTTATAGTAGATTTTATTGATACCACAACCAAAATTAATAGGTTTTAAACATCTTAGATATGAATACAATAAAAGGACCCGCAATATTTCTGGCACAGTTCATGGGTGATGAAGCGCCCTTTAATTCTTTGGATTCAATTTGTAAGTGGGTTGCTTCTCTATGATATAAAGGCATTCAGATACCAACATGGGAACCTAGATTAATTAATTTGGACCTTGCAGCTGAAAGCAAGTTATATTGCGACGAGTTAAAAGGGAAGATTAACAGTTATGGACTGGAAATTACTGAATTAAGTACTCATTTGCAGGGGCAACTTGTTGCTGTACATCCTGCATATGACCTAAGGTTTGATGGTTTTGCACCTGATACGGTAAAAGGAAACCCAAAGGCGCGGACAAACTGGGCTATTGAACAATTAAAAAAAGCTGCAACTGCCAGTAAACATTTAGGTTTAACGGCGCATGCTACTTTTTCAGGCGCATTGCTCTGGCACACGGTGTATCCTTGGCCTCAAAGACCTCAAGGTTTGGTTGATATGGGTTTTAGTGAATTGGCGGCAAGATGGTTACCAATTTTAAATCATTTTGATTCCTGCGGCGTTGATGTTTGCTACGAAGTTCATCCGGGTGAAGATTTGCATGACGGAGCGAGTTATGAAATGTTTTTGGACAAGGTCAAAGGACATCAGAGAGCTTGTTTATTGTACGATCCAAGCCATTTTGTTTTGCAGCAATTGGATTATCTTCAATATATAGATTTATACCATGAGCGTATCAAAGCGTTTCATGTAAAAGATGCTGAATTTAATCCGACAGGAAAGTCGGGAGTATATGGCGGATATCAGGACTGGATCAATCGTGCAGGTAGGTTCCGTTCATTGGGTGATGGTCAGGTTGATTTTGCCGGGATCTTTACAAAATTATCACAATATGGTTTTGACGGATGGGCAGTTATGGAGTGGGAGTGCTGTATTAAATCTCCGGAACAGGGAGCTCGCGAAGGCGCTCCGTTTATTGAAAAAAACATCATTGAAGTTACCAAAAAAGCATTTGATGATTTTGCTGGCGCAGCAGTGGATGAAGGATTTTTGAGGAAGGTTTTGGGGATATGAGGGAGGAAGCAAAGGTCAAATTGACTGCATCAATAGATATCTACTTAATATTAAAAAATCCATTATGTTATATAAAATATTATACTTAGTAGGATAAAGGAACTAAATATTATTTTTCCCCTAAATTTTGTTTCCATATTAATATTTTATAAATATAAGCAAAATCGATTATAATCTAGAATATTAGCGAATAAGCTAATAAATCAAAATATTAGCGAATATGCTAATAAATAGAAATATTAGCGAATATGCTAATAATTTACTAGAGGAATTCTATATTTGTACATAAATTTAATGATGTGATAGGAATATTAACTGGTGATATCATCAATTCAGAACAAATCCCTTTAGATAAATGGTTAGTTCCACTCCAAACTTTTCTAAAAACCATAGGCGACTCTCCTACCGATTGGGCCATATATAGGGGAGATGAGTTCCAAATAAAAATTGATGATCCTGGCGAAGCTTTCTTAAGAGCAATGGAAATTAAAGCTACAATGAAAAAAATCAAAGATTTGGATGTACGGATAAGCATTGGTATTGGGGAAGCAGATGTTATGAAAGAAAAGATTTTAGAGTCCAATGGCCCTGTATTCTTAAGATCGGGTAGAGGGCTTGACGATTTGAAAAAGAGTAAAGTAACCATGTCAATAAATACAGGCAGTGAACTCATGGACAGCGAATTGAACTTGTATCTGAAGTTGGCATTATTTGGAATAATAGACTCTTGGACAGTTGCTTCTGCGGAAATGGTAAGTATCATGCTCCAAAATCATGGTGTACCGCAGGAAGATATTTCAAAAAAAACAGGCATAGCGCAATCAGCCATTTCTCAAAGACTAAAAAGAGCAAACTTTGAAGTTTTGATGGATTTGAATAGTATGTTTGTCAAAAAAATAAAAACTTTAGAATGATACTACTAATTACCAAAATGATTTTGGCTCATTTTATTGGCGATTTTTATTTGCAACCATCATCATGGGTACTGGATAAGGAGCAGAAAAAATATAAAAGCATTTATTTGTATCTACATTCCGTGATACATGGTTTATTGGTTTGGATTTTACTGTGGGATTGGAACGTTTGGAAAATTGCCCTATCATTGGCTGTTGTTCACTTTAGTATTGATTTGCTCAAGCTTATATTCCAAGTGGAAAAGTCAAAGAGAAACTGGTTTTTTATAGATCAACTGCTACATGTAGTTTCCATATTAATAATAGCCAATTTATTTCAAAACGGTTATCTAAATATAGATATTGAGGAATTGCTCCAAAGTAAAAACATCATTTTTGTAACTGGATATGTGGCTCTTACACTTCCAATGTCAATATTAATTCAAAAATTTCTTATGCCATGGTCTGACCTTATCGGTGAACCGGACGATGATTCATTACTCAATGCTGGTAAATACATTGGAATATTGGAGCGATCTTTTGTTTTTGTATTCATCTTAGCTAACCGTTGGGAAGCAGTTGGTTTTCTGTTGGCTGCAAAATCAGTTTTTAGATTTGGAGATCTCAAGGAATCTAAAGACAGAAAATTAACGGAATATATACTCTTAGGAACATTGATGAGTTTTGGTGTAGCTATCGTTATATCCATGCTGGTGTTATAAATAATTTAATAAAAGTATGAAATATTTATCAATTCTATTTGTAATATGTCAAAGTTTTTCTGACTTGATGGCACAGAATGTCATAAACAACTCAAATGTTGACACCTATAAATTAACTATTCAAGATACAATTATAGTATCCGAAAAACCTTACCAATCAGGTGACATCACCATGACTAAAAATCAGTACAAAATCATGCCTGCTTCATTTCAGGATCCAGCGCGCATCCTGATAAAATATCCGGGATTTTCTACGCCAAATGACGGTGCCAATGCCATCGTATTCAGAGGTTTTACACCTGAGACTGCCCGGTGGCAACTTTTTGGAGCGGATATAGTCAACCCCAATCATCTTAGCAATGCGGGTACTGCTAATGATCAGGCTGCTGCTACAGCAGGTGGAGTCAATGCGCTGAGTGGTTCAGTATTGGACTATTATCACTTCGAAGCCAATCCCGCTGATGTTTCTTACAGCAATGTCTTATCCGGCGTATCCAATATGAAGATGGCACCAAAAATCAGATCTTTTGTTGATGTCAATTTTATAGGACTGGAAGCCGGCATTAACCTATCTAATCGGAACAAGAAATCTACCTTGTTGAATAATGTTTATGTTTCATATAGATATAGTTTTGTAGGCTTATTAAATAAACTAGGCGTTGATTTTGGAAATGAAAAAATTGGATATCAAGATCTTTCGGGTTATTTAGATGTCTTTAAAAATGACCATAATAATTTAAAGGTATTTTTTACCATTGGGAATAGCAGCAACATATTTAAAGCTGTAGCCAGAGGAGACAGCATCACAAGATTTAAAGATATACAAAACATTACTTTCACAAGTGATCTGGGTATTGGAGGCGTGCAATTCACACATGAAAATAACAAAAAGGTATTCCAAACTACTTTAGTTACATCATTCAAAAAGAATGGAAGGACTGAATATACCGATTCCTTTTATACGGATAGCTTGAAATTAAATCTTCAAAATGAAAATAAGCAACGCGAGCATATGTTGTCATCACATTCAAGTTATGTGATAAATAGTGAAAAAAGTACTTTAACAATGGGTCTAAGATTAAATCATTCTACCAATAGTGGCATAAGATTAAAAGATGACAAAACTGAAGCGGTTTTTTCGGTTTATCCTTATGTAAAGTATAACTATATATTAAATCGAAACCTTAAATATCACATTGGTCTTGGTGCTTTTTTTGATTCAGTGACTGAAGAATGGACGGCTGAACCTTCATTAGGTTCTGAATATAAGCTATCTCCTTCCACTATTATTGAATTGGATTACCGACTTTCTTCGATCCAAAATTATACTTTACTTAGATACGTTGATTGGGTTCAAAAACCTCAAAGGGCCAAATCTCACAATACACAAATAAGCATTCAAAACAAATCGGGAAATGGTCAGTTAAGGTCTTCCTTATTTTATCATTACATCCAGGATTTAAATAACTTTATGGTATCATCTAATCTTGGAATTGAACATTACACCACATTTAATGGAGGTAATCTGGGTTATGACCAATTTTTACCCACAACTTTATTTAATTCAGTGGGCACAGCAAATGCACGTGTTTATGGTGGTGATTTGTATTATGAAAACAGGACAAAGTTATGTCATAATAGTTTGTTCTATGCCCTGAATGGAAGTATTTTTGATAGTAAATATTCGCTCCAAAATGATCCGAATATTTATTATAACGCTAAATATAATTACAGTTATACGGCCAATATTTTTGTAAGTTATGACATCGATCTATCTACAGATGATAAATTCAGAAGTCTCACCATCGGGTTTTCGAGCCATTCGCGTGGCGCACAAAGAGAACAAAAGATTATAAATGAACAACTTTCATTGTCAAGCGCTATCTATGATTCCCAATCTCCGTTCATCAATAAATTTAGACCATATCAGCGTGTAGATTTTAGAGTCGTGTATAAAAAAGTTAAAAAAGGAAGCAGTTTTAACCAAAGATGGTCACTAGACATACAGAATATTTTAAACCGGGAAAATGATGGCTTTAGATATTATGATGCATTGTTAAAAAAAGTAATTTTACAGAACCAATTAGGTTTGATTCCCGTGTTAAGTTATAAGCTGGAATGGTAGGACTCGAATTATTTATATTTGAATAAAAATATTTATGGAACGTAGAAAATTTATTGCCTTAGGCGGGACTGCCACTTTAGGATTTTTAAGTATGCCTATTTGGGCGGAAGAATTGGGCCCTGAAAATGTACTTAGTAATATAGGGCTGCAGTTATATACACTTAGGGATGCCATGAATGAAAATCCTGTTGGTACCTTAAAAGCCGTAAAAGCTATTGGTTATAGCCATGTTGAATGTGCCGGATATAGCAATGGCTTGTTTTATGGTCAACCAAAAGAAAATTTTAAAGGACTTCTGGCTTCCATTGACCTCAAAATGTATAGTGGGCACACAAACACAGGTTTCGGTAAACCACCGGGGACAATTTCAATGACACATAATTGGGAGCGTTATTGCGAAGATGCAGCTTTTATGGAACAAAAATATATCGTTTCTGCTTATTTTGAACCTAACGAACGAAAGACTATTGACGATTATAAAAAACATGCCGCACTGTTTAATACTTGCGCGGAGCTTGCCAAAAAGTATAACCTGATCTTCTGCCACCACAATCATGATTTTGAATTTGTCCCGATAAACGGCATTGTGCCTTATGATATTTTACTTAAAGAAACAGATAAAAACCTTGTAAAATTTGAATTGGATCATTATTGGACTACTAAGGCAAAGGTAAACACTAAAAAATTATTCAAAAAAAACCCAGGAAGATTCCCTTTATTTCATATCAAAGATATGGATAATACAATAGATCGTTCTTTTACTGAAGTTGGTAGTGGTGTAATTGACTGGGTAAAGATATTCAGAAACGCTAAGTTGGCCGGATTGGACTTATTTTATGTGGAACAGGACATTTGTAAAAATATGGCACCATTAAAAAGTATTGAAGTAAGCTATAACTTTTTAAAGGATTTTAAATATTAGCGATATAATTAGTCAAATTCATATATGAATGAAACTTGAAAAATTTCTGATTGTTAATAGGGAATTTACCTTTTTTCTTGCTGCAAGAGTTTTAGTTACATGTGGAATCAAGATGGTTCCTGTGTTATTGGGCTGGCATTTGTATGAGTTGACAGGAAGCAAACTATCTTTAGGTATATTGGGACTAAGTGAAGTTGTACCAGCAATTCTTTTTGCGCTACCTGCCGGAGTCAAAGTAGATACCAGCGATAAAAGATCTTTGATTTTAAATTGTCTTTTAGGCTACCTGGTTGTAATAGTTTTATTTTTTTTATTGACTTCTTCTTATCTTACGTCATGGTTTAATGTCAACTCGACTGTATATCTCATTTATGGTCTTGTGGCTTTGACAGGTTGGATTCGTGCTTATTATTCTCCGGCAAGCTCCGCAATCATAGCTCAGCTTGTTTCAACGGAACAGTTAGTAAAAGCAGCAACTACAAATAGTATGTCCTGGCTTGCTGCAGCCATTGCAGGACCATTAATTGGAGGCTTGTTGATAGGCTTTCTTGACGTATCGGGAGCATTTATAATTATTGGGGTGCTGGTTATTATTTCTATATTGATTTTTAGTTTTATAACTCCAAAACTTGTGACTTACAATAAGGGAAATACCCGTACATGGGAAAGTGTTAAAGAAGGGCTTCATTTTGTATATAATCAGAAAGCACTTTTAGGATCGATGGGGCTGGATATGTTTGCAGTTCTTTTTGGTGGTGCAATAGCACTATTACCGGTATTTGCCAAAGATATATTATTTGTTGGACCACAAGGCTTCGGTGTCCTTATGGCAGCAACTTATTTGGGAAATTTTATAGCACTTTTATACTTTTCAGTAAAACCATTAGAGGAAAAACAAGGATATAAATTGCTTTGGTCAATTGCAGGCTTTGGAGTATGTATTATCATATTTGCCATCTCCGAAAATTTTATTTTAAGCTTTGTTGCCTTGCTTTTTAGCGGTTTATTTGATGGGGTAAGCATGATTGTACGTGGCACAATATTTCAATTATTTGTTCCGGATCAGATGCGCGGAAGGGTTTCATCTGTTAATTCAATTTTTATCAATAGCAGCAATGAATTAGGTCAGTTTGAAAGTGGGTTGGCAGCATCAGTAATGGGTACTGTGCCATCTGTGCTATTTGGAGGAATGATGACGATTATGTTTTCAGCTTATGCCTACTTTAAAGTCCCTGCATTAAAAAAACTTGAATATTGATCCGTTTGGGTTTGCAACAAAATAAGTTCTGTCGCTTCTTATATTATTTGCCTGAAGGTGATAATAGCTGCGGAATTAAAGAATTAAAGGATTAAAAACGGAAATAGATTTGCAGACCATTTCCATTTTTAACCCTTCCCATTCTATCATTATCTTATTGTATAACTAGTTTTTTACTTGTAATCTGGCTGCCATTTTTCAAGGAAACTATATGGACGCCAGTTGAGAAACTGCCATCAATACTTATTCTTTGTTTTCCTGTGTGTAAATTTGAAGCGATTTGATTTACCATCAGCTTTCCCGTTACATCAGTTACCTGAATGACGGCATTACTAATTTCTTTAGTGGCATCAATTTCCAAAACTAAATTACCGCTTTCTGATTGGAACACATTCATTTGTGCGTCAGATATAAATGATTCAATTGAGGCAGGTATAGATACATTTGAGATATTTGCGTTAAAAATCCGGTATTTATCATTAACTTTTGTCCAAATGATACCTACTATTTTTATTTTAGTTCTATCTGCATTCATATTTGGTATAGAAAAAGATTCAACAAAAGTTTTACCTTTAGACACGGCTCCTTTTACCAACGATTTACCAAAAGCACCTTCAAGAAGACTTGTTCTTAATACGTTTTTATGTAATTCACTATTGGTTCTTGATGCTTGTTTGTTAATTACATCTTCCACAAGATATAGTCCCAGATAGTAATCGCCATTTTCGACATCAGTCAAAAAATTCTACTTTTGAATTGACGGTAAGCGTCTTTGAATTTAAACTGTATGAAGCATCTATGCCAACACCTGCAAAAGCCGGAACACTTGAATTAAACCCTACGACAGCTTCTGCATCTGATAACACATTATTTACATTGCCACTATTGGCATTTAAGTCTGCCCCGTCTGCATAAAATATCGGCTGACCCGATCCTTCAAAATTATTTGAAAATGCTGTTGCAGTAGGATTGTTTAGACCTCCACTATGATGAACCGCCATAAAGATTACGTTATCATTTACAAACTTGTTCATAAGTTTAGTTTTGAGATCCCAACCCCAAGTGCCACAAAATCTCGTCTGAAAATTTGTAAACTACAGCTGTTACGACCTGAATGACTCCGGCTAAATTTGTTTTATCCATAGCATCAATATTGTCCTTGTGTGTATGGTGATATAATCCAAAATTTCCTGATGGCTTTGTCTCAATAATGTCAATGGTTGGTATTCCCCCAATTTTATTTATATAAAAGTGATCATCTGTTATCTGCCCACCATTATAATCCACAAATAAATGCCCTTTACCCATTCCAGCTGCAAAGCGCCAAACTTTATCAACAATATCTTTTGCATAATAAGTCGAAATAGCTTCTTTACCATAGGTTGCACCTTTAGCTCCAATAAGATCAAGTAAAATTCCAAAAGAAGGTTTGTTTTTTTGATCTTTGATCGATTTTGCCCAAAACTGGGAACCTAAACACCAGCTTTCCGGAGCATCACTCCCTTGATCCTCGGCATCAAAAAATACAAAATCCACTCCAATATTTATTGGATTTTTGCTAATCAACCTTGCAATCTCCAACAAACCGGCAACACCGCTTGCTCCGTCTATTGCTCCTGGAATTGGCTTGTCTCTCATGGAAACAATACTGTCTTTTTCGGCAATCAGTCTTGTATCCCAATGTGCAAAAAAGAATGATTCGTTTTTTTTGTTCAGGATTTATTTTAGCAATAATATTGTAAGCCGGAATGTCTTTTTTATTAAGAAAACTTGCCTTGAATTCCTGGAATTCTACCTCAGCTCCATAAGATTTCATTTTGTCGCTTATCCAGTCTTTTACATCTAAATGGCCCTTTGTACCAGGTACTCTCACCCCGTACGATAGTTGTTTTTCCACAAAACTGAAAGCAGAATCGGCTTCAACTCTAGGGACAATAGCGCGGGGAAGATTTGTTTTGTTATCTTTTTTAAGATCGTCCTTACAGCTAATGAAGCAAACTATCATTATGAATAGTAGTATATGATTTATTTTCATTTGATAGGTTATACTATTTAAAATTCCAACTGGTGCCATCTTTTCCATCTTTGATCATTATATCTACATCATTAAGTGTATCTCTGATTTTATCAGATGTTGCCCAGTCTTTATTAGTTCTTGCCTGTTGTCTAAGTTCAATAATAAGATGCATTAGACCATCAATTGGACCTGCATTGGAATCGGACTCATCCATTAACCCAAAAATGTCAAATATTATTGTTCTGAAAAATGATTTCAGATCACTTATCGAAGGTTGGGAAATGTCATTGAGCGAATATTGACCATCTTTTAAGCTATTTATGATCGTTACTAAATCAAACAACCTTGCCAATGCTCTTGGTGTGGTAAAGTCATCATCCATATCAATAAAAGCAGCTTCAATTAGATCTCTGACGCGCAGGTCCAAACTTGCTTGGTTTGATATAGTCGATTCCAGAGATTGCAGCGTTTTATTTGCTTCCATCAACCGCTTGAACCCTTTTTCAGCTGCCAGCAATGCTTCATTTGTCAGATCATTTGGTGATCTATAATGTGATTGAAGCATAAAAAATTTAACTACCATGGGCGAATACCCTTTCGTAACGTGAATGCTGTCTCCATTAAATAATTCAATAGGAGAGATAGTGTTGCCATCACTTTTTGACATTTTTCTGCCATTCATCAGCAACATATTTGTATGCATCCAATATTTAGCAGGTTGACATCCACAAGTGCTTACATTTTGAGCAATTTCATTTTCGTGATGTGGAAATTTTAAATCGTTTCCGCCACCGTGAATATCAAACTGCTTGCCTAAATATTTAGTACTCATTGCACTACATTCCAGATGCCATCCTGGAAATCCAACAGACCAAGGTGAATTCCACTTCATAATATGTTCTTCCGAGCCTTTCATCCAAATAGCAAAGTCCGAAGGATGATTTTTTTCGTCCTGATTTTTTAGGTTGTCTCTTGATTCTGAGATTAATTCCTCTATTACGCGGCCTGAAAGTTTTCCATATTCACCTGTTTTTTCAGCAAACTTTAAAGTGTCAAAATATACGGAACCATTTTTTTCGTAGGCATAGCCATTTTTAAGAATTGCCTCAACCATTTCAATTTGTTCAATAATATGGCCTGTTGCCTGAGGTTCAATGCTTGGATTTAATGTATTGAATACCTTCATCATATCGTGGAAACCATTGGTATATTTTTGGGCCACTTCCATAGGTTCCAAATTATCCAGTCTTGCACCCTTTGACATCCTGTCTTCACCGTCATCAAGCAAGTGTCCGACATCAGTGATGTTGCGTACATATCTCACTTTGTAACCTAGAAATAACAAATATCTGTAGATAAGATCAAAACTCATAAACGTTCTACAATTGCCTAAGTGAACATCATTGTACACGGTAGGCCCACACACATACATACCGATATGCCCTTTTTGGATAGAACTGAATGCTTCTTTTTGTCTTGTTAGGCTATTATATATTGTTAGATTTCGGGTCATTATTTTGTCTTTAATAATTTTTCTTACTTTTTCATTAGCCAAAAGTGGCACAAAAATATGATTTTATTATAATATGTTGTGTTAATATCTTGTTATAGAATGTAAAATGAAGCATATTATTTGAATAATTAAAGATGATTAATTGGTTTTGTAAAAACTAGATGGGTATAAGATTATTATAAATGTTTTTTAATGCATATTTTTTATCTTTGTCGCACATTAAAACTTTATTGATATGGGTTACGGATTATTAAAAGGTAAAACAGGTATAATTTTTGGGGCATTGGACCATAAATCAATTGCCTGGAAGGTAGCTGAAAGATGTGTGGAGGAAGGCGCGCATATTGTCTTAACAAATGCACCTGTGGCACTTAGAATGGGCGAAATAAATGAATTGGCTACAAAACTAAAATCAGAGATCATTCCTGCCGATGCTACAAGTTTAGAGGATCTGGAGCATTTAATATCAAAATCAATGGAGATATTTGGAGGCAAAATCGATTTTATGTTGCATTCGATAGGAATGTCTGTAAATGTTAGAAAGAAAAAAGAATATACTGATCTGAATTATGAATGGATGAAAACAACATTTGATATTTCGGCCATTTCATTTCATAAACTTATGCAAACTGCTATGAAATTAGATGCTATGAATCAATCGGGTTCAATTCTGGCATTGACATACATTGCGGCACAAAGAACTTTTCCGGATTATAGTGAAATGGCTGAATCAAAGGCATTGCTTGAAAGTTTTGCCAGAAGCTTTGGTTATCATTGGGCTAAAAAAGCAGGAGTTCGGGTCAATACCATATCTCAATCTCCAACTGTAACAACGGCTGGCTCGGGCGTAAAAGGATTTAGTGATTTTTTTGGATATGCTGATAAGATGTCTCCATTAGGCAATGCAAGTTCAGATGCTTGTGCAGATTATTGTGTTGCGATGTTTTCTGATCTTACTAAGTATGTAACCATGCAGAATTTATTCCATGACGGGGGATTCAGTAGTATGGGTATGGCTCCGGAAGTATTGGATTAAATTTATTCAGATGATATTTTGTTGACTTCAATCAGGTATATTAAATTTTTCAATTAGTCTGCGATCCTGCATCGTTACGAAAATGGTTTTGTTATCCTTTCCTCCCAACGTCAGATTTGAAGGTTTTTTTCCTTTCAGTTCGACTTTTTGTAATATATCACCTTCAGGTGAAAGTTTTATTACCAGGCCTTCTCCATAACGTGTAATCCAAAGATTTCCTTGATTATCGCATTTCATGCCATCAAGGCCGCCGGTATCAAATTTAATCAATAATTTTTTATTAATCAGCTTGCTTTTTTCGGTTATGTCATAACGCCAGACTTTTTGTTGTACACTTTCGTTAACATATAAAAATTTATCATCTTTTGATACTTCTATTCCATTGGTAGTCCCAAGACTATCAAGAAGCAATACTGTACTTCCATCTGTATCTATCCTCCAAAGTTTGCCATTACTATTATTCCAGTCAGGATCTGAACAAAATATGACATCATTTTTCATTATCGCAAGATCATTTGGTTGATTCATTTTATTATTGTGGGCATAAACGGAAACTACTTTTGACTTCATGTCGACTTTTAATATGGAATGACCTGTATAGTCTGCAACCATCATATCGCCTTTTGAGTTAAAACGAATCGCGTTACCAATACTTCCTATTGGTAAGTTTATAAAAAGTTCACAGTTTCCATTGGGTCTAACGAGTCCAATGGTGCCTTCTTTTTTAAAATTGACGACATAAATATTACCATCAGAATGAAACATTGGACCTTCAATGCCTTCTGTAAAGAGACTTTGAGTGAAATCAAAACTTTTATAAAAGATTGTTTTTGAACAGGAGACAAAACAAAAAGCAATGAATATAAAACTAATTTTATTGCAATAAAATCCTGATAGTTTTATCTGCATACTTGAATTCAGGCTTTTTATTGCCACAATATAAAGTTAATTTAAGTTTTTACCGCGAAGAGTTATGGCAAAATAAATGCACAAAAAGCTATGATCATTTATGGGTTTGTTCTCTTATACTTTTTCCAAATGGATTTAAATTCATTAGCCATTGTTTTGGCAGACGCACTATTAAACTGGATGACGTCAGAGGTGTCTTCCAATGCAGGCGCAGCACAAGCAATACAAGATTCACTTGACCCATTATAAATTCCTATTTCCATGATAAAGCCATTAAAGTCAGATTTTGGCAGGAGTAAGAAATTTCTGTTAATATCTTCTTCAGAAAGTTTATACATTTTTTTATAAGTATCTAAATGTTTATGAATTTCTTTAGAAGCTGGAACTATGTATTTATATTTTGTTTTTTGACCTAAATTTACACTTACCAGTTCAGAAAAATCTTTATTCTCTACGTCATAATGCAGAGAAGGACTGATTACCCAAACCTCAGAGGCTTTGTCTTCTAGTTTTATAAGTTGCTTTAATGTCATAACAATTCGTATTTTTTAATGGTCAAAATTAATAAAAAGTATTTAACTTAATGTATGATTGATTGAATTTAGATATTTTAATTCTTTTTTTCTCTTAAACCATTTTTCACATTCCACTGCATGGAATACCAGAGAAGACAAAACAATACAAACAAGTAGTTCTTTGATAGTTAGTGGTTTAGTATCAAATATTTCGTTTGCAAGGGGCAAATAAATTACTAATAGCTGTAAAATAACGGTTAGCAGTACCGCGCTTATCAATGGTAGATTGGTGAATATTCCTTGTTGGTATAGGAAAGTTCGTTCGCTTCTGATGCTTAAAACATGACCTAGTTGTGAAAATGCCAATACTGTGAATACCATTGTCTGCCAATGTTCTACACTTTTGCCAATTGCCCAGGCCTGGGTAAATAGTGTTATTCCTGCCATAAAAAGTCCTACCCATAATATATGAATGCCAATGCCTTCAGCAAAAAGACTTTCACCTGCAGCCCTCGGTGGTCGATTCATAATATCCGGTTCAGCCTTTTCACTTGCAAGTGAAATGCCGGGCAATCCGTCCGTAACCAAATTGATCCAAAGAATGTGTATTGGAAGCAACGGCATAGGCAGTCCAATTAAGGGTGCCAATAAAATGGTCCATATCTCAGCACCGTTACATGTCAAAATATATTTTACAAACTTTCTTATATTATCATAGATTCTCCTTCCTTCTTTAACAGCTTTTACAATCGTTGCAAAATTGTCATCAAGTAATATCATATCAGCAGCTTCTTTACTTACATCCGTTCCCGTTATGCCCATAGCAATGCCAATATTAGCTTTTTTTAAGGCAGGTGCATCATTTACGCCATCACCTGTCATTGAGACAAAAAGATTTTTTGACTGTAGTGCAGCAACAATATCTAGCTTTTGCTCAGGGCTGACACGGGCATATACCGAAACTCTTTCCACACAGTTTCTGAATATTTCCTTATCCATTTTTTTTAATTCGGGACCAGATAATGAGATGCTATCTTTATGCCAGATGCCTATGTCTTTGGCGATTGCTACTGCTGTACCCAGATGATCACCGGTAATCATAACAGGTACAATGCCTGCTGATCTACATTCTTCTATTGCCTTTTTTACTTCTTCTCTTGGGGGATCTATCATACTTACCAGTCCACAAAGCTTCAGGTTTTTCTCAATATTTTCCGAATTAAGATCAGCTGGCAAACTATCCAAAAATTTATATGCAAATAATAACACTCTTTGTCCCTTAGAGGACCAGGCAGAGACAGTATCCAGCCACTTTGTATTATTTTCTGCATCCGAAAGGAGATTGAAAATATTTTCTGCTGCACCTTTTGTAATAATCAGATAGCGATTATCGTAGCTATGAATGGTTGTCATCGCCTTCCTGGTAGAATCAAAAGGAATTTCTGCGATTCTTATATATTTTGCTCGGAAGTCTTCATAGTGTCCGGATCCCATTGAAATAAATAAATGTTGGGCGAGGGCAGTTTCTGTAGGATCACCAATGTAACCATCTTTTGATTTTATTGCATCATTATTCAGTGCCATTGACATGAATAATAAGTTTACATCATGATCTTTAAATTCCTGATTATCAATTGTTTGAAAAACAGACATTTTATTTAGTGTTAGTGTGCCGGTCTTATCAGAGCAAATATAATTGACAGCACCTAATGTTTCTACAGCAGGAAGTTTGCGAATGAGCACATTTTTTTTTGCCAATCTCGAAGAGCCGAATGCCAAAGCAATTGTAATCAAGGCAGGTAGCGCCTCAGGAACTGCTGCAACTGCAAGACTAATAGAGAGAAGAACCATCTTCAGATTTCTTTATTTGGTATAGGACTTGTATTTTTTTCACTTGGGATAGATTCTCCGGTTAGCGCAGATTCATCGATCTTAAGGTTGAATACTTCCGTAAGTCGAATATCGGCCGGAATTGAATTTCCTGTTTCCAAAATAACCACATCTCCTGGTACAAGCTCACTAACCGTGATATTTAAATTTTTCATTTCTCTTATGACAGTAGCATGTAATGCAGATAGTTTTTTTAACTCATCGATGGCTTTTTCGGCTTTTATTTCCTGATAAAAACCAATGAGGGCGTTAAGTAAAATGATAACAATTATAATAATGGTGTCAGCCAAGTCGCCTAAATATCCCGAAATAATGGCTGCCAAAACCAATATCACAATCATAAAATCCATAAACTGTCTCAAAAGAATTTGAAAAGGACCCACCTTCTTTTTTTTCAACAATTGAATTTGGTCCATATAATGCAGATCTGCTTTCTACCTGAGCATTTGAAAGCCCTGAGGGATTGCTTACTAATGCTACATACGTTTCTTCAGCAGTAAGTTGATGGAATTCAGGCTTTACTTTCATAACTAGTATATTCTGTAATGTGTCAAATTTCTGATGAGATAAAGATACAAATTAATACTAAAAAAAAAAAGCCACACAATATCAGATACTATGTGGCAAATTTTACTATTAAGTAATGTTTTATTGTTGTTTATACTTATTTATGGCAGCAGTCAATTTTGGTACTATTTCAAATAAATCCCCGACTACACCGTAATCTGCAGCTTTAAAAAAAGGTGCTTCAGCATCTTTATTAATTACTACTATTACTTTACTATTATTAACCCCGGCAAGATGCTGAATTGCGCCGGAAATGCCCACAGCAATATACAGATTGGGTCGAATTGCTACACCTGTCTGTCCAACATGCTCATGATGAGGTCTCCAATGTGAATCTGCAACAGGCCTTGAACATGCCGTAGTTGCGCCAAGCGAAGAAGCCAGTTCTTCTATAATACCCCAGTTTTCAGGCCCTTTCATACCCCGACCAGCAGAAACAACCAACTCAGCTTCAGGTAATGGGATGATGCCTTCTGATATTTTCCGCTCAATTACCTTTAATCTGGTTGGAGCATTCGAAATCTGTACAGTTTCAGGACTTATATTACTTCCAATGATCTGAGGCTGTAATGTGTTTCCCATCACACTGATTACTTTATTTTCAGTTTCTATGACATATCGAGCTATTGCTTTACCTGAATAGACAGATTTATTGATGACAAAACCATCAGCCACTTCCGGTAGTGAATTTGCACCGGAGACTGTCCCTGCATTCATTTTAATGCCAATTCTACCTGTGATGGCTTTACCGGTTGCCGTATTGGATAAAATGATAATATTTGATTGATGATCTAAAGCAATTTTTGTGATTATTGAGGTAAAATTCTGAGAATCAAAACTTTCGTCTTTATCAGGGTTGACATGAATAATTCTGGATGGGCCATATTGTCCGACTGAAGCGGCATCGTTAGCTATTCCAATCAACAAGGCAATACATTCCGTGCCTAAAGACTTGGCAAGTTGCGAACCGTAATATGCTACTTCAAAACCGGATTTTTTAATTCGTCCTTTTGGACTTTCTATATATACTAAAACTGACATATTTTTATTTTTTACTAAAACTCAATTATTGTTAAATAACTTTTGATACTTCATGAAGCATTCTTACCAATTCATCCATATTATCCGGATCAATAAGTTTTACGCCTGATTTTCCACCGGGAAGAATAAATTTACGTGTGTTGACGCGATTATTTTCGCCAATTGGTGGTATGACTTCCAAAGGTTTGTTCTTGGCCATCATGATACCTTTCATATTAGGAATTCTTTGTTCAGCCAATCCTTTTGCAGCGGATAATACAAAGGGTCCTTCAATTTGACAAACTTCAACCCCGCCTTCAATATCCCTGGTAATAGTACTTAAAGTGCCATTGACTTCTAAATGTGAGGCATATGAAATATAAGGCAGATCCAGCAATTCCGCTACCATCGCCCCAACCTCAGAGCCATTGTAATCTATAGTTTCTTTTCCCAATAAAACGATATCAAAGTTCTTTGATCTTGCGAAAGCAGCAATATTTGATGCTATTTGAAATGAATCTCCAGAAGCCAGATCGATTCGAACGGCATCATTGGCTCCAATTGCAAGCGCTTTCCTGATAATAATATCATTTGAAGCAGGTCCAACATTAATAACAGTTACATTACCACCATCTTTTTCAACTAGTTCCAATGCTTTGACCAATGCATACCATTCATCATATGGATTCATAATAAAACTTATGCCATCTGAGTTATATTCAGTATCATCGGATTTAAAAGCTATTTTTGACGTAGTGTCCGGCGTCTTGCTAATACAGACTAATAGATTCATGCGAATAGTATTTATTAATTTTTTAACAATAATTACCTTTACTTGTTTTGATTACTAGGCAAAGATTTTAAGTTCTGACAGATTGTTGAGTACCTTTCATTATCTTTGCACAAAGATAAAAACAATTATTTTAAAAATTAAACTCAGAGTTAAATAAATTATGAATGATAGATTATTAATGCTTCAGGAAATGGTACTTGGGGACCCGGATGATTCATTTATAAGCTATGCTTTGGCAAAAGAATATGAAAATTTAGGTATGTTTGAAGATGCTTTGGGTCAGTTTCTTAAGTTAAAAACCAAGGACCCTAATTATGTAGGTTTATATTATCACCTTGCCAAATTATTAGAACATCTTGAGGAAAATACAAAAGCATTAATTATTTATAATGAAGGGATTGAAGTCGCAAAAAAAATACCTGATTTCCATGCACTTTCTGAGCTGAATTCTGCAAAATTGAATCTCGAGATGGAATTATAGACTTTCCAACACATACATTACATTGACAGATACTGAACCATTTAAAGTGATTAGGTGTTGTCTGCCATTATTATCTACTTAAACTTATATTTTGACATTTCCAATTTCCATATTTTGGTTCAGAAGGGACTTGCGTTTATTTGATAATGCAGGTTTGTACCATGCTTTAAAAGCTGGAAATCCAGTTTTGTCTTTGTTTATTTTTGATACTGAGATTCTACATAAACTTGAGAATAGGCAAGACCCCAGAGTTTGTTTTATCCATGACACATTGACCACAATTAAATATGAATTAAATAAGTTGGGCAGTGATCTGATTGTTAAGTATGGAAAACCGGCAGATATATTCAGCTCACTGATAAAAGAGTATAACATACAAGATGTGTTTGTAAATCTTGACTATGAATCTTATGCCGCTCAAAGAGATAAAAACATTGAAAATATATTGGCCGAAAAAGCTATAAAAATGTTTTCGTATAAAGATCATGTCATTTTCGAAAAAAATGAAATTGTCAAAGATGATCTAAAACCCTACACCGTATTTACACCTTATAAACGCAAATGGTTGGCAAAGTTGTCAGAAAAAGTAGATCGCAAAGGACATTTATTTTATGTAAAATCATACCCAAATGAGGTTTATTTTGATAACTTTTTTAAGGTAAATGCTAAATCTATTATGCCCCAACTTAAAGATATGGGATTTGATAAATCTTCCATCGAAATTCCTTCATCAATTATAAAATCTACCATTTTAGGTGCATATGAACAACATCGCAATTTCCCGGCTGTCAATGGCACTTCAAGGTTAGGCATTCATCTCCGATTTGGAACACTTTCCATCAGGGAACTCGCCACATGTGCAGAATCATTAAATCCTACTTTTTTAAATGAGCTAATATGGCGCGACTTTTATGCAATGATACTATTTCAATTCCCCTATGTAGCGAATCGTTCATTCCGACCGGAATATGATAATATAGAATGGAGGAATGATGAAAGGGAATTTAAGGCCTGGTGCGAAGGTCAAACCGGATATCCTATAGTAGATGCCGGAATGCGTGAATTGTTACATACCGGATATATGCACAATAGGGTGCGAATGATAGTTGCAAGTTTTTTGACTAAACACTTACTGATAGATTGGCGATGGGGAGAAGCATGGTTTGCCGACAAATTGATTGACTTCGACCTGGCAAGCAATAATGGTGGGTGGCAATGGGCAGCCGGATGTGGTACGGACGCAGCACCATATTTTAGGATCTTCAGTCCCGATGCCCAAACTGAAAAATTTGACCATGATAAATTATATATTAAACGTTGGGTGCCGGAATACGGTACAGACCAATATGTAAAGCCTGTTGTAGATCACAAAATGGCAAGGGAAAGGTGTCTGGCTGTATTTAAAAGAGGATTGGAACGATCAAAATAATTTTTGTACAATGCTAATCATGCCTATAATTTTGGTTCCGAAACAATCAATTTTAAAATGGCTTCATAAGGTTGTATCAATTGGCCAGTCCTATTTGGGTCCACTGTTATGGCTCCTGTTTCATTTAAAATGCTGAAAACATCTGATGTAGACAAATCAGGACTTAATGCTTTCATAACCGCTATTAGTCCTGCCACCTGAGGTGTAGCCATCGATGTGCCGCTAAATGATGTATAACTATTAGATGGGGTAGTGGATAAAATTTTTTCTCCGGGAGCCGCCAAAGCCATAGAAATATTAGCCACATAGTTGGAGAAGCCTGATTTTATTTTTTGATCAGAAACTGAGCAAACGGCAATGACGTTTTGAGCATTTGCAGGACTGTATCTTTTGGCATCCAGATTAGCATTTCCAGCTGCTACTACCACAATGGCTCCTTTTTTATTTGCATAAGCGACAGCATCATTATAAGCTTTTTCTCTTTCCTGGTTGGTAATACCGCCAAGGGACAAAGAGATGACATCTGCACCATTATCTGCAGCTTGAATGATGCCTGAAATTATTTGAAATTGTGTGCCGAATCCCACATTGCCAATGACTTGAATGCTTTGGATTTCAACCCATTCTTTTCCCGGAGACATAGACGCAATACCCAAATTATTGTTGGTTATTGCAGCCGCTATACCAGCACAATGGGTACCATGCCCTTGTTTATCCAGCGAAACTTTAGACATCGACTCAATGTCTTCATGTTTGCCGTCAAGACCTGTATCAAGGATAAATAGTTTAGCCTTTTTTTTAGGTTTTAAACGATTCCCTTCAAAAAGACTGTAATATTTATTCATGTTTAAAAATGCCAGCTGCCATTGTAATGAAACAGAAGGGTCATTTGTAACTACTTTGGATTGTGTTGGCGGGACATCAGATTTCTGGGGAAATTCAAAAGGAATGATTTCATTAGGTTCGACCCAAATAAATTCTTTATAAGATTGTAATTCTTTTAGGATAGTTTCGACCTGTATTTGCTTTTCATTTGGAACATCCAATATATAATATTCGTCAAGGTCGGTTATCAACGCTGATGTCGGATAAAATGCAGGTCGGGTTGTAATTTTATACTTTTGTGCAAATTTTTTAAGCATTGGTACATGTTCTGGTTTTACTTCTACCATTATTTCACCATTGTCATCAAATTTATTTATTTTGGTTGACTCAATATCATTAGTTGTAATATTTAAGAATGATGATGCATAAACTGATATTGCCAAAAGTAAAACCTGTAAAATTTTATTAGAACTGGTAGCATTTAATACAAATCCAAAAATGGCAAGTCCGAAACATTTTAAAGCGCTTTCTATTAGGAACATAGGCATTATGGTCGATTGAACCCATAAAAGCAAGATCATTGATATCATGCTGAGAAAAAAAGCACCACACAAAAAAGGGGATAAAGATTTATTTTCTTTAAAAATGATCCAAAGTCCAAGAAAAAGAATGGTAGTTGGAAACATAATAAAACTTTGAGAAATTAATTAAGAGCAATGTAGCTAAAAAATACTTTTCTTAAAATATTTATCGACGAGATGATTGTTTTTTAAGTCTAAGTCCTTCAAAAATTAAGGTTTCTTTTCTGTCTACGTATATGATTATGATATCTTAATTGCTTTGTTTCTGAGGTAATGGTCTACAAGAACTAAAGCAGCCATAGCTTCCACAATAGGAACTGCTCTTGGTACGACGCATGGATCATGACGCCCTTTGCCTTCGGCGATGGCTTCATTTCCATCTTTATCAACGGTTTCCTGTGGGCTTACAATCGTAGCGACTGGCTTAAATGCTACATTAAAGTGAATGGGCATTCCATTGCTAATTCCACCTTGAATACCTCCGGAATGGTTGGTTGATGTAATTATTTGACCATTATTATTTATAAAAGCATCATTATGTTCCGAACCTCGCATGACAATACTTTTGAATCCTGAACCAAACTCAAAGCCTTTAACGGCATTAATACTTAACATTGCCTTTCCTAAGTCTGCGTGTAATTTATCAAAAACAGGCGCTCCGAGCCCAGGTGGACAACCAACGATATAGCAGCTTATCATCCCACCTATGGTATCACCATCTTTTTTATTTGCATGATCAATTCAATCATTTTAGAAGCTGTTTCTCCATGTGGGCATCTGATGATATTTTCTTCAGTTTTTGTAAAATCAATTTCGGCATTTTCGGGAATTTTGATCTCACCTACCTGGCTAACGTATGCATTAATAGAGATTCCAAGATGAAAAAGTACAGTTTTTGCAACTGCGCCGGCAGCAACCCTTGCGGCAGTCTCTCTTGCTGATGATCTTCCACCACCGGCATGGTCGCGAATACCGTATTTTGCCTGATAAGTATAATCTGCATGAGAAGGTCGGAAAATGTGCTCAATATGGCTATAATCTTTAGACTTTTGGTCTGTATTTGGGATAAAAATACTTATCGGTGTTCCAGTAGTTTTACCTTCATAAAGGCCGCTTTGAATAACAAATAATTCCTCTTCTTTTCTTTGTGTTACGATTTTAGACTGCCCTGGTTTTCGCCTGGTAAGTTCTGATTGAATGAAGTTTTCGTCAATATCTATGCCAGCCGGACACCCATCTATGATTAATCCAATGCCAGTGCCATGAGATTCACCAAAGGTTGTAACCCTGAAAACTTCTCCAAAAGTGTTAGCTGCCATGAAACAAAAGTAATATTTTTTTAACGAAAAAAGTAGCAATTTTTAATAGGAGTGTACTTGTAGAAAAAAAAGGCCCGGAAATCTACCAGGCCTTTTATTTTAATATAATCAAAAATTATTTGATAATGATAATTGACTTAGCAACAATGTTTTTGTCATTTGAAATTCTTACAACATAATTTCCAGATTGTATGTCAGATACATTTATTCTTGCGCTGCCATTGACATCAGCTTTTTGGTTTTTGACCAAAGTTCCGTTAACATTAAAGATGGCAATATTCACACTACCTTTCAAAACTTCTGTATTGATACCTATATTTAAAACGTCCTTTGCAGGGTTTGGAGAAATAGAGATTACATCTCCACTCAATAAATCATAGGTTGATGATGGCTCTGCAAATGCATAGTCTCCTGTATCAGATCTGAAATCAATTTTATAAGTTCCGGCAGTACAAACTATATTTTTACCATCCTGAGTACCTGTACCTACAGGGAATGCTTCAGATCCCCAGTTGACTGCCCAGGCTGCTTCTGCTCTGAATTTTATTCCACCATCCTTTGGAGTATCCTTTAGCTCAACACTAGCCAAAGTCCAGTGATTAGCATTATTTGGATCTTTATTAAGATATGTATCTCTACTGTCATCCGCACCTGGCCAATCGCCAAATGGTCCTGCATTGCCAACCAAAGATATTTTTGAAAATTCTACCACAGCTACAAAATTATAATCACCTGTTGTTGAATTAAAAGAAATTTTGTAATCACCTTCTTCAATAGGTATATTTGCACCATCCTGAGTACCTGTTCCTGTAGGAAATGAATCAGCGCCCCAGTTTACATCCCATGCATTGTTCGCTCTAAACTTTGCTTCACCTTTTTTTAATTTTACCCGCAATGTCCATAGTGATCTGTCTGTTGCATCTTGTACCATTGGTGTACTGTTGTCCCATCCCAATGGAGTAGCATCTCCAATGATGCCAACTGTTTGATAATTACCAATTTTCAAGAAGTTATAAATCAATGATTTGGTATTAAATGAAACCTGATAATCACCTTCAGAACCTGCAGGAACAACAATATTATCGGAACCGGCGGATGTGTCTGACGGAAAAGTACCACCGCCCCAGCTGATTGTCCATGCATTATTTGCTCTGAATTTAAGTTCACCTTCTTTTATGGCTACAACACCTTTCCATAAGTCAGGGTTTCCGCCATCTTTAGTCAAAGCGGTTTCATTATCCCATCCGCCAGGTGTAGCGCTTCCAATAACACCTATAGATGAAAATTCAACTACTTCTGAAAATTTATACGCTCCGGTGGCCTTATTAAAATCTATTCTATATTTTCCGGCAGAAGAAACTTTAATATTGCTCCCATCCTGAGTTCCTACACCTTCAGGGAAAGCAGAATCTCCCCAATTAATATCCCAAGCATCATTTTGTCTGAATTTAGCCTCACCTTGTTTAAGTGTCAATAGGGTATAGTAATTAACACTATCTGCAATATACAAATTAGTGTCTTCTCCCCATCCTTTTTGTGTAGCATCTCCAATGATTCCTATGTCGGATTTTACATTAAATGAATATAGACCTGACAATGAATTAAAATTGACAGTATAGTCACCGGCAAAAACAGGAATGTTAGGTCCTCCTTGTGTACCGATACCTTCAGGAAAATCTTTAGCACCCCAATTGACATCCCAAGTTCCATTAGCTCTGAATTTTGCTTCAGCAGATGAAAGTGTAACATCAAGGGTCCATGTCGAATCTGTCAATTGCGTCATTGGAGTATCATTATCCCAACCTCCTGGCGTAGCTGAGCCTATGAGCCCAACAGATGTAACCTGAGCATTCGCAATTATAGCGAACATAAAAAAAGAAAAACTAAGTGTAAATGTGACTTCATAACTTATAAAATTTGTTTTTTAAAAAAAAGTTAATGTTAATAGGACACAAAGTAAAAACTATTTTTATTTTTACCATTATTTTAAATAAAAAAAAATCAGCCACATGTATTATTTTTTTTTAAAAACATATCGATTCCTTTTATTGACTACTTTTTTAAGTATTTCATCCAATTTTGTACTCGGCCAAACAATAATAAAAGGTATTGTTAAAGACGCACAAACTGGTGAGCCGCTTATTGGAGCGGACATCGTAAGTAAGGAAAATAAATCTTCCGGTACCATCACGGATATCGATGGCACATACACTTATGAAGCTGAACCAGGTACCAAAACACTTATTTTCAGCTATACAGGTTATACATCAGTGGAAGAATCGATAGAAGGAAGGGCTATAGTAGATGTAAATTTGACGGCAGGTCAATTATTGGAAGACATAGTAGTTATCGGTTATGGTACAGTAAAACGGGAAGATGCAACCGGGTCAATCCAATCAGTAAGTTCAAGTAGTTTCAATAGGGGAGCCATTACAGGCCCTCAGGAATTGCTTGCCGGAAAAGTAGCTGGTGTTGCCATCACTACAGACGGTAGTCCGGGTGGGGGAGCCAAAATAAGAATCAGAGGGGAATCCTCTCTTAGTGCATCCAATAATCCTTTGATAGTAATTGATGGTGTTCCACTGGATGATACGGGAATCAATGGCAGCAGGAATCCCCTAAATATTATTAACCCTAATGACATCGAAACTTTTACTGTATTAAAGGATGCTTCTGCAGCAGCTATTTATGGAAACAGGGCTTCCGGGGGTGTCATCCTGATCACTACTAAAAAAGGGCAAATAGGCAAAAAAATTAAAGTTAGTTATAATGCCAACGTATCCGTTGGGCATACTGCCAAGCTGGTAGATGTGCTCACTTCTGAAGAATTCAGAGATTTGGTTACAAATAATACTTTTCAACAAGCTGAACTCAAGGCAAAAGCAATATCTTTATTGACGGATAGTAATACAAACTGGCAGGATCAGATTTATCAGCAGGCATTTGGGCAAGATCACAATCTTAGCGTAGCCGGTGGAATAGGCCAGATTCCCTATAGAGTATCCGTTGGATATACCAATAAAGATGGTTTATTGAAAACTGACAATTTCAACAGGCTGTCAACAGGTATAAACCTGACTCCCGGGTTTTTGAATAACAGATTGCAGCTGAAGATAGGGTTTAAAGGTAGTGTGTCTAAAAATCATTTTGCGGACCGGGGAGCCATAGGCAGTGCATTGAGTTTTGACCCCACAAAGCCTGTAAATAATACAGATGGCAGATTTGGCGGATATACAACATGGACGCTTCCAAATGGAAATCCTAATAGCCTTGCTCCTGCCAATCCTGTTGGTTTACTTCAGTTAAGGAATGACAATTCAACTGTAGATCAATATATTACGAATGCATCTATAGATTACAGATTTAAATCAATTCCTGACTTAAGGGCAAATTTGAATGTGGCTTATGATTATTCAAAAGGAGAGGGTGCTATTATTGTTCCAGATTTTGCATCTTTTGCGTTTGATGCTATTTATGGTGGTGGTGTAAATAATACGTATAATCAGACCAAGAAGAACACATTGCTCGAATTTTATCTGAACTACAAAAAAGGGTTTGGCAAACATGGACTTGATTTTATGGCTGGTTATTCCTGGCAGCATTTCTTCGAAAACAGTTCCTATAAAAATACCAATTCTCTCGGCTCTCCGGAAAAGACAGAACAACGTACTAACGTCCAAAAGGAATTATATTTGCTTGCTTTTTTTGGTCGTGTTCAATACGATTATGATAATCGTTTTCTTTTATACTTTACCCTTAGAAATGACGGTACTTCAAGATTTGCTAAAGAGAACAGGTGGGGATTATTTCCGGCTGCCGCCGCAGCTTACAAATTAGTTGATAACCAAAACAAATATTTAAATAATGTAAAACTCAGATTGGGATATGGGGTTACAGGTCAGCAAAATTTAGGTGGCGATTATTATCCTTATATTGGGCAATATCAACTTTCTTTGCCAAATGCCACCTATCAGCTTGGGGATGAATTTATTGAAACACTAAGAGCAAATGGGTATTCCGGTAATTTGAAGTGGGAGACTACTTCTACACTTAACGCCGGTGTTGATTTTTCATTAGTTAAAGACAAAGTTTCAGGAACAATAGAAGTTTATAAAAGGAGTACAAAAGATCTTCTTAATTTTATACCACTTCCAGCATTATCCAATCTTTCTAATCAGGGTAATGTCAACATTGGTACAATGCAAACAAAAGGGATTGAATTCACTTTGAATTTTTCTCCGTTGAAGACTAAAGATATTGAATGGAATATTAGCGCCAATGCTGCTTATAATATTTCTGAAGTTACGAAGTTGACCATCAGTGAAGATTCTACGTATATCGGGGTTTTAACAGGCGGTATTTCAGGTGGGGTGGGTAGTAATATTCAAGTGCATACGGTCGGTTACAGACCAGCTTCCTTTTATGTATATCAGCAATTGTATGACGAAAGTGGAAAATTGCTTGAAGGTCAGTATGCTGATAGAAATGGCGATGGCAAGGTAAATGAACTGGACAAATACAGATATAAAAACCCTGCACCTTATTATGTATTAGGATTGACCAACAATTTTAAATACAAGAATTTTGATATTGCTTTTGCAGGTAGAGCCAATCTTGGTAATTTTATTTACAACAATGTGCAAACAGATATGGGCTACCTAAATAGGATTTATGGTACCACCAATTACCTGACCAATGTACATCAATCCGCAGTGGACCTAAATGTTCTTGATCAGGCAAAGCTTACTTTCAGCGATCATTTTGTTAAGAAAGCATCTTTTTTCAGAATAGATCACGTCACCATTGGATATAATTTTACTAATTTGGGTAATAAGTTCTTAAGAATTTATGCTACTGTTCAAAATCCAGTTGTTGTGACTACCTATAGTGGATTGGATCCGGAAATTGGAAATGGTATTGATAACCAAATTTATCCCAGACCCAGAACTTATCTGTTAGGATTGAGTTTTGATTTTTAATTAATAAGATTTTAATTAAACGAATAAAAAATAGACAAATGAAATTTATGTATTTAAAATTGATGGTGATAATCGCCTTGATTTGTACATCCCAGGGATGTGTTAAAGACCTGGACACTTTACCTTTAGATAAAAACATATATACATCCAATGTAGCTTTTGATACACCTGAAGCGTATCTTCAGGTATTGGCCAAATTATATGCGGGGTTTGCTGTTTCAGGCCAGCAGGGGCCGGCTGGTCAAGCAGATATTTCCGGTATTGATGAGGGTTTTGGCCAGTATTTAAGAGGTTTCTGGTATCACCAGGAACTCACAACTGATGAAGCTGTAATTGGTTGGAATGACCAGACCATTAAAAATTTTCATAACCAAAATTGGACAGCAAGTGATGGATTTACATATGCTTTTTATAGCAGAGTGTTTTACCAGGTAGCTGCATGCAATGAATATTTAAGACAAACTACTGATTCAAAACTGGATGAAAGAGGCGTTTCCGGAACACTCAGGTCGGATATAACAAAGTATAGAGCAGAAGCCAGATTTTTACGAGCTTTAAGTTACTGGCATGCGTTAGACATATTCAGGAATGTACCTTTTGCTACTGAAAATGATCCTGTAGGTTCTTTTGTAGCTCCTCAATATGATGCCACAAAACTTTTTAATTTTATAGAAGCTGAATTATTGGATATTGAAGATAAGGTTTCAGCACCTAGAGGCAATCAGTATGGAAGAGCTGATCAAGCAGCTGTTTGGACTTTACTTAGTAAGTTGTATCTCAATGCTGAAGTATATCTTGGTCAAAAGAAGTATGATCAATCTCTGCTGTATGCTGAAAAGGTATTAAATGCGGGTTTTACCTTAGAACCTGAATATGGGAATCTTTTTTTAGCAGATAATCACAATTCAAAAGAAATTATTTTTCCTATCAATTTTGATGGCGTACAGACCCGTACATGGGGAGGCATGACATTCATAATTCGTGCAGGTATTGGTGGGTCTATGGATCCAGCATTTTCAGGTGTAGCTGGTGGATGGGGTGGTTCAAGGACAACAAAACAATTGATTGAAAAAGTTTCCTGCGGATCTTACCGGAATCGTTGCCGAATTTAATCCTGGAAAGAACTATTCCAAGATATATGTACCAGGTTCTTTTCAGAATGTGCCTTTTGATGGATTAGATACTAAAAATGCAATAACTTCTTCAAAAAATAATAAAATATACGAAGGATATAGATATTTTGATAATGATAATGGTGAGTTTGTAATTATAAGAAATCCAAGCAGTACGCTTAGTGGTAAGTTGGGAGATACTGACGGAGATGGAAAATTGGAGTCTAACGGTGCAAATATCAAAGTTGGGAAAGGATTTTACTATATCAAGGTAGACCTGAATAATAATACCTATGTAACAGAAAAACAAACTTGGAGTGTAATCGGTGATGCAACTCCGGGAGGATGGGATACAGATACAGATTTTACCTGGAATAATGAATTGAATATGTTGACCGTAAAATTGGATCTTAAGCCGGGGAATTAAAATTCAGAGCCAATAAAGCATGGACGGTAAATCTTGGTGATACAGGTGCAGACGGAATTCTTGATGCTGGTGGTGACAATATAAAAATCAAAAAAGCTGGAGGCTATGAATTGCGATTGGACCTAACAAAACCTGATTATTCCTATGAATTCAGACTAACGGGTTTCGATAGGAGAGGCTCTTTTTATTCTAATGGTCAGAAAGTTGATATTGACGATCTTACTTTATTTACAGATGGATATGCGGTAAATAAATTCAGAAATGTAACATCTACGGGTGCCAAAGGTAAGGATTCTGATTTTCCGGATACAGATTTTCCTATGTTTAGATTGGGGGATGTATACTTAATGGCGTCAGAAGCCATTTTCAGAGGCGCTGGCGGGGGCGATAAGGCAAAAGCGGTGGCTTATTTTAATAAAGTGAGAGAAAGAGCTTACAAAGGCAGCGCGGGCAATATTATTGAAAGTGACTTGAATCTGAATTTAATCCTTGACGAAAGAGCAAGAGAACTATATTGGGAATGCCATCGAAGGACAGATTTGGTCAGGTTTGGTCAATTTACAGATGGTAGTTATTTATGGCAATGGAAAGGAGGTGTAAAAGAAGGTGCGAATGTTCCTTCTTACAGGAATATTTTCCCCATTCCTTCAGCAGACATTAATGCCAATCCTAATTTAAAACAAAATCCTGGTTATTAATAATCATTGATCCTAAAAACAATTTATTAAGCGATACAGTTAAAATAAAAGCTGTGTCGTTTTTTTTTTTAATTATTATCGGTATGCAAATATTTTTGGTTGGGATGATGGGTAGTGGTAAAACTACAGTCGGTAAGATATTGGCTAAGACACTTAATATTCCTTTTTTACGATACAGATCAAATTATATCAAAGGCAGAAGGAATGACCATTTCAGAAATTTTTGACGTGCATGGGGAGTCCTATTTTAGAAACATGGAGAAGGTATTGATAGAAAACTGGAATATAGTTGATGGCATCGTCGCTACAGGCGGGGGATTGCCTTGTCATAATGATCTGATAGATGACCTTAATGAAAAAGGAATAACCGTATACATTGAAGCCACAACTGATATCATTGTGCAACGAATCAAAAGTGATGTAACACGTCCGCTCAAAAAGGGAAAAACCGAAACTGAGTTATTTACTACTATGGAAGTCTTACAACGATTAAGGAGCCAATTTTATAATCAGGCAGATATATCTGTCAAGAGTATTGGAACTCCGGAACAAATTGCAAACAAAATTTTGGCTAAGATATAAATACTAAAAACTCCAAGTCAAACATGTGGCGAGGAGTTTTTAATATTGTTAAATTCTAAGATACATTGAGCTAGCTACAACTTACTTTAGCAATTCAAAATTGTACTCATTTACCATCTTTCCTTTCTCCCACGTCATTTTTACATAATAGGATTTGTTTTGATAGCTGCATCTACCCCAGATTTCGCCTTTTTTGTTTGGTTCGTAGAATGCTATATTTGTGACGGTTTTGCCTTTTACGTCGAAGATTTCAGCTCCGTTCTGTTCAGTATTTACTTCAAATCGAGCCTTCTTAAGACGGCTACCCAATCCATTTACGCCGGACGAATCCTGAAGTATCAAAAGATTCTCTAGCCTGATATTTTTTGAATCCGAATTTACCGCATCCTTGTTTGCCTTAAATGGCACACTACTTACTATTGGACCTCGAGGAAAAAACGGATCGACAATTACTCCGATACCATTATCATCTGGCGGGGCAACATACCATGAAAAACAGACTTCAGCTGCGGGACTTTCATTAGATTCTCCTTTCCAGTTTGCCAGGTGATTATAAATGGCTTGACAGCCACTAGTAGGAGGGTCGACCGGTTGCAATGGAGAGCCGAGTACAGAAACTCCTGGTTGCCCTTGAGGAGGCTTGTATGTGGACGACCTGTCTCTAGATTTCCTGGACCCATTGTTATAAGTTTGGGCAATTATCCCATCGACAGATAACAATAAAATTTTAATCATTGCAAAAGTGACAAAAACATACTTTTTCATTTTAAATTTTTAAAGTTTGATAAATGGTAATTAATTAAAGAGAAATAATATGATGTAAAGGTCTAGTATTTTTATGTTGTCCACAATAGCTAAATATAGGCATATTTTAGGTATCTAATCATATCAGTTTACCCGGATAATATTAAAATTAAAACATGGATAAATTAAATGTCAATCGATATTTAAATTGGATACTTAATGTAGTATGATATGTCCCTCGCCGCTTAAACCATTTTTTGTAGGCCATTTAACCATGTACAAATATAATATCAGGATAGTTGAATTTATACCTGATAATACAAAACTGGAATTGGGTAATTTTTAAAAAACTTTACCATCATAATATTTATCACTATAACCCCAAAAAAAAAAAAAAAAAAAAAACCCCCCCAAAAAAAAAAGAATTATTTATCGCCCCTTGAAAATAATTTTTTTTTTTTTTTTTTTTTAAAAAAAAAAAAAATTTGGTGGGAAGGGGGAAAAAATTTTTTTTTTTTTTTTTTTTTTTTTTTTTTCTCCCCCCCCCAACCACCCCCAAAAATTTTTACCCTCAAAAAACCCTGTTTTGCCCCGGCGCGGGCCCCCAAGGGGGGGGTCCTCTTTATAAAAATTTCTTTTTCCAAAAATCCCCGTAAACCCAACAAGGAAACAAAGGAAAAAACAAAAACAAAATTCCCCTCTTACCAAAAAAAAAAAAAAAATTTTAAAAAAAAATTTATAATTAAAAAATTTATTTTAACCCCCAAACCACAAAAAAAAATCTTTTCCCCCCCTATAAAACTCTTCCCTTTACCCTTTTTAAAAAAAACCCCCCCCCCCCCCAACCCCCCAAAACCCTCCCCTCTCCCCCGGGGGGAAAAAAATCTTCTCTCCCCCATTTTCCCCCTTTTTCCCCCCCCTTAAATTTCACCTCAACTCCCCCAATTTTTTCCCCCCCCCTTATAACTTTTAAATAAAAAAAAAAAAAAAAAAAAAAAAAAACAATCCCCCCAACCCAATTGGCGGGGGGTCCGAAATGGAGTAAATTTTAGAAGAAGGAAGAAAAAAGAAGACCCCACCCAGAACCCCCCAAAGGGCCCCCCGGAATAAAAAAAAAAAAAAAAAATTTTTAAAAAATTTTCCCCCCCGACCCCCCCCCCCCCAAAGGGGAAAAAACCCCCCCCCCCCCGAGACCCCCCCCCCCCCCCCCCGAGCCCCCCCCCCCCCCCCCCCCCCCCCCCCCTGGATCCGGCCCCCCCCCCCCCATATGGAAAGAAAAAAAAAAAAAAAAGCCCCCCAAAAAAAAAAAAAAACCCCACAAAAAAAAAAAAAAAAGCCCCCCCCCCCAAAAAAATGGAAAAAATGCGATTTAAAAAAAAAAATTTTTTTTAAAAAAAATTTTCCTCTCCCCCTACCCCCCCCCCCCCACAATTTTGGCGGAAAAAAATTGAAAACCAAAAAGAATAAAAAAACCCCCCAAACCCCCAACCATCCCCCCACCAATTCCCCCCCAAAAAAAACCCCAAAAAAATTCCACAAAAAGAGTGGTGGGAAAGGAAACCCGAAAAAAAAAAGTTTTTTTATTTTTTCCCGCGGGGGACGCAAAGGACAAAACCCCAAACCCGGACCAAAAAAAAAAAAAAATTTAAAAAAAAAAAAACCCCCAAAAAATTTTTTTTTTAAATTTTCCCCCCCCCCCCAAGGGGGGGGGGGGGCCCCCCAAAAACCAAAAAAGGGGGTAACCCCCCAGGGTTACCCCTTTTGTTTTTAAGGTTAGTAGTGAATATTTATATTAAATAAAAAAGGAGAGGCTACATTTAGTGTCAGGGCTTAGAAATTATTATTTCAATCGAAGTGCCTTTTCCTTGGGCTGATATGATTTTACACCTGGCATTTATAGCCTGGCATCTTTTATTAATATTTATTAATCCATTGCCTTTTTTAATATTTGGTTGGTCAAACCCAATGCCATCATCTTTAATTGTCAGAACAATTTTTTCAAGATCTTTTTTTAGTGTAATGTCTACATTTTGGGCATGAGCATATTTTGCAACATTGTTCATAGCTTCTTTGATGATCAAAAGAAGGTTTCTGATAATATTCATATTTTCAGGTAAGATGGTCTCATCAATATCATAATGACAGGTTATATTCATTTCTTCAAATAAATATTGCTGATAATCCAGCAAACGTTGTTTCAGATTATTATTGTTAATTCCTTTTTCAATTTTGAGGCTCCAAATAAAATCAGACAATTTATTACTTATTTCCTTAGATTGTATACTGATTTTATTTAAGATAGATTGGGTAATAGCCGGTTTAGACTCTATAGTTTTTTGAGCCAGTTCGCTGTATATCAGAATACTACTCAGACTAGAACCTATATCGTCATGCAAGTCCATAGCTATATTTCTTCTGTATTCCTCCTTTTGTTCCTGGATAATTCTTTCCTGCCTAAATGCCATAGTTTGAATCTCTATCTCTTTATCTTTTGCATTTTGTTCAGCACTAATAATTTGGTACTTGGTCCTATTAGACATTGCTATTGAAAAAATGATCAAATCGGTAATGACACCGATAAGAATAAAATGATAAGGAACCATATGATACTTCTTAATATCATAAAACATAGCTGAAAAACTTAACAGCCCAAAAAAGAAATAAATAAAGGTAGCAAATCTTATATAGGTCAAAATTCTATTATTTTTGATCTTAAAGCTTTGCCAGAACATGACTATCGCCAAAGCAAAAATCAACAATCTGATTCCAATAAAAATAAATGTATTGCTTGATTCAAAGCCATACAACACTACTATTTGTAATGGCTGATAAATAAGCATAATTATTAAGGTAGTTTTTATAATTATACGTAATAGTCTATGCTCTATTTTATCAAAACCAATAGCATTTGTCGTGTAAATAATGTAAAAAAAGTAGGTTAAAATTTCTAAGGATTCTTTAATCACCCAATAGATCTCTGGAGAATCAGCGTATGTTCTGTAAGCTAGTTGTAGCCATATAGCAAAACTAAGATAACAAGTCTGTGAAAATAGATAGATACAAAAATCTTTTAGTAAACTGTCTTTATAGTGAAAATATGAAACTGTATGATATGCTAATAAAATAACAGTTGCACCTATCGTAATGACATATGGCAGAAGCTTCGATAATTCATTCAGGGTAAATGTTTCTCTTAGTAATGTTTCCTGCATTTGATGAAATATCTTTTTTTTATATAAATCGGTGCTCTTTTCATTTTCAATGACGAAGATATAAATTTAGATATAAAATAAAACAACAAAATAAGTAATTTGTAGCCAGTAAAAAGTATTTCAATATTAAATCGACTCAAGATTACGTCACGCTTAAAATGCCTGGAGATAATTAATTGTAAAATTATGTTAAATTGTGTTCAAGCTGTATGTTTAACCCAGATTACGCATTAGGAATTCCCGCCTGCCAAAGTCGGGCAGGTACTGCAACAAAATTCTACTTCATATCTATTTCAGTACTCATTTTTCCGTCCTCATCATGAAGAACGTGACGAAATGACATATTAATGTCATTTTAGTTCTGAACCACCACCAACTGGATGGTGGCATTGACTAAGCTGATGTGTAGTAACCCATCAGTAAAGTCCTAAATTGTGATTTAGGATCACAATTTTTAAACGGCTTTCATGTGCTTTATTGCTATTTTGTATAATTCTGTTTCGTAACAAAACCTAATTCGTAATCTGGGTTTTATCAAAGATTACCTTAACTCGATGTGTGGATTCCCATCTGATATTTTGATACTGACTGTTATTTTTTTGATTTCAGGGTCCTCGATGCTTGACCTCATGCCAGAGGTTATGACTAATAGGGATGCTTTTAAAAAGTCGGCGCTAAGAACTGTTTCATAATAAATTGGGTCAATGTCGAATTCACAAGATATTTGACTTGGGTTTAGAATTTCGTAGCTATAGTTTTTAATTCTGGTTAAAAAAGCATCATGAACATTGTTTTCATACACATTGGCTATCCAGATAATGTCACCTATTTCTTCCATGATCTGTTGGCTTTGTACGGCTATTTTTGACAAATAGACTTTGCTTTTTTTTGGGTTAGTCTCAGAAACTTTAGCTGCTAGGTCTGCATATACATGCAAACTGCTTAAATTAGCTCCGACTTCATCCTGCAACTGCTTATTCATAGCTAGTAATGCCTGTTCGCGTTTATTTTCTTTTGTAAAATGTTGTGCTGTATTTGTAAAAGCTCTTTGTTTTTTTCGCTTTCTTTCATAAGCAAATTTTGAGTTTCTATTTTGTCCTGATTGATAAGAAAACTACGATACCCGAGTGCTGTAGAAAATAATAAAATATCCAGTACACATCCGATAAAGTAGAAATCATATTCTTTTAAACTAAAACGTTAAGATGACCAAAAATAGATAAAATAGTCAATAAACTAAATATTGCATAAACCAATCCCCCTGAAATAATGATACGCACAAAAGTTGTTTTTCGGACATATAAGGCACCAAAAAGACCAAGAAATGCAAAAAACAATAAAGTTAATTTGCTTATCAAAAAATAGGTGCGAGAAATAAATGTTTCATCAGTAAATAGTATTTTTATCACATGAATAAAGAATAAGACAATAATGGTTACATAAAAACCAAAAACAGCAAATTTAATAACAGGAGCGTTTTTATTAATTTCCAAAACATTGGATATAAAAAAAACATAACTGAATAACATGTATAAAATCAATGGGTGATCAATGACATATGCCAATGAAAAAGTATCATTTGCAAATGAATCAAAATGAGTCCATCGTCTGAATATTAAATAAATAACTAAGGAGCATAGATAGTTTGAATACAATAAAATGTATGTGTCCCTTTGTTGGAGATATAAAATAGTATGATATATCAGCATTATGGCAGACGCACCAAGAACAAACCACTCAATAATATGTTGATTATCACCGCCCATGATTCAGGGGTTGCCTTTATTTCTTAAGGCATATGATACTGCCTCACCCAATGAATGCACATGCAGCTTTTCATAGATTTTTTTGATATGATTATTTACCGTACCATAACTTATGTTCAATTTATTAGCAATCATTTTGTAGCTATCACCTTCAGAAAGAGAGGTCAAAACTTCTGATTCCCTTGGAGTCAAGCTCTCTATTTTTGAATCATTTTGAGCAGGTTTTTTAAAAATTCATGACCTGCATGGCTACGCTTGGCGTCATGAATGCCCCGCCTTTGTGCACTTCATTTATGCTTTCAATGATATTATTTATTGAAGCTTTTTTGAGAATATAACCTTCTGCACCATTACGCAGGGCATCAAAAATTTTGTCACTATCTTCGTAGACCGTTTGCATGATGATTTTGATATTCGGGTATTTACTTTTAATTCGGCGGACCCCTTCAATACCATTTGTTTCAGGCATTTCAATGTCCATAAGCACCACGTCTGGCCTGCTGTTCTCCATATCTTTTTCAACATTTGAACAATTAAGTGCACTACCGGCATACTTCATAGTGTCTGTCAGCTCTAGAAGTGCGATAAGACTATCTCTTCTTGCTTCATTGTCGTCATAAATAAATACACTGATCATTGTACAAAGTTATATTAAAAAATTAATATTTTGAATAAGCTAAATTTTGGCATTTTTTTTTAATTCATGTTTTCTATTAATCAGCCATTGCATTCAATATTGCTTGTGATATAGTTGAAACATCTCGCAATATGGCTCTACCATTCTTTTCACCCATGACAAGTCCTGCGAATTGACCTTGGCTATTAAAAATATAAGCATTTAGTGCATGATATCCGCCAATAGAAAAAAATCCGCCTCCATTTTGATCATTTGTCGTTTCCCTTACAAAATCTTCCTTATCGCCTCTAAATACTCTCGCGTTTACCGAAACCGGTGCTGTAGATAAAGGCACATTGACACAAGTAAAATCACTGGGAAATGAAACTTTCATTATACAAATGTTTGATAATGGATCTTCATATACCTTTTTAAATTTAATCGTGATAGGAGTAATACTTGTATTATGAAGATAAAAGAGTTTGTATTAATAATATCCGAATTTGGAAAAAAGATTTAGGGATAACAAAATGTTTTGAGGAAATAAATGTCACGATATATGTTTTACCCGCTAGAAAAATTTTCACACCTTTAGGACCCCTTAAAACTGCTATAGGAATTGTTGATGTTATCGTTCCGGAATTAGAATTTTGGATAGGCGTCCAAAAAATATTAGCCCCTAATTTTTCAAATACTTTTATAAAAGAAGTTAATTCTAAAAATCCATGTTCACCATTGGGGTCGAGTATGTTATTATTTTGAAAAAATCCAAAAACATGGCCTAGATTATTTACAACTGGTGTCCCGGCTCTCCCTTCACTGAAAAATTGATTTTCTGTCACTATAGTTCTATCACGTACATCAATGATACTATTACTTAAAAAACTTGAGAAAGGAATATAGTTGTAAATTTTAGATGGGTAAGCTGGAATCTGATCAGCAAATTTGAGCGGTTCATATATTAGACTAGCTATATTTTGACCCGAAAGTCTGATCAATGTCCAATGATTTACATTTTCTATTGGTGTTGCATTTGTAAATTCTACAGATATTATAGTATTGTTTAGATTTAATTCCATGGTAGTGCCAATAAAATTATAAATAGCCTTGGGATAGGTAAGCAAAATTTTATCTGCTATAAAAAATGCCGGAATCTTCTGCCTGTTATTACTGATTAATACAGTAGCAGCCTTAAGGTTTGTTTTAATTTGGTCTGCAGAGATTTGTTGACTAAAGCTATTTGCAATAAAAAATAATTGTATAGATACAATAATTGCGATAATTTTAATTGACATTTGTTTTAATTTATTAGTGATTAAAATTCTGAAAAGAAGATGTGCTGGTACTTTTTTTTAATTGATTATAAATGGTCACATTAAGCATTTAATTAGCTGAATAAGTTGTTTTATTTTAAAAAAAATACCGTTTTAAGTTATTTGAAAATTTGCTCTTACCGCATTAAACATGATATTGAAACGACTGGTAGAAATGTTTTTAAGTTTAAAGCTGCGTCAAATATGGTCTGCATACTGTAATTTAAAATTACATTTTTATTAATTCTCCAGTCTCCTCCGAAATTAAATCGATATGGATGCACGATGTTCCAATCGACAGAATTGGATATAATGCTGGAATTCTCAGGTGTTATAAAAACTTCTTTGATCGCATCCAATGGTGTTTTTAGACCCCTTCGTTCATAAATATACTCCACAAAAAAGGTAAAATAGGGACTGCCATATCTTAAATTTGCACCGAATGACATGATGTTATTGCTTGCAACTGCCGTGGTGTCAAATTGAATGCCATTATTGTCAAGGGTGCTAAAATTTACTTGTTCTTCATAAGAATGAAATCTAAGTAATCCGCTCAATAACAATGATTTACCAAAGCCCTTCCCGGCATTGATCCAAATACCATTAGCTGTTGACCTATTTAGCCGCAAAGATGCTAGACTTCCACTTGAATCAGTAACATAGGAGTTTATTTTACCAAAACCGATATCTACCCAAGAGGAATTCCAAAACTCTCCAACGATAACTTGTGCTTTTTCATTGATTAATCTTTGTCTCTTGCTATTGAGCGATAATAAATCGATTTCATACCCTTCAATAGTCCGTCTGATTTGAGGTTTTATTAATAAGTTTGTGGTTGTATCAAGTTGTTTTTTTAATAATATTAATTCTTTTTCGGCTGCTTTTTTTTCTTCCACAATCGACTTTTCAATGTCTACGTAATATCCTTTTTCTAGCAGCGGATCTTTCTCCTTATACAAAGATAATTTTACAGCAAAACCGATTCTTCTGTCCGTATTTTGATCTCTTACTGTTCCAGCAGAAACATCTACACTTGCTAACTTGCTCATAAACGGACGTGCATTTTGGTACTTTTTAATGTCTTTTCTGTTGTACATTATTTCCCAAAATGGCTGTGCTTGTAAAGCAATATTAGGACTGAGGCTCCATGACTTAAATGCCCAATCAACTTTGAAGTCTTTTATATCATTGGATTTTATAACTTGTGAAGGTGTTACACCCATCAGATCAAAAACTGGTGATGCTGGAATGCCAAATTCAGTTGGAGATATTCTTCTTGCGTCTGTGTTATTTTCAAAAATATTTTGTGCATTAAGAACATAATAGTGTATGAGAAAAAATATTGATAGACAAATAATGCGAAAATTTTGTTTCATTGGATATTCATTTTTTATTGTAAAATATTTTACTGATTTTATTTATCGCAGCAAAGATGCGGGCAATTAAAAGGATGCACAATAGCTTAATGTAGGTATAAAAGCCAATGACATAATCTGGACTACTTCCTATAACATAGTAACTATACTTGCGTAAATATTACTATGTCAGTTGATTAGGCTTAAAAATAATATTGGAAAATCAAAGTGAGTCATAATCAGCGATAATGATTAGTACATCAAGAGGTTTACATGTCTAATTTTAGCTATTTGCAAAATAAAAATACTTTATTGATCTATTAATGCAATAAATCAAAGCTCAATTATTTATCCGATTTTTTTATTTCTCAATAAATTATTCCATTTATTATTGAAATATTTATGTACATTTGATTAAACTTTATAATATTGAAAAGGACTTCAAAAGAGAAATCTGCAAATAAAAGGTGTGTTGCGTTATATATTATCGTGTTAAATCAACATAAATTTAGTATATTAAGGTAATAATTTAATTTTCAGACTAAAACTTACATAACTTCAATATTTTCGCCTTAGAGATACTATTTTATTAACTTTTTAACTTATTTTCATGTATAAATTACACCTAATTGTTTTTTTGTTTTTTATGCCAATATTTAATATTATTGGGCAAAATGCTGACTTTCCTTTGCAGCATAAAGTATATAAGTGTACAGAGCAGCTGACATTTCAAGATTTTTTTAATACAAAGTCTACAGCGTTCAATTTATCTCCGGAAACAGAGATGATCGATGTTACACGCTTGGGAAACAAGTATTCCGACAATCATAAAAAATACAAACAAATGTATAAAGGAATTGAGGTTTATGGGGTTTCTTATTTTCTACATGGGAAAAATGGTTTTGTAACACACGGAACGGGTACACTTCTGCCTGATATTCAATTAGATATAAATCCTGATTTAGACCTTAAAACTGCAGAAAGTAAGGCTATAACTAGTATTCGAAATGTCTTAGTTATGCCTTTCCGCAAATCTAAAGATGCAAAAAAGCAAATGGCTAACATCCATTTACAATCAACTGAAAGAGGTATGGTAGTTATAGTCAAAGCTTTTACGGGTTTTTCAGGCTCTTATGCATTGGTATATCGATTTGAAATATACTCAGAAAATGAACCACTAAAATATCAAGTAATTGTATCCGCAATTGATGGTAAGATGATATTTAATCAATCTATGATCAAACATGGACATGCTGATGGTATTGGTAAGACATTTTATTATGGAAATCAAAAAATTGTTACAGATTCTTTGGCACCTAATCAATTTGTACTAAGGGACCTTACTCGTGGACAAGGAATCACAACATATACAAATAAAAGCAAAACAGATATCAAAGAATTTGTTGATACGGACAATGTTTGGGATGATGCTCAGGCAGTGGATTTGGTAGGCATTGATGCACATTATTGTACTGAAAAATTTTATGATATGATGGTAACTTATTGTGGATATTCCGGATTGGATGGCAACGGCTTGTCTTTTAACCCTGTGGTTTATGCTGAAGGTAGCGACAATTTTGTGAATGCATATTGGGATGGCGATAAGGCTTATTTTGGTCAGGGAAATTGCCATTATGGTCCATTAGTTACACATTCAGTTGTATCTCATGAGTTTACACACGGTGTAACCCAATATAATTCCAATTTAATCTATGATGGTGAGTCAGGAGCGATTAATGAGTCTCTCAGTGACATATTTGGTAAGTCTGCAGAGTACTTGTTTGATAGGTCAAGGTTTTCATGGGACTTGGGGCCTGAGTTTACACTTGACCAATTTGCTGAAAACTTCAGATCAATGTCAACCCCAAATACCTATGGACACCCAAAGACTTATAAAGGACTTTACTGGGAGGATAGTGCAGATGTTCATGTCAACAGCAGTGTATTTAATCATTGGTATTACCTGATGATTGAAGGTGAATCCGGTATCAGCGAAAATGGAAAATCATATGATATAAAACCTGTTTCTATCCAGGATGCTTTGGATATTGTGTTCCTGAGCCAGACTTCTTATTTGACGCCTAGTTCTGGGTATGGAGCGTTATATGACTATTCTATATTGGCATGTGAGGCTTTGTTTGGTAATACATCTGATCAATATAAATCAGTTGTTGAAGCTTGGAAAGCAGTTGGCTTGCCTATTGAATCAAATGGAGATGAAATATCTGATCTGTCTATTTCATCCCCGGTAAGTTATGAACTTACTTGTTTAGATGGCACTTATTATTCCTTGGTTTTGAATATTAAGAACGAAGGAAATACTTCAATACCTTCGGGTGATTCTTTGACCATTAATTTAATGATGGACGGTTTTTCTAAAAATATTGAAGTAGTACTAAGTGAAGATCTGGTGCCTGGTCAAACCAAAGAAATTACTTTAAATGATGAAGTTTACATTGATGTAGATGATTATGTAATTATACAGATTTCACTAAATTATGAAGATAACATTAAAAACAATAATATTACTTTTATAACGCTTGAAAACTATATTTCTAATGAACCTGATTTGGAATTTAATAGTGTTGTAGCGCAGGTTTCTTGCTTTACCACAAAACGAAAGATTGAAGGATATGTGATTAATTCCAGCTGCTCTTTATTCCAAAGGATACAAAGTTGAAAGTTATCATTAACGATGGAAATAATATAATACATTCAAAAACTCTATCGGTAACAAATGATATAGCCTCAGGCCAATATTTTTACTTTACTTATGATCTAAATTTAGAACTTGGAGTATATGATGTTGTGATCGAATGTGACATAGATTCAAATAATGAAAATAATGGAGTTGTTTTAAGTTTTGAAGGACAGACAGGAGTTATTGAAGCTCCGGTAAAATACACATTTGATGATCAATCATTTCAAGAGACATTCAACATTTCAAATGATCTGTTAGATTTTAATAAATTCCAAAGCGAATATTATATGACCTCTGTTGGAAATTCTTATGAAGAGGTTCCATGTTTTGATGTAAGCAGCAATTTTGAATTATTTTCTTATTCTTATACCACATCGAGTGCAAAAACATGTTTGGACCTGACAAATTTTTCAGCACCTCAACTAGCATTTGACTTGAGACAATATCGATCTGCTTTTCTTTCTAAATTTGATAAGGATTCACTTTCAGCAACATCATCAGTTATGAGGGTAAATTATAACAATGGGACTGAAGAATTTACGGATTATATTTATGGTCAGCAAGAAGGTAAAAAAGTCGCACACAAATACAACTTGCCAAAAGGATTTAAAGGAGAGATAAATTTAAGTTTTTACAATAATAATGGAGATTCCGAATTCTCCATTGCAAGATTGCCAAAAATCGATGCTATGTTATTGGATAATCTTATTTTCGATAATGCCAGTGCTACCAAGGATCAATTGGAAGAACATATTAAGATCTTTCCCAATCCGGCTACAGATGTTATTACTTTTGAATCCAATATTTCTTCACCTGTGAGTTTGACCATTTTGAATAGTCAAGGTCTTGTAATATTACAAATGAAGGAAGTTCAGCATAATACAAAAATAAGTGCATCAGCTTTTGCTCAGGGATACTATTTATTAAAATTTGTAACAGATGATGGCAGCCAAATTGTAAAACCTTTTATTAAGATGTAGAAACAGGCGCATTGTTACTGTTTCGGATTTGTTTAATATATTGAAATACGCAATTACCTTACTAAAAGAACAATATTTATTGATTATTCTAAAGAAATAATATTATGTTTTTGAGAATGAAATAAGATAATATTGTTTTGACTGCCTACATAGTTTACTAATTTTTATATACATAATAAGCGCCATGATTAATTATTTGATCATGGCGCTTTAAAGTATAAATCTAAGTATAATAAAATTTTACCACCTGTGGTTCCCATTCCAAACTCGCGGACCAAAAATCCTTCTCACAGCATACATAATTGCCGGTAAAATGAAGAAAAACGGGCCCAAAAATCCAAACAATGCAATAAATTTTGTTCCAAAAAACCTGGACATTGGTCTTCGAAGTCTTTCGGATATTAAATACATACTAGGGATGACCAATAATGTCAAAAAGAAAGAAAATATCAAACCAAAGATGATCGTCCAGGCCAGGGGCCCCCAAAATACTACCGAGTCTCCGCCTATAAATATTTTGGGATCTAAATGTGTAAATAAGGACTCAAAATCTATATTAAAGCCAATAGCCAATGGTAATAATCCAAGAATCGTAGCAACGGCAGTGAGTAAAACAGGTATGATTCTGATTTTTCCTGCCTGTATGGCTGCTTCTCTCGTTTTCATTCCACGGCTGCGCAATTCGTCCGTAAACTCAATAAGTAAAATACCATTTTTAATCACGATTCCTGCCAGTCCTATGATGCCTACCATAACCATAATGGTAGGCATCGTCATTCCTGTAAATGCAAATCCTAAGAATACACCAATAATTGAAAATAAAATTTCAGATAGCACAATAAACGGTTTGCTAAGTGAATTAAATTGCAAAACAAGAATCAGAAAAATCATCCCTAAAGAAATAATTAATGCTGTTCCTAAAAAAGCATTTGTTTCAGCCTGCTGTTCACTTTCACCACTTTGTTTGATGGTGACCCCTTCCGGTAAAACATAAAAATTTTGAAATTCAGTAATCTTACGCCCCAATTCTTCATTAATAGATGAAATGGCAGCAAGATCTGTTATATTTGACTGAAGTTGTATCGTTCTTTTAAGATCCTTTCTTTTAATACCACCGGTTGTATTTGTAAAATCAAACTTGGTAATGGCGCTAATTGGGACTTGTTTTATCCTTCCTGTATTAAAATCACGAAAAGTAAGCCGCATATTGATCAACTCATTGATGTCATTCCGTACAATATCATTATATCTCAATTGTACTTCATATTCGTCTTCTCCATCTTTTATTTTGCTGATTTCACGTCCAAACAAAGCGGTTCTGATAGCACTACCGACCTGTGCTGACGATACACCTTCAAGAGCTGCGCGCTCTTTATCTACAGTAAGTGTAACTTCTGGATTTTTCAAATCGACATCCATGGATAAATTGTCAATTCCATTTACGCGATTGGTGTCAAGGAAATTAAAGAGGTCAGTAGCAACTTTGGCGTTATCTTCAAAGTTGTCACCAAAAATTTCAATATTTACAGGTGGCTCGGTTGGTGGGCCACCGCCTTCCTGTTCCACTTTAATCTGAGCTCCTGGTATACCTTTTAATGCAGTTCTGATGCTATCCAGATATGGTGCTGTTTTTAAATAAGGTCGTTTTGCAAATTCCACAAAAGAAACCTGTATTCTACCAAGATTTGATTGGGCACTCTGGTTATTATCCATCGGATTGGCAGCATTTACTGCAACATTTGATATGATGCTTTCTACGATAGATCCCTTTTCTCCCGGCTTAAGTTTTTCAAGGGTAGAATACACTTTGGTTTCCAATTCTGAGAGAACTTTATTGGTTTCGGCTGCTTTAGTTCCAACGGGTAACTTCAGGTATACATATATAAAATTTGGTTGCCCGCTAGGAAAAAATGGAAAATCGGGTTTACTGGCCACCAATAAAAATAATGATATAAGGAATAGAACAAAAACTGACGCAAACGTATAAACCGGCCGAAATCCTGTTAGTATCCATCTCAATAATTTTTCATAATTAGCCATCATATTCGGAAGAAGTCTATCCTGAAAAAAGTGTATGGCATCCCTGAGAAGATATCTGTTGACAATTGCCATTGCAGCCATAAATATTGCAAAATTACCCATACCATGACTACCCAACAAATGTAACATGATGCCAATTATAATGGTAGCATACCAAAACCATTTTTTGAAAATATCTGACTTTTTATCCTCAAACTCTTTTCCTTCTTTTTTCATAAAGGTCACAGCGAAGACGGGATTTATTATAAAGGCTACAATAAGCGATGCCAATAAAGTAAAAATGAGCATCGTAGGTAAATAAATCATGAATTTACCAATGATTCCTTTCCAAAATAATAACGGGAAAAAAGGAGCTACTGTAGTGGCTGTTCCAGCTAAGACCGGTATGAATACTTCACCAGCCGCTGCTTTGGCCGCTGTTAGAATGGGTACTTTGCCGTTTTGATAAATTCTATGCGTATTTTCTATCACCACTATGGCATCATCAACAATGATACCTAGTCCAAACAACAATGCAAATAAAACAATGAAGTTTAATGTAACATCTGTTCCTACAATTATGTCAGCTACAGGAAGAAAAAGAAAAGCTACAAATATACTCAAAGGCACGCTTAATGCAACAAAGAATGCATTGACCACACCCATAAAAAACATCAAAATAACCAAAACCAATATGAAACCTATGATGATAGTATTAACTAATTCATGGAATGAAGTGGCAGCCTGTTTACTTTGATCTGCAGTAACCACCACATCCAGGTCATGAGGAAGTTCAGAAACTTTCATTTCTTTCACTATTTTTTTGACCTTTTCAGCACATTCGATTAAGTTTTCACCTGCACGTTTTACGATGTTTAAAGTGATGACATTTTTACCATTTAATCTGGCGTAACTTTCTTTTTGTTTTACAGTATCTTTTACAGTAGCTATATCTCTAAGATATACAGATCCTGATATGGGAGTTCTTATAATCAAATTTTCTATAGCTTGAGCTGAAGTGATTTGACCTTTTAGTCTAAGTGCACGATTCATATCACCAACCTCTATTTGTCCGCCACTTATGTCAACGTTTTCATATGCTACAGCGTTGGCTACGTCATCAAAACTAAGCATCGCCTGTTCCATTTTAATTGGGTCTACGTTGATTTGAAACTCTCTCTCGGGAGCACCGACTATCTGGGCTTTGTTTACTTCTGATAATGTTTCAAATCTATCCTGTAATTTTTCAGCATATTGTTTGAGTTTAACTCCATCATAATCGCCGCTGATATTAACAAACATAATAGGCATATCACTAAATGAAAATTCCATTACATCAGGTAGTTTTGTAAGGTCTGTTGGAAGGTCTGTTTTAGCTTTGTCCACAGCATCTTTGACTTTCTGTTTGGCTTCTTCAGGTGTGACATCGGTATCAAATTCGACAATTATCAAACTAAAGTCTGTTTGAGAGGTAGAGTTTATTTTATTAATTTTAGCACCCGTAATGCCTTTTATTTGTTTTTCTATTGGTCTGGTTACCAGATTTTCAATGTCTTTTGGAGAATTTCCGACATATACTGTTGAAACCGAAATGGTTGGTACGACAATATCTGGAAACTGCTCTTTTGGCAAAGTACTAAATGTATTAAAACCAAATAATGTGATGATAATTGTAATCACATATATGGCAGTTTTATTATCTACTGACCAACTTGTGGGCTTGAATTCTTTGAATCTATCTTTTATAAAATTAATATGCTTCATTCCGGTGTTCGATTTTAAAATATTTTAAATGAGTATAGTTAAGTTTTTTAATAGTTCACTGATGACGTATTAAAACTTTTAATCACTTATTGGAAATCATTTGACCTTCATAGAGGTTTTGGTATCCTTTTGTTATCAGTTGATCACCTGTATTAAGCCCTGACAATATTTCTACATTTTCTCCATATAACGCTCCCAAAACGACAGTTTTTCTTTGGGCAATTTCTTTACCGTTTTCATTTTTTGCCAATAAAAACACGTACTTACCTTTTTCATCACTCTGGACAATATTAATGGACACAACAATTGCTTTGGAGGTACTATGATTTAATATTTTTGCAATGGCTGACATGTTGGGCTTTAAATTTAAACCTGAAGGAATTTTACATTCAGCCTTAAACCATCTTGTGGAAGGATTAATTGATTGGCTTATTAAGTTAATGGATGTTTGGAAGGTTTTTCCTGCAGAAGGCACTTCGATAATAACTTGTGCACCTTTTTTGATTTTACTGATATAGTTTTCCGGGACATCTACTTCTACAGTTAAATTATTATTATTAATGATTTGAATTTGTGGTCCGGCAGCGGTTACACCAGAAAATAGCTCGCCAATTTTTATATTTACTACCTCAGCAATACCACTATGATCGGCATAAACAAGATATGTTTTTAACTGTTCCTGTTGGATAGAGATTTGTTTTTCCAGTGATTCTACATTGTTTTTAGCGCTGAGCAATTGGACTTCAGTTCCTATTTTTTGATCCCAAAGTGATTTATTTTTTTCGTAAAGCGTTTTGGCAAAACTAAGTTGACTTTTAGTGGCTTCTATGCTTTGTCGTAATACCTGATCGTCAAGTTTTAATACAAGTTGTCCCTTTTTTACCAATTGGCCTTCCTTTATATGCAATTGTTTTACGTAACCACCCATTCCATTTCTTGGAGCAATGTAGGAGATGTTTTCAGAATGAATCGTCCCCTGGAGGTTAATGTATTGATTAAAACCTTCGGTGGTAAGTTCTTGAGTCGTTACTAATTTGGGTTTTATGGCTGATTCAGGATTAAGGATTATTAATTCCTCTTGAATCGATTTAATTTTATCATTCAATAAAGCTTGTTCTTTTTTTAAATCAGCCAGCTTTGCAATTTTTGCTTCCATTGTATTTTCAGCTTCTTTTGGTCCGCATGAAGCAAAAAACAGAATCAGACATAAGCTAAGTAATCTTTTCATATACTTAATATTTTGAAGGTAAGTGATCATTGATTTTGATTTATTAATTTTATAATGTGTTTTAAAGTTTGGCAAACGCTTTTGCATAACTTGTGCGCGCCAGCATACCTTCATAAAGCGCCTGAAAATAGTTTCCTTCAGCACGTTGAAGTTCAGTATCTGCTTGTAAGACTTCGAAACTTGAACCCAAACCGTTTTCGTATTTTATTTTGGTCAATTTAAAAACTTCTTCCGCCAATTTTCTATTTCTTTCTTGCACTTCCAGATTAATGATGGCATTTGATAGTGAGTTTTTGGCCACTTCTTGTTCAAGGTCTATATACTGTTTGACCTGTGTGATATTATTTATCACCTTTTCTTCAGCAAATTTTGATTGAGCCATTAAAAATTTTCTTTTATTACCACTGTATATTGGTACATTAAGTTGAAGCCCGACTAAACCCGTATTAAACCAAAACCATGGGTGTTCTCCAAGTTGATTGGCTATGGCTGGTTTTTGTCCTGATCTCTGTATTTGATAAAATGCGGCTAGTGAGGGAAGATAAGCTAATTTGTATCTTTTATAATCAAGTTTTTGAAGTTCCAGCGCTGTATTTAATAATGATACTTCACTTCTTTTTTCGTATTTGAAATCTTCAATTCCAAGCAAGTCGACTTTCATTTCATTGACATCCAGATTTTCAGTAAGTACAATGGAGTCTGATTGTGATATGCCAAGTGTCGTTTTGAATGATGCCATACCAATTTTTAAGGCATTGCTGATTTGGTTCTGACCGGATTCAGCGTTGTTAAGACTCACTTGTATTTTGTCAATATCGAGTTTTTCTGCAAAGCCTGTCTTATACATTTCCGTCATATCATTCAACAATGAAGCAAGCCTGATTTTGGTAGCTGTCATTACTTCACCCTGTTTTTGAGCGATCAATACCGCATAATATGCTTTGTATATTTTTTCTTTTAAATTTTCATTGGCAACATTAATATTACCTTGATTAAATTCCAGAATAGTTTTTCGTGCCTGGAGACCCACAAATACATCTGACTGGAATATTAATTGGTTTACAGAGACTCCAATTTGGGTATTCCACGGTTGAATAAAAGAAACTGCATTTACAGAAAAGGTGGCATTATTTGCATCAATGACATTGCCGTCTTTATTTTTTACACCTTCAGTTTGCAAAACATCATACACTGATTTATTTGATGATGGAAATTGAATTTTGGGTACATTGGTATAATATGTGAGTCCTCCGGTTGCACTAACCGTAGGATAAATGGCGGCCGTCAATTCTTTGTTCTTTTGTTCTTGAATTTTATAATCCAAATTGAGGTTTTTGAGGTCTATCGAATTTTTTAGCCCAAGTTCGATGGCTTGAAATACACTTAACTTGTGGATTGTTTGCGAATTTCCTTGACAAATTAGCAAGAATATAATTGAAAATATCATGGTCATTTTGGAAAATAAAAAATTCATAACTAAGTTGTTTTATATTGTTCAATTAATTTAAGTCCTTTTGGTGTAACTATACCATATAAGAAATGCTCAAGAACCATGTGGGTTACATCAACCAATGAGTATTTGCTAGAAGGATACACCCCTTGATTAAAGCCTATTAGCATAGACTCGATTCTAAATTTAGCCAGTATCTCAGCATCTATTTCTTGCCTGTAATAGCCATCTGCTTTACCCAAAACCAAGTTGTTTACAATTAGTTTAAAAACAAAGGTGTTTTTATATTCTAGAAATTTCAGATAGGTCGAAGGGAAATATTTTGTAAATCATACACTATAATTGGATTCAGGTTTTGTAGGTCTTCCCTTACCATTTCCATGGTTATAAAAATCTCATCAATAGCATTCTTTGACGTACTCGCAGCAAATAAACATTTCTCTTGTGATTTTTTAATCACTTCAGACATAACATCATCAACCAGCTCATTTTTATCATTGTAAAACTGATAAATGGTTTTTTTGGAAATGCCAAGCTGCGCAGCCAAATCATCCATAGTTATGGCTCTAAAACCAATCAATCTGCCTAATTCTTCCGCTTTTGTTAATATTCTGGATTTAATATCCACTCTTTTTTTTAATTTGAATGCGAAACTAAGGAAACTAATTCAGGTGCAAAAGTTTCCTTAAATGTATTCACATTAAATTAACAAATTTGATTTTGATTTTAACATGCAATACTGATGCTGGGCTTATTTCTATAAGCCAACATTTTAAAAAAGGGTTTATTGGTGCTATTTTTTTTAATTTAAGTTTTTAGGTAAACCTATATATTCAAATCATCCTATATTTGCCACATCAATTATTTTTATGTCATATTATGGAAAATAAATATTTTTATGAAACGGTTTCAGAAGCCATCAATGAGCTGAGATCACAGGGGTTTACAGTAGATTTTAATCTTGAAAAAAACTGTATCGTATGTCACCCTGAAAAATTTAATCCTGATGAGTTTGAAATTGTTGAAGTATTCAGGTATGAAGGAAATTCAGACCCGGCAGATGAAGCTACTGTATATGGTATTGTTTCCTCTTCCGGTGTCAAGGGTATTTTAGTAACAGGAGATGGAAATATGACTGACAGTGTATCTATTGAAATCCTGAAAAAATTGAAATTTAAATAGTTATAGGTATCTATATAATTATGTTTTGTATTTTTGTATTTATTTGATTGAATGTCAAACAAGTACCCTAGCATTTTTTATTAATGATTAAAGATTGAAATTTATACCAAATGATTCGAATGATTGTTTTTTTATCGCTTTTTTTTATGGTTGGTTTTGTGGTAGCCCAAAACTTAAAACCGCTATCCATAACATTCAAACACAAAGCTGGCAGTGAAGATTTGATACTGGAAAATACAGTTTTCCCAATATGGAATGGTAAAAATGTTATCTTAAAAAGGGCAGAATTTTACCTTTCTCAAATTGGTGTTTATGATAAAAGTGGCGATTCTACTTTTCCAGACACACACGTAAAGCAAAAAGCCGGACAAACAGAAATGTACGACCCAAAACGTGTGGGGCAACTGCCCGTTGTGTGTGAAGCGGCATTCAAGATCCAACGGGCATAGGTTTTAGCTGAAGGCTGGTAGACAACATTGGATGGAACGAAACTAGTTTGGGGATCAACAGGCGAACCGAAAAGAGCTTTGACAACGAAAAAAACCTAACGGTTAGCAAATTTTAATTAATGAGCTTAATGGTGGTTGATTCAGCACGGTAGGGAACACAAAAAAGCGGGGCAATGCTGTGGCCGTTTAGAATAGATAAACTTGCCATTAAAGATGATAATATCAAATCATCAGCTATTTTACTACATCTGCTTCAAATGGAATGATATTTATCAAGTTTATGGAAACTCCTGGCAATCAAAGTTCTCTTTTAGTTACAAATATTTCAGGGCAGCAAATTTATTCAAATATGCAGTTACATTCTTCAAATGACGTTAATATTTCATTAAATCAAAAAAAATATTTTATGTATTAACTCTTTTGTGCTTCCTTAGATGTTCCAAAGACAAAACTGTAGGTGAATTAATCACTTATGATTCAACGCCTTATACATTAGAGTATGGAAATTTTCCGACGCCCGAGCTTCCCTTGGATAATAAATTAACCATAGAAGGAATAAAACTTGGACGTATGCTCTTTTATGAAAAAATGTTGTCAAAAGGTAATAAATTGGCATGTGCAGGTTGTCATGCCCAGAAAGATGGATTTTCAGATTTAAATACTTTTAGTAAAGGAGTTGACGGACTTGAAGGCACCAGACAAGCAATGCCAATAATAAATATGGCCTGGCATAATAATGGATTTTTTTGGGATGGACGTGCACCAAAGCTAAGGGATCAGGCCTTAAAACCAATTCAGGATCATCTCGAGATGAATGAAACTTTAGATAATGTAATCCTTAAACTATCCTCAACCAACTTATATAAGGATCAATTTACAAGATCGTTTGTTGATGGTGCTATAAATAGTGTAAATATTTCATTTGCTTTAGAACAGTTTATGTTTACACTTGTCTCAAATGATGCTAAATATGACAGATTTTTAAATGGAAAGACTACATTGACTGATTCAGAAGAACGTGGAAGGAATTTATTTTTTAAAGAATTTGATCCCACCGGAAAAACAAAAGGGGCAGAATGTTTTCATTGTCACGGAGGTTTTAACTTTTCAAATGATGATTATATGAACAATGGTCTGGATGAAGATATTTCTTTTACAGATACGGGCAGGGAAAAAGTTAGCTTTTTGCCGGAAGATAGGGCTAAGTTTAAGACACCTTCTCTTAGAAATATTGCCGTTACCGGACCTTATATGCATGACGGGCGATTTTCTTCCCTTGATGATGTTCTTAAACATTATAATGTAGGTGTTAACAACTCATCAACTCTGGATGTTTTAATGCAATACAACATTCAACCAGGAGGACTTGGTCTCACCAAACAAGATAGGGATGATGTTATTGCTTTTTTACATACACTTACAGATGATTCATTTTTAACAAATCCTGCTTTCAAAGACCCCAATTAGTACATTTTTGTTTATTGATTAATTAATACTGTTTTAGTTATCATACTTTGTTCGCGAGTGAAAGGCTATGTATTTTACAATATTTTGAACGATTATGTAAAGACTTAATATTGATTTAGGGGGAAATTGATTAATTTCGTTTAACATATGACATTTTGGGAGCGTAATGATAATTTTTGATATCTTATTACTTGATAGGCATGAGTATCAAAATGATCTTATTACAGGTACGATTAGTCAACAGGTATACAATCCTTAAAAATTTATTTATGCAAATGAAAATAACGATTACCTTAATTTTATGTATTATTTACTTCTCGGCAACATATTGCCAACCATATACAGACTTTATTGGTGCAGGACACAGCAAAGGTATTGTCATTACCACAAGTGATGAAAACGAAAGAAATTTTTTTTATGAAACTGCATCAGGTGAAAAAACCATATCAGGTTCCGGTCTGAATGGTAAAAGGGCTGAAATGTCCCGGTTTTTATCTCAGACATCCTTCGGATATGATATGGAAGATATTGATGCTGCTATAACTTTAGGCAAACAAGGTTGGATGGATAAGCAGTTTGCGTCAGAACGAAGTAATTATCTGATTCAAACAGATAGCTTTGCAAAGGTCTTGTATGACTTTTACATAAATAAGGGTGTTGATCCGGAGGATGTATCTCCAAATCCCGATTGGCGCCACTTCAGGTATTCGTGGTGGAATATTAACACATTTGGAAAGGATCAGCTCCGACAGCGTATTGCCTATGCATTGAGCCAGATTTTGGTTGTTTCAGACGATGCGGATATCGGGAATTATGCACGAGGTCTTGCTTCTTATTATGATTTGCTTTCAAGAAATGCCTTTGGTAATTTTAGGGATTTATTGTTGGAAATGACATTACATCCATGTATGGGTTCATATTTAAGCCACCTCAACAATCCTAAGGAAATTCCGGAAGAAAATATTCACCCTGATCAGAATTTTGCCAGAGAAGTAATGCAGCTTTTTACCATTGGTTTGTATGAATTGAATATTGACGGCACCAGAAAAGTAGACGGAAATGGCAACAATATTCCAACATATAATAATAATGATATTGCTGAATTGGCAAAAGTATTTACCGGGCTGGGGATTTCTGCCTCCATTGAGGGAATGAATGAGCCGGAATTTGGTTCAGGATTATATGGTGCAGATATGACAAAACCAATGAAGATGTATGAAGAATGGCATCAGCAAGGTGAAAAAATATTATTTGGATCGCACGTAATTCCTAATAATCAAAGCGGCATGAAAGACATAAGCGATGCCATTGATATTCTTTTTAATCATCCCAACACAGGTCCTTTTATTAGTCGCTTACTCATTCAGCGTTTGGTTTCATCCAACCCCTCAAATGAATATATTGGCAGAGTAGCTTCCATTTTTAATAACGATGGTAGCGGAGTAAGAGGAAACCTTAAAGCCACGGTAAATGCTATTATTATGGATGAAGAGGCAAGGGAATGCGAATTTACCTATGCAGCTGGCTTTGGAAAATTAATGGAACCGGTCTTAAGACATACTCAATTTCTAAAAGGCGTAGGAATTGAATTGCCTTCAGGCTATTTTTTTAACCACGGAAGCAATCTTGAAAATAGCACTTTCCAGCACCCACTTTCTGCGCCAAGCGTATTTAATTTTTATTCCCCGGACTACATGCCAACAGGTGTCTTAAGTGATTCAGGATTGGTTGCCCCTGAGTTTCAAATTTTAAATAGCCTCACCTCATTAGATTATGCTAATTTAGCTTTTATCTGGAACTATTATGAATATACAGTCAATAACTGGGAAGATGATTATTTTCAAGGGCCAACGAATGCATCAGGATATTTTGAAATAGCGCATGATGATGAGGTTTTGATCAATCATATTGACCTGTTATTTACCAATGGAAGAATGAGTGAAGAAACTCGTGCAACAATTAAAGAATCAATAAAAAACATGGTTCCTACACTTTATGGAAGTCGTGAAAAAATAATTCTTGCTTTATATTTAACATTTATTAGCCCGGATTACGTCATAAAAAAATAATATCTATGTCTAAAGAATCGTTTTCTCGTAGGAATTTTATGAAAATGGCTGCTTTATTTGGTGGGGGACTTTCTACTTCTGCTACTTCATTATTCAATTTAAGAAATTTAGGTGCTGCTGCATTACTTGGTCAGAATTCAGCTGCAGGAGATTATAAAGCTTTGGTTGGCCTGTATTTAGGCGGAGGAGCAGATTCCTACAACATGATAGTGCCAAAATTGCCTGAATCATATCAGGTTTATGCAGATTCCCGTTCTAATTTATCTTTACCTGCAGAAAGTCTTTTACCTATCAACCCAATAAATCTTAGCGGCATTCCATATGGTTTGCATCCTGCCTTAATAGGTATGCAAAATATGTTTAATCAAGGTGAATTATGTTTTATAAATAATATAGGTACCTTGATAGCTCCAATTACAAAACCAGCTTTTGTAGAGGGTAGTACTCCAATACCTTTGGGACTTTTTTCTCATTCTGATCAGACAAATCAATGGCAAACAGGTGTAAGTAGTGAAAGACTGATCAAAGGATGGGCCGGAAGGATTTCAGATTTGCTCTATTCAGTAAATACCAACGATAGTATATCAATGAATGTATCGCTTGGAGGTATAAATACTTTTCAAAGTAGCAATCGTAATGTAGAATATACCGTTAATAATGATGGCGCAACCGGTTTGATAGGCTATGAAGATATGTATGGAGCCGGACCTCAACGAAAAGCTGCTATAGACAAATTATTTGGGCGGACATATAATGATCCATTTAGAGATAGTTATAAAGGGATTTTTAGGAACTCGTTGGATTCTAGCCTTCAATTTCAAGCCGCCATAGATGAGATACCGGAATTTGCAACAAATTTTTCTAGTACAAACTTATCAGGTAATTTTAAAATGATTGCAAAGATCATTTCCGCTCGTGAAAAATTAGGATTTAAAAAGCAAATATTTTTTATTGATTACGGAGGTTGGGATACTCATGATGAATTATTGGGGGATCAGAATTATTTATTTAATGAACTTGACAACGCGATATCAGAATTTAATAACGTATTGAGTGAAATTCAAATAAAAGATTCAGTCGTGACATTTTCAATGTCAGAATTTGGAAGAACGCTTACATCCAATGGAAATGGCACCGATCATGCCTGGGGTGGAAACGTTTTTACTTTTGGGGGTCCGGTAAAAGGAAATCAAATGTTTGGACAATTTCCTGACCTTGGATTGGACAGTAGTTTAGACATTGGTGGAGGTGTGCTTATACCCACTACTCCTAATGATCTTTATTTTGCTGAACTTGCGCTTTGGTTTGGAGTTCCAATATCTGAATTACAGACGATTTTACCTAATTTAGGTAATTTTTATTCTCCCGGAACTTCTGCTCCGATTGGTTTTTTGGACCTTTAATTCACCTAAAACAGATATCATGATTCAAACAACAAAATTCAACCTGAGGTATATGAAGCTTTTAATCATACACTTTTTAGTAATATTTTTTACCTTAAATATGAATGCACAGTGTTTTATGGATCAGCATAGCACAACATGGTATGACGGCTGGATTTCCTGCAATAAAAAACAATCTCCAAATCCTGACCGCGGCGTCTCGCATTGGATATTGTATAACCTGGGTCACAGATATGCTTTAGGTGAGACCTATTGGTGGAATAATAATGAGGCTGATAGACTTTCAAATGGGGTTAAAAAAATGGCCATTGATGTTTCTCTTGACGGTATTACCTGGATATCATTACCTGATTTTGATATGCCGGAAGCTTCTGGAAAGCCAATATATGAAGGTTTTATTGGTCCTTCACTTGACAATATAGAAGCCAGATACATTTTACTTACAGCACTTCAAAACCACGGTGGTTCATGTTATGGTTTTGGAGAAATGAAGATGAATGTTACATTGTCAACTAATACTGTAGAAAATACAAACAAACCTTTTTGTCTGAATATTAAAGCTTTTCCGAACCCATTTTTTTATCATACTGAAATTGATGTAACATCAAATTGTAATGAGGAAATTGTTTTTATTATTGAGGATGCTTTTGGAAGGCAATTAGAAAAAAAGACTATATCTCAAAACGATAAAAATACATTCACATTTAATGCCACTTTGCTGCCTGCTGGAATTTATTTTATTTCAGCTTTTAATAAAAATCAACAGATAAGAAAAAAATTAATTAAAGTTAATTAGTGGTATCAGAAATCAATATGAAAAGAGCCACTAGCATTGCAAGTGACTCTTTTCTTGAATCTCAAATCAGGTGCGTACGATTATCTGGCCAGTGCAATTCCAATAGAGAATGAAACTGCATCCGGCGTGGAGTGAAACTGTGATTTTTTATAACCATAATAAATGTGATCACCAACAGTTCTAAATGCTTTGTCATATCTTAGATCAAAACTAAAAATACCTATGTCATAACCTAAAGTACTACTAAATCCATAACTTGTAGTTCTCATTCTTTGAGAAAAATTTTCGAGATGAGTCAATTCAGATGAATGATTTGCTAAAATATGCATCACTGGTCCAACACCAATTCTTAAACCGTGACTTGTTATGCCCCCCATAATCTGAAGATCAATGTAGCCAAATTTTTCGATCATATTATGATTTGTCTCATCTCTTCCAGAGATGGAACTTACATCAAAGACAACACCATAATTAGAGTACACAGCACTGGCGTCAACATATAGGAAACCATATTTTTTTTGAGCAAACATACCAAAAGATGTTTGCATCAAAGTTCTTGCAGTCGAAATTTCATACAAAGCTACACCGCTTTCATCACCAAGATAAGTACTTTCAGGTCTATTGGAGATCAAACCTGCAACAACTTTTACGCCATATCTGGATTTGAATTTTTCTTTTGCAAGCGGTGTGATTTGTCCAAATGCTTGACAAACAAAGAATAGGAGCATTGAGGAAAAGAATAAATTTTTCATTGGATTAAATTTTGTTTTATTTGTAATGAATGGGTTTTATAAAAAATACGCACATTATATTTGTATGTAAATAGTATGCCAGAATATTTTTTTTATTCACATGTGTATTATAGATAGAAATAGTATAAAATTTTGATATTAATATAAATATCAAAATTATCATACTAATATGTGTCATTAAATGATTTAATTCAATATATAATATGACGTATTAGATATTTTTAAATTTTACATATGTCTATGAAAAGAGCTTAAAATGCAGACTTATGTAAAATATCCGACATAAATAAATTGTAGTTAGAATATAAATACGCGGAAAGTGTAAGACATAAAAAAGCCACCTTGAACTCAAGGTGGCTTTTATTATGTTTTTTAGGACGTTTTTATTAAACTTGAGTTTAATCAATAATTGCATAAGCAATAGAAATCATAAGGGCATCCGGTGTTTCAAGAAATAGTGATTTTTTGTTACCGTAGTATATGTGGTCACCTACAGTTCTAAAAGCTTTATCATATCTTAAATCAAAACTAAATCTATTTAAATCATAGCCTATGGAGCCAGTGAAACCATAACTAATATTTCTCAATTTTTGGTTAAAGTTGTCCAATACCGCTAATTCGGAATCATGGCGGGCTAAGACATGCATAACTGGTCCAACACCAATTCTGAATCCATTGGTAGTAAGCCCACCCATGATTTGAAGGTCAACATACCCAAATTTTTCGACCATTTCTTTTTTTGTTTCAACGCCGGTTGAGTAGGAAGTAACGTCAAATGCCATACCATAAGACGAATATAGCGCATTTGCTTCTGCATATAACCAACCGAATTTTTTTCTTCCAAACAGGCCAAAAGATTTTTGAGGCAAGGTACGGGCTAGAGTTACCTGGTTAACAACATAATTTTCTTCATTGCCAATTTCACTTATTTCACGTCTCACTAAAATTAATCCACCGGCCATTTTTAAACCATACTTTGAACTGTAAAGTTCTTTTGATTTTTTACTATATTGACCATTTGATTGCACTATAATTGCAATTAAAAAAAATAAAAACAGTATTAATCTTTTCATATCAAACATTTTAATTTCAGGAATTACCTGATCAAAAATTAAACAATGTAAATATTGATCAAATATAATCATATTAACCAAATTTAAGCAAAGTTATTGTTCAGAATTATATCATATACTATTTTTATTAATATAATACCCATTCAATATATTCTGTATTTGAATTATTATTATTCCTTAAACAGAATTAAATATCAAATAATTAATATATAATGAATAATTGTACTGTAATTGATAAAATATTTATAATATTAAACTGATTTATTAAGATTGACGAAAGTGATATAGTGTCGTATAGATTGCGATTTGATTACCGTTCCTATTAAGGTTTAATATATAGAAGAATTGATTTGCCCGGACTTTAGCTAAATGTATAATTTTGGGTATTGAGCGCTAAGGATTAATAATTATTTATTGCTTGGTAATAAAAATTATTCGAATACTTAATTTAGACACAATGAATCTTACCTTTGCAACATTATTAAACTTGCCAATCATACTAAACTTATGAGCAAACCCGACCTGAAATATGATTTGCGAGGTGTTTCTGCATCAAAAGAAGATGTCCATAATGCAATCCAACATTTGGACAAAGGTATTTTCCCGAATGCTTTTTGTAAGATTATACCGGATATTGTAGGGGGAGATATTGATTATTGTAATATTATGCATGCAGATACCGCAGGGAGTAAAACCAGCCTTGCGTATATTTATTGGAAAGAAACCGGAGATATTTCGGTCTGGAAGGGTATTGTAGAAGATGCTATTGCTATGAATCTTGACGATATGGCTTGTATTGGTTGTCTAGATCAAATAGTGTTATCCTCCACTATTGGCCGGAATAAGAGTATAATTTCCGGTGATGTAATTTCTACCATTATTAATTATGCAGAAGATTATATTGAGGAATTAGGCAAGTATGGCGTACACATTATGATGGCAGGAGGAGAAACAGCAGATGTTGGTGACATTGTAAGAACTATTGACGTTGGATATACCGCTTTCGCCAGAATGAAACGATCCGATATTATCAATATTGACATTAAAGAGGGAGATTACATTGTCGGTTTGAGTTCTTCAGGACAGGCTATTTATGAAAATCGTTATAATGGAGGGATGGGAAGTAATGGTCTTACATCTTCCCGTCATGACGTGTTTAGTAAAGAATACGCGATTAAATACCCGGAGTCATTTAATAGTTTTATTCCCTTGGATGTTGTGTATACCGGTTCTAAAAAACTAACAGATATTATTGACATTGATGGAGTCAAAATGGATGTAGGACAGTTGGTGCTTTCTCCAACAAGAACCTATTTGCCTGTTCTTAAACCAATTGTTCAAAAATATAAAAAACATATTCATGGCCTGATACATTGTAGTGGAGGCGGCCAAACCAAAGTAGGTAAATTCATTGATAAAAACATCAATATTGTTAAAGATAATTTATTTCAAATTCCACCTCTGTTTAATTTAATAAAGGACGAATCAGGATTAAGTTACCAGGAGTTATTTCAGGTGTTTAATATGGGGCATCGACTCGAGTGTTATGTCCCTGAACTTAGCGTAGCCGAGGAAATTATTTCTATTTCAAAAAGCTTTAATATTGATGCTAAAATTATCGGTAAAGTTGAAATTTCCAATAAACCCAAAGTAACCATAAAATATGATGATCAAGTCATGGTGTATGACTTTTAGAAACATAAAAAACACTTAGTTTTGGCACATTACATCACCAGACCAGTTTAAGTTTTCCAAGTTCTTTATGACGTTCCAAACCTAATTTAATTAGTTTATCAAGTAAATCCGAATAGGGTAGACCACTTGCTTCCCAAAGTTTAGGATACATGCTGATATCGGTAAATCCAGGTAGTGTGTTGATCTCATTCAAGATAATGGTGTTATCCTCTTTAAGAAAAAATCTACCCTTGAAAGACCTTCCGCTCCAATACATTTATATGCTTTGATCGCTGTATTCTGAATGTGTTTACTAAGTTTTTGATCTATTGGTGCGGGAATCATTGTTTTTGCCCCAGTCGTGCTGATATACTTTGCATCGTATGAATAGAATTTGTCAGTGGGTACAATACCTCCGATGACGGAAGCCTTTGGATCAGCATTGCCAAGGATAGCGCATTCAACTTCAACACCAGAGACGGCTTCTTCGACTAATAATTTTCTATCATATGTTAAAGCATCTTTGAGTGCCACAGTATACTCTTCTTTATTTGTCACTTTGTGTACACCGACTGAAGAGCCTGCATTTGCTGGCTTTACGAACATAATAGGTCCAAGCTTTTTGGATAATTTGTCATAACTAAAAGATGATTTATTTGTTGCAGTGATGACTTCAAATTTTGCAATTGGAATACCGGCATCTCTCCAAAGCCTTTTAGAAATGTCTTTATCCATGCCTATAGCTGAAGCCAATAAATCTACACCCACAAAAGCTACATTCACATTTCTTAACAGGCCTTGTAAAGCGCCATCCTCGCCATAGGCTCCATGTAATGCAGGAAAAACTACATCTATCTTAAAAAGCTTTTTATTACCTTTTTTACTATACAAAAATGCTTTTTTGCCATCTGTATCTAAATTTACTTCGCTGGATGAAGGCCTCAATGAAATGTTCTTATTATCATGTTCATTTTCCAGATAACTTTCATTTTCATACAAGTACCACTTTCCTTTCTTACTAATTCCAACAACAAAAAGATTATACTTTTTTTTATTTAATGCATTAATAATGCTTCGACCGGACCTCAAAGAAATTTCATGTTCTGTAGATTTGCCTCCTATTAAAACTGCAAGATTTAAAATTGACATTTAACTGCTTTTAAGAATGTTTAAAATTATTATATAAGAAATTACAAATCAAAGATATGAACTGTTACATTAATTTAATACAAATTATAAAAATAAATAATATTTATAAAATTGACAGTAACAAAATTACCTATATAATAAAAATCATATGTATATTTACACTTTCAAACCTTTGCATAAAGTTTATATAAAGGTGTTGATCATTATTTTTATTGCTTAAAAGAGAAATTAAATGGCTAAAATTCTAATTGTTGATGACGATAAAAGCATCAGAAAAACCCTTAGAGACATATTGGAGTTTGAAAAGTATGAGATTGACGAATCACCCGATGGTCTGGATTGTATTGTTAAGATTAAGCAAAATCATTATGATGTTATTATTCTGGATGTAAAAATGCCTAGAATGGATGGCATGGAAGCCATCGAAAAAATTCAGAACATTTCGCCAGACACTCCGGTTGTCATGATTTCCGGTCACGGAAATATTGATACGGCAGTAGAAGCTGTAAAAAAAGGAGCTTTTGATTTTATTCAAAAACCACCGGATCTTAATAGATTGTTGATAACACTCAGGAATGCTTTGGATAAATCGTCATTGATTACTGATAAAAAGGTTCTTCAAAAAAGAGTTACCGGGTCTAAAGTCCAGGACATCATTGGCGATTCCGAAGGAATTTCTATTATAAAATCAACCATTGAGAAAGTGGCTCCTACTGATGCAAGAGTACTCATAAATGGCCAGAACGGAACAGGTAAAGAGTTGGTAGCCAGATGGATACACCAGTTCAGTAAAAGAAAAGATTACCCTATTATCGAAGTGAATTGTGCTGCTATCCCGTCTGAATTAATAGAAAGCGAACTTTTTGGTCATGAGAAAGGTTCCTTTACATCTGCAATTAAACAACGATTGGGTAAATTTGAACAGGCACATGGCGGTACCTTTGTTTTTAGATGAAATAGGCGATATGAGTCTATCAGCACAAGCAAAGGTATTGAGGGCTTTGCAAGAAAATAAAATAACCAGAGTTGGAGGAGAAAAAGATCTTACTGTTGATGTAAGGGTAATTGCTGCTACTAACAAAGATTTACGGGTAGAAATAGCAAAAGGTAATTTCAGGGAAGATCTGTACCACCGTTTAGCCGTAATAATTATACAGGTGCCTTCATTAAACGAGCGGATTGATGACATACCAACTTTGATACAACATTTCATTTCTTTGATTTGTGACGAATATAATATGGCACATAAAAAAATTGAACCATCAGCAATTAAACTTTTACAACAAGTAAATTGGTCAGGAAATATTCGTGAACTGAGAAATGTTATCGAACGTTTAATTATTCTTTCAGGAGTTGGCATTACTTCAAAAGATGTTGAAATGTTTGTATACAAAGGAAAAAGTGACAGGTCTTCTTTTGATGCCTTATTTGATAAGTTTGATAATTTTAATGACTTGGTCAAATATTTGAAAGTTGAGTTTGAGCACTATAAAGGTGAGTTGGTTTGAGGTTGACTATACAAATACAAAATACATTTTATCTGCATAGTCGATTTCAAAGCAGGTTTTATTTTTTAAATAAGTTTTTTTGATGAGTGATCATTTAGATATAAATGCAAATAAACACGAACTTCGGCAATTAAAAAAATGGAGTGAAATAAAGGGTGAAAATTCGTGGACTATGTTTAAGGTTATTGCAGAATTCGTTGATGGTTTTGAGACCTTAAACAGATTCGACCCTTGTGTTTCCATATTTGGTTCGGCGAGAACAAAACCAGACGATAAATACTATCAGCTTGCTACTGACATAGCTGCAAAGTGTATTGATGAGGGCTTTGGAGTGATCACTGGTGGTGGTCCTGGAATTATGGAAGCGGCCAATAAAGGCGCATATATGCATGGAGGCCTTTCAGTAGGTTTGAATATAGATTTGCCATTTGAACAATTCAATAATCCATATATTGATGCAAGTAAAACATTGCATCATAGATACTTTTTTGTGAGAAAGGTTATGTTTGTTAAGTATGCTCAGGCATTTATTGTTTGTCCTGGAGGATTTGGAACACTTGATGAGATGTTTGAAGTCTTGACTTTGATTCAAACGAATAAGATTTCTCAGGTACCGGTTATTTTGGTGGGTTCGGAATATTGGACAGGTCTTAAACAGTGGGTTATTGATGTGATGTGTAAACAATTTAATAACGTATCAGAAAAAGACATAGATCTTCTCCCTATAGTTGATGACCCGGATGATGTCGTTAGTATTATCAGGAAATTTTACGATGGTTCTGACAGAATACATTCTATTAAGCCCAATTATGAACTGTAGTTCACAGTTTGAAATATTCTGACCATTTTCGTAAAATAGAAAGCCAACTAATTTTATATAGGGTTCTCCTTCTAGTTAAAAGATTGTATTTTAATATAGATTAGTTGAAATCAAATATAAAAGGCAATCTGGCATTTGGTTCTTTACATCTTAAGATTCCCTTTAGACTTTGGTATTGTTCATAAAGTTTACGCTCGTCTTTTGTGGAAAATAATTTGATGGCTTCTTCTCCGCCTTGTCCTTTTTGTATTTCTTTTATTATGGTAGATATAAAGTCCTCTTTGATTGTAGGATATTCAACAATTTTGTAAGTTTGAATACCTGCTTTATCTGCTGCAATTTTAATGGCATCATCAAGATTGCCAAGTTCATCTACAAGACCTATTTCTTTTGCTTTTTTTCCTGTCCAAACCCTACCTTGTGCAATTACTTTAGTACTGTCTATGGATAATTTTCTTCCTTTCGAAACCCTGTCAATAAATAAATCATATATATCCATAGTTGATTCTTGCAATAATTCTTTCTCTTTGTCACTTAAATTTAAAAATGGACTAAAGCCAGTAGCGAATGGGTGTGTTTTGATGGTGTCAAATGTCACACCTATTTTCTCATTCATTAGTTTTGTAGCATTTGGAAACATCATAAAAACGCCAATGGAACCTGTCAGTGTGTTAGGCTGTGCAACAATCATATCTGCGCCGGCTGCAATATAATAGCCTCCTGAAGCTGCATAATCACCAAACGAAGCAATTACAGGCTTTCCGGATTCTTTGATTTTTTCCAATTCCCTCCATATGACATCACTACTAAATGCATTGCCTCCAGGGGAATTAACTCTAAGTACTACGGCTTTTATCTTTTTATCGTTTCTGATTTTTGTCAGCATTTCGATATATCTTTTTTCACTGATTATACCCAGTTCGTCTGAGCCATAAATGATTTCTCCCTCTGCGTTTATTATGGCAATCTTATCTTTACCTTCTCCTTCATCTATGTCGGCCAAGCCATTATATTTTGAAAGTGAAATATATTTAATTTTTTTATCAGCCTCTGTACCGGTTTTACGCTTCAAAAAATCTTCAAATTCATCTTTGTAATACAAGCCATCAACAAGTCCGTTTGCCAATGCAAGTTTTCCATTTCTTCCATCATAATTCGTCATGATACCTTCTATCTTTGCTGCTTCCATCTTCCTTGATTTCGCTATCTTCTCCACCATGATATTTTTCATGTCTGTTAGAAAATCTTTCGTCTGAAGCCTGTTAAACTCGCTCATTTCAGTTAAACGGAATGGTTCTGTTGCGCTTTTAAAGTTTCCGGCATAAAAAATATTCATTTCGACACCCACTTTATCCAGCATATTCTTGAAAAAAGGTATAGAAGCGCCATATCCTTTCAAATCCACACCGCCTTGAGGATTTATAAACATAGAGTCAGCCACCGAACATAATACATATGATGACTGAGAATGGTTATCGGCGTAAGAATAAATAAATTTTCCACTTTCTTTAAATTTTCAAAACCCTGCATTAAACTTAATATACTTGCCTGACCGATGGCAACAGAATTATTTTCTAAAACAATTCCGGATATCTTGGAATCTGCTGCAGCAGCTTCCAATAACTTTAAGATTCTTCTCAAGCCGATTGATTCGCCTTGTCCGCCCATAAATACGGATTGCTGACTTACATTATCTGTTTTTTCAGGTATAAATTCTTCAAGTTTTAGTTTTAGAATGGTATTGTCACTATATCCTGTTGTTTTTGACATTCCGGATATACCCATTGCTATGATAACAAATAAGCATAATGCGAACGCCGCAAAAACACCTAAACATGAGGCGAAAAATGTTGGAAAGAATGATTTCATTGTTGTTGTTATGTTGTGAAAAATTCAGCTTGTAAAAGAATTAAAGTAAAAAGCTAAGCCAAAACATGTATGATATTTTTTATTCTTAATTTAAATAAAAAATAAGATTACGCAAATGTAACAAATACTGAAAGAAATTTTAAAGGATTTTCGTCCAAATAGCATAAAGATTCTATGGATTTGCCACTAACTATGATTAATGTCGCAGAGCCAAATTGTTTTGCCGAAAAATTTAAACTAAAATTATTGGGAACTGCAGATAAAAAACAAAAGGACCATACAAAAAAATTGCATGGTCCTTTTAATATTGATTATGGAAAATGTATTACTTTTTAATCATCTGGTCTATGCCTGATGTGAATTCTTCCACAGTTGCCATATAACCCGTTTTACCCAATGATTCTATGCTATATTGATTTGTTGCTTCATTTTTGTCCAATCTAAAGACCCATATTGTTGGAAAACCCTGTACTTGAAAAGCTTGTTGCAGACTTGCGTTTTGTCCTTTAATATTTTCGGGAATAAACTTTCCACGTGGAAAATCCAATTCCAAAAGCACTACATTTTTTTCTGCCCATTGTTTAAATGCCTCATGAATGAATACATTTGCCGTCAATCTTTTGCACCAACCACACCAATCACTACCTGTGAAATTAGCCATGATTGGTCTACCTGTTTCTTTTGACTTTGCATATGCTTCATCAAGATTTACCAACCATCCTGCATTTTCTGCTTTGTAGCTTGGTGTCGAAATGGCGAAATCCGAAGGTTGAGCGTTAGTTTGTGCACTAACCCAAAGAACGCCAAATAAAAGTAAACCTGATGCTAAAACACTTTTTTTAAGGAAAATAATATTCATCGACGAAATTTTAATTTTGTTTTAAAACGCAAAAATAAGATGTTAATTTCATAAAAGTATACAAATAAGAAAATATTAACATATTACGGTTTGATTTTGTACCAATTGCCGGATTACTAAATGTACGATCTTATTTTTTTCTACGGCAAATTAAGAACCACACAACAATAAAAAAACTAAGATAAACAACAAATAATTTATAGTTTTGCATTAAAATTTTAAACGACTTTTGAAAAATAAATTTTGTTTATTTATTGTTTTCTGTATTACTTATCAGAGTATTATTGGGATGTTCTTATTTCAGATAAGGACAGTTGTGCATCATTTTGACATAGAAAAAAAAATAGCATCTCCTTGTTACCTGCAAACATTAAGTTTTGAATTACAATATTTTAAGGAACATAAAGTCAATGGTACTGAGTTGTTAATAGATGGCGAGTACTTTGACATAAAATCAGTTCGATTATATGGTAACAAAGTAATAGTCACCGGTTTGTGGGATATAAATGAAAAGGTACTGATAGCCTCTTTTTCTGAAGCATTCAACCAGGAAACAGGAAATATCTTACTCACGCTTTTTCCATCAATCCTGACCCCGGCGATGCTCAATAAAACTGAATTTTGGTCTCTGATCATGACAGTTATACAAATGCAAACTAATTTTATATTGAGGTTTTGTACATCATATGAATACACAAATTCACTGACAAAACCTCCAAAAGCTTAATATACCATATATATTTTTGACAATTATTTTTGTTTTTCAATTCCATTCTAGTGTTGATAACGCCAGATTGTTTAGGCAATAATAATTTTTAATCCTATTGTCACCTCTGACGATAGATTATTTCAAATTTAAAATTTTGTATTATGAATAATATATATATATACATATTGGTATGTTTTATAAGTGTTGCAAAACTAAATGGGCAACTTATTATAAAAACAGATTCTTTGACTCACTTGGATGAAGTAGTTATTTCTGCTAGCAGAGTATTGGAACCAAGATCAAATGTAGCCCAACAAATTCGCGTTTTAAATAGTAAATATATTGTACAACAAAATGCACTGAATGTGGCGGATTTGTTACTTTCTTCCGGCGATGTTTTTGTGCAGAGAAGCCAACAAGGTGGAGGAAGCCCGGTTTTACGCGGCTTTGAAGCAAGCAGACTTTTATTAATAGTAGACGGTGTCAGGATGAATAACCTGATATATCGTGCAGGTCATCTTCAAAATGCGATAACGATTGATCCAAACATACTGGAAAGAGTAGAGATATTAAGTGGGCCAGGATCTACAGTTTATGGTAGCGATGCCTTGGGAGGTGTAATTCATTTCAGAACAAAAAATCCAACATTTGGTAATGGAGAAAAAGTAGCATGTTCTGGTTCGGCATCATCAAGCATACATTCTGTAAATCAAGGGGCCAATCTGAATGCAACCTTAAATCTGGGCTGGAAAAAATTAGCATTATTTTCGGGTGTGACATATACAAGTTTTGGTGATTTAAGGATGGGTGCTTCAAAAAATCCTTTTTATGATGCCGGGTATTTTGGGGAAAGAATATTTTACGCAGATCGTATCAATGGTAAAGATGTTCTTGTTAAGAATGAAAATAGATTGATACAAAAATTTAGTGGTTACAGTCAAATTGACCTGATACAAAAAGTAATTTTTAAGCCCTCAGAAAGTATTAAACATAGTTTAAACGTGCAATATTCAAACTCTACAAATATACCGCGTTATGATCGACTTACAGATCCAAAAGGTGATGGTTTGAATTCATCAGAATGGTATTATGGCCCTCAAAAAAGATTATTGGCCATATATAATTTTGAATATAAATCAAAAGGTATATTTGAGTCAATCAATGTTAACACAAGTTTTCAAAGTGTAAGAGAAAGTCGGCATAACAGAAATTTTGGAAGTGAAAATCTAAAACATCGCATCGAAGATGTTCATATTGCAGGACTTCAAATTTTTGGCGTCAGAAAAGGTGAAAAGAATGAAATGCGCCTTGGAATTGACGCATTATGGAATAGTTTAAAGTCCAGAGCAATGCAGGAAAATATTTCAACAGGGGCCAAAACAGCACTCGATACCAGGTATCCGGATGGAAATAATACACAAATAACCACATCTGTCTATTTTACACACAATTATAAAATTAATAGTCACTTAATCCTGACTGATGGTATTAGACTAGGTTACAATAACCTAAAAAGTTCATTTTCTGATAAAACATTTTTCCCGTTTCCTTTTGATGCGGTGCAACAGAAAAATCTTGTTTATTCCGGTAATCTTGGTATGATTTACGCAAATAAAGGGTTCAAAGCATGCTATTTAATTAGCACAGGATTCAGAACTCCAAATGTTGACGACTTGTCTAAAGTTTTTGAATCTCAACCAGGCAGGGTCATAGTGCCTAATCCTAATTTGAAACCGGAGTCAACATTAAGTCAGGAACTTAATCTTGGATATTTTGATAGATCATGGAGCTTTGAGAATGTCCTTTATTACACCTCATTGTCAAATTTTATCAGTTTGGCAAAAGGCACATTAGACGGTCAATCTTTTATACAATACGATGACTCATTGAGTCAGGTCTTCACTTCTGTCAATAAATCAAAAGGTTATATTTATGGATTCAGTTCAATGCTGAAGAAAAAATTTAACGATAATTGGTCTGCATATGGTACAATGTCCTACACATTTGGTCGCAGTAAGGACGAAGGAATTATTTCTCCTCTTGATCACATCCCACCATTAATAGGAAAATTTGGAATTGATTATAATCCAAATAAATTTGAAGCAAGCTACTATATGATATTTAATGCAAAAAAAGACATTAAAAATTATAGTCCAAGCGGTGAAGATAATGCCCAATATGCGCCAAATGGAGGTATGCCGGCCTGGATGACAAATAATATTAGATTTGGATACAAGATTAGTAATCTAATAAAAATCCAATTTGGGATTGAGAATATGTTGGATATTCAACACAGATATTTTGCATCCGGAATTAATGCTCCTGGAAGGAATTTCTGGACAGCAGTTAGGGTTAATTTTTAGGAATAAAATTGCAACTTTTAAACATACAATGGCACAATACGATATTTATTATTGTGCCATTGTTACGCTTCAGTCTTTAAAAGCTACTTCTCCAACGTGATTGTCCTCACTTGTATGCATGTACCAAGTGGCTGCTACAGAACATATAAATGAAACAAAGAGAGCCCCAATAAATGGCAAAATAAATAGAATATTAGCGACGATTCCGACTGCGAGAGCAGCTCCAAAATGTTTTCTGATAACAAATGAACTCTCTTTTATGGTTAAGCCAAATGTATTGTTATAATTATCAAAAAACAAGTAACCCATAAAGTAGCAACTAACGGCCCATTTGAGCCAATCCTCTAAAAATTTTGGCCCAAAGACACCTAATAAAATTGAAATCCCTACTCCGATGACAAGGTTTAATAACCAATTTCTACCGCTTACCCAAATACTCCTGATCTGAGATTGAATTAACTCTTTGCCCGACATCTTAATCCTAATGCCTGAAAAATGTTCAATCGTTTTGTTTGAAAAATATACTGTAAGCATCTGGATAAGTACAAAAATTAAGAACTTATTACTTCCTTCAAACAACGAACTAAAACTTACAGCATTTTGTAAGGATGCAGTAGCGATTTCTGTATTTTTAAAATTTGAGTCATATGCTGCCTTTACGTTACTACTAAAAAAATTAAAAATCGACCAGGGAATAACTAGCGATGCAATGATTGATATCAATAAAGTCAATTTATGTTTAAAAAATCCTATCCATAATTTGTTTTCAAAAATAAACGGAATTGTTTTTAATAAAATAGCAGACATTTTATGACATTGATCAAAGAATTTTTTAGAAACATAGCATTGAGATCTTTTTATTTTTAAAAGTTAAAGATATAATATTTTATAAATTTACTACCTAAGAAATGGATTAAGATTGTATAATAAATGATACATTTGTTTGTATATGTCTTAAGTTAAAACCCAATAGTCATGAAAGCAATATACCTTAATAAATATGGAGACGCACACCAAGCTTTTGAAATTAAAGATATTGACATTCCAAAACCTATGGAAAAGGAAGTACTTATTAAGGTTAAGTATTCAGGATTAAACTTTGCTGATGTTATCGCGCGAAGAGGAATGTATCCCGATGCTCCAAAGAATCCGGCAATTCTAGGTTATGATGTAAGCGGCGAAATAGCTGAAGTTGGTGAACATGTTTCTGAATTTTATATCGGACAGAAAGTTGTAGCAATGACCAGATTTGGTGGATATGCTGAATATGTCACGACAAATATAAGTGGTGTATCAGGTATACCTGACAGAATGGATATGGCAGAAGCAACAGTTCTTGCTACACAGGCTTGCACTGCTTACTATTGTGCAGAAGATTGTGTTACCCTGCATAAAGGTGAACACGTTTTAATTCAGGCAGCTGCTGGTGGTGTGGGGAGTATGCTAGTCCAAATAGCCAAACATCATGGATGTATAGTATATGGAACTGCCTCATCTGGAAAGCAGGAATACCTTAAAACCCTTGGTGTTGATTTTGCAATTGACTATACTAAAGATGATTTTTACAAAGTTATTAAAGATAAGAATAAACATATTGATGTAGTTTTTGATAGCCTTGGCGGCTTAGCATTTGGCAAAGCGATAAAATTATTGGCACCTGGGGGTAGAATGGTGTGTTACGGTGCAGCTGAACAACTTGAATCTAAAAATAATAAATTAAAATTGTTGAGTCTTGCGTGGGGATTTGGCTTGTTTTCGCCGATTTCATTATTAATGCAGTCTCAAGCCATTATTACAGTAAATATGCTTCGGATTGCTGATTTTAAACCAATGGTTTTTAATGAAGTATTAAAAAATGTAGTTGACATGGCGAATAATGGAATTATAACACCCAAAGTTAGTAAAGTTTTCAAAGCTTCTGAAATTGCAGGTGCGCATGATTATCTGGAGTCCAGAAAATCAACAGGCAAAGTCGTGTTGGAATGGTAGTATTACAATTATGACCTTATGGCTTCTACAGGATCCATACCTGATGCTTTTAGCGCCGGCAATATACCTGCTATAATACCTACGATCACGGATGATAAAACCCCAATAGCCATATTATTTAGAGAAATTGACATTTGAAAAGGGATTGCTAACGAAATTAATTTTAAAGTAATAAAAACAAGGATTAGACCTAATATTCCGCCAATAATACAAAGGATGATAGATTCTATCAAAAACTCAATTAAAATAACATATCGTTTTGCACCCAGGGCTTTTTTTATTCCGATAATACCGGTTCGTTCTTTGACAGAGACAAACATTATGTTAGCAACACTAAACATTCCCACAATCAAAGCAAAGCCGCCTATGAGTCCTCCGGCAATGTTCAGAACCCCAAAAATAGCATCAAGCACTTGCGAAAGCATTGACAATTCATTCAATGAAAAGTTATCACTTTGAGCGGGACGCAATCTTCTTACGCCTCTAATAATGCTTGCTGACTCACCTTTTAGCTCTTTCAAATCACTTCCTGCCTTTGCTTTAATATTCAGCATTCTTCCTACATTTGATTCATCTTTTACGTTTACATATCTTTTTACTGAATTGTATCCTATCCATATGACTTCATCAAAATTTAAAAAGTTAAATAAATTATCACCTTCTGATTCAAGGTAGCCGATGACTTGAAAATCCTGACCAAACAACTTTACTTCTTTACCTATTCCATCGAGACTCTTAAACAATTCATTATACACCTTAAAGCCAAGGATGACTTTGTTTGCTCCGGTTTCATATTCATTAGGTGTAAAATATCTACCTGAAGCAAGCTTTAAATCCTGGATTGAAGCGTATTCATAGGTCGCTCCCATAATAAAGGCATTTGTCACAGAATTGGAATAGTATTTTATAGTTTTGCCTCCAGTAAAAACAGTATATGCTGCATTTTCTGCTAATTTGCTTTTCCGTTTTATAGCTTTGTAATCTTCAAACGAGGGATCAGGTCGTTTAGCGTATTTCCAATAATTTTCACCGGGATCTTCGTTCCAAGGCATCTTATCAAGATAAATTACATCGCTCCCCAATTCATTGAAACCGTTAACAATATTAGACTGAAGGGAATCTACAGCAGATTTTACCGCTATGATGCAGAATATACCAATAGTAATGCCCAGCAATGATAAAAAAGTTCTTAATTTATTGCTATAAAGAGACATCACTGCCTGATTAAGGCTTTCCCATATTATTCTAAAAAACATCTGCATTTGACCATGATTGATTGAGGTAAGTAGGTGTTTAAAGTAATGTAAATATATGCAAATTAATGAAATCAGTATGAGATCCTATAATTCATTAGATGAATGATCATTTTTAATCGTCCTAAAGGCAATGAAAATGGATTAGTTTCAATTGTTGACATATTTATAATAAAAACTTATCATGTTCAAACATTAAAATTTAATATTAACTCCCAATAATATTTTAACTTTGTAGTTCAAATTTACCTTAAAATTATGTCAACACCTCATATCTCTGCCATGCCTGGTGAAATAGCAGAGTCTATATTATTACCCGGAGATCCATTAAGAGCTAAATATATTGCTGATACATTTCTAACAGAGGTGGTTCAGTTTAATAAGGTAAGAAACATGTTTGGTTACACAGGTATGTTCAATGGTAAACGGGTTTCAGTTATGGGCACTGGCATGGGTATACCTTCCACCGGAATATACACATACGAATTGATAAAATTTTATGGGGTAAATAAATTAATCAGGGTAGGCTCGGCAGGTTCAATTCAAGGAAATGTAAAACTTAAAGATATCGTTATTGCTCAGGCAGCTTCGAGCAATTCGAATTTTGGAAAACAATATGGGATGCCCGGTGAAATAGCCGCTATTTCGGATTTTAACTTATTATCAAAGTCCGTGACTATAGCAGAGAAAGATCATTTAACCCTTCATGTGGGTAATGTATTCAGTTCAGACTATTTTTATGATTATGATGTCGATAGCTGGAAAAAGTTGGCTGACATGGGCATCATTTGTCTTGAAATGGAGGCCTATGCATTATTTATTACGGCTATGCTCTTTAAAGTTTCAGCATTGGCTATTTGCACCATTTCTGATTCCTTAATAACATCAGAAAAGTTGAACAGTTCAGAAAGAGAAGTTTCATTTAATCAGATGATAAAACTTGCTTTAGAAACGCTATAAACCAAAGCAATATATTGTTTTTAAACTAGATATGTTGTTGGATCTTTTTCCAACTTTGGTATCCTGAAACTGCCATGATTAAAAAAAGTACGTACATTAAAGTAAAAAGCATAAATCCTTTGTAAAAATTTAATGGGATGGCTACAATATTGGAAAATATCCAGGCAATCCAGTTTTCGATTTTTCTTTTTGCCATCCACCACATGGCGACTAAAGCTGATGATGAAACTAAAGCGTCTAATATAGGTGTATTGCTATCAGTCAAAAGAATCAACATTAAAAAAATCAAAACCCACGCTATCAAAAATCCAAAAACTCCGACAACAAGTTCTTTTAAGGTACAGTATGTTATTTTATAAAAATATCGTTGTTCAGAACCTGTTTTAGCCCAATTTATCCATCCATAAATACTCATAGCCAAGTAATATATATTTAGTACAGCATCGGCATATAATGGTGGTCTTGACATAAAAAAATAAACCCAGGCCGCAAGCGTTACACCAATAATTCCAATAGGGTAGACTAGGATATTATTTTTTTTGCCAGCCAAACGCTTAATATTTGTGTCAGTGTACTGATCCATTCCTGCCACCTTATATATGGCAGCTCTGATAAAAATTTACTTACAATTTCCTGGAAAGTCAATAGGATAATAATAATTGATTTATGATTAGTGCAGCATTGTCAGAAGCACCTGCTGTACCCAATTTGTCCTTCAATATTGCATAATCTTTTTTTATGTCTATTGTTTTATTTTTTAATTTTTCTAATTCTATTTTAACATTTGTGGAATTAAACTCATTTTGTATCAATTCTTTTACAACCTCCTTTCCTGAAATGATATTCACTAAGGAAATATATTTCAGATCTACAAGGAATTTCGCAATGCGAAAAGAAATAGGATTTCCTTTATAACATACTATTTGAGGCACGTCAAAAAGTGCCGTTTCCAGCGTTGCGGTACCACTTCCGACTAATGCCACATCAGCTACTGAAAGTAAGTCATAAGTTCGATCTATTATCAGTTTAATTTGGTTTCCATTATCATTTTTTTTGATAATATTTTTATAAAGCTCCGGGTCAATTGATGATGTTCCCGCAACATAAATCATGTATTTATTTAAATCAATAGCTCTTAACATTACCGGTAAGATTGATGAAATTTCCTGCAATCTACTTCCTGGCAATAAGGCAAGAACTGGTCTATCCTCAGCATTCCTATTTAAAAAATCCGTATTTGCTTTAAAGTCTCTAATCTCATCCAATAAAGGGTGACCCACAAAACTTGTTTCTATACCGTATTTTTTAAAGAATTCTGATTCAAACGGTAAAATAACCAATAGTTTATCTGTATATTTGCCCAGACTATGTACTCTATTTTTGTGCCATGCCCAAACCTGGGGCGTTATGTAATATACTATTTTTATGTGATTTTTTTTAGCCCATTTTGCTATTCTTAAATTGAAGCCAGGGTAGTCAATTAAAATTAAAACATCAGGTTTGAAGGATATAATATCTTGCTTACATTTTTTTATATAATCCAATATTTTGATTATATTTCTAAACACCTCCAGGAAGCCCATGAAAGCCATATTTCTATAATGTTCAACTATGTTTCCCGCCGGCTTGCAGCATTTTATCACCTCCCAAAATCTGAAATCAGCATATTCATCAATATTTTTAATTGATTTCATAAGATTGGATCCATGCAGGTCCCCAGAGGCTTCTCCTGCTATAAGATAATATTTCATATCATGTCAATTGAACAGCTCACCATAAAATTTATATAGCCAGCCAGCTACATAAACTAGCGTTGGAAATACTATGCCACGCATTGTATTATCCCATTTTCTATTTTTAGCCATATTAAAAGGAACAAGACTGCAACAAATGGCTATTAACAGAAGTGTCCTATACCTGCGACCCGAAGAAGATTCGCTCACTGCTGCCATCAGACCAAAATTTGTTAATGTATTAAAAATGAACTCCACAATAATAAAACCAAATACAGGTACAACTGCACCCAGTAAAAGTCCAAAAACAATTGAATTTTTTTCTATCATATAATCTCTAAAAATTTAAGATTTTGAATTTCAGAATGATAAGTTAAATCATGCCCGGAAGGCACGATAGAAACATACTTATTTTTTAACGCATTTATGTCATTATCAAGTTCTTCGGTTTTTTCGAAAGATACAAATTTACCTGTTAACCAATAATACTTTTCACCTCTGGGATCGATGCCTTCCTGAAATTCTTCAACCCAGGTGCCATCCCCTTGACGACAAACTTTTATACCTTTTATGTCATCTAGTGGACACGCCGGAATATTTACATTTAACAGTTTACACAAACCCAATTGGTTTTTCAAAACTGAATCTATAATTTTATGAACATAATATTTGGCAGGTTCAAAATCAGCATCAAAACTGTAATCAAGTAATGAAAACCCAATGGAATCTATTTTTTCAATACTTGCTTCCATCGCAGCCGACATTGTTCCGGAATAAATAATATTAAGTGCTGAATTTGCACCATGATTTATTCCGGAGACACATAAATCTATCTTTTTTCCTTTTAATAGTACGCTTTTAGCCAGTTTGACACAATCTACCGGTGTTCCGGAACATTCATAGGCATCAATACCCGAAAACATATTTACCTTTCTAAGTTTCAAAGGATGATTGAGGGTAATGGCATGGCCCTGACCGGATTGGGGAGAATCCGGAGCAACTACCATCACCTCACCAAATTGTCTGGCTACCTCCACTAAAGCTTTTATTCCAGGCGCAACTATACCATCGTCATTGGTGATTATAATCATATCAAATTATTAACGCTTAATAATTGCAAATTAACAACATTCATTTGAATATGGTATGCATTTAGCTTCTGTTTTATTCATTTCTAATTCTTTATACTAATCATAGAAATACAAAAGGCCTGATTAAAATTAGGCTGAGGGCTGATATTACTCACTTTGCCATAGGTAGACGCTATATTTGCCATCATTTGAAGATTTCTTAATTTAGGAATATGATAAATAAGATAGTAACATTTTTATTTTTTTAATCCTTTTAGTTATCTTTGCCGGACACCTAGTCATAACTTATTTTAACCATTCGATTATTATGAAAGCATTTAATTTAGAAAAATTAGGAATAGAAAAACCTAGAATTTATAGAAATCTTAGTGTTCCAAAACTTTATGAAATGGCACTTCAAAATGAAAAAGGAAGCATCATTTCAGATAAGGGGGCTTTGTTGGTTTATTCCGGTGATAAAACAGGAAGAAGTCCTAAGGACAGGAGAATCGTGAAGCATCCTGATTCTGAAAACAACATTGACTGGGGAAATGTAAATTTACCATTGGATGATCATACTTTTATGATTAACAAGGTTAGGGCCATTGATTATTTAAATAGTAGAGAAATCATTTATGTATTTGATGGCTTTGCAGGATGGGATAGCAAGTACAGAATAAAAGTTAGGATAATTTGTACAAGAGCATATCACGCTTTATTCATGAATAATATGTTGATCAGGCCTACTAAAGATGAATTAAAATCATTTGGAGAACCTGACTATACAGTAATGAATGCAGGTGCATTTCCAGCAAATAAATATACGAATCAGATGACTTCTCAGACCAGTGTCGCATTGGATTTTGAGAAGCGTGAGATAGTTATATTGGGAACTGAATATGCTGGAGAAATGAAAAAAGGTATCTTCACTGTGATGAATTATTTAATGCCATTGAGGGGTGTTATGCCTATGCATTGCTCAGCCAATGTTGGCAAAAATGGTGATGTGTCTATATTTTTTGGATTATCAGGTACAGGGAAAACCACATTGAGTGCCGATCCTGCAAGAAGTCTCATTGGAGATGACGAACATTGCTGGACCGACCGCGGCGTTTTTAATATAGAAGGAGGTTGTTATGCCAAAGCGATTAATTTAAGCAGTGAGAAAGAGCCTGAAATATTTAATGCTATTAAATTTGGAACGGTGCTTGAGAATGTAGCATATGATGAAAAAACAAGGGCAGTAGATTACGATGATATATCAATTACTGAAAATACAAGAGCTGCATATCCTATTGAATTTATTAATAACGCTCATATTCCTTGTATTGCAGGTAAACCTAATAATATCATTTTTCTGACATGTGATGCATATGGTGTGCTTCCTCCAGTGAGTCAACTTACACCCGAGCAGGCAAGTTACCACTTTATTTCTGGTTATACGGCCAAAGTAGCGGGAACGGAAATGGGTGTTACAGAACCGTCTGCAACTTTTTCAGCCTGTTTTGGGGCAGCTTTTATGCCTTGGCACCCAAATAAATATGCCGAGTTATTGGCTGAAAAAATAAAAGAATGCGGTGCTAAGGCCTGGCTGGTAAACACTGGATGGACTGGTGGACCTTATGGTATTGGTTCAAGAATAAAGTTAAAATATACACGTGCCATAATTGATGCAATACATAATAACTCATTTGATAATATGGAAATGATTGATGAGCCGACATTTGGTTTTAAGATTCCAACATCATGCCCTGAAGTTCCTTTTGAATTATTGGAACCAAAAGAAACCTGGGTAGACAAAAAAGGTTATGAAAACACTTTAAAAAAATTGGCTGACTTGTTTAAAAACAATTTTAAAAAATATGAAAAAGGTGTAAATAAAGAGATTGTTGATGCAGGCCCTAAGTAGTATTCAGGATCAGTTTAGGAATTTTGAAAGGCCACGATTGTGGCCTTTTGTGATTTTAGATTACTTTTGTCTCTTATTCTTTAAGATTTAATGATCTGCGATTCTTTAATCATTGATTTTCATACTCATTCGAGACGTGAAAATGACTCAGTAGTGGAAGTAATATCACTGCATGAAGGTCAGCAGAAAGAGTATGAATTTTATACGATTGGATGTCATCCCTGGTGGACTGAAAAAATTTTGGCAGAGAACCAACTGGAACTTATTAAATCCAAGTTTTTGAATGACCCTTTTTGTCTGGGTATTGGTGAATGTGGTTTGGATAGTTTAAAGGGACCTAATTTGGACCTTCAGGAATTAATATTTATTCAGCACATTCAATTGGCCAATTTATTGGGTGCGCCGGTTATTATTCATTGCGTTAGAGCCTTTGACAGATTAATCAAATTGCGTAAAAAAATGGGTGAAACGCCATGGGTTGTACATGGGTTCTTGAGAAATAAAATATTGGCAGCCCAATTAATAGAAGCGGGATGCTACCTTTCCCTGGCTCCGACTAAATTGATGACCAACACATTCAGGGATACGCTTCTGTATTTACCTTTGGATAGAGTATTCATAGAAACAGATGGTGATTCAAGTACCAGTATTCTGGAAAGGTACCGCATATTTTGCGAGTTAAGAAATTTAAAACTAGTCGATTTAAGCGCACAGATATTCATGAATTTTAAAAACTTTTATAAAGAAAAATGGAAATACCACCATGGCTGGAAAGAACCGAACTCTTGATCGGCAAAGATAGCATCATTAAACTTCAGAACTCAAATTTATTGCTCGTTGGACTAGGAGGCGTAGGAAGTTTTGCCGGTGAATTTTTAGTTCGCGCGGGCGTAGGTAACATTACGATTATTGATGGGGACCTAGTAGATGGTACAAATATTAATCGTCAGCTACAGGCCTTACATTCCACTATAGGTCAATCAAAAGTTAATCTGTTAAAAGATAGATTTTTGGACATTAATCCTGCAATATCCATTACAACATATGAGAAGTTTATGGAGCCAGAGGATATGGAGCATTTGATCACATCAAATAATTTTGATTTTGTTTTGGATTGTATTGATAGTATGACGCCTAAATTAATGTTATTGGCTATGGCGAAAAAAACTAAATCTAAAATAATTAGTTCAATGGGGGCTGGAGGCAAATTAGATCCTTCCAAGATTAAAATAGGAGATATTTCGACAACAAAAGAATGCAAATTTGCTCAAAGTTTAAGAAAGCGATTAAAAAAGGAAGGAATAAAAAGAGGCATTATTTCTGTGTTTTCTGATGAAATTCAACAAAAAACAGCTCTGAAACTGACGGATGGTAAAAACTATAAAAAATCGTTTTATGGAACTATATCTTATATGCCTGCTTTGTTTGGTCTTACCATGGCTTCGGAAGTAGTAAGAAGGGTGGCAGACTTGAAAAAATGAGTCTTTTATGAATTATAAAGACCTAAATCCTTGATTTATTCGCCATATATTTCGCTATATGAAAAAAAATAATTTTCTTTGTGGTCTCTCTCCCTGAGTATGTAAATTAGTATACATATTTATTAAATTTAAAAAGTTATTTTAATGTTTTCAGAATGTATTAATTCCGTTGTATCCAAAGTAATATTGGTTGTGATGGTAATGTCTCTTGCAGGTGGCATAAGCTCACAAAGTAATCAGTTGTATCCTGAGTTGAATCAGAAATTTAAAGAATATCAATTATTGCATCTTGACTCCAAGAGCATTTACAACAACATCAAAAGTGGATCAGATTTAAGTCATTTTATAATAAAATTAAATAATGGGGCTGAATGGGATCTTAATCTGAGATCATCTAAAATTATCAGCCCCAACTATAATGTAGTCATTGCTGAATCAGACGGGCAAAAATTCAGAAAAGGTTCATCTGCCATTCCAATGATTGGTAAAGTCAATGGTATAATGAATAGTGAAGTAGCACTAACATTTAATGAAAATTTTGTTTATGGTTTTATTAGAATTGGATTTGATGAATACTACATTGAACCTGTACATCACCTCTCAGCACAAAAGACCTTTGACGCTTTTGTTTTATACAGTGTAAAGGATGTTTTGAAAACAGAACTATATAAGTGTGGCTACGAAGTTGATGCAAATGAATTAAAAAGAGTAAAAGAAAATTCTAAAAATAAGACAGGAAATAGAATGCCTGGTCAATGTTTTGAAATAAAATATAATACTGCTTCAGATTGGTCAATGAGGGTCAAATACGGCAGTATCACGGGAGTTGAAAATCATAATATTGGTGTTTTGAATGATGTGCAAACGAATTATGACAATGAATTTGCAGACGAGATCCAATTTGTGATGATGCAGCAATTCATTGTAGCTTGTGCGACTTGTGATCCATGGACGGCTAGTACTAATTCCAGTACTTTGTTAAATTCATTTACAAATTGGGCACAATCAGGTTTTACTACTTTTCATGATCTGGCAGGTCTCTGGACTAACCGTAATATGGATTCCGGAGTAGTTGGGGTTGCATGGCTAGGCGTTTTATGTACTTCAAGTAAATATCATGTATTACAGGATTTTACTGGTAATGCACCTGCGCTTAGAGTAATGGTAGCGCATGAAATTGGCCATAATTTTAATGCATCACATGATGGAGCTGGAAGTGGTTTTATAATGGCTCCATCAGTCAATATTACAAATACATGGTCATCATCTTCAATAAGTGCCATTCAGACAGAATATCTAAGTGCTTCGTGTTTGGATAATTGTGCAGGAGGAACTGTGCCTTCTGCGGACTTTAATTTTACTATACTCAATGAATGTTTGCCTGGTCAGGTACAATATTTTGATCTTTCTACGAATGCTGCATCACGGGTATGGACCTTCCCGGGAGGTAGCCCTTCAACATCGACGGCTCAAAACCCGATAATTAACTATAACACGCAGGGAACTTATGGTGCTACATTAGTCGCAACAAATAATCTTGGCAGTAATAGTTTTTCTGTGTCAAATGTTATTACTGTCATCGGTAACCCAACAGCTAGTTTTGATTATTTTATTAACGGGTCAACTGTCGACTTTATTTTTACTGGAAATAATAACGCGACTGATCTGTTTTGGGAATTTGGAGACGGTAACAGTGTTAATGGTTTTAACCCATCACATACCTACTTACAGGATGGGTCATATACTGTTACATTAACTGCATCAAATTCATGTTTTGCTGTCGATTATTCTGTTACACTTACCATCGCAACTGCTCCTGTTGCCAATTTCAACTCCAACATTGTTGCTGGCTGTCAGCCACTAACCGTTTCGTTTGTAAATCAATCAACCTCTAATGCAACATCATTTTTATGGACATTTCCTGGAGGAAGCCCGTCTACATCAACTTTGCCAAACCCAACTGTTGTGTATAATTCCAACAGTAGTTATAATGTTTCATTAAAAGCAATAAATAATATTGGGAATGACACGGAATTAAAAACCAACTATATAACGGTCCAACTGCAGGCTATTTCAGCATTTGTTTCGGTTCAAAATGGTGCTTCAATTACCACAACAAACAACTCACAATATGCTACTTCGTATCTTTGGAATTTTGGAGACGGAGAAACAAGTACATCAACAAATCCTAGACATACTTATTCCAGTAATGGCGTGTACACCATTACATTAAGTGCAACAAATAATTGCGGGACAATCTCTTCAACACAACAGATAACTGTTGCATTGGCCCCTATTGCATCTTTTTTACCATCGACAAACACCTCCTTGTGTGCCAATCAAACCTTATCATTCCAAAGTACAACTACTTATAATCCAGCCACTTTCTTATGGACATTTGAAGGCGGAACACCTTCCACATCAACTGAAGCAAATCCAGTTGTTTCTTATGTTAATGGTGGCGTTTTTGATGTCCAACTAATCGTTACAAACGTCAACGGTTCCGATACCTTAAACAGTACAAATCTAATAACTGTAAATACGCTACCGGAAGTTTTGTTTTCATATATTGGTGATGGGCTTTCTGTAAATTTTGCCAGTCAGATCGTAAATGGAATCAATCCTTCATGGAATTTTGGTGATGGTCAGACCAGTATTCAATTAAATCCGATCAATAACTACAATTCAGAAGGAAACTATGCCGTTACATTGACCGCTAATAATGGTTGTGGTATAGTAGACTATACCCAAAATATATTGGTTCAGTTATTGCCTACTGCTTCATTCAGTTCAAATATTTCATCTGGCTGCAATCCTGTTGATGTAATTTTTACGAGTGAATCATCACCATCAGTTACATCTTGGCTATGGGCTTTTGAGGGAGGCACACCTTCTACTTCAACGGAAAGAAATCCTGTAGTTACATACGAAAACACAGGAGTTTTTAATGTTAGTCTGACTGTTTCAAATGTTGCCGGACAAAATACTTCAAGTTTGATGGATTATATCACAATTAATACTGTTCCTGATACTGGATTTGATTTTGTTGTAGACAGCAACCAAATTACGCTTACGAACATAGGTATGGGAGCTAATATTACAAATTGGAGTCTTATTGGGCCAGGTAGAAATACCCAGATTTCCGGGAGCCCTGCAATATTCACAGCTGACCAAAACGGCATTTTCAGCATGACTCAAACTAACATTAATCAATGTGGCCAATCAACCTCCAATATTTTTAACTTAACAATAAGTGCTTTCCCGGAATCAGCATTTGCTGCAAATTTGGGTGGAACAATTTGCGAAGATGCTTCGGTTTTATTTACCAACCAATCTTTAAACGGAACAAGTTATAGTTGGGATTTTACTGGAGGTAGCCCTGCCACATCCAATGAGGTTAATCCAAATGTGACCTATCAGTCTCCGGGAATATATGCAGTAAAGTTAATCACATATAATAATTTAGGTAATGATACTTTGATTTCTAATATTGCAGTCGGTAGTAAACCTTCTGCAGCATTTGATTACACACTGGCTTCCAGCATTGTAAATTTTGAATTTAAAGGATTAAGTACATCTTCTGTTAAATGGTATTTTGGAGACAATATTGTAAGCACAGATCTTAATCCTACACATAACTATGCTAATACAGGTACATATACCGTTAAATTGGTATCAGAAAATATTTGTGGGCAAGATAGCACATCAAAAACGTTTTCAATTATTGGGTCGGCTGTTGTTGATGCGGAACTTGAAAGAAATCTTTTTATTTCTCCAAACCCAAATCAAGGATTATTTAGAATATTTATAAAAGAGCCTTTGACGGGTGAACACAAAATTGTTCTTTCAGATATGTTTGGAAGACAAATATTCAATCAAATAATCCAGCATACTGGTGTAATCGATACAGAGATTGATGTAACTAATTTACCGCCAGCTACATATTTCCTTAAAGTATCCAATAGGAATGGAGTGGCATCAAAGCAGATTGTTATAACCAGATAGATTGACAACTTAAATAATAAAAAGCGTCGGAGAAGATTATTTTTTGGCGCTTTTTTATTTCCTCCCAATATTAGAACAGATGGGACAAATTTGTGATGAGTGACCTCTTGCAGGACAATATTCTCTACCAAAAAAAATGATCTGTAAGTGCAGCTTATTCCATATTGACTTAGGAAATATTTTCTTTAGGTCTGATTCTGTTTTTTCAACATTTTTACCATTACTCAAACACCAACGATAAGCAAGTCTATGAATGTGTGTATCTACAGGAAAAGCTGCAACACCAAAAGCCTGAGCCATAACTACAGAAGCTGTTTTGTGACCCACACCCGGCAATGCTTCAAGATCAATAAAGTTATCGGGTACTTTTCCTGAGTGTTGCTCAATTAATATTTTAGATAAATCAGAAATAGCCTTAGATTTGCGAGGGGATAAGCCACAAGGGCGGATTATATCCTTTATGACATCTACATCCAGTTTAGCCATATCAAACGGATTGTCGGCCATTGCAAACAGTCGCGGAGTAACCTGATTTACGCGGACATCAGTGCATTGCGCAGAAAGCAATACAGAAATTAATAATGTATAGGCGTCAGAATGGTCAAGTGGAATTGGTGTCGTTGGATATAAAGTTCCCAATTTTTCGATGATAAATTTTGCTCTTTCATTCCTTGTCATAAATTGGAATTAATAAGTAGGATTATTTATAAATAGAATTTTGTCACTAGCACTCTCACAGGTTTTTATTAATTTACCAGTCAACTGTGGTCCTTTAATTCCTTGATGAAGTATTTTTGTGGTTTGAATGATTCTTGCTTCATTCCAAAGATTCAGGTCAATAAAATTTTGGAGCAAAGTTGCTCCCCCTTCTATGATAATTGAGTGGAGACCTCTGAGGTATAAGCTTTCGAGAATTGATTTCAAATCATCCATTTGAGGTAGCTTGATTTTTATTTTGTCAACATTTTGTGTATCTTCAAGTAAATTAATTGTCCATGTGGGCCAGTTATCTTTATATATAACGAGATCTTGTGGCAATGTTAAATTACCATCCAGAATAACTCTAACAGGATTTTCACCTTTATAAAATCTGGCTGTTAATTCAGGATTGTCTACGAGGGCTGTAGTTTTTCCTACCATGATGCCATCGACTTCGGTACGCCATTTGTGTGTCAATACACTGGTTGCCGGATCAGAAAGCCATATTTTTTCGCCTTTTTTACCTATAAAATGATCTGAAGAAACTGCCCATTTTAAAATGACATAAGGAAGTTTAGAGAGATTTCTTCTAAACTTTGAAATTATTTCAAGTGCTCTTTCTTCACAAAATGGATTAACAACATGAAGCCCTGCAAGTTTTAAATATTGAATTCCTTTGCCGTTCACAATAGGGTTTGGGTCAGAGCAACCTATCACTACTTTTTTTATACCAACATCAATAATTTTTTGTGCACACGGTGGTGTTTTTCCCAAATGGCAACAAGGCTCTAAACTTACATAAAGTGTAGACTTTGCTATGAGATGTCTAAGCTCAGGAGGTACATTTTCCAAAGCATTTATTTCAGCGTGCTTACCACCATATCGTTCATGATAACCTTCACCAATTATTCTACTATTATATACGATTACACAGCCAACAAGAGGATTTGATTTTGTGTACTTTCCGCCCTTTACAGCCAGTTCAAAACATCTTTCCATGTATTTCATATCCGGATGAAATGAATCTGAGCCCATAAAACCAATTGGATTTTAAAACAAATTTATGACTTAGGAAATTTGGTTTAATATTTTTATTTTCCGTGACAATGTTTGAATTTCTTTCCGCTTCCGCAAGGACAAAGATCGTTCCTTCCTACTTTTTCTTCAATTCTTTTGAAAGTTTCAGGTTTATCAACTTTTTTTGATACACCTTCTGCGGCTTCACGTATTGCCTCATCTTCACGACTTGTCCTTACCTTTGTCAAATCTGTTTTCTGAACCCTTGCTTCCCGAACTTCCTGCTGAATCAATAACTTGCCATTGAAAAGATAAGCACTGACATCATGATTTATTTTATTAATCAATTCTTCAAATAAATTGTATGCCTCTATCTTATATTTTACCAATGGATCTTTTTGTTCGAAGGATGCTGCCTGAACAGAATCTTTTAATTCATCCATGTTTCTAAGGTGCTCTTTCCAATGATCGTCAATGATAGCAAGTGTTATCGTCTTTTCAATGTCACGCATGATCATTCCACCTTTTGTGTCTATTGCATTCTTTAGGTCACACGCAATTGGCAAAGGATTGCTCCGTCCATCGGTAAATGGCACCGCAATACGTTTATATCTGTGGCCCTCATTTTCATACACTTTCTCAATGGTAGGCATTAATACCTGTTTGATCTGGTCTGATTTATAAGTATAATGCTGCATTACAGCATCAAGGGTCTGATCAATCAGATTATCTACCGACATATTTTTAAACGTGTCTTCATCAATTTGTGCGTCTATGCTTAAAGAAGTCAGGCAATCATATCTATAACCCTCATAGTCACCTCTTTTTTTTGCTGAGACAACTATGTTTTCCACAGAACCTTCAAACATATTGTGGAGATCAACGGTTAATCTATCACCATGCAAAGCGTTATTTCGTTTTTTATAAATCGCTTCTCGCTGAATGTTCATCACATCATCGTAGTCCAATAATCGCTTTCGAATACCAAAATTATTTTCTTCTACTTTTTTTTGCGCCCTTTCTATTGATTTAGAAACCATGCTGTGTTGGATGACTTCACCGTCTTTATGGCCCATTTTATCCATAATACCTGCAATTCTTTCTGATTGAAAAAGACGCATTAAATTATCTTCCAATGAAACATAAAACTGAGACGATCCTGGGTCTCCCTGTCTTCCTGCCCGGCCTCTTAGCTGTCTGTCAACCCTTCTAGAATCATGGCGTTCTGTAGCAACAATAGCCAATCCGCCCGCCTTTTTTACAAGGTCATTAATCTTTATATCTGTGCCCCTTCCCGCCATATTAGTTGCAATAGTAACATTTCCTGCATGACCTGCTTCTGCCACTATTTCAGCTTCTCTTTGATGTTGTTTTGCATTCAGTACATTATGTTTAATTCCTCTTAAGTTTAGCATCCTGCTCAATAATTCTGAGATTTCCACAGACGTAGTACCAACTAGCACTGGTCGTCCAATGGCAGTCAATTTGCCTATATCATCAATAACTGCATTAAATTTTTCTCTGGCAGTTTTATAAACCAGGTCATCTCTGTCTTCTCTTACGATTGGTCTGTTTGTTGGAATGACTACAACATCTAATTTGTAAATTTGCCACAATTCACTAGCTTCTGTTTCAGCGGTACCTGTCATTCCGCATAGTTTATGATACATTCTAAAATAATTCTGAAGGGTTACCGTGGCATAAGTCTGAGTAATATCCCCAACTTTAACGCCTTCCTTTGCTTCCAGCGCCTGATGTAGGCCATCAGAATACCTTCTTCCCTCCATCATACGTCCAGTCTGCTCATCGACGATTTTTACTTGTTCATCAATGACTACGTATTCCTGATCCTTATCAAATAGGGTATATGCTTTTAAAAGCTGACTTGTAGCATGTAGTCTTCTGGATTTAACAGAATATTCCTGGATAAGTGTCTCCTTTTCATCTGTAAGTTTAATACCTTCTTTTGTCTCCCTGCTGGTTAATTCCTGAATTTCCTTTGTTATGTCAGGCAGTACAAACAAATTAGGATCGTTTTCCCCTTTTGACAAATATTCAACCCCTTTTTCAGTGAGTTCGACAGATCTGTTTTTTTCATCAATATTAAAAAACAAAGGAATATCAGCTTGATTCATGTTTTTACTCTGCTCCTGCATATAGTAATTCTCTGTTTTCTGGAGGATCACTTTTATGCCATCTTCACTTAAGTATTTTATAAGTGGACGATACTTTGGTAAAGCCCTGTAGGCTCTGAAAAGTGACAATCCACCTTCACCTTCATTCACGCCTGTATTACCTTCCTTTATATATTTTTTAGCTTCCGTTAAAAAGTCTGTAGCTAGTTTTCGTTGTTCATTAAATAACCTTTCTATTTTTGGGTTTAATTCAATATATTCCTGTTCGTCAAGACCCTGTGGAACAGGACCTGAAATGATAAGTGGTGTTCTGGCATCATCTATCAATACTGAATCAACTTCATCAACCATAGCATAATGATGTTTTCGTTGCACTAATTCATCAACATCACGTATCATATTGTCTCTAAGATAATCGAAACCAAATTCATTATTTGTACCATAGGTAATGTCACATCTATATGCAGCAATCCTTTCCGGAGAATGAGGTTTGTATTTATCTATACAATCGATTGTCAGCAATAGGAATTGGAATATAGGTCCTATCCATTCACTATCTCTTTTTGCTAAATAATCATTTACTGTAATAACATGTACGCCTTCTCCGGATAATCCATTTAAGTAGGCAGGTAGGGTAGCTACAAAAAGTTTTACCTTCGCCGGTAGCCATCTCAGCTATCTTACCTTCATGGAGTACGATGCCTCCTATGAGTTGGACATCGTAATGAAGCATATTCCAGGTTACATCGCCGCCTGCAGCTTTCCAGCTATTTTTCCAAATAGCCTTTTCACCCTGTATACTGACATATTCTTTATTTACCGACAGAAGCCTGTCATGATCTGTGGCGGTAACCTGAAGCTCCGTATTATCTTTAAATCTTCTTGATGTTTCTTTTACAACAGCAAATGCTTCCGGTAAAATTAATTTTAGTGCATCTTCCAGATACTTATTCCTTTCTTTTTTAATAGCGTCAATTTCATTATAGAAAACTTCCTTTTGTATGAAATCAGGCTCAGCATTCGCTTTCTCATTCAGCGCTTGAATATCACTATCAATATCTTTTAAACTTTCTTTAATTCTTTCTCTGAATTCAAGGGTTTTATTTCGTAATTGATCATTTGTAAGTGACTGATATTCATCATAATATTGATTAATCCTGGCTACGACCTCTGAATATCCTTTCACATCGCGATCATATTTAGAGCCAAATATATTTTTTATAAAATTGAACATTGAATTTATTTTTATCAGGGTATACTTAAACACAGATGCTAATATAACGCGTGTGCAAAGATATTAAATATTTTAATGTAATGACTATCTCCAAAACTATACCAATAGAAATATATTGTCATTTTGGCACATTGAGTGGTCATATGGCATTTTTTGGCAGATTATAATTATAATTTTCATTAAGATCGGCGGCTGCGTTTCACGTAAAAGAAGGGTCCTATTTAGTTGACAATAGGTATTTAAGTTAATAAATCTTCACATCTGTTTAATTTCATATTTGTTTTAATAAAGTAAATTTTACAAAATTATCCTTTAAAGTAAGGCGTTTACATGTTTTTATGTCAAATGTTATAAAAATTATTAAAACCAAATATTCTACAAATACTATCCAAAGATTTTCATAATATCCTTTATAACTGTAATTTATGTATGTCATAAAAATTAAATATGACCATGCTATGGCATATTTTCTGTTATCAAACACTGTAAAAAAGATTAGGGTGGTGATGTACCATGGATGAATTGTAGTCGCAAAGACTAAGTAAATGGTCCATACTGTCAGACTGTATTGTAAAAAATCATGAAGATAAAAGGTATGTTTTTCCTTAGACTTATAAATATTGAATAATATGGTGATCAAAGCCAGTAACGGGCCAATATATTTAATCAGATTATAACCACTGATCTGTGCGCCTATATACCTCAGCATGTAATATAAGCTTGCATTAAATTCAAATTTTCTGAAATATAAATCCACACTATTAAGGAAGGATGATATCTGCACTCCGCCCGCAACGGGTATAAAAATGATGATCAGTGATGTACCAAGAACGCTAAAAAATATAACCCATTCTTTTCCCTTTAACCTATACCAAAAATAAGGTAAAATCATTAATGGCAATAGCTTAATACCAATACCCGCAGCCATAAATAATGCCCCATGAATTATTTTTTTTGTAAAAATATAATAAATTGAAATGTTTAGTATGGCAATCATTACCACTTCAAAGTGTAAGTTACCCGCTCCTTCCAGTATTACAAGCGGATTGATAAAATAAAGCATCGACCATCGTTGTTCTATTTTTAGCAATGTCAATAATTTAACCATATACCATAACCCTATAATCTCCGTAAAGAGGAAAAGTGATTTCATTGCCACAGCTGTGTACAAAAGATTTCCGGTTAGTGCACTGATAGAATAATACAACTGACTTAGTGGCGGATATATGGTGAAATACTCCTTAGAATTGAGTTTAAGGAATATTTCATTGGTTAATCCTGGAATATTTTGACCTACTATTTCACTTGGTAAAATGCCGTAGGGATTTATGCCATTTACAGTTAGGCTGCCATCCCAAAAAAATCGGTAAATGTCATCTGATAAATTTGGAAAAACCGGGATTAAACTAATCCTGACAAGGATGCCAAGTAATATTTGATATTTTAAGCTTATTTTTGACTTAAAGATTATTAGTAAATAAGCCCCAAATACTAGTGAATAACAAGGGAAAAGGCCAGCAAAATCCTTTTGTCCAAATGTTATTGACATCCATAAAACTGTAATTACATATATTGGTAAAAGAAAGTAAGGTTGTTTCGAAAACTTCATTTTTTCACTTTGAATATTTACTTTGAAGCGCATAAACAAACAATATAAGATATCCCATAGCTAACAACAGATGCATGGCAAAAAAATTGAGGCATATTATACAGCCAGCCAAGATAAATTGTAAAAAAATAAATGCTTAATAAGCCTTCACAAATAAAACCCAGTCCAGTTTTTTGGTGATATAAACTGTTTTAATGATCGAATTCGAACGTTTTTTATGCCAAATTTTGGCGTTCGGACAAATGATGATTTTTTCCTATAAAGCCTTGAAATACAGCCAAGAGTTGTGAAAAGCCAGGCCCATAGATAAAGCAAGAAAGAGGGAAACAAGAAGATAAACTTAAATACCATTTTGATCTTATTTTCACGCGGCCAGGCCACTCCTACGTTTGCGACATAATAAACAAGTATTATTGATAATAAGGATATTAAAAAAAAGTGAAAACTTGTATGTATCGATTCCCAATGGGTTAAGAAAAAAGAGTAATGGAACACTGAATATACCAAGTATAAAAACAAAAACGAAAATAGAGCTGGACAATAAATGCACCGTAGCCTGAACCTTTCTTACAAAGCTGATTTTAGAATCCCATACACGAGGTAACATTTTTTTGGCAGTCTCGGCTCCACCTTTCATCCATCTGAATTGTTGGGATTTAAGGCCGTTGATTTCAGCAGGCAATTCTGCCGGTGCAGTAACATGCTCCAGATATTTGATATGCCAACCTTTCATTTGTGCCCTGTACCTAAGGTCCAGATCTTCGGTTAACGTGTCCAGCTTCCCAGCCTCCTGCATCAATAATGCAAGAGGAACGCCATATACCTGCAGTTCCGTTAAACTGAAGCATATAGCCTGCCTGATAACGTCCTTTTTGTTCAACTGTAAAATGTACATTTAACTGAAACGCCTGCAGTTCAGTAAGTAAAGAGTAGCTTTGATTGATGTGCTCCCACCTGGTCTGGACTACACCTATCTTTGGATCATCAAATGATGGAAGTGTCAATCTTAGAAAATTGGGTCTGGGCAGAAAATCTGCATCAAAAATTGCTATAAACTCTCCTTTAGCCATTTTCATACCATCTTTAAGTGCTCCGGCTTTAAACCCTGTTCTTTCATGCCGGTTAAAGTAGTCAATATTGTAACCGGATTTTTTATAATAACTTACTTTTTTCTGTACGATCGTTTTTGTCTCGTCTGTTGAATCATCGAGTATATGAATTTCCATTCTATCTTTTCGGTAGTCCAATTTTATTATATTGTCAATCAATCTTTCAATTACATATTTTTCGTTATATACAGGTAATTGTATGGTCACACACGGAAGTATTTTTTCAGAATCTATATTTCGCTTATGTATGACACGAGGACTATTTTTTGTATTTAAATATCTAAACAATAAATGCAACTGCATAAGACAAAATAAAGTGACATAAGTCAAAGCAACAATATAAATTGTTAAAACCATAACCCACTATTTCAACATATTTATATCAGTTTAAATATTGTCCATAAAATTTTATGCCCTGCCAAAGATAGTACCTTTGATGGTTCCGGATACTTTGGATTTACCAATACGTTTTCGATATCTAACCGGTATTTCTGCTGTCTGCATATGCATTTTAGCCGCCTTGACTTGCATTTCTACTGTCCAGCCAAAAGTTTTGTCACTCATTTGCATTTCCATCAATTTTATATACTTTATTGCCCTGAACGGTCCCAAATCTGTAAAATTGTAGTTGTAAATACATTTAATCAGTAATGTTGCCAACCAGTTTCCAAATATTTGTTGGGGCATCATTGCGCCTGCCTCCAAAGTTCCCAATGCCCTTGATCCAATTACCATATCATTATTGTCGAGGATAATTTTGTCAACCAATTCAGTCATATCTTTCGGGTAATCAGAATAATCGCCATCTAAAAATACAATAATATCCGGTTTTTTATCAAGGTGACTGACATAGTCTATTCCTTTCAAACAAGCATTGCCATATCCTTTGATAGGCTCAAAAACTACAATAGCTCCATTTTTTTCAGCTACCTGACCAGTATTGTCTGTACTTCCATTATTACAAACTATGATATTCCGCACTAAGTCTTTCGGAATTTCAGATATTACTTTTTGAATGGAATCTTCCTCATTAAATACTGGAATGATTATATCAATAACTGGCTTCAATATGTCATCATTTTATTAATGGGGTAAATATAGTACTTTTTGTCCCGTGATAACATTATAGAATGTCTATTGGTGTATATTAGAAAATAAAAATTTTAGTATATACGGAATAATTCTTTTGTTGCTTCGTTTTAGGTTTATTGTTAATAGAAAATATCATTTAATGTTAGGACGAATATGTTCTTTTACCTTTGTTATATTAATTTTTGTTGTAATTTCTTGTCAGAGGGATGGTTATTATGAAGGAAATGATGTTCAACTTACATTTTCTAACGATACTTTGCGGTTTGATACAGTTTTTACATCATTAGGGTCATCCACAAGATTTATCAAGATTTTTAACCCTAAGTCAGAACCAATTCTAATCAATGTTACCTTAAAAAATCAGAACAATTCTTTTTCAGAATCAATGCAGATGGTATAAAAAGGCCAATAATTGAAGATTTGGAAATAAATGCAAAGACAGTATCTACATCTTTGTTGAAGTTACCATTGATCCTAATCTGCCACTAAATGTATCTCCTTTTTATCATTGAAGATCAAATTGAGGTGTCTGTAAACGGTAATATAGCCATAGCTTATCTGGAAGCTTGGGGCAAATGCAAATTACATACCGTCCAATAGAAGCGGTGGTACAAGCTCGATCCTAAAAGCAAATTTTGCAGAAGTAATATGGGACGATCCTAAGCCTTACGTCATTTATGGTATTTTGTATGTAGATAGCTGTACACTAGTGCTTCCGGCAGGTGCCAGGATTTACGTACATGGTGGGGTAGTGAGAAATGAGAATTCTATTTATAATGATGGCTTATTGGTATTCTTGAAAAATGGCAAATTGAAAGCCTTGGTAACGTGGATAAACCGGTAATATTTCAAGGTGACAGACTTGAGGAAGAATACAAAGATGTAAAATCTCAATGGGTAGGCTTATTATTCTGGCAGGAATCTAAAAACAATGTATTGGAACACACTACTATTAAAAATTCAATCATCGGTTTGAGGGCTGATTCGCTTGCTGATGTAAAATTGTTCGGGTGTCAGATAAGTAACACAGGTAGCGCGGGTATAATAGGAAGACATGCCAGTATACATGGAGAAAATTGTTTGCTTTTTAATAATGGTTCATATGGTATGCAGCTAACTTATGGGGGCAATTATTTGTTTAACTATTGTACTGTAGGAAGCTATGAAGGTCAGGATGAAGCAGTCATACTTACGGATTTTTATTGTGAAGATATCCTTTGTTGTAGTCTGAATGGGTGCCTTAAACTAAATAAATTAAATGCTACTTTGAATAACTGCATTTTTTCAGGGTCAGGTTTTGATGAGGTTGGAATAAGCCAGGCTAACGAAAATGATAATGATTTTAATTATTTATTTAACAACTGTGCCTTTCGGGTAAACGATCTGGTCGATCCTAAAAACACACCTGATTTTTTTGATCATTGTGATAATTGTATCAATATAAAATCTAATGACAAACTATTTTTATCTGTAAGCAAAGATAATTATCAGTTGGATACTATGTCTGTCGTTTTGGGTAAAGGTAAATTTTTGTCTAATGTTCTTAAAGACATCCTTGGTAAAACTAGAAAGCCAGTCCCTGATATTGGTTGTTTTGAGTTTTAATAATTTTTTATATCACTTTTATATTCACAATGGATTTGATCTTAGAACTTGAGATTGAAAAATGGTGAATATCACATAATCCTATCTTACCTAACTAATCTTTCTTGTCCCAGATATTGTTTAGACATGAAACTCATATCAGATAAAATTCTTGACTTTTATAGTGACCTTAAATTTGCGGGTAAACTACCTGCAGATATAGCGTTAATGAATCCATATTATGAAAGTGAAGAAATAAAAGTTTTATGCCATATTTTTTACCATAAGTACTATAATGATAATAATCCTCGTCGGTTAATTCTGGGTATTAATCCGGGCAGACTTGGGGCAGGATCAACAGGGATTCCTTTCACCGATACAAAACGACTCAATGCTGATTGTGGTATTTTATTTTCAGGTTTCGTAACGCATGAACCATCATCGGTTTTTATTTATGAGATGATAAAAGCATATGGAGGAACTGAATTGTTTTATGGCAAATTTTTATTTCGTCAGTTTGTCCTTTAGGGTTTGTAAAGACCAATAACAATCATAAAGTAGTAAATTATAATTATTATGACTATAGATTTACAAATGGCTATGGAAGATTTTATTGTAAACAGCATCAGGAAACAAATAGCATTATGTGGAATGCATGACATTTGTTATTGTTTGGGGACTGGTAAGAATTATGCCTATCTAAACAAGTTGAATAAGACATATAGTTTTTTGAGCGCGTCATTCCACTAGAGCATCCCAGGTACATTATGCAATATAAATCAAGATCCAAAGCTCTTATTGATCAATATCTTAAGGCATTTAATATATAATTGTAAAATATCTTAAATCAAAACTTAATCTAGGTATCAGATATGAGGTTCTTTTGGAAGATTTCTATTCTTAAGCGCAGAATAAATGTAGAATTCATACTTTATAATATAAAAAAAGTCCTTCCTGGAAAACCAAGAAGGACCTTTTTTATGTAATCAATAATTGATTATTTCTTAGCTACCATTTCGTAAGCTGATTTAAGCATACCAAGTGCAGAATCAGCAGCAGTTTTAACTTCAGCTTGCTTTGCAGTCCATGCAGTTACTTTCTCAGTTCCTTGAGTAACAAGACCAGAAAGTTCAGCTATTTGTGCAGCAACATCTCCTTCGATTTTACCAGCAGCAAGACCATCTTTAAGCGTGCAGTTACACCAGCAGCCTTTTCAGTCCACATAGTAACGAAATCATTTAATTCAGTTTGGATTGGTGCATAAGCATCAACAGTTGCAGCTTTGTAAGCAGCAGTTGCTTCAGCATACTTAGCAGCCATATCAGGTTTAAGACCTTTAACAGCATCTTCAGATAATGTCATTGCAGCAGCTGCTTCAGTGTAACCTGTCACATCTTTGGTAAGACCTTCTGAAAATCCAGTTGCAGCTGCAGTTGCAGCATCCCAGTTAGTTCCTAATTCTTCGATTGCAGCTTTGTGAGCATCAACACCAGACTTACATGAAAATAAAAAAACGGTAGAGCAAATAATAACAACTTCTTCATTCTTTTTAATTTTAGATTTGAATAACGATGCAAAGGTATATCTGATCAAAATATATTGTTAGTTTTACGTTTATTTTTTTATCAAATTTAGTAAAAAATATCTAAATTAATGACAATCAGTAGTATATGTATTAGAAAATACACTATTAGAGCATTGTTAACAATCTTTAACATCGCATATAATAAAATTAAATGCAGGTAAGGGGCACTATTTCCAACTTTAGCCACAAAACGAAAATATTTATCTGATTTTTCATCTCTATAGAAGGTGAATTTTGTTTAAAAACTAATTTGCCATCGTTTAATACAAAAATTATCTAAAAACTAAAACAGACTCTTAATAATGAAGCCTACATTATTGATCCTCGCAGCAGGAATGGGAAGCAGATACGGGAAATTGAAACAAATGGATTCTTTTGGACCCAATGGAGAAACTATTATTGAATATTCAATTTACGATGCCATCAATGCAAGATTTGGAAAATCGTCTTTATCGTCAGACAATCATTTAAAGATGAGTTTGAACAATACTTCAGAAATAGTTAGCAGGCAGGATTGAAATGGAATTTGTAGCACAGGAATTGGATATTGTGCCTACAGGAAGCACATTTAACGAGGAACGAAAAACCTTGGGGCACTGCCCATGCTATATGGGTTGCCAAACATGTTATAAATGAACCTTTTGGGGTTATAAACGCAGATGATTATTATGGAGTAGCCTCATACAAACAACTTGCAGATTTTTTATCTTCCAGTAAAGATGGAGTGTCTGATTATTCAGTAATAGCCTATTTTCTGCGAAATACACTTTCTGAACATGGCACCGTAAACAGAGGCGTTTGTTCCAAAGACAGTGAAGGCAATTTAAGAAAAGTTGTAGAATGTATTAAGATAAAGAGAGATGAAGATGGTTGTATTCGTTTTCCAATTGAAAATGGCTTTCAAACCTTAAGCGAAAATACATTGGTATCTATGAATATGTGGGGCTTTTTGCCTTCTTATTTTGATCATTGCCAAAAACTATTTATTAATTTTCTAAAGGATGAGGGCGAAAAATTGACATCCGAGTTTTATATACCTTCAGTTATTGATGACCTGATAAAAAATGATATTTTAAATGTAAAAGTTATTGAAACAGAATCAGATTGGTTTGGCGTAACTTATCAGGAAGATAAACCTTTTGTCATGGAAAAAATATCAGAACTGATTTCAAATGGCATTTACCCTTCAAATCTTTGGGCTTAGTTAATCTTGAATAGCATGTATTATTTTTTTTTACTTTTTTTAGCCAAAGGGTTAAAATTCAGACAGAGTTGTAACCATTTGGACAAGGATTTGTCGTTTTCGAATCCAACTTCCGTGACAAAAACAAAACCTACCATAGCTTTTCCGGTAAATTCCATTGGAATACAATCATTTCGTTCGACTGCTGAATAATAGGCTTCTTCACCTATTCTGCAGAGTACAAATTCTTCACCTGATTTTTTATCTAAGTGTGTGCCACAACACATCTTGTCATCTACCATAAAACAAATGCCACTAAACATTTTTTTTTCAGAAAATACTACATTTAAGCGATAAAGTATTTCTCTGATACGTTGGGCAGTATGTTCTTTATAGGCCATATTTTTATAAAAATTTCTCTATGTAGGACAAAAAGATAAATGCCATTTTAACATGCTGGATTTTAAAATCATCAAACATTTCAGCCCACATGGCTGCTGATTCTCTCACAGATCCGTAGACTCAATATATCCTGTTGGCCTGCTGTGTTGATCCCCAAGACTACCATACATGCCTTTGAGACTATCTGATTTTCTGATCTAATTTTTGTAATGTATCCCATCTATCCAAACTACCGCATATTGATCGTCTAGCGGACGGCCTTGCCATTCTTTTTATGTCTTTAGTAGCGAATTCGTTATTTGAGAAATACTACTGGTTGAATATGTTGCGCCATAGGTTCGATCCATAAAATCAACAATATCGGCATTACTCATTCTTTTGCATAAAGGAGTAAGACGCAATCTTCTAACTCCTTTGTCATCGTTTTTTTATGCCTAGGTACTATGATGGGTTCAAATTCCCCATTCCTATCGCGAGTATGGAAATAACTTGATCTCCGACGGACGTTTTATTGTCTTTTGGGAATATCCATTCCCTTAAGTTCCCTTCAAGTGGTTTATCACCTGTTGGGTAACCTAAATGTTCATTCATCTCTGCTCGTAATAACGATTCTATGCCTCGTTTCCAAGTCATATCTTGCAAGGTCCTGAAGTCTTCAGGACCTTTTAATTGGAGAGACAAGCTCTTCGATTAATGGGTGTGTTTCATTTCTATGTTTTCATATTGCAAATTTTTAAAAAAATTTGACCCATGAAATAAAAGTTAACTTTTTTCTCAATCTCCTTCGTCAAACACAAAATACTTTACAGTCACGGCGCTCCCCATCAGCTTCGGTTGGTGGGGCGGTCTACTCGACTCTACTCTCGCCTTTCATTTTACACTAATTGTACAAATTCATTTTCAAGTTTTACACGAAAATTTATTTCAGCCTTCAGTGCTTTGAATACTTTGATTATGGTATCTATTGTTGCACTGTTTGCACTGCTTTCAAGTTTGGAAATTTGTGATTTTTGAACACCAATCAGTTCACCTAATTGTTCTTGGGTTAAATTTCGATCTTGACGTGCTTGTTTGATCATTTTACCAATGATATCCATCCTAAGTTCATACTCATATTCGTCTCTATCTTTTGTACCCTGTTTGCCAATGTACATATCCTTCATCTCTGCCAGGGTATATGTCTTCATTTCTTTATTTGCCATTTTATCTTTATTTTTTTGATGCAAAATACTCACTTCTAATGTTCTCAGCCTTTTGAATTTCACTCTTTGGCACTTTACTTGTCTTTTTTATAAAGCCATGTGTTGCAATGACCAATGTATTTCTATTATTTGACTTATCCCAAAAAGCTAATAATCTATGTTGGTTTCCTAAATATTTACTCCTGAATTGACTGTGTCGAACCACTTCGTTAGGTTTCCCAAATTTCACCTTGAAGTTTTTTGAAAATCTTCGTATCGTTGGTTTGCTCTGCTAAATCTATGTTATAAAAGACTTTACTTGCCGATTTCTTATCGAGACTGGCAATAAATTCGTTTGCTGCTTCCAAAAATATGGTTTCAAAATTCTTCAAACTAAATTTTCAGCAAAGATAACTAAAGTTTCTATATTTGGCAACTATTTTTTTCGTGGTGGAGTAGAACGGCTGTGCTTTGCGACGGTTTTTGGCGATAGCCAAACTATCATCATAGCCGTTGTTCTATCACGTTTTTTAATTCATTTTTTCTATTAGTTCCAATTCCTTTTTTATGTTCTGTTTCTCTTCTTCGATGTCAAAGTCGTTTTGCAGACCGAGCCAAAACTTGGTGGATGTTCCAAAGTATTTTGATAGTCTCAATGCAGTATCAGCAGTAATTCTTCTTTTGCCTTTCAGGATTTGACTTGTTCTTGTTTGTGGCACTCCTATTGCATGTGAAAGTTTATAGGCTGTAATGCCCATAGGCTTAAGGAATTCTTCTTCTAGAATTTCACCTGGATGTATGTTGTTTAATTTACTCATGATAATCTGTAATTTGAACGTTTTCAGCGTTGTTACTTTGCCAATTAAATATAATTCTCCACTGATCATTGATTCGAATGCTATAAAAGTCTAATAGTTCACCTTTAAGTTTTTTCAAGCGGTTTCCTGGTGGAATTCTTAGATCATTAATGTTTTCTGCATTGTTGATCATCCTAAGCTTTCTACGAGCCACTTGTTGGATCTCGGTTGGCAAAACTTTTGACTTTTCACCTTCCCAAATCTTTTCTGTTTCTTTATCTGCAAAACTATTTATCAAACTTCTAATTATTAACGGATAAAGTTAGTAATTTGTTTCGATAGTATTTGGTTTTTTGGTAATATTTTTTATTCAATGTGATAGAACGGTTTTGGCTACCCGACGGCTCGTCCCGATAGGGCGAGATGTACGTGGTAGCCTGTGTGTGTACCTTGAATGGCAAATGTACAATTTTAATTTAAGTTGTACAAACTGCTTAAAGAAGCAGTTTATCTTGAGAGTGAAAGTCTCTCATACGCTGGGGGGTAACGCCCGGAAGTATTAGCAAGCTGCAAGATGGTTTAGAGTGATCTATGCATTGAAGCCCGCCTTACATTAAATTGCGAACACTGATAAGACCGTGTGCGCCTATGGCGAAGGCGCTCCCCATCAGCTTCGGTTGGTGGGGCCGTCTACTCGATTATGGCTTCGTGATTCTTTCTTTCACACTCATTTTCTCGAAAAAGTTATTTGTTTTCAGCATGTGGTTTGCTTTATCTACTTTTTCTTGGCAAGGAACTATATCACTATATTTGTCTAAATTATCGTCAATAGCAATAATTGGTTTTCTTTTTGTATCTAATTTACTGATTTCTAATACTTTCATCATTTTTGTTTTATTGATACCATAAATGCTTTATAAGACTTATTCTTCTCAAAACGTTCCCAATCGTCTTCAAGTTCCTCGAATACATTGAAATCGGCTTCCACTAGATCATAATATTTGGACATACCCATTCTGTATAACCTTGTTCGAACCCGTGTGCTCCCTGTTGCATAAACATAAACATTAGGGTATTCGTTAAAAAAAGCATACAAACATGATACAACCGTTGCCAAAATTTTATCTCTGTCGCTATTATCAGAGATTGAGTAATAGTCTAAATATCCTGAATTTTGATCAAAATCTGCTAAGTTTAAACTAAATACCCCTTCATAAGATGTTTTTGCAAAAACGACTCTTTTGTGAAATTTGCCATTTGGCCCAATACTGACAAAATCAAATACCTTTTGATCTGAATTAGCAGTTATTTGATATTTTTCTATACTCATTCCTTTAAAACCTTATATCTCTGGTCTCCGACCACAAAGACAAGGATTCCTGCTGGAAGCGTGGACAGATTTATAGTGTTTTGTCCGTCAGAAATATCCCGATTTAACAGTACCATACCATAAACATCCATGACTTGTACCGATGTTGGTTCTGTAGTTGAGATATTCACTTCTGATGTGGCAGGATTTGGATATATGTTGGTTTCTCCGGTGCCATCGTATATCACACTCGCTATATCGCTATAGCTGTATTTTCCGTCATAGTCCATATTTGTGGATATTCCGGTGATACTGACCCCCCATTCCGGCGATATTGACCCCCCTGATAATATGGTGATCCTATCCGCTTAGGTATGACAAAATTACCGATTTTTTCTTAAACTTTCTCCTTTGAGTTCAATTTTATATGATGAATGTACTAAACGGTCCAAAATAGCATCGGCAATTGTTTCTTCCCCGATGATATCAAACCATGAGGCCAGTGGTAATTGTGATGCCAGGATTGTTGCGTTACTTCCGTGTCTGTCTTCTATGAGTTCCATAAAATCGAGTTGTTGTTGTTTTCCAGATGTGTAAGCCCAAAATCATCGAGTATGAGTAAATCTGTTTTGGAAGTTTTATCAAAAAACTTATCGATGCTATCATCGATTCTTGCAATTCGGGTTTTCCTCATGAGTTTTTGCACATTGTAATAGGCTACTTTATATCCGAGCATACACGCCTGATGACCAAGAGCTGACGCCAGATATGATTTACCACAACCTGTAGCTCCGGTGATAATGACCGATGATCCTTCAGTGATAAAATTACCTGTTGCCAGAGAGGTAAGCAGAGACTTGTCCAAACCGCGTGAAGCGTCGTAACGTATCTGTTCGATAGTAGCCTGATAGCGGAAAGCTGCATTTTTTGTCAGCCGGCTGGTGCGGCGATTACCCCGTTCAATGAGTTCGGCATCGAGGAGTATTTCAATACCTTCACGAGATTGAGATCGTGTTGCGCGTATCCACGATGGCCTGCCAGGATTTTTTCATTCCGCTTAGTCTTAACTCTGAGAGTTGTGATTCAATGGTTTGCATAATTTGTTGGATGTTTAAATGATTAAATAATAATGAAATATTAAATAAAAAAAATATAAGCTGACGAAGTCGCCATATTAAAACATGGTGGTTTGGAAGTAGTCCTTACCCGCATATTGTTGTTTGGGTAGTGGACGATCTACTGTGGATGAAGGTGTTGCGTCTGTCATATTGTTGTCTAAGATCCGTTTGATAAAGCCATAATTGTATATACGTTGCTCTATACTTATGGTGCAGGCTTTGTCAAAATCATCACTATTTTTATATACCCGGGCCAGATTAATCAAGCCGTCACAAGTCTTATAGAGTTGTTCAGGATATTTGTCAGGCTGCTCAAAGATCAGTTCAAAAAGCCGGTGGATGGTAGAGCTGATTTTAAGCGCCTTTTGTTTGTAGTACCCCGGACTTCTTTGTTTGTATGCCCTATGGTGGGAGCACAGATGATCTTCGTCGGTGGTATATTTACCCATAGCAGTCTCCCGCAAATGCATGCATAGCAGTGTTCCTTTATGATATACCCGAACGGCAGATCTGCAATAAATCACGATGACCTTTTGTCCTATATGTGTATGCGGTACACTGTAGTAGTGCTTATCGGGCGTGAGGCAAAAGTGATTATTGTTTGCTACCTTATAAGTTTTGGTATATTGTATCTCAAAAGCCAGATCCGGCAGTGGTTTTAGCATGGATTTTTCAGCAGCGTTAAATTGTTCTTCGCGGGTATATCCCTTGGTTTGCATCCGGCGTTGATTGAACAAAAACACCTGTTCGGCAATGGCTTTATTGAGTTCGGACAGAGAGAAGAATTGGCGGTGTCTCAGCCGGGCCTAATATGGGTGTACGCGATCTTAACCATATTTTCGACGGCTGCTTATCTTTGGGTTTATAAGCCCGTGCAGGGAAACAGTACTTCCATAGTGATTGCCGAGATGTTCGAAAGTAGTGTTGACTTCCGGCTCGTACTTGTCCGTCTTTGTAACGGCACTCTTAAGATTGTCAGTCACCAAGGCTCTGGGTGCCCCACCCAGAAACCGCAGGCAATTGGCAGTACAATGAATAAAATCAGATGAATTTTACAGCACCTCTGCATAGCAGTAATTTGAAAAATGGCAGTATAGCAACATACATCTGGCATGGAATCAGCTTCTTGTGTCTCACTGATATAGTGCATCTTTTACCGAAAAGTAATCATCAATTTATCTCCGGCCTCATGATGCAAAACCATTGTGGATTGCTTTGATCTTGAGTATTGTTGCAGATGGTAACAAAATTGACTGTAACTTATACTGGGGCCTTTATGTGCTGAATACTCTTCCCACAACAAATGGCGGGTTACGCCTTTTTTTGAGTTCAGTCATAAAATAAGGCATACGCTCCAAAAGTACTTCGTGCCGATCATCGCTGTAGGATGGATTGCCACCATGAAATCGGGCCTCGAGTACAGGGTCGCCGCTTTAGAAGTTCATCAAAAGAACATTTAAGTAAACCCAATTTGAGCAAATAACTCTTTACGGTGTTTTTGCTCATCCCAGTATGACGTGAGATATATTTTATCCCATAACCATCTGTGTGTAATAATAATAACTGTTTAATAGTGCTCATACGCATGATTTTACCTGCCATTCCTAGGGGTTATATGATTGAATTTGGATCAATCATAAAGGTAGTAACCATACTAAATTATCTAACTTAGGGGTCAGCATGCTCCGGAATAAACCTAACCCCAATATTTTAAAGGGTCAGTATGCTCCGGAATTATCATCCCTGAATCCAATGTAGGGGGGTCAACATGTGCCGGAATGTCAGTAAAACCAGCCTACATTCGTACACTGTTTTTATTCTGTTTTAGGGGGTCAACATGATCCGGTATATCCAATTTGTCTTACCGAGATGAATGAGCGATTCAGCCATTGGCGGATCGATGCCCATACGTGGCATCGAAGCGAGTGAACCGGAACGGGCGGGCAGGCTGTTTTCATTTATTGAATTATCAGAGAAGTCAGCAGATGAGACCGAGTGGTTCTGATCTTTAATCAGAAATAAAGTGAACGATTTCACTTTATAATGAACGAACTGCGAACGACGGCTCGCAGTGTGGTGTAATCCTGTTAGATACCAAATAAACATACCCGATAGGTCTCACAAGTGCGGAAGGACTGAACGTAATTCTCCAAGAAATTTGAATAGGAAAGATAATCTTAGCCTACTCTTAAACTAATGGATAGACCAAATAGGTGGAAAGAGCTATTTGGTTGATGATTTACAAACTGTGAACGAGTGGTAGTTTTTTTTAAAAAAACTATTGATCAGACTAAATGTCTGATCAAAATGAGATAACCGCAATATCAATTGCGGCTAGGGGAAATATTTGTGTACGTACGGTAGTGTGAGACTGTGTGGCCCGTGGCGTAGGCGCGCCCCATCAGCTTCGGTTGGTGGGGCCGTCTACTCGATTATCAGCTGGCCTTTCTTATTCACTTACCATTAGCTTTTGGTTTTCTAATTCAACTGTAAAGTTCACTTTTGCTTTTAGGGCATCGAATACCCTGAATATTGTTGAGAATCTTGCATCAGTGGTTGAGTTTTCAATTTTTGCAATTTGTGATTTTTGCACACCCACAAGTTCACCAAGTTGCTCTTGTGTCAAATGTTTGGCTTTTCTTGCTTTCCTTATAGCATCACCTATCAATTCAAGTCGAAGTTCTTGTTCAAAAAATTCACGTTTTGGCGTTCCAAGTTTGCCAATATATTGATCTGTCAACTCTTCTAAACTATATGTTTTCATTTCTTTTTTATTTTTAAGTACTCTGCTCTTAACTGTTTGGCCTTATTGATTTCTTTTTTTGGGGTTTTATCAGTTTTCTTGATGATTCCATGTGTTGCAATTATGATTGATTTCTCGGATTCATCCCAAAATGCAAATAATCTATAAGCACTTTTGTTAAACATTGTTCTGAATTCCCAAATTTCATCGTCAAGTTTTTTGAGAAGCTCTTCATCTTTTGATATCTTAGATTTCCAAATGTTGTAAAAAATCTTTTCTCTTGGTTTTTCATCAAGGGAGTCTAAGAATTCTTTGGCTTCTTCGAGAAATTGGACATTGAACATTCATATTGATTTAACAACAGCACAAAGGTAATAGTTTCTTTATTAGGACACAAATTTATTCTCAAGGAACTTTCACTATTGGTAGATCATAACGGCTACGGCTTTGTGACGGCTGCCTAATAAGGCAGATGGCACCATAGCCGTTGTTATGATCTGGCCATTCTTATTCACTAATCATCAATTTATTTTTGTCGATTTCTACACTAAATTTCACTTTTGCACCTAAAGCTTCAAAGACTTTGAGTATGGTTGCAAATCTTGCATCGGTCGTAGAGTTTTCGACTTTTGAGATTTGTGCTTTTTGAACACCCACAAGTTCTCCAAGTTGTTCTTGAGTTAAGTGTTTTGCTTTTCTTGCCTTTTTAATTGCATCTCCTAAGAGTTCAATTTTTAACTCCTGCTCAAATTTTTCACGTTTTTTTGTCCCACGTTTGCCTATGTGCATGTCTAAAACTTCATTAAAACTTGTGGTTTGCATATTATTACTTTTTTGATTCAAAATATTTATCTTTTATGGTTTTGGCCTTTAAAATTTCTGATTTTTCAGGTTTGTCACTTTTTTTGATGATGCCATGTGTTGCAATTACCAAGGTGTCAATTTTATTAGTCTTGTCCCAAAATGCAAAAATTCTATAGTGAATTCCAAAGTGTTGAGCTCTGAAATACCATATTCCATCTTGCAATGGTTTGAACAACTTAGGATCTTTCTTAGACTTTTGCCATTGCCATATTGAAAAGGATTTTATCCTTGGCTTTGATAGGAATTTCATTTAGGTATTCCAAGGCTTCTGATAAAAACTCTATCTCAAAAAGTTCCAAATTTTAAACGTTTTGACAAAGATAATAGTTTCTTAAATACGATACAAATTTATTTTCAAGGAACCTTCACTTTAGGTCGATCATAACGTTTTGTGGGTTTAAGAAGTTGGCGATTTCGGAGCACTAAACTGTCTGCTACCACAAATGTTCCATTGGAAAACTGAACTTCATTTAACCACTGAACCGCCAATTTCTTAAACCCGTTGTGTGTGCCTTGAATGGCAAATGTACGACACAGAAGTGAGTTGTACAAACTGCTTTAAGAAGCAGTTTATCTTGAGAGTGAAAGTCTCTCATACGCTGGTGTAACGCCCAGAAGTATTAGCAAGCTGCAAGGTGGTTTAGAGTGATCTAAGCACTGAAGTAAGCAGGACTGCAAAAGTCGGTACTGACGTATAGGAACCGGATAAGAGGCCTGTCAGGTTGGGTTAGGTAGCACATCATACTGACGCCCGAAGTTTTGATACCTGATGAGTAGATCCGGCAGCGATTGACTGAAAGATAATTGCCTTACCGAGGGAGATCTCTGAGTTCATTGATTGAATTATCAGAGAAGTCAGCAGAGGTCATAGTACCCATAGTAACGAGTTCGGGCTGCTAATACCATACCCGATAGGTCTCACAAGTGGGGAAGGACTGAACGTAAATTGGCTCCAAATTATGGACGGAATTTGCAGTGATGCGGATAGCCACCACTAAGCGGAGCAGGATTATTTTAAAGTACAAAACAACCATCAAAATGATTGAACAAGTATTACATCCAAGAAATCTCGAACGAGCATTGCGACAAGTAATGGTCAATAAAGGTAGCGCTGGAATCGACGGACTGAGAACAGATCAATTGATCAAGTACCTTGATACCCAGAAATCCAAACTACTGGCAGAAATCAAAGGTAATGAGTACCTGCCACAATCGATTTTGGGAGTTGAGATACCAAAAGGTGGTGGAAAGACACGACTTCTGGGTATTCCGACAGTAATTGATCGACTTATTCAACAAGCCGTATCACAAGTAATGATGTACCGATTTGAGAAGGATTTCAGTGAGAGTAGCTACGGGTTCAGACCGAACCGCAACGCAAGACAAGCTGTACAAAAATCGAAGGAGTATATCGAGATGGGCTACAACTACATCATAGACATCGATCTAAAGACGTTCTTTGATGAAGTAGACCACTGCCTACTGTTAAATTTGATTTACCGAAAAGTGAAATGTCCGATAACGATGCGAATGATCAGAAAGTGGCTACGAGCACCAATCATGTTAAAGGGCGTACTCACAAAGCGAACGAAGGGTGTACCGCAAGGCAGTCCTATCAGTCCGCTGTTGTCCAATATACTTCTTCACGAGTTGGACAAGGAATTGGAAAGACAAGGATTGAAATTCGTCCGTTATGCCGATGATTTTAGTATCTATGTGAAGTCAAAAGCTGAAGCTAAAACGACGGGAAACAGAGTATATTTGTATCTAAGAGATAAGCTGAAGCTAACGATCAACAGAGAAAAGAGTGGAATCAGAAGACCAGTACACTTCGAGATACTGGGCTTTAGATTTGCATCTACATATGTCAAAGGCGACAAAGGTAAATATCAATTGACGGTAGGCGACAAGGCTTGGGAGCGGTTGCAACAAAGTCTAAAATCGATCACTAGAAAGGCATCTCCAATAAGCTTAGCAGAACGGATTACGAAAATTAATGAAATCCAATTAGGTTGGCTTAATTACTTTCGTGGAGCAAGCATTTACAGTAAGCTCAAAACGATGGACGGATGGCTACGTAATAGACTGCGATACTGCATATGGCATGACTGGAAGAAACCCGAACGGAAAAGGAAAAACTTAATCCGATTAGGTGTAAACCCAGGTGATGCGTATGCATGGAGCAGAACCAGAAAAGGCGGATGGGCTGTAGCCCAAAGCCCTATTCTAATAACCACTATTACACTTCAACGACTCAAGAAACGAGGCTATGCATCACTTCTGGACATGTACTTTAAACTGAACCCATCAGTTTGCGAACCGCCGTATACGAGACCCGTACGTACGGTGGTGTGAGAGGCGCTCCCCATCAGTCTCGGCTGGTGGGGCCGTCTACTCGATTATGGCTTCGTGATTCTCTCTTTGTTGATTTTATCTATAAGTTCAAGCAGATTTGTATTTTTAATAGCATTTTCAACGTTGTCAATCTTAAACTGTGGAAGTTCCATATTTCTGGCACTGTTTAATTTTTTATTAATGGCAATTATTGGTTTCCTTTTAAGATCTAATGTTTCTATTTGATTTGGCTTCATAATTTACTTTTTAATGACTATAAATGAATGATAATTTGTATCTTTTGTAAAACGTTCAAACTCACCATCAAGTTCCCCGAATATTTCAAAATCTTGTTCTATACTTTCATACATAGAGTTTATTCCTATTTGATACAATCTTGTCCTTGCTTGTGTGCTACCCCTTGCATATACCATTACAGTGGGTTTCTTACTGAAAAATGAGTAAAGAGTTGACCCGACTGTTACTAATACTTTATCTCTATCGTTGTTATTCGTTACATTTAAAAAATCTATTTCGTCAGTTTTAATATTATAATCTCCCATTACAAGTTGCCATAAATTAGGTATTGTTGTTGGTGTGTAAGCTATTCTTTTATGAATATTTCCTTTAGGTCCTTGACTGTAAAAATCAAAGACTTCTTGTTGCTCATCTGTTTGTAATAAATACTTTTCTAACTCCATTTACTCCTTCAAAACCTTATATCTCATGTCTCAAACCGCAAAGATAAGAATTCCTGTTATTTTGGAGTTTGGCGGTTGGCTGATTTTGGTATGTTATGGGCATTGGAGCCAATTTTACACATTGATCCATGTTTTCATATGTATTTGCATTACTATCCTGAATGTAAAACCAATCTTTGCCACCATTTGTGCAACTTGACCCCTGACCCGAAAGTGCCACATATTCTGCTTTCCACCCGGTAGAAACAGCGACATCCGGATTGGATGGCCAAATAACAGTCTCTTGTAAAACATTTAAATTGTCAAATATTAAAACTTGAATATTGCTTACACCATCATTTCCATCACCAACAATTCCAACAGTAGCGGGTACTCCCAGATTTATATGAATCATACTTTGACCTTCTGTTAAATTATTTGTAGATGGCGCCCAAGCTACAAGATCCTGACCGTAAAGACCCAAAATAGTGAAGATAATAAAAACTAATGTAGGTAAAATCCGCATACCGCTAAAAACTTTTGATGGTTAAAAAATCGTTAAAAGTTACCGCTCAATTTTGGATTGCGAGACCACAAATTTACAAACGCTACAAAAATCTTTACCTATTAGGAGATTTTCTTTATGGATGGGTTTTGGTCTTCCTTCATGAGCCATAACGGTTAGCACTGGCGACGGACGACCGATAGGGAGTCTGTACGTCCAGTGCATTGTGTGTGCCTTGAATGGCAAATGTACGACACAGAAGTGAGTTGTACAAACTGCTTTAAGAAGCAGTTTATCTTGAGAGTGAAAGTCTCTCATACGCTGGTGTAACGCCCAGAAGTATTAGCAAGCTGCAAGGTGGTTTAGAGTGATCTAAGCACTGAAGTAAGCAGGACTGCAAAAGTCGGTACTGACGTATAGGAACCGGATAAGAGGCCTGTCAGGTTGGGTTAGGTAGCACATCATACTGACGCCCGAAGTTTTGATACCTGATGAGTAGATCCGGCAGCGATTGACTGAAAGATAATTGCCTTACCGAGGGAGATCTCTGAGTTCATTGATTGAATTATCAGAGAAGTCAGCAGAGGTCATAGTACCCATAGTAACGAGTTCGGGCTGCTAATACCATACCCGATAGGTCTCACAAGTGGGGAAGGACTGAACGTAAATTGGCTCCAAATTATGGACGGAATTTGCAGTGATGCGGATAGCCACCACTAAGCGGAGCAGGATTATTTTAAAGTACAAAACAACCATCAAAATGATTGAACAAGTATTACATCCAAGAAATCTCGAACGAGCATTGCGACAAGTAATGGTCAATAAAGGTAGCGCTGGAATCGACGGACTGAGAACATATCAATTGATCAAGTACCTTGATACCCAGAAATCCAAACTACTGGCAGAAATCAAAGGTAATGAGTACCTGCCACAATCGATTTTGGGAGTTGAGATACCAAAAGGTGGTGGAAAGACACGACTTCTGGGTATTCCGACAGTAATTGATCGACTTATTCAACAAGCCGTATCACAAGTAATGATGTACCGATTTGAGAAGGATTTCAGTGAGAGTAGCTACGGGTTCAGACCGAACCGCAACGCAAGACAAGCTGTACAAAAATCGAAGGAGTATATCGAGATGGGCTACAACTACATCATAGACATCGATCTAAAGACGTTCTTTGATGAAGTAGACCACTGCCTACTGTTAAATTTGATTTACCGAAAAGTGAAATGTCCGATAACGATGCGAATGATCAGAAAGTGGCTACGAGCACCAATCATGTTAAAGGCGTACTCACAAAGCGGACGAAGGGTGTACCGCAAGGCAGTCCTATCAGTCCGCTGTTGTCCAATATACTTCTTCACGAGTTGGACAAGGAATTGGAAAGACAAGGATTGAAATTCGTCCGTTATGCCGATGATTTTAGTATCTATGTGAAGTCAAAAGCTGAAGCTAAAACGACGGGAAACAGAGTATATTTGTATCTAAGAGATAAGCTGAAGCTAACGATCAACAGAGAAAGAGTGGAATCAGAAGACCAGTACACTTCGAGATACTGGGCTTTAGATTTGCATCTACATATGTCAAAGGCGACAAAGGTAAATATCAATTGACGGTAGGCGACAAGGCTTGGGAGCGGTTGCAACAAAGTCTAAAATCGATCACTAGAAAGGCATCTCCAATAAGCTTAGCAGAACGGATTACGAAAATTAATGAAATCCAATTAGGTTGGCTTAATTACTTTCGTGGAGCAAGCATTTACAGTAAGCTCAAAACGATGGACGGATGGCTACGTAATAGACTGCGATACTGCATATGGCATGACTGGAAGAAACCCGAACGGAAAAGGAAAACTTAATCCGATTAGGTGTAAACCCAGGTGATGCGTATGCATGGAGCAGAACCAGAAAAGGCGGATGGGCTGTAGCCCAAAGCCCTATTCTAATAACCACTATTACACTTCAACGACTCAAGAAACGAGGCTATGCATCACTTTGGACATGTACTTTAAACTGAACCCATCAGTTTGCGAACCGCCGTATACGAGACCCGTACGTACGGTGGTGTGAGAGGCGCTCCCCATCAGTCTCGGCTGGTGGGGCCGTCTACTCGATTACCTTCAGTATTCTTTTTCTTATTCATTTTCAACATTTAATCGAAACTCCTGGATACTTACACAATTCTAATTTTCCTTCTTTATTGCTCCTGAAATAATAAACACTTCCCCATGCGTCGTACCTTCCGATATTATCAATTCAGGAATTCCGTCGTCGTTTAAATCTCCTGCAAAGTGGATTTGATAACCTACTTCACCAAATTGCGAAATACAACCCGATAAGTCTTGTTCGACATAATGCCTTTTTGAACCGTCAATGTGTGTTGTTAAGAAAATAATCTTTTCATTTTTTCGGATTAAACTTGGCGGATTCAATTCGACTTCGCCTTTGTACAGACGAGACTAAATTCAAAGTCACCAATCCTTACCAATCGCTTTTGAATTCCGATTTTTAAATATTCTCTATCGTTTTCAAGGATGTGACCATTTATCTCTCCTTCTTTAATTTCATCTTGTGAGCAAACAAGTATTTTATGCTTTTCACTACTCCCTATTATTGAATTAAATCCTTCATCTAATTCTGATATTTTTGGAGTTGTCATTTCAATTTTCACTTTTCCTCCTTCTTGGTAAATGCCATACCAATTTCCCTTTTGTATCCTATCTGAATCATGGTAATTCAGATAAGCCATTTCCAGGTGTTTTTAAATACTTCCCAAATACATATCCAATTTCACCTGTTTGGATTCTTTGAACTTTGACCCATGAAAATTCAAAAGTGTTCCAGTAAATCTTTTCTTCTATCATGGATTTCAATTAGATTCAAGTATTCTGAATTCGTGAGTTTCCCCAATGATTCTTGAATCTGTATCTGGCTTCTCTCGGAAGTTTAAATTCTCAGCCGCTACCATTAATTTATCTGAAGACATCCTTCATCAAATTGGCCTTTCGCCATTTGAATGAATAAAAGACTTAGCACGATTAGGTTTAATTTTTTCATTTCTTTTTATTGAAGGTAACGGCTGCGATTTACGACGGCCGTCCCTGATAGGGGCGGCTGTCGTTAAATCGCTTGTTAGCATCTGGTTAATTTCACTTTCACTTTTAATTTATCTTATACCTTAGGCCTATTCTCAAAATTAACGGTGTCGGTTCTGACGAAAACTCCTTATTTGATAATCCAATTTCACCTATCCCTTCAATTTTATTTGAAAACTTTGACGGATTCCAATTAGTAAATCGATAGTTCGATATCCTTGTTTTGTTTGGGAACCATATTGCAAATGCCCTAAGTCAAGTCCACATTGAACATTTGTTTTGTTATGGTGCCAAAGATTGTAACGCATTCCGAATTTGTAAGAACTATATTGCTTAAAATTTGTCCCCAATCTAAATCCAATATTTAAATTTTTAAAAAAAATCGTCTCAAGACTTACTTCTTGTTGAATTCCATATGCACCAATAAATGTAGCATTCAAGCCTATAGAAGATTGACTTCTTATATTATTGCACGATATAACCACTAAAATAATTATTATTAACTTTTTCATTTTTTTAAAATTTTATTTATACTTACAATATTGTTTATTTTTGCCTTTAAAATATAAATGCCAGCTGGCAGGCCTGAGATGTCTATTTCGCTAATTTCTGCATTTGAGTTGTTGCTGTAAATCAACTGCTTTCCTTCAATATTGTAAATACTAAAATCCGTTAAAGGTTGTTTGAAAAGAATTCTATCTCTAGCAGGATTTGGAAAATACAAGTTTTCAAAATGTTGAACTTCACTGGTTGATGTGGTCTGCTTCTCAAATTTTATGGCCCAATTGGGTGGTGGTAGTACTGTAAGGTTTCCTGAATCTTCTATAACTGCGAAAGCATCAAAAGGCCCATCGATCCCCATTTTAATGTTTTCATCGAACGGATGATATAGCCCAAATTCGGGGCCAATTAAGATTGGACCTTGATTAACAGTTTGCAAATAGAATCCTTCATTTGGTACATACACAGGTGAATTATCTAAATTATAGTCTCCAAATTTTACTTCTATATTGCCATTTTCTATAAACCATATTTGAAAATTTATATAGCTATCAAATTGTAAGACCGATGGGTCTGATGTAAGCCTATTTTTTGTAAATTGTAAGCAAAGAGCCTTTTTACCATCTTTTAGTTTCAACGCATACCTTAGATCAGATGTTACATTTTCAGGGTCAATAAGTTTATCAAACTCATAGCCAAATAACATTAATCGTATAGAGAAGTCGATCTCTTCTTCAAATGAATATGTAGATTCATAATCACCCAAAATATAATTAAAAGAAGTATCATAATATGGAAAGGTAAAATCAAGATCAAATCTTTTTTCCCAACCTAGATGATTGCCATCTTCGAGAATGATAGATTCAAATGTATCTAGTTCTATATATTTATCAGCATACACTGATACTTTGTATGCTTGTGTTTTTCCTATTTGTAAAAAGATCAACAGAAAAAGTAAAGAAAATATAACTTGGATGTATCTCATATTAATTTTAGTTTAAAAATGGTAAGGCGATCGATTAATCGCCTTACCAAACTATTAGCTTATTAGTAATTTAAATTAATTACAGCATTCAAAATTAGGACTACACGTTGCATTTAACGTTGTTGATCCAATGATTTTCCTATAAGTACCTACTACATCACCGTCACAATGGTGAAGTGCTTTATGCCCACTTAATCCGATATTAACACTCGCATTTCTATTGCTGCAGCTAGTACAGGTTTTTGTTTCAGATTCTCTATCTGTCACACTGCACCCAAAAGATTTGCGGGTTGCAGCTATTGTTACTCTTAAATTGGCATTGTTTTTCACCCAAGACGAACCATTAAACCGTTTGGAAAACAATTCAGCTTTTTCGTAACCCGACCAAGTATTTTTATATGCAGATGTTCTGTGACTCATCCCTTCTGTACCAGGAGCATTTTGAGCCCATAGCCATCCCGTATCTTTATCATCTGGATCACACACTGAGCCAGAAGGGCCATTTGTGCTTGCTGTTGCAAGGTTATTAAAGAAGCAATCAGGTCTTGCAGAAGCGTGCAAAAATAGAGTCGAAGTATTTGATAATGGAATGTCAAAGCTAAAGTTGCCATTTGTCCTGAATGTGCTTGTTGGAATTGTTCCTGGCGTAGGAAAAAACTGGCTGTTATTTAAGAATATTTCTATAGTGCCATCACCTGCCCCAAAAACAAAATTTTGGCAATTACCTATAATTCTTACCGTATTACAATCAATTCTTTTTATTTTAATTTCACATCCACACCAAGGCGCTAAAAATGATTGCTCATCTGTATCATCTCCCCACGCGGCACCTGTTGGAACATTGGATAAAAGTAACTCAGTACCTTTAGTTATGTTTCTTATTGCTGTTCTGGTTGATACATTGCTCGCTGAAGATCGCAAAACTTGATTGTTTGTGATATATGTAACCAAAACATCACCAACTCTTAATTCATAATATTCATTACTATAGCCATCATTACAGGATCTGTAAGGAAGGGCATATACCTATCTTTAGGATCGGCAAATTCATCATTTACCAGCTTCCAATATACGGATTGAAAAACTGTTGGTTGAAAAATTGCTGATTCAAAATTAACTTCATCTAGAGTTAATAAATCATTCAAGTCTGAAACATAACTTGAAAGATGTGAATAATCTCTAAACTGTAAAACATCTCCACTTTTAATAGGTATATCTAATGCTTTTCTGGGGGATACACTTTGGAAGGAATCAGTTTTATTTTCTTCTTTAGCACAAGAATAAATCCCCAAAGTAAGTACTGCAACAACAAAGGCCGCTAATAAAAATTTTAATCTGTTCATGTTTTTGTTTTTTTGAACGTTAAAAATAAAAAATATAACACATTTAACGGGTGCAATACTAATTTTCTAACTCCATCATTGTTTAATCACTTCCCTAAACTTATTCATATTTTTACTTTTTTTTATAGGTTGATCGGCAACCCCAACCGTTTTTACATTGTTTGAAAATTCACTTCGAAATCTGTCTACTCATCCGCAACCTTCTAACTCTGAGCGGCTTTTCTTTGATTTTCCGCTTCCCTATTGGAGTTTATTTTTTAGGTCGATTTCAGCTTTAGGAGGGACTTATCTATCTTCAATCGATGCTAATGTTGCTGATTTCCGACGACGACGAGTGATAGCGAAATTTGCTCATCAAATCGCTTGTGTGTGCCTTGAATGGCAAATGTACGGCTCAGAAGTGTTAGTTGTACAACTTTAAGAAGCAGTTTATCTTGAGAGTGAAAGTCTCTCATACGCTGGTGTAACGCCCAGAAGTATTAGCAAGCTGCAAGATGGTTTAGAGTGATCTATGCATTGAAGTAAGCAGGACTGCAAAAGTCGGTACTGACGTATAGGAACCGGATAAGAGGCCTGTCAGGTTGGGTTAGGTAGCACATCATATTGACGCCCGAGTTTTGATACCTGATGAGTAGATCCGGCAGCGATTGACTGAAAGATATTTGTCTTACCGAGGGAGATCTCTGAGTTCATTGATTGAATTATCAGAGAAGTCAGCAGAGTCATAGTACCCATAGTAACGAGTTTGGGCTGTTAATAGCATACCCGATAGGTCTCACAAATGGGGAAGGACTGACGCAAATTGGCTCCAAATTATGGACGGAATCTGCAGTGATGCGGATAGCCCCCACTAAGCGGAGCAGGATTATTTTAAAGTACAAAACAACAATCAAAATGATTGAACAAGTATTACACCCTAGAAATCTCGAACGAGCATTGCGACAAGTAATGGTCAATAAAGGTAGTGCAGGCATTGATGGAATGGAGAACAGATCAATTGATCAGATATCTTGATACCCACAAACCTGAACTACTGGTCGAAATCAAAGGGAATGAGTACCTGCATCAACCTATTTTGGGGAGTTGAGATACCAAAGGTGGTGGAAAGACACGACTTCTGGGTATTCCGACAGTAATCGACCGACTGATGCAACAAGCCGTGTCACAAGTAATGATGTACCGATTTGAGAAAGAGTTCAGCGGAGAGTAGCTATGGGTTCAGACCGAACCGCAACGCAAGACAAGCTGCACAGAAAGCGAAGGAGTATATCGAGATGGGCTTCAACTACATCATAGACATCGATCTAAAGACGTTCTTTGATGAAGTAGACCACTGACTTCTACTAAACTTGATTTACCAAAAAAGTGAAATGTCCGATAACGATGCGAATGATCAGAAAGTGGTTACGAGCACCAATCATGTTAAAGGGTATACTCACAAAGCGAACGAAGGAGTACCGCAAGGAAGTCCTATTAGCCCGTTGCTGTCCAATATACTTCTCCACGAGTTGGACAAGGAATTGGAACGACAAGGATTGAAATTCGTCCGTATGCCGATGATTTTAGTATCTATGTGAAGTCAAAAGCTGAAGCTAAAACGACAGGAAACAAAGTATATTTGTACCTAAGAGATAAGTTGAAGCTAACGATTAATAGAGAAAAGAGTGGAATCAGAAGACCAGTACACTTCGAGATACTGGGCTTTAAATTTGCATCTACGTATGCCAAAGGCGACAAAGGTAAATATCAATTGACGGTAGGCGATAAGGCTTGGGAGCGGTTGCAACAAAGTCTAAAATCGATCACTAGAAAGGCATCCCCAATAAGCTTAGCGGAACGGATTACGAAAATTAATGAAATCCAATTAGGCTGGCTTAATTACTTTCGTGGAGCAAGCATTTACAGTAAGCTCAAACGATGGACGGATGGCTACGTAATAGACTGCGATACTGCATATGGCACGACTGGAAGAAACCCGAAACGGAAAAGGAAAACTTAATCCGATTAGGTGTAAACCAAGGTGATGCGTATGCATGGAGCAGAACCAGAAAGGCGGATGGGCAGTAGCCCAAAGTCCAATTCTAATAACAACTATTACACTTCAACGACTTAAGAAACGAGGCTATCAATCACTTTTGGACATTACTTTAAACTGAACCCATCAGTTTGTGAACCGCCGTATACGAGACCCGTACGTACGGTGGTGTGAGGCGCTCCCCATCAGCTTCGGTTGGTGGGGCCGTCTACTCGATTATATCTTGTGATTCATTTACTGATTAAAATATCTTTTTGTTAATGTGAAAAGACCAAAATAGTTTAGGCTTAAGAAAGATGGTAAAACCTTACAGGGTCCGCTTGTTCAATTTCATTTTACTCAGGTTTCAGCTCCTGACCTAAGTTTGAAAGAATCCCGAGTTTTCACCAGTTCTGAATTTAGCATTATGAGCCGAAAATCGTAAGGTTCTTCTTACAGGTCGATAAAATTCGGTACCAGTTCCTCAACAAAACCCAACGATCCTACAGAATTTGGCAAATCTATCAACCCTATGATTTGTGGTTGCAATTCACTTTTATGGAAAAGGAAGTCGTCAAAAGCTAAAGCCGCTTTTCATATTCGACAGTTTGATCGATGGTTATTTGATCTTCAAAACCCTTAGTGTTAGCAAAGATCCAAGCTTTGTTTCCAACTTTATCAAAATATCATTTGTTTACATGCAATTCTTACAAACTAGTTCCCTATTATTCCGATAACAATAGCCGTTGTTGAGCTTGTTCACTTTCGATTCTGTAGGCTTAGGGTTGTTCCCTTTTGCCTAGTAACTATGTTCAGTTTTAATTTATAATATCCAAATACTATCATATTTTGGTTTAATTAGATCTTCACCTTTATTGTTAACAAATCCCATATTCCATCTTGTTTTACTGAAACTTTGATCCCCAATTAAAAGATCTTTTTCTCAAACTAAAATGGAATCCTTCTTTGAAATTCTTCTTCGGCACAGCGATTGCCCCCTTTTTCAAGATTTTTACAAATTTCCATTATTTAAACGGATTTCCATTTCGTTGAGATTTGCATCCATCAGAGAATTAATGTTATAACGCTTTAAATCGTTTGTTGTCTAAGTCATTTTTTGTTTCCATGATATGACGCCGTCAATTATGTAGTCTCCCTTCACGTTCTCATTTAACGTTGACGTGCCAAAGCTCTGTTCAGGTTCTTAATAGTTTTTGTTAATCCCACATAGATAGTATACCTTTAGGGATATACCAATCTCCTGTGACAGTTTATCTGGTGAGACTTTTGTATTCATCCCAGTTTTAAAGCCAACTGATTAAGGCTGCATACTTCATAATGCTTGTCCGAATTTACCACATTATTAGATGGCATTGAATATTTATGGACTCCTTCAAACTACCATTCACAAGACTTGTCTGTCCTTGTACGCCACATAACTTTGATTTCAATGTTCAGGGATTATTTCTATGGGCTTTCTCCTTTTATTAATTGTTCCAACTGCTAATTTGCTCAAGAAATGCCTGTTCTTGACTTTTTAGTAATGTGTAATAGAGTGCATCTTACTCTTTCTTTGTCTTGACACCCGTTGGCTTAATGTGAATCGCTGAAAATCATATTTCTTTGATCAATCCTCTATACCTCCCAGAATGAAACGATTTTCGTCTTAAGAGCATGTCCTGTAGTGGCAGCTTTGCATTCTTACCTTTATATTTGCATAATTAAAGTTTTTCTTCTCCGTGGATTAGTACCAAAATTCATCTGCATATCACACCAATCATTTTCATGATTTATTCTTCATCCATTTTGTAATTACGAAATGTAATATCAATTTGCCAATAGCGACTAATGACTTCACTGTGGTGGCTTAATCATAAAATTCTGTGACATTCCTTTACTCACTACTCCCCTTGAAGCCATGTCTGCACATTTGGGTCTTTGTTCTTAATCTAAAAAGGCAAATGTTCATCAACAGATCAGGATCAATATTGTCAAAAACCCTTCATTTTATCTATTTCTAATTACAAAATCATGGTTTAAAGTTCTTATTTGTCTGACAACTATCTGTGCACTCAGATTGGGTCTTTAAATATGATTCTCTCCAATCAAAAAGTACTCTTAAATATACTCACTATTGTCCCTTTACTATTCCTGTGAGATCCTCTAGCATTCTGATATAGGTTAAAGGCGCTCATCTTATTATTTTCGTTTCGGTAAAGCTACTTTTTTGCATTACGGAAAATAGCTCTGAGGTCAGCCTGTCCATAGATTTAAATCCTACGTTTTATCTCAGTAATGCCAATATTCTTTTGGCCACTTGTTGAGCTTCACCTATTGGCTCTTACTTCTTGTACGCCTGCCACATCAGCTTGGTGATTGGTTGTGATTTTGTCTCAAAATAATTCAGTGTCAGTCCCTTAGAAAGGTTGTAAAATCTTTATGAACTGATCATGCTATCTCTTCGTCCATACTCCGTATCAGGGTCATCTTCAAATTTACGATTTGGTCTGAAATAATTCTAAGATCAATTCAACTTCGTCTGTTAAATTCTCATATTTTACAGTAGCGGATTTTGGGACTTCTTTTGATTTGATACATATTCAGTTTTGCCAACTTAACCAATGTTATCCTGTACCTTGAATATACAGGTCAACCTAACATTAATAATCCTTAGTAAAACATATTTGTTTTCTCAACAAAGTAATGCCGCTTTTGATAATTTCTATTACCTTGCTTAATCATTGGTTCACTTTCATTTCAACTCCGTGACACTACCTATAGCGGTCAATGCGCCGTTATTCACTTAAGTTACAACTGTCTTTGGCATTTGTACTTAAGGTGACTTTTTGGCCAATCTGGAAATCAACAATCTAAAATCCTTCTCTCATCAATCATACTTAGCAATCTACCTATCTGCATCCGTTGTCTTCATGTACTACAACGGTTTGCAGTATTTTGGCGATGGGCGGGCTTTTCAGCAAAAAGTTCATTTGAAAAACTGACTTTGCAACCTTGCAAAACTTTCAAGCAGAGACGAAAACCCCGCCTTTGCCAATGTGCTGTGTGTGCCTTGAATGGCAAATGTACAATTTTCATTTAAGTTGTACAATCTGCTTAAAGAAGCAGTTTATCTTGAGAGTGAAAGTCTCTCATACGCTGGTGTAACGCCCAGAAGTATTAGCAAGCTGCAAGGTGGTTTAGAGTGATCTAAGCACTGAAGTAAGCAGGACTGCAAAAGTCGGTACTGACGTATAGGAACCGGATAAGAGGCTGGTCAGGTTGGGTTAGGTAGCACATCATACTAACGCCCGAAGTTCTGATACCTGATGAGTAGATCCGGCAGCGATTGACTGAAAGATATTTGCCTTACCGAGGGAGATCTCTGAGTTCATTGATTGAATTATCAGAGAAGTCAGCAGAGGTCATAGTACCCATAGTAACGAGTTTGGGCTGTTAAGAGCATACCCGATAGGTCTCACAAATGGGGAAGGACTGAACGCGAATTGGCTTCAAATTATGGACGGAATCAGCAGTCATGCGGATAGCCACCACTAAGCGGAGCAGGATTATTTTAAAGTACAAAACAACAATCAAAATGATTGAACAAGTATTGCATCCTAGAAATCTCGAACGAGCATTGCGACAAGTAATGGTCAACAAAGGTAGTGCAGGCATTGATGGAATGAGAACAGATCAACTGATCAGATATCTTGATGCCCACAAACCTGAACTACTGGTCGAAATCAAAGGGAACGTGTACATGCCACAACCTATTTTGGGAGTTGAGATACCGAAAGGTGGTGGAAAGACACGACTTCTGGGTATTCCGACAGTAATCGACCGACTGATGCAGCAAGCCGTGTCACAAGTGATGATGTATCGATTTGAGAAAGAGTTCAGCGAGAGTAGCTATGGGTTCAGACCGAACCGTAACGCAAGACAAGCTGTACAGAAAGCAAAGGAGTATATCGAGATGGGTTTTAACTACATCATAGACATCGATCTAAAGACGTTCTTTGATGAAGTAGACCACTGTCTTCTACTAAACTTGATTTACCAAAAAGTGAAATGTCCGATAACGATGCGAATGATCAGGAAATGGTTACGAGCACCCATTATGTTAAAGGGTAAACTCACAAAACGCACGAAGGGAGTACCGCAAGGAAGTCCGATCAGCCCATTGCTATCCAATATACTTCTCCACGAGTTGGACAAGGAATTGGAGCGGCAAGGATTGAAATTCGTCCGGTATGCCGATGATTTTAGTATCTATGTGAAGTCAAAAGCTGAAGCTAAAACGACAGGAAACAAAGTATATTTGTACCTAAGAGATAAACTGAAGCTAACAATTAACAGAGAAAAGAGTGGAATCAGAAGACCAGTACACTTTGAGATACTGGGTTTTAGATTTGCATCTACATATGCCAAAGGCGACAAAGGTAAATATCAATTGACGGTAGGCGACAAAGCTTGGGAACGGTTGCAACAAAGTCTAAAATCGATCACTAGGAAGACATCCCCAATAAGCTTAGCGGAACGGATTACGAAAATTAATGAAATCCAATTAGGCTGGCTTAATTACTTTCGTGGAGCAAGCATTTACAGTAAGCTCAAAACGATGGACGGATGGTTACGTAACAGACTGCGATATTGCATATGGCACGACTGGAAGAAACCCGAAAGGAAAAGGAAAAACCTAATCCGATTAGGTGTAAACCAAGGTGATGCGTATGCATGGAGCAGAACCAGAAAAGGCGGATGGGCAGTAGCCCAAAGTCCAATTCTGATAACAACTATTACGCTTCAACGACTTAAGAAACGTGGTTATCAATCACTTTTGGACATGTACTTTAAACTGAACCCATCAGTTTGTGAACCGCCGTATACGAGACCCGTACGTACGGTGGTGTGAGAGGCGCTCCCCATCAGCTTCGGTTGGTGGGGCCGTCTACTCGATTAATCACAGTTATTCTAATTCTGTTAAAAGTTTGGTTGGCTGTAAAATTGTTTAGTCATGGATATTTTAAAAGATTTTTTAGGAACATTAAACAGGAACTTTATTTCAAGAGAAGATGCAATTCTTTATTTAAATAAAGCATTTGACATAAAAGAATTCACTGATGAAAAGAAAAAAGAAATTAAAGAACATTACAATTCAAAAAGCAAACTTTCTATTGCAGATAAAGATTCAGATACTTCAATAGAATAGTAGTAATAATCTTTTTCTTCTTTGTTAGGTATTTCTAAAAGATTGTTCAGAAATACGTGAGTGCCGTTGTCGAATTCGCTAAAATACACAACATGGTCAGTGTTTAGAAGTATTGGATAGTTACCGTTTTGGTTTGTAAGTGTAATAAATTTACTCATGTTTAATTTTTTTTTTATTATTATTAATTTAATTTTGTTTGTTATTGTTGTGATTAACGGGGGCACTCACGCATACCGCCGCCTGCGTTGGCTTCGAGTTAGGCTTTGGCGGCGGTTGGCGTTGAGTGCATTGTTCTCACTTTTTCATTAATCGTCCTGTCGCTATTCCTTCAGCAGACCAAATTTTTAAAAAATAGACCCCAGTTTGAAATGTTGAAATATTAACCCCAAGCGTTTGCTTGCCTGAGGGCAAGTCAGAGACATGTTTTTCAGCAAGCAACCTGCCTTGCGAATCCCATACCTGCAAGTCCGCAACACCGCCCGGTGAATTGAATCGCACAAAAAACTCACCTGTTGAAGGGTTCGGAAAAATAACCAAACCCGTTTCTAGCAATATAACTGGCTGCACGGAAACAATGGAATCGGGCAACTCGAAAGCCCCAATATCTGGTGCAATGCCTTCAAATTGATTGTTGAAGCCCAGTACTGGCAATCCTTGGTTAATCAATGGGCTGGTGGGAAGGAGGTGAAAGTCTTCATTTTCAGGGTCAACAAAATGTGGCAATTCATTCAGCGTATTTTCAAAAAAAGAAAAAGAGCTTCCCGTTGTGCCAGACAGACCACTTTCCAGATCTCCCATATTTTCGTACTCAAAGCACTCGTTAAGCCCCCCGTGAATTGGGCGGACGATGCCCTTTACATTGTTGCCTGCGTTTACTACATTGTTGCCGATTGATTCGAAACTATACTTGGGTTGGTTTATGACACCATCAAACATGAAATTGGATATCCCTTCACTATAAAATATGTTATTGCGTAGTTGCAACAATTTCCATGTTGGCGTCCAAAGATATAGGTTGAAGGCGAGTGGTTCATTGGAGTGTACCGTATTGTGAATGAAGTAAATCAGGTCATTTGGGTCGGTTTCAGTCCCGGCATTCAATTTAAGAGCAGTGGACCATGACTGGTGGGTTGCGGTATTGTTACAATCTTGAAAATTCGGGTCGTCTCGATAATTCTTCCGTTGGTCAAGGTGGTGATACACATTGCGGAAAATATATACTGGTTTTTGTTCCCTAAAAATGAGCGATGTCCCAACCGGACAATGGCTGACTTCATTGCGCCAAATGCGTGCATTTCGTTGTTCACCTAAAGCATCAATGCCATCATAACACCAGGAAACCTTGTTTTCATAAACATCGTTTTCTGTCATGATCGAACCGTTGGGATGAGCCTAAAGAAATTCCACCTACCACACCTTCCACGGTATTTTTCCAGACAATATTACCTTGGGTCTCTTGTCCCGCATTGGGTGCGATATGTATACCTGCGTTTTCCAGATACCTGCCATAACTTCCACAACTAGCGTCAAGCAACCACGGAAAAACATCTCTTGATGTTTTGAATGCCGCATGAGACCAGTAGCCCGTACCGTCTTTGATTTGGCAGTTCATCACGATATTATCGTTGCTATTTCCTTCAAAAGTCAGCGGATAATTGCAGAAATCAAATATGCAATTGTCCACCACAACATGACTAGCATCTACAATGCGTAAGGTATTAGAGGGATAACACTCGATTGGATTGCCTAAAAAATCCTTGCGACACAAACCCTTGCCATAGTATTTGAAATGAATGCCCTTGATGCGCAAATGCACATTTTTGTTGTTACCATTGATGGTCAGGCAATTGAATCGTTTTGAAAAAATAACCTCCGAATCGTTGATGTTTTTTTTGTCTAGGGTTTTTATAAATACCTGATTTTGCTTGTTCCGATAATAGCCTGGGAGGTCAAAGCCGAGGGTCCAAAGGCTGGGATAAGTGGGGTCAATAGGTGGAGGTGTCAGGAAAGCATAAGGGTACATTCTTTCGCCATCCACAAGGCAAAGGGCGTTGAATTCGAGGTCGGCGGGCAGGTTAGTCCACCAAATACTGGTATCTCCAGTACCTTGAGTCCAGGTGTATTGCTCATAGGAGCCGCCGTCGAAAACAGGTGATTCGCCTGGTGCAGCCATGATAGTGATTGGCTTGGTTTCAGCGCAATCTGTGTTGAGTTGGAGGTTCAGGTTATCAAGTGTATAATTCCCTCCTTTCATTAAAACTGTTGTACCGCAGGGCAATCCACTAGCGAACAGCGTTTGCAAATTGCCGGGGCTGGTTTCGGAATAAACCGAGCCAATGCCGTTGGGGCTTACCCATTTGAGGTTGCCCGAAGACTGCACATTCGGCACGGCGAGTGTCGTGGTTGCCGCTGTTAAGATGACTTTTTCAAATACAGGAAAGGAATCCACCAAACTGACTTCCAGTTCGTAACCCGTAGCAGTAACGAGTTGGAAAAGACTGCCCCAAAACTCTCCAATTGCAAGACGGGCGGCAGGAAAACCGGGCTGCCAGTCTTGTCCCAAAGCCCTATAGCGCACTTCCGTGAAAGCGGTGGAATCGGCATCGTAGCCGAGGGGCATTTGTACCCTATATCCGATACTGTGTAGCATGGGCTTTACGATGATTTGCTGGGCTGTTGCCAAGTCGGAAGAAAGCACCAAGGCAATGGCAACTAGGTAAATTACCTTGGTGAAAAATGATAGGAAATAATAATTGGCAGTTGATTGGTTAAGTTCTTTATCGCTCGGTTGTTCAACAATTATATTTTTCGACTTTGTGTCGACCGTCCATGTTAGGAAGTAGTGGCGGATTTTTAGCACAAAAGTTCAAACGAAGAACTGCACTTGAACCTACCGCAAAACTGTCATACGAAGCACTGAACCCGCCATTACGCCAAACCGCTGTTATGCCCAGTGCTTCTTTTTCCGGTCTATGCAAACATTGCCATTTGTCCATTGTTTACAGGTGTCATTTCGTTAATAAAACTGTCCCACAAGTTCAATGTCAAATTGAGTTTATACTTTTCGTTCAGCATTTCAAGTTCTGATTGCAGTTGTGTCTTGTTAATTTGTTTTGCTAATTCTAAAAGGTCAATTCTCATTAAAACGTCTTTTGTAAAAGTCCTTTTAGCGTCTGGAAAAGTAACTGATTGCAAGAACTGAACTGTCGTATTAGAGTTTAAAAGAATTAATGCGTAAACGGCAAATTCTATTTTGTCAAAACCTATCAAATAACAAGTGTCGTCAAGCATTACAGGTTTATTGTCCTGAGGCAGAATAAGCGTAAAATGAAATGTCTTGTAAAGTCCTGATATTGCAACTTTGAAAGGTTTGAATGAATAGTCGCCAATACCAAATATTGAAAACAAAGGTTTATTGTTGTAGATACTTGATTTTCTTGCATCGAAATTTGCTTGATGCTCTGTCAGGTATTGATAAGTTTTAGGATATTCAGTTTTGATATATTTTGTTTCTTGTCCAACTTTCTTTTGCGTAACAATCGTAAACTTTCGTGTTTGATTGATTACTGTGTTTTTAAGGTCAGAACTTTTGAGAATACCGTAAACTAAACCATCTTCTAATTTTACTTCTTCGTTCAGTCCATTTACATAGTGTCCGTTCACTTTGTCTAATTCCATTACGGTTGAACAATCGTGTTTTAAACCTTGTCGCCAAACAAAAGGACATTCTCCATCAATTTCTTTCGTGTGAATGTAAGTGTCAATGTTTGAAACAAATTTATCGTTCAACCAACCGAATTTGAGTTGAGATTTTAGATTGTTATAAAAATCAAATTCTTTGCATTCAAATGTCGGTAGTGAATTTAGTTTGCAATAAAACAAAGCTGCTTCTACTGAAACATTAAACTCCTTTTTGCTGTCAATGCAATGTTTTTCAATTTCTGAAATCTTGTAACGATTTTTTGTTTTGGTCAAAAACAATGTTTTTGATTACAGAATTTTTTACCAATAACAATAAATTCCCTTTCATATTTTGAAAGGTTTCAATCATAGTAAGCGTTATAAATTCAGCAATGTCAAAATTGCCCTTACCGGTCATTGCATCTAAACCGCTATGATTTTTAAAATTCGTTTTTTTAGGAAGATTGGTTGAGTTTAAACTACCCAATTTTGAATTGGTTACCCAAGGTGGATTACCAATTACCAAAATATTATTCGTAGAATGCTCCTTTGCAATAGTTTTAAAATCGAAATCAAAAACGTTGCAATGAACTATTGAAATTTCTGGTTTGTTTGAATTTGGATTAGAAAGAAAAAAATCAACAATGTTGAATTTAGTTTCCCAGACGTAAGGTTTATAAATTTCAACACCGAAAACATTTTTAATTTCCTTGAAGTTTCGTAGAGAAGCAATAATAAAATTTCCTTTTCCACAAGTCGGCTCAATTACAACTTCGGGGGAAATGTTTTTGGAAGCTAAGTGTAATGTTACTTTATTCGCTAAATCAGAATTAGTTTGAAAGTCGCCATATTCCGCTCTATCAGGTTCTTCAAGAACATTATTAGTAATTGAAAGAACTTTTTTAAGCATTTCCAATTCTTCATTATTATCAAAAAATGTATGATGCCGAAGGCATCATACATTTTGATTTGCCTTTTCAAAAGATGTAATCTTTTTCAGATTGTCATTTAAGAAATCTGAAACTTGATGAGTAATATTTGCTTCAAATACTTTCATCATTGAGGTTTGTTATAGCTTACAATTTTGGTTATTCCTGTTACTTCATCTGTAAGAGTTACAATTCGTTGATATTGTAATCTCCATTGTAAAGCATTTGAAATAGTCAAGTAACCCTGTTCAGGTGGAGTTTTTAAAATTTGTTCGGCTAATTTCGACAACGTTATTTCGTCTGCTGGAATATTTTTATCCTGTAAATAAGCAATGATGTCGGCTTCATTGGCTTTGTCTTTAACCATTTCTCTTAAACGGTACGTTGTTGTATAGTCAGCCGTTCTCTCTTTTGCAACAAATGAACAACTTACAAAGTTCAAAGTTGCTGTTTTACTTTTCGGGTCGTCCGATTTGTCGTAAACGAAAACAAGTAAGTTATAACCAAGTCCGAAAACCTTTTGTTTAGCGTCTTTGAAAGGGCAGGATGATTGAGGTTGTTTTATCGAAGTTACTTTGATGTCGGTTAAAATGTCGTCAGAAGGTAGGTCAACACCGCTTGCAGAAGAACCAATTGTAACTTCGTATTTGTCGTTTAAGTGCTTTTGAAATTTCTGTTCAATAAGTGTCCCAACGGCTTTGCCGTCAGTTACTCCAAACAGTTCTTTGTGCTGAAATTTAGATTGTTCAGCACAGAAGATTTGAGCTTCTTTTATTAAGTTTTCTATCGTTAATTTTTGTTTCATTCTCGTCTTAAAATATATGTCGCTAAGTTAATGTTTTTAAGGTCTAAATCTGTCCTGTTTGGTCGTCAAGTTTTACACAAAAGTTTTATGTCAAGCTATAATGTTCGTCTGTTGCACGGTCGTCATAGCATTGGGCATAACTATTTAATCTACGCACCAAAAATATATTTTTTCACCCACTATTCCAAAAAATGCTTATATTTTTCTATAATCATCAAGGCAAGCCCACACAAAATCCTGAATTTCAACAAAATTTTGACCAAAAATTAAAAATATGTTACTTCCTGTATTGACTCTTTATCTATATGCTTGTCCGGCATTTATGCCGTATGTCCTCTGCCACGCATACCATCTTGGGGCCTGAATAGGAAACAAAAAGATTCAACGACAAGGTACTGCCTTCCCTTTTTGTTTATAAATATGTCTGTCTTAGCCCTGCTTTCAGGGCTTTTTTATAGAAAGTCTTAAGCAATCTAAAGGGCTGGCAACATTGGTAATACTCCCGTTGGTGACATGAGTATATATCATGGTTGTTTTAATGTCTTTATGTCCTAATAAAGCTTGTATGTACGGCAACTGTACACCATTATCCATAAGATGCGTCGCAAAACAATGCCTAAGGGTATGCGGTGTTACCCTTTTTATGGGTTGTTCGTTTTTCAAAATCGGTGACCTAAAATTTATTTTAAGCCATGCCAACAGACATCATCATATCTGAATCCAAAGACCGATATCAACGCCTTTGTCGCCTATGCAAACAACCTGTCACAGGACGGGCCGACAAAATATTCTGCTCAGCCACCTGCAAGGCCAACCATCACATCAAGCTCAATAAAGTGACGACGGAAGCTTCTGAGCGTATAGACAAAATCCTACACCGTAATCGCTCTATCCTGCTCGAAATCATGGGAAAAAACAGTACCCAGAAAAAAGTACCCAGAGCACTTCTGGACAGCAAAAATTTCACTTCGGGTATATCACCCATTACCATATCAATGCACAAAATAAGATGGTCCACTATGTTTATGACTTCTCCTGGATGATCTTCAGCGATCAGGAAATACTCATCAAAAAAGTATCAAATACATCGGTGTAGTACAAATAAAATCAGCAATCTGAATCTAAACCTTACCTTAAAATAAATGAGTGAAGCCCAAAATTTCACTTTTATAAAATTTATCTTTGTTATGCTTCATCAATAAACTTACCAAAAACTATGACAATACAGTTGTTGTTTAGTTGTGAACTTTGTACATGATAATTGGAATATCCGGTTTTTGAAAAAAAAATGTAAACTAAGTCAAATGATAGACAAGATAAAAGAAAGTTTGTGGCGACAATTTGGTGCAAGTATTGATATGCTTGAAAATGTAATTGTAATTAGTCCTGAGGATTTTATACAAGAGAATAAACAGTTTTTTTACATCATTTTTCATAATCTGATATTTTTGGACTACTACATGACTGTACCACCAAAAGATTTTATACCCAAATTGCCTTTCACAATAAAAGAAGCAAACGAAATACCAAAAGAAGCCATAGATGATTTGATTCCGGATAGGATATTTAGCAAAACAGAGTTGCTTGATTATCTGAAGCAAAGTCGTGAAAAAGGTTATCAATTCATTCATACTTTGACCGAAGACAAATTAAATGACCGTTTTATCGAAGATTTGGATACTGATGCTATGGATTATCCGGTTTTGGAAATTTTATTGTACAATATGAGACATGTACAACACCACACAGGACAGTTAAATCTGCTATTGCGTCAAAATGTACATCAATCTCCAAAGTGGGTTTTCAGAGCAAAAGATGAAACGTAGATACAGTCATTGCACAAAAAAAACCGATAATGTTGAACTTTTGATCGTGATGTATGCACCATTGAGATGTTTATCTTCATCTTATCCAAATGATCAATTAGTCTGAATCCGGTTGATAATTATATTTAAAAAAAACAAAACATGCGTATACCATTACGATATAAATTTAGGAAAGTATTTTTTAGTATATTCATCTTCTTTTGTTTGATCATCCATGGTTTTGCTCAGCAGGATTCTTTCCGCCTTGCAAAACCCGTCATTGGTGAACAAGCACTTGCCATCAAAGTATTGGGCATTGAATTTACTCAGGAGCAAAGAGACAGTCTGGATGGCAAATCCATAGAGCTGATATATATGGTAGATATCATGGGAGTAGGACAACTGACAGAAATCAATGGAGTTAAAGATAGTGCTATTCAAGACAGTATTTTCAAAGCCAACGCACCATTTATACTTTTTGAGTCTGAAATATTTAATGGAGAGCCCAAAACGTCTATCTATTTCCTTAAAATATTTTTTCCGAAATATTACAAAAGATTTAATCAACCAGTGATAATAGATAGATTTTCTTTCAATATGCTGAAAATGGAACATTTTGATTCACTGGCTATATCAAAAACTAGTTCAGGAATGGTTTTGGGCGGAATGATGAATCAATTTGTAGGAAGTGTGTCTGATTATCTTGGGTTTGGTGGTGGTATGAAGATTGATTTTTATTACAGATCTAAAAATTTGATAGCCGGATTAAATATGAATTTGTATGGTACCAAACGAAAAAAGATTTTCCTATCACTTCAACCAGACCTCAGGGAAAATATCCTTCTATGATCATCATAGGACCCACTCTGGGATATCACAGATCACGATGGAGCCTTGCTATGGAAGTAGATTTTTGCCGAATGAATCTGGTGTACAACACCGATACCAATACCAAAGATGGATTCAATGCAGATGGGTGGAGTCCAGGATTGATATTTGCTTACCGTTTACCCATTTTCCGTGCTAAGCCGTTATATTATTATAATTCGCCATATGTTTTTACGCAAAATATCCAATTCTCAGTTGCAATCAGACAATTTTTTGTTGACCTTCCTGAAGCATCCGGCGCCATGTTTGAACTCGGGGTTTGCTATGATTTAAACTACAGATCTATCAAATCATTCAAACTCAAAAATCAGGTAAATTAAAAATAGAAATGTGTGTGTTTTTAAATTTTTATATTTGAACAAAAGTTCGATACTTGAAAGCAAATTGATGTAATTAATTCTTATTTTGGATATAAGATGCCGTCTCCTTCGCTCCGTGGAGATTATTTTTTTTGTACTATCTGTATGACTCCATCATCAAACACACCACCTATCAGGAGTCTGTCTTTGTACACCGCTGCTACAGATGACCCGGATATAGGATTACCATCATTGACATAAATTTCTGAAATCTCCGGATTTTCAGGATTTTGGAGATTGATTTTGAGTACCTGAGATGGGCTCTTTTTTTGTGAATCTTTCGCATGGCTCAGAAATTTCAGTAGCTTGGGGTGTGCACCTACCCATAGATTACCATCGGCATCCCATTCCAGATTATCCACTCCGGTTTTACAAGGGATGTTTCCCGATTTTTTAAATGGATTACGGTCGTAAACATTAATGCTCCCGTCTGTGCAGGCTGCCACATACAATTTTTTACCATCTTTACTGGCATTGATGCCATTGGCGTATCGGATACCTTCATCCAGCATTTTCATATCATTTCCATCATAATATACTACACTTCCTGTACCGATCAGCAAAAAATCTTCAAAACTTGAAAAACCTCCACCATCACTGTCATGATCATTCGTAAAATAAAATGACCTTTTTCCTACACCCACGACATCATTGGGTTTTTTCATTAAAGTACTTTTGATCGTTTCTGAATGAATCAATGAAGTATCTGTATATTGAAAAATTTCTATCGAATGACCTGAAATCCTGTGATTGACTACAAAAAGCCATTTGGTACTGTCCAGCGGATCTGTGTATAGAGATATACCATGTGGTCTGAAATCATCCTGATCAAAGGAAGTCGTTAAAACTTTGAAAACAGGCTCTTTTGCCATGAAATCCAGTTGATAAATGGCCCCTTTGACAGCATCTCCCTGTAATGCTTTACGTCTGTCAGTGGATGATACCAGTGCTAATCCTGTAGATTGGTCTATGGTAATGTCTTCCGCTCCCACCATCCCGGTGATCAATGTATGCGATTGCTGGTCGACAGGAGACAATGGCCTGAATATGCCCGCATACCACATGGTCCGAAGAGCAAGTATTACCATTAAAATTACAACTATTACAATTATTTTTTTGAAGGTTTTCATTGGTTTAGATTTTGCTGAGTTGTTTTTATTGTTGAATTGTTGATTTGCTTGATTGTTAAATATGGTTGAGTTGAGTTATGAACTTTCAATCCACTAAATGGGCAAGGTTTTCTTAATTTGAAATACTTCATTCTCACCCACATCCTTAATCTTATCCTTAACCTTATCCTTATCTTAACCTTAACCTTAACCTTAACCTTAACCTTAACCTTATCCTTAACCTTATCCTTATTCCTTGTTTTTGATTTCATCCATACACTCCTTCAATGCAACATACCAGTGTGGTATTTCCAGCTCATATCTTTCTTTAATTTTATGCTTTGAAAGTACACTCCAGTGGGGTCGTTTAGCAAGAGTAGGGTAGTCTGCCGTGGTGATGGGATGAATGATACACTTAAGTCCCGCTTCTTTCATGATACGATCAGCAAGATCATACCAGGTGATGATACCTTCATTGGCAAAGTTGTAAGTGTCATTAAAATAATTCACTTTTTTTTCGTCAGTAGCAGTAATCAGTATGATATCTAAAACCGCTTGCGCCAAATGACGGGCATAAGTAGGCGCCCCATACTGATCATTGATCACTTGAAGTGAGGGTTTTTCATTTCCCAGTCTCAGCATGGTTTTCAGGAAATTATGACCAAAAGATGATATGACCCATGAAGTGCGGATAATAAGTGCAGGAATTTTTGATGCCCGGATGATTTTTTCACCTTCAAGTTTGGATTGGGCATATACTCCTTGTGGATTTGGTTTATCTGTTTCTCTGATCGGAAATCCGTTATATTGATGATATACATAATCTGAAGAAAAGTGTATCAATCTGACTTTTCTGCCGGTAAGTACTTCTGTGATTACACTACAGGCATCTGTATTGACTGCATAACATGAATCCCGGTCCGTTTCTGCTTTGTCTACAGTAGTGTATGCCGCGCAGTTGATAAGAAAATCAGGATTTGACCCATCCATCAGCAGATTTAGAGCGACTTTATCTGTGATATCGGCATCTTTTCGATCATAGAACTCAAAGGTAAAGTATTCATACGAAGATGCCAGGTGTCTGAATTCCTGTCCCAACTGACCATTGGCGCCAAGTACAACAATCTTTGTTTTTTTGAGTGTATACGTCTCCATAGAAGATTTACCTGAAAGGTCGGTGTTTTGAAAAGTTTGGCAATTGCAGATCTTTTTCAGAAACTATGATTTGATCTGAAGGCAAAATCCATTTTATCCCGAGTGCAGGATCATCATATCTTATGCCACCTTCCTGGCCCGGTGCATAATACTGATCACATTTGTATGCGAATATGGCAGTATCGGACAGCACTTCATACCCATGAGCAAATCCCTGTGGAACAAAAAGTTGTTTTTTATTGATTTCATTGAGGATGACGGAGATGTATTTGCCGAAGGTAGCTGATTCGGGCCTGACATCTACTATCACATCCAAAACTTCACCGCTGATACATCTTACCAATTTTGATTGAGCATGGGGAGGAAGTTGATAGTGTAAGCCACGAAGCACTCCACGCGTAGATTTGGCTTCATTGTCCTGAACAAAATGAATATTTTTCAATTCATCCGGAAGAGTTGAACCATTAAAAGTTTCTACAAAATAACCGCGTTGATCTTGCCATATTTTTGGCTCAAATACCCAAACTCCCTGCAAATTTGTTTTTGTCCAACCCATCTCTGATCCTACTTTTCTCTGAAATATACACTTATAGAAACACCCGTCAACTTAAAATGCTTACGCAACTGATTTTCGAGAAAATTGCGATAACTAGGTTTTACATGATCAGGATAGTTGCAATAAAACACAAAAGCTGGATAAAATAATGGCAACTGTGTGACGTATTTTATTTTTATATACTTACCATGATGGGTTGGAGGTGGATATTTTTCTATGATGTCAAGCATCAGGTCATTGAGCTGTGATGTTTTTATTTTCTGGATCCTGTTTTCGTGTACTTCCAGAGCGGTTTCTACCGTCCTGAATATTCGCTGTTTATCTAGCACAGAAGTAAATAAAACGGGCACATCATTGAAGGGAGCTATTTTTTCTTTTAGATTTTTTTCAAAATCTCTGGCTGTGTTGGTTTCCTTTGCAATAAGATCCCATTTATTTACCAGTATAACAAGACCTTTTTTTCGTTTTTGTATCAAACCCAATATACTCAGGTCCTGAGATTCCAATCCTACCGTTGCATCCAGCATAAGAAGACAAACATCGGCTTCTTCAATGGCTTTTATGGCACGTATGACAGAATAAAATTCAAGATCTTCGTGCACTTTGGCTTTTTTTCTGATACCTGCTGTATCAATCAGATAAAATTTCTTATCAAATTTATTATACATGCTGTAGATAGCATCTCTGGTAGTACCGGGAATGTCTGTAACAATATTTCTTTCTTCACCCATTAATGCATTGGTCATGGATGACTTACCGACATTGGGCTGGCCTACGATGGCAATTTTAGGAATGGCATTATCTAAAAGGTTGGCTTCTTCTGATACATTTTCAGGCAATACTTCTGCTACCAGATCAAGCAACTCACCTGTACCGCCTCCGGAGATGGAAGAAATAAAAAACCGTATCATCAAACCCAAGGCTCCAGAATTCATTGGCCAGCATTTGTCGTTGGGCATTGTCGACTTTATTTACGGCGAGGATTACTTTTTAGGATTTTTCGCAGCATACGGGCGATTTCTTCATCCAGATCGGTAATGCCTGTAGTGACATCGGTGATGAATACAATCACAGCTGCTTCGTCCATAGCTATTTGTACCTGACGACGTATTTCTGCTTCAAAAATATCATTTGAACCTTTTACAAAACCACCGGTATCCACAACAGTAAAGTTTTTACCGTTCCAATCTGAGAAGCCGTAGATTCTGTCTCTGGTTACTCCACTGATGTTATCTATGATAGCCATTCTTTCTCCAACCAAACGATTAAATAAAGTGGATTTTCCTACGTTGGGTCTGCCTACTATGGCAACAATTTGCGACATGTTAATTATTTCAGGGGTCAAAGGTACAAAAAATTGCTGTAAAAATGAGTATATGGCTAATAAATGATACATGTCTTTCAAAGGTCGATTTTTTTGCTTTATTTTGTATTCAAATTTTACAACTATGGGTATCAAAGCAGGATTTTCAGTTCACCAGATTCATCCCAATACCATTCGGCAGATTTTTTTTCTGGCTTTGTTGATATTTATCGGTTTTATCATACTCAATGAATTATACTTCATGGTGGGTGCGTTTTTAGGTGCGGTCACACTTTATGTTATACTGATGTACCCTATGAAGTATCTCGTGATTATCTGGCGGTGGAAGGCATGGGCAGCTGCAATTAGTCTTATGATATTATCGCTGATTATCATGGTAATTCCCCTCGTATATATGACCACGGTGGCCATAGACAAAATCGTCCCTGTCATTGAAAATCCGGAGATCATCAATGATGTTTTTAATAAAGTACACCAATATCTGGAAACCAACTTCCAGATTGATATCCTCAAAACAGAAAATGTTCAGAAAATAAGTAATCAGGTGATTCCTTTTGCCCAAAAAACTGTCGGTGGCACATTTTCAGCACTCGGCAATATATTTCTGATGTATCTGGTGTTGTATTTTTTACTGGTAGAAACCAGACTAGTGGAAAAATGGCTGCGGCAAAATGTGCCTTTTAAAACCGCCAATGTTAAAAAAATCATCACTGATATCCGTGGGCTGGTATATAGCAATGCATTGGGAATCCCGATTGTTGCTTTTATACAAGGTATTGTAGGATTGGTAGGATATTGGATTTTTGGTGTGGAAGAGTTTTTGCTCATGGGTATTTTGACGGCGATCAGTTCAGTCATACCTATCATAGGTACATTGGCCATTTATCTGCCATTGGCTATATTTCAGTTTGCTGTAGTGAGTCCCTGGCAGGGCATAGGTGTAGCACTCTGGGGTTTTATAGTGATAGGTTCTGTGGATAATATTGCCAGATTCCTGGTACAAAAAATGCTTGCAGATGTACATCCATTGATCACGCTTCTGGGTGTCATTATGGGGATCAATATGTTTGGTTTTATAGGCGTAATTTTTGGTCCGTTGGTCTTGTCGATATTTTTTATTCTGGCAAGAATTTATGTGGATGAATTCGGAAAAGTGGATGCCAATCGACCTGACGTAATACAGCCGCCGGATAAAATCTAACTGGAATAAATAAAAAAAGCAACATCCTGAAAATTTGTAGGATGTTGCCTTTTTATTTCTGACTATTGAATAGTCCTGAAATTTTTATTTGCAGGAATCTTTTAGTGCTTTGAGTTCTTCTTTTGAGTTCACTATTACACTCGTTCCATCTTCCATCAGTACAGTAACCGGAAATACAAGTGCTGGTCTCACTCTTTCACCCGGATGAGCTGCGATGTAAGCTTTTACAGCATCATGCAATGTTTTTTTGTCTTCTTTGGATGTCAGTGTGATGATGGTACCGTCAGGCAAAGATACACTGAAAGGAAATGTAGGTCTGAAGCAAAGTTTAGGTCTGTCATTGTGGCCTTTTGGTCCATGATTACCAAAAAAATCTTTTCCGCAAGCGATTCTAAGTTCTTTTTGTTCAGCAAGATCATCCACCGTAATCATTTCTCCTTCCGCATTGATAATATCATATGGGAATTCAATGGATGGTCGGGTACGTACTCTTGGATTGTTGATTTTCCATGCCTTAACAGCGGCCTTAAATGTTTCGTAAGAATCTACATCAGCGGTCGTACCGTCAGAAAAACTGATTGTCACCGGAAATACGAGTTCATAACACCCGAATCTTCCGAGATTGGTAGATTCCTGGGTTCTGAATACAGTTTCTTCTGCATAAGCATCTGCGGTGGCTTCATCTGTAGTATCGCTATTTTCACTGCAAGAAGCCATAAATAGTCCCATCACCAAGATAAGTAACCATTGAAATTTAACAAGATTCGTTTTCATAAAGATTTAAATTTAATAAAGTTTAGAATAAAATGTTTTACAATGATATAAGTTTGTTTAATGGTTTTTGTACTCAATAAATTGAAATATTTTTTTGAATTTGAAAAAATATTTTTTAAATGGTTGTGTTATTATGGTAAGTACTCAATACATATTGAATATGCCGGAAGAACAGTTTTGGCACATCATCATCATAATATTCAACTGTTAGATATTATTGTCAGAGAGAATTTATCATTGAGATTTTCCTAAAGAATACCTGACTTACAGCATGTTTTTTCAAAGACAAGAATGTGTCACCGGATGTGTGTATGATAACGAAAGAACCGCAATAATCATTCTGGTCATGGTAAATATTATTGGAACGTTGTGTATTGTGAGACCGTGTGCACCGCCCATTTCTTGAGTGTTTGTCGTATCTTGGTTGTGCGTGATTTTTGGGCTTTTTTAATCAGTTGCCCCGCATGAAAAATACGGTGACTAATTGTAACCGGATGATATTCAAATTTGACTAACAGTGTGATAATCTCTCTATCAGATTCGGTGGATGGGGTTGACTACCCGATGGTGTGTTTGTTTTTTATTATTCTTTCAGTTGCTTCTTCAGTTACTGAATCAAAAATTAAAATGCCTTCGGTTTTGTCGTCAAGTTGTCCAACTAGTTCTCCTTTTTTTGTCCAAACAGCACTTTTACCAACACTTAAAAAATCGTCACCATCACCAACACAATTAGACTTTAATACAGGCATTTCATATTGCTTTGCTATTCTTGAATAATGGATAAAGGCTTTTTCAACGCCATTGGCCGGTTTTGCTACACTGGCTAAATAAATGTTAGCACCCAATTTAAAAGCGTTTTCACAATGTATCGGTTGCAAACTTTCGTAACAAATTGCGGGTGCAATATGAGTATCGTCCATTGTGATTATTACTTGTCCAACACCATTTTCAAAGTACGTAAATTCGTCCGAATGTAGTTGTTGTTTTGAATAAGTAAGTCTTGGTTTTTTAGGTTCAAAGATTATCATACTAATTCGGATTTTAGATTCTGTTGCAGTCAGCAATCAAGCCCGATAATGATATTGTTGTTGTCACTTATTTGCTGAAAGATGTCTAAACGATTATCATTTTGATTGGTCGCCATTTTTTTTGCAAGTTTCGGTTCGTAACCGGTTAGTGAAAGCTCAGGGAAAAAAATTGCTTCTGCATTTAAGGTCAACGCAAGCTCAATAAATCCTTTATGTGCTTCAATATTTGCTGAAACATTCCCCTTAATTGGTTTTGTCTGTGCGATGCAAATTTTCATAAAATTGTTTATTCTACTTTGCAGGTTGGATTACACTTTACTTCAAAATTCACAGAATTGGCTATGTAACATATTTCGTGAGCTTTGTGGTGCAACTCAATAGCTTTTTCTACCATAGTTTCATCGGCAACATAAAAAATTGGATTCAAGTTACTTCCTTGAAACTTCCACCTCCATTGCCTGTTCAATCATAATACCTGTGGCATTGTCGGTGTAAGAGGTAATGACAATTCCTTCCATTGCACAAACATACAAGTACGAAAGCATGGCAGGATGAAATGGCTGTAACCAATAAATCTTCGGGATTTAATTTTGATTTGTCTCCAACGCGGAGTTATCCGTTGTTAGGAATAATTCAGGTTTCCCTTGAATGAAACTGTGTGGCTACGGTCATAAGTTCGTACATTTTTGTTCCGTCACCTTTGTTCCCCGTCCATACCGCAGTTAATTTGTAGTTGTGTTCGTGTGCCATGGTATTTTTTTATTGTTCTTCAATGATTGATTTCCTTTTGATTTATCACCAGAGGTCCATTCCCAATTTTCGTGAAGGCGAATTTTCCCATTTCAAGGATTTCTGGTTTTGATATGCAAATTCCGTCTGAAAATCTCATAGAATGGTTCACTTAGCGGTATTAACGCATGTCTACATTGCCATTTTCATCAACTAGTCCCATCAGATGTCCAATTTTAGTTTTACCGCTTGCGTATTTGGATGTTAGAATCTTTCCGGTTTGTCTATAAGCAAAGACTGTTTCCATTGGATGTTTCACCATTTTCTGGATTAGCAGTTGGCATGAATATTTTGTCGTTATAATTTGTCATATTATATTGATTTGAGGTCTTCATGATCCAAAACATAACATTGATCCCACTTTGTCATTCCAATTTTGGGTAGTATTCCACCGCTTTGGTGCTGAAAGTAAATTTGGTTTAGCGTTTGGTGTTTTCAATTTGGTTTGCCTGATTAGTTCTATACCAATGCCGATTTCTGAAAATGATTTATATCAACTGCCAAGTCAGATAAATGAGTGCGAAGTCAAATCTGTCAATGGCCGGCGAATTTCAACTAATTTACAGTTATCTCTTTTGACTAACCATTAAGTTTCCATGTGCAATCATTTTGATAAGCGTTTCAGTTATTTATTGGTCTTCTTTCCGCTAAGGTTAAATGAATCAATGCTTCTCTAAACTCCTCCACAGTATTGGTTTCTTTCGATTTGATATGGTGATCATTATTTTTATGTTTTAATATCTAGAAAATAAAGTCAATTTTTTTTCATAAGGGGCACAAATTCATTTTGCTAAATACCTGATAGTTAATATTATATATTAAAATAAAGCAAAAAAATTATAAAAGTAGTACTAAAGAATAGTAAAAATTTCTTTTACAAGTTCTTTGTTATAGTAAAATCACCTTTTAAAATATTTTAAAATGACTTTGGTCAAAAAAACCTAATTCATAAGCTACATCAGTTGACAGCTTCCCGTTTTCCAAGAGTCTTTTTGCCATAATAGATTTTCTCTTGCTGTTTATTGCGATAGTTTAACACATTTTTTAAAATTTTCTTTGAAAATGAAATTTACTCAGATGAGCTTTTTAGCAGGTCTTTAAGTCAGTGAGCTAAGCCAAATCTATTTAGGCGTTTTGTGGCGGTGTCATGTGAGAGATCTCTATTCTTGGATTGTGGCTCATCTAAATATTCACAAAAGTTTAAAA
>JADKGD010000073.1 GCA_016717145.1 Saprospiraceae bacterium | reverse complement strand
GATCTCTATTTTTTTGCCATTAAGAGTTAAAATTAAACTAAATCTATTCCTTCTTGTATACATCGGCGACTTAAAATCGTATTCCTCATGATACAACATAAATCCTTACTTTAAATATACAGTCATGAGAATGTTTACACTGATCACTTTTGCCATGTTGATGTCATGTGTTTCCTCTAAAATACCAGACTATTGACTACAATCGTCTCCACCAAAATCATAAAAAAATTGCCATTCTTCCCATTATATTTGAAGATAAACAATATGAAGAAGGCCTATCGGAAACTGAAAAAAAATCGTTGCTCGCAAAAGAAAATGACTTCGTGCAAAACGCCATGTACCAACGACTGACTAAAGACTCAGGTCCTGACAAAAATGACATTAAGATCAGAATCGAACCTATCTCGACTACAAATCAAAAATTAAAGTCTGGCAGGTATGGACCTTTACAGCTATCAATACAACGGATGAAACACTGGCCAAAACATTAGACGTCGATGCCATTCCTAAGAATACGGATAAACACTGCCATAATGCTTCATTCTACAAGATATGATCTTACCAAAGAGATCTTAAGCAATGCCAGAGTGTTTATTAAGGATCCAATTTTAGCCAGAACAATAGATCTGGATGTAGTTCCGGTATTTATGAGTGCAGAAATTATTGACATGAAAGAATTCAGTCCGATTTGGGTGTACACTAAAAAAGATCGTTGGAGGTTCACGATAAAAATACAGACCTGCTCAAATACTTATGTGGTGATTTAGTTAAGCAATTTCCCTATCGATAGGATTCTTAAAAACAATATTTTACAATAGCTTATCTCATTTGTAGGTTTTACCGTACTTTTGTGCCTTTATTTGAATTTTAAATTATTGAATATGGCACGCAGAACAAGGATAAAAGATCTTTTTAAGTCAGAAACAGAAGCACAATATACTGTTATGGGCTGGGTTCGTACATTCAGAAACAACCAGTTTATTGCGCTTAATGATGGTTCCTGTCTGGCTAATTTGCAGGCTGTAGTTGATTTTGAAAATACTGATGCAGCGTTACTAAAAAGAATTACAACCGGTGCTGCCATAAAGATCGATGGAAAACTTGTTGCTTCCCAAGGAAAAGGGCAGACAGTAGAGTTGATCGCCCAATCAATAGAGATACTTGGTGATTGTGATGCAGAAATATACCCGTTACAGCCTAAAAAACACAGCCTGGAGTTCTTGCGTGAGATAGCTCATCTGAGATTCAGGACAGGAACGTTCAGTGCTATTTTTCGTATACGTCATGCATTGACGTTTGGCATTCACAAATTTTTTAATGACCGTAACTTTGTAAATATACATAGTCCGATAGTGACCGGTAGTGATGCCGAAGGTGCAGGCGAAATGTTCCAGGTGACGACTCTTGATCTTAATAATATTCCAAGAAACGAAGACGGAAGTATAAACTACAAAAAAGACTTTTTTGGCAAACAAACCAATCTGACTGTTTCAGGTCAACTCGAAGCAGAACTTGGTGCTTTGGCATTGTGTGATGTGTATACTTTTGGACCCACATTCAGAGCCGAAAATTCAAACACGTCGAGGCACCTTGCAGAATTTTGGATGATCGAACCCGAAGTTGCTTTTGCTGATTTGCATGATAATATGGATCTTGCCGAAGATATGTTGAAATACCTGATCCAGTATGTACTCGACCATTGTGCAGAAGATCTTGCTTTTCTCGAACAAAGACTAATTGAAGAAGAAAAGCAAAAGCCCCTGGCCGAACGGTCTGAAATGAGCCTTATAGAAAAGCTAAGCTTTTGTTTGGAACAACCATTCGAAAGACTTACCTATACCGAGGCTATTGAAATCCTAAAAAATTCCACACCTAACAAAAAAGGTAAATTTCAATTTCCGATTGACAAATGGGGTGCAGACCTTCAATCTGAACACGAACGTTATCTGGTTGAAAAACACTTTAAAAAACCTGTAATCCTGACCAATTATCCGAAAGAGATCAAAGCTTTTTATATGCGTATGGATGACGATGGAAAAACAGTACGGGCCATGGATGTCCTATTTCCTGGGATAGGTGAGATCATAGGTGGGTCACAACGTGAGGAACGTTATGACAAACTATTGAAGCGGATGGAAGAGATGCATATCCCTGCTGAAGAGATGTCATGGTTTCTGGATACAAGAAGATATGGAACAGTACCGCATGCCGGTTTTGGTTTAGGCTTTGAGCGATTGGTCTTATTTGTGACGGGTATGAGCAATATCAGAGATGTGATCCCTTTCCCAAGATTCCCTGGCAGTGCTGAGTTCTAAAAATCAATAATAACATGATTTCAGCTCGTCCATATATCAAATCTGTGTATTTTAAGGACGAATCTGATCTTAAAAGGCTGGCATATCCTTATAACATACCAGCTATAAAAGAATGTGAAAAGATCAGGTTTCATTCGGATGTGACTTTTTTTATTGGTGAGAATGGAGCAGGCAAATCTACGCTTCTTGAAGCCATAGCTGTAGCGTATGGCTTTAATCCCGAGGGAGGTACTAAAAGCGCTCTTTTTGAAATACACCATACACATTCTGATCTGCACCGATCCATTAAACTTTCTAAAAGCTTTAAAATACCTGGTGATGCCTATTTTCTGAGGGCTGAAAGTTTTTATAATGTTGCAACCAAGGCTGAAGAGTTTGGTGTTTTAAAAAGTTATGGAGGTAAATCTTTACACCAACAATCACATGGTGAAGCGTTCCTTTCCACATTAATGCATAAACTTACAGGCAATGGACTCTATTTACTGGATGAGCCTGAGGCTGCATTATCTCCAGCCCGTCAATTGACGGCTATTTCACTGATCCATCAACTTGTACAGCAAGATTCACAATTTATTATTGCAACACATTCTCCCATCATTATGGCTTATCCAAATGCGACTATTTATCAGTTCAGTAGTGAAGGTATAAAGGAAATAAGCTACGAAGAAACCGATCATTATCAGATCACAAAATCATTTCTCGACAATCCGGAGATAAGTCTCAATTTGCTGATGGAAAATGAACCTTGAAATATTAATCCTTTATTGAATACTTTATTTAACATCCTAATCAATTGAGCTTTTAAGAAATAATTTTTTCAATAGCGATGCCTCTTGACCCTTTTAATAGTATGGTTGAATATTTAAAATTACAAGTATCGAAATAAACTTTGGCACTTTTGATATCTTTGAAAAAATTTCCTGAATGTCCGTCTTTTACTGCATAAAAATAGTCGCCTACAAAAATTTTCTCCTTAATGCCTAGACGCTCAGTCAGCTTTAAAATATCAATATGTTCAGATTCGGTATATTGTCCTAACTCAAGCATATCACCAAGGACAAGAATTTTGTTTTTGTCTCCCATTTTTGCAAAACTTTCAATACTCAATTTCATGCTCGAAGGATTGGCATTGTAAGCATCTTTTATATATGTATTGGTACCTATTGTTTCTCTTTGAGAGCGATTATTTTCAGGTATATAGCTTTCTAAACCCAAGATTATTTTTTCTGTATTTACGCCAAAATATTCACCAACTGCTATGGCAAAAGCGATATTCGGAACATTATAGCCCCCAAATAATTGTGTGTTTACTACCCTGCCCTTATAACTAAAAGTAATAAATGGGTCTTCATCGATTATTCTGACCAATTGTGAAGGCATGTATGTTATGACTTTTGTTCCTTTGGGTACAAGACTCTTTAACACTTCATCCTCTCCGTTAATAAAAATCAGGCCGCTTTTTTCGGAAATATCCTTGTACATTTCGGATTTTCCTTTTTTAATGCCTTCAACACCACCGAATCCTTCCAAGTGGGCTTTACCGATATTTGTAATCATACCAAACTGAGGTTCAGCTATCATACACAAGGCATGTATTTCTCCTTGATGATTTGCACCCATCTCGACAATCAGAAATTCTACATCACTATTTGTGCTCAACAAGGTAAGTGGCACGCCAATATGATTATTCAAATTTCCTTGGGTAGCCTTTACAATATATTTTTGTTTGAGCACGTCGCGACACAGTTCTTTAGTTGTTGTTTTTCCGTTGGATCCTGTGATTGCAAGAACGGGAATGGTTAATTGTTTTCTATAATGATGTGCCAATTGCTGCAAAGCACTTAATACATCATCGACCAGGAAGTAGTTTTCATTTATAGCAATGGAAGCATCATCAACAACGGCAAGCACTGCTCCCATGTCAAGTGCCATTTGGGCATACTTATTGCCATCAAAATTTTCACCCTTCAAAGCAAAAAATATGCACCCCGGTGTTATCTTACGACTATCTATAGAAACATTTCTATATGTCATGTATATATTAAAAAGTCGTTGTATATCCATAAAAAAAGCCCTTGTAGTTTGTACAAGGGCCTAAAATCTTATTTTTAAACTATACTTATTTGTATCTTCTTTTAATTTTTTTACCACTCTCCTTAAAGCTGTTTCCTCCCATATCTTCATTTCCTGCAGCACCTCCAACTCTGATCATAGCACACCTGAATCCGATAGATCTATCTGCTTTATCCTCATCTTTAAATCTTCTTGCACCAGGAGATAACCAAAATAATCTATCGCCCCAAGAACCACCTTTGTACACTTTTGATTTATCACTCACCAAACTTGATTCCCCATACAGGTACTTAATATATTCAGCATCTCCATCTTCAAAATTTCTTACGTCTCCCTTTTTGTAATTCTCTCTCTCTTTTGCTTCTTCTTCATCCACCATTCTATATTTAAGGTGACCTAATGAATCTTTTGCAACAGGTTTTCCTTCTTCATCGATTACCGGTGACATGAATTGATTACCTCTGAATGGATTTAAATCCTGATTGTCTGCATCATTTAATGTCAAACTTGTAGTTGGCCTGTAAGTATCTAAAGTCCACTCATTGACATTTCCTGCCATATTGTACAGTCCAAAATCATTAGGTAAATATTGTCTTACCGGACCAGGGAATGAAGCATTATCATTTAAGTTTCCTGCAACACCCATATAGTCTCCACGACCTCTCTTAAAGTTCGCTAGTATACGACCTTGAGAACCTGTTCTTTTTTTGTATCTTGCTGTATTGCCATTCCATGGAAAAAACCTTCGTTCAGTGTAAACCTCATCATCTGATGTAGGTTGATTTGCCTGCAATGCAAGCGCGGCATATTCCCACTCCGCTTCTGTAGGAAGTCTGTAGTCAGGTAATAAAATACCATCATCAAACATAACTGGTCTTTCACCTCCATTCGCTAGGTTAGGTAAATTTTTCTTTACATTTCCCTGATATTGACCTGTCAGATATGCTTTACTATCGTATGTATCAGAATCTTTTTGGTCAGGGCTCGGATTTAAAATACCTTTTTCAATAAGAATCATTTCATTTACCCTATTGGATCTCCACTTACAATATTCTTTTGCCTGCAACCAGGTCACACCTACCACAGGATAATCATCATAAGAAGGGTGTCTGAAGTATGTTTCAACCAAAGGTTCGTTAAAAGCCAATTCTTCCCTCCATACCAAAGTGTCAGGGAGTGCTTTTCTATAAACTTCAGAATACGATACATATTTATTCTTTAACCAAAATAAATAACCTCTGTAGTTAATATTACTGACCTCAGTTTCATCCATATAAAATGAAGAAACGGTTACCCTTCTTGGTACATTATTAAATTCGTAGGTTACATCCTGTTGGGTCAAACCCATGGCAAATGTACCACCTTCGATTAAAACAAGATTTGGGCCATCGATCTGACCTTCATATGATTTTTTTTCAAAACCACCCCATTCCGGATCGTTGTATTTCCATCCTGTATCAGATGCTGTCTCACCTCCACCCTTGCCGCAAGAGCTGAAAACTATAGCGAAAAACGCCATTAAACTTAATGAATTAATTAAACTCTTCATTGATTGATATTCTATTTTCTAATTTAGCGCCCAAATATATGGATATTTTGAAAATTTCAAATTAAATTTTCAAAAAAAATGATACTTACGCGAAACAAATAACCTTTAGCTACCTAAATATTGCAAAACAATCGTTGTAATTCTGTTTTTTTGGATACAAATAATCAAAATTTAAAATGATGCCTATCTCATGGCTGCCTCCCTGATTGATAGAAAGCTGCGAAATGGTGAAATCAAAGCTATATGTTATTTTAAAGAACTCTTTTTTACGCCCAAAGAAGCAATTAAAGCATCTCCATTATAGAAAGAATGTCTAAACCATACTCCACCCTGTATTTTATCAACAGAAAGATAAGCCCCCAAATTCAATTGATTGTATCCTGACTGTCTCAGGAAAACGATATTTGGTGATATAAACGTAGGATCTACTTTATTATTGCCTTTTTTTAATAAAATTTGACTCCCTGCATGCAAAGATATTCTTGTGGGTAAAGTATTATTTGAATTATCATTAGTTGCAGAATTTCCTACAAATGAGATGTTGGGTGTATTCAGATTTTTCAAACTCAATCCAACATAAAAAGCAGGGTTATACAGAACGACACCAGCGCCAACGGTTAAAAAATTTTTACTATTTCCTGTTGGCGGGATTTCAGAACTTGGATATGGTATTCCGGTTGGTGAAACAGGCCCATTTCTGGGGTCAATTGCATCGCCAAATTGGAGTTTGTTCCAATCAAGAGATAGATTATAAAATCCAGCCTCCATGCCACCTTTTATATAGGTCTCATTATTTACCTTGAGCTTATAACTATAAAAAGCAGTCAGCCCAGTCGATTGCAAAGTACCGTTTCCTGCATTGTCTGATAGTAACATCACACCAATTCCACTTTTCAATTTATCAATATACTGATCATACGAAAGTGAGTATGTGGTGTAAATACTTTGAAGCGCTGGCCATTGGTTTCTATAATTTAGTTGAACTAGTGGACCCATTGTATTGCCGGCCAAAGCTGGATTCATTTGTAAGTGGGCATTGTAAAATTGACTATAAATAGGATCTTGTCCTTTTAAGACAATTAATCCCACAAACATTAAAATACAAATGCAACATAACTTAGGGCTCCTACCATACATAATCGGTTGTTTAAAAAATAATTTATAATTTCCTCACATTAACAAACTGAGTGCAATACAACGACAAAGATGATCGTTTTAAGTCGAAACGAAAATGATTTTAACATTATTTTAGTTTACTACAACTAATTTAATGATTTAATTGTATTAAAAAAACAATATGTCAATTTTTATGAATACTTCAATATCAGGGTTTAGACCATATTATTTTTTATTTTTTATTTGTTTATCCTTCACATCATTTGGACAAAACGAAGAGACATTTGAATATAAACTGGATTGGATTAAAACGGGTGAATTAGAAGAAACAAAATTAATTTTTGAAAACGGAATTAACCATGATGCCATACCCGGCACTAGTTTGTTTTATAATAAAAAACCCAGTACTTATAAAAAAGTGTTACGCGTAAAACTAACAGAAGGAATAAAACAAATAGTTCAAGTTACAGAGCCATTATTATCAAAAATACAACATTCCGAATTTGCAGCTGATGCTGATGTTACTGAAATCAGAGGACTCTACAGTTTAAATACTTCAGTATTACCGTTTAGAAAAACTCAGGATGGCAGAATTGAAAGACTGTCAACTTTCAGTATAACTGTTTATTATGCAGATTATTTATCAATCGGAAATCGCAGCCCGGATGCAACATTTAATTCAGTATTGGAAAATGGTGATATTTACAAGATTTCTGTTGATAAAACAGGTATTTTCAAAATTGACAAATCGTTTCTTGAATCAAAACTTGGGATCACGCTTGCAGGTATAAACCCCAAGAAAATAAAAATATTTGGAAATCGTGGGGGGCGGTTACCAGAAGCCAACAATATACCCAGAACTGATGATCTTACTGAATTAAGTATTTATGTTTCCGGTGAAGAAGATGGAAAATTTGATGCCAGTGATTTTATCTTGTTTTACGCTGAAGGTGCCGATATTTGGAATTATATCCCAAAAAGCAATGAATTTACATTCGACAAAAATATATATGAAAATAAAAATTACTATTTTATAAAAATAGATAATCAGGATGGCCTTAGAGTCAATAAATCTGCTGAAATTACAGATATCGCAGATTTTGAGACCAGATATTATGACATGACCCAGCGATTTGAAGAAGATAAAACCAACCTTTTGGGTGCTTATACGGCGTCAGAAGGTACCGGTAAAGAATGGTATGGAGAAATTTTTAAAACAACAAGAGACAGGTCTTTTAATTCGGAATTTGATTTTACCGGATTTAACAACACCAAAGCTATTGAAGTGAGTATGGTTTTTGCTGGTAGAAGCAGTTCTTCTTCATCAGTTACATTATCAATTGGAACTAAAAATATTACAAAATCCATTCAGTCAGTTTCTGTTCAGGATGCTGAATCATTGTACGCAAAAAAAGCAATTATAAAGGAATCATTTACTATATCAGATGTTAATCCATCAGTAAAAATTACATACCCTTCAGTATCGTCGGAGTCAGAAGGTTGGCTGGACTACTTACAGATTATATCCAGTCGTGAACTTGTCATGAATAATGGGCAACTTCCATTCAGAAGCCGTGAAACAAAATCAGCCGGAACAGCAGCATTTGATATCAAAGACCATTCAAATCAAATCGTTTGGGATGTAACCAATCCTTTCCACCCTGAGGAAGTCTTAGTAAAAAACAGTAGATTACTATTTAAGCCAAAAGCAGCGGTGCACGAATTTATTGCACATAATAAATCATCCGGTGCATTTGAACCAATGGCGTTGGGGAAAATTTCAAATCAAAATCTCCACAGGATAAAGGACGAAAAAATGATTATTGTATATCACCCCATATTTAAATCTGAAGCGCTAAGACTTGCTGAACACAGACAAAATATTTCAGGATTTAAAGTAATTGCAGCAGAAACTAATGAGGTATATAATGAATTCAGTAGCGGCAAGGTAGATCCTGCCGCTATTAGAGATATGGCAAAATTGTTGCTTAACAGAAATCCTGATTTTCGATATCTTTTACTATTTGGCGACGGCTCTTATGATTACAAAGGATTGGTAAAGGAAATAAACTCTGAAAACTTTGTGCCCGTATACGAAACGGATGAGTCTTTTAACCCTATAGATGGATTTCCTTCAGATGACTTTTATGGTTTACTAGGTGACCAGGAAGGTGTTAACCTTATAGGTGGAATGGATATTTATATAGGCAGACTGCCTGCCAAATCTGTTGAGGAAGCAAAAACCTTGGTAGATAAAATTGTTCATTATGAGACTTCTGAGGATGTTTATGGCGATTGGCGGCTGAGGAACGGCTATACTGCAGATGACGAAGATTTCAATACCCACATCAACGACATGGATGACATTGCCAAACTGGATGAGGCGCGACATATACTTTATAATCAGCAAAAAGTATACCTCGATGCATATAAACAAGTATCTACTCCTGGAGAAAACAGATATCCTGAAGCTAGCAAATCTTTAAATGACAACATTTTTAAAGGCCAGTTATCGCTTACCTATCTTGGTCATGGCGGTCCACTTGGATGGGCTCAGGAACGTGTACTTACAGTGCCTGATTTACAATCCTGGACAAATATTAATAGTCTGACAGTAATGGTAACAGCCACTTGTTCTTTCGGAGCTTATGATGACCCTGCGGTAGTATCACCTGCAGAATTTGCAGTATTAAATCCCAAAGGCGGAGCTATAGCCCTTATGACAACAACAAGAGCAGTTTATACAAATTCTAACAAAGACCTGACAAATGCAGTACATGAACTTTTATATAAAAAAAGTAATGGAAATGCGCCTACATTAGGATTTGCATTAGGAGAGGGAAAAAATAAATACACCGGAGATGGATTTAGGGTAAACTCAAGAAAATTTACCTTGCTTGGTGATCCTTCGCTTCCTGTTGCTATGCCAAAATATGATATTTATACTTCATTGGTCAATGGCAAAAATGCATCAACTGTCAAAGATACTATAAATGCGTTGGAAAAAGTTATAATAGAAGGATATATAGGCGATGCAACGGGTCAGGTCATCACAACATTTAACGGAACGATTTACCCAACGGTATTTGATAAAAGATCGACATTTCAGACATTATCCAATGATAACGCGTCTCCAAAATTTCCATATACATCGTACAAAAATATTCTTTTTAAGGGTGCCGCTTCTGTAATAAATGGAAAATGGTCATTTAGTTTCTGGGCACCAAAAAATATAAATTATTCATATGGTGAAGGAAGGATTTCTTATTATGCCACGGACGGAAAAACTGTAGATGCAGGTGGCGTTTTAAAAATTTTATAATCGGTGGATCAGCAAAAGATGTAATTGTAGATGAAGAGGGCCCAAAATTGGATGTATTTATGAATGATGAAAGTTTTATTTTTGGCGGTCTGACAAATGCGGATCCTGTCCTATTGTTGAAATTGACAGATGACTTAGGTATTAATGTCACGGGAAATGCCGTGGGGCAGGATATTACAGCGGTACTGGATGGTAATAACCAGAACATTTATATTCTAAATGATTTTTATGAAGCTAAAAAAGATGACTTTACCAGTGGAAAGGTTAGATTTCCGCTCAGCAAGCTTGAAAAAGGAACACATAATATTGTGGCGAAGGCATGGGACATTTCGGGAAATTCAGCTGAACGCAGAACAGAGTTTCTGGTAGCTGAAAATGGGAAAGGCGTTCTCAAACATGTGTTGAATTATCCAAATCCATTCACAACAAGTACATTATTCCAGTTTGAACATGATTTAGCTAATACTGAGCTGGATATTATCGTTGATATTTATACTATTTCAGGAAAATTGGTAAAAAGTGTTGTGCAAACAAAATATTCTTCAGGATTTAGAGTTAATGATATCAATTGGAATGGAAGAGATGACTTTGAATCAAAATTGGCAAAAGGTATATACCTGTATAAAGTAAAAGTCCATGCTAAAGAACTTAACCTAACCAGAGAAAGTGGCTTCGAGAAACTAATTATACTTTAATTTATGACTTGAAGAAATATAATTTTGTAATATTGCAGCGTTTTATAAATAATGAGTATGAATAACATGATGAGATACCTTTTACTTTGTATAGTTTTAATATTGCCGATAGTGGCAAAAAGTCAGGTTTTTGACCCTAATAAAGGGTGTGTAGTTGACAATAATGGAGTCTGTATTTCAAATACATTATTGACTGCGGTTCCTTTCTTGCGTATAGTACCTGATGCTCGTGGTGGGGCTATGGGTGATGTAGGCGTTGCATTAGCACCTGATGCCAATACGATGCATTATAACGCATCCAGTTTGGTTTTTGCAGAGGATAATTCAGGTTTTTCGATGACTTATACACCTTGGTTACGTAATTTAAATCTGGATGATATCTTCTTATTATATGTTTCGGGATTTTACAAACTTGATGCCAATCAGGCAATTGGCGGCGGGATAAGATTTTTTTCACTTGGAGACATAGATTTTACAGATACTCAAGGAGGTTCACTTGGAACAGGAAGGCCACGGGAAGGTGAATTTTCTTTGGCTTATGCAAGAAAGTTGGGTGATAAATTTTCAGCATCACTTACAGGTAAATATATTTTTTCCAATCTTGCTTCAGGACTTAATGTGCAGGGCATTGATATTAATACAGCAACAGCATTTGCAGCAGATTTTGGTCTTAACTACCGAACAAAAACAACGCTTGGGGGATATAAAGCTGAATGGTCTTACGGTCTTGCTTTGACAAACATCGGATCAAAGATTTCATATACCAGAGACAATGTGGTAAAAGATTTTATACCTTCAAACTTTGGCCTGGGTACAGCTTTAAAGCTTGACCTGGACAAATTCAACAGTCTGACCATTGCCTTGGATATGAATAAATTAATGATACCTACACCAATCACTCGATTGATGGTTGTGGACGGAAAGGAAGTAGTAAATCCGGATTTTGATAAAGATAAAAATGGTATTGGTGACTACCGGGAGAAATCTCTTTTCTCTGGTATGCTTGGTTCATTTGGAGATGCTCAGGGCGGTTTTAATGAAGAACTCAAAGAGCTCTCATTTGGTTTAGGCCTGGAATATTGGTACGATAAGCAGTTTGCCTTCAGAGGTGGTTATTATTATGAAAGCAAAGAAAAAGGTAATCGGAGATTCTTTACTGTCGGAGCTGGCGTGAAATATAATGTATTTGGAATTAATTTATCATATCTGATTCCAACTTCTACCATTCCAAACCCACTAGACAATACGCTTAGATTCTCATTACTCTTTGATTTTTCGGTATTTAAAGGGGAAACAGAAGAATAAAAAGAAAAAAAGGATGATATAAAAAAAATGGCCATGTCAATATGTTTAACATGGCCATTTTTTTTATTAAGTACTTCTAATCTGTTTTCAAATTATTCGTTTCCTGATTATCTTGTTTTTTATATCGTTTGGCATCCTTTAAAGATTTATCGATAATAAATTCCAATTGACCATTGACACTGCGAAACTCGTCAGCTGCCCACTTTTCAAGCGCTTCATACGTTTTGGCATTTAACCTCAATACAAATGATTTTTTTTCGCTCATGAATATTTAGTGATGTAGTGTTCCAGTATTTACAACAGGAGAAGCTGATTTATCAGAACACAGAACAACAAGAAGATTACTTACCATAGCAGCCTTTTTTTCTTCATCAAGATGTACGATACCTTTTTTGTTAAGTGCTTCAAGCGCCATTTCCACCATACCAACGGCTCCTTCTACTATTTTACTTCTTGCTGCAACTACTGCTGAAGCCTGTTGACGCTGCAACATAGCACTTGCAATCTCCTGAGAATAAGCTAGGTGGCTTATCCTTGCTTCAATCACTTCAATACCGGCAAGAGATAACCTTTCAGAAATTTCGTTTTCAAGCATTTCATTAATCTCTGTAGAACTGGATCTCAATGTAATTTCAGCCGTCTCGTCTTCAAAATTATCGTAAGAGTATGCCATGGCCATTTTTCTCAGTGCTGACTCACTTTGGATTTCAACAAATTTTACATAATTTTCAACATCAAATGCAGCTCTGAAAGTATCCGAAACTTTCCATACAACAACTGCTGCAATCATAATTGGATTACCTTGCTTGTCATTAACTTTTAGCTGAGTTGTTTCAAGATTGTGTGCCCGTTGAGATATTTTTCTCTTAATAAGAAATGGATTGGCCCAATAAAAACCCGATTCCTTAATAGTCCCTTTATAGTCACCAAATAATGTCATAACTCTGGCACTATTAGGCTCAATAGCCATGAACCCGCAAAGAATGAATAGACTTACGAAAATACCTAAGCCACTAAAACCGATAAATACCCATTGGAACAAAAAATTTAAGATGGATAATATCAATAAGGCTAAACTTACTGCAAGCATAAGATACCCCGATGAAGGGCTAATTGTTTGTTCTGTTTTCATTTATTTCAATTTATTATTATGATATCAATATGATATCGTTTTGCTTAACAAAAAGTTATATATTATAGTTCAACTTTAGTTAATTTTTTTATAAATAATCAAACAAAATTGTCTTAATAGTCGTTTGTGTCATACAATTTGTAACTTTACACTTTAATTTAAATCAAAATATGAATTCAGGATATAATTCAGATGTTCAAGCCGTTGACGCGATGGCACAATCTTTTAAAGACCTTAGGGCTGAGATTGGGAAGGTCATCATTGGACAAGACGATGTAGTAAAAGCGGTCATTATTTCTTTATTTTCCAATGGTCATAGTTTATTGGTTGGTGTTCCGGGACTTGCAAAAACATTATTGGTCAGTACGATTGCAGATGTCTTGGATCTTGACTTTAAAAGAATCCAGTTTACGCCAGACCTTATGCCGTCTGATATTACAGGGTCAGAGATATTGGATGAAAACAGACATTTTAAATTTAATAAAGGACCTTTATTTACCAATATCTTACTTGCAGACGAAATCAACAGAACGCCGCCAAAAACACAGGCAGCCTTATTGGAAGCCATGCAGGAAAGATCTGCTACTGTTGCAGGTATCAAACACGTACTGCCAAAACCATTTTTTGTGCTGGCAACTCAAAACCCGATTGAACAGGAGGGAACTTACCCGTTGCCTGAAGCACAGCTGGACAGATTTATGTTTAATATTCCATTGGATTATCCAAGTTATGCTGAAGAAGTGGAGGTAGTAAAAAGTACAACTTCCAATGATCAATACATCCTTAAAAACATACTTACAGGAGATCAAATTCTTGGATTTCAATCTCTTGTTAGGAAGATACCTATTTCGGACAATGTTTTGGAATATGCTGTTTCTCTAGCTTCAAAAACAAGACCAAACACCCCTATGGCAACAACAGAAGTCAACAATTACATCTCCTGGGGTGCAGGCCCAAGAGCATCCCAGTATCTAGTTTTGGGCGCTAAATGTCATGCAGCAATAAATGGCAAATATTCACCTGATAAAGAAGATGTTCAAGCAATTGCCAATTATGTACTAAGACATAGGGTTGTGAAAAATTATAAGGCTGAAGCCGAAGGTGTATCAGAAGAAGAAATCATCAAAAAATTGTTTTAAGCATTAATAGCTTTTCACTTCATGGTATAATTTTTTATAAATATTAAACACATGCGTCATTTATATCTTTTGTTGCTTCCCTTGTTTTTATTTTCATGTGATCCTGCTGATCTTCAAAAGGTCATGGATACTGTAAATTCAGTTCCTCTTACCAATGCTGACATTAGCGCCGGATTGAAAGAAGCCTTAAATAAAGGAGTAGATCAGAGTGTAAAGTCGCTTTCGGCTACTGACGGTTATTATGCATCTATATATAAAATCCTCCTACCAGAGGAAGCTACAAAGGTGATTGACAAATTAAAGTTTATCCCGGGTTTTTCCAATCTGGAAGAAGAGGCCATCAAAAAAATAAATAAAGCCGCTGAAGATGCAGCTTTGAAAGCAGGACCAATCTTCCTGAATGCAATAAAACAAATGACATTTGAAGATGTGATGGGCATTCTAATGGGCCAAAAAAATGCTGCAACAACCTATTTGAATAACAAAACCAATACCGCTCTTTACAATGAATTTAAACCGGTGATGATAACATCACTAAATAAATTTGGAGCTTTGGATTTATGGAAAGATGCCATCAATAAATACAACACCATACCATTTATCACTAAGGTAAATCCAGATCTTGCAGATCATGTGACTAATAAAGCGCTGTTTGGGCTATTTTCCCTAGTTGAAAAGAAAGAGCTGGGTATAAGGACAGATTTATCACAGCGTACATCAGATTTACTTAAAAAGGTGTTTGCTAAGCAAGATAAGTAAAATTTTAAAATTGACATTTGACATCTGCTTGTCAAACTTTAACTTGTTTTAGTACTAATTGGAAAGTCAAATATTTAGTCTTCAATTTTAATTACCTTTGCGCATATTAATTAAACAGGAAAAATGCAGCATTGGGGAGATTGTATTTCATATGCCAGATTTGGATTTGAAGCATCGGGTAGTCAGAGTGTAAGATCTGAATTTACCAGAGATTATGACAGAATTATCTTTTTATCCGCATTCAGAAGACTTCAAAATAAGACACAAGTTTTTCCGCTTCCCGGGAATGTATTTGTTCACAACAGATTGACGCACTCGTTGGAAGTCGCTTCTGTAGGCAGATCACTAGGATCTATTATTGGGCAAGAACTAAACAAAAAACACAGGTCTACATTTACTGAAGATCAGTGTTCATTTTATCAATACGAATTATCAGGTGTCATTTCATCTGCTTGCCTGGCACATGATCTGGGAAACCCTGCATTTGGACATTCAGGAGAAAAAGCTATTTCTCATTTTTTTATTAGCCATGCAGATCAACAACTCAACAATTCAAACCTAAAAAGTCATTTTAAGGAACATGAATGGTCAGACCTTATAAATTTTGAAGGAAATGCTAATGCACTCAGACTGCTTACCAGACAATTTAAAGGAAAGCTTGAAGGTGGTCAAAGACTTATGTATGTGACACTAGCGTCTATACTCAAATATCCATGTTCCTCAGATGCATTGGATAAAAAATATATACATCGTAAAAAGTACGGTTATTTTCAATCTGATAAGAAAGCGTTTGATGACATTGTGGAAAGATTTGATATGATTGATCAGGCAGGAAGGCCATACCGACATCCTTTCGTTTACCTTGTCGAAGCAGCAGATGATATATGTTATAGAATTATTGATATGGAAGATGCACATAGAATCGGCATCTTATCCAGAATAGAAATAGAACATGCTTTTTTGTCTTTAATCGGAGAGTTGATAGGACAAAATTCAACTTTGGATCGAACTAAAGATGTTCTTAACAAAATAAGTGACGACAATGAAGCAATTTCATATCTGCGGGCAAAATGTATTAATGGCCTTGTATCAAGGGCTACTGAAGTTTTTTTAAACAATGAAGAAGAGATATTAAGCGGTCATTTTAATAGTACACTGGTAGATGAAGTAGCTAAATCCTGTCATTATTTATCAACCATAAATGAGATCTCTGTTACCAGAATTTATAACCATCATTCTGTTATTGAAGTAGAATTGGCAGGTTATAATGTCATGTCTGAAATATTATCTGTATTTATAAATGCTGTTCTGAATGAAAATAGAACGGCCCTCGAAAACAAATGTCTTCACCTTATACCCACACAATATAATCTGTCAAAAGATGATGTGAGCCCATATGAAAAAACCATGGGTGTTCTTGATTTTGTCTCTGGCATGACAGACGGCTATGCAACAGAAATGTACCGTAAAATGAAAGGCATAGACATTCCCTCGCACAAATAACTTACCCGAAAATAATTAAAAATTCAAATGATTGGAAGATGCATTATATTTTATGTCGAAAATAAAAGCCTATAAGTCGTTAATAATTATTTAACGACCATCTTTTCGCAACAAAAAGGATACTTTTATACGTTAATAGTCAAATATAATAGCTTTCTATATAAATATGATAAAATCGATTGGATTTTTTGCTTTATTCCAGCTAATTGCAATAATTACTTTTGGACAGGCTGATACTATCAAACTGCGTAACCCCAGTTTTGAAGATGCACCAAAACAAGGGGGAGTAGATCCCAATGGCATTTCCGGATGGTTTGATTGCGGTAAAATAAATTTTCCCATTGAGTCACCGCCCGATATACATCCTAATGGCTTCTGGGAAAATAATCTGCCTGCTTCTGATCGTAAAACATATCTTGGTATGGTGGTCAGGGACAATGGAACTTATGAATCGGTATCAAGTCGACTTGACACCAATTTAACAGCGGGAAAGTGCTATAAATTTACCCTCCATCTTGCCAGGGCACCTAGATATATTAGTGCTACCAGACTTGAAGGTAAAATGGCAAACTACAATACGCCTGTCGTATTGCGTATATGGGGAGGAGCAGGTTATTGTAATGAAAAAGAACTACTGGCCGAATCAGCACCTGTCTCAAATGATAGTTGGCAAATAAACACCTTTGAATTCAGTCCAAAGAATAACATTAGATCCATAACCTTTCAGGCATATTACAAGACACCTGTACTGATGCCTTATAATGGAAATATCCTTGTTGACGGAGGTTCGGAAATTATAAGAATTGCTTGCCCTGGCGAACCACCTTTAATAGCTAAAAACAAATCAAAGCTTCCTCCGCACAAACGCAAAAAGGACGAAACAAAATCCAATCAAAGTACAGGAGAAATTGTCAATTCGAATTCACCGACAAATTCCTACAGACCCAAAATACTTCATGAGCTCAACAGAACAAGCATAAAAGCGGGTCAAACGATCGAAATAAAAAAACTGGAGTTTAAAGCAGATACAACCTCTATCGATAAAACATCATATGAAGTACTGGATGAAGTATATGGATTTATGATGAATAATCCGGACGTTATGATTGAAATAGGAGGGCATACCAATAGCATGCCACCTGACGATTACTGCGATCGCTTAAGTACCGCCCGTGCCAAAGCTGTGGCAGAATATCTCGTCAACAAAGGTGTAGAAGCTAACAAAGTCCAATTCAAAGGATATGGTAAAAAAAAGCCGGTAGCTGATAATAAAACAGCATATGGCAGACAAAAAAATCAACGCGTAGAAATTAAAATACTGAGCTTAAATTCTTAATAAATTACTATTTGCTACTTAATTTTTGCACTTATATTTTCTTTTTAATAATGTCTTTGACAGCTTCACCCACTTTGGTAAACTGATAAGTGAATTTGGTAGACTTGATTCTATCCGAGATTACTCTATTAGAATTCAGAACTACTTTAGCCATTTCTCCCAATGTATATTGTAAGACCAATTCCGGCACAGATACTAGAAAACCTACAGAAGATAGTTGTAACTTTATTTGTTTCATCATTTCTTTGTTGGTAATATGCTCCGGTGCAACTGCATTGTAAACTCCTGAAAAAGTTTTATCTTCCAGAGCCGTGACAATGAGTCTACAGAGATCATTGATATGTATCCAGGAATAAAACTGCTGTCCTTTTCCAAAATAGTTGTAGATACCTAAATGTCTTGTCATTAGCATTTTAGGCAAAGCTCCCCTAAAACGCTTAAAACAATACCAATACGAAGTATTACAGTGCGGTTACATTCTGCTCCTGCAGCCCTCGCGGCATTTTCCCATTTGATACAACATTCTGACATAAATTCATCACCCGGACAACTCGCCTCTGTAAGTATTTCCGACCCACGATCTCCGTAATATCCCACGGCTGATGCTGAAATGTAAGTCTTGGGTTTGGTTTTGAGCGATTTGATATATTTTTCTAAAGTAAGTGCACTGTTGACTCTACTTGAAACAAGCACCGATTTTCGGCTTTCTGTCCACCGCATATCTGCAATACCTGCTCCAGCTAGGTTTATAACATGATCTACTTGGGGTAAAATATCAATGGTAAGTGTATCAGGGTCCCATTTTACAATATTAACTCCGGATTTTGAATTTCCCCCGATAAGTCTGGACAATAAAATAACATCATATTTTTTATAATCGATCCAGCCCAGCAATGCATTTCCAACCAGCCCGGTTCCACCGGCAATTAATATTGTTTCTTTTTTATTACTCAACGTTGATTATTATAATTACAAAGAATAGTGACAACAAAAAAAATTATAACACTGTTGCAAAATAGCTATACAATTTATGGCGTGATTCCTTATAGTTAAATAAACATGTTTATCCTTAATTTTGGAATGTACTATAATTTTTCTATTTTTGTAATTAGTAATCAAAACACACCATGAATAAAATAATTGCTTATTCGTTATTGGGATTATTTCTTTTTTTCATATCCTGTAAGGGTGACAAAGCCACTGGAAATCAGTTCATTAATATAAGGCTAAAAAAGACATCGAAAGATTAAATCCACTGATCTTTCCCAATCCAATAGCAAGAGAAGTATATCAATACATTCATTTGCCTCTAGCTGATTTTGAACCGGTAACACTTGAATTGACCCCTTTGCTGATCAAAGCAATACCTCAGGAAATACCAATAGATACCGGATATTATAAAGGAGGCATTTCCTTCAATATTGAAATCCTTGAAGAAGCAAATTGGGATGATGGAAGTCCGATCACCGGATATGATTATCTCTTTACGATAAAAGCAATAAACCTTACACTCACAAACGCCGGAAAATATCGGGAGTTTGCTCAACACATAAAAAAAGTAATTGTTGACCCGTCAAATCCCAAAAAATTTAATGTTATTTTTAGTGAAGATTATTTACTTGCACTGGAATCTGCCGTGAATATTGAAGTTTACCCAAAATATTTTTACGACAGTATTAATGCGTTAAAAAATTATGAACTTAGTGACTTTGAAGAGAAGAATGAAGATAAAATTTCAAAAGACAGCACGCTCATAACATTTGCGAAAGCATTTAATAACAATGAATTTTCGAGAAATAAAATAAATGGTTGTGGGCCTTACAAATTCATTTCATGGACTGCTGATCAAAACATTATAATCGAAAAGAAAAAAAATTATTGGGCGGCCAATTCAACTAAGTCAAGCCTCATGCAAGGCCCTGATAAAATGATATTTCACATAATACCTGATGAACTTTCAGCTATAAACCAGCTTAAGGCCGGAACCATCGATGTTATCAATGAGATCTCTGCTGATGGTTTTAAAATGCTAATTCAAGATCCTGTTTATAGTGAAAAATTTAATTTTTATCATCCTACATTAATAAAACAATATGTTATTAACATCAATAATCTTGATCCAAGACTTAATGATAAAAACGTACGACGGGCAATAGCTCACTTACTTGACATTGACAATGTCATAAAAAATCTGGAGAACGGAATGGCCATCAGATCTGTCGGGCCGATACATCCAATCAAAAAAACCTTCAATAAAGAACTTAAACCCATACCTTACGATCCTGAGATGTCTAAAAAATTACTCTTGAATGCCGGCTGGACAGATACAAATGGGAACGGTATCATCGACAAAAAAATAAACGGGAAAATTATAGAAATGGAACTGGAGATTTTGATTTCAGGTCAGGAGCTCGGTAAAAAATTGTCTTTGATGCTTCAGGAAAGTGCAGCAAAGGTTGGTATAAAAATAACTATCAGCGAAAAGGAATTTAAACAAATTAGGGCTGAAAATCTAAAAACAAGAATGTATCAGTTGGTACCAGCTATTATTTCCCAGGACATCATAAAATGGGATGATCTGTATAGCAAGTGGCATAGTGACAGTGATACACCGGAGGGATCAAATGAAACGTCGTATAAAAATCAAGCTGTTGATGATTTGATAGATCATATTCTTATTACAAAAAGTGATGAAGAAAGACTATCATTATATAAACAGATACAAACATTAATATATGCTGATCAGCCTGTAATATTTTTGTACGCGCCGGAAGAAAAGATCATTGTTCATAAAAGATGGTCATCTTTTTCATCAGCTAAAAGACCGGGTTATTTTGCCAATACCTTTAAATTAGTTGGTACCGAAAGCCTAATAAAAAAGTAGCATTTAAAAAAATATGGCAAAATATGCTTTGAAAAGAATACTCCTTATCATTCCTACAATATTGTTGGTAATGATACTTGCATTTTTTTTGAGCAAAGCAGTTCCGGGTGATCAAGCAGAATCACTTCTGACATTACAAGGGATTACTCCTGAAAATCCAAATGGGGCCATAGAATATAAGCGCAATTATTACAGACTATTTCTCGACAAACCTAATTTTTATTTTTCTGTTTTACCGGATTTTTATCCTGAAAATATTAATAATATTGCACGATCCGCCATCAGAAATCAGGTAAGAGCACTACTAAGCCATAAACTTAGCTTTCAACGCATTGAAGCTTTTATTGAAGCTCGTGATGCATTTATCATAAACATGCATGACTCTGTAAAAAATGAATATGTTAGTCGGCTTAAATTTACTACCGATACAATAGAAATGAAAAACACTATTTCGATGATTAAAAATTTTACCCCAACGGAAAATAATATACTATTTGATAAAATGAATAAAGCTTTCGAATCATTATTATCCTCAAGATCAAATATTTATTACCCTGTCTTTCATTGGCATGGATCCGAAAATCAATTTCATAAATGGGCAACACAGATTGCATCCGGCAACCTGGGAATTTCATTAAAGGATGGCGTGCCGGCCGGATCAAAAATTAAAACTGCTATGAGATGGACGATCTTACTTTTGGTATTAAACCTAATATTTACTTGTCTAATTGCAATACCTATAGGGCTTTATAGTGGGTACTATCCGAAAGGTACTTTTGATACAATCAGTAGTTTCTTTTGGTTAATGATATATTCAATTCCAGTATTTTGGCTTGCTTCACTTCTGATAATATATTTTACATCGGATAGATACGGTTCATGGATGAATATATTTCCACCCACCGGAAGTTGGATCATTGAAGAAGGGACTTCATTTTTCAGCCAGACACTTCAATTTTCAGGCAAACTGGTTCTACCACTCATTTGTCTTGTAGCAAATGACATCTCGTATCTAAGTCGGCTCACACGTAATAATGTGATCAACCAGAAAAAAAGTCTTTATACAACCATGGCACGGGCTAAAGGACTTTCAGATAAAAAAGTACTCTACAAACACATTTTCCCAAATGTATTAATACCTTTAGTTACAATAATAGCAGGAAGCATACCCGCAGGTCTTTCCGGCTCGCTTATAATAGAAGTCATCTTTAATATTCCAGGGATGGGAAGGCTAATGTATGATAGTATTTATGCGTCAGACTGGACTGTTGTTTTTGGTGTTTTAATTATAATAAGTATAAGTACAATCTTATTTCTTTTATTGTCAGATATGTTATATGCATATTTACACCCTAAGATAAGATTTGATCAAAGATGAAAAAAAAGGTACGATATTTATTGGCTAAATATATACTTCTTGCTTATGTTTTAACGGGAATATTTGCACCATTTATAGCCGGAGAATCACCTCTATATTGTAATGAAGGAGGGACCCGGACATTTCCCGTTTTGGATATGTATCTGCCAAGTGAAAAATTGAACAGGATTCCACCCGTTGAATTTACAGATAAGTATTGCGTAATGCCTTTAATAGCTTATTCTCCAGGAAGCATGGACCAGACTGCAGGAAAAAATACAGGCCCAATTGAATATGACAACAAAAGATCCTGGAAGCACATTCACTGGCTTGGTACAGACAGATTGGGTCGGGATATTGCTTCAGGAATAATTTATGGCACTGCTACAGCAATAAAAATTGCAGGTATTTCGGTTTTTATTTCTTTTTTACTTGGCGCTTTTATAGGTATATTATCTGCCTATTATGGCAATAAAAACTGGAGGCTAAATTTGATTCAAATACTATTTGGGATTCTGGCTTTTACTTTAGGAAGTTACTATCTTGTTTATGAGCTATTAATATTTTCCAAAGAAGTATTTTGGTTTATTTGTTTGTTTTCCTTGCTTATTTATTTTATATTTATTTTAAATCATTATCTACTGAATCGAATAAATGTGAAAAAAATAGCCATTCCAATCGACCTTATAGTGATGAAAGTTATTGAGATTAGAAAGTCTATTCCGGGCTTGTTTTTGATCCTAGCTATGGTTACAATTTTTGCTAAACCATCATTATGGAATATAATTCTGATCCTATCATTATTGGGCTGGACTGAGTTTGCAAGATACGCCAGAGCTGAAACAATGTCTATCAAAGAGGAAAATTATATTCTGAGTGCTAAAATATTCGGTTTTAATGATTTGCGCATCATGTTCCACCACATCCTACCCAATATACTACCGACGCTTATGGTAGTTGTGTGTTTTAACGCCGGCAATGCAATACTAATGGAATCAAGTCTTTCATTTCTAGGTATTGGTTTGCCCGTGGAAGAAGTATCATGGGGTAAAATAATGGCAGAGGGAAGAGACATGCAGTCCTGGTGGTTGGTTGTGTTTCCTGGCTCTGCCATCTTTGTTTTTCTTTTATGTCTGAATACAATTGCTACCCAACTCCAAATTGACAACCGCATTGGATGATTAAGATTTTTTCTTCATTTTTTTTCGTTGTGTTTTTGAAAACAAATTGGACTTACCGCCTTTAGACTCCATATCGGGAGCATATTTTTCTTCCTGTCCACAGCCTTCTTTAGCACTTTTACAAGATTGTTGTGTTGTACAAGTAAAGGTAAAAACACTACAAATTATTACATATCTAAAATACTTTCTCACTCTAAAAAATTATAAAACAAAAATACAACATCATATGCAATAACCCATATTTTAATAGAATAAGTATATTTCAATATGTAAAAAAATGTTAAATAGGTTCAAAACATCAATAAAATCCTGATTTAAAGGCATTTTTTAAGATTTTTTATGAATTAATATTTGTATATATATGAATTTAGACTACATTTGCGCCCGAATAAATTCTTTATAAAACAAAATTAATAAAATGAACAAAGGAGATTTAATCAGTGCAGTTGCAGATGCAGCTGGGATTACAAAAGCTCAGGCAGGTAGTGCAATAGATGCAGTTTTCAGTGGTATCGAAGGAAGTCTTAAAGGCGGTGACAAAGCTGCTTTTGTAGGATTTGGAACTTTCTCAACAGCACACAAACCTGCTAGAGAAGGAAGAAACCCATCTACAGGTGCAACAATCAAAATCGCAGCAAAAACTTCTGTTAAATTTAAGGCAGGAAAGTCATTGACTGATGCTGTAAATTAATCAGTATTTTCTATTTCTAATTTTAGATATAAAGGCAATCTTTCCAGTTAAAGATTGCCTTTGTTATTTACACTTGTTGTCTTTCTTTCCATTGATATGATGACGGAAACAATGCCGAAAATCCAGAGAATATAATGTGAAAAAAATAAACCATGGATACCGATAAAAATGAACTCATTACATTTTGTTTTTCATAATAATTGGTCAAAGTAGATAAAAACCAATAATCAACTGCTAATTTCCAGATCAGCGTAGTTAATCCGCAATACAGCAAAAAATTTGAAAAAAACAATCCTAAAATTATTCCGCATAATATTAATAAACAAAACCCAAAAACATAGGCCTGAATGGCTATGACTTTTTTATCACCTACTTTCATAGATTTTGTGGCCCATCGTTTTCGTTGATTAATAAAACCTTTCCAGGTATCTTCAGATTTGGTTTCCACCATAGCCTCAAGAGTTTTTAAAAATCCCACTTTCCCAGGGTCTAAGGAAGATGCCCTTTGTATAAGGAATAAATCGTCCCCGGATGCTACTGACAGATTATTGTCATAACCTGAAACCTGTTCAAAAAATGTTTTCCTAAAAGACATATTTGCTCCGTTGGCCAAATAATATGATTTTCTTTGTATGCCGTTTGCTGTGATACACATCGTTGACACAAAATCTAAAAACTGAAATTTACTAAGCAAGTCATAACCAGTCTCTGTCACTACAAGACCTGTGACCATATTATACCCAAATTCATGTAGATAATCAGCATGGCATTTTATCCAACATTTACCCACTTTACAATCACCATCTGTGCACAATATAAGTTCATTTTTTGCCATGGTCACACCATATGTTATGGCTGACTTTTTACCAGATAAGTGATCAGGTAGATGTATAATTTTAACATTCGGGGAAGCTATACCAAGAACTATGTCGACTGTATTATCGTTACTGTGGTCATTTATAACAATAATTTCAAAGTCGTCTGTATATTGATGATCAGAAAGAATACTTTGTATACAATTCGTTATGTTTTTTGCCTCATTTCGTACAGGAATTAAAACGGATACGGCTGATTTGATGGTATTACTTTCATTTGGATGTATAGAAATATTGCTATTCCAGCCATTTACCATATAGATCAATAACAAAAAATAACCTATTCCAAATGCAAGGAAGATTGCCCCAAAACAAATCAGCATAATTTATTTAAACATATCATCATACTCAGATGACTTGGATGGTTGCTGTACTGTTTGTTTTGGTGTTTTATTCAGTTGTGGTAATTCCAGAAAGTTTTCTTCTTCAACTACTTCTTCATATTCTGCATAATTGTCCCTTTCTTTTTCAGCTTTTTCAATGACCTTTTTAATGGTTCGTTTAGATAGTGCTTTGAAAAAAAGAAAACCTGCAACAAATGGATATCCAAAAAATGTAAGTACCATAGCTAAAATACCCATTATTGTATTCTCTTTCAAAAGTTTCCATATGAACTTAAAAAAATCTGTTACGATGGTATAATCCATTATTAAAGTGGCGATCAGTAAAACTGGCGCAATCCATGAAAACAACCAAAAAACCCCTTTGGCCAAAAAAAATAATGCAGCAAAAAAAACCGCCAATATAACCAGGGGACCAAAAAAGCCAAATGGGCTATTACCTCCGCCCACACGAAATTCTCTATAATCAGTCATAAGATAATAAAATTATTTATTTACAAAAGTACTAACATAATATCAGTTTTACAAGTTCCTTATACAAGTGACATAAATTGAATGATAAACCCTTGTAAATATCAGACAACATTTAACCAAAATAATATTTTTTTTACTTTGAGTTTAATTTTTTATCTTTGTTTTCGTAATAATATCAGATATGTATGACCACTTGCTTGCTCCCTTAGACCTTGGCTGGACTACCCTCAAAAATCGAGTACTGATGGGATCAATGCATACCAATCTGGAAGAGATTCCTGGTGGTTTTGAACGGGCTGCAGTATATTTTGCTGAACGAGCCAGAGGTCAGGTAGGCTTGATTGTAACAGGAGGAATCTCCCAAACCCTGAGGGTTGTGTAGCCGCTATGGCCGCAAAATTAACAACAAAAGAAGAATCTGATAAACATAAAATAATTACTTCAGCAGTTCATGCGGAAGGAGGTAAAATTTGTATGCAAATTCTTCACACCGGCAGATATGGATATCATGCAAAAATAGTAGCTCCGTCTGCTATCCAAGCTCCTATTAATTTTTTCAAACCCAAAGAATTATCTCATGATGAGATCCTAAAAACGATCAGTGATTATGTACAATGTGCATTATTGGCCAAAGAAGCAGGATATGATGGTGTTGAAATTATGGGTTCCGAAGGATATCTTATCAATCAATTCATAGCTAAACGAACCAATCAACGAAACGACGAATGGGGTGGAGTTTATGAAAATAGAATAAAATTCCCAATACAGATAGTAGAACAAACCAGAAAGGCTGTCGGAAAAGAATGTATCATTATATACAGATTATCGATGCTGGACCTGGTTGAAGATGGCAGCACCTGGTCTGAAGTGGTCCAATTGGCCAAAGCGATTGAAGCAGCAGGCGCAACGCTAATTAATACCGGTATTGGATGGCACGAAGCGAGAATTCCAACAATAGCCACAAAAGTGCCAAGAAAAGCATTCGCTTGGGTGACCAAAAAACTCAAATCTGAAGTTTCTATACCTCTTATAGCTGTCAACAGAATCAATACACCAAAAATAGCCGAAGAAGTGATTTCAGAAGGCTGTGCTGATATGATATCAATGGCGCGTCCTTTCCTGGCCGACCCTGATTTTGTTTTGAAATCTATGGAAGATAGGGCCGATGAAATAAATACTTGTATCGCGTGCAATCAAGCTTGCCTTGACCATACATTTCAAATGAAAATTTCATCTTGTCTTGTCAATCCAAGGGCTTGTCATGAAACCGAGCTGATCTACACTACGACATTATCACCCAAAAATATAGCCGTTGTAGGTGGTGGACCCGCAGGTATGGCATTTGCACATATTGCCGCTATGCGTGGACATAATGTAACACTCTACGAAGCAAGTCATGAACTTGGAGGACAATTCAATATGGCAAAAATTATTCCCGGTAAGGAAGAGTATGCAGAGACCATAAGATATTATAAAACGATGCTGTCAAAATATAAGGTCAAGTTGATATTGAATAAAAAAGTTACCAGCGAAGAATTGGAAAAAGGCAGTTATGATGAAATCGTTCTTGCGAGTGGGGTTGTCCCAAGAAAAGTAAACATCCCAGGTATCGAACATAAAAAAGTATTAAACTACTTGGATGTTCTTCAATACAAAGTACAGGTGGGCAAAACGGTAGCAATTGTTGGAGCTGGTGGAATTGGTTTTGATGTGGCTGAATACCTGTTACATACAAACGGGCATCGGGAAACGCAACAAATTAATGATTTTCTTGTGGAATGGGGGGTGGACCATGAATATCATTCAGCAGGTGCAATTACTAAACCACAGATAAAGTCTCCTATTCGCGAAATATTTATACTCAAAAGATCAACAGGTAAACATGGCGCAACATTAGGTAAAACGACGGGTTGGATCCATAAAGCAAGTCTAACAAATCATGGTGTAAAGATGCTGGCAGATGTACAATATATTAAAATTGATGATGAAGGATTCCACATCGAAGTGAAAGGAGAAAAAATATTGCTTCCTGTTGACAATGTTATCATCTGTGCCGGCCAGGAGTCCTCCAGGACGCTATATGACAGTCTTAAAACTTCCGGACGTAACCCGCATCTCATAGGAGGAGCCTTTGAAGCTGCAGAGTTGGACGCAAAAAGTGCCATTTATCAGGCATGCCATTTGGCAGCAGGCATCTAGATACCTATCTAGCCCTGCTTTTCAAGTTCTTGCGTAAAATACACCACAAATTGGTCTAAGGACATTGATCCTACATCTCCACTGCCTTGTCTTCTTACAGATACTTGTCCGTTTTCATGTTCTTTATCTCCAATTACCAACATTATAGGAACTCTTTTTAATTCTGTATCTCTGATCTTTCTTCCTATTGATTCGGCTCTTTCATCTATGAAACCGCGAATATCGTGTTTGGCAAGTGCTGCTTTGATTTCTTCACAATAAGGAATAAGTCGGTCAGAAATAGGGAGCAATGCATATTGATCAGGTGTCAACCATAAAGGGAATTTTCCGGCAGTATGTTCGATCATTATGCTGATGAAACGTTCCATGGATCCGAAAGGAGCCCTATGAATCATGACAGGTCTATGTGTATGATTGTCAGACCCTATGTATTCCAATTCGAAACGTTCGGGAAGATTGTAATCAACTTGAATAGTGCCTAATTGCCAAGATCTTCCAAGCGCATCTTTAATCATAAAGTCAAGCTTAGGGCCATAAAATGCTGCTTCACCAAGGACCGTTGTGGTCTCCAGATCAAATGAACCAACTGCTTCGATAATGGCCTTTTCTGCTGCAATCCAATTTTCATCTGAACCGATGTATTTTTCAGGTTTTTCAGGATCCCTAAGTGATATCTGAGCTGTAAAATTGTCGAAGCCCATTTTTTTGATGACCATCGTGGTTAGTTCCAATACCTTAAGAAACTCACCCTTTACCTGATCAACCGTACAAAAAATGTGTGCATCATCCTGGGTAAATCCACGGACGCGAGACAGTCCATGCAATTCACCACTTTGTTCATAACGATAGACAGTTCCAAATTCACCAATTCTGAGTGGCAATTCCCTATATGATCGAGGTCTATGTCCAAATATTTCACAGTGGTGAGGGCAATTCATAGGTTTTAATAAAAATTCTTCACCTTCTTTAGGCGTTTTGATGGGTTGGAAACTATCCGCACCATATTTTGCATAATGGCCTGAAGTCACATAAAGGCTTTTACTTCCTATGTGAGGCGTTACTACCATTTGATATCCTTGTTTCTCTTGTTCAACTCTTAAAAAATTCTGTAACCGCTCCCGAAGCTGCGTTCCCTTTGGCAACCAAATAGGTAGACCTTGCCCAACTTTTTCAGAAAACATAAACAATTCCAATTCGGCACCAAGTTTGCGATGATCCCGTTTTTTTGCTTCTTCAAGTAATTCAAGATATTCAGTAAGTTCTTTTGCTTTAGGGAAGGTAATGCCGTATATACGTGTCATTTGCTTGCGCTTCTCATCACCACGCCAATAGGCTCCTGCTAAACTCATAATCTTAACTGCCTTGATAGATGATGTGTCCGGAATATGAGGTCCCCGACAAAGGTCAGTAAAATTACCCTGTGTATAAAAAGTAATAGACCCATCTGCAAGGCCTTCGAGCAATTCCAGCTTGTATTCGTCTCCTTTTTCAGTAAAATAGGCTATGGCATCGGCCTTGGACACTTCTTTACGAATATATTGACTTTTATTTCTGGCCAATTCCAACATTTTTTCCTCAATTTTTGGAAGATCAGTCGGCGTTATTGTCACATCACCAGAGTCTACATCGTAATAATATCCATTGTCTATTGGAGGCCCAATACCCAATTTAACACCAGGGTAAAGTGATTCAAGGGCTTCAGCCATTAAATGTGCAGAAGAATGCCAGTAAGCTGCTTTTCCTTCTTTATCATTCCATGTAAAAAGTCTGACATTTGAATCATCCAAAATGGGTCTTCCTGCGTCCCATACTTCGCCATTAATTGAAGCAACCAACACATTTCTGGCAAGTCCTTCGCTAATCGATAATGCTATACCCATCGCAGATATCCCTTTCTCATATTGTCTTACACTACCATCAGGAAGGGTTATATTAATCATTTGCATAAAATTTCTTTTAAAGACACAAAGGTAAGGAAAATTTTGAAATTGGATTTTATGAAACGAAGCTTCATTCTATTAGAAAAGGAAATCGATATTAATTTTATTTATTTAGGTTTACAATTTTTAGAACTCACATCAAATCCGCTAGCTCCATCCACTTCTCCTCTTTTTCTTCAAGCTGGATGATTATCCCATCCAATTCTTTTGATAACAGCATGATTTTTTCAGGACTTATGGTTGAGTCATCAAACTGGGATGTAATTTCAGCTTTTTTTTCTTCCAGTTTTTTGATCTCTTTTTCTATTCTGGCAAAATCCTTCCTTTGTTCATATGTGGCTTGTGCTTTTAAATCCCCATATACTTCTGCCTCTATGACCGGTGTGCTTTTTTTCAGGTTTGGTTCTTTCCTTCTCTTCTATACGTTTCAGTTCGCGGTAGTCTGAGTAAGTTCCATTATAGTCCCTCATTTTGCCATCGCCCTCCAGAATGAATAAATGATCTACTAACTTATCCATAAAATACCTGTCATGAGTAACTATGATAAGACAACCGGGAAAATCTGAAAGATACTCTTCCAAAACATTTAATGTAATGATATCAAGATCATTTGTAGGCTCATCAAGGATTAAAAAATTTGGATTTTTCATCAATATTGTAAGCAAATACAGCCTTCTCTTTTCGCCACCACTCAACTGAGATACATATACACGTTGTTGCGAGCGGGGAAACAAAAATCTCTCCAACATTGACTCAGCAGATATCTTTTGTCCTTTTTCAAGTGGGATATACTCAGCTATGTCTCTTATAACATCAATGACGGTTTTATCTTCATTTACTACAAGCCCATCCTGGGTATAATATCCGAAAACAATTGTATCGCCGACAACAATTTTACCGGCATCGGGCGTAATTTCCTGAGTAAGAATTTTTAATATCGTCGATTTTCCTGTCCCGTTTTGACCTACAATTCCGATTCTCTCCCCTCTTTTAAACTTGTAAGTGAAGCCATCCAGGATTTTTTTATCTCCAAATTTTTTCATGATCGAATGAGCTTCCAGTATCTTTGAGCCTAAACGTGAGGCTTGAATAGAAATCTTAATTTCGTCATTTTGTAATCTCACCTGGGCTTTTTCTTTTATCTTGTAAAAATCATCTATCCTTGATTTTGCCTTGGTGCTTCGTGCCTGTGGTTGCCTGCGCATCCAGTCTAATTCTTTAGAAAACAATTTTTTAGTTTTCTCCAGATTTACAGCATCGTTTAGGACTCTGGCTTCTCTTTTTTCCAAATATTGAGAATAATTGCCTCTTGTGATATGAATATTCCCATTGTCGAGCTCTATGATTTCATTACATACACGCTCCAAAAAATATCTGTCGTGGGTTACCATAAATATGGTCAGATTTGGCTGTTGCAGAAAATTTTCGAGCCATTCAATCATCTCCATATCAAGGTGATTGGTAGGTTCGTCAAGGATCAAAAAATCCGGCTCGTCGATCAGAATCTTGGCAAGAGCCAGTCGTTTTTTCTGACCACCTGACATTTGACCTGTTTTTTGATCCATGTCTGTGAGTGCCAACTTGCTCAATATTTCATGTATTTTTGCTTCCAGGTCCCAGGCTTTCAAATCTTCAAGTCTTGTGACACATTTCTGCAAAAGTGCATCATCATTAATCAAAAGGGCTTTTTCATAATCACGCACCGCTATGATGGCCTCATTATCCGTATCAAATATTGCCTCCAATGCTGTCGCATTCGGATCAAAAATAGGATCTTGTTTCAGAAATGACGTTTTGATTTCTTTGGAGATGATGATTTTAGCATTTTCACCTTCTGTTCCTTCTTCACCGCCGATGACTTTTAAAAGAGTAGTTTTGCCACTCCCGTTTTTTGCCACAAGTGCTATTTTATCTCCTTTACTGATGGACAAATTTACGTTTCGGAACAGAACTTTTTCCCCATAGGAACGGCTGACATTTTCGAGAGAGAGATATTGCATGTTAAAAAATCAGATACATTTATGAATCAGGGTGCGAAATTATAAAAAAATGACAGGAATAGGTGTTTACCTAGACATTAAAGTTGATTGGGAAACTTAACAAATAAATTGTGTGCCAAATCATAAGCAAGTATAAATTCCTGAGCAATACCTTTTGTTCAAGTTTTAAATAATTTTATTTCACTAAGAAGTCTATTGTTATTAGTGGGATTAACTGACTTGGGTTAATAAAAATCGTGCAAAAAATTTGGTTACTATATCAAAAAATCTAATTTTACATTATGGACGATCATTTAAAAAAGGCACATACATGGAATCTAAATCTGGGACGTGGTCATTCTACCCAAAACCATGAAGGTAAAATTACTCAGGAAGGTATTACCCTTCTTGATTCCTATGGTCCTGATGATCTTAAAAAAAATAATGCTCACATTGGATTTCAGGCAGGTAGTCCTCCATACTTGCGTGGTCCATATAGCACCATGTACCTGACTTCACCCTGGACCATTCGTCAATATGCAGGTTTCTCTACGGCCCTGGAAAGCAATGCATTTTATAGACGGAATCTGGCTGCCGGGCAAAAAGGTTTATCCGTAGCTTTTGATTTGGCGACACACAGAGGCTATGATTCTGATCATGAACGCGTGACCGGTGATGTAGGTATGGCAGGTGTAGCCATTGATAGCGTTGAAGATATGAAGATACTGTTTGATGGTATTCCACTGGATGACATGTCTGTGTCTATGACCATGAATGGCGCTGTTTTACCAATTCTGGCATTTTATATTGTTGCTGCCGAAGAACAAGGTGTCTCAATGGACAAACTAAGTGGGACCATCCAAAATGATATCCTGAAAGAATTTATGGTTCGTAATACTTATATATATCCACCAGGGCCATCAATGCGCATCATTTCTGACATTTTTGGGTTTACTGCGGCTCATATGCCTAAGTACAACAGTATTTCTATCAGTGGCTACCATATGCATGAAGCTGGTGCTCCTGCTGACTTGGAACTGGCCTATACCCTGGCTGACGGAGTAGAATATATCAAGGCAGGGATCAAAGCCGGGCTTGATGTAGATTCTTTTGTATCCAGATTTTCATTTTTTTGGGGTATTGGAATGAATTATTTTATGGAAATAGCCAAAATGCGAGCCGGCAGATTGTTGTGGAGTAAATTGGTCAATCAATTTGAGCCTAAAAATCCAAAAACACTGGCCCTTCGCACTCATTGCCAGACTTCAGGATACAGTCTTACCGCTCAGGACCCTTTCAACAATATTGCACGTACTTGTATTGAAGCCATGGCAGCTGTCCTGGGTGGAACCCAATCACTACACACTAATTCACTTGATGAAGCTATTGCTTTACCTACAGATTTTTCTGCCAAAATAGCACGTGATACTCAAAAATATTTGCAATCTGACATCAACCTTGTATCAGCTATAGATCCTATGGGTGGCTCTTATTATGTAGAAACACTTACAGCACAACTTGTAGAAAAGGCATGGCAACATATTCAGGAGATAGATGCGCTCGGAGGTATGACCGCTGCAATCGAAGCAGGCATACCAAAAATGCGTATTGAAGAAGCTGCTGCCGCCAAACAGGCCAGAATAGATAGTGGCACAGAGCATATCATAGGGGTCAATTTATTTCCTTCACAAACACAAACTGAGCTCGATATATTAAAAATAGACAATTCTAAAGTACGGCAGGAACAAATTGCAAGATTGACTGATATAAGATCTATACGAGATACGGATGCTGTAAATGTTGCGTTACAAAACATAACTAACTGCGCCTCTACCGGTGAAGGTAATCTTTTAGCGTTAACTATCATAGCTGCCCGACTGCGTGCTACCTTGGGTGAAATCTCTATGGCAATGGAAAAAGTATTTGGCCGGTACAAAGCTACCAACCGTACCATATCGGGTGTATACGCAAAAGAAATTCAGATGGACACAAAATTCAAAGAGGCATTAGTTCTTTCTGACACATTTGCTGAGTTAGAAGGACGACGACCCAGGATCATGGTAGCCAAGTTGGGTCAGGATGGCCATGATAGGGGAGCCAAAATCATAGCCACAAGCTTTGCAGATCTGGGATTTGATGTAGACATCGGACCTTTGTTCCAGACACCCATGGAAGCAGCTATGCAAGCTGCAGAAAACGACGTGCACATCCTGGGTATCTCATCTCTGGCTGCGGGTCACAAGACGCTGGTACCGGAAACCCTTGCGGCACTAAAAAAAATAGGTCGTAAGGACATTATGGTCATTGTGGGCGGCGTAATACCCCACCAGGATTATGCCTTCTTGTTTGACCAAGGTGTTGCAGCCATATTTGGCCCGGGAACCATCATTGCTGAAGCCGCTGCAGAGATTTTGACATTGATGATTAAAGGAATGAAAGGCTAAGGTTTTTATATTTTATAATTATTTATTTCATTCGCGTACTTTTATCTTTCAATTTAAAATATTATTCAAATCGAATAAACAACACTCTAAATTTAAATTGAACATATGATGCTTAAATATATTTCCATAAAATACCTATATCCGAAAATCTAAGCCCTTTGTCGATTCTTATACTTTGATGAATCCAATTTTAATTATCTTTGCCCATATAAGACTAATAAATACATAGATGAATGTACTTTCCTTGCAACATGTAGTCAAAGCCTACCATAGTCATATTGCTGTCAATGATGTCAGTTTTGATGTAAAGGCTGGCACCATATTCGGTCTTCTGGGGCCAAATGGCGCTGGTAAAACTTCCCTGATCAGGATCATTACTACTATAACAGGGGCAGACAGTGGTCAGATCCTTCTTAATGGAGAAGCACTTAATAATATGCACCCCAATGAAATAGGTTATATGCCTGAAGAACGTGGTTTGTATAAAAAAATGAAAGTGGGCGAACAGTTGGTTTATCTGGCTAGGCTGAAAGGATTATCCCAACATGATGCAAAAACTAAACTTATGGCCTGGATGAAAAAATTTGATATCGTTTCATGGTGGGATAAGCCCGTTGGTGATCTGTCAAAAGGAATGAGTCAAAAAATCCAGTTCATAGCCACTGTCATTCATGATCCAAAACTCATTATACTCGACGAACCTTTTTCAGGACTGGATCCTATTAATGCCAACCTGATCAAAGATGAGATTTATCACTTAAAACAACAAGGCACTAGTATTTTATTTTCTACACACAGGATGGAACAGGTTGAAGAGATTTGTGAGGATATTGTACTGATGAATAAAGGGAAGGTCATTCTCTCCGGTAATGTCAATCAAATCAAAAATGACTTTAAAGAACATTTATTCAGTATCAAGTATCAGGGGAAATTACCTGATAATATTGAGACGTTGGGTTATGAAATCACTACACATACAAATAATGAGATTATAATGAAAGGATCACAAGGTGACAAATCTAATCACCTTATCAAAGCCCTCATCGACAGCAATGTATCCATAGTGAGTTTTAATGAAATCTTACCCACTTTAAATGAAATTTTTATTAAAAAAGTAGAATCAAGCAATGAATAATAAGATATGGCTGGTCACCCAACGTGAATATCTGTCAAGGGTGAAAAACAAAACATTTATATTGACAACCTTACTCGCGCCTTTAGGTCTTATACTATTCATGGCAGCAGTTGTCTTTGTCATGAGCAGAGGTTCAGATACGGTAAAAACTATCAATGTATATGATCCTACCCATCTGCTGGAAGGCAAATTAGAGACAAGCAGAGAAAATTTAAAATTTGTTTTTGATGATTCAGATCTTGACAAACAAAAACAATTATACGAAGCCCAAACCATAAGCGGTATATTGGAAGTATTGCCCTTGAAAGACTCTTTGTCTACAAAGTATTCATTAAATTATCATTCTGATGACCAACTTGCAATGGACGAATCCTATGCTATAGAAGAAAGCATCGAACGCAAAATGCGGGATTTCAAACTTAAAAAACTAAATCTTGATGAAGAAACCCTTAAAAATATTGACACTGACATCACCATTGAACCATTTACCATATTTGAAGATAAAAAGATTAGTTCGATCACAACAATGGTAAGTTCAGGAATAGGAGCCATCGTTGGTTATGCCATGTTTTTTATCATACTCGTATATGGTTCACAGGTAATGCGCTCTGTAATGGAAGAAAAAATAAACAGGATCGTAGAGGTATTGATTTCGTCGCTGAAACCTTTTGAGCTGATGATGGGAAAGGTGATCGGTGTTGGCCTGGTCGGATTGACTCAAATAGGTATTTGGATGGTATTGATGCCCTTAATTTTTATTGCAGGCACAATGATGTTTGGATTTGATGCAACGAGCATGCCTGAGATGCATACCGGCAGCATACCGGCTCAGGATATGATTTCATCTCAGGATAAAATTGCTCAAATCTTTTTTGAGGTTAAAGCTATGAATTGGTACAAAATAATCCCCCTTACATTATTCTACTTTCTGGCCGGTTATTTTGCTTATTCTGCACTTTTTGCCGCTGTGGGATCGGCTGTTGGAGAAGACATCAATGATGCACAATCTCTTACCATTCCGCTTATGATGCCACTAATGTTTGCCTTTTATATAGGCATCAGTGCCATCAATGCGCCTGACAGCAGTCTCGTCGTTTGGTCCAGCATGATACCTTTGCTCTCGTCGATAGTTATGCCGGTAAGGTTACCTTTTGACCCACCTTGGTGGCAGATTATGATATCTGTAGTTTCTCTTATTATATTTAGTATTGCCTTAGTTTGGCTGGCAGGAAGAATCTATAGGGTGGGCATTCTTATGTACGGTAAAAAAGCAAGCTTTAAGGAACTGGGCAAGTGGATTTTTTATAAAGGATAGTCGATGTTGGGTGGTAAAAAAAATTTCAAAATTATTAAAAAATAAGGCAGAAACAGTCAAGACATACTAAAATGAATTTTTAGAATTATCTTTGCCACAAATTTGTGTATGCCCGAATCTCCTTTTTTGAAAAGGAATAGACTGAATAACCTCAGTTACGCCATTCGAGGCCCCATCTTCGACAAAGCGCAACAGTTAGAAAGTTCAGGTCAAAAAATTATTAATCTGAATATAGGAAATCCAGCTCCTTTTGGATTTGATGTACCTGATGAAATGATGCATGATATGATTGCCAACCTGCGAAATGCTCAGGGATATTCTCATCATTTAGGGATATTTGCTGCTAGAAAAGCAGTCATGCATTATACGCAGCAACAAGGTATACATGGCGTGGCTATGGAAGACGTCTTCATAGGTAATGGTGTCAGCGAATTGATAATAATGAGCATGCAGGCAATCGTAAACGAGGGGGACGAAATATTAATACCTTCTCCTGACTATCCACTATGGACAACTGCAGTAGCCCTTACGGGTGGGAAACCGGTACATTATATCTGTGATGAAGCTTCTGATTGGAATCCTGACATTATGGATATAAAATCAAAAATAACATCCCGAACAAAGGGCATCGTCCTTATCAATCCTAATAACCCCACTGGTGCCGTATATGAAGAAAGTGTGCTTAAAGCTATCGTTAAAATGGCTAAGGAACATAAATTGATCATTTTTTCTGATGAAATTTACGACAAAATACTTTATGACGGTAACAAACATTTTCCTGTTGCATCATTAAGTGACGACGTATTAATCTTTACATTTGGCGGGCTATCAAAAAATTATCGAGCTGCAGGTTTCAGAGGTGGTTGGTTGATACTTAGCGGTCCTGTCCATAGAGCAAAATCGATTTCAGAAGGATTAAATCTATTGGCGAGTATGCGGCTATGTGCCAATGTACCTACTCAATTTGCCATCCAGACTGCTTTGGGTGGTTATCAGAGTATAGATGATCTTGTGGCGCCTACAGGCAGGTTGACAAAACAAAGAGACTTAATGCATTATTTATTGACCGATATTCCCGGTATTACATGTGTAAAACCAAAAGGTGCGCTTTATCTTTTTCCAAAGTTTGATCTTAAGAAATTTGATATTGCGGATGATGAAGAATTTGCATATAAACTATTGGAAGAAAAACATGTTTTGATTGTCCCCGGTTCAGGGTTCAATTACCCCAACAAAGATCACTTCAGAGTCGTATTTTTACCTCAACAAGACGAGTTAGAACTTGCAGCCAGGTTGATGCGAAGTTTTTTTGACAATTATAGCACTAGCCCAAGTAAAGTTGTTGCTGAAGTTTAATAAGACATAATTAATTTCTGTCCCAGTTTTTTGTTGATGCGTTTTAAATATGATCTATGTCATTTTACAGGCTAAGTTAGGTCATAATGTAAGGTTATGGGCATGAGTACTTTTGATATTTCAAAACAATTTGACACATGTTCAAACTAAAGTATCAAAGTGACGATGCTTCTGTAAAATGTACGCACTGTGGTGATAGCTGCCCTGAAGATCATCCGGTCTATGATGAAAAAGATTTCTGTTGCAAAGGTTGTCAGATTGTGTATGCCGTACTTAAAGACAATAATCTTGGAGACTATTATGCATTCAGTGACAAGCCAGGCATTAGCCAACGTTCAGCTTCGGATAAAAATTATTTGTTTCTTGATGATGAAGATGTAATTAATAACCTACTCCAATTTAGAGAAGAAAAATTGTGTAAGATAAGTTTTTCCATTCCTCAGATTCATTGCGCTTCATGCATTTGGTTGCTAGAAAATCTCAGTAAATTGAATCCCGGCATTCTTGGATCACGAGTAAATTTTCTTAGTAAAAAAACCACTGTAAGTTATGATCCGTCAAAAATTACATTGAGGCAAATTGTAGAACAACTGGCTATCATAGGTTATCCCCCTGAGTTGAATCTGCAAAAACTTTCAGAATCAAAAAATACATTTTCCGATCGAAAACTCTATTATAAATTGGGCTTGGCAGGTTTTTCATTTGGGAATATTATGCTATTAAGTTTTCCTGAATATCTTGGTTTTGCCCAGGCTTCAGTAAAGTTTTATATAGGATATATTAATATCATTTTAGCGCTTCCTTTGTTGTTGTACAGTGGTTATGACTATTTGAGGTCAGCATACTGGACCATAAAAATGAAAGCTGTAAACATAGACATTCCCATTGCTGTAGGAATGCTTACTTTGTTTTTCAGAAGTGTGTATGAGATTATTTCCCAAACGGGTGAAGGATATCTTGATAGTCTTGCCGGATTTATTTTTTTCTTGCTTATCGGAAAATGGTTTCAGCAATATACTTTTTATTCGATTGCCTTTGATAGGAATTATAAATCATATTTTCCAATATCTGCATTGACGCAAACAACAGAAGGCTGGCAATCCAGAAGCCTGGACAAATTGAAGGTAGGCGACCTTCTTTTAATCAAAAACGAAGAAATTATTCCCGGGGATGCCATATTAATAAAAGGTAGTGCGTCAATTGATTATAGTTTTGTAACTGGTGAGTCCGAACTAACTAAAAAGCCTGAAGGAGCAAAGTTATTTGCAGGCGGAAAAAATATTGGTGTCAATATTCAGATCCAGTTAACTCAAAAAGTAGATCAGTCTTATCTCACAAAATTGTGGGATGAAGATACATTTAGTATTGATAAAGAAGCGCGCACACAGACATTAGTCTCAAAAATCGGAAAATATTTTACAATAACTATTATGTCAATTGCCCTAATTACTTTGATATATTGGTTATTTACGGACAAGTCGGTCGCTTTTAATGCCTTTACTGCCGTTCTTATTGTTGCATGTCCATGCGCCTTGGCACTTGCTATTCCTTTTAGTTATGGTAACATCCTCAGGCTGCTTGGAAAACACTCCTTTTATTTAAAAAATGTCCAGGTTATAGATAGGATTCAACAGCTTGATGAAATCATTTTTGATAAAACCGGAACTATAACAGATCATAAAAATATCTCAGCTATTTTAATAGGTAAAGCCATAACTCCCCGTCAGGAATATCTTCTAAAAAGTACTGTATTCCAATCGAGTCATCCCCTCAGCAAAGCAATTTTTAAAAGTTTAAAAGGCGATTTCACCTCTGAAGTATCTTATTTTTGCGAGACTCCGGGACGTGGTATTGAAGCTCGGGTAGGAGACACAACTATAAGGGTTGGTTCACCGGATTTTATATTTGACCAAAAAGGAGATAAACAACTAAAAGGAATATTTATTGAAATGGATGGTATCGTTATCACACATTTTGATATTTTCCACCAATTGCGTCAAGGCGTGGAAAACCTCATCAGTAAGTTGTCAAAATCTTATAAAGTCAGTATATTATCAGGCGATAATGATAAAGAAAAAGAAAGGTTGCAAACTTTTTTTCCGGTTGGTGCCACCATGATCTTTGACCAAAAACCAATTGATAAGCTCAATTATATAAAAACTCGCCAACATTTAGGATATAAAGTTGCTATGATCGGGGATGGCATTAATGATGCCGGAGCTTTAATGCAAAGTGATATTGGAATTGTAATCTCAGAAGATTCCAATAATTTTACACCCGCATGTGATGCTATCCTGGGTGCGGAGGCATTCGGTTCTCTGCTTAATTATCTCACATTTTTAAAACAAGCCAGATGGATAATCATCGGCGCATTTGTAATCGCATTTTTATACAATGTTGTCGGGCTTTACTTTGCTGTGCGAGGCGAACTATTACCTGTAGTAGCTGCCATAATAATGCCGGTAAGTTCTATTTCAGTGTTGATATATGGTCTGATGTCGAGCAAGCTTATGTTCAGGAAATATACTTAATTCCAATGTTCTGTTTTATCATCCAACTTCAGTAATTGAACCACCTTCACACTTGTAAACACGAGCTGGAAATTTTTGGATTAATCTGTAATCATGGGTAGCTATAATGATAGATGTACCAAATTCGCGTGCCAATCTATTTAATAAGTACAGAATTTCATCGCTTGTGTCAGGATCAAGATTGCCGGTAGGTTCATCTGCTATTATAATCGGTGGATTATTAAGTAAGGCTCTCGCAATAACCAATCGCTGCTGTTCCCCACCTGAAAGCGAAGTGACAGGTTTTTTCATATCCCGTGAGTGCAACCATGTCTAAAACCTGAAGCACTCTTGATGTCATCTGGGACCGGTCCTTCCATCCTGTAGCCTCCAGAATATACATGAGATTCCGGCCTACTGACCAATCTTCAAATAAAATAAAATCCTGAAAAACCATGCCTAGCTTTCTTCTGAGCAACGGGATGTCTTTGCTTTCAATATTATGTAATGAAAATCCTGCTACTGTTGCTTTACCATTTTTAACAGGAATACTACCATATATAGTTTTTAGAAAACTGGTCTTACCACTACCTGACTTCCCAATGATGTAACATGTTTCAGCTGGCGCCAGTCTAAAATCAACTTTTTTTAATATCAGGTTGTCTTCCTGATAAATATCAACATCATCAAATTCTAAAACAAATGTTTTATTCAATTAAAGTAAGAATTTGCTGTAAAGGTAGTAAAAAATACATTTGAATATCTGTAATAGTTCATTTCCGGTTTTTCGATTCTTTGAAAATTATTTTGTAAAGCTTTAAATGGCAATTATCTGTCAATATTACAATGGACGGTTCATCAAAATACTAAATTAGGAAAGAGAACATCTGTTGATATTCTCCTTCCTAATATTAAAAGTCTATTGTTTTTACTTTGTCTTACCAGCCTGAAGTGCATCCTGATAAACCTGAAGATCATCCCATCTTCCGGCATCAGCCATTTCTGATTGTTTTGGCCATGTCCCCGGGTCAGCCAATTGATACCGAGAGCCGGCTGCAGTCAATATTTCCTGTATCCTCGAGACAGGAGTCTCAGCAAGACTTCTCCATGTTTTGATGCCAGCTGCATGAAGTAATTGCTCTATTTTAGGTCCTATGCCTTCAACAACTTTCAAATCATCCTGAGCCCATCTGCGTATAACGCCGGCTTTGATAAGAAATTTTTCAAGTTTTGAATCAGTCTGACCTGTAGGCGCGTTATCTGACCTTCCGGTATCCAATGCTTTTTGGAGTTCAATTAGGCCGCTCCAGTTTCTGTCATTGGCTAAAGCAGCTTGTTGAGGCCAGGTATTTGGATCAATAATGCGATATTTATCACCATACTTATTCAGAATATTTCTTAATTCCTCTTTGGATGTTGATGATAATTGAGCAAAAGATTTGATACCATTTTCATTTAATATCTCTTCCATTTTTGGTCCAATACCTTCTATCGTCTGGAGTTTGTCTGTGCCTATGGCAGCAAAATATCTATCGGATGAACCGGATGCAGCAGGTGCAATGCTACTGGTTTTAGCAGCTGTAACAGCTGCTACTGGCACAGCAATAGCTCCCTTTGCTCCTGCGGCCATGGCTTCCAGTTCCCTCAATTTACCACGCAACATGGAAACGTTACCTTCAGCTTCCATTCTCATTTTTTTGCAAGCTTCCAGATCAGCTTCGAGTCCCTGAATTCTGACGTCCAATCCTTTGATTTTGGATTCGAGATCAGCCACTATAGCTTTATATTTACCCCAAAGGAGCCATCCTATGCCTAAGCCAAGTAAAAATGGTAATAACCAGGTTAACCACCATGGAATAGAGCAAAAATCAAATAATACGATCATGATTATATTTTTTATTAGGTTATTTAATGATTTGTAATTCTGTTCTTCTGTTTTTTGCCCGACCATCCTCAGTACCATTCTCGGCAATCGGATCTGATTCCCCTTTTGAGGTAGCATTTATTTTGTTGACCTCAACTCCTTTTGAAACAAGGTAGTTCTTGATTATATTTGCCCTTTTTTGTCCTAAAATAAGATTTGATTTATCGTTTCCTATATTATCTGTATGTCCGGTTAAACTGATAGACTCACCTGATTTTTTTACCCTTTCGGATACATCATCCAGATAGTTTTCAACCTCCGAGCTATTCAATTCTCTGATTGAATTAAAAGGGAAATAAATCAAGGTTTTGTCGGCAATTTCCTTTATATTTTCTGTGTTCATACGCGCTGCAAACGAAACAGATTCAAATTTCTGCACCTGATGCATAGAGTCACATAAAACAGCTTTGCTGAGAATTATAATTTTGTCATCGGTAACTTCAGGAAATAATTTCCTGGTTTCAGCGGCCCTTTTAAGACCGGTACTATCTGTTTCAGCAGGAGCTGAATCTTCACAAAACCAGCCTGTAATTTCAAGTTTGTTACTTCCGGTTGCCAAGGCAGCAATGGAATCCCTCATCATTGGCCAGCCTTCTCCAAGGATCGGTGTACTATTTCCCCAATTAAAGAGAATAGGTCCTGTTTTTTCAATTGCAGGGACTGCACCTGTCAAGGTTTTGTCGCCACAACATTTATTAAAATCCTTGTAATAAAGCCAACCTAAGATGAGCCACAGCAACATTAAAAGTGCTATTAGAAATGATCTCATATAAATAGTTGGTTTAATAAGTAAATAAATAAAGCAGAAATATAATTAAAAATAATTAAATTGATATAATAATAAATTTAATTATTAAATAAATTAGTTCAACAATATATAAAGAATAGATATATCTAAAGACCAAAATATAATTAAATAATCATATGATTCCCCCGAATTGAAAATAATATCCACTTTACAATATCAATTTCTTATCCTGTTTTAAGACTAATTTTTTATATTTACGTCACCTAATCAAATAAAATATTTATTCATGAATAAAATTGTAACGCTTGATGAATTTATTATCAGGTCACAAAAAGAAAAATCCGAATCCTCCGGTAGTTTCACAAGGTTACTAAGGGATATAGGAATAGCGGCAAAATTGTAAACAGAGAAGTCAATAAGGCGGGCTTGGTAAATATTTTGGGTGTTGAAGGTAGTACTAATTCCACAGGAGATGATGTTCAGAAACTGGATGTTTTTGCCAATGAAACATTTATCGAAACACTATCATTTAGCGGAGAAGTATGCGGCATTGCTTCTGAAGAAAATCTTGATTTTATTGATTTGCCAATTGATCCATTAAAAAAAGCAACATACATTGTCGTAATGGATCCGCTTGATGGGTCTTCCAATATCGATGTCAATGTTTCCGTAGGAACAATATTTGGTATTTATAAACGAAAAAGTCCTGAAGATGGTCCTTGTCAAATCAGTGATTTTTTACAAAAAGGATCAAATCTTGTAGCTGCAGGTTATGTACTTTACGGCACATCAACCTTGCTCGTTTACTCTACGGGTGATGGGGTAAACGGCTTTACGCTTGACCCAAGCATCGGTGAGTTTTGTCTCTCTCATCGAAATATACAAATGCCAACGTCAGGTAATTATTATTCCGTAAACCAGGGTTATTATTTGAAGTTTGATCTTGAAATGATGCGATATATTGACCATTGTTCTGATCTGAATTATCGCTTGCGATACATAGGAAGTATGGTGTCTGACATACACCGAATAATGTTCCAGGGTGGTATTTTTTTATATCCAAATACACGAAAATATCCTAAAGGTAAATTACGATTACTTTACGAATGTTTTCCAATGGCATATATTGTTGAGCAGGCAGGTGGTACTGCGCTCACATGCAAGCTTGAGCGGATAATGGATGTGGAAATTAATTCGTTACATCAAACATCTTCAATTGTAATGGGATCCAAAGCTATGGTTCAGGATATGAAAGAATTTGTTGAAAAATATGGTCCTGTAAACCAATAAGCTAATAGTATGAGTCGTTTTTTAGCTAAAGTCATTTTCACTTTAATCTTTGTATTCGAAGCAAAGGCACAGCTGACAATAGTTGTAAATAAAATTCCCGAAAACACTCCGGTTACTTCTAATATCTATTTAGCAGGTACTATGAATAATTGGAATCCCGGAAATGTACTTTATGTTTTAAACAAGGATAGTTTGGGAACGTATCGGTTCACTTTCACACCACCCTTGGGTATAGTAAAATTTAAGTTTACCCGTGGTTCCTGGGATACAGTGGAAGGGACAGAACAAGGCGGATTCATTGCTGACAGATCAATCACTTATTCGGGTCAACCAATAACAAACTACCTTAGTATAGCAGGTTGGGAAGGATCCTCAAATGTGGCATCTACAGCGTCTCCTCAGGTGCAAATATTATCAACTGATTTTTTTATCCCTCAATTGAATAGGAATAGAAAAATATGGCTCTATTTACCTAAGGACTATGCCACTTCTGAAAAAAAATATCCTGTTTTGTATATGCAAGATGGACAAAATATTTTTGATAAAAAAACAAGTTTTTCAGGGGAATGGCGTGTTGATGAAAGCCTTGATAGCATGTTTGTTGCTGGAGATTACGGGTGTATTATAGTAGGAATTGAAAATGGAGGTGCCAGTCGGCTCAACGAATACTCTCCATGGTACAACACACAATACGGAGGTGGTGAAGGTGACGAATACATTTCATTTATCGTCGAAACCTTAAAACCATATATAGATGAAAATTACAGAACGTTAAAAGAAAGTGACAATACAGGAATTATGGGTAGTTCGATGGGTGGATTGGTATCTATGTATGCTGGTATAGCTTATCCAAACGTATTCGGAAAAGTAGGAGCTTTTTCTTCTTCTTATTGGTTTTCAAATCAATCTTATGAACAAATTAGCGACACTGGTGTAGATGATGCAAGTTATTTTTATATGATAGCCGGCGCATTGGAAGGAGGAAAACAGGTTGAGGATATGAATAAAATGTCATCACTGATCAAAACCAACGGTGGAGATGATAAGCATGTACAAGTAGTGGCTCATTCAGACGGGAAGCACAATGAATGGTATTGGGCACGAGAATTTCCAAAAGCATATAAATGGATGTTTGAAAAAAAAACTTCATTGACAAATGATGGCGCCACACCTAAGTGGAAAATATATTATGATGGTGTTTATTTACAATTTATTTCAGACGAAGATTTAAATGGAAGCATGGTAGAAGTTCTGGACTTGAATGGCAAAAGGCTTTCTTTAAGCCAAATTATGGAAAACAAAGCGGCTTTACATATCAGTAGAGGTTGTCCTGAATTTTGTGTTTAGAAAAAAATCAACTTTGATTTCACGGGGACATTTTTTGGTTTGTTAATGTTTTAATCTATTTTCAAAATAAATACTGAGCTGGTTATGAATCTGATACCATCCAAATCTGGTCTTCTCCCACTTTTTGCGTATCTGCTGAGCTGCAAGATATATAGATTTTAGCGCTGCGTCATCGGTTGGGAAGACTTTTTTATTTTTGTGAATTTTCTCAAACTTGCATTAAAAAAAAAAAAAAAAAAAAGCTTTCAATGATATTTGTGGTATAGATTAACTTCCGTATTTCTAATGGATATCCTATAAATGCTGAGATTCTCCAGTTTTCTCCCAGGATTTTACTACTAAATGGTATTTATTTGACCATTTTGTTTTTAAATTCTTCTAGGGCTTCCTGGGCTGTTTCGATATTTGACGCCTTATAGATTTTCTGCATATCCTTAATTATTTCTTTACGATCTTTGTATGATATGTGAGCCATGCTATTCCGAATCTGATGAACTATACACACTTGTCGGACTGCTTTGGGATAAACAGCGTCAACTGCTTTATCCAGGCCTTTTAAATTATCAGAGCATAGGAATATTATATCTTGCACCCCTCTGGATTTTAAATCATCAAACATTTCAGCCCACATGGCTGCTGATTCTTTCTCACAGATCCGTAGACTCAATATATCCTGTTGGCCTGCTGTGTTGATCCCCAAGACTACCATACATGCCTTTGAGACTATCTGATTTTCTGATCTAATTTTGTAATGTATCCCATCTATCCAAACCACCGCATATTGATCGTCTAGCGGACGTCCTTGCCATTCTTTTATGTCTTCAAGTAGCGAATTCGTTATTTGAGAAATACTACTGGTTGAATATGTTGCGCCATAGGTTCGATCCATAAAATCAACAATATCGGCATTACTCATACCTTTTGCATAAAGGAGTAAGACGCAATCTTCTAACTCCTTTGTCATCGTTTTATGCTTAGGTACTATGATGGGTTCAAATTCCCCATTCCTATCGCGAGGTATGGAAATAACTTGATCTCCGACGGACGTTTTTATTGTCTTTTGGGAATATCCATTCCTTAAGTTCCCTTCAAGGTTTATCACCTGTTGGGTAACCTAAATGTTCATTCATCTCTGCTCGTAATAACGATTCTATGCCTCGTTTCAAAAGCATATCTTGCAAGGTCCTGAAGTCTTCAGGACCTTTTAATTGAGAGACAAGCTCTTCGATTAATGGGTGTGTTTCTACTTTTCTATGTTTCATATTGCAAATTTTTAAAAAAAATTTGACCCATGAAATAAAAGTTAACTTTTTTCTCAATCTCCTTCGTCAAACACAAAATACTTTACAGTCCCCGAAACTTTTCTCATTTGGGTTAATATTATCAATAGCCTTTCTGCTCATGATATCCCTGATTATATCCATCGTTTTAGCCGCTGCAAGTGACTTTCTGAAAGCCCATTCATCAAAACTTCTTCTTGTGTTTTTCCAAATCCTTAACTTAATAATATCATTAGGCGTAATCAGTTTTTTATTTGCATTAATGTTCAAATTTTTACCCGATGCAAAAATATCCTGGCGGCAAGGTTTGGGTGGCGCATTACTAACAGGTATTCTGTTTACCAGGTAAACTGCGCTCTTTTATTTCGAAAAGCTGACCCCGCTCAGAGTATGGCGCAGCAGGCTCCATAGTTCTTATCTTTTTGTGGACATCCTATTCTCAATGATATTTTCCTAGGCGCAGAATTTACGCACACTTATGCCGACATGTATTCAGGCGGACTAACTGCAAAGTGCTACCGGCAAAATATAAAAAATTACTCTTGCCATAGATACCTGTATGTTCCGTAATAATATCTACTTTATGTATTGACCTATTTTCTTTTGCAAACTTTAACAAATGACAAAAACTTCTTTGATAAATTTATTGAGAGAAGAAGTGGTGGCTTTACTTCTACTCTTTCAAGAAGAAAGTCGTTTTAAATAACGAAGTGCGAAATTGATTTTGTCTTTAGAAATGTCAGAACTGATGGTGAACTTTAACATGATGAAAATGGTTTTAAGAATTAACAAGTTTTAAAAATAAGATAAGTAAAGTTGAAGGACGATTACCTTATTAATGGGTTTTACCCTAATTTTCTATCTGTCTTTTAACCTTTTGAGCAAAGTGTGGATTAAAACGAGGCAATAGGTTTAACCTGGACTCTGAGATAATTTGCCACATTTTGTCTCAACTTTTTCCATAAAATTAACACTTTCGATACCCCATGGACCCCCCACATAATACATAATATTAATTGTAATATGATTAATTTATTGGAAATACAAATCTAATGGTCCGGTCAGGTAAGCAGGCGGGCTCATTCCCTGTAAGGGACGCCACGGGCTAATTCAAGTATTTAAAGTGATGAAAATAAAAATGTATTATTGAAGTTAGAAAAATTAAAGTCGCTTAAAATGCTCCCAAATGATTCGTTTTTACCTACTTTTGAAGCGCAAATGTTAGTGTCCTACATTAAGGACAATGTGTCAGACCGATGGGGCTTTTAGGTAGGTTATATGGTTGTATGTTACAAAATGTCACCTATTACGGGCTTTATAATACCACTACAATTGTTGTTAAGTGCATAGGCTGATATTTTGGCAATATCATGAAGCTTACAAAAAATGTATTAAGCACAAAGTGAGACACGGAGGGACAAGATTTAGGCAGACTATAGTTGGTCAGCATTGCAAAACGAAACATCAGAACAATCAAATGAACGATGAGTATGTAAAAAGGATAAATAAAATCCTTGTCTATATTGACGATAATTTGAATAGTGATTTATCTTTAGAAAAATTATCAGAATTTGTATATTATTCACCATTTCACTTGCATAGACTTTTCAAAGCTTATACCAATGAAACACTCAATGCATATATAAATCGCAAACGAATTGAAAAAACTGCTTTATTATTAATTCACAAAAAAAACATAAAAGTATCTGAACTTGCAATGAATTACGGATTTAATAGCAAATCTTTATTTACAAGATCTTTCAAAAAATCTTATGATGTAAGTCCTTCTCAATTCAGAAAATTAAGTCCAAACAATTATAGCAAGATTGGTAAAGTTGAAAGCAAGAACGGACAAATCCGACCAATATTTGAAGACTACATTTGCAACATTAATCATCATAAAAATTGGATTGAAATGAATGCAAAGATCGAAATTAAAGAAATAGAAAAATTAAACCTTGCCTTTCTTACTCAGATAGGATCGAGTGGTTTACACCATGCCTATGAAAAGCTAATTAAATGGGCAAAACCAAAAGGACTGTTTGAAAATCCCAATGTTAAAATGGCAAGGATTTACCACGACAGTTTTAAAATAACTGAACCCGAAAAAGTTAGAATGAGTGCTTGTATTGTTTTAAACGAACCTGTTGAAGTCAGTGGGGAAATTGGTCTGACAGTAATTGAAAAAGGAAAATGTATAGTTGGACATTTTGAAATTGAACCGAAAGATTTTGAAAAAGCTTGGAATGGACTTTTCGTATGGATGAACGAAAATGGCTATAAAAAAGCTGATAGAAATCCTTTTGAAATATTCCACAATAATTTTAGCGAACATCCGGAAAACAAATCAATCGCGGACTTCTACATTCCAGTTATATAAAAAATAAAAAAAATAAATTATGCTGACAAAAATACATCCAAAATTACCAATGCGTAATAAATCTGCCACGAGACATTTTTATATAAAGCAATTAGGTTTTAAAGAAATAGGTGATTATGAAGCTTATTTAATGGTCACAAAAGATAATGTAGAAATTCATTTTTTGAATTTAAAGACCTCGACCCAAAAGAAAATTATGGACAAGTATATATACGTACCACCGACATTGAAGATTTATATAAATCTTTACTTGACAATAAAACCGAAATTCATCCCAACGGAACATTACATACTAAACCCTGGGGACAAAAGGAATTTGCATTACTTGATCCTGACAATAATTTGTTGACTTTTGGGCAAAGTATATAATGGATTATTTACAGACATGAGATTGGATTGATGCGTATATTTTTTCTGTTATTCCAGCGTTACATGGCAAACAATACATATTATTTAAGGAAGCTTTATGTAAAAAAAGTTGATAACGCCAATGCCAAAAATTGAAGAAAATATGACCATAAGAGAAGCAAATACTGACGACATTAAACAGATTCAAATTGTAAGAAATTCTGTGACAGAAAATACCTTGTCTAGCCCAAACCTTGTGACAGATGAAGACTGCAGGGAATTTATTACCATCAGAGGCAAAGCCTGGGTTTGTGAGATTAATAATGAGATTGTTGGATTTTCAATTGCTGACTTGAAAGATCATAATATTTGGGCTTTGTTTTTAAGACCTGATTTTGAAAAAAAAGGAATAGGAAAACAACTCCATGACACTATGCTTGACTGGTATTTTAAGCAGACAAAGGAAACAGTTTGGTTAGGAACATCACCTAATACAAGGGCAGAAGCTTTTTATAGGAAAGCTGGTTGGACAGTAACTGGGATACACGGGAAAGGCGAAATAAAATTTGAAATGACATATAAAGACTGGAAAATAATACAACAAGACAAAATTAGCAACAATAAAAACGAGTATAAGCACAGCCAGTAACATCATTTTCTATGCAGAGCCCTTTTAAACCAAGATGTGCATTACCATCATTGATTGGCAAAATGGGGACTTTTGTACCGATTGTGAGTCTGCCACAGCGGAGAATTCTATTGGTTCTGCCAACCTTAAAAAACTTCAAAATTTAATGCCTTCAACAAACCGTTTTTGACATCTTTTGGGACCACTACCGAAACTATTTAGTACATCACCCCTGCATATATTTTTTTATTAAAAAGCTGCCCCACTAATATTTCAGCCACTGCACAAAAAACATCCAAATTTGATACGATGAATTCTACGAACCTTATCGAATAAGGTTTGCCACCATCCTTATCTGCCATACAGACTGGAACGTGGCAAACCTCAGATTGAAATAAAAGTTTAAAACAAATGCTATACTCAATAATTTATTTATCAATGCTTACTCTGCCATTGTAGCAGCTACAATTCTTATTTCTTACTTACAACAGCAACGATAATACATCAGATATAAAATCTGTAGAAGTTGCAGCCGACATAGCAACAGTAAAATATCAACGCCTGATGAAATGCACAGGCGATACAGCTATACCATAGCAGAGACATGTCCAGTTTGTATAATGGATTTGTAAAAATTAAGCCAACAAAAACTGTGAATCATGTAACGCTTATTTTTAATTGTGTAATGCTTTCCAAACATACATTCCAGAAATTTGCAGTGGCAATTCTGCCAAACTAAATTCATACTAAAATGGAAAATAAGAACATTGAAAATTGCATTGATGCTTGCGAAACATGTGCAGATGCATGTGAAACTTGCTCGACAGAAAACAAAGGTAAAGCAGGAATGGAACATTCCGTAAAACTTTGCATCGCTTGTGCTGATGCTTGCAACGCTTTAATTGCTGCAAGTAAAACTGATTCAAATCTTGATGCGCTTTGCAAAAAATGTGAAGACGCTTGTAATGCTTGTGCAACTGAATGTGAAAAACATTCTGACATGAAACATTGCAAAGAATGTGCAGATGCTTGTCGCAAATGTGCTGCAGAATGTAAAGATATGCTTGCAGTAGCAGCATAATTTATTTAGGAAGAAAAATCAAGGATTGACATTCATTCCTTGATTTTTCCTCCAAACAATTAAAATAAAAATAAATCAAAGTGAAAAAAATAATATCCATAGTATTCGCCTTTGCAACGATATTTTCATTTGCGCAATGCAGCAAAAATTCAGGTAATGACATCAGCAATGCAGACCGCAGAGCCCAAGTAATTTCGGAACTGATGGACAACGATGCATACATGAAAGAAGTAATGACAGCTATGAAAACCAAACATGGTGAAGCAATGGTTTCTACTTCAAGCGATATGATGAAAGAAGATCAAGTAACACGCGAAAAAATGATGGGCAGCATGATGGATATGTGCAAGAGTGATACAGGCATGTGTAAAATGATGATGGGAAAAACAATGGAGATGTGCGACATGGACAAAAAAAAATGTAAAATGATGATGACTTCCATGAACGAACACCCTAAAGGAATGAAGGATATGATGGATATGGGTATGTGCAATATGAATGGAATGGATATGGACAAAATAAAATGATACTAACATATCAAAAAACAGTTATAACGTGCGGCAATTGTGAAGCTATAGAAAAATCAGCTTTGCTTACCTGGTCTGTTATAACCAATACAAAAGTTAAAAAAACGTCCGTTACCATTATAATCAAAAAACACATAGCTTTAAGTGAGCAACAAAAAAGCAATTAGAGCAAAAAGCAATTACTCAATATAAGCTGAACAACAAAGCGAAGTTGCAGAGCAAACAAAAAGTTGGTTTGCTACTTACAATATTGAACAAACAAAAAATTAAAGGTGCTTGCTTGGGTGCAGGATTTAATTTACCTATGAGCACCCTTACCATTATTGAAGATGCTTTGATGATGGTAATGAGTGCCGCCACGTTAATCTTAATATAAAATAAAAATTCAATCAATATGTCAAATATTATTTTATCATTCACCATGCTAGCAACAGTTTTAATAAACTCCTGCTCAGCACAAAAAAACACAACAACACAAACAACCTTACCAGTTGAAACAATGGTTGTAAAAACTGATTCAACAACAGCGGTTGCAAAAACCGACACCGTAAAAACGGTCGAACAAATAACGGTTTCAAATCCTATTTCAGAAGTGTATGCAGATTACATCGGCTTAAAAAATTCGCTTACAAAAGACAATGCAGATAGTGCAGCCGCTTATGCAAAAAAACTTATAGAGGACGTTGACAAGGTACAAATGGACAAACTCAATGCCTCACAACACGCAGTTTGGATGAAACACATGAAAGATTTAAGTTACCATGCTGAATTTATCAAAAGCACTGTAGAATTGGAACACCAACGGGAACATTTTATATCGCTTTCAAAAACCATGTATGATTTGCTCAAAAAATTTAACGCCAACTCCGAAACTGTTTACTACCAGTACTGCCCAATGGCAAATGATGGAAAAGGTGCATACTGGATAAGCGAAAATTCAAAAATCGTAAATCCGTATTTTGGTAAACAAATGTTGGGTTGTGGCAGCACTAAAGAAACAATCACGGTAAAATAATAATGCAACTCATTTATTGTGTTAAGGAAAATCAGATTATCAATTCTCACTTTATTTTGTGTTGTTTCATACAGCAATCTTTCAGGACAAAAAGTTGTTCGCTATGATTTGTATGTGAAAGACACCACCGTAAACTTCACTGGAAAAATAAAAAGAGCCATAGCCGTAAACGGACAAATCCCGATGCCAACGCTTACTTTTACCGAAGGTGATACGGCAGAAATATATGTTCATAATGCGTTAGACGAAGAAACGTCTATGCATTGGCACGGAATCTTTTTGCCAAACCAATTTGACGGAGTTCCAAACCTTACACAAATGCCAATCAAACCACATACAACACACTTGTATAGGTTTGCCATCATACAACACGGCACACATTGGTATCATTCACACTCAGGTTTGCAAGAACAAATAGGCATGTATGGTTCGATGATACTATTGAAAAGAAAAGATGATACAACTTTTAGAAAAGGCATCGATGATTTGCCAGGCATTCCAATAATTTTAAGTGAATGGACAAATTACAAACCCGAGAATGTTCACCGCATGTTGCATAACGCAACAGATTGGTTTGCGATTAAGAAAGGAACCACACAAAGTTATTTTGAAGCCATTCAACAGGGCTATTTAAAAACCAAATTGCAAAACGAATGGAAGCGAATGAATGCAATGGATGTGAGTGATGTCTATTACGATAAATTTTTAATCAATGGGGCGAATGAATCAACAACCCCAACTTTCAAAGCTAACAAAATCCGGTTAAAAATATCAAATGGTGGTGCATCCACAAACTTTTGGCTTACTTATGCTGGTGGAAAAATCACAGTTGTTGCAAACGATGGCAACGATGTAGAACCCATTGAAGTGGATAGATTGCTGATTGCAGTTTCAGAAACTTATGATGTTATTGTAAGCCGACCTGATACAGGTAGCTATCAATTTTTAGCAACGGCAGAAGACAGAACAAAATCTGCGTCCATTTATTTAGGTGATGGAATAAAACATATAGCAGAACCATTACCAAAACTGAAATATTTTGAAGGAATGAACATGATGAACGGCATGATGAAAATGAACGGAAATTTAGACGACATGGGAATGAGCATGAGTTTAAATCAAATGGATATGAATAATGTAATGTATCCGGAAATTACTGGAGAGAAAAAATCAAAAAAAAAGCAGAAAACTGAAACACACAACCATCCGAAAATAAAAGAAGATATTGTTACGCTGAATTATACCATGTTAAAATCACCCATCAAAACAAGTTTGCCTATAGATGCACCAATGAAAGAACTTAAGTTTGAATTAACCGGAAACATGAACCGCTATGTGTGGAGTTTGGACAATAAAGTAATATCAGAAGCTGACAAAATTTTAATTCACAAAGGCGAAAATATTAGAATTATTCTGTACAATAATTCTATGATGCGTCACCCAATGCACTTACATGGACATGATTTTCGTTTGCTAAACGGACAGGGCGATTTTGCACCATTAAAAAATGTTGTGGACATTATGCCAATGGAGACTGACACCATTGAATTTAATGCCAATGCAGAAGGCGATTGGTTTTTTCATTGTCACATTTTGTATCACATGATGAGTGGAATGGGCAGAGTTTTAACTTATGAAAATCAAGCAGCAAATCCCGAAATTCCAAACCCAAAACTTGCCCGGCAAAAACTATTTGCAGATGATAGAAAATTTCACTTCATGACAAACATAGCTCTTTCAACCAATGGCAGTGATGGAGAAGCAATGTTTGGAAACACACGTTGGCAGATTGGGGAAATGTGGCACATGGGTTATCATGCTGAACACGGTTTCGAAAGTGAAACAACGATTGGTAAATATTTTGGAAAAATGCAATGGTGGTTTCCATACATAGGATTTGATTTTCATTACAAGAAGGAAGGCGAACCACAAAAAAATATCTTTGATTTCATGTCCAGTCCAAAAAATATTTTTGGTGACGAAACAAAAACCATGTTTGGACAATCAAGCAATAAAAATAATCGGCACACAGGTGTCATTGGCGTTCGCTACACCTTACCGCTTCTCATTATTACAGACGTAAGAATGGACTTTAGTGGCTTCTTTCGTTTTCAACTTTCACGTGAAGATATTCCAGTTTCCAAACGTTTGCGAATGAGTTGGCTGCTTAATTCCGATAAAGAATACTTACTCGGCTTTCGTTACATCGCTGAAAAAAACATTTCAATAAGCACACATTACGACAGCGATATGGGTTTAGGTGTAGGAATAAATTTTACTTATTAAAAAATATTGCTTAGAATGAAAAGTCACACTCAAAAAAATACGCTTTTAAATTGCGGTGTATGCCAACCCACGACGGAGGCATTTCCAGAAGAACCAGAAGATAATGATTATCTCTTACCTGACATTTTGGGACATAGCCAACACATCCGGTTTGTTGAGCCATACTTAAAAAAACGAATTTCAATTTTCTTATTTTACCCATTCAGCAAGGTAATCATAGCAGTAATAATTATTTTTCGGTTTGGGAAAATTTACCTGGCAGAAAGATGAAAGCACCTACTAAATATTTACATAATAGGGAAGCTGCAATTCATTTTATATTGGCAAAGCAAAGGCATAAATATACTTCCAAAACTTTTCATAAACTTCGGATTGAAATCAAAAAGCTAAACGCCCTACTCGATTTAATCAATTTTTGTGCTCAGGATTTTAAGCAAAAAAAAACACTCAAACCCTTTAAACAGATTTTCCACAAGGCAGGAAAGGTAAGAGAAATTCAACTTGAAGAAGTCATACTTAAAAAGTATTGCATAAATAATTCTCTTAAAGATTTCAGGAGAAATTTAAAAAAACTTCGCTTAAAAGAACAAAAATATTTTTTTTCCATACTGCATAAAAATTTTTCTGCCCGCTTGAAAAAAAAGTATCATGTTATTGCTTCTTTCCTTTCCTCTATTAGTAAAAAAAAGGTAAATAGTTATCTGGATATCCAGCAAAATAGTATTACAAAACTACTAAGCCAAACATCAGTACAAACTCAGCACATTCACGAACTTCGCAAGCAATTAAAAAAGTTTTATAACATTGTGAATTGCACGGATGTAAAGAAAAATGAGTCGATGTCTAATAAAAAAATTTTACCGACACTTCTTGGCAAATGGCATGATTGTCAGGTAATACTATACCATTTAGATAAAACAATAGAAAGTGGCGAAATAAATCATGAAGAGATCAGTCAACTGGAAAAAATAAAAAGAAAAATATCTTCGGACAAGTTAATATTACTTCATAAGATACGAATTGCCTTACCGAAATCTGCATTTTAAAAAGGACATAATAAATCAAATCATGATAATTGAATAAATTTGTATGTTTGCTGTTGAAAATAAATTTAATAGCAGACATGGAGATTAAGGTTTTATAAGTCCGCCAATATTGGCAAGCTTAATGGTAATTTTGATCATCAAAAACATGAATCAAAAGGTTTAGACAAATTTTTACAACATTTTCAGAATACATCCAAGCCAAATGGACATTTTATTTAACATCTTTAAACTCCTTGCCGGAATTGGGTTGTTCCTTTTTGCCATGTATTTATTGGAGGAATCTTTAAAAAATCTTTCCGGCAGGAACTTTAAAATATTTCTTCAGCGTATTGCCAGTAACAACCTGGGAGCAGTGACAGGCGGAGCCATAGTAACAGGCGTGCTTCAAAGCAGTTCGCTGGTTTCAGTGATGATACTGGCATTTGTGGGAGCAGGCGTGTTGACTATGAAAAATGCGATGGCAATTATTCTCGGTGCAAACCTGGGTACTACGCTCGCCAGTTGGCTGGTTGCTACCCTGGGTTTTAAAGTGAACATAGAAGTGATCGCTTATCCTGCCGTTTGTATTGGTGGTTTTCTTCTTATGCTCTTTGGAAACCGTCAAACAATTAAATATCTTTCCCTTTTTCTTTTAGGTTTTGGTATCTTATTTATTGGGCTTGCCTTTATGAAATCATCTATGGAAGCGCAGGTAAAGGAATTTGACTTTTCGGCTTATGCGGAGATGTCTTCAGTTGTATTTTTACTGATCGGTTTTGTCATCACCTTGATTGTACAATCAAGTTCAGTAACGATGGCGCTAAGTCTCAGTGCGCTCCATGCAGGAGTTATTGGATTTGCACCTGCAGCTGCCATTGTACTCGGCTCAGAAACAGGAACAACGATTAAAATACTGCTGGCCTCAATTGGCGGTAATGCCTCAAAAAAACGGGTAGCACTTGGCAATTTTATGTTTAATATTTTCTTAACTGGTTTAGCCTTCATCTTTTTGAAACTGATATTGTTTCTGATCACCGATATTTTGAACATCAGCGATCCGCTTATCGGACTGGTCACCTTTTCAAGTTTGATAAACCTGCTTGGTATTATTATTTTCCTTCCATTCCTCAATCCATTTTCAAAATTTTTGGAAGGGTTTTATAAAGATACTGATGCTACAGCTACCGCTTTCATTGGAAATGCAAATATAGGAGAACCCGAAACAGCCTTGGATTTATTTCGCAGAGAAACAGAATATTTTATCTATAGTTCCATGTTTTTTAATGTGTCCCATTTTGAGATTGATAAAACATTGTTTTGGGAGCGTCCTGATTTAAAAAACATCCTTGAAAAAAGAAAATTTTTTTTACAAACTCCTGAAGAAAAATACGAATTTCTGAAACAGCTGCAGGGCGAGTTGCAGGCATTTTATGTAGATTTAAGAAATAAGTTGCAGGGCAACCAGGTTTCTCAAATTAACCAATTGATTTCGTCCGTACGCAGTTCTATGCACTCTATAAAAAGTATGAAGGATATAGGAAACAATATAGCCAATCTCAAGCGCTCCTCAAAAGATATTAAATTCGATTTTTTTATGCAACATAAAAAGACAATGGAAGAATTATACGATCAAATAAATGCGCTTTTCGATGCGGAAAAAGAGGATCGTTTTGGAAAGCTAAAACATATTTATGATGACATACTGAATAATTATACCTTGTCGTTAAATAATTTTTATAAAGAAGCACAATCTGCCCCGCTCGAAGATATGGATATTACTATAGTCATCAATTTTAACCGTGAACTTTTTTACTTCCAATAAAGCTATGCTAATGGCAATAAAGGATTTTTTATTGAAAGAAAAGAAGCAACAGACTTTAATGAGATCCTCGTGTATACCACCTAAAAAAGAATGAAGTTTTTTTCTTACTTTTGGCACAGCTGTGGTAAATGATCAGCTCAAAATAATAAACAAAAAAAAATGATACAAAAAATTATTCAAAACCACTTAACAAAAATAAATGCTAATAAATAAAAAAATCACCTTTGAAGCTATATGGCTATTCGGTAAAAAAAACGTGCTACAAACACTTGCCTTAAGTGTAATTGTAGTTTTTCTTTACCAGTTTTTGGGCCTCAAAATAATTGCAATCCCATTTTTGCCAGTGGCTTCTATTGGTACAGCCGTAGCATTCTATGTAGGCTTTAAAAACAACCAGGCTTATGACAGGCTATGGGAAGCCAGGCGGTTATGGGGCGGTATTACCAATACAAGTAGAATTTTGGCAGCATCAATTATTTCGCTTGTCGAAGATAAATCAAAGCAGATAAATTTTCTTAATCGCCACATCGCTTATATAAATATTCTTCGTTTACAACTTCGCAAGACAATACCCTGGGCAACCAATAGAGAGGATTATCATAAACAATATGTATCTGCTTCAGATGAAATTAAAGAATTTGATATTGCTATTGAGGCTCTTTTTGAAAAACTGGACAAAAAAGAAATATTTGAAAAAGTAAAACACAAAGGAAATATTGCCAGCTATACTTTAAAATACCAATTTGATGTAGTCACAAAACTTAAACGAGAAAAGATAATAGATGAGTACGAACACAGCGACTTAACCAAATTGCTGGCCGAACTGTATAATCTTCAGGGTGGTTGCGAACGTATCAAAACTACACCATTATTCCGTCAATACAGTTTGTTTAGCCGGATATTTGTTCAACTATTTATCTTTCTACTGCCATTTGCATTACTTACAGAAATGAGTAAATTAGGCGAGTATGGCATATGGTTGGTTATTCCTTTTACTGTGCTTATTTCCTGGGTATTTATGACTATGGAACAAATTGGTGAGGCAAGCGAAAACCCATTTGACAGTGGTTCTACGGACATACCCATTTCTTTTATTTGCAGAAATATTGAGATAGATATTTTAGAAATGTTGAACGAAACAAATCTGCCACCTAAAATAGAACCATTTAATGATGTATTACTTTAACTTACAAATAAAAAAATGAAAAAGAAAGATAAATTAGCCATCATTCATCAACATTATCCAAATGCCATTACCACTATTGACAGTGTCAACCATTTTATTGATTTTATAGAAGACCAATTAGATATTGAACCCGGGAAAGTGATGCTGGCCGATAGCCTTTGTAGTGATGATGTAAACAGTATTCAGTATCCTGCAAGAACACAAGAGTTTTTAGGACCATTTAAAATGGGCGGATTAGATGGCTTTCCATTTACAGGTCTGACAGGAATGGGTGCCTTTGCAAGTCATGTCCCGGATGAAGGTGCCGTTGGGATTTATTATGGTCCTCATATTGGTATTACAAAAGATGGGACAATTGGCGAAATTCACAGACATGGACAATCAAAAAATAGTGGATGTTGTGGTGCGGCAAAAGGTGCCTTACATAAGTTAATAAACAATATGATAATCAAAGACAATATGACTGACATTGACTATCAAATGAATACCATTGAACAAATATTATTGAACAAAAAAGATCGCATTTTATCTGCCCAAATCCCTTTAAAAGAAGCAACGGAAGTCATTTATGAAGCCATTGACAAAAGAATTGAAGCCTTAGTGGCAGAGACAACATACAACTGTAAATATCTGATACTTTTTGGGGCCATTCATATCAATAGTGATACCGACATGGGTTCATTTAACGAAACCAGAAAATTTGAGGTCATAGATTTAAAAACTGGCTTACGAAAAAATTATTTAGAATAAAAATAGTATAAAAAAATTCCTTGTTGCGATGTTTGAAAAGAAATATTGAACTTTCTATATGCCGCAGATCAAAAAATATTTTAAAATGGAAATAGGAATAGATAGTTTTGCTGCGTCACCCATTAATTTGGGTATAAGCAATGCTCAGGCGTTAGGTGAATTACTTGAAAGAATAACATTGGCAGATCAGGTAGGTTTGGATGTTTTTGGAATTGGTGAACACTACCGCAAAGAATTTTTAGATTCCGCTCCAGCTATTATTCTTGCTGCAGCTGCATCGCGCACAAAACGTATCATCTTGACAAGTGCGGTTACTGTATTAAGTGCTGCAGATCCGGTTCGGGTATTTCAAAACTTTTCTACTTTAGACTTAATTTCGAATGGAAGGGCTGAAATTGTTGCAGGCAGAGGCTCTTTTACAGAATCGTACCCACTCTTCGGATTAAATTTAAACGATTACGACGCCCTTTTTACAGAAAAATTGGATCTGTTATTAAAAATTAGGGACAATGAAATTATAAGCTGGTCCGGTAAATTTCGACCTCCATTATATAATCAAGCGATTTACCCACGTCCACTCCAAACCAAGTTGCCAATCTGGCTTGGCGTAGGAGGAACACCTGCTTCATTTGTGAGGGCCGGAAAATTGGGATTGCCACTTATGGTAGCCGTAATTGGCGGAGAAACGCATCGATTCAGACCATTAATTGATATGTATAGACAAGCATGGGAAAAGGCAGGTCATGCACCTCAACAATGGAAAGTGGGACTACACTCACTCGGCTATGTGGCAAACAGTAAAGAGGAAGCCATTAGCGATTACTATCCGGGATATGCAGAAATGTTTACAAAAATTGGAAAAGAAAGAGGATATCCACCTGTCACAAGAGAAAGATTTGATGCTCAAAATGGCGAATTGGGTGCATTGCTTATCGACGATCCGGAAGCAGTTGCTGCCAAAATCCTTAGACACAGCGAATCACTTGGGGGCATATCGCGCTTTACCTTTCAGATGGATGCCGGACTTTCTCATCAAAAATTAATGAAGTCAATTGAATTAATAGGTACAAAAGTTTCTCCTTTAGTAAAAAAAGAAAAATTGACTGCTTAGTATCAGGTCAAGCTGGACATTCTATCTATTGATACACATCCATGTCGGGAGCTTTACATCAGCCTGGCATAACATTATGCTATATTACATGCTTTGTAACATAAGTCACCATACTTCTATTTAAATTGACTTATTTTTGCAACATAATTCAATATTTAGGCATATTTTAATGCAAGTAATAAACTTAAAAATCACAAATAAAAATTCAACATCATGTTTGGAATAATGAATAAATTGTTTGGTAGTAAGGAAAATATCGACTTGGCCGACATCATAAGTAAAGGCGCATTTTTAGTAGATGTGCGGAGTCCGGATGAGTACAAAGACAGTAAAATTTCCGGTTCGACAAACATCCCTCTGGATAAAATACAAGAACATTTGAATACACTCAAAAACAAAAAAAACATAGTTGTATTTTGCAGAAGCGGCAACCGTAGTAGTCAAGCAAAATCAATCTTAGATAAAAATGGATGTTCAAATGTCACAAACGGTGGAGCATGGTATGAAGTGAAGGGCATTGTTGATCAATTAAACCCAAAATAGTCATTAGAAAATCTATTCCAAGGAAAATGCCTGCAAAATCAAGCCTTTACACTTCACTTGGTGAGGAAGCATAGCATACACTATGCTTCCTCACCAAAAGTCTTGATTTTATTGGCCTTTGGCTTTCCATAACAAAGTTCTAATAACTTATTTGGGTTAAACAATAAACCATAAATAAAGAGGTCCATCGCCGGACCTCTTTATTGCTATTCATTTTCTACACTAGGATTTAAGTATAAATGATCATGTAAGATCATATCGACCCAGGTTCATCACTTTGTTCCAAGCAGCAACAAAGTCGTTTACAAACCTCTCTTGCGCGTCATCACTTCCATAGACTTCTGCGAGTGCCCTCAATTCTGAATTAGAACCGAATATTAGATCAACCCGGCTTGCTGTCCATTTGACTTTGCCTGTTGTTCGATCGCGTCCTTCAAATACATCCTTCGAGTCAGAAATTGCATTCCAGATGGTGCCAAAATCAAGCAGGTTTATAAAGAAGTCGTTGGTAAGTTTACTTATATGCTGGGTAAATACGCCATATTCAGACTGACCGAAATTAGTACCAAGCATACGCATACCACCGACCAGAACCGTCATCTCAGGTGCCGTCAATGTCAATAGTTGTGCTTTATCAATTAACAATTCTTCAGCGGATACCGAATATTTAGGTTTAAAGTAGTTGCGGAAACCGTCTGCCGCCGGTTCAAGCACTCCAAATGAATCTATATCAGTTTGGGCTTGAGATGCATCGGTGCGTCCCGGGGTGAATGGAACAGTTATGTTATGCCCACCATTTTTTGCTGCCTTCTCTATGCCTGCACATCCACCGAGTACAATCAAGTCAGCCATAGAAACCTGCTTGCCATCTGATAGTGTACTATTAAATGTCGTTCGTATTGCCTCAAGTTTATTCAAAACTATGGATAATTCAGCTGGATTATTGACTTCCCAGTCTTTCTGTGGCGCAAGACGTATGCGTCCACCATTTGCACCGCCACGTTTGTCTGAACCACGAAATGTTGATGCAGAAGCCCATGCAGTTGATATGTTGAGATACAGACAATCCCGAATCCAATAAGGTATTCTTTAGTGATATAATGTCTTTACCATCTATAAGTTTATGAGTAAGTGCCGGAACAGGATCTTGCCAGATCAAAGCTTCCTTGGGGACTTCCGGACCGAGGTATCTGGAAATTGGTCCCATATCGCGGTGCGTCAGTTTGAACCAGGCAAGTGCAAAAGCATCTGCAAACTGGTCAGGATTTTCATGAAAGCGCCTTGAAATTTTTTCGTAAGCAGGGTCAAATTTTAATGCCAGATCTGTAGTCAGCATTACAGGAACATGACGTTTGGTAGGGTCGTGTGCGTCAGGCACTGAATCTGCACCCATGCCATGTTTTGGTATCCATTGTTGTGCACCTGCCGGGCTTTTTGTCAATTCCCAATCGTAACCAAAGAGGTCTCCAAAAATAATTATTGCCCCACTTGGTTGGTGTAGTAGTCCATGCGCCTTCAAGCCCGCTTGTAATCGTATTTCCTGCATTTCCTGTACCGTATGTATTTTTCCATCCTAAACCTTGCTCTTCAATACTTGCTGCCGCCGGTTCAGGCCCAACATACTGACCCGGGTCAGCAGCGCCATGTGTTTTACCGAATGTATGACCACCGGCAATTAATGCCACTGTTTCTTCATCATTCATGGCCATCCGGCCAAAAGTCTCACGGATGTCACGCGCTGAGGCAATTGGATCAGGATTGCCATTAGGCCCTTCAGGATTGACATATATAAGTCCCATTTGAACGGCAGCCAGGGGATTCTCCAGTTCGCGGTCACCTGTATACCGATTGTCATCCAGCCACTTACCTTCAGAGCCCCAATAGATGTCTTCTTGCGGCTCCCATATATCCTCCCTTCCACCTGCGAAACCAAAGGTTTTAAAGCCCATCGACTCAAGGGCACAATTGCCGGCGAGTATCATGAGATCTGCCCATGATATTTTTTTTCCATATTTTTTTTTGAGTGGCCATAACAACAAACGTGCTTTATCGAGGTTTGCATTATCAGGCCAGCTGTTGAGCGGCGCAAATCTTTGGGTGCCTGAACCTCCACCGCCACGTCCATCAGAGATCCGATAAGTACCTGCACTATGCCACGCCATATGAATGAAGAGGACCATAATGACCATAATCTGCAGGCCACCAATCCTGAGACGTTGTCATCAGTTCGAAAATATCCTTTAAACCTACCAGATCAAGCGTATTAAACTTTTGGCATAATTAAAGGATGCTCCCATGGGATCAGACAAGGTGGAATGTTGGCGAAGAATATTCAGCCTTAATTGATTTGGCCACCAGTCACGGTTTCTGAGCCTGCCCCGGCACTTTGTTTTAGTGCGCCACCGAAAACGGACACTTGCTTTCGCTGTTAACATTGTAGGACGATGTGCCCGAATGCTCTTTATTTTCCATACAAGATATTTTAAAATGATTAGAAACTACAAATTTACTATGAAAATACTATAATTTTAATTAATATATCTTATGTCCACATAAATAAATGCTATAGACTTAACATACATTATATATATACAAAAAAAATTAGACATGCTTATAAATAAAAAAAGGTATCTAATAAGTTAAATGCTTTGGAAGGTTATAAAGTTTAAATTGTTCAAAAACAAAACCAGCTCCAGTGGGTTTAATATGAATCATATAATAAAATGAAGAAAGTAATATTAGTAGCAGGCGCAACAGGAAATTTGGGAATGAGAATAGTTAGACACCTTTCACAAAAAAATGCTGAAATACGTGTCATTGTGCGTTCAGAAAGTGAGGCTCAAAAGATAAAAATGTTAGAAACACTAGGCGCTGATATATGTATCACTGACCATTGGAACTTATCTGAATTAACCATTGCATGTCAAGGCGTGTCGTGTCATTTCAGCTTTAGCCGGCTTACGGGAAGTGATTATTGATGCCCAAAAGTACTGCTTGATGCGGCAATTGCAACAAATGTACCTGATTTATACCTTCTGATTTTTCGTTGGATTTTACCAAATTTTTTATGGAGAAAATCGGAACCTGGATTTAAGGCGTGAATTTCATGAATACCTGGACAAAACATCTATCTCATCTACTTCCATTATGAACGGTGCTTTTACCGATATGTTGACTGACCAAATGCCTTTAATACTTTTAAAACAAAATTGATACTCTACTGGGGAGATGCCGATCACAAATGGGGTCTTACAACGATAGACAATACAGCTGAATATACTGCTAATTTGGCGATGGATGCTGTAACTCCCCGATATCTCAGAATAGCCGGAGACTTAATAAGTCCCCGGGAAGTAAAGATTGTAGCTAATGAGGTATTTGGACCAAAATTTCGTTTGTTTCGACCAGGAGGAAAGTGGCTGCTTGGTATGCTTATAAAAATAACACGGAAATTATCGCCGGGGAAAAATGAACTGTATCCTGCCTGGCAAGGAATGCAGTACATGCACAATTTAATAGACAAGCGTGCAAATATTGATAAAACCGACAATGATCGTTACCCCGAATTAAAATGGAAAACAGTAAAAGATGTTTTAACAGATTACCAATCAAAACGACAGAAAACCAACCATCTTATTTTTATACCCAAAATCCGCGTTAGAAATGAACTACATGAAAATCTGACTTCATATTTGACATCGTTGTTAAATTTATTGATAGTTCTCATATGGCACGAATAGCCTTCACTATGCTGAGACAAGTTTGTCTCAGTAAAATCCTAAAATGATACTTCGTGTATCATTTTTGACGGATTTCATGAGCAATGCCCACTATTTTGTTATATATTCATTAAAATAAAGTCCAATGCTGAATTTGGGTTTAACAGATCATCAATCAAAAACATTGTAACAAACTTATTAGAATGCATAATCTGTGTTAAGCTGGTGAACTTTAGTCGAAATTTTGGAAAACTTCATAAAATATGATACCTAAAATAATAGATTACTTCAAAAATTTAATGCACAAAAAAAATAATATATTTCCATTTACGGAAAATCGTGATGGATTTTTATTCTTTTTAGGTAGTTCCGAAACTGATAAACAACTAATTATTAATCCTAAACAAATTAATACTATTTACAACCAGAAATGGAAGTAAAAAATGGAAACAAATTTGAACTAATGAAAAAATCAACGAAAAATAAAACCGTAGCCCAAAAGCAGATTTTTTGTACTTTTGATTTTCAGTGCTTGATAAAAAGTTTGATCCTACAAATCCTCAACTTCTTAAAGCGGAAAAGCATTATGTAAAAGCATAGCGAACGACATAACAACTAACAAACAAACGAAACAATACATATGACAGAAGCAATCATTCCTTTACTTTCGTTAATTGCCCTTGAAGTCATTCTTGGCATTGACAATATTATTTTTATTTCAATTTTGGCAGACAAGTTGCCGGATAACCAAAGAAGTAAACTTCGCTTTTGGGGAATAGGGCTTGCTATGGTGATGAGGTTATTTCTTTTAGCTTTTATTGCCTGGATTTTGAAACTGGACCAAACACTCTTTACGCTTTTTAATACTGACTTTTCAGGCAAAGGTTTAATACTAATTTTCGGAGGACTTTTTTTAATTTATAAAAGCACAAAAGAAATTTATCATAAAACTGAAATGGCCAATGAAGACCACCCAAACATTCCAAAAGACAACAGTTTTAAAGATTACTTACCGAAGTAATTATATTGGATTTAGTTTTTTTCCATCGACTCTATCATTACAGCAGTTGGGATGGTAAAGGAACTTTGGGTAATGTACACAGCAGTAATTGTTACGGTTGTCATTATGTTATTTGCCTCAAAACCAATTAGTGAGTTTATAAGGAAACACCCTTCATTTAAAATATTAGCATTGTGTTTTTTAATGATGATTGGCGTGTCTCTTTTGGCAGAAGGCTTTCACTTTGAAATTCCAAAAGGTTATATTTACTTTTCAATGGCATTCGCTTTTCTTGTGGACGTAATACAAATGAAAACAGTGAAACATAAGTAAGCTGAAATAATTAAATGAACATAGTGAAAACGCCGGCAATAGACAATGAAAGCAATAAAGATCAGACGATGTTTTGACAGGTGACAAGTTAGGCAGAAGGTTCTCAAAGCATCAGATATGATTAAGTTTATAAAGTAAATTTGAAATCAAAAGAGAAACAGATCACGAAGCATTTCAACGTCCTTAATTCACTTACACATGAAGGACAACAACCCCCCCCCCCCCCCCCCCCCCCCCCCCCCCCCCCCCCCCCCCCCCCCCCGTATTTGGGCGCAAGACAACTTTAGGGGAAACAGGTTTAGGTTGGATTTACCTTCAGGTGTTGACAAGCTACTTGGAAATAAGGACATTGTTTGGCACAATGGAATGGCTGGTGGTTATGCAAGTTTTTTAGCAATAAACAAAACAAATGGTTATGGAATAATCATTTTGTCAAACAAAGCCATTGACGTGACAACCTTCGGAATGAAAATGGTTAGAACAATCAGAACTCAATCCTGGAAAAAATAAAAACGGTTTACAACAACGGTAACTGCTGCACACAAGTTAAAATATAGGTAAAACCTAAATTTTCCAAATCTGATTTTTAAAACAAATGCATCTACAAATCGCTCCTCTTATGAATTAGAATGTGAATCATGTAACTCTTTAGAAAAACTCTGTAATGCTTGCCACAGTAATGAACTGCACCTTTGTGGCATAAATATTTACAGATAAATTCAAAATCATAAAATGAAAAATTATAAAGCAATAGTGTCCCAAGAGGATTTATGAAATCTGACCGACCTTGGCAGGGTTATGATTACGATACACTTGCCGATGACTTAAACGAGTTGATAACCCAATCAATCTTATCAAAAGTACATTTCATGAAGTAATGGATTCGCCTGGAATTAAAAGTAATGTCCTAAATAATACAATCGGAATAGCAAACCGGCTACCTCACAAAGAGTATTTTCGGTAGGGCACATAATCCAGTAATAAAAATATTAGGAACAATTTTACAATTTGCAATCACAAATGTTGTCTCAAAACACACTGACGGCTTTAAATCAACCGCAGAAAATCTCATACTCCGTTTGCTGAAACGTAGAAAAGGATCCAAAAAGAATTTCACAATAATGGCATTGATTAATTTATATAATACTTAACCAAACCAAATAAATTCACATGAACAATATTTTCAAAGGACTAATTGCGGGCCATGGTGCATCAAAATTAGGAGGCGGCTGTCTCGAACTATTATAGTATTTGTAATTATCTGGATGTTGCTCGGACATTGTTAGAATTAGTTAGTAAAACATAAATAAGCAACAAGAAATTCACAAATAAATAAACAAAAAAATGGAAAAAGAAAAAACAATTGCAGTTTTAAATACACTCATCACTATCAATAATGATAGAATAGAAGGTTACGAAACGGCCTCAAGCGAAACTAATGAAAGTGATTTGAAAAACATGTTTGCCCAATTCATAGAGACAAGTCAAACATGCAGACAAGAATTAATTTCAGAAATTAAAAGATTAGGCGGAGAAATAGCAGAAGGTACATTTGTATCCGGAAAATTTTTCCGAGTCTGGATGGAAGTAAAAGCAGCTCTTATCAGTCATGACCGCAATGCAATCCTTGTTTCTTGCGACACAGGAGAAGATGTGATACAGGATACATATCAGAGAGCCCTTAGTATAAATTTAGAAGATATTACTCTGGAGCAAAAAGATACATTAATTGCCCAAAAAGCAATGCTACTAGCCGATTACAATGTAGTGAAAGCTATGAAGTTGTTATAAACATCTTTCCGATTTAAAGATGTATCTTTTACCAACCAATAAAAAAAATCATAATCAACTGTTTAAAATAAGTGATTCCTAGTGCTTTCGTGCCTTTGATGATAAATTATTCTTTCCGCAATATAGTCAAATATAAAGTAATCAATTTTTAATATTACAAATTCAATTAAAATGAAAAATGAAAAAACAATAGAAGTGTTAAACACACTTATCATAATCAACAATGATCGAATTCAAGGTTACAAAAAAGCAAGTGAAGAAACCGAAGAGCAAGATTTAAAAACCTTGTTTGCGCAGTTTAGTACAACAAGCCGACATTGCAATGGTGAATTAAGCGCAGAAGTTTCGAATTTAGGTGGCGAACCTGCCGAAGGCACTATGGTATCGGGTAAATTCTTTCGGGTGTGGATGGATGTAAAAGCTGCCCTAACAGGTAAAGACCGCAGAGCTATTCTCAATTCATGCGAATATGGAGAAGACGTGGCAAAAGACACGTATGAAAAAGCGCTGAAAAATGATGTAGAAAATTTAAGCGCTGAACAGCAAACTATGATTAAAGCACATCACACTTTGCTAGTAGCCGACCACAATAAAGTAAAAACTATGAGAGATTTAGTAACGGCCTAGTAATAATAATTAATCTTCAAAGCATAGGCTAAAATTATATTTATGACTATGCTTAAATATAAAATGAATAATGGAAAAGAAAAAAGTAAGTGCTACTCAAAAAAAGGTAGCCAAGGTCATGCACGAATTTAAAGTAGGGGAGTTACACGTCGGAAAATCTGATACCATAGTAACGAATCAAAAACAAGCCATTGCCATTGCTTTGAGTGAAGCAGATGAATTAAAAAAATCTAAAAAATAAGTATTATGTGGAAAGAAGCAGATAATCAATTGAAACGGAGTTTTGAGTTTAAAGATTTTGTAGAAGCTTTTACTTTTATGACTGAGGTAGCTTTTGTCGCTGAAAAAATGAACCACCATCCGAATTGGAGTAATGTGTACAACAAGGTAGATATCTTATTATTTACACATGAAGCCAATAATAGCATTACCGAAAAGGACTTAAAACTTTCAAAAGAAATAGACCGGATTTTCAATAAAAAATAACCATGCATCACATATCTATTATTTCATCCAGCATCAGAGAAGGGCGAAAAAGTCATAATGTTTCGCTTTATTTTCAAAATTATCTCATTGAAAATAATTTGGCCACTACAGAGGTCATTGACTTAAAGGAGTACAACTTTCCTATTTTCGAAGGGACACTAAAGACACTTATTAATCCATCTAAAGGTGTACTTAACTATGCCAAAAAGATAAAATCATCTGACGGTATTATCATCGTCACACCAGAATACAATGGTGGATATCCGGCCAGTTTAAAAATGCAATCGACCTTTGTATGACGAATGGAAACACAAACCCATAGGCATAGCCACCGTTTCGGCTGGTCCTTTTGGTGGCGCCCAAGCCATGGTAGCCCTTCAGTTTACCTTATGGAAAATGAAAGCATGGACTATCCCCGCTATGTTTTCTGTCCCAACGGTGGATAAAGCCTATGATGAAAAAGGAAATGCGCTTGACAAATCTGCTTCCGACAAACTTGCCGCAGTATTTGTAAAGGAGTTGCTCTGGTGCATTGAGGCGGATAAAGAACCGAAACATTAATCAGGCGTATAACTATTATTTTTAATACTATTAATTATAAAATTATGCCAATTCAAACCACCAATCCGGCTACCAACAAAGTGATAAAAAGATTTGATTACATGACTGAATCTGAAGTCGACCATTCCATTGCAAAAGCGGCCGAAACATTTGCTATTTGGAAAAAGACTGAATATTCATTAAGGGCTGAATTATTGCACAAAATAGCTGGTTTATTAAGAGAAAAAAGAAGGAACTATCCCAACTGATTACCCTGGAAATGGGTAAGTTGGTCTCACAGGCTGAAGGTGAGATAAAATTAAGTGCAGAAATCTTTGATTACTATGCCAATAATTCGGAAGAATTTTTATCGGATAAGATATTAAAACCAGTCCATGGGCAGGCCCTGGTTCGGCATAGTCCGATAGGCGTATTGTTAGGTGTTCAGCCCTGGAATTTTCCATTTTATCAGGTAGCCCGTTTTGCAGCACCCAATATAATGGTTGGCAATACAATTCTTATCAAACACGCTTCCATTGTTCCGCAATGCGCAATAGCTATAGAAATTTTTCTAGAGGCAGGAGCCCCAGTTGGATTTTACACAAACCTATTGATTTCAGGCAAAACCGCTTCTATCCTTGTTTCTGATAAAAGAATAAAAGGCGTTTCGCTTACCGGAAGCGAGGCTGCAGGTGCAAGTTTTGCAGCACAGGCGGGTAAAAACTTGAAAAAATCAGTTTTGGAATTAGGTGGAAGTGATGCTTTTATTGTTTTGGAGGATGCCGATATTGACAAAGCCGTAGATTGGGCCGTTATAGGCAGAATAAATAATAATGGCGAATGTTGTATAGCTTCAAAAAGTTTTATAGCTGTTGAAAGCATTTCGGATGAATTTTTGAAAAATTTAAAAAAAACTAGCTGGCTTGGTCATTGGCGACCCGATGGAACCCGATACCCAGTTAGGTCCCTTAAGTAGTGAAGAAGCAGCGGTTAAAATCGCGGATCAGGTGAGAAGGGCGGTTGATGGCGGTGCTAAAATTTTATTGGGGGGCAAAAGAGTCAACCAAGCAGGTGCTTATATGGAAGCAACAGTGATCACAAATATGTTGCCTGGCAATCCGGTGTATTACGAAGAGTTCTTTGGCCCTGTAGCTGTTTTTTTCAAAGTAAAAAATGAACAAGAGGCAATTGATTTGGCCAATGATTCTCCATTTGGTTTAGGTAGTTCAGTATTTACAATGATATTGAAAGGGGCAAACGGGTAGCAGACCAAATAGATACGGGAATGGTTTTTATTAACCACCCTACCTGGACGCAAGCAGACTTGCCTTTTGGCGGTACTAAAGGCTCCGGATATGGCAGAGAACTTTCTGCATTAGGTTTGGATGAATTTGTAAATAAAAAACTGATCAGGGTTAGTGAACTAAGCGACCCTTTTAAAAATCATTTTAATAAAAATTAATAAAAAAAGTAGCATTTTGGGTGGAAAAAAAAAAGGTTGTGGGTGGGATAATTGAAAGGGGCCCCGGGGTAACTTCGGCGGGGCCGCCGGCTTTTTAAAGGAAAAAATTTTTTATTATAAAGGTGGGGGGAGGGGGGGGCCGGGGGAACCCGGGCGGGGGTTTTTTGCCGCCCCCCCCCGGGGGGGTGTTTTTAGGGGGGTGGCGGCCGCGGCCCCCACCAAAAAATTTATGGCCCCCAGGGTGGGGGGGGGGGAGGCATGGTTTAGGGCACATTTAATTGTCCAAACGGTCCGCCCCCGCTCCCGGGGGTTTTTTTTCCCCCCCCCAAATGCGGCGGGGAGGAACGCCCCTTAATCCCAGGGCCCCAACCTCCCCATAAGCTCGACAGCCCATTTCAAAATCTGATAACAAAACTTTTATAGCATATGACAACAAAACAAATTGTACTTGCCAGCAGGCCAAAAGGGAAACCTGTGGTGGAAAATTTTGAAACAAAAAATATTGAACTACCCCAAATTAAAGAAGAAGATATATTGCTGGAAGCTATGTATTTTTCTGTAGACCCGTACATGCGTGGCAGAATGAATGATGCTAAATCATACGCTCCTCCTTTTGAAGTTGGAAAGCCAATTACTGGCGGTGTAGTAGCTAAAGTAATAAAAAGCAATGTTGCCAACTTTAAAGAAAATGATATGGTAACAGGTAATCTTCCATGGCAGCAACATTGTATTGCAACAGCACACGGCTTACTAAAAATAGATACAAACATAGCACCTGCAAGTTATTATCTCGGTATACTAGGCATGCCAGGCCTCACTGCTTATTTTGGTTTAATACATATTGGTAAACCAAAATCCGGCGAAACAGTTGTTGTCTCTGGTGCTGCCGGTGCGGTTGGTATTGTAGTTGGTCAAATAGCTAAACTAAACGGTTGCCGTGTAGTAGGGATTGCAGGAAGTGATGAAAAAGTAAGACTGCTGAAAAAAGAATTTGGCTTTGATGAAGTCATTAATTATAAAACCACTACTGACATTAAAAAAGCTATTGCTGAATTTTGCCCGGATGCAGTTGATATCTATTACGATAATGTAGGTGGAGAAATTTCAGATGCAGTGATCAGTAATATAAACTTCAATGCAAGAATTGTATTGTGCGGACAAATTGCTTTATACAACAGCACTGAAATACCAATGGGGCCGCGTCTACAACCCATGTTATTGACCAGAAGTGTATTAATGCAGGGTTTTATTATTGGCAATTATCAAAGCAGGTTCCCGGAAGGTGTTAGCCATTTAACTACATGGATTAAGGAAGGTAAATTAAAATACAAAGAAACTATTGTAAAAGGCTTTGATAAATTACCTGCTGCATTGCTGGGTTTATTTGAAGGTGATAACATTGGGAAAATGATTGTAGAAGCATAAACATTTAACACATAAAAATATACGAAATGAAAATATTAATGGTACTCACTTCACACAGTGAGCTTGGAAACACAGGAAAAAAAACAGGTTTTTGGATAGAAGAATTTGCAGCCCCATATTATGTATTTAATGATGCTGGTGCTGAAATAACCATTGCATCGCCAAAAGGAGGACAGCCTCCTGTAGATCCATCAAGCGATACGCCTGAAAATCAAACACCTGCTACTATCCGGTTTAAAGCAGATAAAAATTTACAGCATATTTTAGGTAAAACAATGTTGTTATCTGCAATCTCTTCTGATGATTATGATGCAATATTTTACCCCGGTGGACACGGTCCGTTATGGGATTTGACCAACAATGCTGATTCAATAGATCTGGTAGAGCATTTTTGGAACAGTAAAAAACCCGTAGTAGCCGTTTGCCATGCACCTGCTGTTTTATTGCATGCAAAGGATAATGCCGGTGAACCATTGTTAAAAGGGAAAAAAGTAACAGGATTTACCAACAGCGAAGAAGAAGCCGTACAACTTACAGAGGTAGTCCCCTTTTTATTAGAGAATGAATTAAAAAACAAAGGCGGTATTTATTCTAAAAATGACAATTGGGCCAGTTATGTAGTAAAAGATGGTATGCTCATTACGGGCCAAAATCCTGCGTCTTCTGAAGCAGCTGCGAAAGAATTATTAAAGATCTTAATGGTATAACCAATTTAGGTAAGTCAATAGATCAGGTTGTTGGCAATAAGTCAAGTGAAGTTGTATTGTTGAATTATCAAACGGTATAGAGGCAAATAAAATAATTAATATAATCCAATGCCATTGAAAACGAAGAAAGAATTGAACAACGAAATTCTTGAAACTACCATTAAAATTAAGGAAAATTATCCGGAACTATCAAAGTTTGAGGATGAAATGACCATTACAATTCCTTCAGAAGTAAAGCCGGAAATTACTGCAAGCGACTTACAAGAGTATAATGATGCATTGCAGGCAATGGCAACCGGATATGCCAAGGGTTCTACAAATCATATTGTAATCATTGGGGCTGGTTTTGCTGGACTTAAATTGGCAAGATCCTTAAACAATCACCCAAACTATACCATCACTTTAATTGATAAAAATAATTACCACCAATTTCAACCCTTGTTTTATCAGGTGGCAATGGCAAATTTAGATGCCAGCAATATTTCATTTCCGTTGCGAAATATTTTTGAAAAAAGTAAAAATGTTCGGATCCGTGTTGCCGACGTTACAAACATCAACACAAAAAAAAATGAAGTAGAAACTTTAAGCGGCAACATAAACTACGATTATTTAGTAATTGCCACAGGAGCTAAAACAAATTATTTTGGAAATACTGTATTAGCACAAAAAGTATTTTCTATGAAATCAACTTTTGAAGCACTGCAAATAAGAAACACTTTATTGCAACATTTCGAAGATGCAGTTACCGCAAACCATGCAAAAACAAAAATCTTGTTGTCGGTAGTCATAGTAGGCGGTGGACCGACAGGCGTAGAACTTAGTGGCGCATTAGCTGAAATGAAAAACGATTCGTTGCCTTTTGAATATCCTGAATTGAATTTTGCCGAGATGAAAATATATCTCCTGGAAGGTACAGGAAAACTTTTATCGGCAATGAGTGCGACATCATCACACAAAGCAAAAGAGTATTTACAAAAGTTAGGCGTTACAGTTATGCTAAACACATTCGTAAAAGAATATGATGGAAAACAGGTATTGTTGCAAGAGGCAACAGTCATTGAATCGACTTGTGGGATTTGGGCAGCAGGAGGAAAAGGAAACATTCCAAATGGTTTTTCTCCGAATTACATTTCAAATTCAAATCAAATCAAAACAGATATTTTCCATCGTGTGATTAACACAGAAAATATATTTGCATTAGGTGATGTTGCAATAATAGAAAGTGAATTGCACCCAAATGGATTTCCACAATTAGCTAGTGTTGCAATTGACCAATCAAAAAATTTAGCAAAAAACTTTTTACGATTAGCACTAAATAAAACAATCCTTCCATTCAACTATATAAACAAAGGCAATATGGCAACCATTGGCAGAAATAAAGCCGTGGTTGATTTAGCAAAACCAAAATTAAGTTTTCACGGATTTTTTGCTTGGCTCATTTGGATGACCTTACATCTGTTTTTATTGATCAGTTTCAAAAACCGACTGATTGTTTTTATCAATTGGATTTACAAATATTTCACCCATCGCCAGTTATTAGCACTATTATATCCAACACTTACTTCAAAATCAAAATTATAATCTTTATGGAATCAAATCAAAAATTATCGTCAGTTTGGAAATTCATCTTCACAATTATTTTGTGTGAAAGCGTAGGAATTATTAGTGGCCTGCTTGCCAGTGCCAACAACAACGTTTGGTTTGATACTGTGCAAAAACCAACATGGAATCCACCTGCATATTTATTTGGACCTGTATGGACCATATTGTACTTGCTGATGGGCATTTCGTTGGGAATTATATGGAATAACAAAGCCACCGAACAAAACAAACGGAACGCCTATTTAATATTCGCTACACAACTATTTTTAAATTTTTGGTGGAGCATTTTCTTTTTCAACTTTCACTCCACCAGCATTGGCATTAACAGATATTATTTTAATGGTAATAACCATCACGCTCACCATTTTTAGTTTCTCCCGTTTCTCAAACCAGCAGCATGGTTGCTTGTTCCTTACATCCCCTGGGTATCATTTGCCACCATTTTAAACTTTACCATTTGGAATTTAAACAGATGAAATCCCCATAAGCGGTCTGCACCTGCCCGACTCGTGTGCGCAGGCGGGTACAATCCTGAATGATTAAATGGGTGCTTTTCAAAGAATTTTAGTCCTTTATCCGAATCCGCAAATCAAACAAATTCAACAACTTAGCAAAATTTAAACAGATGAAAGAATGCAGCAGGTAACAGCATGCACCAAAAGGCAGGTCTTCGTGTTCAAAGATAGTTTTGTGATTAATCAAACATTCGTTTTTAGAATCAAATTGTGTAATAAAAGCCTTTTTAAAAGATGAGGAAAAATTTCTAAACCTAATTCTCAAAAAAAGAAGATATAAATTTTATTGAGTGTGATGCAACATTACTATATTAAGGGCGGAAAGCGGCGTACCAGTTCGGCTGGAATATGTTTTAAAAATTTCTTTAAAAGAGATGTTAGTTTTTTAAACCGAATTTTGAAAACCTTTTTGGTTGGGTGTTGTGGAGCGTTTTGGAGATTGGCGTGAAGGGGGGGTTGTTTTGGACAAGGATGCTAAAATTAATCCGAAATTTATTATTTGATAGGTGTTGTTGAGACAAAGACTGCTTACTATAAGGTTTTTTCATGGACAGTAGCAGAAAATAAAGATAAATTCAAAGCAGACTTTCAAAAAATTCTATACAGCCTTAAGGACTAACAATAAACAAAGCTTAATAAAATAAAAAAGCAATATCATTTTTTCTGATAGTCTTTACGACTATAACTGTATCCTAACATAAAGAAGATTATAAAAATAAAATCATTGAATATTTCGTTCAGTCGGTCATTTTACAAAATCAAATCAAATGAATATAGTTATTAGTATTATTTTATGTTTTGTTTTTATATTTCTTGCTTCTTTTCATTTCTATTGGGCATTTGGCGGAAAAAAAGGAACAGAAAATGTAATTCCGGTGGATACAAATAATGTAAAAATTATAAATCCATCAATTATTAGCACTTTATTTGTTGGAATAATTCTTTTACTTTTTGCCTTTATAAACATTATCAAAACTAAAATCATTAATATTGAATTACCTGAAGTAATTGAAAATTATTGCCTTTGGTTTATAGCAATATTATTTTTATTAAGAGCAATTGGAGAATTTAATTACATAGGGTTTTTTAAAAAAATTAAAACTACAAAATTCGGTATTATGGACACCAAAGTTTATTCGCCATTATGTTTATTTATTGGAATATCAGAAATATTAATCGAATTAACATCTAAATAAAACAAATACTGCCAGCACTATTTGATTGGCCATATCAAAGTATTTTTTTTCTCCAATACAACTATCAAATCAACATCTAAAAGTGGTTCAGTTTGCTCCGGAATACTCAATATAATGATTTTGTGCTTTCTCCACTTCGAAACACTCTTTTATGCTCTCTCCTGGTAATCTATTGTAGAATTTTTTCTCGCGCTGATAGCGAATAACTCGACATATAATATTATTTTTGGCAAAAATAAGCTCTAATTGTCTATGCTAAAATATGTGCTTGTTCGGGTGGATACAGTATTCAACGCCTTCAGCGTTTACTTTTGGAAACGTGGTTAATCCCAGATTCCGCATTGGACTTTGTAATGAGAGAATATCAGACAAAATAGTTGTGATGCACGGAGTTTTTCACCCGGAAATGTAGCCTTTGCTACATTGAGGACGGAAAAATGAGTACAGAAACAAATATAAAGTCAGATATTATCGGAATAAATTTCTAATGCGGATTCTGGGTTAATCCTGAAGGTATTAAATATGATTAACGCTACACGAAATGCGGTGGTAATCTGCACTAGAGTTGTACAACCACGGAGTGGTTGAATTTATGGAGAAGTATCACTCTGTCACTAAGGTCGTGTTTTACCTTTCGAATATAAGTTTCTGATTTTTTTAATTTCGTCGGCCAATACGATATCAAATGTGTAATCAGGTTTTATCAATTGTCTATTCGATCAAATATTTCTTTTACCACATTACGATAATATTTAAGAAGTTCGGCATTTTTAAACAGAGACATGATATTGTCACTAATATTTTCAAAATTTTCGAAGAGTACTCTATCTTCATCAATGGTTAAATCTAAAAAATCCGTAAATTGGTCAGCATCTATCTTTGCGATGGCACAAGCCATATAATAGTTTGTATTTAAACTAAATATGATTTTTTTTTCAGTTTTTGAAGATTTTCCATTTTTCATAAAAGCAGCATAGACACCTGCAAATGAAAAATATTCATCTACTTCATCCGGATACTTATTGACAAGGGAAACAATTTCTTTTTTGTCTCCTATCTTGTATAATAGTCTTATCAATTCGAGTCTTGCACCTAGATTGTCATTTGGATTCATATCCATTATTTCTTTGTAACCATCTACGGCGTCATCGATATAGCCACCTAATTCATAGGTTTTGGCGAGCAAAAACTTTGCTCTAATAAAAGGCCTTGTATGAGATGCTACCCACCACATTTTATCTTTATGTATCTTCTTATAGTCATAATCAAGTTTGCGAATATCACTTGCTTCTTCAAGTAAATCTATTCTTTTTTCCAGGTCTCCTTCCCATCCAGCTATTAAAATTTGCGCTTCTATATTATGTTTATTGGTTTTGAGCATCGTCATAGCATTTTCTATCCCTTCTTCTTGTAACAAATCATAAAGTAAGAGCGCAGCATATTCGTCATCTTCCCTCGGATTAGGGTTTTGTTTTCTTCTTTCTTGAGCCGATAGTGAAGTGTATTTTTCGATATATTTTTTTAGGTCTGCTTCATTTTCAAGATGTGATACAACCATATCTCTATAGTATTCCATAAAGCTGACATAATGATCATCGGGAATAAAGGCATTTTCATTTACATCTCTGACAAAAACAAATTCCGGGGTAACCTTATACTCGGTTAACATCATTTCAATAAAAGAGATGGTAACCCCAAATTGACAATCTATGCTAAAAGAGATGTCGGTATTATTAAAATACAATTGGTATAGCTTGATTGGGACGCCCGTCTTTACATCTATAAGCAAGTCACTAATTAACTGGGTAAATTGTTCTTTTGAAAATGGCAAGTTTTTTTCAAAATCAATTCGTACATGGAAATTACATGTTTTGTTCATGATTTTCATTCCACTTTTAATCATCTCAGGAGTTAATTCATCATAATCTAAATCATCGTCTCCATCAAATCCACTCTCATCTGCTTCGTCATCCCATTCCAGTTCTGTTGTGTCAAAAGATAATTTTAAAATACTGGTTTTTAGCTTTACAGACATTTTGGTGATCTCACTCGGATGGATTTGATAGTAAGAAGATAATAATGTCATATGATCGTTAAACGCTGAATGGCCTTCTTCCAAAATACGATCTTTATTGTATTCAATGATCAATAGATTGGCAGCTGCTGCAAGTATTTTCATTTCACTCAGCAAAAGGGCGTTACCAGCATCCACATAGGCAGCCCAAAGACTAAATCCTCCATTAGATAGTTGCCAGTATAAGTCGTGCTCTTCCCAGAATTCTGTCATAAACTCTAAGTAAATAGTTGCCGCTTTTCCAGAAAGTTCGGATAATTTCACGACTTTACTCATATGATTAATTTTAGTTAACAAAAGTAATCATCATTTTTGTAAGTTACAAATAATGTAAACTTGTTCGGCGTATATTCCTATGAAGCTGATTCCCAAAATGGCGGCAAGCTAGACCCCTGATTATTGATTATTTAACATTAGTAAATAAAACAACTACCGCTAGCAGCCGTCAAACTGTCTAAAAACTAACACTTCTTTTCTTTAATAAAAACCAGGCAACATATTACAATTTTATTATGCAATTTAATGGTCCAACTTGGCGTCATTAAGGGGGTCAACATCAGCGCCATTTGAGGGGTCAGCTTAGGGAGAATTAAACCTCATCGAAGTCCTTTTTTATTTCAACATGTAGATGACATCCTTCCTGATAACACCATTTTACAATTCCTTTACATACTTTTACACTAAATAAATCAGCTTATACGGATCTGCCTATATCTTTGTTTCATTATTTAACCTGTCAATCAATTAGTCATGCAAATGTATTACCTAGCTCTTATGCTTTTTTTTCAATTATTTTCTGCCTGTAATCAGGTTTCGGAAAATTCCCTGCCATCTACTGATGGTCTCGCTTTTTCTTTGATACAAACAAACAAGCAAGAACCAAAAAAGTAGGGTCCGAGGCAACTAACATCATTTTTCAATCCTCAGACGATGGTCAAACATGGCAAGACATCAGTAATGGACTACCAAATAATTTGAAAAATAATGACTTTTTGCCCTCGATAACCAGCTATATTTAAAACTGAAAACGAAATGTATCTCGGCAGCACAACTTCCACGCTCCCTGGCTGGAAAAAAGAGATGTCCATAAACGAACGTATCGCAAACGTTACACCCCTCAAAGATGGACTGATGGCAATTGATTTCCAAGGTCATTTTTTTCAAAAAATGTTTGGCTCAAATGTTTGGTTGCCCACATTCACCAGCTTTGAAGATCAATTAGTACGTTCAGTGTTTGAAGCCCATGATGGAAGCTTTTTTATCGGCTGCGGAAATGGCCTGTTCAAATCCTCTGACAATGGACAAACCTGGAAACACGTCTATAAACATGGTTGGGTGATAGAAATGGTGGAGTCAGACGGAGTGATCATTGCACCAATCAACAAGGCATATTGCGCTCGACTGACGGCGGCGAAAACTGGGATGTGGTAGTTTCTGAAGGAGGCGTGGGCATCGCTGCAGAAGTGATCAATGGCGGATTTGCTGCCATCACGTACAATACTGAGTCGAAAACCAGAAGGGTGCGCACTTCCTATGACGGAGGTAAAACCTGGCAGGCCATTGATGCGGGCCTGCCGCCACATGCGTTGATTGCCTCTATCAAAGAAGTGGGTAAGTATTTCTTTTGCGGTCATCCTGATGGCATTTTCCGTTCAGCAGACAAAGGTAAATCCTGGGCATTGTTACTTCCTTCGATAGGTAAAAAAGTGTTCAATTTATCAATTTCGGACAAAGTGATTTATGCCGTGCCAAGAGATGGCGGATGTTAAAAAAACTTGATCAATTTTACGTTGTCACCTTCATAAAATTCACTTCTCAAATGTTGGGTTAACCCAACATTTACATAATAATTGCTCCCAAATGTTGGGTTAACCCAACATTTACACAATAATTGGACCTCCAAGTTAAGTTGACAAAGTATAACTAATTTTATGATAAGATTTCCACTCAATTTAACAAAACCATCACCTTTTAACTGCGTACATTAAGTCTTCCAATAAAACAGTATGGCTGGTTTCAAACTAAAGGAACCAGCCATGTCATTTTAAATGTAATGCCATACCAACAGGCTAGATATATGCCAATCTGCACAGAATTCTTTAGCAATCAATCCTGTCTGATAGCCTAAAAACAATCATCATTTCAAGAGGCTGTATATGAGGTGATCCAGTTAGATTAGTACATTCAGGTGGAGAAGGTGGATTATTTGCAATAGACAGATATGCCAATATTGTTTTGGAATTTAATACTGAAGGCATGTATCGTGTTGGTAAAAACGCGCATGAAAAACAGTTATTTTATTTATAAAAATGGTTAAATATTTGTTTCAACATATCTGGTTTAATATATCATTTTTTTAGTATATTTGCATTTTTTTGGAATATTTTGTAATTTAATATTGTTGTTAATGAATTTTAGGTCAGTTTTATTAGTGCTGTTTGTTTTAATTAGTTTTTATGGTCAATCACAAACCTGGACAATTTCTGATAAATCATTGGTTGAAGATAAAGGACAAAAGGATATCACGCCTAACAAATATACTTTATATAATGTAGATGATACAGCCATGAAAACAATTTTGTAGCAAGCTCCTGCGGAGGCAGAAGTAGACGTGAATGATTCTAAAACGGTCATCCAGGTAGGTATGCCCGACGGTATCATAGAAACGTTTAAAATGGTCTCTTACGTTATGATGGAACCAGGATTAGCCTTAAGATACCCTGAGTTTAAGACGTTTTATGGGGTAAGTGTAACTAATGAATATAAAGCCATCAGAATAGATTATACAAGCCAGGGATTCAGGGCCGTTATTTCTGCTCCAGATCATGATAAAGTGTATATCGATCATTATCAAAGAGGAGACAAAAATACCAGGATCGTTTATAATAAAAGGACTACCAACTAAAGCCCAGTTGGGGTTGTAAAGCAGGCGAAAGCAGACTTCATAACGATGCTAAAACTGGTTCTGGCAAACGTGCAGGTAACTGCCAATTGATCACCTATCGTCTAGCCCAGGCTACTACAAACCAATACAGTTTTTTTCACGGAGCCTCCAATTCAAGCCAGTCAGGTTTGGTACTTGCCGCTGTTATTACAGTGATCAACAGATCAAATGAAGTCTACGAAGCAGAACTTGGTCTTAGGTTGATTTTGGTAGCGCATACGGACCAGATATTTTATTACGGTTCGGCCGGAGGTTATCCCAATACAGGAAGTTCTGCGGATTTATCACAAAATCAAACCAACTGTACCAATGTCATAGGCACAGCTAACTTTGATATCGGCCACGTTTTTGGCACTGGTGACGGAGGTATTGCAGGTTTAGGAGTAGTCTGTAATAGCACCAGAAAGGCGGAAGGATATACGGGCCGGCCAAATCCTGTAGGCGACCCATTTACCATAGACTATGTGACCCACGAAGTGGGACATCAGTTTAATGGTAACCACACACAAAATAACAGCTGTCAGCGAAATGGCAGTACATCCATGGAACCCGGTAGCGCATCGACCATTATGGGTTATGCTGGGATCTGCCCGCCAGATGTACAAAGTAATAGTGATGCATACTTTCATGCCATCAGTCTACAGGAAATCAAAACATATACATCTATAGGCACTGGCAGTACCTGTGAAACAAATGTACTTAGTTTTATGAATACAGCACCAACAGTGACTGCCCAATCCAATTATATCATACCTGCCTCTACGCCTTTTGCCCTAACTTTACAAGCGACCGATGCGGAAGGGCATCCTATGACATACAATTGGGATCAAATGAACAATACTGCGGCCACCATGCCACCTCAAGCCACAAATACAGATGGACCTACATTTAGAAGCATTAGCCCAACGGTTAGTCCCACCAGATACTTCCCTAATCTAGCAAGCATATTATCTGGAGCCAACGCTAATGAGTGGGAAGTATTGCCTTCAGTCGGCAGGGTAATGAATTTTACAGGCACTGCAAGGGACTGGACAGGGGTGGCAGGTTGTAATAGTGAAAGGGACCTCACAGTAACTACAGTGGCAAGTACGGGTCCATTTAAAGTCACTGGACTTGATGTGGCCACCGCCTGGTTTGAAGGAGAAACAAAAAACATCACCTGGGATGTAGCAGGAAGTACCGCAAATGGTATCAATACGGCTAATGTAAGTATTTTAATGTCATATGATGGAGGTAATACGTTTCCTGTAACCATTTTAGCATCAACGACAAATGATGGCGCTGAAAATATCACAGTTCCAGTCGGTCTGACCAGCACAGCTAGAATCATGGTTCGAGCTGTAGGAAATGTTTTTTTTGATATCAATCATGTAAATATTACCATAAATAGTGGTGTGCCATCTTTTGACTTAAGTGCCTCTGTTAACTCCTTGTCTTTATGTAACGACCAACAGAGCAATGTGACTATAAATGTCAATAGTATATTAGGTTTTGTAAATCCAACGAACTTATCAATATCTGGTTTACCTGCTGGATTAACGGCTACCTTTACTACAAATCCAATGACACCAGGACAAACCACATTGTTGAACTTTCAAAACGTCAGTGCTGTCGCTGGTTCATATCCAATTCAAGTGACCGGTACAAGTGGTGCGATCGTAAAAAATGTTAACCTCACAGTAAATATTAGTTACCCAAGTGCGACAACATTAATAGCTCCTGCTAACAATATGGCAGGTGTGGGTATTAAACCACTTATTTCATGGACTGCTTTCGCGGGCGTGACAAGTTATGCTTTACAAGTATCCAGAGATCCTTTATTTAGTGTGATGGCATTAAATACGACGGTTTCGGGTACAAGTTTTCAAGTAATAAACGCCCTAGATGGCGCTTCTGAGTATTTTTGGCGCGTGAATACAGGGGTAGCCTGTAATCTCCAATTTTGGTCTCCTGTTTTTACCTTTAAGACAGAGACTTGTTTTGAGTATACCAGTACTAATGTACCCATTGCAATTCTGCTTCGGGTACTCTAACAATTAACTCGACCCTGAATATTAGAGACAAAGGAACCGTGACTGATTTGGATGTGCTTAACTTGACAGGCCTCCATACTTTTGTTCAAGATTTAAGGTTTTTTGTTATAGCTCCTTCAACAACAAATGTGCGGATATGGAACAGACCATGTGGAAATCATGATGATTTTAATATTAACTTTGACCAAGCTTCTATGTTGGCAAATACTTGGCCTTGTCCTCCGACTAGTGGCCTCACATACCAACCCACAACAGGAGTTACCTTAAATACATTCAATAATGTTTCGCTAAAAGGTTTGTGGCGTATGCAAGTCCAGGATGCAGCTAATTTAGATGGTGGCTCGTTACAAACATGGGGCTTAAAAACGTGTGTGAATAATTTTTGTAGATTAAATGTAGGAAACACCTTTACCAAAGGTGCAGGATCATTATTTGATGCGGTTAATTGTGCCGTAGCGGGTGATACGATCAGGTTTGCCTCTAATGTGATGAATGATACGATATTTTTGGGTGCTGATTTTTTAAATATCAATAAAAATATATTTATTGAAGCCGACATTACCAAAAACATACACATCATGTGTACAAGTACTAATGCTACCATAGTGAATACAGCGCCAAATGTGGCTGAAGGATTGGAAATTAAAGGTTTACACATCCATTCTTCCAATAATAATATTGGTGCCATTAAAAATCAAGGTAAACTTACCTTGCAAGATGTGTATTTGTATAAATTCCCAGGTGCTTCGACAGCTACCATCGATAATAGTACTGGTGCTTCTACTGATTTGATAGGTAATTGCAGAATCATACCCAGATTAATCGCAAATTAAATGCTAAAACATGATTCAAAATACCCTTCTAGAAAATGATATCCTCGGAAGCATAGGCTCAGAAAAGTACATCTGTCATATTGTGTGGCGAAACGGAACACTTATCATGGACGAGCCGAAAAATATTGGTGGACAAGATTCCGGACCTGACCCTTACACTACTTTATTGGCTTCACTGGCGGGATGTACCTTATCTACACTAAGAATGTATATAGACAGAAAAGGATGGGATATTCCTGAAATCTCTGTACGTATGAATATGAGACAAGAGACAGAAAACGGGTTAACCACCATAATAAAAAGGGACATTTATTTTCCACAAACAAAAATAATGGAGATACAACAGAATGATGATACTATAAAAGGTATGTTCTATGTCGAAAAAGAAGGACTCATAATGGCAGAAATGACCTATGTATGGGTCGGAAAAGGTAAAATTATTATCGATCATACAGAGGTTGGCGAATCACTGAAAGGTATGGGGCCGGAAAACAAATGGTCAGTAAAGCTGTAGATTTTGCCAGAGAAAATAAAATAAAAATATTACCTTTATGTCCGTTTGCTAAAAGTGTTTTTGATAAAGTACCCGAATTTAAGGACGTTTTATAAATATATAGACATGGACAAAAATAACATTACAAAGAATACTCCAATGGTGACATAACCGTAGTATGGCAAAGCGGTTTGTGTATTCATTCAGGCAATTGTGTCAAAAATCTGTCAAAGTTTTTCAACCCAAGACACAACCCTGGATCAACTTAGATAATGCCACATCGGCGGAAATAGTGGAGGCTGTCGGCAAATGTCCTTCAGGCGCATTGAGCATTAAATGAAAACCTATTTTGTCGACTCCTTTACCGATGAACCATTTAAAGGTAATCCGGCAGGTGTTTGCTTTGTGACTGAAGATATTGGTGACAAGGCAATGCAACAAATTGCAACAGAAATAGGATTTTCAGAAACGGCATTCGTCCGCAAAACAGGTAAATCCAATGTATACAACATCAGGTATTTTTCTCCAAAAAAAGAAATCCCTTTGTGTGGGCATGCAACGCTTGCTTCTGCTAAAGTAATTTTTTTGGATGCCGTCGAAAATGATATTTTGTTTATAACAGGCGAGGGCCTCAAGCTTCCCATTACTAAGAACGGAGATAGTATCGTTATGGACTTTCCGGTGTATGACACTAGCCCACTGGAGACTCCGATGGACATGTTGCGCGCATTAGGTTTGACTGAAGTATGTAAAACATCATATTGTTCACACAACAAAATTGTAATTCTGGAAATTGTCGATGCACAAATCTTAAAGGCGTTGTCTCCTGATTTTATGGCGCTGGTAAAATCCTATGATAATATACATGGTGTGCTGGTCACTGCGCAGTCAGATACAACAGATTATGATTTTTGTTACCGTTATTTCTGGCCTTGGGCAGGAACCAATGAAGACCCTGTAACCGGAGGCGTACAGACATTTTTGGCAAAATACTGGGCAGAAAAACTAAACAAAAATACACTTAAAGCTTTTCAATCTTCATCACGCGCCGGATTTATGACTGTGGAATGGGAAGGTGATAAAGTACACATTTTTGGACAAGCAGTTATCGTGCTCGAAGGTCATTTTAAAAATTATAATTAACATTGGAAAAGAGCAGCAATATACCATTTCAAACGATAGACTGGACCTCCATTTCGAAGGTGGAATATAAAGGAGAAACAGGCACGGCTTATTGGCAAACAATACAATTTGGCGGGCTCAGAATTCGTCTGGTAGAATATACACCAGGATATTTAGCTGACCATTGGTGTCAAAAAGGACACATCGTGCATTGTCTGGAAGGAGAGTTCATCAGCGAACTCCATACAGGAGAGGCGTTTACACTCACACAAGGACAGGAGTTATGTTGTATCTGACGACCTTAGTTCTCATCGTTCTGTTTCAGCTAAAGGGGCCAAGCTGCTGATTATTGACGGTGATTTTTTGAAATAAACAATATATGAAGTCTTCAACCATCCAGTCATCCACGATACAATTTCTTGCTGATCTGGCACAAAATAATAATCGGGACTGGTTTAATGATCAGCAAAAACAACTACCTCGCTGCACAAAAATGTCATTGATTTTGTCGATGAGTTGATATCAGAAATGAATCATCGCGACATTATTAAAATTGAATCAGGCAAAAAAGCATCTATCGCATATACAATGACGTTAGATTCGGTAAAGATAAATCTCCGTATAATGCCGATTTGCTTTCAGTTTACGGAGATCAACAAAATATCTCGGGGAGGCTACTACATGCAAATTAAACTGGGAAGCAGTTTTTTGGCTTAGTGGTTTTTTTGCACCAAATCCATCAGACCTAAAAAGGATCAGAGAAGATATTTCCGATAATTTTCCCATTGGAATAAAATATTAAGCTACAAGGCTATTGCTCTAAATTTTGGAAATCTACAAGGGAACAAACTGGAAACCACGCCACGTGGATTTAATAAAGATCATGACGCCATTGAATTACTTCGCCACAAACAATTTATTTTAAGACACCATTTTACAGATGAGGAAGTGACTTCTGATGATTTTTTGTTTCAGGTCAATAACATTTACAAATCGGTGAGACCTTTTTTTGATCATATGAGTGAGATTCTGACCACAAATGCCAATGGTGAATTGATGGTGTAAATGATTACTTATTACCATTAACAAAAAATTACTGCAAAGACTTTCGTTTCCTATTCAACCTGGATGCCTCAAAGCGTTCCGGCAATACTTTCGCCATTCAAAAATTAAAAAAATAAACCTTTCCAACAAACTATACATATTACCCTACGACAACATTTTAAAATGTATGGTTCAGCGATTCGTGATCAAAGTCATTTCAGGATAAAATGAAGGTCATTTCCAAATCATTAAAATATATTTAAATTGCTTGTGATGGAAATTTAATCAACAATAAAAAATTTAAAAATGAAAAGATTGAGTGTTTTAGCTCCTCCTACAGTTTTAAAAAACGAGAGTAATTTTTTTGGAAATTTCTCTTATACCGATTTGTTTAAGGTCTGTTTGGTGTTATTCATTTTTGCCACTGTTTTGACTTTTAAAAGTTGCGGCAAAACAGCGGGTAATACTTGTGGTCCGGAGACAACCTATCACAATCCAAATTACAAGGTAAAACATAACAACTGTTCTGATGGCATTGCTTATCGTGACCACTATTACGAGGATGTAACCGGTACTCCTGAAGATATATGTACCGACGAACATATTAATACTGAGTTTGCAGTAATCTTAAATGATATTAGACTTTCTGAAATAGTATCCATTAAAGCAAAAGTCTATTGGGGCGGTTTTTTGAAGAAATAGTAGAACTCAACAGATCAGCAGATTCTACAAGATATGATGGTAAAATCAGTAATATCGGACTTAAACAGGCTTTTAAAGATGCTCCTGGTTATGTGGGTGTACAGTTGATCGTAAGGGTTTTACCCAGCCTGTCAGAAAATTGTACTTTGGATATAGATATATTGGAAGATCACATAATTGACAAAATGGATGTAAAAGTTATATATTATAAGGAAATATAATACGTATTAATAATAAATTATTTATCATAAAAATAAATGTAATGAAAAAGCTCATACTATTTACAACAGTTTGTCTTTGTTTATACAACACGATGTATAGTCAAAACGAAATAGAGCCCAACAACAATGCCGATCAGGCAAATGTTTTCACGCTTGGCAGCACCCAAAACGGATCCATCAGCAACAGCGATAACCAAGATTGGTACTTGCTGAACCTTCCGCAGTCCGGAACGCTAACCATGCCTATTTCCTTCACAGGCAACGGGTGGATTTGGATACGGATTTGTGATGCCGAAACCGCCGGCTTTCCGCTCATCGCAGAATTGTATATGAGTGCGGGCGGCATTCCACCAGGCGGCTATCAAATGGTGCGGGCGCTACTTGCCGGGCAATACTATGTAAAGATTGAATACGGCGGCGAAGACAAAGTTATACGTTCACGTCCAACCTGACGCCGCCCGATTTTACAGAAGACACGGAGCTGAATAACTCGGCCCTTCAGGCCACCATGATGCCGCCAACGGCACGGTCTCGGGCAACGTGTCGTACTATAATGCGGGCGTTGGTTTTGACCAGGAAGATTGGTACAAAATTGACATACCTTATGGCGGCATCTTCCATTTGAACATCCAAAAGCACGGCTACCAGCCCACGAACATTCGCTTCAGGGACGGGCTGAACCCCGGCAATCCCGATATCATTAGCCCACCAATTTACCTCAACTGGAACGACAGCCCACCGGAAGGATGGAGCTGGTCGTACCCCTTGCTGGAAGGCCCCTACTATTTTCAGGTCTTGGGCAACAACGACCCCATGGACTATAGCCTGACAAACAGCATCGAAGTGCCCCAATGGGGAGAAGATACAGAGCCAAACAGCGTTCAATCCGAGGCGCAAACACTTGTGGTCGGTGACTCCATCGGCGGCATAGTTGGCTACTACAAAGCGGGCATGGGCGTTGACTTTGAGGATTGGTACATGTTAGACGTGCCAACTGCCGGGCTGCTTTCCTTCCATATCTTAAAGGAAGGCTACCAGCCAGCAAACGCCTACCTGTACAACGCCAACGGGCAGATAGCACAGCAATACTTGAACTGGAACGCCGACGACGTTACCCTGAGCAGATTGGTCACTGCTGGTAAATATTGGCTGATGTTCAAAAAAGGCAGCAGCGAGTTTAGGTACAAGGTCGTGTCGAGCTTGCTGCCTGCGCCGGTCGCCGACTTTAGCTATATTCAGAATAATGCCAGATTTGTATTTGAAAATAAGACAACAGGCAGTGACTTATTTTCCTGGAATTTTGATGATGGGACCCCAAATGTAAGTTCAATAAACCCGTTGCACGAGTATGCAATGCCAGGAGAATATGATGTATGTCTTTTAGCTGAAAACAGGGGAGGCAAAGACACCTTGTGTACCAGGATAACTGTAAGAGGCCTTGCCAGAATTTTTCCTAACTCAGGAGGTAATGCCGGAGATGCTACGATTACGGTATTTGGAGGGGGATTAGATACATTTTATACTATAAGTTTGAAGCAAAACGGTGTTACTGCAATACAGTCGGTTTCCGTGGGATCAGGTCCAAAAGGTTCACTGGTGACTACTTTAGACCTTCGTGGGAAAGCCGAGGGAGTATACGATGTGGAAGTTGTTAAATCAGGAGGAGCATCATATATTCTTCCTGGAGGTTTTACTATTAAAAAAGGAATCGCAGCAGATCCGTGGATCAGAATCAATGGTAGAAACAGAATATTGTACAATACATGGACCACATACACTGTGAAATACGGAAATAATGGTAATGTCGATGCTAGTGTTGTACCGGCATGGTTGGTTTTTGAAAGGACGCCCGGATTTGATTTGAAATTTGTAAATGTCACTTTTACAGGACTTGACGCTGATGAAGAAATGTTTGTGGATTTGGATACTATATTTTCAAAACCAATTAAAGTAAGGGTATATCCGTTGATTCTGCCAGTAATACCGCCAGGCATTGTGGGATCATTTCAGGTCAAAATCAAAACCGGCCAAAATATCAAGATGTCTGCCTGGACCGAAAAACCATGGTTTCAATCGCCGTTGAATGAAAATAAATTAATATGTTTAGAAACAACTATCAGAGAGGCATCAGAATCTATAAGTGACAAAGAAGTTCAGGGATTGTGTTTATTAAAAAAGACTAAAGAAAATTACGAAAACATGTTACAAACAACTTTTTCTAATAAAAAGTCAAATTATCTTGAGGGACGGATTATTGTAGCCTTAATTGGCCAAATAGGAAAAATTTTCAGGGATTGTGATATAAAAGACGAAGCGCTGAAAGAAAAATACAGAAATAATATGATTAAAGGTATATTTGCACTTGTTGACAAAACTCATGGTGGAGTATTTTTTAAAAATTCTTCATTAAATGGAGAAAATTGTTCTGGTGAATTTGAACCTCAATATCCGCAATCTTCTTCCGTAACAGCCGTATCTTCACTCGACCCCAATGAAAAATCCGGTTTGACGGGTTATGGTGATGATAACTACATTTTGGATCAAAAAACAATACCATATACCATTCACTTTGAAAACAAAGCTTCAGCCACCGCACCGGCACATACAGTTTATGTGACCGATACATTGGATAAAACAACATTTGATCTGAGTTCATTTAGTCTTGGCGACATTGTGATTGGTGACCAGACTATCCGTCCGGAACAAGGATTAAATGAGTTTGTGACTGACGAAAAAATTAATGGCAAAAATGTCATCGCCCGGGTTTATGCTAAAATTGATCAGAATACAGGTATTGCGCAGTGGGTTATCCGAAGTCTTGATCCCGTGATGCTGGAAGACATCGAAGACCCTGATCTGGGTTTTCTTCCTCCAAACATTACAAATCCTGAAGGTCAGGGCAGCGTCTCCTTTACGGTTAAAGTAAAAGGTGAGCCCATTCATGATGAAATAGATATATAATTCGGCATCTATTGTCTTTGACGCTAATCCACCTATTCTTACGAATGAACACTTAGTCACCTTTGACTTGCTGGCTCCTGAGAGCAGTATTGCACCACTTCCGGCTACTACTCATCAGGAAAAAGTTACGATTCACTGGTCAGGTACGGATAGTGGTTCAGGTTTGAAGAGTTATAATATTTATTTGTCAACTCCGGATGTGAAAGACAGTTTATGGATCGCAAATACTACCGATAAATCAGCTGAATTTAAAGGTGAAGTAGGACGTACCTATAGTTTTTATTCCATTGCTGTGGATAATGTTGGAAATATAGAAACACAAGCTTTAAGCCCTGATGCAGAAATCAGTTTTTTGGTGGCTACAGATGATGTTTATTCAGATCAAAGACTTAAAGTATATCCAAACCCTGCAAGTAATCTAGTACACATAGTAGCCGCATCTGATATTTCAGGAATGTTCAGCATTTCCGATCTCAACGGAAAAGAGGTTAATCACGTACAAATAACAGAAACGTCCAAAAATCAAATCTCCATTCGAGACTGGCCTTCAGGCGTATATTTCTGGAAACTGACAAACCGGTCCGGTTCTATAATTACAGGTAAACTTGTCATTATTCATTAGTTGAATAATCATTAAGAATACGAATTGTAAAAATTAAGCCCTTTAGTAAAAAAATACTGAAGGGCTTTTTGTAACTTGTAGACTTTGAAACGCTTAGAATAGTACTATCTGTTTTCCAATTTGGTATTATTTTCCATTTAAACTATAATATGTTATCGTCCATGTTGCTCTCCATATCTTCCCATTCGGCCAAAGTGATTTTCAGCCTTTCTTTATCTTTGTTTTTGAAGGCTCCGAATTTAAATGCCGCAAGATATATGACCAGTGTTATAATCGTCATGATAGCCAGATCAACCATGCTACTACCCCAGCCTTCTTTTATTATTTTATTGGGTAAAAAAGACCAGGGCACCAGTAGTCCGATACTTAAAGAGATTATACCAAAGTATTTGTCATATACTTCATTTTTTTTTATAATAATCAAGGATGTTTTTGATGGTGGTTTTTAAATTATTAAGCGATAGATCTGTCTTAATACGACTGTTAAATGTATACAACGATGCCGCGGCAATTATAATGATAATCATAAGTACAACGAAAGGTATATACTGATAAATAAATATAAAATCAAAAGGATTGCCCAGTAATACTGCAATAATAAACATACATTCGACGGCAAGGATAGCAAGTAAGCCCAATTGTTTGTTTTTCAATTGTTCCAGTATGGCTGAGGATTTTTGATGCAAAATGGCGTCGACAAGTTTTTTATTGATTTTTCTGTACGGTCCAATTTTTTTCGAGTTTAAGCCACTCTATTTTTAAGGCTTCAAGTTCCATAATGTACTACTTTATAATATTTGATAATTTAGTTTTAATGCGATTAAGTTTTACGCCTACATTAGTTTTTGAAAAACCTGTGATCTCACTGATTTCATGGTAGCTTTTATCTTCAAGATACAATAAAATGATCGATTTTTCTATGGCATCAAGTTGGTTGATAGCGTCGTGCAACATGGAAGTTTTTCTTCTTCATCTTCACTATCCAACAAATCCGGGATATCCAAATGTATTATTTCGTCACTTTGACGTACCGTTCTTCTGTTTTTTTTTATATATGTGACGGCTGTATTAATGGCAACACGATATATCCATGTACTAAGCGCTGAGTCTCCTCTGAAGCCGCTATAAGACTTCCACATCTGGAGCAAAATTTCCTGAAATAAGTCTTTTTTATCTTCTTGTTCATAACAATAAAGATTGCATACCTTAAATATCAGGCCTCTGTTTGCATTAATTATCTGTAAAAATTCCTCCTTCATCATGGTAAATATATCTCATTAGTATGCTTGCACATGATTTTATTACACATAAAATTAAATAATTAAAAAATATTTTTGCTTATGGCTAGTTTCAAGTGCATATGTCAATGAAAATCCATGAATTATGTCCTGTGAAGCCACTGTGTTAAAGTTATATTAAAAAATCAAAAAATATTAATCATTTGTATGTACAAACAAAATTTGTCATATCTTTGCCTTCGAAATGGAAAAACATAGTTCACCATATTGCGGTTGTCTCTATTTTTCGACGAATGCATTGTCGAGAATAATGACTAAAATGGCAGACGAGGAGTTTACCATAACAGGTCTTTCAAGTTCGTATGCTTTTCTTTTGATGGTCGTAAATAATAAGCCCGGAGTTCAGCCAAAAGAAATTGGCCAACAGATGCAACTTACGCCTTCTACCATCACAAGATTGATTGAAAAGCTGGAACAAAAAAAACTGGTGGAGCGAAAGACAAATGGCCGAACGACAGAAGTATATCCGACGGACAAAGGATTACAATTGGAACCAAAGATCAAAGAGGCCTGGATGAATTTATTTCACAGGTATACTGAGTTGCTCGGAAAAGAAGAAGGTGAAAAACTAACATCAAACATTTATGATGCGGTTAAAATTTTAATCTGATTTTTTTTAATATTATTATATGTACAACCAAATTATTTATTTGATAACTAATAAAATCTAAAAAATGAATAGAGTAGAAATTATCGGATCAGGAGCAGTTGCTCAAACACTGGGAGCAGGATTTATAAAACATGGATATCAGGTTATGTTGGGTACCAGAGACAAAAAAAACTTGCTGACTGGCAAAAAAGCTCAGGGGCCAATGCGCAAATAGGGACTTTTGCAGAAACTGCCAAGTTTGGTGATATCATAGTTCTTGCAGTAAAAGGAAATATAGCCAAAGATGTACTTGGTTTGATAGGGCAAAAAAATATGACAGGTAAAACAATCATAGACACCACCAATCCCATAGCTGATACGCCGCCAAGCAATGGTGTACTAAGTTTTTTTACAAATATGAATAAATCGTTGATGGAAGAATTGCAGGCTATTGCTCCTGATGCACATTTTGTTAAAGCGTTCAATAGTGTGGGAAATCCGTCTATGGTCAATCCTTCTTTTGATACAAAACCAACCATGTTTATTTGCGGTAATGATGACAATGCCAAAAAGGAAGTATCAAAAATCATCGACCTGTTGGGATGGGAGGCTGCCGATTTTGGCAAAGCAGAATCTGCCAGAGCCATCGAACCGCTATGTATGTTGTGGTGTATCAAAGGCTTTAATGAAAATAGCTGGACCCACGCATTTAAATTATTAACACACAAATAAATTAACCATTAAATAAATATATAAAATGTACGTAATCACAGGAGCGACAGGAAACACCGGTAAAATTATTGCTTCAGCACTCTTGAATGCTGGTAAAAAAGTAAGGATCATCAGTCGAAGTGCTGAGAAAGCAAAAGAACTTACAGACAAAGGTGCAGAACTTTTTCTTGGGGATACGACCGATGTCGGATTGCTAAAAAAAGCATTCGAGGGTGCCACAGCTGTGTACGCAATGTTACCTATGGAGTGGCAGACAACAGATTATACTGAATCACAAATTGCCCACTCAAAGGCAATTACGGAAGCACTAAAAGAATGTAAGGTAAAATATGTCGTTTCTTTAAGCAGTCAGGGAGCTCATCTGGAAAGTGGTTCCGGTGTTGTGCTTGGTCTGCATAAAATGGAAAATATGTTTAATCAAGTGTCAGATCTTAACACATTACATTTAAGACCAAGCTATTTTATGGAAAACACTTTAGGAATGGTAGGTCTTATAAAACAAGCAGGCATCATGGGTTCTCCGATAAAAGCTGATCTTTCTTTTCCGGTCATTGCTACAAAAGACATTGCAGCCTATGCAGCCAAAAGGTTATTGGCCCTGGATTTTAATGGCCATAATGTTCAGGATCTTTTAGGAAGCAGAGAAGTTACTTATCCCGAAATGGCAAAGGTATATGGTGCAGCGATTGGCAAACCTGATTTAAGTTATGTCGAATTTGCACCTGCAGATTTTAAGCATGCAATGGTAAATCAAATGGGATCTTCTGAAAGTGTAGCTGATAATTTAAATGAATTTATCAAAGTAATGAATGAGGGTAAAGCTATGGCTAATGCAAAAAGAGACAAAGAAAGTACTACGCCTACTGGCATTGAAGAATTTGCTCATACATTTCAATATGTATACAATATGTAGTGATTAAATAAGTAGCTGCTCATTTTAAATGGGGAGCTACTTATTACATATATTTGAATGTAATAATATTATCAGTTTACATTGAACCAAAATAAGACTCACCAACTTATTTAATATTTTGTTGTTACTTATATTTAAACCCAAAAAACAAATATAAAAAACAATAACCCTATTTGTTTTCGTTTTAATTTTGTTCTGACAATGATATTTCCTACATGTTTTTATCTTGTTCATTAAGAAATAATACTTATATCTTTTGAAACGTACCGAAATTATACTGGTAGCCCTTCTGGCTTTGCTCAATTTTACCCATATCCTGGATTTTATGATCATGATGCCATTGGGTAATATCCTTATGCCTAAATGGAATCTGACGACGTCCGAATTTGCTGTCATCGTTTCCAGCTATTCTTTGGCTGCTTTTGTGAGCAGTTTTGGAGCCATATTTTTTGCAGATAAATTTGATCGCAAAAATTTGTTGCTTGTTGCATATGTGGGGTTTTTACTGGGAACATTCGGATGCGTTTTTGCTACCGGACATTTGACCATGGTATTAGCCAGAGTAATAACAGGGATATTTGGCGGACTGATCGGCGCACAGGTTTTGAGCATCATCGGTGATGTCATTCCTTATGAGCGGCGTGGTCAGGCGATGGGTTTACTAATGGGAGGTTTTGCTTTGGCTTCAGTAGTCGGTGTGCCATTTGGTTTGTTTTTGGCCAATAAATTTGACTGGTACTTCCCATTTATAGTTGTGGCTGTTGTCGGCAGTTTATTATATCCATTTTTAATCAGATATATACCACAAGTAAATGAACATCTTATAAAACCTGTACTACTTAAACAGCGAATTGCCAATTTTTTTGAGATATTCAGGAATGAAACACAAATGACCGCCTTAGCATTCAGCATTCTGATGATTATGGGCCATTTTATCATTATACCACTGATCAATCCATACATGGTATTTAATGTTGGTGTACCTCAGGAATACACCCCTTTGATATATTTATTCGGAGGTCTTAGTGCCTTAATCAGTGCACAGATAGCAGGTAAAGCGGCTGACAGATTTGGTAAAAAGCAGGTATTTGTAGCTTCTGCACTTGTATCCACTATATTTATATTTTTTATCACCAATATGCCGGCCATGCCACTATATATTGTCCTGATTACCTTCGCGTTATGGTTTAGTACAGCTACCGGTCGAACAGTGCCCGGACAAGCTATGACAACCCAAGCTGTTACGACGCAGACAAGAGGTAGTTTTATGAGTCTTAACTCTTGCGTACAGTCACTGGGATCAGGTCTAGCTACGCTGACCAGCGGATGGATCACCTACAGTGATGAGCATTATGCCATCCACAACTACCATATCCTTGGCTATATTAGTATTGTTTTGGTATTAATGTGTGTTTTTATGGCTTATAGACTGGACAGATTGATCATAGAACATTTTACAGGGCCTGAGGCAAAAACTATGTCCTAAGCATATATTAAGTAAGTTCTAACACCCTCTTCCGATAGATGCTCAAGTGTAATGTGTTGTCGCCAATGAACAGATAGTGGTGGTTGAATTTCATGTCATGATGATTATTCCATGCATAGAAAACAATAATTGATTATATTGCTACTTAATTCATATTATTTCAAAATGTAAATTAATTAATCATGTATATCATACGGGATATTTTTCAACTCCATTTCGGACATTACAGAGAAGCAAAGTTATTGATCGATGAAGCTTTAAGCAAAGGTTTATTGCCTGATGCAAAATCATCAAAAATATTATCCGATTTTACAGGCGATTCTTATCGTTTAATTTTTGAGGAAGGTTTTGATTCATTAGCCGAATATGAAAAATCATTGACAGCAAGTATGGATAAAAATGACTGGAAAGCATGGTATACAAAATTCAAAGTACATATCTTATCATCGCACCGGGAGATATTAAAAGTAGTCAGGTAATATTGAACCAAACTTGATTTCCACAAGGTAAATACGTAAAACATAATTATTTTTAATCACGCAACTAATATGTATGTAGTAATAGTGATGTAGTAGGTCAGCTACAAGAGAATATAGGCTTGCCAAAATAATATAGACATCGGAAATAAAACTTGAATGTAGATTTGGATTTTACATAAAAATTGTGTAATTTTGGTTTTGGTATTGCTTATCTAATTTATATTATGATTGGAAATTATAATTAAAAAAAAATACTTCAGCATTCAAATATTCAAAAAATTCTTTGCTAAAAAAATCGCTTTGGTTCATACCTTTTATAACCAATATACTACTATTCGCAGTATGGTTTCCCATAAAGGTTTGACATCTTAATTCGACCAATTAAAAACTGTACTCAGCACCAATAGTTACCCATCTTGGCAAACCCAGACGGATTCCCTGGGGTCTCCTGGAAACGATATATCTTTCATTGGTTATGTTTTTACCAAAAAGGAAAAAACAGTATTCCATTTTTTGATCCCATAACTTAGATTTCCATCAAGCGTATGATAAGCAGGAATTAATCCTGTTCGACCATCTGGTGCCGCTTCAATCGTATTCAGTTCATCCGTATATTGTTTAGCCACAAAATTTGACCCGATCCGAAGGGATAGTCCAAAAATTGTTTCTAAGGTTATTCCTGAATTGACCAGCCAATTTGGCGCATAAGGTGTATTCCGTCCACTTATACTTTCCCCGTTTTTATCCTGTCACCTGTAAAATGTGCATCAACATACGTTACACCGGAATTGATCAACAATGTTGTTTTTGTCCATCCCATCATCTCTGAGATATTGCATTGTAAAGCACTTTCCAAGCCTTGGTGCAATGTGGATCCTCCGTTGATCAATCCAACACCTATTCCTCCGCTAGACTCTGATACCGGTATGACCTGATTACTAAAATTCATGTGAAAAGCTGTCAATTCCATTTGGATTCCCTTTATAAGGTTTGATCTTAAGCCCAGTTCCAGATTTATACTTTTTCAGCAGAAAGATCATATACATCACCTGCATTTGATATGGCATCCTTTGTACGCGGTGGTGCAAAACCGGCATGTATACCACCAAAAAAATTCAGTCCGGTTATAGCTGTCCAGGTAAAACCTGCCCCCGGGATCAATTGGGTAAGGGCGTTTGATTTATTCAAGATGGTATCACGTATTTGGCTTTGGTTATTGATTAAAAAACTTCTTCTATTAATGTCCCTTCCATACCTAAAATGTTCCAGACGAACACCATAATGGAACTCCAGATCAGTCCTTATTTTTGTCAATTGATGCACGTACATACTAAGCGCATTCCCTGGTCTTGTTTCATCCTCAACCAGTGCCCCTGAACTGACGTTTGGTTGGCTTCCATTGACACGTTGTTCATTAGCTTTTTCATATAAATAGCGTACGCCGGCTTTTAACTTATGTGTCAAACCTAAGCTGCCATATTCATGAATCAGACCGGTCTCCATTCCTGCTACTTCAAATTGACGGTTTCTATTGCCGGTAGAAGACCTCATATATATTGCACCGCCAACAATAGCTTCATCGCCCCATGTGACACCTATCCAGTTGGAAGGTTTTACATTACCTACCGTATTCGATATAAAATCCTGCCGCCTCCAGTTTCTGGATGTGGTATAAGCATAAACTGAAGATTTTAATTGTGTTTTACTATTCCATTTATACGAATGTTGAAGGCTAAAAGAATATCTGTCTATCTTGAGTAAATCGTTTGGTGCCATATGGACAAAGTCCTGATTACCGGCATTGTACATGGTTTGTGTCAAACCTATATATGTCGCATTGGATCGTTCTTTATATAAACCTGCTTTAATTAAAATCATAGATTTTTCATTAAAGTTTATGACCAATTTTGTGTTCAGGTCAGTAATATCAAATTGTGTTAAGCCTAATTTATCCGCTCTTTTTTTAAGCATGGTAATATTGTAGCCGATCTTACCATGGGTATTCCCATAATTAAGCAAACCATTCCATAAATTTCCCTGACCTGTATGAATCTTCAATTTTCCGGTCGCTTCGGCAGGTGGCTGATGGGTAAGATAATTGACAACGCCACCTATGGTTTGTGGTCCGTAAAGGATCTGTCCTGAGCCTTTTAAAATTTCAATCCCTGCCATACGATCGATGGCAGGCGTGTAGTACATTTCAGGTTCTCCATATGGCGCTAAGGCTACAGGAATACCATCTTCCAGTACTAGTAACGATCTGCTTCTGTCGGGATCCAGACCCCTGATGCCTATATTGATTCTCAAGCCGGCACCTTCCTCATCAACAACGTGAAGTCCCGGACTTCGCCTGAATACTTCATTACCTGAAATAGGATTAATTTGTTTTATTTCTGCAGTGCCGATATAGGAAGCAGACCCGGGTATTCTGGAAAACAAGCGATCCGTTTTTCCCATAATTAGCACCTCCGGCATTAAAAGTGCATCATCTTCAAAACTGATTTGTATGTGAATAGCTGTATCATCAACAATTTCAAAGGGTTTGGTAGTTGTTTTGTAGCCTAAAGAAGAGATTTTCAACACGTAGCTACCTTTGGGAATATCGGACAGTTGAAATTTTCCGTCAAGGTCTGTAGTGGTATGTATCATGGTTCCTTCTACATGGACTAGAGCGCCAATAACCGGTTCGCCATTTTTGGAAAATACGGTACCTGTAACCGTTGGTTTAAGTTCAATTAAAGGATGTAGTGCTAAGGAGACATTAACAAACATAAAATAAACTGAAAAAATAATGGGAAAAACGCTACAATACATAACTCTTTATTTGGATTTATTCTAAGTAGGCACAAAAGTATACCTTAGAACTTACATTTTCAAATTATTTAGATTAATTCTAATTATAAATAATATTTTGTTTTATTCGCTTACAGCGCAAGCCTGAAAATGAAACCCTTTTTTAGAAGCCTTTGAAACCTGATGTAGCTTATTGAAGCCTGTATTTTTACTTTTGTCCTGAAAGTTTATTATTTTTAGGCTAAAATAGCGACGACGACGATCGAAGCCTGAAGGTTTACTCAATACTAAGTCAATATCAAATAAAATGATAGATATTAATGCCTATATTTCAGATCTTCCTCCCTGGATGATGAAGCTGTATAAATCTCCCTGGGATCTAATTAATGAACTGGATAATACCATTTCCAATGATTTTTATTACTTTCCGATCAATATCACATAAAAGACAATGTAGCCATACATAAAGATGCGATCATTGAAGAAGGTGTTGTATTTAAAGGTAAAATTATTATTTCCGAACATTGTTTTGTCAGTGCCCATGCTTATCTAAGGGGGCCAATATTTTTGGGTAAAGCCGTAAAAATAGGACCAGGGTGCGAAATCAAACAATCCATCATTTTGGACAATTCGTCTGTTGCGCATTTTAATTATATTGGCAATAGTTTAATAGGCAAAAATGTAAATTTAAGCTACTGGTGCCATATGTGCCAATCACTATAATGAGCGAGAAAACAAAAACATTTTGATCAACATAGATAATAACATTATTGACACTAAAATGAATAAGTTTGGATCGTTGGTCGGAGACCATTCAAAAATTGGTGCAAATGCAGTTTTGTCGCCGGGGACTATTTTACAAAAGGGAAGCATCGTGAAACGTCTACAGTTAATACAGCAGTGAGCAAGACAACTTAATTTCATAATAAATCTTACTGATCCTTTACCATCATTAATATTTCAAAATGAATGACATCAAAAATTAATATCAGAAATGCAAAAAAAAAGGATCTGGCTTTTGTCCACAACGCCTTATGTATGCTTGAAAACGAAGTACTTGACGCTGTAGACTTTAAGCGTATCTTTTTGGAGAATATTACCAATCCTAGTTTCGAATATTACGTTGCTGAAGAAGAAGGCAAGCTTATTGGTTTTATTAGTTTTCACACTCAGAACTTATTACATCATTGCGGTCTTGTGGGAGAAATTCAGGAATTTTATGTTGACACAAAATATAGGAACCAAGGTGTCGGAAGCGCATTGGTACAAAAAGTAAAGGACTATGCAGTTCAACACAATTTAAAAAGTATAGAGGTAACAACAAATAAAAGCCGTGTAGAAAACACCATCATTTATAAAAATCTTGGATTTAATCTGAGTCATGATAAATTCACTTTATATCGTTAAATATGTACTTGAAAAGGAGATTAGGAATGAACAGGATGGACAATATTGGAAAAACAAATAAATTAATTCGTAAAATATATTAAATAAATTAACAATATATAAATTATTAATATAAAGGCATCTATTCAAAATGATAAAAAAAAACTTTACACTGATCGGGATGATTTCATCTGTTTTGCTTATTGCTACATCGTCTTTATATTACCCAGGTGGATCACAATCAGATAGAAAGGCCATCGGGTATGATATAAAACACAACTACCTGTGCAATTTATTTAATGAAACAACCATAAATGGCCAAAACAATGCTTCAAGGCTCTTTGCCATCGGAGCCATGTTTTTACTTTGTGCAAGCAGTGCGATATTTTTTGAACGATTTTCTAAAAAAATTCCTGCTTCGTCTTCAGCAACAATTATAAAGTATTGCGGATTCGCATCGATGGCAGCAGCATTTTTGGTGGTGACTCCATATCATGATGTGATGACGACAATAGCCAGCATTTTTGCTTTGATAGCCTTATTTTATATCACCGTGTTTATTTTCAAATCAAAATTGATGTTGTTTAAGATTTTAAGCATCATCAGCCTGTTGATCCTTTATGTCAATAATTACATATATTATTCCGGGCTTAATGGAATTATTACCCATCATGCAAAAATCAGTTTTTTATTTATTGCCATCTGGATGTTGGGTTTGGAATATTTTACCAAAAGTTCGGATTTTGGAAACCAATAATAAGCAATTCATTCACTTTAAACTTGAAATGATTTTTGTCATATTTTCAGTCAACTCTTATCACAAATGATATTTCGCAATAAACCTACATTTGTCATTAAATGAAGCTAATGTCCCCGGAAATTCTCAAAAAATTAAAGAAAGATTATTACTGATTGAAACATCGATGATAAATGAGGAAGATAAAAGGTCTGTCTTGCTGAGTCAACTCCATCCTTCACAATTTTATGCAGCAAAAAATCTATTGCATTATTTGATTTTGCGTAGCGGTGATATCAGAGACTTACAAAATGATCTGCATACCGCTGTACTGTCATCGCTGGCAAGTGCCGAAAGTCACATCAGAAGCCAGTTACAAGCGATCAAACAAAGACTGGGCATAAAATATAGTCCCGACAAGGAAGAAAAATGCACCTTTGAATGGTGTCAGGCCAATCTGAATGAAAAAAGTAAAAAGTTATTTGGTCAAAAAGAAAATGAATATCTGCCTTCTATCTTGGTGACATTCGATAATACTTTTGCTAATGATTGCCCTTATAAAAAGTTTGATAGTTAATGGGATGAATGTAGCACGAATCAATTGCGCCCATGATAGCGAAGCCGTCTGGTCCAAAATGATCAATAAAGTTAAAAAATCTTGCTTAAAAACAGGAAAATCATGCAAAATTTATATGGATCTGGCAGGTCCTAAAATAAGAACAAAAATAATCAATAAGGGTAAAGAAAAAGGAAGTGTCAAAGTAAAGGAAGGCCAATTGATATGGTTGGCTTATGAAACCAGTGGTTTTGATCCTAAAGAAGTAGTGATCAGCCCGACCGAACCAAATAATAGTTTCATGTCTTAAAAAAGGAGATCGAATTTATATAGATGATGGTATCATTCAAGGTGTAGCGGAAATGGTTAAGCATGACAAAGTTGCCATCAGAATAAACCGTATCTCATCAGATAAAAGAAAAATTAAAAATGAAAAAGGAATTAATTTTCCTGATTCAGAGTTGGGTATTTCTCCTTTGACTTCTTACGATATTTCTTGTCTTCCATTTATTATCGAAAATGCCGATATAGTAGGGTATTCATTCGTAAGACTTCCCTCTGACATTTCTTTACTTAGAAATCTGATCACCAATAAAAGTGAACATCCGCCTCAAATTATCATCAAAATAGAAACGCCGGAATCTGTCAAAAATCTACCTGAAATCTTATTGGAAGGTATGAAGCAGGAAGTTTTTGGCATTATGATTGCCAGAGGTGATTTGGCGGTGGAAATTGGATTTGAACGAATGGGTGAAATACAGGAAAAAATACTTTGGATATGTGAAGCAGCTCACGTTCCAGTTATATGGGCTACACAAGTACTCGAAAATTTAAATAAGTCAGGTTTAGCAACCCGCTCAGAGATCACAGATGCAGGTCACGCTGCTCGGGCTGAATGCATTATGATCAATAAAGGAAGTCATACCATCGAAGTCATCGAGACACTTAAAGATATTCTTCAGCGTACTTCTGAACACAGAAATAAAAAAAGATTTATCTTCAGACAACTCAGCATTGCAAAAGAGTTTATCGGCCATTAAAATTTAGCTCTTATAGATAACATTTGGTTTAAAGATAATCCTTTAGCTAAAAGTTACTCAATGGCACAAAATTCTATATTTTTATAGAAGCCATATCACAATCAATTGCCAACATTACCATAAGTGCTAAAAAATCATAAGAGTCATGGCACATTTTAAAAATCATTTTTTGCGGGCGTTTTGGCTTTTGTGTTAGGTACAAGTTGTTGTTGGCTTACTTCGTTGGCCGTTTGGCTCGGTGGTGCTACATTCTTAAGCATTTTGGCCAGATTTGTAAGCAAATACGACAACATAATTTTAGTTGTTGCTTTTGTTTTTTAATGGTGGTATTTTTCAATTTTGAAACATCGCTTTTGGTTGTTGTTCCTAATCTTAGATTGTAACCGGAGAAATTCGAAAAAAAATTATTATCGATTTTGTTTACAACCATTCTGTTAATCTGATCGTCAGAAGCATAAGGTATATCTTGTATATAAATATTAACACAAAAATCATGATTGACACCAAATCCTCTAATAGTGGTTACAAAGATTTTGAAGTAAATATCAAGGTTAAATTGGCAATGCTCTGGACATCAGTGACACTCTGCTACTTGTATGGAGATTATTTTGAACTTTATGTGCCTGGATAAAATTGATGGTCTAATCAATGGCAATAATTTGCTGGATAGCCCGATGAAATTATTTAGTGCATCGATCATGCTTAAGACCTGCTTTAATGGTATTTCTGTCATTGATACTGAAGCCCAATATCAACAGAATTTTAAATATTGTTTTTGGATTATTTTTTACTTTGATTATGCTCTTGATAGCTTCAGTGCAGAGAAATGAATGGTATACATTTTATGTGTTTTTAGCTATCATTGAGAGCATCATTACAGCTTTGATCGTTTGGTACGCTATAAAATGGCCAAAAGAATAACTCAAACCCAAATTTAAGTATTCAAAGCATGGATTCCAACAAAAAACAGCCCACAAAGGCAGGCATAATTTACCTGATAGTGGTGATTACAGGCTTATTCAGTTTAATGTATGTGCCATCTAAACTGATAGTCATGGATAATGCGCAGTTGACTTTTCGGCATATTTCGGGGTCAGAAACTTTATTCAGGCTGGGGATGGTAAGTAATATTATTTGTTATACTGCTTTTATGATGTTAGCTTTAATGTTGTACCAACTACTGTCTACAGTCGATAAAAAGTATGCAATAATGATGGTCGTATTGGCATTGGTGAGTGTACCCATATCTTTTATCAATCTTCAAAATAAATATTCAATATTGGATTTGATCGGCAATCCGAATATTCAGAGTTTATATCGGGCAGACCAATTGCCATTGCAGGTAATGATGTATCTCAATCAATATGCTAATGGCATCTCGGTTGTTTCCTTATTTTGGGGACTTTGGCTTTTCCCGTTTGGTTATTTAGTATTCAAATCAGGGATCTTACCAAAAATATTAGGTGTACTTCTTATGGCCGGTTGTTTTGGCTACATTATCAATTTGATGGGAAGTACATTTTCACCATACTATTCAGAACTGGGTATATCGGGCTATATCAGCATTCCTGCCAGTCTTGGCGAAATAGGTACTTGTTTATGGCTATTGATTGTCGGAGCTAAAGAAAAAAATTCTTTTGATGGAAATGCTTAAAATTTAACGCCCGATGTCACTATCTCCTTTCTTTTCCTATTTTCGGGTAGTGTATTTGATTGTATATTCGTTATAAATAAGTACTTATATTAATTCTAATTTGAATACTTTAATTTATGCTTCGAATAAAAAAGTCTGTTCATTATTTTTTTATCTTATTTCTTTCATGTATCTCAGCGCAAGACACGACGGTTATATTCAGCACCGTGATCAAACAGTAGTAATCTTTCCTCTCCAATGCAGATAGGTCATGCCGGTGATGGATCCAATCGTGTTTTTTGTGGCGAAAAGGCGGCCGGATCAAAGTGTTTGATTCTAGTTATACATTAAAGACACGTTGATCACCATTACAAATATTGGGCACAGGAAACGAACAGGGTTTGCTCTCTTTTGTATTCCATCCGGATTTTAAAAATAATGGTTTATTTTTTTGTTTTTCATACGCAAGCCACCACCTTTAATTTGATTGTTGACAGATATACCATTATTCTGTCGACCCTGATAAAGCAAATGTTACTTCCAGGCTACCCATACTAAATATTCCGCACCCCAACAATACCAACCACAATGGCGGGAAGATACATTTGGTAAGGATGGATACCTTTACGTTTCTACCGGCGATGGTGGTTCGGGTGATGATCCTGATGACAATGGTCAGGACTCACTTTAGCTTTACTTGGTAAGATATTGCGAATTGATATAAATAGTACTTCCGGATCTAATAACTATGCCATTCCACCAGACAATCCCAACCCAACATCACCAGTATATTGTTATGGCTTACGCAATCCATTCAGGTGGAATTTTGATAGATATACCGGTGATATGTATATTGGGGATGTGGGTCAATTAGCGCGTGAAGAAATAAACTACAGAGCTGCCGGACAGATAGCAGGAAGCAACTTTGGCTGGGACTGTTTTGAAGGAACATTACCGCATGCCACATCGGCTCCATGTCTTCCATATGCCAGCTATGTTGCACCTATCTATGACTATCCGAGAGAGTCAAATAATCGTTCGGTAGTTGGGGGAAATGTATACAGAGGTTATGCCTATCCTGGTCTGAAAGGCTGGTATTTTGCAGCAGATTATTTCTCCAGAAACTTACGTAAGATAATTCGTGTAGGCTCGTCCTGGGTAGTTGTAAATCAGCAAATGCCGACATCTTACACGGGCATGGTTGATTTTGGAGAGACCGAAGACGGAGAGTTACATATGGTGGATCTATCTGACAACATTATCTATAAAATCACAACTGCAAATCCAAAAACAACATATACTTTCACTGGGGAAGGTGATTGGATGACATCTTCCAACTGGAAGACCGGTGTCATTCCACCTAATCCATTACCTTCAGGATCAGTCATTGTCATCAAGCCATATAATAACGGCAGCTGCTTCCTAAATGTAGACAGGACAGTTGGTCCAGGAGGAGATTTTTTTGTTGAGCCCGGCTGTAATTTCACCGTCAAAGGAAGTGCAAAACTGACTCTGGATTAAGGGTCGTTTTTTTAGCAATTAATAAGTTTATATCTTTGCATGAAGTCAGATTCAAATGGCTGCCTGATCTTCCGTTTGTATCTGTTTTAAGTTAATACAATATAATACATTTGACTTTTTATGGATGCCTATTCAATCCAAACCCACATTACACCAACTCAAGCTTAATTTCCATCAACTGCCAGAAAACAAATGTTTTAACCCGATAAGTTTCCTTTCCTTTGTCCAATAATTCAAAATAATGACAAAGAACAAAAAATACTCATCATCAATGGTCATCCTAACAAGGAGAGTCTCAATTATTTTTGGCTGAAGCGTATAAAAAAGGAGCAATAGAAGGTGGCGCTGAAGTAAAAGAAATCATCATCGCTGACCTGCAATTCAATCCAAATCTGAGTGGAGGCTATCAAAGCCGTACAGAACTGGAACCTGATTTGCTAGAAGCATGGGAAAAGATCCAATGGGCTGACCATCTCGTATGGGTGCATCCTGTGTGGTGGGGCGGGCTCCCGGCCATCATGAAAGGATTTATCGATCGGCTCTTTTTACCGGGTATGGCATTTAAATATCGTGAAAACTCTATCTGGTGGGATAAATTACTTACTGGTAAGACCGCTCATATCATCACTACTATGGATCAGCCTGGCTGGTATTATCGACTGGCTTATGGCAGGCCTAGTATCAACCAACTCAAAAAATCCACGCTCGAGTTTTGTGGTGTCAAGCCAGTAAAGGTCACCACCATTGGCATTATCAAAACATCTGATGATACTAAACGCAAACAATGGTTGGACCAGGTGTATAAACTGGGAATTAAGCTGGTTTAATTCCAACAAATCCTTTAAAGTCATTCCTCTAAATTACGAACGACGAATTATGAACGACGAATATTTGAATCATCCTTAGTGAATAAATTCCTTTATAAATAAAGTAAAATTTACCTGCCCGTTTCAGAGCAGGCGGGTCCGCCTTTTTATTCAGTCGTCTTTTTATGGTACTTATTTTACAATTCACCAACCTTATTCCACAATTCAAGGGAAAACGGTTTTTCAAGACAGCCTTTGAATATACTTTTGACCCATAAATCAAAATTAAAAAATCATGAGAACAATTTTTTATTTCTTTCTACTGTGTTCATCTCTTGCTATCCAAGCCCAAAATGCAGTCATCAAAGGTCTGGTAAGAGATAAAGTCACTGAGTTTCCGCTCATAGGGGCAACAGTTATGATTCTGGATCAGGATCAGAACAAAGGAACTACAACTGATGAAAACGGAAAGTTTGTCATTGGAGAGCTAAGTCCGGGAAGATACATGCTTCAGATCAGCTACCTTGGCTACGAATTGTCCAATATACCCAACATTCTTGTTACGTCCGGCAAAGAGACTGACCTGGATATTATGATGGATGAAGCAGTCAAAATGCTTGACGAAGTGGTCGTCACTGCAACTGCTGATAAAGATAAAGCACTCAATGAAATGGCTGCAATCAGTGCCCGTACCTTTTCACTGGAAGAGGTAACAAGATATAGTGGTGGACGTAATGATGCCAGCAGGCTCGTTTCCAATTTTGCAGGTGTATCTACTTCAAATGACTCTCGAAATGATATCGTAGTGAGAGGCAACAGCCCTTCAGGCATCTTATGGAGACTTGAAGGAGTGCCCATTCCCAATCCCAATCACTTTTCCACTCTGGGCACAACCGGTGGTCCTGTAAGCGCATTGAACACTAACCTGCTCAAAAATTCCGACTTCCTGACTTCTGCATTTCCTGCAGAATATGGCAATGCCATGTCGGGCGTGTTTGATGTAGGCTTCAGATCAGGCAATAAAGATAAAGCAGAATACACCTTCCAATTGGCAGCATTCAGTGGTCTCGAAGCGATGGCTGAGGGTCCGATAGGAAAATCAGGTGATAAGTCTTATCTGATCAGTTATAGATATAGTTTTGTACAATTGGCCAATTCTTTAGGGTTAAAATTCGGAACCAATGCCACACCAAAATATCAGGACCTAACTTTTAATATTGACTTGGGCAAAAGCAAGTGGGGAAATTTTAAATTTTTCGGAATAGGTGGACTTAGTGATATAAATTTTATTGGAAAAGAACTTGATGAAGCTGATTTTTTTGCTACCAAAGATGCAGACTCCAGGGCTCAGTCAAAATTTGGCGTGATCGGGATGAAACATACGTTTATGGTCAATGAAAATAATTACATCAGAACAACCATTTCAGCATCCAAATCAAAAAACAACTTTGATGAGCAGCGCTATGTAGACACCACTTATAAAGAAAGTTATACATACACAGATGTCAATGATGATCTGAATCGGGTCAATGTTCATAGTTTTACAATACAAAATATAACGCCAGGCTGAGCAGCAGGATCGGCATCACAGTGGACAACAGATCTCTTGTATCAACAGTAGAAAGCAGAGATGACAATCCTGACGAAAACGGAGATGGTCGTCCTGATCTGTTGCCGGTACGTGATGTGGATGGTGGACTGACTACCTTTGAACCGTATGCGTCATTCAAGTACAAACCTTCTGACAAAGCAACATGGATTCTTGGTTTACACGGGCAAATACAATCGCTCAACAGCAAGAGTGTGGTTGAACCAAGACTTGGATTCAACTATGCCATTACCCAAAAGTCAGGTATCAATCTGGGATACGGACTACATAGTCAGGTGCAGCCATTGCCTGTTTTTTATTTGTTGTCTCCGACAGAAAGCGGCACCTTTGAACCTTTGAATAAAGATTTAGGATTTACAAGGGCACATCATTTTGTTATTGGATGGGATTATAAGCCGGCGGCAAATTGGAGAGTAAAAGCAGAAACTTACTACCAGCAATTATTTGATGTACCTGTAGAAAAAGTATCCTCATCCTTCTCTATGGTAAATGCAGGCGCGGATTTCGTATTTCCTCAGATAGGTGATCTGGTCAATAATGGTAAAGGGCGAAACTATGGGGTAGAGTTGACTTTAGAGAAATTTTTCAGTAAATCATATTATGGCCTAATCACTGCTTCTGTCTTCCAGAGCAAATACAAAGGAAGCGATGGCATAGAAAGAAACACTGCATTCAATAATGAATATGTGCTCAATATACTCGGTGGAAAAGAGTGGAAAGTAGGCAAAAATACGGCTATAACCACAGATTTTAAATTTACCCATGCAGGCGGAAGATATGTAACTCCAGTCAATCTTGAAGCTTCCAAAATTGTTGGTAATGAAGTATTGTATAAAGATCAGGCATTCACCGAAAAACTGGGTAGCTACCTGAGAATGGATCTAAAGATAGGTATTAGAATAAATAAAAAAGGATTCAGTCAGCAGTTCTTCCTTGATTTTCAAAATGTCAGCAAATAACCAGAATGTATTTGCAAAAGATATAACCGAGTAAATAATAAAGTCGATACCCTGTATCAGATTGGCTTTTTCCGGATATCTTATACAGAATTCAGTTTTAAACATAATACTGCTAAAAGCAATATTATTTAGATAATTTTACAGCAAAATAATTCAAATTGAAATTTTTCAGATCACGAAAAGAAATCATAGGTTTTGATGACAGATGGCTGATACTGTTTGGCATACCTTTGGTTTCTTTACTGGTCAACACCCTGCTTTTCGGGCACTTGCTAAAAGAAAGAGCATATGATATTTTTGGCGGATGTTTTCCAATATCTGTTTATTTTACGTCGATTTATTGGATAGTTTTCAGAGAATTATATTACTACATGGTCAGAAAGTATCCTGTAAATAAAGACTTCAGAAAAAGACAGGCTATTACCATTGGACTGGTATTTGTAGGCTATTATGTCATTGATTTTCTCGGCGGATTGTTTTTATATTTAGTTTTAAATTTCAGTCTTGAAGATGGTTTGGAACCTAATCCGGTATTAAAATTTATAACCAGCACCTTATTTTCATTATTGATTATGACGATATACGAAAGTTTTTATCTCTCTATGCAATTAAGCAAAAGTCTGGTAGAAAAAGAGAAACTCTTTAAAGAAAATATCAGCTCTACAACTCGCAGGGTTGCGCAGTCAGATCAACCCGCATTTTCTGTTTAACAGTCTCAATACCCTTTCTTCATTGATACACGAAGACCCTGCAAGGGCTGATCAGTTTGTAACCAAACTCTCAAAAGTGTACCGGCACGTACTAGAAAACAATGATGAAACACTTGTCACCCTGGAAGAAGAACTGAACTATCTGCGGGCCTACATTCATCTGCTGAAAGAACGTTTTGGCGACAATCTTGTATATGAGGAAAACATCGATTCATCCAAACTCAGCAAATATATCGTACCCCTGAGCCTTCAGATTACTTTTGAAAATTGTGTCAAACATAATATATCTACCAAAGAAAAACCACTTCGTGTGACCTTATCGATTCATGAAAATATGTCCAATATCTGTATCTCCAACAATATCCAGGAATTGTTCAATAAAGATGAGTCGACCTCTGTTGGTTTGGATAATATCAGACGCAGGTATGCCTACTTTACCGATCTTCCCATTGAAGTGCTGAATGATGGCATCAACTTTAAGGTATGTATGCCATTATTGAATGATAACAAAGTGACAAAATCAATCTCAAACTAATGGCCCAAAGCATTAAAATACTGATCATCGAAGATGAAACGCTGGCCGCCAAGAGGCTGGAAAGGTTGTTGAATGATACAGAATTTGACGTAGAAGTAGTGATGAAATGTGAAAGTGTATCAACGTCCGTAGCATATTTAAAATCAAATCCTGCTATCGATCTCATCATGATGGATATACGGCTGGGCGATGGCATCAGTCTCGATATATTGGAGCAAACTGACATAAATATACCAGTCATATTTACCACTGCATATGATGAATATACGCTCAAAGCATTTAAGTTGCAAAGCATAGACTATCTCCTCAAACCCATCGATCACGACGAGCTGAAAAGCGCATTGTCCAAATATCAAAAATATATCAATCCCTGATAAAACTATCATGACTATCAATGATTCGCCATCACAGACCAGCTTCAGATATAAGGAGCGTTACCTCGTCAAGACCGGCAATCATCTGATGGTCATCCGAATGAAAGAAATAGTTTACTTCTACACAGATGAAGGCTATACACATATAGTCACAGACGGCAACAAAAAATATCTTATCGATGATGCTTTGGATACAGTGCAAAAAATGGTCGATCCTGACGAATTTTTCCGTATTAATCGTGCCATGCTGATCAGTCTGAATAGCATCGAAAAAATGGAAACCTATTTTAATTCCAGATATAGCCTGACCTTGCAACCGGGTTTTCATGAGCAGGTGATTGTCTCAAGAGAAAGAGTCAGGGAGTTTAAAGAGTGGATTGAAAAATGAAGACTAATAATAAAAACATATGATAGTCGAATCATTAAGAGCACTATTCGGCAGAGATCTGAATAAACTTAAAACCGAAATAGGACTATATGAAAAAGAATCCAATATCTGGCTTCTTGCTCCGGGTATAGCCAATTCTGCCGGAAATCTTTGTTTGCATCTCGTAGGTAATCTAAACACCTACATAGGTGCTGAGATAGGTAAAACAGGATATATCAGACATCGGGATCTTGAATTTTCACTTTCTAACATGTACCTCGAGGAACTTATTTCCAAAGTGGAAGAAACCATCAAAGTAGTGGATATGTCCTCAGTCTTTTTGACAGATGCCGATCTCCAACAAGAATATGTGATTCATAAAATAGAGGGATTTCCTGACAATATTGGCTTTATACTTATCCATCTGGAAGCTCACCTCACCTATCATCTAGGCCAGATAAATTACGGGAAGCGGGAGCGGGGCGTTTTTTCCAATAGGAGGATGCTGTGATAGTGGAAAGATGAAAGAAGTTTAAGATCGGTTGTTATAGAATAAAACATTAAATAAAGTCGTCTTACTCCATTTTTTTAATGGCCGCCCAAATGGATCTGCGCAATTCAATTCTGTGGCGGATTTGATCATGGCCGGAATACATTTCAAGCCCCTCACGAAGCAACTGAAGCTGTAAGGCAATTTCAGGGTTAGCCAGATTAACATTCTCCACTTTTTGTTTATCTTCTCTGGAAAGAAGACCTAAAATATAATCCTCCAATATTCCGCTTCTGAGATAATCATCTGGATTCATTTGATATTTCCTTAATGATAAAATAATTTCAATTTTATGGTAAAAATATAATACTTGGGAGTTTTGCCAATAAATTTTACTTATAAAATGGAAGGTATATTATTCAGCATAGAGGACTTTTATAATGCCCAATCCCTTTCTGGCTCTGGTTTTTACCGTACCTATCGGTAATTTTAATATAGTTGCAGTTTGTTCATATGTCCACCCATAAAAAAAGATCATATCTATAACTTCTGCATGTTTTTGACCCAAATGCAACAGCGCTTTATGTTTAAAATCATTAAATTCTAATTCTCCTGTTTTTGATGGTGTATTGTTTTTTTGATCAATTTGAGGCAAAAATAAATCAAGATCTACATGCCGTAATTGTTGCTGATAACTGGATGATCTAAGAAAATCAATGGCCTGGTTTCGGGCTATTCTAAGCATCCAAGTAAAAAGTGTTCCTTTTACAGGATCAAACCTGTCAATGTTTTTCCATATTTTCACAAATGTATCTTGAAGCAGATCATCAGCAAGCTCTGTCCTGACTACAAATTTTAATAACATGACATACAACACATCTGAATACCTTTCATACAAAATATAGAAACCTCTTTCATTTTTATCTATGATCATCTCTACCAATGTATTGGTGTCGACATTAGAGCCATATGCTGTATTATATGATGCTGGCCGAAGTTGGTAAAGCTTTCCGGTTGAAGTATTATTTTTTAAGGTCATGATACAATAGTTGATCTGAAAAAGACGGTATATATTTCAGTCACAAAATTATACTTAAGCACGTGCGTGGGAAATAGTGAAAATCGCTATTTTTAAAATCAGTCATTGAGGGCATACCGAATAGATTTATAAATTACCAGTATCTATCAATAGAAAACAACACATACAAAATGAAGCTGGTTTTACATATTATGGAAAATTGCTTCGTAACCATTTGTTAGCTCGTTTTAATGATGTAAATTGGCTTGTTATTCATTTGTTTATCGAAGTTTAGGTAGCAAATAAAGGGGATGTCTTTTTGGGCAATATGTTATTAATAAAATATTAGAGCAAATTGAGAATATAAAAGATAATAAAACTTAGGTGTTAAAAAATATAAAAACCACATGATATAAAATAATATTTTAATATATATTATGTTGATTATATTATAATTAATTATTTTATTTTATAATTTTAAAAGTTTATTTTAGAACGGTTTAAGATACTACAGTCAGGGTATAAAATTAAAAAAAATGCAAGAAAATAGTTTGAGAAGAATGCAAGATGCTGAAAGGCTCTACAAAAAAATAGTTGCATTGTCATCCAAACACTTTATTAAAGATGATATAGGAGATATCGAACGATTTCGGGAAGAAGCTAATCTTTTATTAAATGGAATTAAAGGAACAGATGCCGTAATTGCGATATTTGATCATCTTCAATTTACACATGTTCTTGAAGTAGGTGAAAAAGAATTTTGGAATAACTTACCGGAAGTACCCAGAGAACAAAAAATGACACAAATCATGAGCCTTTTAGATAAGGATTATATTTCCTTTTTCTCAGATTCGGTAAATTGGCTTGCAAGTGTGTTAGAGAAAATCCCATTTGAACAAAGAATAAATATTCAAATTTTTCATTGTGGTATAAGATATACGCTACTTAATGGAAAACCTGTATGCCTTTTTTCCAAGGGTTTACCTATCCATTATGACAAAAATAGAAAATTTAGCTATACATTTAATTATGTACAGAATATTAACCATTTACTAAAAAAAGATTTTAGATACTATTGGATAAGGATCTCTTATGGCGAAAATGGCGAGTTTTTGCATACATTTCACTCCTACGATAAGGCATATTCTACCAAAGACTTATTATCGATACGAGAAAAAGAAATATTGAAACTAATTGCAGAAGACTATGATACAAAAGAAATAGCCAATCTACTTTTTATTAGTACAGCTACAGTAGGGAATCATCGCAGCAATATGATCGAACGATTGGGGGCTAGAGATACCACGGCATTGGTCCAGTTGGCCAAAATGACAGGGATGATTTGAGGTTGTAAGTCAATTGAAATATCTTAAGTTGCCCAGGCCTTATCCCCTTTCTTATAAGAATAACTCCCATCATATTTTCCAGGTACCGCCATATATCGAAGAGTTTGAGTAGCTCCTGCTTCAGAAGTAAAATACCCCAGGATCGTCATCTGCTTCATCATGAGGAAAAAGTGATCTGGATCTTCTGCCTCTTTATCCTTTTTGTACTGCATCATTGTAGCATTGAGTTGGTTGAGACATTCTTCCCTCTGGCTTGTGGACCCTTCAGAAAAAGGTATTGAAAATTTCTTTTCAAAATCAGCATTTATGGCATCCAACCCACCAATAAAAATATTTTGCTGGTCCGGGTTATAACAATCAGTCACCATTTTTTTTATAAATGCTCCGATACCAATAGCTTTTGCCCCTGGTGTATCGGTTTGTGGCAAGATAGTCTCGCCTACATCATCCAGCAATAAAACCTGCTCAGCAGAAAAAATAGAAGGTGTTTCTGCCTTTTTTTCTGTTTTGCACCCTGATTGGATAAATAGTTCACCACCTATAAAAGCGACGCCCGTCATGAGCGAAATTTGTTTTATGATCGTTCTTCTGTCCATAGAATATTGGATTTAGATATTTTGTTTATTAAGTTCATTTACGGCATACGCAGCTGCACGGGCTGTAAGGGCCATATATGTAAGTGATGGATTTTGACATGCGCTGCTCGTCATACATGCTCCATCCGTAACAAATACATTAAGCGCGTCCCACACTTGATTATGACCATTGAGTACGGACGTTTTTGGATCCCTTCCCATCCTGGCTGTACCCATTTCATGGATACCATGCCCGATATTATGACCATTGTCCCATGTTTTAACGTCTTTTACTCCCGCAATTTCGAGCATTTGCTTCATCTCTGCCACAATATCTTTTCTCATTTTCAATTCATTCTCTCTGAGCTCAGCATCTGTCGCCAATATAGGTAAGCCCCATTTGTCAGTCTTTTGTCTTCCTTTTGATGCGTCTTCTACAACATTTCCCTGGGTGTCATAATACCTTTTATCCAGCATAATACGGTTTTCATGATAGGGTAATATTTCACCAAAACCACCCGCACCAATAGACCACGAACCCGGTTCACTTAATGTTTCCTTTAGGTTGGCCCCTATATTTAGTTCAGCGACATCTCTTTGCCAACCTTCCCTGTTTGCGCTACCTTGATAACCGAAACCCCTCAGATAGTCACGCTTATCTCCGCTTATATTGACAAACCTCGGGATATAAAAACCATTAGGTCTGCGTCCATATGTATAAAAATCTTCAAAACCTTCTACCTTGCCGTTGGCTCCCAGGTTGTAGTGATGGTCCATGACATTGTGACCTAATTCACCACTGCTGCTACCTAATCCATCTGGCCATATTTCTGTGGCAGAATTCATAAGCAACCAGGTACTATTGAGGGCTGAAGCACATACAAAAATAATTTTACCCTTAAAAGTATAGGTTTTGTTATCTTCAATATCCAGTATTTTTACTCCCGTAGCTTTTTTTGTGTCCTTGTTGTAAAGTATTTGAGTAGCTATAGCGTCGGTTATAATGTGTAATTTACCGGTAGCCATTGCTGCTGGCAAAGTAGACGATTGCGTGCTAAAGTAACCACCGTAAGGACATCCTTCCCAGCAACGATTTCTGTATTGGCATTTACTTCTATTTAATACATCAGATGTGAGATTGGCAACCCGGCCTATGAATAAATGTCTGCTGCCATTATAGTGACTTTTGAACTTTTTAGCAACTTCTTTCTCCACGATATTGAGATCCATGGCAGGTTGAAACTGACCATCAGGCAATTGAGCCAGGCCTTGTTTTGATCCACTGACACCAATAAATTTTTCCACGTGATCATACCAGGGTGCTATATCATTATATCTTATTGGCCAGTCTATGCCAACGCCGTCTTTGGCATTTGCTTCAAAATCCATTTCACTCCATCTGTAACTCTGTCGACCCCAAAGGAGACTTCTGCCTCCCAGTCGATAGCTGCGCCACCATGTAAAGGGCTTGATTTCAGTATAGGGCGAATCTTTTTCGTCTGCCCATGCATCCATCACCGATTCGCTTGCTGCCCAGCCTCTGTGGATGACAGGAAAATCTTCTTTTTCTTTATTTGTTGTTCGGCCACGGTGCTCAAATTCCCATGGATCAAGAGAAGCGGTTTTGTAATCCTTTATGTGTTCGTGTTTAGTTCCTCGTTCAATCATCAGGACATTGAGACCTTTTTCAGTCAATTCCTTTGCGGCCCATCCGCCACTGATACCGGAACCCACAACAATAGCGTCATATGTGACACTTTTGTCTGCCTTTATATTTATGTAAAAATCACTCATGGCTATGTTAAATTTGTATAAATATAGTTTAGATTTTCAAATAAGTTTACTTTGTATTAATATATTTTTTAAAGATACACTTTGGTGAAGTAGGTGGTATCAAATTTCTTGAAACATATGTACTGCCACCCAGAAGGTTTCCTTTCCTGAAATCGATTTCAAGACATAACAATTATGTCAAATTCAATAGCGATTTATCAAAAAATGCTACTTTTGCCAAATATATCACAAATAGTGTCAAAAAGTAAGAGTCAGAAGATATTTGAAGAAGAATTGTTTCCCCACATGGATGCACTAAAAACGTTTGCATATCACCTATCATACAATGAAGAAGATGCAGATGATTTGGTACAGGAAACCTACTTAAAAGCGCATAAATTTATAGAAAATTACGATGAGGGAACTAATGCAAAGGCTTGGTTGTTTAAGATACTTAAGAACGCGTATATAAATGAATACCGTAAAAAAGTAAAGCGTCCTACAAAGGTAGACATAGATGAGGTGATTAGTTTTAAAGAAGGTGAAGAACCGAAGTACGCCGCCTTTACTGATCTGAGACAAGAGATATTTGATAATACCATGGGTGATGAGGTTACCCTCGCTATCAATGCTTTGCCTTTGGAATTCAGGGAAGTCATTCTACTTTGTGATATTGACAGTTTTTCTTACGAAGAGATCGCCAAAATTTTGGAATTGCCAATAGGTACTGTAAGATCCAGACTTTTCAGAGCCAGAAATATGCTTAAAGATAAGCTTAAGAAATATGCACTCAAAATGGGATATAAAGACATGAGAGGTTTAAAAATGAGCAAATTGATCAGGAAGAAGAATAGCAAATATAATTTTAAAAGAATAAAAGATAAAAGTTTTGTCATGAGAGATTTTAACACTGGAATGTCACTGAAAAAGCAAATCAATCTGTTTTTGGATAATGAATTACCTTCTGCAGATCATCAGGATTTAATGCAAAGAGTAGCCTCTGATCCAAGAACAAATAAAATATTCAACAGAGAAAAAGACTTTCGGGATTTTGTTAAAAATAATGTTAAAAGACCTTCGGTTTCTCCTGGTTTTATTCAAAATTTAAAGGACAGGATACATAACTAAATGTTGTACCCTATCCTTCTATAAAATTAATCATATTAGTGTCTACCCCATAATTCTACGACAGCTTTGTCATTTATGAGTCCTTTTGTATCATACCAGAAATCGACTTTTGTTATCACTCTTCTTACTCCTTCCAAATCAATTACCCGACTTTCCCCACCTTTCTGAATGTCTTCTAATATTGATGTCCTGCTTATCGCCGTTGCCATAATGCACGACCATTTTGTGCAAATTGATACCTGAGTTTCTTACAATAATTTTTAGTTTTGCAAATTTTCCGTCTCCGACTCCAACTAGTATTTGGTCATGATCCAGACCTAGGTCAACCTTTCGCTCTCCTAGTTTTTCCCACCTATTAATATCAACTACAGTAAATGAAGCAAGCGTCACAAAAGCAAGCATTGATAAAAATAAAACAGATTTGAAAGAAATATTCATGATATTCATATTTAAAGGGTTAATAATAATTCTTTGACCAATTCACCTTGTAAAGGTTTATTACCTTAACAAAACTTTAAAGATTTAATGACAAATATATTGTAAATATTTGATAAAATTTAAGTTATCTTCGTCTAAGTTTCAGCCATAAGAAATGTCGCCCAGATGGGGCTTTTGGGTGGTTTATTTAGTTGCTTTTTCCAAATTGTCGCCCCGATGGGGCTTCGTGGTGCGCTATAATTGCAGCAAAGCCCAGAAGGCTAATATTCTGGTTAGACAAACACATGGTAAAGCCCAGAGGGCTGACATTCTGGTGAGACTGCGGCTAACTGTCAGACATAAGAAATGACGCCCCGATGGGGCTTCGTGTTATAATTACAAACGAAGGGCTTTTAAACATAAGCCCGGGGACTATTTAGTTGCTTTTTCCAAAATGTCGCCCCGATGGGGCTTTGTGATACGCAATAATTGAAGCAAAGCCCAGACGATTGACATTTTGGTGATACAGGTACATGATAAAGCCCGGATGGCTGGCACTTTGGTTAGACCATGAGGATGACAAAACATGTATCAAGCACATGGTAAAGCCCGGAGGGCTGACATTTTGGTGAAACAAGCACATGGTAAAGCCCGGAGGGCTGACATTTTGGTGAAACAAGCACATGGTAAAGCCCGGAGGGCTGACAGTTTGGTGAAACCGCGGCTAACTGTCAGACATAAGAAATTGTCGCCCCGATGGGGCTTCGTGGTGCGCTATAATTGCAGCAAAGCCCAGAAGGCTAATATTCTGGTGAGACAAACACATGGTAAAGCCCGGAGGGCTGACATTCTGGTGAGACTGCGGCTAACTGTCAGACATAAGAAATGTCGCCCCGATGGGGCTTCGTGGTGCGCTATAATTGCAGCAAAGCCCAGAAGGCTAATATTATGGTTAGACAAACACATGGTAAAGCCCGGAGGGCTGACATTCTGGTGAGACTGCGGCTAACTGTCAGACAGAAGAAATGACGCCCTCCGGGGCTTTGGGGTGGTCTATTTAGTTGCTTTTCCCAAATTGTCGCCCCTATGGGGCTTTGTGGTACGCTATAATTGCAGCAAAACCCGATGGCTGACATTTTGGTGAAACAAACACATGATAAAGCCCATAGGGCTGACATTTTGGTGACACTGCGGCTAAGTGTCAGACAGAAAAAATGTCGCCCCCACGGGGCTTTGTGGTGGTCTATTTAGTTGCTTTTTCCAAATTGTCGCCCCCACGGGGCTTTGTGGTACGCTATAATTGCAGCAAAACCCGATGGCTGACATTTTGGTGAAACAAACACATGGTAAAGCCCATAGGGCTGACATTTTGGTGACACTGCGGCTAAGTGTCAGACAGAAAAAATGTCGCCCCCACGGGGCTTCGTGGTACGCTATAATTGCAGCAAAACCCGATGGCTGACATTTTGGTGAAACAAGCACATGATAAAGCCCAGAGGGCTGACACTTTGGTATTACTTCCATTCCAATCTATCTACCAACATTCTAACTTCTCCCTTCACAATGGTACATACATCACTGGTTTGTTTAAAGATAGCAGCAGCTGTTTTGTCAGGATGTACTTTTTTAATACTGTCATTGCTCCATGGTTGTAAGAATTGTTTCATATCTGCATAAGCGTCGATACTTGCCTGACTATAAGGCTGTGATGCACCAAAAGGCATAACCATATCGAGCAATAACCATCCCTTCATTGTGCCGGCTTTAACCCTGTAATCATGAATGGGTTTCCAAAGATCAACCTCAACCTTTGTATGTGCATCAGTATTACCATTTGGAACAGAAAAGAAATTGAAGACAAAAACCTTCGCAGTAGAAGTTGCATCAGCGGACCAAATTGAATGGGTAATGGTCCACGTTTCGTTTTTAACAAGTGTTCTGAATTCTTCTGTACGCAACACTAAATCAATCTCATCAATGGTCAGCAATGATTGCCAGTTTTCAGGAAAATAACTTCCTGTAAAAGATGCTGCATATTGGTCAACAGTATAAGTATTCCTGGTTACAAAGTCATACTCAGCGTTCGCACCCGATGGGGATAAAACTTCTGCAATAGACCAATCTTCAAGTTTGCCTGCACTCTTATTGCCCAGGTGGATTTTTTTCCATGCTTTTTCACATTTAAGATAATCTGCCCACTTTCCCGGTTTGACCTTCATATAGGAATATTGTGTATAACGTAAAGGTTCTGCGGTTACAGCTTGGGCATTTACATTTGGTGCCGTTAAGTAAAACATTACAATAAAAAATAAAAAACGAAATGTTTTCATGTTGTGTGTTGTTTGTTGGTTATTAAAAAATTTAAATGTACTGACGGGTAATGATGACATAGTCTATCGGTTGATTTGAACGGTTCACCATAAAATTATTGTTACAAACGTAAGAATTTTATTTTATAATAATAATCAATTTCAATATTTATTATTATAAATAATCAACGATTTAACTTTTATTACCTTTTTTTACAGGTGATACACAATTTTATTAATTATGCTTACAGCGAAGTACTCCATATTCTTATATGCCTAAATAACAGTTCTAAACTTTATTTAAAATAAAAATTTAGTTTTTAAAACAATAATAGTAATAATAACGTTTACAGTAGTATTACTATCATTAATGTTAATTTTACTAATTTATGGAATTTGATTTATCCAGGTTTGTAGCTAACATCAATAAGGGCATTTACCTCAAAGATCCTGAATCAAGTGTATTGGGCAGAAATATCCTCAAACAGAGTATTGATATGATCGACAAATTAGGTTTTGAAGAGTTTACTTTTAAAAAACTTAGTCAGGAAATCCAATCTTCTGAAGCTTCAGTTTATCGCTATTTTGATAATAAGCATAAATTATTATTATACCTGTCTTCCTTATATTGGGGCTGGGTAGAATACCAGTTAGTCCTAAGGAATGCTAATATTTCGGACCCTGTGAGAAGGCTCAGCAATGCCATTGAAGTATTAACGATTTCAAATGATGATTTCAAAAGCACCCGGGACAAGATAGATTTTAAAAATTGTTTGGTATCATTTGTACAGAGTCCTCAAAAGCGTTTCTCAACAAAGGTGTGGATTCGCTTAATAATCATGGTGCATATGCAAATTACAAAAAACTAGTCTCAAAAATAAGCGATATCATACTGGAGATAAATGCTTCATATAAATATCCGAACATGTTAATTTCTACTGTGATAGAAGGTATTCACCATCAACTATTTTTTGCACAACATTTGCCTTCGCTTACTGACAACACTTACGGAGATCGTACCGTTTTAAAATTTTATAAAGAACTGGTTTTTAATCAATTAAAAAAAGATAAATGATTATGCTCACTCCACTACAACGGTTTTTTATGATGCTTGCCCCGAATGGCAAAGCCATTAAAAATTTATATATATTTGCCATAGTCAGCGGTATCATTTCTTTATCGCTACCACTCGGTATACAAGCTATCATCAATCTTATTCAGGGAGGTGAAGTGTCTGCCTCATGGATACTTTTAGTCAGCATCGTAATTTTCGGATATACCTTTAATGGTTTTTTGCAGATCATGCAATTAAGAATAACAGAAGATTTACAAAAAGATATTTTCGCCAGATCCGCTTTTGAATTTACTTATCGGTTACCCCGGATTAAAACAAAAGCCCTGTATGATCATTATCCTCCTGAACAGTGGTTGAGTCAAAATATAAATACAAGGTTGCTTTCTGGTTGGAAGAGGTTGCCAAAACCAGTAATACCTTTAAATTGTCAAGTGCATCTCCTATACCACTTAATAAAACTAATTCACTTGTAGAATCTTATTTGACAGCAAGAGACGAACATTTTAAAATTTTGATCAGACAATATTACTTATTTATCATATTTAAAATACTTGTTGCCGCCGGCTTTCTTTTTATGGGCGGTATACTGGTATTCAACCAACAAATGAATATAGGACAGTTTGTTGCCTCTGAGATCATTGTGTTATTGCTCATCGCCTCATCAGAAAAATTGCTTCTAAGTCTCGAATCAGTATATGATTTGCTTACTTCGATCGAAAAGATCGGCCAGGTTACGGACATGCAGTTAGAATATGAAGGCGGATACACACCTGAAAGAACAGCATCAACCAAAGGTTTGGCAGTTGGGATGAATGATATATTTTTCAGATATAAAGACGCAACATTTGATAACATTAGTGGGTTAACCTTTGAGATAGGTGCAAATGAAAGAATTTGCATCTCAGGATCAAACACTTCAGGTAAATCTACATTATTAAAGTTATTGACGGGTTTATATAGCCCTGACAGAGGTTCGATTACATATGATGACCTTCCTATTAAAAATTATAATCTTGCACATCTCAGACAGGTGATATCCTTGTGTGTATCAGAAGACAGAATATTTGAAGGAAGCATAATGGACAATTTATCGCTGGGTTTGGATATTGACATGGTAAAAGTGAGTAGTGTATGCGAAAAAATTTTACTGCTTGATTTTATTAAAACTTTACCTCAGGGTTATAATACGATGATCGGCCCTCAGGGAAAAAAATTGTCCCGAAGCATCATTCAAAAAATTAGTATTGCCCGAAATATATTAAAAAACCCAAGGCTCTTTCTTATAGAAGACTTCTTTAGTGATATTGAAAAATACGAAAAAATTAAAATTTTCCAATATTTACAAAAGCAGGAACATAACTGGACCCTCATTGTAATTTCAAAAGATTCTGATATCATCCAAATGATGAATAAGGTAGTAGAAATGGAAAATGGGCGGATCAGAGCTATTATAAATCACAAATCTTAAAGCTGTAACATGTTAAATATTTCAGAACAATCCGTCGATTCACAAATAAATAAAAAAAACTACAGTGCATTTTCAACTTTAACAAAAATAGGAAAAAATGCACATGATCGTATGGTAAAGGTACTAATAGTTGTTATGTCTACTATTGTAATCATCCTGTTTTTACCCTGGACGCAAAATGTAAGGACCACTGGCGATGTCATAGCCAGGAGCCCTGACCAAAGACCTCAAACGATTCAGTCAGTGATCGGTGGAAGGATAGAAAAATGGTTTGTACAGGAAGGCCAGTTTGTAAAAAAAGGTGATACAATTTTGCAAATTTCAGAGGTCAAAGATGCTTATTTTGACCCCAATCTCTTAAAAAATACACAACTGCAAATTGATGCCAAAACATTCTCCAAAATGTCTTATGATGAAAAAACCAAAGCACTTTCAGTACAAATAGAAGCATTGGAAAAAGGTCGTCAACTCAAACTCAATCAAGCTAAAAATAAAATCCTTCAAAATAAATTGAAAGTACAATCAGACAGTATAGAATTGATAGCTTCAAAAATAAATTATGAGGTAGCCAATGACCAATATGTTCGACTTAAAGGTCTGTACACTGAAGGCTTAAGGTCGCTGACAGATCTTGAAAACAGGAATCTGAAACTTCAGGAAACTCTGGCAAAATATATTGCACAGGAAAATAAACTACTCACAAGTCGCAATGAACTTATCAATAGTCAAATAGAGCTAAATAGTATTGTGGCAGATTACAGTGATAAAATAGCTAAATCAAAATCAGAAAAATTTACAGCCGTATCTGACAAATATGATGCAGAAGCTGCCATAAATAAACTCAATAATCAATATTCAAGTTATAGTGTAAGGCTAGGCTTATATTTTGTTCTGGCACCCCAGGACGGATATATTACTCAAGCAAGACAAACCGGTCTGGGTCAGACCATCAAAGAAGGTGAGTCAATTGTCAGTATCATGCCGGCCAATTATGATCTCGCCATTCAGATGTATGTAAGGCCGATTGATTTACCACTATTCGAAAAGGGCCAAAAGGTTATGATACAGTTTGACGGGTGGCCGGCAGTTGTCTTCTCGGGTTGGCCTGGTATTTCCTATGGTACTTATGTAGGTGAAGTCCTGGCAATGGACAATTTTATTAGTGAAAATCATATGTATCGCATTCTGGTAAAGCCAACTGTCAACAACCATCCATGGCCCGAACAACTTAGGGTTGGTGCCGGTGTAAAAACAATTACACTGTTAAAAAATGTAAGTGTCTGGTACGAACTATGGAGACAAATTAATGGCTTCCCGCCGGATTATTATAAAAAAGGCAACATAGGTAATGCCCTGATAAAAGAAAACAAAAAATAAATAAACAAATGACACTAATGAAAATATTTGGCTTTTGGTTATTGGTCTGTATTTGTATGCCTACATTAAAATCTCAATCAACCTCAGAAAATATATTGTCACTTGATGACGTTTTTAACATGATAAAAATACACCATCCGCTGACAAAAGTAGCAGATTTGCAATTGGTAAAAGCAGACGCAGAATTACTTAAGTCAAAAGGTTTTTTCGACCCTAAAATATCGACTAACCTACATCAAAAATATTTTGATAGTAAAAATTATTATAGCTTGTTTGATGGCAACATAACCATTCCTACATGGATTGGTGCTGATGTAAAAACAGGATACGAGATGAATAGAGGTGTATTTTTAGGACCGGAAAATGCTACACCGTCCAACGGTCTTTTTTATGCCGGCGTTTCTTTTCCCTTGGGGCAAGGATTATTTATCGACGAACGCAGAGCTGCCGTTAAAGGCGCAGGAATCAATCAGGATATATCAAAAATGTTGCGCATCGGATTGATGAATGACTTATTGTTTGATGCTGCAAATAAATATTGGGATTGGTTTAAAGCATATAACATCCAACTCATATTTGAATCATCACTCCAGAACGCAAACCAAAGATATCTTGCAGTTAAGATAAATGCAGCAAGTGGCGACAGACCTCCCATAGATACTGTGGAAGCTAAAATCCAGCTCCAGAATATTGCCTTGGGTTTGAACCAGGCACGTATCAGTTTCAAAAATTCATCCTTGATGATTTCCACTTTATTTTGGTCAAACAATAATGACCATATTGGTTTGAATGTTGACTCAAAACCTTATGATTTTAAGACGGAGATTACTGCCAATCTTCAGAATATATCCTTAATGAATCAATCTGATTTTATGGCAAACCAACCATACCTCAGACAATTAGACCTCAAGCTTGATCAGTTGGCGTTAGATAAACGTGTAAAACAGGATAAACTCAAACCATTTGTAAACCTTCAATACAATCCGATAAATGAGCCAATAAATGGAAATCCCTTTACAAATTATTCTATCAATAATTATAAATTAGGCCTCGAATTCAAAATGCCATTATTCCTGCGCAAGGAGCGGGGAGACATAAAAATAGCAGACATTAAAATCAAAGAAACCTCCCTTGAACTAAAAAATAAAGCTATCGAATTATCCAACAAATATCAAGCCTACTACAATGAATGGCTGGCAAATCTGGAGCAAGTAAATATTTATCAGGAAACGGTCGAGCTTTACGAAAAGATGTATAATGCTGAAAAAAGACTATTTGACATAGGCGAAAGTTCACTGTTTCTGGTCAATTCGAGAGAGCAGTCTTTTATAAATGCAAAAATTAAGTTGATCGAACTTATTGCCAAATCCCGGATGTCTTATTATACGATATTTTTTTATTCAGGCAAGTTGATGGACATCTAAGATAAATCTTAATCTTTGTTGCGAACCAATAAATACATATTCTCATTGAGTATAGAAAATTTATCTTTGATGACTTTTTCAGGGGTATATTTTATAGACAAATCAATATAATCCTGATGGTCAATCAGGCTGTATCCACTTCGGTTATGGTAAGATTCCGTGCTAAGCATTTGGTGTGAAAATGTATCATTTGTAAAATTATGTTTATCAAAATAATCATTCAACCGCAGTTGTACTTTTGTTTGTGCTGATTCAGGCAAAAAAGAAACGCAGCCCAATAAATCCCCTTCTTTTTGTATCAACTTAATAGAATGGAAAAGCCGATCAGTGACAGAAGCTGATAAAAAATACAAGACACCTTCCAACAAAAAAAAAGATGGTCGACCATCAATCCAGGAACGAATTTTAGTTATAATATCTATTGGATCTTTATCTCTAAAATCTGCCATAACATACGACAAGTCTCTTTGGGGAAGTAAACCTTTCATCATCCATTCATTCAGCTTTAGATTTTTGTAACTTATGATATCTTCCTGGTCAATATCCATGCAATTGATATGTTTTGGTATTAAAAAGGGATACATGCTAAAACCGGATCCAAAATTCACCAAGACTCCATCCGGATTCTGATCAAAAAAATCTATCATAGCGGTGAGAAAATATCTGTTACGCAGACAATGCAAATAAGGCTCTGCCGGTGATACCTCATTGATGATGCCATCTACCCAAACCTTCGTGGCGGGATTATCCCATAATTTTGCATATGGATCTCCGCTCAATAATACATCAGAAGACCTGTAAGCGCATGTGATAAAAGCTGTTTCGTGCACTTTCATATAAATACTATTAGATCGGTACAAAGGAACGGAATAAAATAATACTACGCCGGAAAATAAATTTTTGCTGAAAAAAAATTATACCTTGTTCTTTTACAGTCAGACACGTCGAGTAATATGGAGTTTTGAAACGCCAATTTTGGTAATAAATATTAAAGTTGGTATATAATATTTCATTACCTTTATTCTGCGTCTTAGTTTATTAAATTATCAAATACAAAACATAAAATAATATAATCAGTGGAAAAAGCTTACCACAATATTTCGTACCTTTTTATCATAGTTTTTATAGTAGTGTTTGTTGGGTTTTTTAAAACCTATTTTGGTCTTTTTCCAACATTTGAAAATATTACCATAATACAACACGTCCATAGCTTCCTCTTTTTGTTATGGTTTGGCATGCTTGTTATTCAGCCAATACTAATCAAAAATGGTCAACTTTCCAAACATAGGATGCTTGGGAAATTTTCATATATTTTAGTACCCTTATTGGTAATTTCCATATATTATATAGCTAAAGGATTCTATATCAAGGGCATCGAAAAAATTACCTTCAGAGCAAGTTATCCCCATGTTGTATGTACCATTTTATCAGATTGTTGATTTTGTAACATTGTACCTGTTAGCCATTTTTAATAAAAAAAATACACCTTACCACATGCGGTATATGATAGCCACATCATTGGCGATAATAGGTGCTGCCATCAGAAGAATTTGTACAAAACTAATCGGCATGAGTGGTGCTGATGCTTTTTATATGGCTTTATATTGACTGATTTTATATTGGTAGCTTTGATCTTTTATGACATTAAACATAAAAGGGATTGGAAGCCATATCTGATTTCATTGGCTTTGATATTAATCACTCAATTGTCTTATTATATTATCCCTTCCAGTTCAATCTGGCAAAAATGGTGTGGTCTTTTTGTACAACAATTTTTCCACTAAATATAAAATCACCATAAGATTATACATATAAGATAAAATTTATTATATATATGAGTAATGGCCAGATTATTAATTTAATATTTAAAGATTTAAGCTATTATTACAAACAATAAGTTTATTTTTGTAATATTATTCAATTTTATTAACCACAAAAAATCAATTCAAAATGAAAATGAAAATTCAATTTCAATTACTATTGACAGTTGTCGTAATAGGCATGCTGTCTTTTTTTTCCTGCAAAAGTGCCGGTGATAAAGCTGCTTCAACCACGGCAGTAGATAGTACTGCTATGGCACCAGCCGCAGCAGTACCTTTCGAACCATTCAAAGTATTGAATGTGAGCCACATCGTAAAAGATTATGATGCCTGGAAAAAAGTATATGACGAAGGTGAGACAATGAGGACTGAAGCCGGCCTTACAAAACTGGCAGTTTGCAGAGACATGGAAAACCCTAATAAAGTGTATGTTTTTAACAAAATGGTTGATGTTCAAAAAGCAAAAGATTTTGCAGCAAATCCTGCACTAAAAACAGCAATGCAAAAAGGTGGTGTAACGGGAGCTCCGGTGATGCTTTATGTTGATGTCTTAAGATATGAAGAATCTCCTGCGGAGTTTAAAGGTAGGCTTAGAATAGGCCATAAAGTAAAAGACTTTGATACTTGGTTAAAAGCATATGATGCAGAAGGCAAAGAAACCAGAGCTGCAAATGGCCTGGTTGATAGAGCAGTATCAAGAAATATAGATGACCCAAATATGGTATACGTTACTTTTGCCATCAGTGATTTGGCTAAAGCTAAAGCAAGACTAGCTGATCCGTCACTCAAAAAATTAATGACAGAAGCAGGTGTAATTGGAGCTCCTGAAATATCATTTTATACCAGTGTGGACTAGGTCAGAAAAGACAAATAATACATGAGGTCACTATACAATATAATAAAGGAACTGTTGGCTTATATGCAGGTCAGAGATATCGGAAATAGTTACGTCAAACAATAATAATTGCTGAAAGAAGAAATCGGGGATATTGGTTACTAATCAATATTCCCTGTTTAATGCAAATAATGCCCTATCATCTACAATATTGAATCTCGAATTATGTTTTATATTATTTTTTTCCACTTCTTTCCGTTCTTAGTTTTGTGTACATAATGTACAAGATACTATACATTGCAGCAACATAGTATAATGAATGTACTATGAAAAAAAGTCTTCTGACCACAAAAATAAACATAAAAAAATGACATCTTTTTTCAGCATCATATTAGGGCCAGTTAAATTAATCTTGCCATTGTTTTTATTTTGTGAATACATTGACGCTCAATCTCAAATAGAAGGTAAGATCGTCGACGAATCGAGTATACCATTGGGCTTTGCAAATATACTATTACTTCAGGCAAATGATTCCATGTTTATCAAAGGAGAAATTGCAAATGATGATGGACAATATCAATTTCAAAATATACCTTACGGCGATTATATTTGTGAATTCAGAATGGTAGGTTATCCAAATAAACATTCACCTAAATTTACTTTAAGTGCTGTGTCGTCAGTAGTTAGTTTGGGAACAACAACTATGGATGAGAGCATTACGCTTGATGGTGTGGAAATTGTGGCTAAAAGGGCTTTCCTTGAACAAAAAATAGATAGGACAATTGTCAATGTATCCAACAGCATCACGAATGCCGGAGGCAATGCGCTCGAAGTACTGCAACGTTCACCAGGCATACAAATCAACCGCTTAAGCAGAACAATTTCTTTGGTCGGAAAAGAAGGCGTCGTCATCATGATAAATGGCCAGATATCCAGAATTCCCGCAGATGCAGTGATACAATTGCTCGAGGGAATGAATGCTGATAATATAGACCGTATTGAGTTGATACATACCCCTCCGGCAAATTTTGAAGCACAAGGCAATGCCGGTATCATCAATATTGTATTAAAATCAACAGGCGATGAAGGCCTAAACGGTACTTATTCCTTAAATATTGGTCGTGGAAGGGGGGATAAATATGGAGGAAGTTTTAATTTTAATTACCGTAAAAAAATTGTAAATATTTTTGGTGGATATGACCACAAATACAATCTGAACCCACAGGTATTTACAAATTACCGTGGTATTTCACAAGGAAATGATTTTTTGGAGACTGATTCCAGAAGTGAGAGAAGCCGCACACCTACTACGGGCCAAAACATCAGGTTAGGTATTGATTTTCAACTGACTAAAAATACGGTTTTGGGCGTGCTTACCACTATGCTGGACAGGAATTGGTATATGGAAGCAATTAATAACGCAAGTTATTATACAAATGGGTCTGTGGATTCGAGGATAGTCATGCCGAATATCGAAACAAATCACGCAAGGTCATATACCGGAAATATAAACTTAACGCATAAATTTTTTGGAAATCAAACAATAAATATTGATGCAGACCTTGTCAGTTATAAAATTAATAAACCGAGCAATTACGATATCAATGAGAGTAATTCGGCAGGAATTCCTGAATCTGAATGTACGATCCGGATTGACAAAAAAACGCCTATCAAAATTGGTGTCGTTAAAATGGATTATACTTGGGAGGTGAACAAAAAAATTAAATTTGAAGCAGGTGCCAAGTACACTACAACCGGTTTTGACAATAACGTTATTGTAGATAGCTCACAAACAAATAATAATTGGTATAATCTAAAAGATTATACCAATTATTCAACATTAGAAGAAAATATTACCGGAGCTTATGGCACTTTATCCGGAAAAATAAGTGACAAAACAGAATATAAAGGTGGACTAAGGTACGAGTATACCAATACCAATTTAAGCGCAATAGGACAACCAAATATAGTTGACAGACACTACCCTTCCTGGTTTCCAAGCTTCTTTTTGAATCATAAAATTTCGGATAAAAACAGCATTAATTTTTCATACAGCCGCCGAATTTCCAGACCCGGATTAATGCAAATGGCAGCGTTTCTTGTTTTTTCGGACCCGACAACTTTATTGGGAGGCAATCCGGCAATTCAACCTTCTTTTACCAATGCCTTAAAATTGGATTTGTCTCACAACTCTATTAGATTTGGATTGTCATACAGCATAGAAAAATCACCGATTGGCATAGTTCCTACTGTAAATGCAATAACAAACAGGCAAATCAACAGTTGGCAAAATCTGATTGATACTAAAGTAGCCAACGCAAATATTTACTTTCCACTACATCCAACTTCCTGGTATGATCTTACCAGTAACTTTTTTATCAATTCTTCCTCAACTAATTTCAAATTGGAAGGAAAACTATTTCAAATACAAAATGTCAATTACGGTTTTAACATTAATAATAATATTAAACTACCCAAGGATTTTGCCTTGGAAGTTACGGGAAATTTTAATTCACCAGGTTATTGGGGTGTGGCTAAATCGAAAGCCAACGGCACTTTTAATATAGGTGTACAAAAAAGCCTGGGAAACAAATGGGGAAATTTGAGATTAAATGTTAATGATATATTTTTGTCGTCAAATTGGTATCTTTTTACAAATCAACCTCAAGTCAATCTTTTGGTCAACAGTTCTTTCAGATTTGCAGAGCGTGTATTTATGTTGTCCTGGACAAATACTTTTGGCAATACAAAATTAAAATCATCCAGAACCAGGCAGACAGGTTCTGCTGAAGATGTAAAACGTATTTAATTATGATTTAGGAATATTAAATTATCAGAATAAATTTTTATTTAACCGGGGAAGCTGAAAACCGTCCAGAGTAGGCAATTAGCACTTTAATTTTTAGATTATGGTTTACAGAAATTATTTTAAACTCACAATGATTTGTGTTGCATTAACTGTTTGTACGATAGGTTGTAAGTCTCCTTCGACAGATGCGACAACTGGAACAGATGCGGCAACTGTCGATTCAACAGCAGCTGCACCCGCTGCTGCAATGACGGACATGGCCGCTGTTAAGGCCGAAATCCAGGCTCTGGAAACAGCATGGGCTGCTGCAGATGATGCACGAGATGCGAATGCACTTGCCGCCTTTTACGCAGATGATGCGGTGACTTTGTCCAATAACCAACCAATGATATCAGGTAAAGCAAATATCATGAAAGACATTGAAGGGCACCTGGCAAAAAAGACTAAAGGTAATACAGTGGCATATGAAGTGATGGATGTTTATGGAAGCGGAGATGTGGTTACTGAGGTAGGCAAAACAACTTCTAAAGACGCCTCCGGCAAAGTAGTATACACAGGTAAGTATATGGCAATTTGGGAAAAACGAGACGGGAAGTATGTTTGCGTCAGAGATATCAGTAACGATGATGCCAAAGCAAAATAATTTTTAAACTTTTCTTTGAAGGGAAAAGAATAATAAACTGAGGCGGTCAAAGATCACCTCAGTTTATTTTCAATATGGACCCAAAGTAAAATTCAATTAAAACAGTTAAATTGCATTTTGGACATAAAAGTTCATCAAAATTTGATCATTACTTATCTAGGATTCACTTATTAAAAATTCCTTAGGGGTTAGGATAATTAAATTACTTGCTTTAAAGTCTTTTACATTTCGGGTTATTATTTTTTTTAGGTTGCCCTCTTCTGCACAAAAACTCTGAACTCCATCTTCAAAATCTTTAAACCTGGAATCTATGGCTTTCCTTATGGTGGATTGTCCCACATTTAGAACTTGAACTAACTCTAATAATTGTCCTATCTTTTTCTTTGCTACAGTCACGTTTTCCAATTTACTGATAATGTAATAAGTGTTGCTAATCGTCACAGAAGAGACATAAAGCTCATATTTGCCTTCAACAGAATATTGAAAAATATCTTTAATCTCTTCAGAAAATGGTTCCCTTTTTGTAAGAAAATCGATAATAACGTTTGTATCAAGGAATATCTGCATCTTTGTTTATGGTCGTATCTATTTAATATATTTTTGAATTAAGGCATCTTGTAATATATCATTATAGTTAATGTTTTTTTGACTAATCTTTACGCTACCCCATAAATTCTTAATAACAGGATCTAATTCCTTTTTATCTTTTTTAGTCGTCGATGTAATAGTTTTAAGATATTCTTCTACAATGTTGGATATGCTCCTACCTTGTTTCTTAGCATATGCTTTTGCGTCATCGATAATACTTTCATCAACAAGCAGGGTTAATTTGGTAGACATACGTATTAATTTTAATACAAAAATACGTACATTATTTTATCTGCAAAAGAATTTCACATAAAAATAAAATCAACTGAACTATTTTTATCAACAAACAACCAACTTAATCTCACATACAACATCCACTCTATTAACCTTCAGACTTTAATTTTTGAGTAAAACAATTTATAAGTATCTTGTGGTGGTCCAACTCCATCTGATTTTTGCTGATTAAAGTATAAAAAATACATATTTACTTTTTTAGGTTACGAGAAAGGTCATTCTGTAATCCAATCGTTCACGGTGGAAGCTAACAATTTATTATCTTTCGTTTTTTTTTTATAATTCCTATAATCTTTTAAAATCAAAACAAATTGGAAACAAAAAATACAACACTTGCACCTATAGAAACAGGCGAACGTATTACAGCACTTGACATTATGAGGGGATTTGTCCTTTGCGGAATTCTGTTGATGAATATCAATGGATTTGGTCTGGCACATGCATACGGTGACCCTACCATTGCAGGAGGCGCTACAGGCTGGAATCTCTATACCTGGATCACGACTAATATGTTTTTTGAAGGGACAATGAGGGGCCTTTTTTCATTGCTTTTTGGTGTTGGTATGTTTATCTTGCTGGATCGTATGGACAAAAGACATGCAGGTATCAAAGGGGCTGATATTTATTTCAGGCGACTCACCTGGCTTTTGCTATTTGGTGTACTTCATGCCTATCTGTTGATCTGGGCAGGTGAAATTTTATTTAACTATGCTTTGATGGGATTTTTGGTATATTCATTTAGAAAGCTAACACCCAAAACACTGGTAATCATTGCAGTGGTTTTATTTTCTATTGGTGCATTTTGGAACTTTATGGAGTATCGGGGTAAAGTGGAAATGCTTCAGAAAGTTGAACAGGCTACCGCAATGAAAGCAGAAGGCAAAGAGCTGGATAAAGATCAAAAAGGCGCATTAAAAGAATGGGAGGAAGTGCTGGAAGACCGCTCCCCTGAAAATATTAATTCTTTTAATGAAAGTATGCGTAAAGGATACTTTGATGTAGTAGCATTCAATGCTGGTGAAGTGTTCAAATGGAAGACCTATGGTCCATACAGATATGATGTCTGGGATATACTCAGTATGATGTTGCTGGGTATTGCCCTCTTTAAGTGGAATATTCTCAACGGCGAAAAAACAATTCGGTTTTATTTGACTATGGTGGTTATTGGATATGCGATCGGCTTGACTGTCAATTATTTTGAAACAATAAATATCATCAACAAAAATTTCTCCTACATTTCATTTTATGAGACAAATACTACTTATGATTTGGGAAGGGTTTCAGTAGCTATGGGACATATCGGCATGATCATGTTATTCAGTAAGCTGCCATTTTTACACTGGCTAAAGTATGCTATCTCCTGCATAGGAAAAATGGCATTGACCAATTATCTCACCCATTCTTTCATTTGTATGATTGTATTTACAGGCGTGGGATTTGGTATGTTTGGCAGATTGCAGCGGTATGAATTATTATATGTTGTTTTCGGCATCTGGATTTTTCAATTGATCATAAGTCCGATATGGTTGAAATATTTTCATTATGGTCCGGCAGAATGGCTGTGGAGACGATTGAGCTATTTGCAAAAACCGCCATTCAGGAAGAATGGTGATGTCATCGTTGATTAATTTTTTAAGCATCTATTTCACACTAATTATATAGCAACATATCAGGGATGTAAAAAACCAATTCAAAGAATTCAAAAAATCAAAACAGTGGAAAACAATCAAATAACAACAACCATCGCGCCGGTATCACAAACGAGTCGGCTTAAAGTCATTGATGCCCTGCGTGGTGTGGCCCTCCTTGGAATTTTACTTATGAATATCCCTGGATTTTCAATGGCTAATTACGCTTTTGAAGCCTTTAAAAATGATCCCGGTAATGTCAATTTTTGGGTCTATGCCGTGATATCCATCTTTTTTGAAGGTAAGATGCGTGCCCTGTTTGGTATGGTATTTGGCGCTGGTGTTTTACTTTTTATTGCCAATAAGGGAGCGGGTGGAAAATCCGTCCATGCTTTGTTTTATCGTCGTATGTTCTGGCTTGTTTTATTCGGGCTCATACATGCACATTTGATCTTATGGATTGGAGATATATTGTATCTCTATGGTGTATGTGGCATGATACTGTATCTGTTTCGCAATGTCAAACCCAAATATCTGGTCATTGGTATTCCATTGGTTGCTATTATTGATTTTACGGGAGGTACCATTTTTTATAAGGATTTGCGGGCCAAAAGAATCGATTATGTTGAAGCAACAAAGGCTCAAGCTGCCAACCAGACTTTGACCGATGCCCAGACAAAAGCACTTTCTGAGTGGCGCGAGGTGGAAAAAACCATGATCCCAAACAGGGAAGATGCCAAAGAGAATACGGCCAAAATGAAATCGGATTATGCTACTGTCGCAAGTTATTTAAGACCTATGGCCCTTGATGGTCAGACCAAGTATCTGTTGTATTCTTTATGGGATTCATTGGCATTGATGTTTTTGGGCTTAGCTTTATTTAAATGGGGTTTTATCACCGGTTCGTGGTCCAATGCAGACTATTGGAAAGTGGTGAAAATCGGATATGGTATTGGTATTCCGGTGGTGGTGTATGCGTTTTATTACAATTTTCAACACTATTCTACTTTGGAAGCCAATCTCGCCCGTATGGAAGCTACGCCAATGGAATGGAGTGGTTTGCTATATCCACTCCAACGCATTCTGATCGTAATGGCTCATGCTGCTTCAATTATATTACTATATAAATCAGGAATATGGAAGGGTCTTTTCCATCGTCTGGAGTCAGTGGGGCAGATGGCTTTTACCAATTACATCACACATTCTGTGATTTGTACACTTTTCTTTTTTGGATATGGGCTCAATTATTATGCTGAACTGGAGTATTATCAGATATACTTTATTGTTTTTGCAATCTGGGTTATACAATTGATCATCAGTCCTATCTGGCTGCAATATTTTCGTTTCGGACCGCTCGAATGGTTGTGGCGTAGCTTGACCTATTGGAAGATGCAACCTTTTAAAAAGAATTAGGGGATATCCGTTTGGAATAAACTTCGATTATGAAGGCAATAATACATCTTCTATTTCCATCATGCCTGTTGAGACATTGTCCTATATTTTTGACATTTTACCTTCAGGTGCTGTGAAACTGACGGAAAAGTACACAAATGGTAAAGGAGATAAGGAAATAACAATATATCTAAAACAACATTAATAACAGGAAATAATTCATAAATAATAACAACAGCCTTAGAAAATTTCTTATGTTTTGAAATCCCTTTGAAATCAATCGCTTAACTGTATTTCACGCGATCGCTATACTGATGGGCATGCTTACTTTATAAATACTATAATTCTGTTTACTTTGAGTCCTCATAAGTTTCATTGCATATTCTAAGCAAAATAAACTAAAATTTTACAAGCCTTCTTAGTTATTGTGTCAATTATGTAAGACATTCTGATAATTATGTAAGACATTTATGATCATGGCGATGCATCTTTGTTCTTAAATGCAAAAAGCCGCAAGCTAAGAAGTAATGTTGTATTGTTTGCACCATTAATCGGGTTCAAAATTTGTTTCATTTAACTTCCTGTCATTACATATTTTTGTAAAAAATATCTGATTTATTTTTCTCGGGTTTTGTCAATATTTTGGCTTTTTGGTGAAACGAGTAGATAGGATATTTTGTTATACTTATAACCAATTGGTCAATTTTTACATCATTCAGGCTTTATAATGTCTTAATTTTGATCAGTATATACCAGACCAATGCATATAAAATATCCCTTCAAAAACCCGCATACTTTGTCAGTAACTGAGGTTCTATTAGCTTTTGAAGTAGATAAACACGAAGGATTGACCATATCCAAATCTACTCACCGCAATAGTCAATTTGGACTTAACAGTTTTATATTAAAGCCACCCAAAAGTTTATGGCTAGTCCTGCTGAAGCAATTCCAAAGCCTTATAGTCTATTTGTTGGCATTTGCTGCATTGGTATCCCTTTACTTTAACGATGTTATAGAAGCTGTTGCGATTGCAATAGTGCTTTTAATCAATGCATTAATTGGCTTTTTTCTTGAAATGCAGTCCCGAAAGTCCATGAATGCCCTTAAAAAGATGGATGTTATTACTTGCAGGGTGATCAGAGATGGAAAGTTGCACGAAATAAATGCTGAAAAAATTGCCCCAGGCGATATTGTTGATTTAACTTCAGGGGACGTCATTCCTGCCGACGGCCGTTTAGTGGAGTCAAATATATTGCAATGCGATGAGTCATCTTTGACAGGTGAATCCATACCAACACTTAAAAATATAGAAACACTACCTGAAAAAACAACATTGGGTGATCAAGTCAACATGGTATTTAAAGGTGCATCAGTGATGAGTGGCCACGGAACAGTGGTAATAACCGGAATTGGTAAAGACACTGAACTGGGAAAAATTACTTCTTTGGTAGAGAATGCTGTATCCACTGAAACGCCTTTAGATAAAAAACTGGTCGCATTGAGCAAAAAGCTGATTTGGGTGACGTTATTCATGACGGCCATATTTGCAGTTACAGGATTTATCCAGGGTAAACATTGGTTGCTAATATTGGAAACCTCTATTGCATTGGCTGTTGCCGCATTTCCTGAAGGCCTCCCCATCGTGGCTACGATTGCACTATCGTATGGTATGTTGTTAATGGCAAAACGTGGAGCAATTGTAAAAAATCTGTCTGCAGTAGAGACTTTGGGCAGTACGAATGTGATTCTGACGGACAAGACAGGCACTTTGACTGAAAATGTGATCCAAGTCGATACGTTTAGTTTCCCTGATGAAACGGTCCGTGTCAGTATTGAAAACCAATCTTTAAAATTTGATGATGGCGACATTATCCATAGTCACCACAATTTTGAGCTCTTGAAAATCGTCGCTGCTTTGTGTAATAATGCTTCATTTTCAATGGCCAGTAAAAAGGAAAAGGCTATAGGTGACCCAGTAGAAATTTCGCTTCTTCGTTTGGCCAATACATCTGGACTTTCTTATCATGATGTCCAAAAAAAATATAAACGAGTAGGTGAAATACCATTCGATGCTGTGTCAAAAATGATGGCGACCATACACAAAAACGATAAGGTCAGTTTTATAGCAGCTAAAGGTGCGGCTGAACATTTGTTGGAAAAATGTTCACATATTCAATATGGAGACCATCAACAGAAATTGACAGCTACTGATAAGAAGAAGATATTGGAAACATCAGATAATATGTCACAAAACGGACTTAAGGTACTCGCCTTTGCTTATCAGGAAGCTCCGGGTTTAAATGAGAATGACTTTCTGAAAGAGTTGGTTTATATTGGATTGATTGGTTTTTTGGACCCACCTAGACTGGATATTAAAAAGGCCATTACCACCTGCCGAAATGCGGGTATCAAAGTGGTGATGATTACCGGAGATCATCCTCATACTGCCCTTAATATAGCAGAAAAAGTGGGATTAGTGGATGATATGGATCAAGAAGTAATAAGTGGTAAGGATTTGCCTGACATCAAATCCCTCACCAAAGTTTGGAAAAACAAAATTCTCGCCACATCGGTATTTGCCCGAACAACGCCAAAACAAAAACTAGACATTGCTGAGATATTTCAGCAGGCAGGCAATATTGTGGCTATGACCGGTGACGGTGTCAATGATGCTCCTGCACTCAAAAAAGCGGATGTGGGTATCGCTATGGGCAAACGAGGTACGCAAGTAGCCAAAGAATCTGCCAATATAGTATTGAAAAATGATTCTTTTTCTTCTATTGCCGAAGCAGTGGGTCATGGGCGGGAGATTTTTAATAATATCAAAAAATTTGTCATATACCTGGTTTCATGCAATTTGAGTGAGATTTTTATTGTCACTGCTTTAGGGTTTTATGCACCTGCATCTACGATGCTGCCATTGCAAATTTTGTTTTTAAATATAGTAACGGATGTATTTCCAGCACTGGCATTAGGTTTGGGTAAAGGAGATAAAACCGTGATGACAAGACCACCGCGAAGTCCTAAAGAAGACATTATTACACATCAGGAATGGATTAGAATCGGATGGTATGCTTTCATCATCACGATTTCGGTGGTATTGGCAGTGGTCTGCTGCAAATTATTCTTATCACCAGATCATAAGATAATAAATAGTGTGGCCTTTGTTACTTTAGCTTTTGCACAGTTATTTCACGTCTTTAATATGTCTTCTCCTAAATCAAAATTGTTCAGTAATGAAGTCACCCGCAATCATTTTGTATGGTATGCCCTGATATTATGTACTGCGCTAATTTTATTGGTATTTATGGTGCCTTATATGAGATTGGCTTTAGGTTTAACCATCATGACTAGTGATGTTTGGATGGTGGCTATAGCCGCTAGCTTGATCCCGTTAGTTGTGATTCAGATGTACAAGTTTTTTTCAAATTTTGTTTCCAAAATAAAATAATAAATCTATATGTTATGCTTAAAAATATCATTATCCTCATAGCCTTTCTTCATGGTTTGATCCATATTTTAGGATTCGTAAAAGCCTTTGATTATGCCAATGTTTCAGCTCTGACTAAGGAAATTTCTAAAACCGCCGGTATTTTATGGTTACTGGCGGCCATACTGATGATCATCTTTACGCTTATGTTTTTATTAAAAAAAGACAGCTGGGTTTATGTTGCACTGACAGCTGTCGTACTATCTCAGGCGCTCATTTTCTATTATTGGCAAGATGCTAAATTTGGCAGTATAGCCAATTTGTTGATTCTTATAGTTTCTATTGTGGGTTTATTTCACATTAATTTTAAAAGCCAATATAGATCTGATGTGAAAATTGGTATGCAGCAAATGAAAAATATGACCGATACCACACTAACCAAGATAGACATCCTCCATTTGCCTGAACCGGTTCAAAAATATCTTGACTTCACCGGATGTATTGGAAAACCCAAAGTGCACAATTTTAGAATAAATTTTTCTGGCAAAATCAGAAGCCGTGAAGAGAAAGCATGGATGGAACTCACATCCGAACAATACAATTTTATGCCCATACCTACCAGATTATTTTTTCTGGATGCCATCAAAAAACAGTTGCCCGTATCAGGCTTCCACAGTTTCAAAAACGGAGAAGCCTTTATGGATATCCGACTATTGTCGATGTTCAAAGTGCAGTATATGAAAGGTAAAGAAATGGGTATTTCAGAGACCGTCACTTTTTTTAATGACATCTGCTGCATGGCGCCTGCTGCATTGATAGACAATAGGATACAATGGTTGGAAACCGAAGGAAACAAGGTAAAAGCATCATTTACTACCAACGGCATCACTGTGTCTGCATGGCTTTACTTTAATGAAAAAGGAGAAATGGTCAATTTTGTGTCTGAAGACCGCTATGCTGCTGGTAAAGATGGTACACTTACAAAACTAAAATGGAGTACGCCTTTGCGTGATTATAAGATGATCAATGGTTACAAACTGGCGAGCTATGCTGAAGCCATCTATACTTATCCGGACGGAGATTTTACCTACGCTACCTTCACCCTAAAAAATATGCAGGTGAATCCGAATCATTAGACAGAGCAGTTTTTAATTTAAGCCTAGAATTCAGCATAAGATATTGATGAAGCAATATGCAGAAATAAATTTTTTTAGACAAATCAAGTTTTATAAAAAAAGAGCCATTACCCTTGGACAAAAAAGAAAAACGAACGCATCACTACAAGTTAGTGGCAACCCCGAAAAAAACAGTGCACAATGACAACACGAATTAAAATATTGACATTTCTACATTTTCTGATGGTTGTTTTTTGCAATCAGACATTTGCTCAAAATACATTAACAAAGGAAATTCTCTGGACAACAGATTGGAGCCCAAACGGAAAGTACATTGCCATTGGCGGAAATGTTGACAGTTTAATAATTTACAGTGAAAACAATCTAGAACCATACAAATCGCTTCCTATAAAAAATACCATAACAAGGGTAAAATGGCATCCTTCGAAAAATATTATTGCTGTCTCAACACAAAATTCGGAAGACAAAACAAGTATTATCAATTTGGATAACAACAAAAAAATTGAATTAAACGGAATTTCACCGGAAGGAGCAAGAGGAATTGACTGGAATTATACAGGAGAATATGTAGCTGTTGCCGACAATGAAGGACAAATATTAATTTACAATATAAAAGGTGAATTGATAAGAAAGTTTGTAAATCAAAGTAATTCAACCAAAAGTATAACAGCCATAGATTGGCATCCGAAAAAAAACATTTTAACAACGGTTACAGACAAAATACGTTTGTATGATATTGAAGGGAATTTACTAAAATCTATAAAACATAGACCCGAAGACGTAATGCTATTGAGTGTTGCCTGGCACAATTCAGATGATTTTTTTGTAACAGGGGATTATGGTGATGATAAAGACAAATCTTTACTTCAATATTGGAATGGACAAGGTGAACTTTTAAAATCAATTGACATTAGCAAAGGTGAATACAGAAATCTGGCGTGGAATCCAAAAGGAAACAGATTGGCAACAGCAAGTGACGCATTGAGAATTTGGGACACAAAAGGAAACCTTATTTCAGAAGGTAATTCGAAAGACTATTTATGGGGTGTTTCGTGGAACAAACAAGGAAACAGAATTATTACATCAAGTTTGGAACAAAAAATAATACTTTGGAATAAAAAAGCCAAAAGAATCATGACAATAGAATAAAGGGCTGGCACATACATCTGTTCGGCAATATGGCGGGGGCAAAAGTAGTACTTATCAGTCCAGTATCGGACTGAAACTTGCACCAACAAGTATAATGTAAATGTTTATGCAAATCATATCTTGTCAAAAATTCAAAGTCTATTGGATAAATCGATGGTGGACCGTCAAAATTACCAACTTCCTGATACAAATTTGAAATAAAACAAAAGTTTAGGGTAAATTTGTTTTGTTTAATAACAAGCTAGTTGCCTTACCAAAACAAACAACAAAGACAAAAAGAATGACAATGTATCACATACTAAACGGTGACTGTTTAGCTGATCAATTAAGACAAACAAAAATTAATCAGGACTTTATTGTATGTACAGAATGTTTAATTGACGGTAATTTAACTGCCGACAACATCGCTGACTTTTGGGCAATGCGAGCAAAATTTATTGCCGCCACTTACAATGTTTCGACAGAAGAATATTATAGTAAAAGTGTAAAGGAATTTGAAAAACTAAACAATCTACCTGACAATTCCGAAGTTTGTCTTTGGTTTGAGAACGATTTGTTTTGCCAGACAAATATGTGGTTTGTAATCTCGATGCTTGCAAATCATCCGACACTTAAAATCTTTAGAATTTTCCCGATGATAGACAATAAAGCAGACACTTGGAAAGGTTTTGGAATATCAAATGCTGAAAAACTTGAACAGGCATATTTTTCAAAAGTAGAGTTTAAGCCCAAGGACATTGAATTAGGAAAATATTTGTGGACGGCATATCAAAATGGCGATTTAGACAGGTTGCAAGAATTATCTAAATCACAATCTGACTGTTTTGAATATTTAGAAGAAGTTTGTCAAGCACATATAGAACGATTTCCATTGGACAAAACTTTGGGCAGACCTGACAAAGTAGTAAAAGAAATAATTGACACTAACTCGACAGAATTTCAAGAAGTTTTTTCAGCGTTTTCAGACAGAGAAGGAGTTTATGGATTTGGCGATTTGCAACTTAAAAATATATACGACAGACAGATGCGCAGCCACTAGCACGGGTAGCTTTTTCACTCAATTTTTTCTCCAGGGCATCAGGGATCAACCCGTAGATAAGATAGTTCAGCTGTGGTAAAAAAAACGCTGCGTAAACCATCGTATCCGCTACTTTGAAGCCCCGGTGAGCGAATACGTTTTTTAGTAAGTTGTTCAAATTGTAAAGTACTAAAACCTCAAAGTTATTTCACGCCAACGTTACTAAAATGCAAAGTTTATAATTATAATAAGCATCATTTGAAGAATTATAAGAGTAATACACGATTAACCCCAGATATGGAGAAAGATACAAAGCAACTCTTTATCTCACAAATGATAATGCAGAAAGTTTTCACAGCGTATAACCAATGTGGTCATCCCACTGCATGGTTCAAAATTGTCAACATATTACGTTCAAAGTAAAAGCATGTATTCATGCTATAAATCTTATTATTTTCAGGTCAAATATTGAATAGATAAGTATATTTATTTTATAATAATATCAGATAAATTTACATTAAAAAATAAATAACCTTAAATTTACCGGGTAAATAAGTAAGTTCTGTCACATTTTATTAAAAGTAAATAGTAAAAAAATGATTTTAAAAAAAGGAAGTTTTGCATTAACATTTTATGTAATTATAATACTTATTTTTGTTACAACAATAATGGGTTTTTCTCAGAACACTAAATCGAGTATTGATTGGCGTCTGATGGGTCAAAATAAAAATGCAAATTTTTATGACATTCAAAATGACTTCAACACTTATTGGCAAGGAAAAAAAATAACCAAAGGAAGTGGATATAAAGTTTTTAAGAGGTGGGAAACATTGATGAAGCCAAGAGTTTTTCCATCAGGTGACTTATCAATCGTTGGTTTAACCTATCCAAATTTTATAACCTGGAAAAAAAACAATAGACATTTATTTGACCATAAAGGAACAAGAGCCGGAAATTGGACACTCGTGGGACCTCCTTCGAAACCCACAGGATATGATTCAGGGGTGGGAAGAGTAGATTTTGTTAGGTTTGATCCTACCAATAGCAATACGATGTATGTAAGTACACCAGATGGTGGACTCTGGAAAACAACCAACGGCAATGCAGCATTACCAAACTGGACAACTAACAATGATTACTTAGCCGTGATCGGTTGTTCCGACTTAGCGATACATCCAACCATCCCAACGACAATGTATTTGGCAACCGGGAGTTGGGAGACTGATAAAAAAAGTATCGGCATATTAAAAACTGTAGATGGAGGAGCTTCCTGGACAACAACAGCAATGACATTTCTCTTAAGTGATCAATTTGTCATCAGAAGAATAGTTATGGACCCTACAAATCCACAGATCATGCTGGCGGCAACCGATGGTGGTGTTTACAGGACAACTGATGGTTGGGCAACACAAAGTATAACAGGTTTAAACACTGCCTACAATATTCAAGATATAAAATTTAAACCCGGTGATCACTTGACAGTTTACGCAAGTGGTGCACAAGGAACAAATATATTTTGGAAATCAGCCGATAATGGAGTGACATGGACAGCCATCAATTCAGGCTTGCCGCCAGCGGCGGAAACGTCAAGAGTCATAATGGGTGTTTCTGTAGCAAACGCAAACTCCGTGTATGTTTTAGCTGGTAATGCTACAAGAGGGTATAAAGGATTATATTTTTCTTCAGACAGTGGTACAACATTTTCGACTCGATCTACCTCACCAAATATTTTGGGTACGGATTATCCTCCTGTAGGAAATAGTGGCCAGGCTAATCATGATTTGGCCATTGCCATTTCACCCACAAACATAAACTTAATAACTGTAGGTGGTATAAGTCAATATAGATCAACAGATGGTGGATTTAACTGGAATATTCTTTCCTACTGGTACGGGACAGATCCATTGAATCCGGGTGGTACTCCGGGAGTGGCGCCATATATGCATGCTGATGTTCAAAGCATCGAATACCTCCCCGGAAGCAGTACTACTATGTTTGCTACTTGTGATGGTGGCATTTCCAGGACAACGGATAATGGTGTCACATGGACAGATATAAGTAACAATTTACAAATAGCTCAAATGACCGACGTTGCCTTATCCTCTGATGATGTCGTGATGATCACGGGACTACAAGACATAGGGAATTTAAAAAACACAAGTGGTGTATGGACTTACATAGGTGGTGGTGATGGAGAAAGCGCCTTTATTGATAGAACCAATAATCTTAATATTGTAGATTCTGACCCTAATGGCAACCATAGTTTCTCTGATGATGGAATGGTAAATAAATATTCCTTAAATGGAAATGGACTTCCGGTAGGTACAGAGTTTTTTAGTCCTATCATCCAAGATCCCGTTATTTCAACTACATGTTATGCCGGTGGTCGACCAGACTTATATAAAAGTACAAATTATCAAAGTGCTGTCAGTAATACACATACATGGACTTCAATAGGAACTCCATCGGGAACGGGAAGTATTATTCGTTTTGTAGTTGCCCCAAGTAACACAATGGTGATGTATACCATAAAGGAAAATGCCATTTCTAAAACGATCAATGGTGGAACAAGTTGGACGAATGTTACAGGCACATTGCCAATGGCAGCTTCTTCCGCAAGTAACATCGCTATATCAAATACAGACCCTAACAAAGTATGGGTTACATTTTCAGGATATACTGCATCCAATAAAGTTTTTAAAACAACTGACGGTGGAGCCACCTGGTCTGATGTAAATTCTACCGGACTTCCTAATATACCTATAAATACCATTGTATATAGAAATGGCGATGCGAATGACGCCGTATATATAGGCGCTGATATTGGGGTTTATTACTACGATAATTCAAATGCTAATTGGATTCCTTATTTTAGTGACATAGCGAACAGTAAGGTCACAGATTTAGAAATATACTATCCCACTTTAAAGCTGAGAGCATCTACATATGGTCGTGGCTTGTGGCAAAGTGACTTATATGATGCAAATGCGGCTTGCTCTACGATCGTATCCAATACGAATGATGATGGAGTTGGTTCATTGAGAAGGACCATAGCATGCGCCTTAGATGGAGCAACAATAACTTTTGATGCGTCATTAACAGATGGAATGGGTAACGACACCATTAAACTTACTTCGGGACCCATTAAGCTCTCAAAGAATATCAACATTCATCAAACAATGACTAGCATTCCGATAATAAAGGCCATAGGAGCCACTGGTCCGGTTTTTAATGTGAGTGGATCAAAATTGTTTTCGATGAAGTATGTAAATATTTATTCGGGTACTAATCTTAACAACCGGGCCATACTTAATAATGGGTCACTCCATTTAGAAAATGTAAATATATATGAAAAATCAAGTATCGCAGGAACAGGAACAACGATGACCAACTTAGGAAATGTAAATATTGTCGGAAGTGTTAAAGTTGTTATTTATCCTTAACTTCATGTACTTCTTCAATTGTTATATTGATGAATGACATTATTTAAGAAATAATAAACGTGATAGAACAATGCATGGAAAGAAAGGCTGCCTTATTGGTAGTGCCCTTCGTTGAAAATATTTATAACGCCTTACAAAATCACGACAAAGTTTTTATAGTTTTTAGTGCGGCACATTTACTCGCTGAAAGACCAACATTAGAAAAACTCTTTGAATAAAAAGAAACTAAAAAAAACTGCAGGCTACAACTATGTTTTCGAAGTGAACTTTTATAAAAATACGTGGTTCAGCCAACAATTATTATGAAAGTTCACCACCGAAATATAATACAATATACCCAAAATTAAAATAGAACAGATTAAAACTGTTAAATATCTTCTGAAATCAAATTAATCTGGTTAAATTTGAACTTAAATATAGTCAAAACATAAAGTGATAACCTGGTCCAAAAAAAGCTTTAACTTAATACTAAACACCGACCTGATTCAACTTTGAAATCGTAGATTCGCCAAAACAAAAAATAAAGTACAATCGGCAAAAATTGATTAAGACTTTGATTGCTTCAGTTTTAATATTTTTAATGAATAAAAAAAATAAAATGAATATTTTAATCACAATACTGCTTGGAAAAGTTTCCATCATTGCCTTCCTTTTAATTATAGCCCTTTTCGTGAAAAAGGAATATTATGTTAATCGAGAAATAATTATCACCGCACCCAAACAAAAAGTATTTGACTTTTTGAAACTGCTCAAAAACCAAGACAAATTCAACAAATGGGCCAAGGCAGATCCCAACAGGAAATGGGAATATTAAGGAACAGACGGGACAGTTGGATTTATTATTTCCTGGAGCGGCAACAAAAAAGCAGGTGAAGGAGAAAAAGAAATCATGAATATCATTGAAGGTAAAAGAATTGAAACCCAAATTCGTTTTGTCAGACCAATAAAAACCACAGCTAATGTTATCATGGAGATAGCATCTTTATCAGACGATCAAACCAAAGTAAATTTGATTAATTCCGGCACATTAAATTATCCAATGAATATATTTATTCCAATGGCAGAAAAAAACTTTCCAAAAGATATGGATAGTAGTTTGTTAACTTTGAAAAACCTTTTAGAAACATAATCACAGTTGCAAATAGAAAATGACAATTACAGGCAGACGTATCAAAATCATTTTGTTAGTTGTTTTACTCACAACTTTCCTGACTTGGTTTTTTTATGCGCACGAAACTTTGCCAAAACCGTTACGAGCCGCAACAGCTTTAATTGAAACACCAGTTGCCATTGTTTCAGGGCTTTCGCATTATTTAAATCTTGGAGTAGATGTTTATTATACTCCCTGGGTAATTATTCTTACAAACTTTCTATTTTCAGTTGTAATGATTTTTGGGGTTGACGAAATTTTCAAAAGACGAAGACAAAAATCTACAATAAAATAATATGTGGACTTGCCCGATTTGTAATCATAAATTTTACAACACAAATCAATCGCATTCTTGTGGCCACTTTACTGTGGATGACTTTTTAAAGGGCAAATCCGAAACAATGATTGACTTGTTCAATTACTTCATTTCCGAATACCGAAAAATTGGTGCCTTTGATATTCATCCTGTAAAGACAAGGGTTGCCTTACTGACAAAAATGCGTTTCTGTTCAATCAACAAAATTGGTGGTGACTATATAAATATTCATCTGGTTTTTACACAATCTTATGTCGACAACTCATGTTTTTATAAAATTGATAACTTAGAAAACCGGTTTTTCGTCCATCACTTTAAGATCCACGACAAAACAGACATCAATAAAGAAGTTACTAAGTATATGGCATTAGCCTATGAAATTGGTAACAGGAAACATATCCAAACGAAATCGTAATTTGCCCCACAATCCCATACAATACATACACTCAGAGGTTTTAGTCTTTCCCTTTTTTTCGAAGATAATAATAATTTAATTTGTTACCTTAAATTATATGAAATTAAAAAATAAAAATGTATTTTTGATGTTTGTCAGAATTCAAAAATAAAGGAAAATATAATGAAATCAGGGCGAAAAAAATTTTAAAATGGATCGGGGGAATTTTGGCTTCCTGTTAATAATTGCCGTTGTTGCAGGTATTTACATTTGGACACAAATGCCAAAACCGATGGGTGAACCACCAGCACTTCAGGCAGAGCTTTTTCAAAAGCTGGATGTTGAATTTCACGTCGAAGGAAAATTTATTTTCAAGTCAGCTACTGAACTTGCCATGATGATAAAAAATAAAGAAGCAACGTCGGTCGGGATAACCCAGGAATGTATAAATTATATCAAGAACAACAACTACAAGACCAACGCTTTTATTTGGCTTTTCGAAAAAGAAGCACTTGATGCTGCTAAAGCTGCAGACTTAAAAGTCGAGCGAGGTGAACCGCTCGGTTCTTTGCATGGTGTGCCGGTATGTATCAAAGAAGAATTCTGGGTGAAAGACAAACCCTGCACATGGAATTCCAAAAATTTCCAGGGATTTGTCGCTCCACGGAATGCACCAGTGGTTGATGCATGGCTGCAGGAAGGCGCTATTATTTTAGGAACTACGAATGTGCCAAGCATGCTTATTGATATTCAAACGATGGGCGACATTTATCCTGAAGCGAGCAACCCGTATGATACAAAACGTACACCTGGTGGCAGTACTGGAGGTGGTGCCGCAGCTGTGTCTTCAGGATTTTGTCCACTTAGCCTTGGAGGAGATATGGGCGGAAGTATTAGAATTCCGTCCGGGTTCTGCGGTATTTATGGATTGAAAACCACCGAAGGGAGCATGGGAAAAAATTACAATTCTGCTCCTGACACAACGGGCAATAAAAAATACTTCTGTATGGCTGTTGCCGGCCCTATGGCTAGAACAATTGATGATATCGAGCTTGGGTGGAACGCCATGATTAAGCCTTGGCACGACAACAATAAGTGGCTACCGCTGGAAGAGCACAAAGACCTTGACCAGTATAAACTTGCCTATTTTGATGAATGGCATTTCGGAAACAATAAAATTCCCATTTCCACTGACGTGAAAAAGAAACTCCAAATACTTGTCAGTACTATGAAAAGCGCAGGTGTAAAAATGGAAAATGTTCAACCTGACTATTTTGTTGAGATGAGACAAATGCACATGCTTCTGATGGCATATATGGTATTTGCAAAACAACCGTGGATCATACGCCAATTAATTAAACATGAATTTGAAAGTGGCACACCGCTCAAGATTGACATGAGTGAAGGAATTGAACGTATCGGAGATGTTGATGAAGCCCAATATGACAAAATTATCGTAAGAAGGGATACGCTTAGAGCGAAAATGGAACGCTTTTTTCATATATATGATTTCCTGATACTTCCTATCACGCCAGGCCCCCCATTCATCAAGAACCCTAAACATGAAGCTATGTCTGTGGATGGTGTCAAAATGGAATATTGGGACCATTTCCATTATACTATGTGTTTTAATGCAACAGGTCATCCGGCGTTGACAATCCCGCTGGGCTTGAATAATGAAGGGCTGCCTATTGCTGTGCAGATAGTAGGGCCGATGTTTTCTGAAAAGCGATTAATTCACTTTGCTAAGTTAATCCAGACGTTACATGAGGGATATATTGCTCCAAATAAAAAATGAACGAACGCATGACACCACTAGCTCATAAACCTATAAGTAATGCCCCGGAATGCCATTTTTTCTATTTGAGATAATAAACATTTCAAAAAAAACATTAATCGTAACAGGTGCAACCAACGGTCCTGGATTATTTGATATCAAGCATGAAGTAATAACTCTTGATGGTGTCGAAATGACTCCAAATTTATATAAATGCGAATAATCCCAATGATGCTATCATATGTTTTTTAAAACATTCAAAAAGTTGGAACTGATGAGCCTTGTAATATTTAATTTGGAGTTAATTTAGTTTATTTCATTTATTTTTTAAGTCAAAGTCAGGAGCTTAAAATATGATTCTGCATTTTTTAAAATGATAGCTGTCATTTATAAATATGAGAAACCTCATGGTATATTTTTACATTTATTACGTACATTCGTATATAGGTCTATTATAACAGCGTCAACAAATAGACATACGTGTATAGTTGTGGATATGATAATAAAATGCCTTGTTTTATTTATTCATTATTAAGTCTTTAGATCATGAAAGAAGATAAATTATTAGGTGAAGACCTTGTTACTTTACAGCAGCAAAGAGGCAATATTTGTATTTCAGTAGTTCTACCTACACATCGTTTATTTCCAGAACGTAAAGTGGATAAACACGAGATGGAAAAAGCCGTGGAAAGCGTCGGTCAATTGTTAGGATATAAATACAGTTCAAAAGATACCCGACCATTGCTCAATACTTTGAAGGAAATGGCAAAGTCAGTAGACTATGATCATAATCTGGATGGCATCGGTTTTTATATCTCTGATCAGGTTAATAAGATGGTTAAGTTTCCTTTTCACGTGCAAGAAAAAATAATTGTGGCTAATGATTTTGAAATAAGAGATTTGCTTTACAAAACCAATTTGTCGCAGCCTTATTATGTATTGATGCTCAGTGAAAAGAATGTAAGACTTTTTGAAGGTTGCTTAGATCAACTCAATGAAATCAGGGGCAAACACTTTCCTTATGAATTTTATGATGATTATGAATACAATACTCCAAGCCGAGGATCATCTAATATCGGCAATCCTCAGATGAGAAGTTTTGAACACGATAAATCTACTATGGAGGCCATCAGATTTAAAGATTTTTTCAGAAATGCTGACGAATACTTAGGAGATTACATGTTACAGAATACCCTATTGGTCATATCCGGCACAGATAAAGACATTTCATGGTTTGAAAGTGTTACAGATTTCAACAAACACGTTGTAGGTAAACTTTCCGGTAGTTATGACAATACAAATCTTTCAGAATTTGGCAAAAAATGCTGGTTAATTTTTGAAGCTTATTTAAATACCAAAGTCGACGATTTGATTATTGATTTCCGTGAAAAGATTGGTAAAGGTTTGGCTACATCAGGGATACAAGAGATATGGACTGCAGTGCTCGAGGGGCGGGGATTGTCTCTTATCGTCGAAAAAGATTATAAAGTACCCGGATTTACAATTCCTGAAAATAAACATTTTGTGACTTTAAGACCTCCGAAAGAAAAACACAATACTATGGCCGATGCTGTGGATCAAATCATAGAGAATGTTCTTGAAAAGGTGGTGATGTCATCTTTGCTGAAAATGGTAAACTGACAGAATTTGGAGGTATGATTCTCATGACAAGGTATTGAGCCATGATAATTGAAAACCTGTACAACATAAAATCCACATCTTCCACCGCTTTTTGGCTGGTGTGGATTTTACAGTGTATTATACTCGTTTAATATTCAAAAAACGGCTTGATTTGCAAGGAATTTCTGCCTTTTTTTGGTTTGTATCTATTGTTAAACTTTGACAAAATTGATCTTACTTTAATATCAAAACTTTTTTCAGAATGGTCTTGATATCATTGGTAATTTTCAAAACATACTCTCCATTCGGTAAGGCAGATGTATCAAATTTTGTAAAGGTATTCCCTTTACGAATGACTGATTTTCCTACTATTTGTCCCAAAAGATTGTAGAGATAAACATTTAAATCTGAAGCATTAAGATCGATCAATGCTACAACTATATGATCATTCGATGGAACAGGAAATATGTTAACTTTAAATATTGTTTGGTCTAAAACTGAAACTATCTGTAAAGTTATTTTAATTGAATTAGAAATACCTGTAGAAGAAGTGAGGCAAGGTGCATTGCTTGTTAAAACACACGAAATGACATCGCCTTCCATCAATGTGCTGTCAACATATGTTTGGCTATTTGTTCCGACAACATTTCCATTCAATTTCCACTGATATACCGGGTTTGTTCCACCATTGCTTGTTAATGCTGTAAAAACAACTTTGGTTCCTATTGTAATAGTGGTAGTATTGCTGCTGATGACAATCGTTGGAGTTTTGATGGCATTGACAGTCATTTTGAGTTCATTCGAATGTGTCATTTTTGTTGTAACACAACTTTCATTACTTGTTAAAACACAGGTGATTAAATCACCATTATTAAGTGTCACATTTGAATAGGTATTCGAATTTGCTCCCACATTACTTCCATTTAATTTCCATTGATAAGCTGGAGAGGATCCGCCATTCATTTGTGTTGAAGTAAATGTCGCCATGCTGCCTGCACAAATACTATCTGAAGCGGTCATGATAGAAATGCCGGGTATCAATAGTGGAGCTACATTCATTGTAATGCTGTTGGAAATTGCATTAAGTGTAGTCACACAGTTAGCATTACTTAGCATAGTACAAAAAATGACGTCTCCATTTTTTAGTTCAGCATCAATATAACCTGCACTATTAAGCCCAACAGGAACACCATTTTTTTTCCACTGATAACCGGGAGCTGAACCACCAAAGTTCTGAGCACTATTGAAAGTAACACTGGTGCCGGCACAAATAATATTGTTTGTATTACTCGTTATAATTATAAAGGGAGTCACATTGGCGTTGACAGTCATAGTCAGTAAGTTTGAGCTTAAATTATTGGTTGTCAAACAAGTGGCACTACTATTCAGCACACATGATATTACATCCTGATTGATCAATGCATTATCCGAATAAGTGGCTGAATTGCTTCCTGTACTAATTCCATTTTTTTTCCATTGATAACTAGGATTTAATCCACCATATGTTGCTGAAGCGGTGAACAAAACATTCGTATTAGCACAAATATTAGTGGCTGAAGTATTAATTTGTACGGTAGGTGTCACATTGGCGTTGACGGTCATAGTCAGCAAGTTTGAGTTTAAATTATTGGTTGTCAAACAAGTGGCACTACTATTCAGCACACAAGATATTACATCCTGATTGATCAATGCATTATCCGAATAAGTGGCTGAATTGCTTCCTGTACTAATTCCATTTTTTTTCCATTGATACCCGGGATTTAATCCACCATTTGTTGCTGAAGCAGTGAACAAAACATTCGTATTTGTACAGATGTTAGTGGCCGAAGTATTAATCTGTATGGTAGGTGTCACATTGGCATTTACAGTGATGGGCAGTGTGTTGGAATTGACCATATTTGTTGTGACACAGGACGCATTACTGGTAAGGGTACAAGTGATGATGTCGCCATTATTAAGTGTATTGTCGACATAAGTCATTGAATTAATCCCAACATTACTTCCATTTTTTTTCCATTGATAACCTGGCGTGCTACCTCCGAATGTAATATTTGTATTAAACGTGATACTACTTCCACTACATATGGTGTTTGTCGGAGTGCTTACGGCAATACTTGGTGTTACGATAGGGTTTACCATCATATTTAAAGTATTGGACGGCACAATATTAGAAGTAGTACAAGTGGCATTACTGGTAAAATCACATGAAATGACATCTCCATTAATCAGTGAATTGTTAGTATAATTAATATTATTATTTCCTACCGGATTACCATTCAATTTCCATTGATACAATGGAGCATTGCCACCATTCGTACCAATTGCCGTGAAAGTAGTATTTGTTCCGGAACATATGGTGGTATTCGAAGTGGAAATATTGATAGTTGGTGTAACAGAAGATGAAATGGTCGGAGTAATACCGTTTGAATTTGCTATGGTAGTACTGACAAATGGATCATTACTCGTCAGTGTGCAAGTGATGACATCACCATTTACCAGAGTATTGGTGCTGAAAGTTGCGCTGTTCGTTCCCGTATTTATGCCATTTTTTTTCCATTGGAAAGAAGGGTTCGTTCCCCCATTTGTTGTATTGGCCAAAAATGTAGCACTGGCTCCGGAGCATAAGGTGGTATTTGAAGTTGAAATAGTCACTGAAGGAACTGGAACCGGTGTATATATATTTGCTGAGTTTAGAACTTGTTTTGTTACGCTATTTTGCACCCAAGCTAATACATACATTTCTGATGCATTCCAGTTGGCTAAAATATTTGTTGAAAAATTGAAAGTCTGAAGGCCCGTTGATGTCAAAGAAATTGTTTGGCCCGATGCACTGGTAAACATTTTCCTAAAAACGTCATGATGTAAGGTTTCTCCATTTGGCGCGTTGTAATTCAATAATTCTTCGACAGCGGCTACGTAAAGTACGTAACTACCTGTTGGTGGGATTTGGGTTGTATTTACCGATACGTTGGCATTTAAACTACCGGCGCCTATTGATTGATTCACATTGACCGCAATAGGACTATTTACAGAAGTTGTTGCAATGACTTCTGCATTAATACTGTTTAATGATTTATCATCGCCGTTGACAAAAAAAGTTGGGGTACCAAATACACTGTAATAGTTGCGCAATACGTCTTGCTCAGCGGTGTTTGCCAGGTAAAGCGCGCAATTATTATATGGAACCGACGGGTGAATGCTTACATGATGAACATCCGTTTGCAGAGGCTGAATATTTGTATAATATGTTGGATTATTATTTGCACAAATACCACATCTGGTATTTGTAAAATGTTGAATTAGTGCATATTTTTTATTGCCCTGACCAAAAATAAAAGTACCAAAAACAACAAAAACCAAGAATAAAAAGTGCTTCACGATAATTTATTTTTAATTTGGTGTATAAAGAAAGAGTAAAGATGATATTTAAATATCACAAAATTATCACAATTATAACACTAAAAGGGCAAAATCCGGCGCAGTATTTATTACATATTGGACTTAAATGTAAAAGCTGGCTACTTTAGCAAGAAATACAATAAGATCTATATATAATTCTTAGGAAAAAATATTTTTATTAGAATTCTCTTGCATGTTTTGAAAAGTCAATTCAGTACTTTATATAATCCAACATAAAATTGGTGCTACCAACATATTTGTTGTAATTTTACATGTATATTGCAGACTATTATATCTTATCAGATTTCTTTTAATCGGTTTATTTTTAAAGTATGAAACACCTAATATTTTGCTTTTTTATAATTTGTTTATTTGGTCTGAACAGTTGTAAACAGACCAGCTCGTCATCATCACTTACTTCGTATTTTACGAGCAACGAAACGGGAATTAAAACCGGAGGTATCAAAGTTATACCTATTGAAACATCAAAAGGAAAATTTAATGTTTGGACAAAAACCATAGGTAACCATCCAACTATAAAACTTTTACTTCTGAATGGTGGTCCCGGGGCCACTCATGAGTACTTTGAGTGTTTTGAAAGCTTCCTTCCTGCGGAAGGCATTGAATTAATATATTATGATCAGCTTGGTTGCGGATTTTCAGACAATCCTAAGGATACATCCATGTGGGATTTGACAAGATATGTTGAAGAAGTCGAGCAAGTAAGAAAAGCCCTCCATCTGGATAAAGATAATTTTTACCTTTTAGGACATTCCTGGGGTGGTATTCTTTGTATGGAATACGCGCTTAAATACCAGCAAAATCTCAAGGGTCTTATCATTTCAAATATGATGTCGAGTGCCCCTGAATATGGAAAATATGCCGATGATGTGCTGGCCAAACAAATGGACCCAAAAGTATTGGACACAGTCCGAACAATAGAAAAAAATGGCGATTTTGCTAATCCTAAGTATATGGAATTGCTTTACCCCAATTTTTATACAAAACATATACTCCGCTTTCCTCTGAATGATTGGCCTGAACCTGTAAACCGCTCTTTTGGCAGAATGAATCAATCACTTTATGTGACCATGCAGGGACCAAGTGAATTTGGCATCTCTGGAAAATTACAAAAGTGGGATGTAAAAAATCGCTTAAAAGAAATTTCAGTACCAACATTAGTTATAGGTGCCCAACATGATACCATGGATCCTGAACATATGAAATGGATGGCTTCAGAAGTACAAAACGGAACTTATTTGTATTGCCGGAATGGCAGCCATATGAGTATGTATGATGATCAGAAGAATTATTTCAAAGGCTTGATTGACTTTTTGAAAGGACAAAAATGATGTTAGGCATAAAAGACAAAAGTTGGGTAGGCAGGATATTTTTTTTAGCAATACATATTTGATGACATTTATTTTCAGGCAAAATATTTTACATTAATATAATTTGAAAATACCTATTAAGAGTATAAATCCACTCATTGTAAAATACATTAAAACTCCTTTCCTTCTTTCAAAAAAATATATTCTGCTTTTGACTTTGGCATAATGTCGAAATGTGTAATTTCACACATTAAAATCACATAAATGAAACTGTATTTATTATTGTGTGCTATTATTTTCGTAATCGCTTGTTCCCCGGTTAAAAAAGAGCAAACAATCTATGATGTGGGGCAAATAAAAACACCTATGGGTGAAATGTTATTTTCATTTTCTGACCTTACACCCAATCACAAAGCAAGTTTTATTAAACTCGCTAATGATCATTATTGGGATACACTTACTTTCAACCGTGTGATAAAAAACTTTGTCATCCAGGGCGGATGCCCAGACACACCGGAAGGATTTAGTAAGTCGCCCTACTTGATCACGCCTGAATTTCATGATAGCCTCAGACATGTGTACGGTGCCGTAGGCATAGGTCGTGATGATAATCCGGGCAAGCTGTCTGCCGGTTGTCAGTTTTACATCGTACACAATAAAGAAGGTATACCAAGGCTTGATGGAAAATTTATGATTATCGGTCAGGTATTTAAAGGCCTCGAGGTACTGGAAGCCATCGGTCAGGTGACAACAGATACGCTCGATACACCGCTCATTCCAATCACATTGCAGGTAAATGTATTAAAAATGACAGAAGAAGAACTTAGAGACAAGGGCTATAGTATACCAAAATTAAAATAAAAAAAATCATGTAATTGTGGTCCTGAATTCAGATCAGGACCACTTTTTTTAAAAAAATACAAACCAGGATTATATTAAAATTCGATCAAAATAAATTTTATGAAGTTTTTACTTATCATTTTATTATTTCCGTTATGTCTCTTTTCACAATCGTTTACCAAAGATGAAATCTCCCGATGGGAAGGCCAGGCAAAACAAGTCACCATCATCAGAGACAATTATGGTGTACCACATATTTACGGCAAAAAGGATGCTGATGCCGTTTTTGGTCTTCTGTATGCCCAATGTGAAGACGATTTCAAGCGTGTAGAAATGAATTATATAGAAAAATTGGGCAGAATGGCAGAAGTTACAGGCTCAGATGATTTGTATGAAGATCTCCTCATACGTATGATCATAGATTCTTCTGACGCTGTCAAAGATTACAATGCTTCACCCGCCTGGATGAAAAAACTTTGTAATGCCTTTGCAGATGGTGTCAATTATTATCTATATAAACATCCTGAAAAAAAACCTGCGCTTTTAAACCGTTTTAAGCCTTGGTACCCTATGCTGTGGACTGATGGCAGTATAGGTGCCATCAATACAGCTGACATCACAGTAGGTGAGCTTAAAAACTTTTATTCGGCGGAGCCATCACTCTCCTTCGTCAAAGAAGAAAAAGAAGAAGTCCTGACCGGATCTAACGGATTTGCATTTGCACCCAAGATTACTGAATCGGGACATGCTATATTGTATATAAATCCACATGTTACTTTTTACTTCAGACCTGAAGTCCATATGGTAAGCGAAGAAGGACTCAATGTATATGGTGCTGTGACCTGGGGTCAATTTTTTGTATATCAGGGATTTAATGAAAAATGTGGCTGGATTCATACGAGCAGTGCTGTAGATGCCGCCGATACCTATATAGAAAAAGTATCCCGTAAAGGCAACAAATGGGTGTACACTTATGATGGCAAGGAAAAACCGGTGATCACCAAAAAAATCCTGCTTCGCACTAAAAATGGTAGCACTTTTGATACTACAATGATACAAGCGCTATTCACACACCATGGCCCTGTCATGACCAAACGAAACGGTAAGTGGCTGAGTTTAAAGGCAGATAATCGTATCTTGAACGGATTGATACAATGTTGGCAAAGAAACAAGGCTACCGGACTGGAAGACTTCAAAAAAACACTGGATCTGAAAGGCAATATTTCCAATAATACAGTTTATGCCGATGCAGCAGGCAACATCGCTTATTGGCATGGCAATAGAATCCCAACCAGAGATGCCAAATTTGACTGGAGTCAGGCAGTGGATGGGGGTACACCGGCAACAGAATGGACGGGATATCATAACATCAACGAAACCGTCTTTAGTATCAATCCATCCAATGGCTGGCTCCAGAACTGCAACTCCACACCCTTTACAGTTGCAGGTGATCAAAGCCCTAAAAGGGAAAAATATCCTGTGTATATGGCACCCGACAGCGAAAACTTCCGAGGAATTAATGCGGTCAGAACACTGAGCGAAGAAAGAAATTACAATATAGACAAAGTCATCAAAGCGGGATACGACAGAAGATTGGCCGCATTTGAGGTATTGGTACCTGCATTAGTCAGTGCATTTGAGCAGGTTCCCTACGAAGATTCACTTTTCGCTTTATTAGCCGGTCCGATTGCTGTCCTGAAAAAATGGGATTTCCGTTGTGGCGAAAACTCCATAGCTACAACCCTTGCTGTAGAATGGGGACAAAATATCCTTCCTAATATTCTTAATACAAAAATAATAGAAGACGAAGAAGCAGACCAGGTAGTTAAAGCTAAATATTTTGCTGCCAATGCTTCTGCTTATGGTTTACTAAGACCATTGCTACAGACTGTTTATGATTTGCAGCGCAGATTTGGTCGCTGGCAGACCCCTTGGGGAGAGATAAACCGTTTTCAAAGGATATCATCAGATCTCCAATATACTTTTGATGACAATAAGCTGAGCTATCCCGTAGCTTATGTATCTTCTACATGGGGAATGCTGCCCTCTTACGATGGCCGAACTTTTCCCAATACTAAAAAAAGATATGGTGTGCATGGCAACAGTTTTGTCTGCGCAGTGGAGTTTGGCCCCAGGATAAAGGCAAAATCGCTTCTGGCAGGAGGCCAGAGTGGTGATGAAAAATCTCCGCATTTTTTTGATCAGGGTCAGATGTACAGTCAGGGTCAGTTTAAAGATGTACTTTTTTACAAAGAAGATGTGCTAAAAAACGCAGAGAGGTCATATAACCCAGGGGAAAAATAAAATAATCTGCAAACAATATTTTGTCCCTAACGGGACCATCTAAAAAATAAAAATTCAGAACAATATTTTATATCCCGTTAGGGACAGCATAATGGTAAAAAGAAATCAAAAATTCGTGCCTTTAGGTACGTAATATAATTGTTTTATTTTGGCAAATAAACATACAATTCAATATCTTCTGTGATAAAATCTTTCTCCCTAATATGTTGTCCCTGACATGACTAACCAAAATATATTATGTCCCGTTAGGGACAACATATCGGTAAAAAGAAATCAAAAATTCGTGCCTTTAGGTACGTAATATAATTGTTTTATTTTGGCAAATAAACATACAATTCAATATCTTCTGTGATAAAATCTTTCTCCCCAATATGTTGTCCCTGACATGACTAACCAAAATATATTATGTCCCGTTAGGGACAACATATCGGTAAAAAGAAATAAAAAAATCGTGCCTTTAGGTACGTAATATAATTGTTTTATTTTGGCAAATAAACATACAATTCAATATCTTCTGTGATAAAATCTTTCTCCCTAATATGTTGTCCCTGACATGACTAACCAAAATATATTATGTCCCGTTAGGGACAACATATCGGTAAAAAGAAATCAAAATTCGTACCTTTAGGTACGTAATATAAATATACCTGATACCGATATGGCAAATACCTACACACAAATACACATTCAGGCAGTTTTTGCTGTTCAAAACAGACAAAGTTTGATCAATCCTATATGGAAAGACGAATTGTATAAATATATGACCGGAATTATTCAAAATTATGAACATAAGGTCTTACAAATTAACGGCATGCCCGATCATATACACATTCTTTTTGGCTTGAGACCGACACAGGCATTATCAGAATTAATGAAGCAGGTAAAACAGGATTCTTCCCGATGGCTGAATGAAAAATATTTCCTTCATGATAAATTTTCGTGGCAAGCGGGGTTTGGAGCTTTTTCATATTCAAAATCTGATGTAATTAATGTCATAAAATACATTCAAAATCAGGAACAGCACCATAAAACGGTTACGTTTGAATCGGAATACCGAAAATTTCTTGATGAATTTAATATTGATTATGATGAACGGTATATTTTAAAATCTGTCTTATAATATTTTGTACCTAAAGGCACAAATTGCGGTTTAAAAATATATATTTCTATCCAATGTTTTGTCCCTGACGGGACTAACCAAAATATATTATGTCCCGTTAGGGACAACATATCGGTAAAAATCGTGCCTTTAGGTACGTAATATAATTGTTTTATTTTGGCAAATAAACATACAATTCAATATCTTCTGTGATAAAATCTTTCTCCCTAATATTTTGTCCCTGACATGACTAACCAAAATATATTATGTCCCGTTAGGGACAACATATCGGTAAAAAGAAATCAAAAAATCGTGCCTTTAGGTACGTAATATAATTGTTTTATTTTGGCAAATATTCGTACCTTTAGGTAAATAATATAATTGTTTTATTTTGATAAATATACATACAATTCAATATCTTCTATGATAAAATCTTTCTCCCCAATATTTTGTCCCTGACGGGACTTTCTAAAAATAAATAACCAATGATCAAATTTTTCAGAAACATCAGACAGAAACTCATTTCAGAAGGAAAAATAACGAATTATCTAAAATATGCCATTGGTGAAATCGTTCTTGTAATGATTGGTATTTTATTGGCGCTACAAGTTTCTGAATGGAATACCAATAGAAAACAACAACAGAAAGAAGTTCAAATTTTGCATGATATTCATAAAGAATTTTTAGAAAATAAAGAACAGTTAATATTGGTTAAAAGTAATCACATTCGTTCTTATAATTCAACTAAAAAATTATTAAATCTGTTGCCATTTGATGTCATCAAAATTGAAATAGATAGTGTAGTAACTTTATTGGACGGCACATACACTAATTGGACTTTTAATCCAAATCTATCTACGATCAATACCTTAATAAACACGTCATCCTTTGATTTAATTTCTAATCCCGAATTAAGAAAATTACTTCAAAACTGGACAGACCTTTTCCTGGATTATTCTGAAGAAGAAATTGTGGCAAGAAATCATATTAGAAATTTTTACATACCCTATATGTCAAAATACTATGAGATCAAATATGTCAAAAACAAAAGGCCTTTTAAAGATTTAAACTGGGATTTTTTACAAAGTATTGAATTTCATAATACCATTGGTATGCGACATACCAACTTGAAAGATGTTTTAGAAAATCAGCCGAATGAACTTGAAATCTTAAGTGAGACAATTGACAAAATTATTGAACTTACCAAATAATAGACAATGATCAAATTTTTCAGACACATCAGACAAAAGTTAATTGCAGAAGGAAAGCTGGTCAACTACCTGAAATATGTTATTGGTGAAATCGTATTGGTCATGATTGGTATTTTATTGGCAGTGCAGTTAAATAATTGGAATGAAAACAGAAAAAACAGAATTTTCGAAAAAGAAATACTATCTCAGATAAGGTCTAACCTTGAAAAGAATAAAGAAAATTTGAATGGTATAAAAAATACCAGACAAAGAGCATGCTAAAATCTGAAAAAAAAATAATGGAAGAAAATCAAAATTTACAGGAAAAACAAGCATCTGACAACAAGGAAAATATTATTATAGCTCCACGATTAAAAAGAGACTGGGCTTCTTATATCAAAGAATTTATCATGCTTTTTTTAGCAGTTTTTGCTGGTTTTATGGCAGAAAATTACCGTCAAAACCTTAGCGAGCAACAGACTGAAAAACAGTATATTAATTCATTTATAGAAGATCTGAAAACGGATACTTCTTCCATAAAACAAATTCTGAAAATCAGACAAAGAAAGATGGAAGTAATGGACTCCCTTATTTATTTACTGCGATCTCAACAGATTAAGGGACATGAAAATGAACTGTATTTTTTGGGAAGAGTACTGGTCAGAAGTACCAGGTTCCAAAGTAATGACAGAACCATAACACAACTAAAAAGTTCAGGCTCATTGCGTCTGATTAGAAATGAAGGGGCAGCTGATAGTATGATTTCATATCAAAAACTTGTGGAATATATATATTACAATCAAGAAGATGACCGCATAGAAAGAAGAGCTGCAGATCCAATTTTATCCCGCATTTTTGACCCCTTTGTTTTGTATGAAATGGTAACCATGGAAGGTATAAGCCGACCAGCAAATAATCCAACATTAAGGTCTTATGATCCCAAACTATTTCAGGATTTGGCTTACTATCTCCAGCAACTGAAAGGTAGCAATCTTTTGATAGAATCCAGATTGATGTCTCTTCACAACAAAGCTACCAATACTATAATCTTCTTAAAAGCTGCGTATAAGTTACCTGGATAATACTTTAAAATCAATCAAAACCCTCCCTAATATCTGTCAAAAACAAATTATTATTTTATATATTTATTCTATAATTTAAGATATTAATACCTACATTTACGTCGAAAGATGTTGTAACCCCATATGCATCATTGCTGCAAAAAACAAAATTCAAATGTAATGTTTGTCAGGAAGTCATTGCTTTTTTTAATACTTCATGCGGCGTTTACTTTTTCCTGTGGCGCTCAGGTGACCAGTCTCGAAAACACAAATGAAGTTAAAGTTAACCTCCGAAGTGATGTCAATCGTATGGCAGCTGAATGGGAGCCCGCATTAGGCACACTGGTAGCGTGGCCGCTGAGCGTTCCATACAAGTTGGTAATTGAGCTGGCTGGAGATAATAAATTGTTCACTCTGGTCGAAAATCAACAGTCAAAACAAGAGGCAGCAAAATGGTATAATAAGTGGGGAATTGATACAAGCCTCGTAACCTTTATTTTTGCGCCACAAGGCATTGATGTTTCATGGGTTAGGGACTGGGGACCTCATGCTGTATTTACGCCCAAAGGAGAAATGAAATTGGCGGATCCAAAATATGTTTATGCAACCCCGGTCACTAATATTTTATGTAACGATTCTCTCGTTTTTCTTTATAAGGATGGAAATAAAATCATTAAAACAACTACAGATGACAATGCCACCGTTCCATTAGGTAAACAAATTGGCCTTGAAGTGCTGGATCTACCCTATATTTCTACAGGTGGCAATGTAATGACAGATGGTCTTGGCACTTCTTTTTCTTCATGTATTTTGATCAATGAAAATCGTTTCTTTGGTGTGGATGAAAGATCATTTTTTAATCTTAACAAGACGCTGTTAGGGATTGATAGATATAATATCCTGTCAAATTTCGAAAAAAGAGGCATTCAACATATTGATTGTTTTATGAAGCTACTCGACGAAGAACGCATTTTGGTAATGTTACCACCTAAAGATCATGAATTATATCAAATATATGAAGACATTGTCAACAAAGAATTGTCTAAACTAACATCCATCTATGGCAAACCATACAAAATATTGCGTATGAATACGTACAGATACAGAAGAGACGAGCTTGCTGCGTATTCCAATTCTTTGATTTTAAATAAAACAATTTACGTGCCCCTCTTCAGTATTGCCGAAGATAGTTTAGCTCTCAGGAGATGGCGCGAATTGATGCCAGGCTATACTGTCAAAGGTTTTGAATATGTTTTGAAAAATGAGCCGGCCATTACACATCAAATAGAAAAAAGATATGATGTCATAGGTTGGAATCACGGTGATGCACTACACTGCCGGACAAGGGCTGTATGGGACCCGAACATGCTTTTTATTACAGTAAAAACACTGGATGAAGAAGTCTTGTGCAATAGCACCAAACATATTTATGCCGGCATCATAGATTACAGCAAACAAGGATTGGTCGACAACAAAACATTTTTATGTTGGAGAGAAAAAGGTCAAAAAGAATGGCATAAAATTAACATGAGACAAGTAAATAATAAAAATATATTTAAAGCTGAAATACCTTGTACACAAGCGGGAATGACTATAGAATATTACGTGTCAGCTACATCCAATTCAGGCAAAACTGAGACCCGCCCACTAACCGCCCCATTAGGCAGCTTCCAATGTATCTTAAAATGATATTAATATCAACATAAACAAATTGTATAAAATATGAATGTAAAAGCTTCATTTATTATATCTGTAATTTTGATTATTCAATTTTAATGTCATTCTTAAACAATTTAATAAAAATAAATTGATAGTAGCAAAATTATTTAAATAGCTAAAGCGAGAAGACATTTCAATAAAATCTCATAATTTCAATACATAAAAAGACCCAGCATAGAAATGTTTACAAGGTCTCTTTGTATTTGACTATTTTTAAAACAGTGTTTTACTCCCCTACTCTACAATGATCATTTTTTTAGTAGCTGTAAACTCGTAAGCGGGTCAATGTGTAGAACATAATACCGCCTGGCATCTCTTCTTCATATTGCAATGGATTTGTCTTAGACTGAAAATTTGAAAAAAAATTATTTTTAAATGATTACCATAAATAAAATGCTGGTTTAATTTCACTATAATCCCTACTTTTTACTGCATCTTTGCAAAAAATATAGTTTATCTTTATGAGCCAAACAGTCACTGCAGCAATGGATTTTGAAAAATATACCTACCCTGCGGAAACACATCTTCATTTGTATACCAGCCTTTTGAAGCCCCGCATGATAGAAGAAAAAATGCTTATCCTGTTACGTCAGGGAAAAGTCAGTAAGTGGTTTTCAGGTATCGGGCAGGAAGCTATTTCAGTTGGGTGTACTGAAGCACTCCATGCAGACGAAAAAATATTTACCATGCACCGCAACCTTGGTGTGTTTACCTCCAGAAACATGCCTCTTGAGCGGTTATTTTCGCAGTGGCAAGGTAAAGCTAATGGATTTACGAAAGGCAGGGACAGATCTTTCCACTTTGGCGCACCCGAATATGGTATCATTGGGATGATATCTCACCTCGGACCACAGTTATCGTATGCAGCAGGCGTAGCACTGGCACATAAAATCGGGAAAGAACAAAAAGTCTCTCTTGCTTTCACCGGAGATGGAGGCACGAGTCAGGGAGAGTTTCATGAAGCATTAAACACCGCTGCCGTATGGAAACTACCTACTATTTTTGTGATAGAAAACAATGGATATGGTCTATCCACACCAACTAATGAACAATACGCTTGTGATCAACTTGCAGAGCGAGCCATCGGCTATGGTATGAAATCCATAACAATTGACGGTAATAATATTCTTGAGGTCTATAAAACTATAAAACGTATTGCAGAAGAAATGCGAGCCAATCCGGAATCCTGGCTTGTGGAATGTATGACTTTCAGAATGCGTGGACACGAAGAAGCTTCAGGTACCAAATATGTGCCACAAGAACTTATGGATATCTGGGCACTTAAAGATCCAATCAGCAATTATGAGCAATTTCTTCTAGGCATAGGTGTCCTGAATATAGATAAAATATCAAGTATCAAAGCATCTATAAAATCAGACATTGACCGTACCTACGCTATGGCTGACAGAGAAGCACCAATACAATCTTCCGAAGCAAATGAATTGGTCGACGTATACGCGCCTTATAACCAAATTGTTGTCCATCCAGCTTCTGATGGTAAAACTGAAAAACGATTTGTAGATGCCATTGCATCGGGCCTAGATCAAGCTATGGCAAAACATGACAAACTTATTTTGATGGGTCAGGACATAGCCGAGTATGGTGGCGTATTTAAAGTGACAGCAGGCATGGTAGAAAAATATGGAAAAGATAGAGTCCGTAATACACCTTTGTGTGAATCTGCCATCGTAGGTATTGCCCTTGGGGCGAGCCTTGAGGGATATAAATCTATGGTCGAGATGCAGTTTGCAGATTTTGTAACATGTGGCTTTAATCAAATCGTAAATAATCTTGCCAAACAATATTACAGATGGGGTGTCAATGCCGATGTAGTCATACGTATGCCTTCCGGTGGCGGTGTAGCTGCAGGGCCTTTTCACAGCCAAAGCAATGAAGCCTGGTTTACCCACACGCCCGGATTAAAAGTAGTCTACCCTTCTAATGCTCGTGACGCAAAAGGACTTTTACTCGCTTCATTTGAAGACCCTAATCCAATTATGTATTTCGAACATAAAGCACTCTATCGCCTTATTTCTGAAGAAGTTAACGATGATTATTATACGGTAGAAATTGGCAAAGCCAGTGTTATCACACAAGGTTCGGATGCTACCATTATTTCTTATGGTTTGGGTGTTCATTGGGCAAAAGAGGTGGCAGAAAATACAAAGCTGAGCATAGAAATATTGGACTTGAGGACATTATTACCGTTGGATTATCCTGCAATTGATGCTGCTGTAAAAAAGACAGGCAGGGTGATTGTACTACATGAAGACACCCTGGTAGGAGGACTGGCAGGTGAAATATCTGCTTATATTTCCGAAAATTTATTTGAATACCTGGATGCACCGGTCATGCGTGTAGCCGGCTTGGATACACCTATTCCTTTTACTAAGTCACTGGAAGACAATATCTTCATGCCAAAACTAAGGCTAAAAGAAAAACTGGAAAAATTAATGAAATATTGATAAGCATTGTTTAAGCATTTTATTTTTACTTAAACCGAATCTCATCATTGTAATCTTTGTATCTCAAAATTACATTTCATAAGATAATTTTAGCCCGGATTCTCCTAATCCACCAGCATTTTCTGGCGATCTAATTTTTGCTGGACAATATTGTTTGGCACGTCTCTGAATTCGTACTGCTGGTTGCGCAGTTGCGGGATAAAACCAACTTCTCTGATGGCATTCTGAATACCATCTGCTGTAAATCTAAAGGCTGCTCCTGCGGCTGAAACCACGTTTTCTTCTATCATAATACTGCCAAAGTCATTTGCTCCGGCATGAAGACAGATTTGCGCCGTCTTTTTGCCTACAGTCAACCAGGATGCCTGAATATTGACCACATTGGGAAGCATGATTCTACTCATGGCTATCATGCGTACATACTCATCACCTGTGCACTGATTGCGGGCGCGTTTTATTTTTTTGAGAATGGTATCTTCGTCCATAAACGGCCATGGAATAAATGCAAGAAATCCTTTGGCATCAGCTGGCTTTTCGCTTTGTACTTGCCTAAGTGCCACAAAATGCTCCATACGTTCCAGATTGGTTTCTATATGACCAAACATCATCGTTGCTGATGTAGTAATGTTAAGCTTGTGTGCCGCCCGCATGACATCAAGCCATTCCTGACCACCACATTTACCTTTGGAGATCAATCTCCTGACACGATCGTCAAGGATCTCCGCGCCAGCGCCGGGAAGTGAATCCAAACCAGCTTCTTTCAGTGCTTGAAGGACTTCAGTATGCGTAGATTTTTCAAGCTTGGTGATGTGTGCAATTTCGGGCGGTCCCAGGGCATGAAGTTTAAGATTTGGATATAATTCCTTTAGTTCCCTGAACAGATTACAATAATAATCAAGCCCTAAATCCGGATGATGACCGCCCTGAAGCAATAATTGTTCGCCGCCAAACATAAAGGTCTCCTCTATTTTTTGTTTATATTCTTCAATAGTGGTAATATAAGACTCTTCATGTCCGGGTCGTCTGTAAAAATTACAGAACTTACAATTGGCAATACACACATTGGTTGTGTTGGAGTTTCTGTCTATGATCCATGTAACCGTATTTCCTGGTACGTGATGTTGTTTGATGGCATTGCCTACATACATCAGCTCAGCTGTCGATGTTTGTTCAAATAAAAACAAGCCTTCTGCAGCAGAGAGAAATTCCAGGTTTAATGCTCGTTGTAATAAATCCGATGTATTATAGGTCATGCTATTATTGTAATAATATCAAACAAACAAAACAGAATTAAGATAGTTGGTTAATAGTAGGATTTTTGTTAAAACTAAGGTACAAAATAATGTCTATGTTATAGCAACATCAGTTTTTTCTGTAACAAAAAGTTACCGGACTTCAATGTACATAAATAGATGCCTTGTTTTTTGAGATCATTCTTATCCACGTAATATTTATTTAATCCATTACTTCCAATAAAAGAAGTCTGATAAACAATTTTACCTGTCAAATCTTCTATCAATAAATCTATTTTTGAAATGCCTGAACAATCAAAAGATAATTCGCATTTATCCAAAAAAGGGTTCGGAGTTACTGAAAAATTGTTTAAAGTTTGATAATCAATATCAGCTTCTTCATTTTCCCCACCTTTCAATGTTATATCTTTAACCTCTTCCATGGGACCGGATATATCAAAAGCACTTCCATCAATATCTCCAATTTTGATGGCTACAAAATCCTGAGTTAACTTTGTTGTGTTGAATGACAATATTATTGAATCTTTATATGCAAACCAGTTTTCTAACTTTAGATCTGGAGATTTAGGAATAACTTTGTCTTCTGAAAAGCCTATTTGGTTTTTATTAATTATGGCCATTTCCAATAAAAACAAATCAGTTTTATCAACGATCCTATCGCCATTAATATCAGCTGCAATCATTTGAAATGGATCATTTAGAATTTTGATGCCATTTAAATGCCGCCTTAAGATATTTAAATCCCCTTTATTGACACCGCTCAGAATCCTAAAAATATAACTAGAAGATAATTTATATGGTAAACCTGTAAACCATTCAAATAAATAATATAGACCACTTCCTGAAGATTTAGATAATTTTGGATATTCAAATACATTATCGATATTTAAGGATATAATTGCGTTAGACACAGCGTTGCCCTTTAGACTTCTTACATTTCCATTTAATTCAAAATGTCCAAAATAACATCCTCCGAGATCATATGATAAGGAGACTGTACAATCATTTGAATTAAATCTTTTATCCCACACAGTTATTTTTTGCTCAATTTTGCCACGATCTTTAATCTTTCTAATATTTGTTGAAAAAACTTTGGAGGATGTATATGGCGTAGGATCCCACAATTGTATATTGTCTTCTCCACCATAATATTTTTTTTCTATAACTTTTTCGAAAGCAGATATTGCCGGAAACGCACATAATCCTCCCGTCTCATCAAAATAGTGTTTCACATCAATATTTATTTGTCTATTGAATACAGTTTTGTTTTCTAGCTGCATCTTCACGTGATCAAAAGTATATAACAAATCTTCTTTATCCGTACAATTGTCAATAGAATGACTTATTAAATCTATAGCGTAGAGTTCTTCTAATGGCAATATTGGCCCATTACCATCCGGGTCAGTCATAAAAGAGAGAAATACGAATTCTATACAATCGACTGACGGAGCAATATTATCCAAAACAGTTATTTTTTCTACACAAGTCAGCACATTTTGACACTTATCATATACGGTCCATGTGATTATATGGTAAGATTTTTTCCCGCTTATTGGTGGCAGTTGAATGGAATTTAATTCACCAATTGTAGCTGGTTTTAAATATATATCCGGTATCCCATTACCATTATCATCTTGCACCAGTTTCCATAGACCCTTCTGAATATTCAAAATATCATTACCTATGTGTATTTTGCTTGAGTATTCAAAATCCGGTACTTCATCAGCCCACAAATCTATGATCACAGACCATTCCAAATCAGGTTCCGGCAATTACCAATTTCGTTAAAAACTTGTTTAGACAAAATAAGATTATTTAATGTACAAAAATCATCTACATAATATGTGGTATCTCTGCACTCACTAAACTTGATCTTAAAGGAATCTTGTTCGGTTCGGTCAATAAAACAAAAATTATTTTCAAACAATTTTTCATTTAGTATTTCGGAATTTTCAATATGAAATGCAACTGATTCTTTGGGAGCAAAGATCACGGGGATAAAGAATAAAAAAAGTAGCTTTAGAAAATTTTTCATACTATTGATTATAAGGTAGTTATTTAGTATTTTAATTGTACATATATCAAATAAAACAAGGTACAATTAAAACATAAAAAGCTTTCAAAGTTAAAGATACAGTTTTATTCTCAAATAAATAAACTTAATTGCAGACGAATTAAATAACATTCAGATCTGAATTACTGCTTATTTACCACATTTATACCATTCTGATTTACTTCATAGAGATCACCAGAATTATACAAAATATATTTTAGTCCATTTTTTTGCATGTCAGGCGGAAAAGCCAATATCTGTCTTTCTTTAAACTTAACAGAATAACTCTTTAATCCCGTCGGTGTGTAATAAATTACATTACGTCCGTCAAACTGAAATGATTTAATATCTTTTGCTTCGTATGCGTAAATATATTGGCCTAAATTATCAAAAAAGTAAAATCCTTTGTTTCTGTCACATAGCACCACATAATTTCCTCGTTCGCGAATGTCTGATATCTTAACATCTGTAATGCCAAAATCATTGACATTAGACGTTTCCAGAATGATAATGCCTGAACTGTTTACCTTGATTAATTTAAATTGGACGGGATCAAAAACCCATAGGTTTCCATCATTGGAAGTAGCACATGCGCTGACGTCGGCAAATTTGTCACTAAGATTCAATTCCGTAATAACAGAAAGCGTATTATCCAATATCCTAACCTGATTAAAATCATCACTGAATGCCACTACTCTCAGTGGATTGGTCACATCAAGCCCTGAAACCTTGCCACTCCGGTTATTGGAATAACGATACATTTCTTTATGGTCGGGCTTATAATTGATGATATTGTTTTTTTGATCTACCAGATACAGTCTACCGAGGTTGTCCACTTCAACAATAGATGGATTTGCTTTGATATCGAATGTATATTTTGGTAATTCAATAGCGTTTTTCGTCTGGGTGTTGCATGATGTAAAAAACATCAAACAAAAAATGTAAACAAGCTTATTTTGTATTGAATCTATCATGATATTATGTTTTCATCTATTTCATTCAAACTATATGCCATAAACATGATCGTATTCAGAATGATAAAATTTCAGTTGCATATCATTACCGTCAAATACACCGTAAGATGACGCATACATCCATTCACCAAGGTTGATATATCTGCTTTTTTTATTTGATAATGTGTAGTCAATAGGCAGATGTCTATGTCCAAAAATAAAATAATCTATATTGGTTTTCTTCAGTTCGGCCTCTGCAAAAACTACCAGCCATTCTTTATTCGGGTCAGAAAATGGATCTTCATCTCCGGTGTACTGTCTGCTTTTGACGCTAAAATATTTCATTAATCCCAAACCAATTGTAGGATGAAGCGCCCCAAATGCGGACTGACAAATCTTATTATTGAAGATACTTTTTATACATTTATATCCATAATCTGCAGGTCCCAGGCCATCACCATGACCGATCAAAAAAGTTTTATTCCCAATTTGTTTTGTGATGGGTTGACGAATAATAGGAATACCAAATTCATCTTCAAAATATCTGAACATCCACATATCATGATTACCTGTAAAAAAACTAATCGGAATACCATCATCCCGCATCTCTGCCAATTTCCCAAGTAATCTGACATACCCTTTGGGCACTACTTTTTTATATTCAAACCAGTGATCAAAGACGTCACCCACTAAGTATAATTCGGACATATCATCCTGCATGTCATCCATCCACCTGATGATCTTTTTTTCCCGTTCCAGCGATGTTTGCAAAGCATCTACACCTAAATGAAAGTCTGAAACAAAGTATACTTTTTTTGACATTTTAGGGAATTAATCTACAAATCTTTTGTCAGTTTCCATCACATGACCGCAGGATTTACAGGTTCGAAGCATTTCAGAACCATAATATTCCCTAAATCTTGGTATAAAATCTTTTTCAATATTCTCCAAATGAAAATAAGATTCGTGGACTTTTTGATTGCAATTATCACAAAACCATAACAAGCCATCCCGTTCGGCTTCTGTACGTTTTAGTTCTATCACCAATCCTATTGATCCGGCAGATCTCATTGGTGAATGTGGTACTCTCGCCGGAAGTAAAAACATATCTCCCTCATTGATAGGAATATCAACTGCCTTTCCATCTTCCTGGATGCGCACTACTATATCCCCTTCCAATTGATAATAGAGCTCTTCTGTCTCATTGTAATGGTAATCTTTTCGGGCATTTGGGCCAGCCACGATCATAACAATATAATCACCTGCTTCTTTGTACAGATTGCGATTACCTACCGGTGGTTTTAATTCATGGCGGTTTTCATCTATCCATTTTTTTAAATTAAAAGGTCTTGCTACTGGCATGATATAATATTTCTATGGTGAAGAACTTCTTTTACAAAAGATGTATATCTTATTTCAGGTAAAGATAATTTAACTTTCTGATATAGAATTCAATCTTGTGCGTATTATTTCCATATCCACATTTTCCCATATCCCTGCTTCTCTGGCATAATTCATCAATATGTCATCTTGCTTTCTTCCTTTTACCATGGCATAATGATAAGGTAGATCAGCTCTGAACGTTACCATGCTGTATTTGCTGTAATATTGCGGGTTTATTTGTTCCAGATGCAGTTCAATCCTTCTTTTTAACATAAATACCGGGTCTGCCGTTCCATCCCTCATTTCATAAAAATTGTCCTGTGCCAGATCAGCTATAGCGTCTGTATCAATCTTGCGTATCTCTTGATATTCAATTAAAATTTTCGACCAGTCACCGTCATGTTTTTCTATTAGTTCATCCAGCACAAATACATCTTCAAATGAAGCATTCATGCCTTGGCCATAGAATGGAACAACCGCATGGGCCGCATCACCCATCAATAAATATTTACCATTGATCTGCCATGGAAAACATTTGATTGTTCCCAAAGCACTCGATGGGTTGCATCTGAAATCTTCCAAAAGGTCAGGCATTTGCTGATAAGCAGAATAAAAATATTTTTTAAAAAACGTACTGATATCTTCATCAGACCGCAATGTTTCAAAACTATTTTCACCTTCAAATGGTAAAAATAATGTCACCGTAAAACTTCCATCCATATTGGGTAGAGCGATCATCATAAACCCAGGTCGCGGCCATATATGCAGAGCATTTTGATCCAATCTGGCAGAGCCATCCGGCCATGCAGGAATCTCAAGCTCCTTATATCCTGTATCCAAATATTTTTGAGAAAAATCAAACCTATACTTTGGTGATTGATCCATAATGGCTTTTCTGGCAGAAGAAGCCGCGCCATCAGTACCAAAAATAACGGACCCATGTACCTCGATGGACTCTCCGGTTAATTTATCCTCAAGCATGACCACCCCTGATTCAAGGTCCATTTCTATACATTCAGCGTTGAATTGAATGTCAATAAGTCCCGTCTTTTCAGCTTCATCCAACAATAGCATATTAAGTCCACCTCTGGATATTGAGTTGATCCATTCACCTTTGCGCCCACTGTAATTGACCTTTGATGAGTTGCCTTCCATAGGATGTATCATTCTTCCTGTCATAGGGATGACAAGGTTTTCTGCTTTTTCTTTCAGGCCTACCAAATCTAATGCCTTTAATCCCCTATCAGATAATGCAAGATTAATGGATCTTCCTGCAGAAATTTTAGATTTTCTCATGTCAGGTCGTCGTTCAAAAACAGTTATGTTGTAACCTTTCTGAGCCAGTCTCAATGCAAGCAAAGTGCCACATAGACCTGCACCTATGATAATAATCTGATCTGAATCGTTCACTATTTTTATATAATTTGATTAGCGCAGTAAAGATAATCTAACAGGTTTTAAAACACGTGTTATGATTTGTTTTTTACCGCGCAGGTCTGACCTAGTCTTCGATTTAAAATATGTGCGGAAGCAACTGTCAAACCACCTACTATGCTGAATACCAGCATAAGTCCATGATGTTCTACCATACCGGTAAGTAAACATAAAAATCCAGTTCCCGCCATTAATAATGGTAATATATTGCGGTGTGACTTGATATAATCACCTAATAATGAATAAGTTGCAATTACAATACCGATTGCAATGATGACCCAGTCAAATAAGTGATTGTGCAACCATGAACCTGTGCCTACCATACCTAAAGAGATCATAACGGGCACAGCAGAACAATGAATTGCACATAATAAAGAAGTAAAAAAACCTGCTGAATCGGGATTAATATTAAAAATCGATCTCATTTAATAGTAACTGGATAAATTAATTGACGCCACAAATATAAAAATTAAACATGATAAATGCAATAATGTTGCATTTATAAATTGAATTATGATGATAAAAACACCTGCCACATAAAAAACAAGGTGATAAATGACAATAATCACGCAGTATTAAATAATTTTACGTGTTTAAAAAATAAAAAACATGAGTTTACTAGCTGGAAAAGTTGCGTTAATCACAGGTGGATCAAGAGGTATAGGTGAGGCCATTGTCCTCAAATATGCAGAAGAAGGCGCTGATATAGCTTTTACTTATGTTTCTTCCACTGACAAAGCAAATGCCTTAGTGGAAGAAGTTCGAAAAAAAGGTGTCAAAGTTATAGCATTTAAATCTGATGCGTCTGACTACAATCAGGCCGAAAATTTAATTAATGATGTCATTTCAGCATTTGGCAAAATTGACATCCTTATCAATAATGCAGGTATAACAAAAGATACTTTAATGCTCAGAATGAGTGAAGAACAATGGGATCAGGTGATGGAAGTAAATTTAAAATCAGTATTCAATCTCACCAAACACGTACTCAAACCTATGATGAAGCAGCGCGCAGGGTCAATTATTAATATGAGTTCTGTCGTTGGTGTATTTGGAAATGCCGGGCAAGCCAACTATGCAGCGTCAAAAGCAGGTATCATTGGCTTTTCCAAGTCTATTGCAAAAGAAGTTGGCTCAAGAAATATTCGTTGCAATGCTGTTGCTCCGGGTTTTATTGAAACGGATATGACGCACATCCTTACAGATGAACAGAAAAAATCGTATGTTGATAGTATACCATTAAGAAGATTGGGGGCAGGAGAAGATGTTGCCAATGCTTGTGTTTATCTGGGGTCAGATATGTCAACTTATGTTTCAGGACAGGTATTAAGTGTATGTGGTGGCTTAAATACGTAATACAAGAATTGTCGACCAAAATTATATTAAGTCATGATACAGCAAAGATCATTAACATCAAAAGTAGTTTAAAAAATATTTTGAACAATATTTTTTAAATAATCAATAATTACTTACCTTTGTGTTCCTTTTAGGAATTTATGTATAACATTATATTTAATTAAGCTAATTAAGATCAAGTAGAATGAAAAAAGATATCCATCCACAAGATTATAAAATGGTTGTTTTTAAAGATATTTCCAATGATGAAATGTTTTTAACAAAGTCATGCACCAAGTCAAGAGATACAATAGTTTTTACAGATGGTAAAGAGTATCCTTTGGTAAAAATGGAGGTTTCGGCTTTTTCGCATCCATTCTTCACCGGTAAAGTGAAATTTGTTGACACAGCAGGTAGAATTGATAAATTCAATAAGAAGTTTTCGAAATTTACGAATAAATAATAATATTATTATTTTAATAAATTATAAGAGCCCTTACCAACATAAGGGCTCTTTTTTTGTATACAACGTGACAATTTTGTATTTCAAACGTTATTACTTTTGTAGTTATTAAGATTTTTTAAACCGATGGATAATAATTTCCCAACAAACCTTATTCTGTTTGGCGATGACAATTGGTTTCACCTGTTGCCCCTTACTTTTACCAAACCTATTTGTGAGTTAAGAATTGGTATTCTCACTATAAGGGAAAAATGGGAAATGTATTTGGGAGGTAAAGGGAGTTTTATCACTCAGGACTACTTAGCCGAAAAATATCCCATCCATATCGAAAAGGATAATATCTTAATTAACAGCACATTTCTTCCTTCAGTCCATCTTGTAAATTATCTCCGCCAGTTGAATCTTAATGAAGCCTTGTTGGTGGGTGATGAATTGGTAGCTGCAAGGTTATCTCATAATCAATTTGATTCATTATCTGAAGATCCTGAATCCTTCCGAAGCTTAAAAGGTATAGATTTGCTGATGGAGCCGGCATTGACGTTCACGAGAGTTACGAGACCTTATCATATTTTTGAACATAACGGTGAAGAATTAGAAAAGGACTTCCAATTGCTTACCAATGGTAGGAAAACTCAACCCCTATCAGATACCAATAAAGTCATTGGAAAAAATCCTGTCTTTATTGAAGAGGGTGCTACTGTCGAATGTTGTTTTATAAATACAAACAACGGTCCTGTTTACATAGGTAAAAATGCCCTGCTCATGGAAGGTTGTATGGTTCGGGGCGGTCTGGCTGTATGTGAAGGATCTGTATTAAAAATGGGTACAAAAATTTATGGCCCAACAACCATCGGGCCCTATTGCAAAGTAGGTGGTGAAATAAATAATTCTGTCTTACAAGCCAACTCCAATAAAGGACACGATGGTTATCTTGGAAACAGCGTCATAGGTGAATGGTGTAACCTGGGTGCTGACACCAATACATCCAACCTTAAAAACAATTACTTGCCTGTGAAAATCTGGTCTTATGTAAAAAAGGGTTTTGACGATACAGGACTACAGTTCTGCGGTTTGATAATGGGAGATCATTCAAAATCAGGCATTAATACCATGTTTAACACAGGAACTGTTGTGGGCGTAGCGTGCAATATTTTTGGAGACGGATTCCCCCGAACTTTTATTCCATCCTTCTCTTGGGGTGGGGCTTCCGGATTTACGTCGCATCAGTTAAAAAAAGCAATTGAAACCGCCGAATTAGTTATGATGAGAAGAAATCAAGTATTGAGCGAAGCCGATAAAAACATACTTAACTACATTTTTTCGGAAAACGAAAACAATAGTATTTAAATTCAAATCTCAAACTTTGAATTACTTTTTATAGCCGACAAAATGCTACATTTACACAAACAAAATCAATATCCATGTTCTTCCCTATAGGTGACACTCAAGTGTATGGTGGTTACAAGCCATATGTCAGTTATTTATTGATTGTCATTAACATTTTGATATTTTTGATTCAGGTAGCTGTACCCGGAAATCTTATATGTGAATTTTCTACCATTCCCCTTAATATTATTCAGGGTAATGACTATTTTACGTTGATATCTGGTATTTTTATGCATGGTGGATGGATGCATCTGATTGGAAATATGTTATTTCTATGGGTTTTTGCAGACAATATTGAAGCCAAGATAGGCAGTGTAAAATTTTTAATATTTTACTTGTTAGGTGGCCTGGTAGCTAGTTTTGTCCATATTTACTTCAGTACTGTGTCCTCAGAAATCAATCAAATAGCTTGTTTACCGTGCAGCTTAAGTAATCCTTGTGCTGATGGCGTACATATTTCATCTGCAGTAATACCATCATTGGGTGCCAGTGGTGCCATCTCTGCTGTTATGGGTGCATATCTTCTTATGTTTCCTAAATCGCAGATAAAAGTGCTGGTCCTTATTTTATTCAGATCGTTTTATGTACCTGCGTTGGTATTCCTGGTACTGTGGTTTATTCAGCAATTATTTTCTGGACTAGGATCAATAGGTCCGGCAAATGCTGCAGGTGAAGGTGTAGCCTGGTGGGCGCACATTGGTGGCTTTACTTTTGGAATCTTAAGCGGTTTGTACTTAAAAAAACTGGTAGCTAATTCGATTGACTTTGAAGAACCTCCTGCAGATCTTATATAAACGTTAAGGATATACTTTTTTTATTAACACTTCTTCGGGCGTAGGAAAACTTATATCCAATAATCTCAGGTTTGCCGTCTTTCCCATTTTTAACGTTCGTTTAGAAACAAACTTATCCAATATCCATCCTATGGCCATTGCCGTTGAACCTACAATAAAAGTAGACCAGGTGAATTTGTTGTTCGAAGCAAAATGTGCAACACCTCCAAAAAGCAACCAACCAGCGCCAAAACCCTGAAATGTTTTACCAGCCATTTTAGCCGTATTTTTATAAATTCTGAAGTGCGTTACATCTGATATCGATATCATACCATCTTCAAAAATGATGACATTTTCATCTACCAGGATTCTGTCTATCTTTTTGTTTTGCCAGTCTTTTGGAAAATCCTTTGTTTTAAATGTGATCATCTCCCCTTCTCTATACTTAATCGCATCAACCTCCTTAAAAATTTCCAATTGTAATATTTTTTGACCATAGATATCATTTCCGAATATCAGAAAAAGTATAAAGCTTATGTACCTGATGGTTGTAGAATGCATGGCTGACTATTACTTTATAACGTTTATAATGGCTGTATAAATGCGCATCTTATCATTGTCCTGTGATGTCCATATCGGACGAATTATACCATCATGCGCACTTATATCATTGTAATCTCCAAAAAATACATCCGGGTGGGGAGTAAATGGACTGTCGGAAATTTTAATATTTTCAAAATGCTTTCCCCCGTCAATTGAATACCCAAGATAAACATCGGTTTGTTCATCCACATAGTTTCTTCTGTCATAAAAAACTACATATATATAGCCGGTGGTTTGATCAATATCCATCCATGAAAAAAATTGATGTTTGGCCGTTTTGTCATTATTTACCCTGACTTTATCAGACCATGATTTACCGTCATCTGATGACCTTATAAGCCAAATATCAACATCATCCTGACCACTGCTCAAATCACTCCAACTGATATAAATAGTTCCATCATTTGGTCCACCGGAATGATCTACATCCATTACAGGCATACCATTACATCTTCCGATACCCGGAATGTCAAAAGACCACCCTCCAGGTTGACTGGTTACTATCATATCCTGATCCATCCATGTCAATCCACCATCCTTGGAAATATCAAGATATATCTTATCATTAAAACTCCAGGTTACATAGTACGCTCCATCTTTTCCAACTGCAGGATGAGCCCCTTCAGTAGTTTTATCGCCATCGAGACAATCACCTTCAAATTGAGATATACTTATAGCATCAGACCAGGTTGTTCCGCCATCGGTTGATTTTGAAAAAAGTATTCTGGATTTAGAAGAAGTGTCAGTACTTCCATATTTGTCAAACTCTGTCCACGACATAAGTACTGTGCCGCTACTGTTATCTACATAAAGCCAATGTTTGTCATGGTCCTTTTTATGGTCTACTCCCGGGAATGACCCATTACTCCAGTTTTTACCCAAATCAGTAGATTTTTGAACTACAATTCTGTCCAGAAACTCATCACTTGTATATGCGCGTCCTTTGGAATTTGCTAAGTGTGCATATAAAAAATCACCGTCTTTATTAACCCTAACTACCGGATCACCGTAAACGCCAAAAGTAGATTTCAATTTTTGATTTGTCCAGGTAAATCCTTCATCGTTCGAAACATAAAAATTGTCCAAAACCGAAGCTGCTATTATTTGTTTGGTATTTAAATGATTAATAGATATCGAAGGCTCGCAAGGTCCAGTCGATTGACTTGCCCCATGTATTAAAATACTTCGGATGGGTTCAAATGTCAATTTCGTTGATTCTGTACCCTGTACCATAACTTTTTTGCTGCATGATAATAAAAGTAAGATTAAAAATAAGCAGCAAATTCTAGTTTCCATTTTTATATTTTTCAATAGCTTCATTTATTTTTTCTCTCCTGTTTTCGGGACTTGGGTGGCTGCTTTGAAACTCAGGTTGTCGTTGACCTCCCGTAGATTTTTCAAGTATATCCATTACACCGATCAAGGCATTAGGGTCATACCCAGCCTCCAGCATTAGTCTGACCCCAAATTCATCTGACTCAAGTTCCTGATCTCTTCCGTATTTCATATTAATAAGATTACCAACCATTTGTGCAAATTGTGCACTATTATAATCACCAGCGGCAATTACAGCTGCACCAGTTAAACCCTGGGTCAATTCCATTTTAGCAATACGCTCCGCTCCATGTCTATGTATAACATGCCCCACTTCATGTCCCAATACTCCAGCTAACTGGTCCTCATTTTCCAATTTTGCAAACAAAGCTTCTGTGATAAACACCTGACCGCCTGGCACAGCAAATGCATTCACTACTTCAGGATCTGCCAGTAAATGAAAGTCGTATGGATAACCAGATTGTCTGGCTATTGTATTTGATATTAGTTTTTTGCCTACAGATTTGACAAAATCCTGAGCCCTCTGATCAGAATGCAGCCCTCCATATTGTTGTATCATTTCGGGTGCACTTTGGAGTCCAATGGCAATTTCCTGATCTGATGAAATGGAAACATGCTGGTTTTCTCCCGTTATGGGATTTATCTGTGCATTTCCATAATATTTCAAAACGGAAAAAGCAGCCATAATTAAACCAATTATTATAGTTAGTTTAATATTCCTGCCACCACCTTGTGCAGGTTGACCTTCATTATAATATTCCTGTTGATTTCGACTTTCAAACATGACAATTAATTTTTTTTCAATTAAAACAATTTTCGATAATAACAGCATATCCCTGACCTACGCCGATACACATGGTCACCAACGCATAACGTTTCTTTTGTCTTTGCAGTTCAAGCGCTGCAGTCAAAAGTAATCTGGTACCAGACATACCTAAAGGGTGCCCCAATGCAATACTACCACCATTCGGGTTGACACGTACATCATCATCTTTAATGTGCAACATTCTCAGACAAGCAAGTACTTGTGCAGCAAATGCTTCATTGATTTCTATGATATCCATATCGTCAAGGTTTAGTCCGGCCTTTTTTAAAGCTGATCTGGATGCCTCAACAGGACCTATTCCCATAATGCGTGGCTCTACACCTACCACAGCTGAGGAAACAATACTGGCTATCGGTTTTAGTTCAAGTGCTTCGATGGTTGAAGCTGATGATACTAGTACAGCAGCAGCCCCATCGTTTAACCCTGATGCATTTCCAGCCGTCACAGTACCATTCTTTCTGAAAGCTGTTCTTAACATAGACAGACCTTCGATGGTGGTTTGTTCTTTAATAAATTCATCTTTGTTAAAAACGATTGGCTCTCCCTTTTTTTGTATAATGGGCACATCCATAATTTCAATATCAAATATTCCGGCACGTCTTGCAGCGCTTGCTTTCATTTGGGAATGATAAGCATAAGCGTCCTGGTCCGATCTTGAAATATTGTACAAATCAACCAGATTTTCTGCAGTTTCTCCCATGGCATCCACACCAAATTTGTCTTTCATTTTAGAATTAATAAACCTCCATCCAAAACTTGAATCAAACATTTCTACATCATTTCCAAATGGTGTTGATGACTTTGATGTAACCCATGGGGCACGGGTCATATTTTCTACACCACCAGCAATAATTAAATTTGCGTGCCCCGATAATATAGCTCTTTGTGCATGAATTATCGCAGACATGCCTGAGGCACAAAGCCTGTTTATTGTTTCACCCGGCACCGTATAAGGCAAACCAGCCAATAATAAGGCCATCCTTGCCACATTACGATTATCTTCTCCCGCCTGATTGGCGCATCCCATAATTACATCATCATATTGATCATGTGTTACATGTCTGTATTTGTCAGCTAAAAATTTAATAGGCATAGATGCCAAATCATCCGTTCTGACAGAAGATAGTGAACCTTTAAAATTTCCAATCGCCGTCCTTACTCCATCAACTATATAAACCGGGCTTTGCATACATATTATTATATGCTTCAAAATTAACAATAAATCACAATGTAACAAAATAAAAAAAGCCCCCCTCCAATTACTTGGAGAGAGGCCATCCCAAAAACCGATTTAATTTCTAACTCAGTTTGAGAGTTATATCATTCTCGATTACTCGATGATGATCATTTTTTTAGTAGCTGTAAACTCGCCACTTGTCAATGTGTAGAACAGGATACCAGTTGCACCTAATTCCTCTCTGGTGAATATTTCACTATTGAATCCTTTGGCTGCATCTGCTTTTCTAACAGTGATTACTTTCCTGTAACATCCGTTACTGTAATGACTGCCTGTGCTGCTTTTGACATGTTGAAAGATACAGTTGTCTGACCTTTGAATGGGTTTGGCTCGTTTTGGAACAACTCGATAGTAGCTACCGGTGATGTTCTTACATTCAAGCTAACTTTTCCAACTGTCAAAGCGTCTCCTACATAAGATTCTGCAGGTGTAACTGTAGAATTAAGGTTCATCATGTCACTTACGTTTCCGGCTTTGTTAGCTTTTACGACAAGTGTAAATAATGTCTCATCTTCATTTACTGTAACTCCTTCTTTTGATGCAAAACTCATCGTTACTACATCATTTGCAAGGGGTTATTCATGTCTGCTGACAAAGCATTGATATTGATGGTCTCATCAAATCCCCAAGTTTAATGCATCCAATGTTTGTGCTGCTACAGGAATCTCCAGCTTTCGTTGCTTGGTAATGTATTTGTGATTCCTAAGATCAATTTTCTAAGGTCTGTTAAGTCAGAAGCAGTAACCTTACCATCATTGTTAGCATCTGCTGCTATCAACTTATAAGGACTTTCTAATGACTGGATACCTAAGATATGTCTTTGTATCATTACAAGGTCAAGTGTACTTACACCATTAATGTAATCTCCACCTTTGTTTGCACTTACTTCATAATTCAAACCATTCACTATAGCATTGAACTCATAAGTACCGTTTACAGGTGTTGTTGCAGAAATAGGGTACTCAACAATGTTTGCATCAAGAGATACGATAACATTATTAACCGATTGTCCTACTGAGGTAGCAACAGAACCCGCAATCCTTGAACCTGCTCCTGCACCAGGCAAGAGTTACAGATTAGGCTAAGTGTGGTCCAACAGAAATCATAATTGAATTTCTTATCCCATACGGTTACCCTTACGTCTACATCTGTGTGTGCCTGACCAGGTACCAATACGTTGCTTGACCATACTTTTGCACTACATCCTGTCACTGGATCCCATAACTGGATACCACCTTCTCCTCTTAAGTACTTAGCTTCGATTGCTTTCTCTGCTGATGATATCGCAGGGAAGGCTGACAATGCGCCTGTTGCATCAAAATAGTGTTTTATGTCGATGTTGGTCAATCTACCAAATACTACTTTGTCAGTAACTTGCGGTGCTACGTTTTCGAATGTGTACAATAAGTCTTCTGATGCTGTACAGTTATCGTACGCTTTATTCATGAAGTCACATGCCCACAATTCTACCATTGGCAATGCAGGACCTGCTCCGTCAGGATCTGCCATCAATGCCGTAGTCAATGGAATACATACCGGTGTCGGTGCTTTCTTATCCACTACCATGAATGACTCATGACATGAAGTGAAGTTATGACAACCATCTGTTACTTTCCATACCACTTTGTGGTTGCTCATCTTGCCAACTATCGGGAATGGGAATGTGATCTTCAATTCCTGTCCGCTTGATGTAGCATTCTGTGATCCTACATTCGCCTGTGGTCCGCTCAGTTTGTATTGTTTTACAACACTTCCGTTTACGAATCTTTCAGCGCCTTCTGCTCCAAAGTAGAATGATGAGAATAACAGATCTTCCTGACCATCAGCCCATAAATCTACATATACTTCCCACTTCAACCAGCCTGTATTGATACATCCGCTTGTGTCTACTGCTTTTTTGCTGATCATTGGCACAAGGCTACAATCTGCGCCTACAACAAACATCGTATCTCTACATGTCATCTCAGGTGCTTTTGTATCTTCAAATATCCAGTATTTGTAGTATGGTCCACGCTCCTCATTTGTACACCAGTTGAAATACTTGTATTCAACTTTCCATTTTCTACATACACCATTTTCAAAATCAAACTGCTCTTTATTCCAAGTAACTCCGATCACATCACATGGACCTGAAGTATATTTAGGACCTTTTGATTTGATATCTTCATCTGTAGGACCTTCGCATGCTTTGGCACCTGTCAACGGAATTGGTGTAGTACTCAATGAAGACTGGATAAATGTCCATGGAATAGCTGTAAGACTTTGTAATACATCAATTCTCTGTACACATGTTGTGGTAAAGCCTTTGTCTTTCACGATAAATGTTCGCTGGATAAATCCAAGGTCACACTGATTAAAATTCTCTTTATCCCAGAATGTAATGATCGGACTTACACATACACCATATGCTGTAGGTAATCCTGTCTTGGTAAAGTCTACACCTGTTACAGCAATAGCTTTTGCATTGTCTGTACCCGGTGTACCACTCTGTACATTGGTTTGGATAGCCCAGTCACAATAGATGGTTTTGTCTGCAGGACATGTAATCACCGGTGGTATCTTACATTCTACTTTAACATTAGCCCATGTATCATTCCAGTTATCTTTGCCTACTTCACCTATGGTACCGTTTTTGTTTCCATCATCCCATACTCTTAGTATGACCTGGTGGTAACCTACATCAAGGATGCCGTCTCCGTCGAAATCCGCGCCGGCTGTAGTAAGGTCATCACAACAGAATTTAACAAATGCGCCGCCATCTGTATCATTGGCAGAATAAGGCTCACTGTTGCTTGCGTTGCTGAATGTTTTGTTGTTGTTATGTCATTTCCAGCTGCATCAATAACCAATCCATCATTACCACATGAAGTACCTAATGGTCTTCTCACTTCCAGTTTCACACCACTACAGTTATCAAATGATCCGTTGTCTATGTGATATGTAAATATTTTAGCCTGACCGTCAGTTACTCCGTTGGCATCATAACCCGGTACTAAACTTACCACGATGTCACGTTTTGCAACAGCTACAGGTGGTGTTCTGTCTTTTACAGTTACGTCCAGCGTACGTATTCCTTTGTTTCCACAGCAATCCGTAGCTACATACGTAAATGTGGTTACACCACATGGTACGTTGCTTGCTCTCCAGCCATTAGCAGTTTTCACTACCCATACGCCTTCAGGTGCTACCACTTCCCATGTTGGGTTAGCATCACAATTGTCATGTAATTCCCAAGGATTTGGCAAGAAGAAATCTCCTGTACAATCCCATGGACGGGTACTTACCATTGTATCTTTAAGGATAAATGTAGGTGCTATTTCATCAACTGCTTTTACAATCTGTGTTGCTTCTGATATTTTACCTCCACACCAGTCAAGAAGAGTCCATTTTCTGATCACTTTCTTATTTCCGTGACAGTGAGGTGCACATGCATCCAACACGATATCAGAATAAGATGAGAAGAAATTACAAGCATCTTTAACTCTTCTGAAAGTACCGGTTTTGTCTGTAAAATATGGCCATGCATATTCCACACCGTATTTAGCTTCGATATCTTCTGGAGATACGCCATCTTTACACTCTATGTACAAAGGTGCACCAACTCCAAAAGGAAGGGTAATATCAGCAAAACTCATACCAATGATATTTACTCTACATTCTACTGAAGTAGATCTGCCACACTTCTCCTTAAGTAACCACTCAAGAACGATGTAACCACCACAATTGTTACTAAAGTCACCTTTAAGTTTCACATCCCATGCAGGTGGGCCACCACAATATCCACTAACTATAACAGGAACAGGAATACCACAAACATTAACAATTTTATTGATGTCCTTTGCAGCAACATAACTCAATAAAGCTGGTTTGTCAATACAATCAACTGAACAAGCATCAGGACCTACCAGAATACTAGCTCCGGTTGCAGCATCAAGTATATTTAATGTAACAGGGGCACCAAATCCACCAGCAAACCTGGTATAAATTGTAAAAGTGTAATTACCAGCTGCCAGGGCTACATTTTGAAATAACATATTAGCACCAATAGGTGTACCAGTCCAAAATACATCTGATATTAACAAACCTAGACATACATTATTAGGCACATGAGCGCCAGTGTACAATGTACCTACTATATTAGTCGCAGCTCCGGGAGCTGAGGTCGTAACTAGATTCCAATTGTAAACACCTGCCGTAGGAACTGTAAATGAAAATGTTTGAAAAGAACATCCAATATTTCCACTTGGTGCACATAATACTCCAGGAATAGGGAAAGTTGGTCTTCCACCTGGATTCACAGGATCTGCTGCAGTAATTCCAGCCGAAACTATGGTAGCATCACAATTGCCACAAGCTAAAACCGGGGTCAATTTATCTTCCACAGTCAAAGTACCCCAACAACTATTGTTGTTTGCTCTATCTCTAACTCTGTAGTACCACTCGCCACAATTGTCTTCTGTCACTATAGCAGGTACTATCCAAGGTCCGTTAGGATTTTTGGATACTGCAACTTCGTAATCGGTGGCACAGCTATACTGTGATCCTGATAATACATCAGCCGGCTCTACTATAGCAGAACAATCTCCAGATAACGATATATTGACATGATCGATACAAACCAGAGATCCCGATGCAGGATTTTCGACCCCTGTGAGGGTGAAATTGCACGTCTCTAAAATGGCCCCGGTAAACGGATTAAATAATTCTATTCTGACAGGATTTGCTCCAGGTGCTACGCAGCCACCAGGTGCGGGACCTAAAGCTACTCTTGTAGCTGCAGGTATTACACCTGCCGCTGAAACACTATTAAATGTAACTACAGCTTGTGTAAGTGGAGCATTTGCAGGTATATTGCTACAATCAGATGCCTGAGTCATAACAAGCACATCATTTGCCTGCACTGGGGTATTGATAACACCCATCTGAACACTTGGTCCATTAGAAGACGTTGTACCGCCACTAGCTACAACCACAGCGCCTCTTCTCAACTGCCATGTGAATGGATCCCACTGAGAACCATCTGTTGTGGTAAAATTCCAATTTAAAGACACAGCTCCATTATAAGCAAAAAGAAAAGCATCCTGTTGCTGTAAGTAGTTGGCTGGGCCCTTGAGGGTAAAGACATTACCAACTCGAGGAGCTGATCCCGCACCAGTTGTGGTGGTTGTAGCCACAACAACGCCAGTAGAAATGGCTGTATTCAACACAGTAACCGGTGGATTGGTAAATGGAAGTAAACAGTTACCAATTGTCTTCACTTCGTATTCTGCAGGGGCACAACACTCAAGAGACTTAAGAAAATAGGTTGCATTTGCAGGACAAACCAACTGACAAGGTAAGCCCGGAGGTTGTGTAAAATTGAAACCCATACCTGTACAACCGATATAAATAGGTTGTGCTCCACTTGAAGTACCGTAAGTACCATACAATGCCGCATTAGCTGATGTACAAGGTACCGCAGTCAATGTTACAGTCTGAGTTGTTGAACCAGTAGCCATAAATGTCTGGCAAACATAAGGTGCAGCCAACAAAGCAGAGTTTGTTGGTTGATTTTGAGCACAAGCCGACTGATAACAAACACTAAATACTGTACCTGTCAAAGGTGCAGCAGTAAAAGTTACATTTACCGGTTGGTTATAGGTGGTACCGTTGTTGCTACAAGTTGTAACAGCAGGCGCAACCATACTAAGGATATTGGTAGATGCCGCATATGTTATGGTACCTGTACCTGCAGGAACTGCTGTATTGAATGAGAATTGATCACACTCAGTAGTTTGATTTCCGTTGATACCAATAGTAGCTCCTGCACCATTGTTACCTGCACCAGTACCAATGCTGATATCATTAAAAATGATCTCGATGTTACCATTTGCTCTTAATACCGCTTGAAACGTAACGTTATCACCAACAATGCTTCCTGTGTAGGTAAAGGCTTTCCACCCAAGTGACGGCAAAACCGCCACCAGCCACAGGGCCATAGGTCACACCTGTTCCAAAAAGGTTACCCGGAGTGGTTGAAATAGCCATAGTAGCAGCAGACAATAAGTCATCCCATAAAGCAAAAATGGTATTTGTGTTGGTAGTACCACAACCTGCAGAAATAGAGTTATTGGTAAATGCACTAGTAATAGCATTGTTGGGTGAAAAACGCAAGCAACCGTTGTCATTAATTGTAATGGCATTATAATTTCCACCATAATATGGGAAATTAAAACCAAGATCAATAGAGGCTGAAGTTAAATCATCACCCAAATAAATTGTTGTTGGCGTTGTTATGGTCGCCAGTGTAGTAGATGCCGATGTAGTTCTTGTATAGGTCTGTGCATTGGCTGTAAAGCCGATCAGCACGCACCAGAATGCAAGCACCAGGGGCAATTGATTTTTAAAATAAGTAAAATTACACTTTTTCATGAGATTGAAAATTAGAGTTTTAAGTTATAAAATAAATTCTGCTTAATTTGTTAAGAAGTTAAACGCTTCTGCATACATCCATGCAAGAACTGAACCATCCGAACGGCGATCAGGAACCACATTTGCATACTTTGCAACAAATAAACTTTTAGCAGCATCATATGCACCTTTGGTCGTGTGCATTGGTAAACCGCTTTGATCTTTGCCCTGCAAATTTTGCAAAACCAAAGAATAAAATTGCTTCCGTGTAATGTTCTTCGGATCAGCAACAACAAATACCCCTTTGTCAGGGAAAGAAATAGATGCAGAAGGCGCACCATTAAGCTGCTCCAATTTAATGGACAACTTCTGAACTGCAATTTGCTCGCTTACAAATGACTGTGCATTCAGGCTGGTAAATTGAGCCGAAATCATCACAACCATAAGCAGCAAAAACGTCTTTGCTAAGAAATTTACTTTCTTCATGAGATTGAGTTTTGGTTAAATAAAAAAATGTTATTAAAATAATAAATTAGCCATATTAATATATGACGAATGCGGTGCAAGAGATGCGTAAGGACATCTTTGCATTAAAAAGTAGAAACCTTAGTTCGACAGTGTGTATATAATAGGTACTTTGATTTCGTCTTTACTTATTATTATACAGCATAAAGAAACAGAAACAGATTGATTGCTTAGATTTTGATTTCGTCTGATATAGGGATTAGCAATCGCCCCGGTGTAGTTTTCTTATTTCTTATTCGTCATTAAAACACATACCTCATCCTTTGACAGGGTATAATAAAGTGCAAAGCTACAAATTAATTTTATATGAAGTATAAGTAGCTGTAAATATTTTATATTTTTTTTAATATGTACTGACGTCATACGCAGCCATTTTTGATCTCCGGTTGTAAGTATTTGTATGTCAAATGGTTTTGAATATATAATTAATTTAATATAGGACTTTGTTGGCTGTCGGACATGATATAAATCATAATTTGTTTAATTCGCTTCGCTCAGTTTAATTCGCTTCGCTCAGTTTAATTCGCTTCGCTTAGTTTAATTCGCTTCGCTCAGTTTAATTCGCTTCGCTCAGTTCAATTCGCTTGACAGTTTAATCAATTCGCTTGGCGGGTCAATTTGCTTGCTTAATTAATTTGCTTCGCTCAGTTTAATTCGTTTGATGCTGCTATCCAGTTGGTGCATTTTTTGCTTCAATAAATAATGATGTTATCTAACTCTAGCCTTTCCATATGTTCTAGTCATCCGCGGACAATTGCAAGTGTGTTTGCTTTTAAGAATACCCAAAAAAGCACCTTCGCAGCGTGGCAGCGGCGTTTTTGTTTTTTTGCGAAAATGAAAAGCCTGAGCGGCTTGAGCGGAGATTAACTAAAGTGCAAAAGATTATTGTTTATCGAAGTTTAATAACAACTTATATTTTAAGTTTGACATTATATTTTAATAAAATCATGGTCACCTTAGCATAGCTTTGTCGCTCGAGCCGCAACCCTTCCCATCCCTGTCGGGTGCCTTCACTTGCTGCATTGCCATGCATCACCTTGCAGGATCGTTCAGTTATACTTTTCCCATTGCTGCAAAAGTAAACAAAAGATCTAGACACTTGAAAAACTCGCTTTAGCTTTCGAGCTCGCATTGATCTTTGTACAACAAAAGTGCAACATTATCTCCCAATTTTAAGGCAAAGGATAATATTAAAATAATTCGCGCTTAAAATTTGGGGTCCCATTTGTGTTTTGCATTTTTGAACAGCGGAGTTAATTGACTGCGGGCATTTTTGCGAAAGAAAATGAAGTGTGAGCAAATCAGATTGTGGACATCCAGGTCATGAGACCGAAAAAATAGCGCATCGAAGTTAGGAAAACTTCGACGGTTTCGCTTAGGTCAATAAGGCAATTGAAGTTTTTTAAGTAATTTTTTTACTGCACGATCTATAACTTTGTATTCCAACAATTCCTTGCCTACAAAAATGAACATTATAGCCGTATAATCTTTTTGAGCGGAAGAAAAATCCAATAAATTTTGGTCGTTTAGTCTTATGGCTTCCCTAAGTCTTCGTTTGATTTTATTTCTGTCTACTGATTTTTTGAACGTTCTGCGGCTGACTGACACTCCATACTGCACACCTGAAAACGCATCATAACCATCCACGGTCATGTACATCATTTTGATAGGATAAACAAAATGCGATTGACCATGCACAAAGAGTTTATCAATAATGATTTTGCTTTTAAGTCTGTGGTCCAAGGTGAATATCTTTATTACAAAGATAAGGCAAGATCATAGCAAGTAGTCGGTTCATATGTAAATAATAAAAAAAAATCTGATCTCAAACAGTATCATTTGAAATCAGAATCTTTATACATTAATAAGGCCAATTATTTTACGCCTTTCTCGTCAGACACTGTAAGTTTGTGTCTTCCTTTTGCCCTTCTTTTTGCCAACACCCTTCTTCCGTTTTTAGAAGCCATTCTGGATCTGAAGCCGTGCTTATTTGATCTTTTTCTTTTGGATGGTTGATATGTACGTTTCATATTTCGTATCTGACTTTATATAATATTAATCTTAAAAAAAAAGTATCTTCATAATACCACTACACAAGTGGTTTTTGAAAAGAAGCGCAAAGGTAAGCCAATATTTTAAAATCCAAAGTATTATTCAGAATTTATTTATTAGTTCTACTTTGTCAACTTCAGAAAATTCACTTCAATATATCTATTTCTTTAGATGTAAGCTTCCAAAAACTACATATTTTTAATAAAAGAAAAAAATAATATTTGATAATTGTCTCTCAAATGTTGGGTTAACCCATCATTTACAAAATAATATGGATCACCAAGGCTAGTTGACAGAGTAGAATCAGCCTGATTTTCTCTGCAAAATAAATTACCGTATGATTTTATCCATTCATAGAAACAATAAATTCTTCATTTGTCGTAGTACCCATCATATGTTTTTTTATGAAGTCCATTGCTTCATCGGGTTTCATATCAGCAAGGTGATTTCTAAGTACAAACAATTTTTGCAGTATGCTCTCAGGAAGCAACAATTCTTCTCTTCTGGTACTTGATTTTGTGATGTCGATGGCTGGATACATACGTTTATTGGCCAGTGATCTGTCCAATTGTAATTCCATATTGCCGGTACCTTTAAATTCTTCAAAAATGACTTCATCCATTTTGGAACCTGTGTCAATCAATGCAGTGGCCAGTATCGTAAGTGATCCGCCACCTTCAATATTTCGTGCGGCACCAAAGAATTTTTTTGGCTTATGCAATGCATTGGCTTCTACACCACCGGAAAGTACTCTACCGCTGGTAGGGGCAGTTGTGTTGTAGGCTCTGGCCAATCTGGTAATAGAGTCAAGTAACACAACCACATCATGTCCGCTTTCGACAAGTCTTTTTGCTTTTTCAAGTACAATACCAGCGACTCTTACGTGGTTTTCAGCGGGTTCATCAAATGTACTGGCGATCACTTCCGCATTTACGCTTCTACGCATGTCAGTCACTTCTTCCGGTCTTTCGTCTATCAATAAAACAATTAGATAACATTCAGGATGATTGTCTGCAATAGCATTTGCCAAATCCTTCAATAAAAATGTCTTTCCTGTTTTGGGCTGTGCAACGATAAGTCCTCTTTGACCCTTACCGATAGGTGTAAATAAATCTATCATCCTGTTGCCATAATCTTTTCCTGCAGGATGTGAACACAATTTAAATTTTTCGGTAGGAAACAATGGTGTCAAATATTCAAATGGCACCCTTTCTTTTAATTTCTGAGGATCAAGTCCATTGATATTACTTACCTTAAGTAGCGCAAAATATTTTTCACCTTCTTTAGGAGGGCGAATAGAACCTAAAACGGTATCCCCTGTCTTAAGACCAAATAGTTTTATTTGAGATGGAGATACATAAATATCATCGGGTGATGATAGATAATTGTAATCAGATGATCTTAAAAATCCATATCCATCTACCATTAATTCAAGAATGCCTTCGCTTTCAATGACTCCGTCAAAATCAGGGATAAATTTTGGTTCTTCCGGTTTATATTCAGGTTGAATGGCTGGCTGTCGTCTGAATTCTCCAGCAGGAGGATTTGGGTTTTGATTTGGATTTTGATTTGGGTTAGGAACTCTTGGTGTTCTTGGTTCAAATTTATGTTTTACCGGGTGGTTGTTTGATGATTCTTGTTCAGGAAGCTGCTTTGCACCATCTTTAAGACCATTTGTTTCATTTGATTCAGATTCTGCTATGGGGTTATACACTACCTTTTCCGGTCCCTTGACTACCCTTACTCTGTCTCTTCTTGCCGCCGCGGCTATAGCAGCAGCTTCAGAGGTATTTATTGTGTTTGGAATGACTTCGGGCATCGTTACTTGGTCTACCACAAGAACCGGAGGCAGATCAGGTTGTTGAGGTCCTTTGGACGCAACAACTTTCTTAACTCTTTTTTTAATTTCTTTTTCCTGTGGTGCTTCTTCTTCCACAACTTGTTTGCTCATGATTGCCTGTTGGTCAAGAATTTTATAAATCAATTCCTGTTTACTTAATTTTTTTGAATTACCGAGGCCAATCCGCTCACCCAACTCTTTCAACTCAGGCACGAGCATATCATTTAATTGCAAAATATCATACATACGATAAAGAATTCTTTATTGAAAAAAGATTTAGATTAATGTTTTAAATCATTACTGTCTGATGGATTTCTGATCCCCGTAAAACCTGTAAAGAATTAATGTTTGAAAGTTTTTACTGTCGGTTGACAGCATAATTGAATTTGAAAGTGCGAAAATAGGTATATATTTTGATATTCAAAATACTATCTTTGCAAAAATTTATTTTTTATACTAAAAAAGCACTTTTTTTAACAAAAAAATGATAAAATGATCGAAATTGGTGTCATAAGAGACGAAAAAGAAAGGTTAATTGCCGGTTTAAGAAAAAAAAAGGTTGCTGAAGAACAAATAGCTATGATTGATCTTATTGTCTCCGAGGATGATAAAAGAAAATCGACACAAACTACATTGGACGGGCTTTTGTCCAGGTCAAATAAACTTTCAGATGATATCGGACGATTGTTTCAACAGGGTAAGGCGTCAGATGCAAATTTATTAAAGGCAGAAGTAGCCCAAATTAAAGAAGAAACAAAGGTACTTGAAGTCAGATTAAAAGATATAAAAGAAGGCATTGATGCCATGATCATTCAATTACCGAATATTCCGCATCATAGTGTTCCTGAAGGTAGTAAACCTGAAGACAATGAAGTATTCAGAAGTTGGGATAAAACTATGCCTGTTCTTGGCTCTGATGCACTGCCTCACTGGGAATTAGCCGAAAAATATAATCTGATAAGTTTTAAAGATGGAGTAAAACTCACCGGTGCAGGTTTTCCCGTGTACAAGGGGAAAGGAGCCAGATTGCAACGTGCACTCATTAATTTTTTTCTGGATGAAGCTGGTGCTGCCGGTTATTTGGAAATCCAGCCACCCATCATGGTGAATAAAGAATCAGCCACGGCAACTGGTCAACTTCCGGATAAGGAAGGACAAATGTATTATTGCGACAGGGACGAATTTTATTTGATTCCAACAGCAGAAGTCCCGCTAACAAACTTATATAGAGATGTTATTTTAAAAAAATCTGACTTTCCGGTAAAAATGGCCGGGTATACACCGTGTTTCAGAAGGGAAGCCGGTTCTTATGGTTCAGATGTCAAAGGATTGAACAGGTTACACCAATTTGATAAGGTGGAATTGGTCCAACTTCAACATCCTGATCAATCCTATGAGACACTTATGGAGATGGTGGAACATGTTGAAAGTTTATTAAAAAAACTTGAACTTCCATATAGGGTTTTGCGTTTATGTGGCGGTGATATGAGTTTTAATTCAGCATTGACCTTTGATCTGGAGACTTATTCTGCTGCTCAGGGAAGATGGCTTGAAGTAAGTTCAGTATCTAATTTCGAAACCTTTCAATCAAATCGTATGAAGTTGCGATTTAAAGATGAAGATGGTAAAACGAGACTTGCACATACCTTAAATGGCAGTGCCCTGGCCTTACCTCGAATTGTGGCTACTATGCTTGAAAATCACCAAACTAAGGACGGTATAAAGATACCGGAAGCTTTGCAGCCCTATACGGGCTTCTCAATGATTAATTAAAATTTAACAATTATAAACACATTTAAATCAATATGATAGGTTATTATGTAATTCTGGGTGTTTTCACCCTAATAGGTTTTTTAGTGGGCAGAAGATTAAAATCAAAATTTGCACACTACAGTAAAATAGGTACAAGAAGCGGTCTTAACGGCAAAGAGATCGCTGAAAAAATGCTTGCGCATTATGGTATCAGAGATGTACAGGTTGTCATGGGTCAGGGATTTCTTTCTGATCATTACAATCCGGTCAACAAAACAGTGGCTCTATCTCCGGAAGTGTATAATGGAGTAAGTATTGCCTCTGCTTCTGTAGCAGCCCATGAATGTGGTCATGCAGTACAGCATCAAGAAGCATATGCTATGCTAACATTGAGGTCAAAATTAGTGCCTGCGGTACAGTTCAGTGCCAATATTCAACAATTTTTATTTATGGGAATGATGTTTGGTCTGGCAGCTGGCATTGGAGGTAAAATACTTATTATTGCGTTGACCATTACGTTTGGTATGACTGCTCTTTTTAGTCTTATTACCTTACCTGTTGAGTTTGATGCTTCAAACCGCGCTCTGGCATGGTTGGATGATTCAGGCTTTATGCAGGGTGCTGAACATGACGGTGCTAAAGATGCGCTTTGGTGGGCTGCTATGACATATGTTGCGCAGGCTTTGGGTGCTTTGGTTATGTTTTTATACTTTCTGATGCGATTTATGGGAAGTAATAATGATTGATTTCCACATCGGATCATATGGTTGAATAGATAGATTTTTTAGAATTAAAAGCACTTTTTTTGTATGATTGAAGAGATAGATATGCAAATAATGCATGCTGCTGAGGCCTTTGATAAAGCCATCGAGCACCTTGCATTTGAACTAAATAAAATACGTGCCGGGAAAGCTTCTCCGGCAATGTTGAACGGATTAATGGTAGAATATTACGGCGCCCCTACACCTTTATCTCAGATAGCTAACGTAAGTACACCTGATGCCAGGACGATCAGCATTCAACCATGGGAAAAGAAAATGCTGGCCGCAATTGAACGAGCCATATTTGAAGCAAATATGGGTATCACGCCGATGAATGATGGAGAAGTGGTACGTCTCATAATACCGCTAATGAGCGAAGAAAGAAGGGTCATGATGGTAAAACAAGCCAAGGCTGCGGGAGAGGAATCCAGGGTAGGAATAAGAGCCCACAGACATAAAGTAATGGATTTTATTAAAAAACAGGTGAAAGATGGATTTCCGGAAGATCTGGGAAAAAGAAAAGAAGATGAAGTTCAAAAAATGGTAGAAGGTTATTCGTCAAAGATTGAAAAAATGATTGAAGTCAAAGAAAAAGATATCATGACTGTTTAAGTTGCAGATTATATACTTTCTTGGTTTTAGTTTAAAAAAATGGTTTGCACCAAATGGATGGCAAACCATTTTTTTTTCCTCATTTGTAATAAAATTGTTAGGTTTGCATTAAATCATCAAAAAAAAAAAGACATGACAAATTTTAAGAGATATCTGATTTATGCCGGTTTAGTTGTAGTTTTTTTGATTATACTGTCTATTTTTCTCGCCAAAGAATATCTTGTGGTACTGGAACGTACGTATTCCGTACCAAAAAAAATATTGTACAATGCTATAAATGATCTGAATACACAAAAAGAATGGAATGCAAAAGCCACATTGGACTCTACATTTCAGCTTTCCCTTTCAGGGCAGACAAAAGGTCGTGATGCTTCAGGAAGCTATACCAGCAAAACTTATGGTGACGGAAATATTACAATAAACAAAGATTCAGTGGATTTGATTTTAATGGATGATAACGGCAATAATGGAAAAATAAAACATTATTTATATTCATTTACCGAGGTGGATAGTGTACATACACTATTGAAAGTAGAAGCCATGAGCCACTCCGGATTTTTATCAAATCTGTTGCATATTATCCACAAATGGAAGTTAAAAAAACAAATCAATATCTCGCTTGACAATCTGGATATATTGGTAAAAAACAGGTTTGAAAACAATATATATCGGGGATATCAAATCAAAGAAACTGCCATGAATCAGAAATTTTTTATTTCATTACGTTCAGAAGTTGCTATGGAGAATGTAGGTCAATACTACACAAAAAATATAAGTGCATTGTACCAAAAAGCCATACAAGCTAACATAACCATAGCTGGAATGCCATGTGGCTTGTATTACACATGGGACGAAAAAATAAAAAAATCAGATATGGCAGCGGCCCTTCCCACCCTTGCAGAAGTAAATATACCGGAAGCTGAAACGGTAAATATTCCTGCCAACACTGCTTTAATTATTGAGTTTAAAGGCGACAACAGCAAGGCGGCTTCAGCTCATTTTGCGATAGATGACTATATGTTTGACCACGATCTGATAAATAAGGCACCTGTCATTGAAGAATATGTTACCGACCCTGCTAAGGAAGCTGATCCCGCAAAGTGGCTGACCAATATCATTTACTATGTTCAAACAAAAGAAACCAAAAAATAATATACTCATCCATGGGCGAAATTCAAAAGGACGGAAGTGACTGGATCGCTCAAATGAATGACTATGGAAAAAAAAGGCAGCCATTTATTTTTATACTGGATTTCGAATTAAACAAACCAATAATATTTAGTATTGGTCAAATATCAGACAATATATATTATAAATTTAATGATGTAAGAAATTATACATTATCCGGTACAAAAAACAAAACACTTGAATTCACTACAAACCCAGTATCTTATGAAAGCTTCGAGCGGTCATTCAATGCTGTTAAAGAGGAAATATTATATGGGAATTCCTTTTTATTAAATTTAACTTTTGCTACAGAAATAAAGACCAATTATTCTTTAAAAGAACTTTTTGACATCTCGCACGCACGCTACAAACTATACTTCAAAGATCAGTTTATCGTGTCATCTCCTGAAATTTTTGTGCAAATTCGTTCCGGTAAAATTTACACTTACCCTATGAAAGGAACTATAGATGCCAGCATTAAGGACGCCAAAAATATCATTTTGAATGATGTAAAAGAAACTGCAGAACACTATACCATTGTTGATCTGCTGCGCAATGATCTTAGTCTTGTTGCCAATCATGTCACAGTAAATAAATTCCGGTACATCGATACATTACATACGAATACCAAGACCTTACTTCAGGTAAGTTCAGAGATAGAAGGTAGCATAAAAGGTGACTATCCATCAAATATCGGGGATATTTTTTTCAAGTTATTGCCTGCTGGCAGCATATCAGGTGCCCCAAAAAAGAAAACCGTTGACATCATTCATGCCAATGAAATGGATCAAAGAGGATACTATACAGGGGTTTTTGGTATCTTTGACGGTATAAATGTTGATTCTGGCGTAATGATCAGATTTATTGAACAAAATAACGGCCATTTGCGCTATCGAAGCGGCTGCGGCATTACCAATATGAGTGATTGTATGTCGGAATACAAAGAAATGATAGACAAAGTATATGTCCCTTTTAGTAGAAAGCATTAAAATATTTAATGGCCGGTTGTATAATATGGATTTTCATGAAACGCGGTTTAATGAGACAAGAAAAAAATTATTTGGTATCACTACACCACTGAGTTTAAGGCGCCATATGGTCATACCCTCCGAGGTAAAACAAGGATTAGTAAAATGTCGTGTTACGTATAATAATGATATACATAATATTACATTTCAACCATACAAACCAAACGTCATTCATTCGGTCAAATTAGTAGTACATGACGATATTTCTTATGCATATAAATTTGAGCAAAGAGCTGAACTTGATTTGCTTTTTGATCTTAGGGCGGATAGTGAAGAAATTATGATCATTAAAAACGGTCTTGTGACAGATGCCTATTATTACAATTATCTATTCGAAAAGGACGGTCATATTTTTACGCCTTCCTCTCCCCTCTTATGTGGCACCATGCGGGCTTTTCTGCTTTCTAAAAACACCATAATCGCTAAAGATATTTACGCTGATAAAGTACATAAATATGATTTCATCTATATGATCAACGCAATGACACCACTTGGTAAAATCAAGTTAAAACCAAATCAGATACTTTAACATTGAAAATATATTTAATACATATTATATTAAATGTCAGTAGATTTATAGTAAACAGACTACCAATACTACTAAACATGTTGTTATGGATAACTTCATTTCTTCTTAAACATGTGGTACGTTACAGATCAAAAACAATATTTAAAAATCTAAAAAACAGCTTTTATGATATTAAGTCAGAGCAGGAATTAATAACCATTCAAAAACTAAATTATGATGTCCTCATCAGATATCTGAGAGAAATATTATACATGATCTCGTGGCCAAAGGACCGTCTTATGGCAAGCATTTATTTTGCACAAAAGGAATATTGGCATAGTTATATTAAGTCCAAAAAAAGCACCATTATTTTGGCGTCACATTACGGAAACTGGGAAATGAATATCGTCATGTTTCCGGCTTATGTTGCACAGCGGGTTATTGCATTTTATAAACCATTATCAGACAAATCGATGGACGAAACCATGTTAAAACTTCGTGCTGCATTCGGGCTTGAACTTTTTCCCATCGAACAAACTGTCAGGATAATGACTGAATTAAAACATCAAAACATAATATACATTTTCATAGGAGATCAAACTCCACTTAACTTGCATGGTGTTTATTGGAACACCTTCCTTCAACAGGAAACACCGTGGTTTAACGGGGCTGAAAAACTGGCAAAAAAATATAATTATCCCGTATTATATTTAAAGCAAATACCCCATAATCGACATGCTGATCATCAAATGTATACTATTGAATTGCAAAAAATAATTGATACACCTTCTCTGGTTCAAGATGATCACATCATTGAAACATATTCCCAAATATTAGAAAATGAAATATTGAACAAACCGGAATATTGGCTTTGGTCGCATAACAGATGGAAAAGAGCCCATTTGAAAAAATAAACAAACAATTGCTTTACAGTTACGATAAGTTTATTGGTATGATTATACCACACCGATGGCCATAAGTGCAAACAGGATCCAATATTTTATGAATGTATGGTTCATCATCAACTATCTGTAATGCAAAACAAAGACTTCGGCAATTTGGATAATTTGACTGAGGAGTGCGTAGCAACCCTTGGACAAATTAGCATTGACGATACGTCGTTTCAGATCATTCAGATCATTCAGATCATTCGTTTTGCCTCGCTACCCCCTTACCCCTAAAGGGGAGCGCAACGCTCTTAAGATACATTGCTATCTTTCGTCGGTCGTTTTGCCTCGCTACCCCCGACCCCTGAAGGATGACTGAACGGTTGCAAAGCAAATCGAATGCTAAAAAAGCATGAGATAGTGAAAGAACCGCATCCTACTGGATTCGGCGTCTCAGATGCTAAATGGAAAGTTAGGTAAGTGCATAGCTCCCCTTGAGCAAATCTTCATAGACGATACGTCGTTTCAGATCGTTCAGATCATGTCGTTTTGCCTCGCTACCCCCGACCCCTGAAGGATGACTGAACGGTTGCAAGCAAAATCGAATGCTAAAAAGCATGAGATAGTGAAAGAACCGCATCCTACTGGATTTTATAAAATTTATTGTGAAAATATACATTTTTAAAAATTCAGAACTTAACGAATTGCACATTCTAAATGTATCGTATCGGCAGTTGCATTTATCAGGCCAGTATCGGACTGAAACGTGCACCAGTAAAAAAATGAAACCAATTTTATTTCTTAATTGTTATTAAAGAAAAATATAAATGATGCAAACCTCAGAGCTAAAATCCAGACTGATTGATAAAATAATGTTGATTGATGATGACCATTTGTTGATGGAAGCTACAAGGATTATTGATATTGGGGTTTCGGATGATGAACAAGGTATATGTTTTTACAGATAAACAGTCTGAAAAGTAGTAAAAGCAACACAGCAAATCAAAAATGAGAATATTTATCTTTAGAAGATGCCAATAGTGAAATCGAAGAATGGCTAGAAAATAATTTGGTCTATTATAGCCCAAAATGACCGAAAAGAAATATTCTACTATTAACCGATTATTTATAGAAGCTACGGAACTATTAGCCATTCATCCCGTCACAGGTATACGTACATCCATGGAAAATATTCGTGTAAAAATAGTCAGAGATTTTGTAATAGTATATAGAAGTTCAGAATCAGAATTGCAAGTATTGTCTATTTTTGATACAAGGCAAAATCCTGATGCTTTGGAAGAGATAGTCGAATCTCAGCAAACTTAAAAGATGTTCTATTTGACCCCCTATCGGTGAGAAGGTCGTTGGATTAGCTTATGTTTTTACTCAACCCCCGGCCCCTTCTCTTAAAAAAGAAGGGGAGAGCGGTCAGGTTAAAATTTATGTTTTTCAAGAAGGAAAAGGATTTATTTTTGACTTAATATGGCAAACGAATTTGACAATCATAATTTATTGCAGGCAGTCGCATTTATCAGGTCTGATAACGGCCTGAAACTGCGACCATCGGAATTATATAATCTTGATTTTTTGACTAAGCCCTATTTAGGGCTTGCTTGAATAATACATTATGTTGATTTACAATACAATACGATTAATTTTATTAAATTGGATACATGAATTTTTCTAAGTATTCTGTAAAAATCGTTCACTCGTTAGTTAATCTTTTGCCCTGTGCGGGCGGCATTTACTTTTTTTCCTGTCAAAAAAAGTAAACAAAAAAGACCAGTTCAAAAAAAGGCAATTGCGGAGCACCGTTCATTCTCGCTGCTTCCCATCCCGCCATGCGGGTTCCCTCGCTTCTCGCATTGTCATGCTCGACCTTACAGGATCGCTCAGTCCTGCATTTTTCTATTGCCATTTTTACGACAATTTTTGAGATTTTCTGCTCGTTTGGCAATAGACGCACTTCCCCAGCCCATCCCGCCATGCGGGTTCACTACGTCAAAGGCTTGCCAGCCTTTGGTGCTTTGCACTGCACTTCGTTCTTATTCTCTATTGCTGTTTTTTGAACTTAACGTTCCCGAAAAATGTTTATCTAAAATGAACACATGACTTTTTCAGCAGACACGACCCTATTTAGTGTTTCGCCTAAAAAATGCGAGACCTACAAATACACTCAAAAACGCCAGAGTTACATAAAGTGTGAAGAAGCCAAAATGATCAGCTATATACATACTACCCATAGGCGCAATAATATGTGCTGCACCAAGCCATGGCATATAGTGCCATATACTGTCCACGCCGATCGTCTGCAGGACGAGATACTGCATAATTTGTCATAAATGGCATGGCAAACATCTCAGAAAATGACATTAACACAATAAATATGATGGCCGGAAATAGACTAAACCACCCTAATATTATGCTTAAAAAACTGCACACTAAAAATGCACAACCCAAGGATATAAAAATCCAGGTGCGCTGTAAATGTTCCGTTGCGCGTATAAAAGGCATTTCAGCCATCACAATGATCAAACCATTTAGTGCAAGCAGGAAGCCAATTTTTTCCGCACTATATCCCCATTCTTTAGCCCAATATACTGGTACACTTGTAAAGAGTTGAAAAAAAGCTATAGCGTACATTGAAACTAAAAAAATGAAAAATAAATAAGTTTTGTCCTGATACGCTGATTTACTTTTAGGGATTGAAATTTTATCTTTATCGCTGACGGGTTGTTTTTGAAATGGCAAATATACCATCAGAATAATGGCAGCTAATAAACAAGTAACGGCATCAAACAGAAATATCCACTTGAAACCGAACCACCCTGCTATCAAACCACCAACTGCAGGCCCAATCGAAAAACCCAAATTTATGGCAAAACGCATCAGAGAATAAGATCTGGTCCTGTTTTCAGGTGCTGAATAGGCAGCAATAGCGACACTATTGGCAGGCCGCAGTGCATCTGAAATGCAGGCAAATACAAAAACATTACATAAAATGGCATAATAATTTGTTAGAAAAATCATCAATATCAGGATTGCCGTACTACCCAACAATGAATATAATTGTATGTGATAATATCCCAATTTATCGGTGAGTTGTCCTCCCATGTAAGAACCAACAATACTGCCAATGCCATAAGCACCCATAACCCAACCAGCAGCCGTGAGTGAAAAACCAAGTCCCGTAGTGAGGTACAATGACATAAAAGTCAAGACCATTGCACCAGCCCTGTTGATCAGCATGATCAGGCTTAATAACCAAACACTACGTGAAAGGCCGGAAAAAGAGTCTTTATAAATATGAAGAACAGATGTAAACATATCAGGTTTTACCTATTAGCTCACGGGCATTGGCTTTGGCTGTTTCTGTCGGTGGATTTCCGCTAAGCATCTTGGCGATCTCAATGATCCTGTCTTCCATCTTCAATTCGCGCATAGCTGTAACTGTTCGTTCTTTCGTATCTGATTTATATACCCAAAAATGGCTTTGTGCTTTTGCAGCTATTTGTGGTGAATGTGTAATACAAATGACCTGGTGTTTTTTTGAGAGATTGGATAAAATCTGACCTACTTTTTGGGCCACTTCACCGGAAACGCCGGAGTCTATTTCATCAAATATCAAAGTTGGTAAGGTAATCGCTCCTGCTACCAGCGATTTAATACATAGCGTAAGACGCGACATCTCACCACCGGAAGCGGTATCTTTAAGCGGAAGAAATTCACTGCCTTTATTGGGTGCAAAAAGGATGCTGACATCATCAAGTCCCGAATTGCCCAATTCTTTTAACGGTGTTATATTGACTTTAATATAAGCATGTTCCATGGCAAGACTTACTAAAAGATCATGTATGTTTTGCTCAAATGAAGCGATCACTTTGCTTCGCTTTTCCGTAAGCTCTTTTGCTAATTTACGCAGTTCAGATTCTTGTTTTATACATGTGGTCTGAATGGTTTGGATCTCATCAGTCAGATCAGCATAACCATTTAGTTTTTGTTGGATACTTTTTTCCACATACAGAAGATCATCCATAGAAATGACATCATGTTTTTTCTGGAGCCTGTTGATAAGATTGAGTCTTGTATTTGTTTGATGAATGGCTTCTTCATCATATTCGGTGGCGTCAGCCATAAAAGATGCTTCTTTGGCAATGTCAGCCAGCTCTTCCCTCACAGAGATCAGCCGATCATAGATCTCCATATATGTTTTATCAAGATATCTGATGCTGGCAAATTGATTAATAAGCGCCTGCATTTGACTGATAACGGCATTTTCATCTTCTTCCAATGCCTGTGTTACGGTTGTAGTTGTTTTTTTGATATCCTCAGCGGAAGTAAGTTTTTTTAACAAAATTTCCAGGTCCTCCTGCTCACCTTCTTTGAGATCTGCCTGATTAAACTCGTTCAGTTGAAAAGAAAGAAATTCAATTTCCTGAGTGGCATTCCTGTTTTTGTCCTTAAGTTCTTCCAGTTTCCTTATAGACTGTCTATATGTTTTAAATTGTCGCAAATAGCTATCGAGCAGTATTTTATTTCCGGCGAGTGCATCAATCATCTGAAGTTGAAAGACAGGCTTTTGGATATCAAGAATGTCAAATTGCTGATGAATGTCAATCAAAGCGTCTGTCAATGTATGCAAAATATCTAAAGTAACAGGAGAGTCGTTGACAAATGCACGACTTTTACCACCGGGAGCGATCTCACGTCTGATGATTAATTCGTCGTTATAATCCAGGCTTTCTTCAGTAAAATAATCTTGTAATTGATATTCCGAAACATCAAATGTACCTTCAACATAACACTTTTTATCCTGATCAAACAATACTTTGGTGTCGGCACGTTTTCCCATTATTAGACCTAAGGCTCCAAGCAAAATCGATTTGCCTGCGCCGGTCTCACCAGTGATAATAGTCAGACCGTCAGGAAAAAATATTTCAAGACGGTCAATAATGGCATAATTTTGTATTTCTATCTTTTTCAACATATTGGCAACAAAGGTAAAAATAATTAGGAAGAAAGGCATTTGTGAACAAAAAATTGCGCTTTTAGTCAATAAAAAAGAAAATGATGTGATTTCCAAATATGAAATTTGACGATTTGACCGAGGAGTGCGTAGCAACCCTTGAGCAAATCGTCAAAGCAATCTTCAGTCGAAGTATTATGTTTCGTTTGGCCATCGCTACCCCCGGCCCCTGAAGGGGAGCACAACGCGCTTAGTAGACTATTTGACCAAGGAGTGCTTAGCAAGCATTAAACAAATTGTACCATTAAGTTTTCAGTTGATGTTTTTTGATTCTGTTTAGTCTCGCTACCCCCAGCTTGATATACGGTAAAAAATTTACATATAAAAATTAATAAAATTTACTTTATTATTGGCATAATTGTTATTTTTACATTTGATATACTACGTTTTAAGGTTTATTAAGTACAATATGTTTCTTTTTTTAGACATTTTCAATATAATTTTATTTTTTAACCTTTTAAATCAATATGTATGAATACCAACAAAATTTTAATTGCTGCCTTAATCGGTGGTGTGTTTTCCTTCTTTTTTGGCTGGTTAGTATTTGGCATCATTTTTAAAGATGCTATGAATGTTCCAATGGAAGGATTTATGAAACCTGAATCCGAATTTGTTTTGTGGGCTATGGTCGTCTCAAATTTAATGTGGGGCCTGTTAATGGCTTACATTTTTGTCCAGTGGGCCAACATTTCAACATGGATGTCAGGGGCAACAGCTGGTGCCATATTGGGATTCCTTATCAGTGCTGCATATGATTTTGGCTTTTTTGCCATGACAAATATGTTTACAATGTCAAGTATGCTGACAGATATTGCTGTAAATACCGTGTATGTTGGTATTATGGGGGCAGTGGTAGGATGGTGGCTTGGCAGAAAATAATAACATTATAGCATTGAAGCCAGGTTTGAATACAAATCTGGCTTCATTCGTGTATATAGAAGGTCTTAGATTTATTTTTGTCTTCTGACTGAATATCTATCGTTGCTATCTGGTTAACATCATTTTTATAGGATTAATACCTAAAATCTTTACCGGTATTTGTGCATCTAGCTTAAAAAATACCGGTTGATGAAACACTTTTATTTTTTATACTAAACTTTATCCTATTAATATTGCTTTATATATATCTGGATATAAAACAATATTTTATGGATAATAAACGTGTAAGACTATATGTAATTTTTAATATCGTTTCCATAATTTTGATGTTGACCTTCAATTTTCTGGCGGTATTCCTTCCTCTAAATAACAAAACTACGGGAGAATTATCAGACAAGTATATCAATTATTTTGTTCCGGCAGGATTTACGTTTAGTATTTGGGGCATCATTTATACCCTACTTATTATGTTTATGATATATCAGGCTTACCGCTTCTATAATTCAAATATGGAAACCATGAAACTGATACTCGCCATAGGTCCCTGGTTTTTTATCAATGGCCTAACAAATGCATCCTGGATCATAGCATGGCATTATGAATATATTTTGGCTTCTCTATTCATTATGATACTTCTGTTATTCAGTCTTATGAAGATATATCTGATATTGCATGATTTACGACCTCATTTTGCCATGGACCATTTTATGATGCTCGTCCCTTTCAGTGTATACTTTGCATGGATCAGCGTAGCTACTATTGCAAATGTAACCACAGTATTGGTTGCTGATGGCTGGAGTGGCTGGGGTATTGAGCATGAAAATTGGGCAGTCATAATGATTTGTCTGTCAAGTCTGCTGGGAATATTGGCCATATTAATCAGACAAGATGTTATTTTTACAGCCGTTATTGTATGGGCATTATGGGGTATTTATAGTAAACAATCCATATCAACAGATGAAGCGTCTCAAATTGTCACGACTTTTGCAAAATATGGAACGACCATGTTGATGATCTATATTTTGTTAACGGTAATCGGCAGAAGGACTTATTTTAATATACTTAAAAATAAACAACAATTGGCATAGACCTTGTATTAATAAAATGAGGTATAACTTTTTAATATAAAAGAGGCGTTTGATAATTGCCCATTTTGTTGCGTTATAGATTTAATGTAACCTTATGGGATGTCATTTGCTCTTTTAAAAATGAATTATGATAAAAGAATTGAAATGGATTTTAGGAGTCTGCATTTGGGCTTTAATGATGTCTGGCTGTACAACAAATGATGACGAAAATGTCGTAAAAATAAATTTTTCAAAGGTCATCGGTAACTTTAATGGATTTTCGAAACTTTGTGATAAAAAACCACTGCAACAGGATACAATCTGCACTTCTCCTGAAATTAATTCCTTAAAAGTGATTCTTTACGATCAAAACAATATTATTGTCCAAGATGGTAAAAATGCTTTTGGTGAAGTAAAGATGTTTTTTAAAGGATCTGAAACTGTTAATGGAATCAGATTTCTGAATTTTGAGACCGATGATACAATTAAACAATACCATCTCAACTTCAACGAAAATAAATCTGTTGTCACGCTTGAACACAAGACAGGTTTAGCTATGCTGATGAGTACATTAATATTTGAAGGAACAAAATAAAACGTATGTCTAAATATTGTACCTACTGTATCATGTTTATCCTGTATTAAAAACATCTAAAAAAAATCGGCAATTATGTAGTTTGTTTCAGAAAAGCATTTAATAAAAGTATTTTTACACTTTATTCAGCTTTCAACACATTTTGTTGATTTCCACATATTTCAATTAATCTAATCACTGAGTGTAGATTATCATACCAAAATATACATATTTAACCCATCAAAAATTATGTTTGAATATATAAAAAAATCACTAGAGAGAAGAAGGGCAAAAAGGGTGACAAGAGAATATCCCGAGAGAATAGATACGTTTAATTTACATTCCATAGGGGACATAAGATTTGCAAACTGGGAAAACCCATTGGTACTGAATAAGGAGATCAGCGAGCATCATGTTAAGTTTTTTGAAAAATTTATAAAGCAAGGCGATGTTGCTATAGACATAGGCGCCAATATTGGTCAAATGACCATTCCAATGGCTATTGCCGCCGGTAGTTCAGGAATATGTTTTGCCTTTGACCCTAACCCGCTGGTATTCAGGATCCTTGACATAAATGCCTCATTAAATCCTGATTTGACCAATATTAAAGCATTTAATTATGCCATTACTTCCGAAGCGGCTGAATTTTATTATCATTCATCAGAAGCATCCTTCAACAATGGTGGTATATCTGAACTTCCCACGTCCAGGCATGGTAAGTATGTTCTTCCCAATAAAATCAAAGGCATCAAGCTGGAAGATTTTCTTTCAACACATTACCCCGATGCCCTTCAGCGAATTAAACTTATAAAGATAGATACGGAAGGTTATGATAAAGAAATTGCAAAGTCAATTGTTGACATCCTAAAGAAATATCGCCCTGTGCTGATCTCAGAATGTTTTGGAAAATTATCGGATGCTGACAAATTTGATTACTTTGATTTCCTGAGTGATCTGGGATATACACTTTTCTATTTTGATGACTTTATATCTGATGCCATCATTATACCTATCGTAAAACGTCAGGATATGCTTAAATGGAAACACTTTGATTTCTATGCGTTACCTTCTTAATATGACTTGATTTTTGAAAATTTTCAGGACAGATTAATATTTTTGTACCTATACAAATCATTTTGCAACATTAATTGTTAAAAAATTTGATTGCTAAGTTTATATGCTATATTTTTAAGACTTATTGTCAATCATACAATATCAAATTATATAACATCTTAATGCCGACAAATATGCGTTTATTCATTTTTACCGCTTTGTTCTTGAGTATCTCTTCGTTTACTGTGGCTCAGATCACACTAAATCCAACGGGTGCCGCTGCTGAAGACGCAGCAACGCTGACATTTGATGCCAGTCTCGGAAATAAAGAATTGTTGGGTGCTACCAAGGTCTATATGCATCATGGCGTTGTCACTGACAATATAAGTGGTATACAATGGAAATATGTCAAAGGCAATTGGGGCAAGGATGATGGCATAGGTGAAATGACTAAAGTCTCCGGTGAAGCCAATAAATGGCAGATTACTTTCAGCCCAAATATCAGGGCATATTTTGGTGTTCCTGCCGGCACAAATATCTTTAGAATTTCATGTGTATTCAGGAGTGCTGATGGTAGCAAAAAAGGAAGTCTACTACAAGGTGATTATGGATGGGGCTCTGTCGCTGCTAATGGTGACTTCTATATTAATCTTAACAATGATAATTACATTGGATTTAAGAGCCCTGCCGGTGATGAAGGATTTTTTGAACAAGGTCAGGAAATATCCATTCAGGGCGAAGCATCATCAGCTGTATCCAACATGAAGTTATGGCTCGACGAAGGTGCCGGCTATGTCGAAAAAGTTGCAGTTACTACCGGCACAACCATTGATTATAGTTATGTGCCTTCTAATTCACTAAACCTTGGTATAAAACTGACTGCTATTGTAAATGGTGTAAACCTGGAGACAACTAAGAAATACAACATTATCATTAAAAAAGCACCTATTGTTGCACCACTTCCTGCAGGTGTGACATCAGGTGTAAATTATGATGCTGCTGACCCCACAAAAGTGACATTGGTATTATTGGCTCCTTTTAAGGAGTTTGTCTATGCTGTAGGCGATTTTTCTGACTGGAAGGTGGCTGAAGGAAACCAGATGAAACGCACACCCGATGGTGAATATTACTGGATAGTTTTGAATGGTCTGACACCTCAAAACAATACGTGTATCAATACTGGATTGATGGCAAACTAAAATAGCTGATCCATATACTGAACAGGTAGCAGACCCATGGAATGATAAATATATCGAATCGTCTGTTTTTCCAAACATCCCTACATACGACAGAACGGATTATGGCATTGCTTCAGTGCTGAAGACCGGTCAGGTGCCTTACAACTGGTCAGCATCGGAAGCATCATGGATTAAGCCTGATGTAAATCATATCGTTGCTTATGAATTGCATTTAAGAGATTTTCTAAAGTCTCATTCGTTAAAAGACCTTGCTGATACAATTGATTATGTAAAAAGACTTGGTATAAATGCTATTGAACTAATGCCTATGAGCGAGTTTGAAGGTAATGACTCCTGGGGATATAATCCGTCTTTTTATTTTGCTCCGGACAAATATTACGGTACTAAAGATGATCTGAAATACTTTATTGAAATCGCGCACCAAAATGGTCTGGCTGTCATCCTTGACATGGTGCTAAACCATTCATTTGGTCAAAGTCCAATGGTTCAGATGTACTTTGACGGTGGCAAACCGGCAGCAAATAATCCATGGTATAATCGCGAATATATAGGTCAATACCAATGGGGTTATGACTTCAATCATGAAAGTCAATATACTAAAAACTTTATTGATGACGTCAATACATATTGGGTTAAGGAATTTCACTTTGATGGCTTTAGATTTGATTTTACAAAAGGATTTACAAATTATGCGCCCGGTGGAAGTGTAGATGGTTTTGACCAATCCCGCATCAACATCCTAAAAAGAATGGCTGATAAGATATGGCAATTTAATCCTAAAACATATATCATTCTGGAGCATTGGAGCCCCGATGCTGAAGAAACACAACTCGGCAACTACGGGATGAAAATGTGGCGGAATAAAAGTTACGATTTTGTACCGGCCACTGTAGGCAATCCTACGGGTGGTTTTGCAAATACTGATGCTACTTCCCATATTACCTTGTACAATAGTCACGATGAAAGGCGTATTGCAGAGCATTGCCTTACAGAAGGCAGATCCAGTGGAAGCTACAATATAAAGATTCATTGATCATGCATGAAAGGGTCAAAATGGCAGCAGCATTTTTTCCTGCAGCCCGGGCCAAAAATGATGTGGCAATTTGATGAATTAGGTTATGATATTGACATTAATTTTAATGGACGAATCGGCCGCAAACCTTACGCATGGGGAGGAGGCAGTCTTAATTATTATAACAGCAGCTTGAGACAAAATATTTATAAAACATACCAGGGCATTCTGAATGTAAGAAATATAATCGGGCCAGCACTGCTTAAATCATCTCAAAAGAGTCATCAGCACACCGGAGACACCAGGAGACTGAGTTATAATACTACAGGTATAGATCTTGTCGTAATAGGTAATTATGCTTTGATATCAAAGTCTGTTGACCCTAAGTTTTCGCAGCAAGGAAAATGGTACAACTACTTCTCGGGAGACTCTATAGATGTCACAAATGTATCTGCCCAGATAACCCTAAAACCCGGCGAGTGGCATATATATACCACAAAAAGGCTGGCAGAAGGACAAGATGGAGTTATCGGCATATATGACAATCCTGTCACCATTAGCCCAAATCCGTTTAAAGGGTCTGATCTGATCAAAATCAGATTTGATGCTACAAAGGCCAGTCCAGGCAATACTGCTGGTCTCTTAGGTGCTTCCAAAGTATACATGCATTCCGGGGTCATCCTGAGCTCTGCAAATAATAACGTCCTGACAAATATTGTGGGTAATAATACAGATGACGGAATAGGACTTATGACCAAAGTTGCAGATAATTTATGGGAAATATCCATAACTCCTGCCCAGTATTATAATATCGCACAAGGCAAAGAAATTAATAAAATAGGCATGTATTTCAGGGATGGCAGTAATGTAAATAAAGGCTTTGGTTTCAGAAATTCCATTCTCTATTTTGATGTACAATCCGATCAGCCATTTGTAACTATTTCGCCCGCTAATTTTAATGCCGATACAGAAATAACTGTCACATTTAATGCGAATCAAGGAAATAAAGAATTGACCGATGCTTCTAAAATATACTTCCATAGTGGTGTAGGAGTGGTAAATACAGCATCACCTGAAAATTCAGCATGGAATAAAGTAGTAGGCAACTGGGGTCAGGATGACGGTAAAGGTCTGATGACCAAAGTCCCCGGACAATCTGATAAATGGCAGATTAAATTAATACCAAGGGCGTACTATGGGCTTACGGGGGCTGAATTTCCGTATTGGATCGCTGCAGTATTCCGTAGTGCAGATGGAGGCATAAAGGGCACCGGAACACCTGGTGCTTTTGACAATGGTTTTATAGCTAATAATCTGGACTTCTTTTTGAAGAATGGGGGAACTGTGGCATCGGAAGATATCGAAACCCAGGGTTTTATGGTCTACCCTAACCCAACTTCAGGCGAAATACAATTTAAAGGAATCAGCGGGACTTTTACATTGCAATTATTTACCTTACATGGACAAAATATCTATGGATGTAAAGTAACAAATGATTCGCGCATTAATGTACAGCATCTAAGCCCTGGGGTGTACATTTACAACATTACACAAAATGATACAATTTATGCTGGTAAATTGGTCGTGATATAAAATTAAATAGTTTGGACTTCAACAAGTTTATTTAGGGCCTGATGACAGTAATATATTATATTGACCTAGAATAAGATATGCATTATTTAGACATATCAAATGCACGTTTTTTCTTATATTCCTTTTTTATACCTTGCACCGGTTAGTTAATCTTTTGCCCTATGCGGGCACCAGTCACTACTTTCATCCAAAAAAAAAAGTGACCAAAGAGCTAGCTCAAAAGGCTCAAAAGAAAAAAAAAAAAAAAAAAAAAAAAAAAAAAAAAAAAAAAAAAAAAAAAAAAAAAAAAAAAAAAAAAAAAAAAAAAAAAAAAAAAAAAAAAAAAAAAAAAAAAAAAAAAAAAAAAAAAAAAAAAAAAAAAAAAAAAAAAAAAAAAAAAAAAAAAAAAAAAAAAAAAAAAAAAAAAAAAAAAAAAAAAAAAAAAAAAAAAAAAAAAAAAAAAAAAAAAAAAAAAAAAAAAAAAAAAAAAAAAAAAAAAAAAAAAAAAAAAAAAAAAAAAAAAAAAAAAAAAAAAAAAAAAAAAAAAAAAAAAAAAAAAAAAAAAAAAAAAAAAAAAAAAAAAAAAAAAAAAAAAAAAAAAAAAAAAAAAAAAAAAAAAAAAAAAAAAAAAAAAAAAAAAAAAAAAAAAAAAAAAAAAAAAAAAAAAAAAAAAAAAAAAAAAAAAAACGGTGCCGGCCGCACCCGTTCATTCTCCCCCAAAAAACATTTCCACACAAAAAAAAAAAAAAAAAAAAAAAAAAAAAAAATTGTTTTATTCTATTGCCATTTATTTTTTCTTTATTCACCCCAAAAAAAAAAAAAAAAAAAAAAAAAAAAAAAAAAAAAAAAAAAAAAAAAAAAAAAAAAAAAATAAGAAAAAAAAAAAGAAAAAAAAAAAAAAAAAAAAAAAAAAAAATAAGATTTTGCGGGGCACCGTCCCACATTCTCGTCACCAAAATGCTTATTCTATTGCCATTTGTTCTCTTCATTTAGGCAATAGTTGTGAGAAACTGGCAATAGACGCCCATTCCCTCCTCTTCTACTTGGTTTGAAGACCATCTCCAAAAAAAAACTATCCAAGATTAACTGACAACTTTTTTGTAGGACCTATTTAACAAACATAATAAAAATAATGGCACCTGTGTTTGAAAATGTAGAATTGGGGAGTAATCAAAGTTTTTAATTCTTTTTATAAAATAAAAGATAGGTAGTCGTCTGAAAAATAATATCTTTGTGGCCAAATTTTAAGTTATTAAGTGACATGACAGATATTATTACCACATTCATTGATTATTTATTGCATCTTGATGATCATTTATTTTTAATGATTCAGCAATATGGATTTTGGATCTACGCCATTTTATTTATCATTATTTTTGTCGAAACGGGACTTGTAGTGATGCCATTGTTACCAGGCGATTCATTGTTATTTGCGGCTGGCACTTTTTGTGCAGGTGTCATTAATGAAGCAGGCGAAAAAGCTGAATTAAGTTTAATCCTTGTGTTGTTATTGTTGAGTGTAGCAGCTATTGCCGGCGACACGCTCAATTATTATTTTGGAAAAACAATAGGATTAAAGGTGCTTTCCTGGCGGATTAAAGGGCGCCACATTGTAAACCAGAAATATATTGAACAGACACAAACATTTTTTCAGAAACACGGGTCAAAAACCATCATTATAGCCCGATTTGTACCCATTGTGCGGACCTTTGCACCTTTTGTTGCCGGCATAGGTAATATGAAGTATGCTACTTTTATCCGGTATAATGTTATTGGTGGTTTACTTTGGGTATTTGGTCTGACACTTATGGGATATTTTTTTGGCAATCTTCCCTTTGTGCAAAAGAATTTTGAATTAGTTATTTTTGGCATTATTGGTGTCTCATTGCTGCCTATGATCATTGAAATATTAAGGGCAAAAAGTACTCGTGAAGCGGTAAAATAATAAGCTTTGTGCTCATGTATTTTGAACTAAACATTGCTTAGCTAATTATCTTCAAGAATTAATAAACTTAGCCAGCAAGCTATGAAAATGATGGGTGCCTCTTTCTTTAGTAACAGAATATCTATGGTTGTAAAACCGGCTTCTGATCCCTTTTTGAACATTCTCGACGATGGCTTCGTCTTCCTGTTCTACCCTATCAAGGTCAGCGCCAGCTCCAGTATTTCGTATGGTTTCATCATATACGTAGCTTATAAAAGATACTTTAGTTTTATCTACTGCCAATGGATGGACGATATTGATCGACAAACCCCAGGGATAAAAATTGAACATCATATTGGGGAAAACCCAAAAATAATACGCTGCAATATTCCGCCCATAATCCGGCGAATCCACTGGCAAATTAAATGTTCCTTCCTTAGTCTTAGCTACACCAAGTTGCAAACACGAATAAGGATAATATAACTCCGTTTCGTAGTCACTATAGTCCAGAACCTCACTCAATCCGTGATGAACGAATGGAATATGAAATCCTTCCAGATAGTTTTCACAATACAGTGCCCAGTTGGCATTAATGACATAATCCCTGCTTAAGTCGTCTCTTTTACCATTTTATCTATTGGAAAAAAGACATTCTATCCATCATGTCTTTAAAATAAATCAAAGGGTCTGTTGTTTTCTCCAATGAAATAAAAAGTAATTTGCCCCATAAAAAAACAGGCAGTGCGGGCAAATTATCCTCCTGACACGGAAAATTCTGTACTTCTTTAAATTCCGGCATAAAGATCAATTTGCCATCCATTCCGAAGGTCCTGCCATGGTATCTGCAACGCAGCTGACTCACTTTACAAGGCTCTGTGACAATCAGGTTGCCACGATGTGTACATACATTGCTTAAGCAAGTATAGGTATCATTTTTGTCTCGAACTATAATCAGTGGCTCGTCGAGATAAGCCTCAAGAATTATAAGGGGAAGTACGCTACCGGATTCAGGCAACATATCAGTATCTCCAACAAAATGCAGGCCTTTTGAAAATATTTTTTCCTTCATTTCTGCAAAAACAATTTCAGAAGTGTACACATCCTTATGTATTGTCTTCGCCAGTGAAATATCGTTATGTACAAAATAATTTTGCATACATTATGAGCATTAAGGTTGTGAAGATAATTCATTTTGTTCAATTCGCTTCGCTTTTTTCAATACGCTTCGCTTAGTTCAATATGTTCAATTCGCTTCGCTTAGTTCAATAAGTTCAATTTGATTTGACCGCGGAGCATTTTTTGCTGAAGAAAAAAAATGACCCGTGAGCAAATCAATTCTCCAGATGGTCGCAGTTTGCAACTGCGATCCAATATTTTACGAATTTGTAATTCATCATCAACTATCTATAAATTCAATGATATTATCTAACTCTAGCCTTTCCATATCTATGATTAACTAAAGTGCAAAAGAGTATTGTTTATCGAAGTTAAATAAGATCTTTTTTAATCAAATCAATTAAATTCAATTCATTTACCATTTGTTAATCTTTTGCCCTATGCGGGCGACATTTACTTTTCCCATTGCTGCAAAAGTAAACAAAAGATCCAGACACTTGAAAAACTCGCTTTAGCATTGGAGCTCGCATTGATCTTTGTACAACAAAAAGTGCGACGTTATCTCCCAATTTTAAGGCAAAGGATAATATTAAATTAATTCGCGCTTAAAATCGGGGCTTTTGTGCGGCTCAAACAGTTCCAAGTGTCGGAAAAACCAAAACATATAATACATGAAGTTAGTAAAACATAGACATCTGGACAGCCATTCGACCGGAGAAATTATTGACTTTTTAAAAAGAATCTATTACCTTTGTATCTAAATATTTGTCATGGAAACCATCATCATTAAGTCTGCCGACAGCACAACTACCCAGAAGATTAAGGACTTTCTCAAAGAACTGAAAGTAACGTACAAGACTGAATCTAAAAAAGGAAAAGAAAAACCATACGATGCTGCTTTTGTCAAAAGATATTGGAGCGTGGGGAGAGTGCCAAACAAGGAAACACTGTTACCTATGATGAAAAATTGCGAAAAGATTTGTTTGGGAAATGAAACGCCCATGACTGGCAGCGGACACAAAAAGAGAATGATTATCAGGCGTTCCATCTGACCGAAAAATCATCCCACCAAAGGTGGGTAAACTAAATTTAAACAGATGAAATATATTGTTGAATTTGAAAATAAAGCGCTGCAAGACATCAGAAAAATTACAAAATCCGGAAAAAAGATTGATGTTATAAAACTGGAAAGTATGTTGGAAGAATTGAAAATTCATCCTTACACCGGATCAGGTCAACCAGAGCAATTAAAACATCACTTATCCGGCTACTGGAGTCGACGTATCAACAAAAAAGACAGACTCATCTATCAAGTCATCGAAGAACCTGACAAGTATGTCGTCATTATTTCGAACGGACATTATTAAAAGGTCAATTCGCCTGCGGCTTAGATCAATTCGCTTCGCTTAGTTCAATTAGTTCAATTTGATTTGACCGCGGAGCATTTTTTGCTGAAAGAAAAAATGACCCGTGAGCAAATCACTTGCTGCATTGCCATGCATCACCTTGCAGGATCGTTCAGTTATACTTTTCCCATTGCTGCAAAAGTAAACAAAGATCCAGACACTTGAAAAACTCGCTTTAGCATTGGAACTCGCATTGATCATTGTACAACAAAAGTGCAACATTATCTCCCAATTTTAAGGCAAAGGATAATATTAAAATAATTCGCGCTTAAAATCGGGGCTTTTGTGCTTTGGCTCAAACAGTTCCAAGTGTCGGTTTTAATTTTTGGCTAGCCCTAAAAAGCCTGAGCGGCTTGAGCGGAGATTAACTAAAGTGCAAAAGATTATTAACAACTTTTTTAATCAAATCAATTAAATTCAATTCATTTACCATTTGTTAATCTTTTGCCCTGTGCGGGCGGCATTTACTTTTGCCCATTGCTGCAAAAGTAAACAAAAGATCTAGACACTTGAAAAACTCGCTTTAACTTTTGAACTCGCATTGATCTTGTACACCAAAAGTGCGACGTTATCTCCCAATTTTAAGGCAAAGGATAATATTAAAATAATTCGCGCTTAAAATCGGGGCTTTTGTGCGGCTCAAACAGTTCCAAGTGTCGGATTGAGTTTTGACAAATCAAAAAGCGGGGCTAACTTTTCGGTACGCGGAGCGATTAGCGAAAAGCGGCATTTTTTGTTTCGTTTTTTTTGCTGTAGAAAAAAATGAAAAGCCCTAGCGGCTTGAGCGGAGATTGGCTAAAGTGCAAAAGATTATTTTTTATCGAAGTTTAATAACAACTTTTTTTATTCAAACCAACTAAATTCAAATCATTTACCATTTGTTAATCTTCGCCTCGTGCCCTGAGCGGCATTCCGTAGGAATATGGAAAGGAAAAAAGCAAATACTTTTTGCATCTTTTGCCAACCTTTATTCCCTTGGAATTCTATCGCAGAAAAAAGTATTCAATCCGCCATTGGCGGACTAGTTCAAAAAAATGCAATTGCGGAGCACCGTTCATTCTCGCTGCAAAATGCTTTTTCTATTGCCATTTTAATTACAATATCTTAGATTTTGTGCTCGTTTGGCAATAGACGCACTTCCAGCCCATCCCGCCATGCGGGTTCACTACGTCAAAGGCTTGCCAGCCTTTGGTGCTTTGCACTGCACTTCGTTCTTATTCACTATTGCTGTTTTTTGAACAAGTAAAACTGAAAAATGCACAGTTTCATAAAAGCTATTATTTTAAAGGTAAGCCAAAAAAAAGCGTGGCTAACTTTTCGGTACGCGGAGCGATTAGCGAAAAGCGGCGTTTTTTGTTTCGTTTTTTTTGCTGCAGAAAAAAATGAAAAGCCTGAGCGGCTTGAGCGGAGATTAACTAAAGTGCAAAAGATTATTAACAACTTTTTTAATCAAATCAATTAAATTCAATTCATTTTACCATTTGTTAATCTTTTGCCCTGTAGGGCAGCATTTACTTTTCCCATTGCTGCAAAAGTAAACAAAAGATCTAGACACTTGAAAAACTCGCTTTAGCTTTCGAGCTCGCATTGATCTTTGTACAACAAAAGTGCGACGTTATCTCCCAATTTTAAGGCAAAGGATAATATTAAAATAATTCGCGCTTAAAATCGGGGCTTTTGTGCGGCTCAAACAGTTCCAAGTGTCGGTTTTAATTTTTTGGACAGCTGAAGTTGATTTGACCGCGGAGCATTTTTTGCTGAAAGAAAAAATGACCCGTGAGCAAATCAATTCACTTAGGGCAATAAATTCAAAGGAGTCTTAAATTGATACGGTTGTTGCTGCGATCCGGTTGGTCGCAGTGCCTTCACTATTTTGACAAATCTTTGTCAAAATTGCTTCGCATCGTTCAGTTATGTCCGAAGGACAATTGCTGGCGTAAGCCATTGCTGCCGATGGCAATTGATTCACAGCGAAGGGTAAAAAATCCTGGAATTCATGATACCGGTTGGTTTGAACTTTGTCCAGTTTTCTTTTGAATACAGCAGTCTGTCGGTGATGATCGATAAAACAGAAAAATTGATGCCCATACCTATATGGCTGCTTCTGACTTCAATGTTCTGATGCGTGGCATCTTCCTTTTTTTCCATACAAAATCTCCAGGGTACAATGCCGTCAAACTTGGAGTAAATAGCTGTGGTAGGAACCTGTGCAGGTAACGGAAGATTATCGAGTAAGGTCTGATTTACTTCTTTTACTTTTTTGCCATAATTAAGTACAGAATAAATCCATGCCACATTATTTGGTTCGCTCAAACCGGCAAATGGCGCAGCAAGCGTAATGACCTGTCTGGTAATATTGGGACGCTCCTTGGCAATCTGCCTGGCAAATACACCACCAAGGCTCCAACCTACCAGACTTATTTGTTTGCCGGTCTTTTTATATATGTCATCCATACGATCCAACAGGTATTCCATATACTCCAGCTTACCCATGTTTCTGCCCAGACCCCAGTCGTATACATCATAGCCAAGATTGCCGATGTATTCACGCAATAGTTTTGTAGATTTTTCGCCGCTCAGAAAACCCGGCAAAATCAACACCGGGTGCCCATCACCTACGATATCATTATTAAAGATTTTCTGATAGGGATATGAAGCTCCGAGCTCCATCAAAGCCCTGCCCGGTTCACTCAACAACCAAATTAAGGACGGTCTTGATACCAACTGAAACATAAGTACATTTTATGTTAACCAAATAACTCCCAATCAACAAAAGGACAAAACTAAAATTCAAAATTAAATTCTGAAATTTAAATGATTATAATGTTGAATTGTTATAAAAAAACAATAATAACCATTAGTCCGATATTAAATTTTATAAAACACTATTTATACACATTTTTGAATCATAATAAATTCAAAAAACCACAACAAATATTGGTAAAATTATTTAAATTAAAACAAAAAAAATATAACTTTTAAAATTATATATGCACGCAACCGTTTTTACTTTATTATTTTTATATCTTTCCGATCAATAAATGTACTTCAATATATTATGGACAAATTGTCTGCCAATGTTAAAATAAAAAAAATATTAAGCAACAGCGCTTTTCAAAAAACGCTTACAAGGATAGCGGTAGAAAAAGGCATCAGCAAGGTTCAGGCAAATATTGAAGCGGAGACCTATCTGCAGGAATTGTATGCTGAACATGATGCTACAACCAATATTGGTTTTATTGAGGCCTTTCAATATCTGATCGGTCAGGGTTTTGATAAAGCCATAGATACCAATCCATCGGAACTTAAAGCACTTTCTAAAATTATGCGAAAACATCCGGTGGCCTTTGTGCTGACACACAAGTCATACATCGATTTGCTGGTATTAATGATTGTGCTTGCCCGCCATGGCCTGCCACTTCCTTTTATGTTTGCGGGTATCAATCTGGACCTGGTAGTCATAGGTAAACTGGCGCGTAAAAATGGGGTAGTTTTTATACGTCGTTCCTTTAAAGATAATCCGGTTTATAAGGCCACATTAAGGTTTTTTATCAGCCATCTGCTGGAAAAACAATCACACTTTATGTGGGCTTTGGAGGGCACCAGATCCAGAACAGGCAAACTGGTATGGCCACAAATGGGCATATTAAAATATATCGTTGAGGCTGAGCAGGACATAACACAAACCGTAAAATACGTGCCCGTTTCCATTGTATATGACCTGATACCTGACGTGGATGATATGACTGAAGAAGGACGTGGTGCCAGAAAAAAACCTGAAAGCCTGAAATGGCTGATAAGTTACCTGAAAAAAATAACAAAGGGGAATCTGGGCAAAATATCACTGCGCATCGGTGAAACTGCTGATGTACGCAATGATCAAAATTTCGACATGGAGGCCATGAGTGGAGGGAATATTATGTCAGATAGTACTGTGTCAAAACTGGCGTTTAACCTTATTCATAAAATAAATACAGTAACACCTGTAACCACCATTTCACTCATTTGCAATGCATTGTTAAGTAAATTTTCATTAACAAAAAGAGGGGTCGAAAGCAATGTGGCAGATCTCATGCAAATCATCGAAAATCACAAATCTGACGCCTTGGTAGATCGGGGTCATCCCATCGGCGAAAGTGTGCAAAGGGCATTAAATCTATTGGTGCATGCAGACATCATCCACTATCAGGGTGATGGCTTGCACACAAAATACACGATAAGAAAAAGCAATTATCTGCAAGCAACCTATTACGCCAACATGTCTGTACATCATCTGTATCACAGGGCATTTATAGAATTGGCAATGCTGAAAATATCACATGCCGGTCCCAATGAACGGTTATTGTCGTTTTGGTCTGAAATAATGTCCCTGCGCGATTTTTTCAAATTTGAATTTTTTTATTCACCAAAAGATGTTTTTTCTACCGAAATAGAAAATGAATTGGTCTATATGCTGGGTGCCTCTTCGGATCGTATTTTTGATGACAATACAGACGTAACAGCCATACTTAAAGACCAAAAATTACTGGTTGCTCCTGTCATTTTGGGGAATTATCTTGAGGCTTATAAAGTTGTGGCTCAGGGACTTCAAATCTGGGATGTTATGGTGCCGTTTGAAGAAAAATCTTTTATAGATTACTGCTTGTTTCTGGGAGAAGAAATGCATTGGTTGGGACAGATAAGACGGGTCGAGGCAGTCTCAAAACCATTTCTGCAGAATGGTATTCGTCTGGCAATAAATCTAAAGTTGTTGCCGGATGCATCAGAAGACAAAAAACAAAAAGTAAGCGCATTCAATCACCTGGTTGATGATATTTCCAATAAAATCAACAAACTGCAGGGCTTTACCCTCGAAAGTCATGGAAGCCACGATTACGCTGTGCCTGTCGAACGGGAAATCATACCGGGTTCAAAAACGGATGCCCTCACACGTGACATCCTTGAAGGAGAACGAGGAGCACATATCGGTGTTTTTTTTGATCTCGACCGAACATTGATCGATGGCTTTTCAGCCAAAAATTTTGTCAAATCCAGGCTTTTGAGTGGTAAGTTTACTTCTAAAGAACTGATCAGCCAGTTTGCCGGAGCATTGACATATGCCACGAGCAATGGAAATTTTGCCGGTATGGCAGCCATAAGTGCAAAAGGTGTTGCGGGTATTTCCGAACATGTATTTATTGAAGTGGGTGAAGAAGTGTGCCGGAAAAGTCTTGCAGACTCGATCTTTTCAGAATCGAGGGCACTTGTTGCAGCACATATTTCCATGGGTCATACTGTTACCATAGTATCTGCCGCAACACCATATCAGGTAGAACCGATCGCAAGAGATCTCTGCATAGATATTGTCATGTGTACTAGACTCGAAGTAAAAGACGGAAAGTTTACAGGCAAAATAATAGAACCAGCATGCTGGGGTGAAGGCAAAGCCATCGCCGGACGTCAACTGGCAGAAACGTACAAATTAAATCTCAAAAAGAGTTTTTTCTATACGGATAGCGCCGAAGATATCCATTTGCTTGAAATAGTAGGCAATCCAAGACCCGTCAATCCTGACACCAAATTGTCCGCATTGGCTTTTCAAAATGATTGGCCAGTATTAAGATTTGCTGATGTCCAAAATTCAAGAATAGCCAATATGGTCAGAACAGCCTTATCCCTCGGTGTAGTGATACCTGCATTATTGAAAGGAATATCAAGCGGTGCAAGCCATATGTCATGGGAAGAAGGCGTAGGGTCAATGATGACAGCCATCGGCGATATGGGTACGGCTATGGCCGGAATTAAACTTAGCGTCAAACATGAAGAACACATATGGTCTCATCGGCCGGCTGTTTTTATACTCAATCACCAAAGTAATGCAGACCTGCTGATAGCCATCAAACTGATCAAAAAAGATGCCCGTGGGGTAGCCAAAAAAGAGCTGCAGAAAATGCCGGTTGTAGGCCAAATTCTGGAAGCCGCAGGAACCATATTTCTCGACAGGACAGACAAAGAAAAATCAATCGAAGCACTAAAACCTGCCATAGACAGTCTCAAAAACGGTACGTCAATTGTTATATTTCCTGAAGGAACGAGGAGTTATGATTACACTTTGGGCAGCTTTAAAAAAGGTGCTTTTCACCTGGCTATGGAAGCTGGGGTGCCCATAGTGCCTATCGTATTAAAAAATGCACATGACGTCATGCCAAGGGGAAAAAATGTTTTTAATCCAGCATTGGTTGAAGTTATCGTGCTGGAGCCGGTACTGACGCATGATTGGAATATTCAGAATATGGATGAAAAAATAAAGGAGATTAGGGCAGCTTATTTAAAAGAATTAAACCAGGAAGATACGATATAGTTCAATTAGTTCAATCATAGTCGCCTGCGGCTTAGGTCAATGCAATGCGCCTTAGTTCAATTAGGTCAATGCGCCTGCGGCTTAGGTCAATGCGCTTCGCTTAGTTCAATTAGGTCAATTGCTGACGAAGTCAATTGAACTACATTGCGCCGAAGGCAATTGAACTACATTGCGCCGAAGGCAATTGAATTAAGACGTAGGCGTATTGTTAACAGTTCAATTAATTTAATGTAGTTTAAAAATAAGGTTATGTTGTTAAAAATAGGTTTACTGGGTGGAGGTTCTTGGGGTACCACAGTTGCTTCACTGATATCAAGAAACTGTCCTACCACCATTTGGGCAAGAGATGAAGCAACTGTCAGAGATATCAACAAACATCACAGAAACGAAAAGTATCTGCCCGGTCTGACACTCCACCAAGACCTCAAAGCAAGTCACTCTCTTCAGGAGACCCTAAAAAATGCTGACGTAGTTGTGGTCGGCATCCCTTCTCAAAACTGTAGAAGTGTCATGGAGGAAGCAAAATCTTTTATCCGTCCATGGGTGCCTATCGTAAGCCTGACAAAGGGTCTCGAACAAGGCACTAAAATGCGCATGACAGAGATTATTGAAAGCATTTATCCACAGCACCCTGTGGGCGTATTGACTGGCCCAAATCTTGCTAAAGAAGTATTGCAAGGTCAGGCAGCCGCAGCTGTCATAGCTATGGTCGACACCAATATTTCAAATGCACTCCAGCAAGTATTCAGAACCGGACTATTCAGGGTATATACCAATGACGATGTCATAGGATGCGAACTGGCAGGTGCGCTCAAAAATGTCATCGCCATAGCTGTCGGCATGGGTGATGGTGCCGGTGCAGGAGATAATACACGTTCAGCAGTGATTACAAGGGGCCTTGCAGAATTGACCAGATTAGGGATTGCTATGGGTGGCAAGCCGGCTACATTTGCTGGACTGGCTGGTATGGGTGACCTGATCGCCACTTGTATCAGCCCATTGAGTCGAAACAGATATGTTGGTGTACAACTAGGTAAAGGTCGTACCATTCAGGATATCATAGCTGAAATGTCGATGGTCGCCGAAGGTGTAAAAACTTGCGGCGTAGTAGCAGAACTAGCCAACCTTTACAATATCGAAATGCCCATAACTCAGGAAGTCAATAAGGTCATCAATGAAGCTGTAACCGCGAGGGTAGCATTCAGGGGTTTGCTTAGTACGAAGACAGGTTCGGAGGCTGATCCGGGGTAAGTCCTGCTGACCCAATGGCTGCGCCAGCAATACGCTTCGCTTAATTCAATTGTCCTGCGGACGCAATGGCTTCGCCAGCAATTCGCTTCGCTTAGTTCAATTGTCCTTCGGACGCAATTGCCTTCGGCAGCAATGGCTACGCTAGCAGACTGTCCTGCAGGACACAATTTGTTCAATTGAACAAATTGAACAAATTGAAATAAGCGAGCGTGTTGCCAAATTGAATTACGCGAAGCGAATTGAACAAAGCGAAGCGAATTGAACTAAGCCAGCATCTTACCCAATAGTTTGCCCATGCGCATGGCCTGATCAAAGTCGCCGTCAATCTTAAGTCTGCCCTGTATAAATGCGGTCTGGACATCCAGTTTTCCAGCTGCAATTTTTAATAAATGTTCCTCTTCAATAGTAAAGGTCGCATCAGGGTTTTCTGCGCTTCCTTTATACGCTTTTCCTGGATAGACACTGATGTCCACTATCCACTCCATCAAATGAAGACCTTTGACATTGAACTGAAACACACCACTTTTTGGTTTACCATTATCCGGAAGGGTTTTTAAAAACTTATCCAATGCCACAAATAATTTTTCGGATTCCGGCTTGGTTTTACGTTTAGGAGCAGGTTTTTTCTTCTTTTTCTGATACTCTGTTATGGCTTCTTCCAGCTCATTAGCAGACTCCCAAATATATCTTGTAAAGTTATCGAGATCGGGCATTGAATTGGCATCAGAAACAGGACTTATTGTAATGTGTCCATCATAACTCAATATTGTAATGATCAGGCCCATACCATCGATGATCGGCGCCGAACCCATGACTGTGATCATCTTATGACCGTTGATGTACAAAGGCATTCTGGGGCCTGGCACATTAGTAATGGCAACATTAAAAACAGGTTTGTGAAATTCAGAAATTTTAAATTTTGAATACAACCTGGCTGCCTGGTTGGCTATGCCAAAAGGTATAGCATCTGCCATACCGGACAATGTTTTTGCTCCAATGGCACCTTGATATGTTTTGCCCCTGTTGTTGTTTTCATGGATGGTTTCGAGGCGCTCAATGGGGTCTTCGATATTGGTTGCTATTTGCACCAGCATAGCTGAAATCTGATTGTCTGTATGAGTAGAATCTGCACCTCGTGTAGAGATCGGAACTAAAGCTACCAGTGATTTTTCAGGTAATTTTTCTTTTTCCAGAAGATACCTTCTGAGCGCACCTGAACAGATGGCCAGCAGGACGTCATTTAATGTTGTGCCCATGATGTTTTTAAGATGCTGCACCCTAGGCAAAGACAATATAGCTGAATTCCAAAGGCGACGTGCCGATATGATACCGTTTAAAGGCGTGGCCGGAGCCGTAAATGGCGCAGTTGGTAATTCGCTGCTCTGCATTCTGGTCAGAAAACCCGCTTTCAAAGTGGCCTTAAGCGTATTTGTGATCATTTTGGGAAATTTCAAAGGATCTTTGGCAAAACTCAAGGTACTGTTGACAATCAGTTCTACTTCATTGGGCATGGGCTTGGGGTGATATGGCCTAGGTTCGGGAATGTCTTTTTTATCAGGTGTAAAATCAAGAAACAAACTAAGTAAACCTGCGCCTCCAACCCCATCAACCGCTACGTGATGTATTTTAGAAATAATGGCAATGGATCCTTTGGGTACCTGGGGAATATCATCAAGCCCTTCTACAAATGACATAGACCATAGTGGCCTGTGCTGATCCAAAGGCTCGCTAAATACTTGAGAAGCTGTATTTCTGAGTTGTTTCCATGCACCGGGTTTAGGTAACGCTATATGTTTGATATGCAGGTCAATATCAAAATCAGGATCATCAACCCAGTACGGATAATCAATGGAAAAAGGCACATAAACAAGTCTTTGACGCAGTTTTTCAAACTGATGAATCCTCGAATGAACGGTATCTTTAAATGTCAAAAAGTCAATTGCACCATCTATGATAACCACCGAACCAATGTTCATAGGACTTGTAGGCGTTTCTGTATACAAAAAGGTCGCATCAAGCCCTGATATGGGTGTGAGATTCTCCCTGTGCAGGTTTTCGACTATTTTATTGATCATGATCGTGTTTTACATTTTATGAACGGTAAATATAAAATAAAAAATTGTGATGCGGAAAAACAATGTAAATGAAAAATGAAAGATGAAGCAAAATGTTTGTAAAAGTGACATATTGTGCTGATAGCGCATTTCCATTTACAATATTTAAATAAATATTTTTCTAAAACAACGTATTTATATAATTTGGAACTATCATTGCATAGATACTATTTTATAATCAAATATTTATTTCATTATGGCAGATAAAAAAGAAGAAACCGCTTCATTCGTGTTGCGTTTGTCCCAAAAAATATTTGACGCTGAAGATGGCGAAGCCCATATTGAGTGGCGGGGCAATATACGGCATGTACAGTCCGGAGATGAAGTCCGATTTTCAAATTTTGAGGACGCCCAGGCTTTTGTTCAAAATAAACTGACCACGATGACTATGAAAGCTGTCGAAGACAAACCTGAGTCCGAACAAAAAGGTATTATCTCGAAGAGTTTTGATTTCTGGAAAAAAATGGCTTCTGCCACGCCAAAACTTGTCATGGATTCCATCAAAGATCCTAAAAAACAAGCCGCTCACATTCAGGAACAAATCCAGGAACAATTTCATCAGATCAGCGATGTGATAAGCCATAAAATAGAAGATACCATCGGACTTGACAATATACTAAACCCTTCGAAAACAGAAATCATCACCAGGCTGGATCATCTTTCCAAACAGATGGATACCCTACAAAAAAAACTTGACAAGCTGAGCGTCAATAAAAAGACTAATAAGTAATTATGCCTCCAAGCATAGACGATATTTTGAACAAAAAGAAGGAAGCAAGTGTGGTCATACTGACACTTGGCCGCTTTGAAGTCTATGTGCATGATGTCAAAATTTCTCCTAAAGAATGGAAACGGGATAAATCTGTCCAACTCTTGCAATTTATGCTTATGGCCCGCAATAGAAAAGCCATACATAAGGAACAAATCATGGACAAGCTGTGGGAAGATGAAATGGACGACCAGGGTTTTAAAGTCGCTCTTCACGGCATGCTCAAAGTCCTCGAACCGAATCGAAAATCTCATTCAGAATCTGCTTATATCGAGCGTATAGGGCATAGCTACCGATTGGTGACAGAGGACATATGGATAGACGCTGTGGCATTTGAAGCACTTATCTCCATAGCAAATAAACATCTTCACTCGGATGGTAAACTCGCATCAGAAGCTTATCAGTCAGCGTTGTCTTTGCACGAGGGACCATTTCTTCCGGATCGCATTTTTGAAGACTGGTCTGCCGACGAACGGGAGCGCTTGCAGTTGATGTTTTTAAATGCCAGTATCTCACTTGCTGAATTATTACTTGCTGTCAATCCTGCAGAAAGCATTCAACTTTGTCAGGAAGCCTTACTGGTGGATGTCGCATGGGAAGATGCCTATCGCATACAAATGATGGCATTTTTTGCCAAAGGAAACAGACCGATGGCTATAAAAACCTTTCAGGTTTGCGAAAAAGTGCTCCATGAAGAAATGGCCCTTAAACCATTGCCGGAAACCAGAAAACTTTATGAAAAAATTATACAAGCCAACTGATAAATCAGAAATTACACCTTACCAATTTTACAGGTTTTGGCTTTGCTTTTAAATGAACGTGAGTTCGATGTGATTTTGTCATGATTTTTGCATATTATAGCAAAAATCCCGCCAAAATTATGTGTATTTGCATTTGTGACCCTGGGTTTAAACCCAGGGTTACAAATAATTAACCCTTTCAGGGTTTTATGGTAAAAATCTAGCACTGACTTTAACATAAAGCATTATAAATGATCGTTTTATTCGCCGAACTCACGTTAAATCATATTATTTAATACTGACTATATTTTTTATTGTAAGATTTCCAGCTTGATTGTTGACGATGGATTTTAGATTTCCATTTAATTCACAAGTTGATAAAGTTAAATTGCCTTCATTTTTCAATAAGGGTTTTGTATTTGAATTATTATAATGACTAAGCTTTATATTATGCAAATAGACATTGACATTTGGTGCAATATTTATACCATATGTGGCATTTAAAAAACCACTATTATTGAAATTTGCTTTAATTACAACAGGATTTCCTATATCGTCTTTCAATGCTATATGTTTAAAAATACGCAAAGGAATATTTAAAAATATTGTATCTATGTTTGCCGCAAATCGTATAGTATCTCCTGTACCTGCACAATTCATAATGGATCTCATGCTGCCTATTCCACTATCATTTTGATTGGTGACCACCAGGTTAGTATTATTCATAAATGGGTTAGACCATTTTGCAGCAGTGGCTACTGAAACATCAGTCCATGTCCGCATAAATGCAACCAAAGCCGCTTTTTGTGCAGCAGAGAAGTTTAAATTAATTGGGTTGTTATTGGCATCTTTTAATGCTGCAGACAGTGTAGGGTGAGGCTGTATGTTAGTATTATAATGATCTACGACTTGTTCCAAAGTCTGAAATCTTCCATCATGCATATAAGGTGCCGTCAATTCAATATTTCGAAGCGTACTTGTCTTAAATCTTCCCTGAAATAAAGGAATGGTGGGAAATGTCTCTCCCGCCCCAAAATCTGTAGTCGATATTGAATCAATTCCATTATTTTGCGGTCCGGGATTTGCACTAACAAAGGCCTCAGTGGTGTGACAACCAAAACATGCTCCACCTCCATTTGGTATAGATGCAAAAAATAATTGTTTGCCTTGGTTTTCTTGAGCCGTAAAGTTGGGAAAAGGCGCTCCCGGGTTATTTACTTGTGACCTACCTATATCATACTTACTATTATAACTAACAATACTCCTTACAAATTGTGCCAGCGCTTTTGAAATAAGATCTGTATTCACAGTACTGCTACCAAATGCATCTGAAAAAAGTGCTGAATAATAATATTGTTCATTAACCCTATCCACTAATGTAGTCAAAGTTAAACCCATTTCCACACTATCCTGAAAAGGCATTAATACCTGTTGTTCTAAGGTAGCGGCTCTTTCATCCCAAAAAAATCTTCCTCTTTGATAATATCTTGAAAAAATAAGTGTCATAGAGTGCCTTCTTGTTTGTCCACCATTGAATCCGGAGCTTAATGGACTCGGATCACTAAATCCATTGCCAGCCTGATGACATGAAGCACAAGAAATAGTCCTGTTTTGGCTAAGATTTACATCGTAAAAAAGCACTCTCCCCAATGTAGCTCCAGCATTTGTAATCGGATTATTCGCCGGCGTATTGTCTAAGCCATTGATAGATGTGGGTAGGGGGCCAGGAGCATTGTTTAGAAAATATGCAGGTAGATTGATACTGTAGTCTAATGGAATGGCAGGAAGATTTAACTCAGTCACAAAATCATCTATCATCGAAGAAATAAATACAAATGACACAAAAGACAAAACGATCAGTAAACTACGGCACATAGTATATTTATTTTCCATAAGAGTAAATTTCAGCTTTTTTGTACTTACTAAATGGAAAGAAATGTGATATATTTTTTTACTGATCAAAAAAAAAGATTCCACTATAATCCCTATTAACCTAATAATTTAGTGTGAAAATGAACTATGTATTTATTTTGTAACTTTTCTGTAACTCTATGATTATATCTTTGCAACGTAAATATTAAATATCAATAAACATAAAACATAATCATGGAAACTCAAACAGTTAAAAATCAAGCTTCAGAAATTATCTCTTCTACCCTTGCAAATAAAGCAGCAAAAAAACCGGTTGTTAGATCTGTAACTAAAGCAATAACAAAAACGGCTCCTAAAGCGACTTCCAAAGTAGCTACTAAAGTAGCCGGCATTGCGACGCAGAAAAAAGCCGCAGTAGCAAAAGTTGTAAAGACTGAAACAAAAAAGGTGAATGCTGTAATAGCTAAGGCACCAATGGCAGCAAAAGCCAATGCAGAAAAAGCAGTTAAAAAATTAAAAGTGGCTGCAGATGCTTCAACAGTAACGAAAGTTATTGAGACTGGAAAAATCACATCCAAAATATTACGTACTGCAGGTGGAAAGTTATTGAATAATTCCATCAAATCTACAAAGGCAATTGCCGGCATCTACTCAAAAGTAGGTAAGAAAGCATTAACCCTTGGTAAAGAATTGATGAATGAGACATCAAAAGTTATGGCTGACAATCAGAAAGTAATGAAAGATACATCGATGAAGGCATTTAAAGAAACAGTAGAAACGATTCAGGAAAGCCACCTTATCGAGTTCCCTTTTAAGAAAAAATAATATTCCCGATCGGGATTAAGTTTTACGTCATGCACAAAACCGATCAGTTGTTCGGTTTTGTGCCTTTTTTTTTAAATCAATTTCGATTCAATCTAGCATTATGATAAAATCAAGCAATGGCATTAAGTTGTACACAAAAAATTATCTTCTTGACCAACCTAAAGCAAATTTATTGCTCATCCATGGACTTAACGAACATTGCGAACGATATGCCCACGTTGCCAAAGCTTTAAACAGCATTGGTGTAAGTGTATATACCTTTGATCTGCGTGGTCATGGTCGGTCAGAAGGTGCCAGAAGTTTTGTCAAAAACATCGATGAATATCGGGAAGATGTCGAAAATGTATATCGCTCCATACCCAAAAATATTCCTTTTTTCCTGCTCGGCCATAGTATGGGAGGTCTTATCGCTGTGGATTTTTTAACATTTAACGAACGAACAAATGTTCGTGGTATAATTTTATCGGGACCTGCACTCGAGGTCGGTGAGGATATTACGCCTTTAACCAAAAAGATAGTTAGTTTTTAGGCTGGATAGCACCACAATTCCGCACCGTAAAACTCGACCCTACAAAGATATCCAGGGATCAGGCACAAGTTGAATTATATAAAACTGATGAACTGATCAGTCTTGATGGTGCCAAAGCGGGATTGGCGCTTGCTTTGCTAAATGGTATTAACAAACTAAAACTACAATTCAAACATTTTAACTATCCGGTATTGATCATGCATGGAGGAGACGATAAAATTACAAATCCGGCAGGCTCCAAAGCGATATACAAACAATGCTCAAGCAAAGATAAAACGCTGCACATCTGGGATGGAGCATATCATGAAATATTTAATGAAATAAATAAAGATGAAGTCATTAAAATGATGACTTCATGGATCGATGAGCGCATCTAGCATGAACCAAGATATCAAAAAACCGTCTCAATTTTTACACTTTACAGAATCCATAAGGGCATTTTTTGAAACCATCAGAGGCTTCATCTTTCTTTGGTTTACAAAAAAAACTACAGAAGGAAATCAAAGACCTGTTTTGGTTGTACCGGGTCTACTGACTTCTGATATTTCAACCATAATTCTGCGAAAATACCTCACTAAAAAAGGATTTAAGGTATATGGCTGGGAAATGGGAACAAATCTCGGAAGACTACATAAGCTTCCCATGCTGGCTCAAAATATTAAAAGTCGCTGTGAAAAACATCACCAAAAAATTATTCTGATCGGTTGGAGTATGGGTGGTTTATTTTGCAGGGAAGTGTGTCATCAAATGCCACAATATATTTCACAACTGATCACTTTGGGAAGTCCTTTTGCCGATATACATGCGCCAAATAATGCCAAATGGGTTTTTGACTTATTGAATGATTCGTCTAAGGTTGATCAAGAACTCATTAAACGTTTGCCGCAACAAACCCCAATGCCTTCCTTGTCCATTTATTCCAAAAAAGATGGCATTGTAGCCTGGCAAGTATGCCGGGACACAGAAGTAGACGATCATCACCAAAATATTGAAGTAAACAGCAGTCATTTTGGAATGGGTGCTCACCCGGAAGTGCTTAAAGCAATATTCGAAAATATATATCAGGCTCCGGAAGTAAAGATTAACGGCCATCTTTAGAATGAAAGTAGCAGTTGGAATTTAAACAAATCAAACCATCAGCCCAAAAAGGATTAACATCGCTTCATTATTAAGTATTAAAGTGGTCACGATCACTTTATAGAATGATTGCGACTGCACATAGCATCGAACAGGGCTAGGGAGGCATTTTAGCATTGGTGCAATTATTTTTACACACTTAACAAAAACATCTTCTGAGTATTAGAAAAAATACTGTAGTTTTGTTTTGTGAATACGCCTGATTCGTGTAGTAAATGGTAATAAATTATCTTATATGATTTTAGAGCATGTGGCCATTTGGACAAATAATCTTGAATTACTTAAATCGTATTACATAACACATTTTGAAGCAAAAGCAAATAATAAATACACGAATCTTCTTACCGGATTTGAAAGTTATTTTTTGTCTTTTGAATCAGGATCAAGACTTGAAATTATGACCAAGCCCGGCATTCCAGGCAATCTGAACGACACTATACAGAAACAATATCAAGGCATCATACATTTGGCATTTGGGGTTAAAACTATGTCTGAAGTTGACCATAAAGCCCGGGAACTTGAGAAAGCCGGATATACTATCCTTCGCGGCCCCAGAAAAACCGGTGATGGATATTACGAGTTCGAAACGTTAGACCCTGACAATAACAGGCTGGAGATCACAACTAAATATATTTGAATAATATTTATATTTATATGCCAATTGCAACATATACAAAAGGCAATGGTCTAATACCTGCGTGAACAATCAACATACAGATATCAACACGGATAAGGTGCTTGTCAGAAAAGTACTCGACGATCAAAGCGATGCTTTTGCGCAAATCATATCCAATACAGAAAGACTCGTCGCCCAAATCGTTTATCCCTACCACCAACAACATTATAAAACTCCTAAATTCTCCCTCAGCATCTTAATCTTTTAGTATACTTGCCAACACTGCAAGCAATACCAACTCAGATTTATTATTGCCTGAAAAAGATGAAGCGATGGATCTTGCCGTATTCCAGATCAATTGTTTTACTGGTTCGGTAAAAAGGTATTTATTGTCAGACATAAACGATTTGAATTCCATCAAACATTCATGAGGGTCACGTTTTTGACGGGCGAGTTGAAAAAATACAATTTTAATCTGTCGCATGGTATCAATATCCTTTTTGTTTTTATTTCCATTCAGTTTTAACCATTCTGTGTTGACTAGTTGCCTGAGTTGATGGACTTCTTCGTTGTGTATTTTGTCATCAGCCGCTGCAATAGCGTAAAATACTTTTCCAATATTTTGATAAAACAAAGCTTGTAATTCAGGATCTATATTCATGTTATTTTAACCATATTTTCTAAAAATGATAAAACAAAATTAAACTAAAAAATACTTTTATAAATGGACGGTAAACATTATGGCCAATAGTTTTTCCACCGTGCCAGTTTGGGTAATTCTGCAACTGCTGCTTTAATCTGTTGTTCAGGAAGATTCATTTTTACCATTTGCGACTTTACCATATCTTTCATACCTGCCAACGATATGGAGGGATTTTTAAATACACCTTTTTCATAACAATAGATACAGAATTCATTACTTTTTGAGCCGTTCTTTTCACTCCCTTTTAGCTCATCGTTGTCAAGAGGCATACTACAACTTTGACATAAAATCTTGTTTGCCATATTTAATCTTTTTTAAGTGAACAAATGATTGTTTTATGTTTAAACCCAGAATCCACATTAGAAATTCCCGCCTGCCAAAGTTGTACGTCGGGCAGGTATTCCAATAATATCTGACTTTATGTTTGTCTGAAGTATACTAACCGCTCACTCGGTTCCCTCCGTAAAAGCCTTGTATAACTTGGTCACTCCTTCGTAGTGACTTCACTTCAGTCATCCTTTAATTTCTGCCGCCCTAAGATATACAAACCAATACACCAAACCCACCACCGTTACCGTAATAAAAAAAACGGCTCCAAAAGCTATAAAAGCACCAGCCAAAATGGCCAGAACCAAGGTTTTTGACATTGTCATATTTGCTTTTGTTACCCCTACTTGTTCGGCTTTAAAAGCCATTTCGGCAGGCAATAAGGAATCAATATGATGCAGGTCCATTTTTACTGCTTTTAGGTGTTATTTTATGATTTGCCGAATGCCACCGCAGGCAATCCCACCACACTTGACATTGCAATGCAAATTACAAAATGTCACACATTAAGCCAGTAACTTTTGTCATAGAAATGGATGATGGTAATCATCTTTTTGAAGAATGTAATTTATACAAATTCACATGAAGGGGCAGTATTTATTTGTATCATTTTTTGTATAGAAACACAAAATTAACCGTTCATTTTAAGGTTTGGAATTTTTTAATTTTATGCTTAACAACACACATTGACATATAAAACAAAGTGGTAACAAGATCATATAAAACCACAGATAACCTCCAGCCCCATTTTCGTCCCACATGTTGCCACCTGCAGGCGTTAAAAAATAAGCCATTCCAAGTGGCCATAAAAAAAGTACAGCATTAATGATTAATAGTACATTTAGTAATGTCTTTTTATTCGATCTGACATCTTTTAAAAACAAGGCCCATATGCTGGAAAGCGGAATACAAACAAAGAGCATAATTAATACTATTTTTGTCATTGGTCAAAAATATTGTTTATTTTTTATAGGACTCTAACAGCAAATTTAATTATAATATGTCAAACTTTGACCAAAATCTTACACAGACAATAAACACTAAACCGGTAATTCCTGAAAGATAGTTTTACCCTTTTACCTTCTTTATCCATGACTATGCCCACACATCAAAATTGATCCTTGATGTAAGATTTTGGTACGAAAAAAATTCTCTCTGTCTATTATACCCTATCTACTTTATCTATGAAAATTTATCAACATACTTAGTAAAGTGTATGGTCACTAATGTATACTCGTCATTCCGGCAATGATTCACCTTGACTATACACTATTTGTTCAATCTTATGATTGACAGGATCAAGGCTTTTAAGGAAGCGATAAATTGCTTTAACTTCCAGATCATTTATCCTTGAAAAAGCGCCCCATGGCATCGGACTTCCTTTATGCAACCTATTGGCTTTAAATCGTTTTATGAAAGTTTGTTCATCCCAGGTGGCCATAATTCCAGTTTCTGTATCTGGAGTCAGGTTGGGAGATACAAATGCCAAACCTTTTGAAAAAGCATCGGGTGCAAATTGCATTCCACCAGCAAATGGCACCCCGATAAACGCACCTGTTTTCAAATCACGTTTTGTATGACATCCCACACAATTGGATACGCTATGCGCAAGATAACTTCCATATTCTGCAGTTGAATCTATCTTCATATCTTTGACAGGTGGATTTTTGGGCCCTTCAGGTTTTATCAAACCACACGCCATAAGCGCCTTACCTATAAAGGTAAATTCACTTCTTTTTACTTCATGCGATACACCTTCCTGAGATCTGAGAAAAGACAAGACTGCAGTTAAATCATAATCACTCAATTCCTGAAAAGGCATAAGTGGTATAAGGCATCTTCCGTCACTACCTACTGAATGTCTGAGTGTGCGTGCTATTTCTTTATCCGTAAGCTTACCTATACCTGTTTCCATATCTGGAGTAATGTTTGGTGCCCTGAATATGCCCGGAGGAATAGATAGTTCCCAACCACCTGTCAAAGGCAATAGGTTGCCATTTTCCACTTCCATTATTTTATCCATAGGAACGTGGCATGTTCCACAATGCGCCGGTCCGTACGCCAAATATTTACCCCTTGCAATCATAGAAGAATCTCTACTTGAAGTAATTTCCGGATAGGGTGCATCCCAGGCATGATCCCATTTTAGCTGGACAAAACTATAAAAACCAATGATTAGAATGGCCACTACCAGACTTAACCATTTAACGATGTTAAATAATGTTTTCATTTTTTTTGGTTTTAATGGTTCAATAATTGCATTTTCATACATTTACATAACAAATGTACGTCAATGTATTTATATTATAGTATATTATTTTGTATTTTTTAACTAATACATATTAATAAACGGTGGACAGTTTTATTGAACCTCAATTCACTATTGTAGTATTTTAGAAAAAAAAGTCTACCTCACGTGTAGTAACTATGCTTAAATTCCTGTGCATTTTTCGGTATAATTTTACAATACCCAAACATGTGTTAAGCTTATATTTTTTTCGAATATAAAAAAATATTTGAAAAGATTAATATCAAAAAAGACGCTGAATAATCAAGACATCTATTTCGAAAAAATGTCGATATTATCTTTGTTCAAGGCCGATTTTACAATACCATTCCATTTTCTCATAGCCTCAACATTATCACCAAGATCAGTCTCGTATTGGTACTCGAAGCTGATATTTTTCATTTCCTTTTGAGCATTTTGGTAAATTTTTATCATTTCTGCAATTGAAGTAGCCTTTGATATTTTTGTTCCATTTTGATCCGTTCTATTTCACAGAGGTCAAAATAAATATTAAAAAAAATAAGCTCCTCTTTATTCATTTCCAATTCATAATTCGTATTAAAAATGTCAAAAATAGTTTTTGTAGTATAATATAAACGTTTTTCATGTTGATGAACATCAAAAAATAATTGTACCACAAAGTGTGCATATCTTCGGCCGCCTATTGAAGGTTTAGGCGGCAATCTGATAAATGTATTTTTCTTCCAAACTATGTTGTTATGTTCAAAAAAATGACCCTGAGCCAAAAAATCGTCTTCGGTAGCTGAAGTGTCAACATCCTTTTTCTTTTCATCAAAATTTAACTTAAATCCATTTTTTTCAAAAACTTCCATCCTTTGACGCTGAGCTTCTGTAAATTCCAGGCCTTGATGGTGCGACCAGAATATACTATCATATGGAATGAGCGCAATTTTGCGATAATCATTGTGATTGGGGTTATAATAAAACAATGGTATAAAAAATGGCTCAGAATAATCATAAAAGTGAAGGATACCTTGTGTGCTGATCTTACGATGTTCGGGAATACTACTTTTATGATCCTCGTAGTCAAATGTAAAATTGAATTCCAAAAGTGACATTGCAATTCCGTCACTTACTTTATTAAAATGATACGTCACATTAAAACCCAGATTACTGATTACATCTTCAGGCTTGAAGGGTTCAAACGGGTGAATCCTGGTATTATCTGACAATAGCACAAGTTTGAGCATTTGCTGATCGGATTTTCTCATCCAGATTTCACCCCTAAAGTATTTTCCTATATCGTTTTTGGGTTCAAACTCGACCCTCAATATATCCTGATCTGCAAGTTCCGGGAGTTTAGTGAGCCAAAAGTGTTTTTTAATATTTTTTCGATTCATTGACAATGGAAGCATGGGATACCTGTCGTTATTATCTAAAGGATTCAACAATAAAATAGCCTGAGATGTACCCAAACTGATAAAATACCTTTTGGGATCATTTATAAGGGCTGCTTGTCCATTTTTGAGTCTGAGATCTTCAACTTTTGGTCCTTTAATCGAGGCATTGTAATAAAATCTGAGCAGTTCAAGAGGTCCAAATTCGTCCTGACTATTTATCTCCAGATAGGCCTTGGAAGTAGCCGAAAATGCTTTTTTGGACTTTTTGGTACATTTTTCAACCATGCTTATCAAGTAATCATCATTGGCAATAATCTTTATTTCTTCTATTAATATACTATTTGGAGACAGTTCGACTATCATCTTGGGTTTAAAGTCTTTACCTGCTATTTTTTTAGACTCATAACCTAAATAAACAAATTCAATGGTATCGGTCATTTGTACTGAGTTCAGACGAAAAAATCCGTCATCATTAGTAAGATATGATTCAGTTGTGCCACTCTTTATGATGTGCAAAAAAATCAACGCTTCTTTAGTTTTTTGATCTCTAACCGAACCGATAATTGCGTTTTGAGCAACACCCATTGCGGGTAGCCAAAGCACCAATGATAAGAAATAAATTTTTAAACATCCTGACATAGTTTTTTTTATTATAAGTTACTTAAATGGACATTTAGAACTAGAAAGTGTCCGCCTGCCATAGTGATTTGATTGGCAGGTATTCCAAACTCAAATTAATACAAATGTAAAACTTAATAGTAATTTGTGCATAAAAAAGCTCTTCCCCACAATGTTAAATATTAAAAATTTGATTTAGTCTTAAAATATAAAAAATATCGTAGTGAGGTAAGTTCACAAAAATAGAATTAAAAAATCTACTCATTTCAAATTGACTAAATGTAATCAAGTTTTTATTCGGAATGAATAAAACCGATGATGAATTATTTCCAGGCTTATTCGGAGAGGTCTATCAATAAAACATTGACAAATATACATATTCGATCTAACGCAAGATTGGTCTTATGTTGTGTCCTGACTTGTCCCAAGTAAATTTAGTGCGGTTTTAAATATCTGATTATCAGCATCATAATGATTTATTTTCATAAATTTACCGCACTAAAGTGGTTTTTTGGCATGAAAATCAGGATAGTAAAGACCACATCAAAAGCCAAAGCAGTTCAAATATTAGTGTATCAAAAGATAAAAAATATTTAGGGTGAAGGTACTTTTTTCGGAGGAGGGTTGTCTTCCGCCTTTTTGTCTTTAGCTTAAAAGTCACTGGAGACGGTACAAACAAAAAACTGTTTGAGCCAATAGAATTATTTATAAAAGCACAACTCTAAAATAACTCGTAAATATATTTAAAGAACGGATGTAAAAGGCGAGTTTTTTTTGTTTCCGTCGGGAAGATGACTTTTAAGCGTTAAGAAGACAAAACAGCGGCGGCATTTTTTGTTTACTTTTTTTTGCTGCAGAAAAAAAGTAAAAGCCTTACCGGCTTGAGGTAATAGTATAATCAAAGTTGAGATTTTTAGTTTATTAGCAATGATCAATTGAAATAGTTTCAAACGTGCAATGTGTTAAACACACATCTAAAATAGTAGATGGCCAAATCCTAAATAATATAACCTATAAAACCGTCACAGTAAAGGCAAAACTTACTCCAAAAATGGACAAATTGGTGGCTAAATTATTTCCACCGCACTAAAAGGAACAAGTCAGGAAAAATACATTGCCTAATAAACATATTCGATCTAACGCAAGAATGATCTTATGTTGTGTAAAATTATTTTCATAAAGTTTATAATGCTAAACATTTGATTCGGCAATATTTTTGATCATTCCTGAAAAAATAAAACCATGAAAAGGGAGCACGGCATACCAATACAATCTGCCTAATAAGCCTAAGGGTCTAAATGTTGCTGTTTGCGTTAGCACATTATTAAAGTCCAAACTAAATTCAAGCCATGCTTCACCTGGCAACTTCATTTCTGCATACAATAAAAGACGCTTTTCTTCCTTGTCAGCTAATAAAACACGCCAAAAATCAAGGGCATCACCAGAGACAATTTCGGTATCGCTTTTTCGCCCACGTCGCATGCCAACACCTCCAAACAGCTGATCCAAAAAACCTCTGAACTTCCATAGCCAGTTGCCATAATACCATCCTGTTTTACCACCTATAGCCCATATTTTTTCTAATGAAATTTTGCCGTCCTGGACGGTAACTTGTCTGATATCTTTAAAACATCCATTGACAGGCACCTCGATTAATTTAGAAAAACCCTGGCTGAATATATCGCTGGTTTGTGCGTCCTTCCAGCTTGACAGTACCTGATTTTGTTCGATTTTATCAAAGGCAAGCTTGATTGCAGTATCATAATCCAGGAGCTTGATGTTAAGCTTTTTTGCCAGATCGTTTGGCTTACAGATGACATCTACTTTCATGCTATTTACCAAATTTTTGGCCAAATCATAAGACGTGGCTGTAACAAAATATAGCCAGTAAGAAGAAATTTTAGGCGTCATCACAGGTACGATCCAAATACGTCTTTTTAGTCCCCGAATTTTTGCAAAACGTAATAGCATCTCTTTATAATTTAAGATATTAGGGCCGCCAATATCATAACTGTTGTGATATGTTTCTTTTACTCCGATGACTCCGATTAAAAACTCTACTACATTTCGGATGGCTATAGGCTGACATTTTGTTTTAAGCCATCGAGGTGCAATCATGATGGGTAATTTCTCGACCAGATCACGAATGATTTCAAAAGATGCACTGCCCGAACCAACTATGATTCCGGCTCGCAAAGTTGTCAAAACAAAGTTGGCATTTGCCAAAACGGCTTCGACATGCAGTCGTGATGATAAATGTTTGGACAGCTCGTCGGCATTGCTTATGCCACTTAAATAAATAACCTGCTTAACATTAGTTTGGTCCAAACGTTCCTTAAAATTTGTGGCACACTCTTGTTCCATACGCTCAAAATCACCACTCTGAGTCGACATGGAATGAATCAGATAATATGCAATATCAATATCTTCAGGTATCTGTAACAGGCTATTTTTATCTAAAAAATCTAACTCCAGAATATGGAGATTTTGTGTCAAATAGTTTTTGCGGTTAAATCTGTTTTTATCTCTCACACAACATACCACTTCATGTCCGTTTTCCAATAAAACAGGCAACAACCTTTGCGCAATATATCCGGTCACACCGGTCAACAAAATTTTCATTATTTATCTTAAGTTAAGTTCGATGAGTAGTTGTTGGTTTTTCGCGCCGGGGGGGGCCCCCCGGAGATTTTTTTGGATAAAGAAAAACACAGCCCCGGAAAAAGGGCCCAGGTATTTTTTTTTCCCCGGGGGGGGCCCCCGGGGTGGCAGTGTAACTCTTTCCGGGTTTTTATCGTTTCACTATTTTAAAATTAAGATACCACTTATAAAACTACGTGATATATTCCAAACCTTTTTTCCAACGCAATGGTTCTGAAATCAAAAATTTGTTTGAGTTGATTTTTTATGATCAGCGTATTTGCTATGGCTCCTAAGAAACCCATCGGGGGTTGATATGTAACAACATCTGTCATTAAAACGCCACCCTCAATGGCTTCGATTTTATGCTGATGATGCCACAAAGCATAAGGACCAATCCTTTGTTCATCAACAAAATATTCACTTTCTTGCACATGCGTAATTTCTGTCATCCAATTGAGTTTAATACCCAATAACGGGCTGACTTTGTACGTTATAATCATGCCGGGATACATTTTTTCCTCTCCGGTATTGCTCGTAACTACAAAGCCCATATGTTCCGGTGTTATTTCTTTCAAATTTGCCGGTGATGAAATAAAATCCCATATTTCAGGGACAGAAACGGGTAGTTTTTGTGTTTTTACTAATTGATAAAATGCCATATTTTATTTTATATTTTTAATGTAGAAATTCCACCATCTACGTGCAAAATCTGCCCGGTAATCCAACTTGCTTTATCGGAAAGTAAAAATTCTGCCATGTGTACGATGTCATCTGTGGTGCCGATTCTTTTTAACGGATGCCTCAGTGCATTTGCCTCTTTTTTTTGATCCGTATTCAACAATGATGCCGCCAAAGGTGTATCAATAAGGGAAGGCGCTATACAATTCACCCTTATTTTTGGTGCCAGTTCAGCAGCTAATGCTTTTGTAAGCCCTTCTATGGCACCCTTGGAAACGGAAACTTGTGTATGAAAAGGCAAACCATTTTGAACGGCTACAGTAGAAAATAGCAGGATAGCAGGGTTTTCAACATTTTTTAATTTTGGCAAAACGGCCTGTATAATTTTAATGGCTCCTGTCACCTGTAAGTTAAAATCTTCTATGAATTCAGATGGACGAATTCTACCGAAAGGTTTAAGATTGATAGAGCCAGGGCAATATACCACGCCATTGATTGTATCAGGTAAAAAATCCAGGTTTATCATGTCTTCCAACACATTTACATAGTGATATTCCAACTGATTCTGATCAGAAACCAAGTCATTTTTATAGTAGCTGCCATATACCTTGTGACCTGATGCCGATAATTGCTGAGCCAGGCTTTTTCCGATGCCCGAAGAAGCGCCGACGATAAAATAATTTGCCATTTGGATATTTATTTGGCAGTTAACACACGGGTTTTAGTTTTGTCTCCGTTCTGGTTTCAAATATTCCAAAATCTTCAATTAATTCTTTGCTTGTAGGTAAAGTTGCATCGTACTACCATCGATTCCTAATAAACGATACCCTTTCCAAGTCTTTACTTCATCATAGCGCTGGTGAATTCATTTAACATACTGTAATTTATATCATCAAATATTTCATACTTAAGCTTTTGATCTGTGCTGAGTTAATGCAGATTTAGTATAACTTTTTAGCTTGATTAATAAAAGTATTCATCTAGCCTTATATTGAAGGCTACTTTTCCTTTACTAAATAGAAAATAAACAAGTCCTCTAAAGGTTAAAGAACGATTTCTGGTAGCTTCTAGACGTGTTTCCGATAACGCCCCATTGAATCTTCATCCTCAATTATTTTTTTGATTTTTTTAAAAGGATAAACAAAATTGTTCCCCTTATTGTCGGTTAAAGATAAACTTGAATTTTTCTTTCTACCTTAAATTTGATTAAGAAAAATTCTATTTTTTTACCTTCTTAGGTTTTTCTTATATCTTCACTATTACTCTTTTATTTCCTTAACTTAACGTGACATTAACTTATTTGGGTTAAAATTGTTTTGCAAAAGTAACTAATACTTTCCAAACCTTTTTTCCAACGCAATGGTTCTGAAATCAAAAATTTGTTTGAGTTGATTTTTTATGATCAGCGTATTTGCTATGGCTCCTAAGAAACCCATCGGGGGTTGATATGTAACAACATCTGTCATTAAAACGCCACCCTCAATGGCTTCGATTTTATGCTGATGATGCCACAAAGAATAAGGACCAATCCTTTGTTCATCAACAAAATATTCATTTTCTTTCACATGCGTAATTTCTGTCATCCAATTGAGTTTAATACCCAATAACGGGCTGACTTTATAGGTGATAATCATACCGGGATACATTTTTTCCGAACCGGTATTGCTCGTAACTACAAAGCCCATATGTTCGGGTGTTATTTCTTTCAAATTTGCCGGTGAAGAAATAAAATCCCATATCTCAGGGACTGTAACGGGTAGTTTTTGTGTTTTTACTAATTGATAAAATGCCATATTTTATTTTATATTTTTAATGTAGAAATTCCACCATCTACGTGCAAAATCTGCCCGGTAATCCAACTTGCTTTATCGGAAAGTAAAAATTCTGCCATGTGTACGATGTCATCTGTGGTGCCGATTCTTTTTAATGGATGCCTCAGTGCATTTGCTTCTTTTTTTTGATCCGTATTCAACAATGATGCCGCCAAAGGTGTATCAATAAGGGAAGGCGCTATACAATTTACCCTTATTTTTGGTGCCAGTTCAGCCGCCAATGCTTTTGTCAGCCCTTCTATGGCACCCTTGGAAACGGATACTTGTGTATGAAAAGGCAAACCATTTTGAACAGCTACAGTAGAAAATAGCAGGATAGAAGGGTTTTTCAACATTTTAATTTTGGCAAAACGGCCTGTATAATTTTAATGGCTCTGTCACCGTGTAGTTAAAATCTTCTATGAATTCAGATGGACGAATTCTACCGAAAGGTTTAAGATTTATAGAGCCAGGGCAATATACCACGCCATTGATTGTATCAGGTAAAAAATCCAGGTTTATCATGTCTTCCAACACATTTACAAAATGATATTCCAACTGATTCTGATCAGAAACCAAGTCATTTTTTATAGTAGCTGCCATATACCTTGTGACCTGATGCCGATAATTGCTGAGCCAGGCTTTTTCCGATGCCCGAAGAAGCGCCGACGATAAAATAATTTGCCATTTGGATATCTATTTGGCAGTTAACACAAAGGTTCAAGTTTTGTTGTATTTGATGATATAATATACTTATTTATCGCATACCAGCCGACAGATAGTCCAGGTGATTGTGTTGGAAGAAACGTGAACATTAACATGTTACTTTGATAAAAAAATTTGTATCCGTTGGACACTTTCCAACATTTATTTTTGTGTGGATAACATACTGCGCTAAAAAGTTTGTGCCTTTCTCAACACCTGCCTGCCTACGGAGTCAGGCTAGCTCATTCCTTAAATGGACGACCCACCCAATTCTTCTACTCGAAGCCCTGGAATACTCTTTTGTTTTGCCGGTCATTTTTAAGTTTTTATCTATTATAGTGCAATATGTTATACACTTTATTTTTCATAGAATATACTGATGCATCCAAAATGGTTATATTTGTAGAAAGTTAACATTATGAATCGGACATTATACATTTTTTTCTTTATAATCTGCTTCATTTTTCAAGTAAGTGCCAATCATACTGTAGGTGCGACAAGTCAATACAAGGTTCAAAATCTAAGTAACGGCACCTTTAACTTGACCGGAACTTTTGTTTTATACAGAGATAATTATAGCACCGGTGCTCAGGTGGATAATACCATCGAGATAGGCATTTATAAATATACCAATAACGCCTGGGAATGGGTCAAGACACTTTCTGACGTCCCGATCACAACATTAAGCAGGATTGAAGATCAGAAAAAAAATGGTTTTTGTCAAAATATATTGCGCAATATCCAACGTGTTGAATATAATTTTTCTGTCGTCTTACCTGAAATAAATGGAGAATACCTGTTTGCACACCAAAGATGTTGCAGAGTTAATAATATTACCAATATCATCAACCCAAATATCGAAGGAATAGCTGTACATTTTACCCTCTCAGAACAGGGTCAGAAAGTCAATAATACTTCACCAATGCTTAATCGGGATATTGGAGACATCTTACAGGTGGGACAAAGTGATACCATAAATTATGGGCATACAGATGAAGATTTGACAGATATACATAAATACACCATGATCAGTCCTTTTATTGCCGGTGGCACCGATGGATCCACAAGCCCGGGCGATCCTAATTCATGCTACGGCGTGCTCCCCAGACCATCCGATTGTTTTCCTCCCTTTAATCAACTGCTTTATGTATCCGGCTTTAGTGCGGCTTTTCCTTTTGGCGATTCGACGCCTTTCAGTCTGGATGAAAATACTGGAGAGATAAAAGTGACACCTGCATTACAAGGCATTTATCAAATAGGCATAAAGGTAGAAGAATTTAGAAACGGGCAGTTATTAAGCACTAAATACGTTGATATACAAGCTGCTGTTTCAGTAGAAGATGTGCCTGCTTATATTACTTATGGAAATAGATTTTATGATAAAAACAATAATGGAATTAAGGACACGGATGAGCTGAATATAGATATTCCTTTAAAATTGGATAAGGAATATTGTTCCTTGGTATTTGAGGAAGACGGAACCTGGAAAAGTAAGCTTTATGTAGATTCGTTTTACCATATTTCATCTTCTGATTCATTGTGGGTCATCAATACACTCAACGGATCCCTACCCCTTATTTCTGCCGCTTCGTCAGATAGTCTCCTTACAGACATTCCTTTAATACCTTCAAATTTTATTTTACCAAGGACAGATGCCTCCCTCTATCTGATCAATCCGAGGTGTAATATCGAAAACACTTTGTATGCCAACGTAACCAATAGCGGCAATGAAAAACTCAATATAAAAGTTATTTTAAAAGTTGATAAATTAACAAAAATTATCTCCGCATCTCACAATCCAATCGTAACGGATAGTACCCTTATCTGGGAAAATATTGTACTAGACCTGGCCGAATTCAAAAACTTTGAGGTCATGTTGCAAATGCCTGATGAAAATTCGACAGGTGTAGAGATGAAATTTATATTACAAATTGAGGATGTCAATAATAACAACCAAGTACTTGATATTGTATCCTACACCACCCTCGTAAGATGTTCATTTGATCCCAATGATAAAATATCTAACCCTGAACGTGGTATTCAAAAACTGACCAAACATGATGAGTATATTTATTATACCATAAGGTTCCAAAATCAAGGCAATGATTATGCAAATGATGTTTTTATCAAAGATCAAATTTCGTCACTGCTTGACATCAAAACATTTACAATCCTGCAAAGTAGCCATGATTATAAAGCTATGCTGTCACGTACCGGAACATTGCTGATAAAATATGAAAATATTAAATTGATCGACAAAACTTCAAATGAACCGGAAAGTCATGGATTTTTTGTATTTAAAATAAAACCCGTTCAAAATTTACCTGAAGGCACTCAAATATTTAATTTCGCTGAAATCGTCTTCGACAAAAATCAAGCTATTTATACTCCGGCTATATTTAACACCATAAGTTATAACATCCCTTCCGACACCATATATACTATTGATGTAACCAATCATCCATCACAAATCAATCTTGTACCAAATCCGATACATGAAGGATATTTTAAAATTATACATAAAAATAAATCAGCAAACGAAGATATCAGAGTGCACATATTTTCATCCACCGGACATCTGATCAAAGACATAAGTACAGGTTATTTTCGGGATATAGATATTTTGGCATTCCCTTCAGGTTTATATATTGTCAGTGTGTATAAAGATAATATGCTCATGGAAAGCTTTAAAATAATAAAAACAAATAAGTGATGGGGATAGGAATTATCACTTATCAGTCTAAAATGATCAGAGTGTTGATTTTATATTTCTGTTAAAAACGATGTGCAACTTTACATTTATTTCTAACTCAATAATAACTCAAGATCATCCACGTTCAGATCAGGCAAAACAGACCTATCAATGATGTCGTCAGAAAGAAGTTTTTTTCGGTCCTGCAACAACAGAATTTTTTCTTCAATAGAACCGATACAAATAAATCTCGTTACGATGACTTTATTTTTTTGACCGATTCTGTGGGCCCTTGCTACCGCTTGTTTTTCCACAAATGGATTCCACCATGGATCAAGAATAAAAACATAGTCAGCAGCCGTCAGATTGAGCCCTGTGCCACCTGCTTTTATAGAAATCAGAAAGACCTGAATACTATCATCGTTTTGAAAGCTTTGTACTGCCGCTTGCCGCTTGTCAGCACTCACTTCACCTGTCAACATAACAAAAGGTATATCTGCTTCCTTCATCCATTCAGCCAACAAGGATAAATGTGCTTTGAAAGATGAAAAAACGAGCACTTTGTGACCCGAACGTACGATCGTACTTATCTGTGAGGTGACGTCGTCAAATTTACCTGATTCTCCATCATAGTCCCCGATGGCCAAACGGGGATGATTGGCTAATTGTCTTAGTTTGGTCAACGATGCAAGGACATGAAACCGATACTCACCACTCGTTTGATTTAATCCCAGTAAAAAATTTCTTGCAGCTGACCGTTCCTTTTCATAGACTTTGGTCTGATCAGCGGCCATATCAGAATAATGGATGATCTCTGTCAATTGTGGCAAGTCCGGGGCCGCCTGTTCTTTGGTACGTCGGAGAATGAAGGGATCTACAACCGTTTTCAAATGTTGAATGGCCTGGCTATCTCTTAATTTTTCGATGGGCAATTGATAATTTTGTTTAAAAAAGGCATAACTACCCAGTATCTGAGGGTTGATAAATTCCATCTGTGACCACAGATCAGCCAGCGAATTTTCTATCGGTGTACCACTCAATGATATTTTGAAATTTGTTTGTAACTGATTGAGCGATTTGAATATTTTGGAATTTTTATTCCTGATTTGCTGACTTTCGTCAAGGACAATATAGTTGAAATGTATGGCTTTAAGGATGTCAATATCCATAACCGCTGTCTGGTACGTTGTAAGGATGATATCAAATGTTGCGATGGTACTTTCGGCATTTTTACGGCTTGGTCCTGTATAATTCAATACCATAAAAGAAGGAACAAACTTTTTTATTTCCTCACGCCAGTTAAATATCAACGAAGCAGGCAATACGATCAATGCACACAGTGCCTTTCTCCCGGCTACGTGCTGCTCACCAAATAAATCGAGTTGTACGGGCAGTCCATTCTGCACCTCATGGATGACATCATTTTCTTTGGCGTCAAGCAAAGCAGCCAGTGTCTGCAGTGTCTTCCCAAGGCCCATATCGTCTGCAAGGCAGGCACCCATACCATTGCGTCGGTGTTTTATCAACCATTTGACGCCTTGGATCTGATAAGGTCTGAGCTTAGCTTTTAATTTGTCTGAACCAGCGTAGACAATATCATCATCGCTATATAATATATGGGTTGCTGCTTCCGGCATACCGATCGATTGATCAATTAATGTAAAATGTTGTTTCGATAATTTCCATTCATCATGATCACTTTTGGAAAACCTGACCAGTTGTTCATATCTCGCCATAACTTCTTCCGGTATGATAAAAACCCGCCCATCCTTCATGATAAATAAAGGGTCGTTTTTTTTAATATTTTCAAACAACATCTTGATCGGATAACTGTCCTCCCCTATCATTATCCTTCCATATAGATCAAACCAATCACCTTCCAATACAAATTGCCGATCGACAGTCATAGTAGCAAAAACGATGGTGCGGCCGTCTATCTCAGGAGCTTAAATTGTAAAATTAGCAGAAAATAGTGGATACATCAAACCTATATAATGTAAAACATCAAATTCGCCTTGACCACAGATAAATTTTTTAGTTTCTGTTTGTATACACTTCGCCTCTTTTAGTATATCAGCACTAAGCTGCTCCTCAGCTATATTTCTTGTGCTTTGGAACACCGATATATTGTCCGATTCAAACAAAATTTTTGTCTTGTGCTTACCCGCATCGCTGTGAGAAAACCTAAAATCATCGTACTCAAACACCAAGTCGATCACCCACCTTCGAGCAAAAATGTCATAAACAAAACGGAGTATCTTCCGACTGATGTTGTCAACTTTTATCAGATCAAAACCTTCTACTTCTATTTCCACCTTACCCATGACATCCGTTATAAACTGTCTGAAGTAATCTTTGGTCAGTTTTTCCGGGATAAATACGGAATCATTTTTAAAAAACGGTTTTACTTTTGCGGCATTCAGATGTTCGAGCCATACGATATGTTGGTCAATAATAAAAGTAGCCGGATGATCAGTAATGATGTTGATGTTATGAGCCTTTGGGAGGATGATATTATCGTTGATCGTCAATGTCAGAGTATATTTAATACCTGTCATTGTTTTTACAAATAATAACCTGGGAATAGCCTTATCTTCAAAAAAATTAAGCCGTACCTGCGACGCTTTGATTTTTCGCTGCAGGTCATAACAAATGGGAAATTGATGGTCACGGATGATTTGTAAAAAAGTAATCATCCTGCGGTCTATGGACGCCTGTACCAATTTCCGTATCTGAACATCCGCAAACAAGCTTTGAAGATTCCTTTTTTTCTTTTGATTTTTATTAAAGTTAGTTTCGATAGCCTGAATGGTCAGTTCCTTACACAGTTGCAATAAGGTAGCATGGGCGGTATCCCTGATAGCGATATGATAACTTGCTATGGTTTCGTGCAAGGCAAAGGCACGCATATATCCCGGTTGATTATCTGCGTCTGTATCACAAATCAATGCGTTGGGCAATATGATGTCCAATCCCTCTGCTATGGATAGATTATATACGATTTGGTGATCCTTCGCTTTGTTCATACCAGCAACAAATAATAATAAATGGGCGCAAAAGTATTAAAAAAAAACAGGAGGTCAAATTGAACCATTATATTAAACCGGGAAAGTTTTTATTCCGAAGCACGTCGACCTCTAACAATGATAACAGACAGCCTGACATCTCAGGCTGTCTGTCCCACAACTTAAAAAAGATTAATACTAGTCTGTTATTGCAGACAACTCACTTACATGCAGACCTGATGCCGCTTTCATCATCCGCACAAATTCTGCTTTATAGCCATCATCATCTTTTCCTTTGGCGGATTGGGCCAAATCGATCATTTTGTCGTAAGATGAAGTTTCCAATGTCGACATGCCACGCAACAGCATACCTCCATAAGCGACGGCAATCGAAAATCTGACATCTTCATTGGCTTTATCCAGTGTTTGTGATTGATCACTAATGGTTTGCTCCCATTTTTTACTTTTGGCAGATTCGGGATCTTTGTACCGAAATTTTATCGTTGCCAATTCATCATGGTAAACGTTGTTTTTGACTTTCTTTTTAACTTGATACTTTAATGGGTCAACTTGCATAAATTCGCTATCACTTCCGGATAATACGATTTCATAAATGGCCGTCATTTGATGTCCCATACCTAGCTCACCACCATCTTTTGTGTCATCATTAAATGCCTCTTTAGCCAACATTCTGTTTTCATATCCAAGAAGCCTGTAGTATTCAACTTTGTCAGGATTAAATTCTATCTGAAATTTTACATCTTTTGCCAAGGTGTACATTGTTCCGCCAAACTCGCTTCCCAGCACTTTGACCGCTTCCTGCATATCATCTATGTAGGCATGATTGCCATTGCCTTTATCTGCCAGAATTTGCATTTTATCATCCTTGTAATTGCCCATACCATACCCAAGCACTGAAAGAAATACTCCCGTGTTCTTTTTTTCTTCGATTAATTTTTCCAAACCTGCATTATCGCTCAAACCAACATTAAAATCACCATCTGTAGCTAAGACCACCCTATTGTTGCCTTTAGGAATATAGTTTTCTATTGCTATACTGTAAGCGGATATGATACCTTGTGCTCCTGCTGTGCTGCCACCTGCTGTGAGTCCATCCAATGCGTCCAGAATCTTTTGTTTGTCTGATGCCTTGGTGGAAGGTAGTGCCACTGCTGCTCTACCGGCGTAAGTGACGATGGCTACCTTGTCATCGGGGCGCAATTGATTGAGCAATATTTTTAAGGAGGAAATGACCAATGGCAATTTATTGGGATCTTGCATACTACCTGACACATCGATCAGAAAAACCAAATTTGAAAGCGGCAGATCCTTGAGGTCAATTTTTTTACTCTGCACGCCAATATGCAAAAGTTTCAGCTGACTATTCCAGGGGCAATCCGTGAGTTGGGTTTGTACAGCCAATATATCATCATTTTTGGGTGTCGGATAGTCATAAGCAAAATAATTGACCATTTCTTCTATTCTCACGGCATCGGTTGGCGGAAGTTGACCACCATTGATAAACCGACGTACGTTGCTGTATGCAGCTCTGTCGACATCCAAAGCAAAGGTAGACAGCGCTTCTTCTGCTACATTGGCAAATTTATTTTCAACTATTTTAGTATAAGATTCATCACCCTGGATGTCACTTTGTGGAATTAAGTTCCCCGAGACGCGCACACCATCTAAAAAGTAAACTGTTTCTTGTCCTCTACTGCCCTTACTGAAATGTCGTCGCCATTTCTGGAAGAGATACCCGCAGCTGTTGCAACTATATTGTTAATATTTTTTGTTGGTAAAGAACGAATCTTTTCTGCTGTGACGGTTGATCCCTGGCTTGTATTGTCAAACTCAATAAGCGGAATTTTATACGCCTTGACAACAATTTCCATATTCATTAAATCATCATCTGAAAGCGAAAAATTAACCCTATTCGTTTTTCCTGCTTCGATGACGATGCCGGTTAGTTTTTGTGATGTGTATCCAACGTAGCTGGCTTCCATATCATAGCTGCCTGGTGTTACATTGGATATAAAGTAATTTCCATCCAGATCTGTTTCTGTTCCCTGGATCAATGTGCCATTTTGGTAAAGATTAACTGAGCCAAACAAAATAGATTCGCCTGTCTTGGCATCGGTTACTTTACCCGAAATGTTTGTGTCGGATTGGCCGGGAAGATTTCCATTGGTGATCCAAAACATGGAAACCAAGATAATTAAATTTTGTATTGATGTGATCATGATAAAAGATTTTGATGATAAAAAAATATTATAATTCTACAAATAAGCACTCTTCATTTTTTATATGATGTCGCTATAGAGACAATGTGGCGCATAACAAAAATTAAAAAATATATTGAGTCGTCGTGGCGACTAAAGTGATGCAAAGAGGCAGGCTGAATTTTGACTATCGTTTGAGTCATTCAGGTATATACTATTTTACCATAATATCTGAAGGTGCTGTCGTTCAATATGGTAAAATAATTGTGCTGCAGACATCGCGTCATGACCATCTTATGATTGAACTAAAGTTATAATTATTGAACATAATGAATCGCTAAGTCATTAAATCAGGCGCAAACTTATATATTTTTAAAGCGCAGATCAAGCTTAATATTAAGTCTAAAGCAAACTACAATTGAGATTTATCTTATTCGAATTTTTATTGCTCGCTAATCAAAATAAATGAAATGAGCTTAATAAAAAGTGTCAGGTTACAGAATGACAAGCCATAAAAACAGAGTCAATAATGCTGCAATTGATGGCCCTTATATTTTTCATTTGGTATTTTTATAATTATTATATAATATGATAATCAATTAGTTATAAATTTATTATTGTAAATATGTAAAAATTAGTTGTTCATTTTTTCCACTTTCTAATTTTAAAATTTTTATCTTGAACCTAAATTTGGAATTTTTAAATGTATAAATTACCATATTTCTTAATATAAAGTTGACACAGTCAACCTTAATTAATGATTTTATTCCTGAGTTATAATTCCTGTTTATTTTAGATATAGCTCACTTAATGATTAGAACAAAAGCCCATTTGATAAATAAATAAACGGTTGCCATGAGAAATATTTACCTGCTAACAAAATTGTGCATTTTTTTACCATTATTTTTGGTTTTGGGCATGATTGCCTTTGATAATTCATCAGAAAACATGCCGATGTCCTGTGTTGATGCGACGTGGAATTCTGTCAGTAAATGTATAGAAGTGTCAAACTTGCCGGCATCATGCGCACCCATTATTTCTTCAGTAAGGGAATGGACTGATGGCTTTAATGGATACAAACCATTGCCTGCTTCGGGAACGTTGTGTAATTGTGATGTATCTGAATTTCTCGAAGTCACTCCGGTATGCAATATCGTGGGAAATCAATTTTATTTGGGCGGACAAAACTTCAATAAATGTCCTGGAAGATGTTTAAGCAGAACAGACTTCACTTTTCCACAAGGTTCAAGCAATATTGCAGACTATCCGGTATGCGCTCAAAACATTAATTGTATTACCATAACTCCCCAACAGTTTTTACTCAATGGCGCATCAATGACAGCATATTACAGATCCGATACAGAATTTGGTTCGGTGGTTACCATCATACGCTTTACATATAACGGTCAGGGCCTTAACTGCAATAATATTACATCTCAAATAATCCAACAAGGTAGAATATACAAAAACATAAGTATCAGACGTACGGTAACATGCTCAGGCGGCGCACAACAGGTCTGTGAAACCACAGTTAATATACCTCAGGTACCTGATCCTTGCTTGCTTGAAGGATTTATAAATACCCTAAATGTCGGCAGTCCCTGCAACTACTCCGGTTATGGTGCATCAACCATAAATCTTGCAACACCGGCAACTTACCAATGGACATATAATAACGTCAATATATCCGAAAATTATTATCCATCTATATATTGTTTATCCGGAAGGCCTAGTGGTATTTATTGTGTAAAGGTATTGGACGCAAACGGCTGTATGACAGAACCATGCAGGATATATCAAGCGAGTTGCAATGTAAGTACCACAGTGGCTCAATCAGGATTTACCATTAATGCGACAGTAGTAAATTGTCCATCATGGCCATCTTATCAGTGGTCAAGGTGGTCTGGCTCTTCATGGGTTAATGTGGGCACCAATCAAACATCATATAATACTGCCGGATTAGCGGGAGAATATCGGGTATTGGTCACATGTGGTTCTTGTATGGCTTTTGGGAATATTATTGTCACCCAGCAGCTTCCATTGCCGGTCGTCCTTTCAGGGTTTTATGCTGAAAGTGATGCTTGTGGCCCCATTAAATTAATGTGGGAAACAAAAACTGAACAAAACAGTAAGGAATTTGTCATAGAAAAAAGTATTGATGGTAAATCGTTTGAAACAATTGGCTCTTTGCCATGTAAAAATCTGACCACAAGCCAACATTATATTTTTGAAGATAAAGGTCTTCTTGAGAATGATAAGACATATTTTTATCGTTTGCGCCAAATCGATTTTGATGGAAAAGAGACAATTTATCAGGTAATCGCACAAAGATATATTTGTGTTGAAAAAACAGATGGCGTATCCATTTACCCAAACCCTTCAACAAATTATATAAATATTTCAGGGCTTGATCCGGATATCAAATCATTGATAGAGATAAAATCTGTCGAAGGAAAAACTTTACTGTCAAAAATTGTTGATCCTGCTGATGAAATTACGATTCATGTGGAATCGCTTTCACCTGGTTTGTATTCATTGCATTATGTTAATAGTAGCCAAAATAGCAGTATTAATTTTATTAAGTTATAAAGCTTACGTCAAATTAACAATTGTGTAAGGTATACCACAGTGCATTTTTAAAAAAAAAAGAAAAATGTGATGTGACGCCATTATAATGAAATGAATCAGGTGCAATTTATGCTTTTCATTCTCTAAAGGGAAGCGTATTGCTTCATATAGAAGTTTTGAGTTGGCGCGTCCATTTAGGGATGAGGGTAGTAGGTGGAATTTGAGCTCTTCATTCCCCCGGTCCCAGGGAGAGTATTGCTTCATTTAAAGGTATTGAGCTGGGGCGTCCCTTTAGGGAATGAGGGTAGTGGGTGGAATTTGAGCTCTTCATTCCCCCGGCCCTTAAAAGGGAGAGTATTGCTTCAATTAAAAGTTTTGAGTTGGGGCGTCCATTTAGGGAACGAGGGTAGTAGGTGGAATTTGAGCTCTTCATTCCCCCGACCCCTAAAGGGGAGGGCATCGCTCCATTTAAAGGTATTGAGCTGGGGCGTCCATTTAGGGAACGAGGGTAGTAGGTAGGGAGATGTATAGGTCTTTGTACAATTTATTAAACATACAATCGTGTAAAGTATACCACAGTGTTTATACAGGTATATTAAAGCAGCAGGTATTTTCCCTAAAATAATATATGTTTTGAAATAAATAGTTTATTTCTTTTTTATGTCCGTAGGCCGAGGCGAAGTAATTTTATTCAACTCGTTGATGTAAAACAATAGTGTGGCTGCGGAATTTTGGTCCTCTTCTTCATTAAATTTTACTAAAAGCTCTGCCTGGTCCTTTAAGCGGTCCCTAACATACTCTTTGCTCAATTTTCTCACATTTCCTGAGCGAAGACTTAGTACATGAAAATCAGAAGATGTCGCTGCCAAGCCCGCACCAATGGCTCCAAATAGTACACTGGAACCGCTGCCACTAAAAACAATAAAATTTCCAGATGTAACGGCCTGCCCAAACCAAACACCCATCTTATGCGGTAAGCCATTCATATAAATGGTATCCTTTTTTACATAAGCAAAGACTTTCTTTTTGATATACTTTTCGTCCAGTGAGTCAATCTCTGATTCAAATTTTATATCATTTCCACCAATTAAAAACTTGTCACCCGATGATCGCATTGTTTTTTTAAGATCGACATCAAATGCCGGTTTTTGGTTTCTTAATTGATCAAGGCTCAGGTAAACCCCATTTGGGAAGGGATTCATTTGACTAAAGGCTGTAAAGGAAAATAGGATAAGTAGTATAGCAAAGATGTTAGAACGCATATGTAGATCTTATTAAAATTTAGTCTGTATGTTAAGACAAAAGTATGGTAAATAATGTATCTTTACAAAAGAAACATTATAATGTACAATATTTTTTATACTTCAAATTAATTCCGTAATTATCGGGCACCTCAATACCATAAATGACTTCATGGTTAGAAGTGGATGAAAATTTGAAAGAAATCAACAAAAGAGGAATATATTTTTATGCAGCTAAATCGTCATCTATGCAATCCATTCCTATTTCTACAGAAAGGCTAATACTCAGGCCTTTTATTTCAGAAGATGCTGCATCACTGTTTAGTTTAAATTCCAATCCATTGGTCATGCGCTATTTGGGGAATAATCCAATTATTGATCCTAAACAAGCCAAAAAATATCTTGCAGACATTTTACATCAATATCAGCATTTTGATATAGGTAGATGGGTCGTTATTGAACAAAAATCCAATCAATTTATTGGTTGGGCAGGTATAAAATTTATACCGGAAAAAACAAATGGAATTAGTAATTTTTATGATGTAGGATATCGCATTTTACCGGAATTTTGGGGAAATGGTTATGCTACAGAATGTACAAAAGTGTGGATTGATTATGCAAAAAATCAATTGGACTTAGAGACATTATATGCGTCAGCGAATATTGAAAATATAGCTTCCCAAAATGTTTTGACAAAATCAGGATTCATCCGAATTAATCAATATCCATTTGTATTGAATGGCATAACTTTGGAATGCTATTGGTATGAAATGATTTTATAATGACTTGTCACTTCCATCGTTCATTAGTACATTATATTTGTCACTACATCCCACCCGCATAAAAATCCAATATCCTGGTTCTTGAACATATAATCCAAGCCCACATGGGGGTCCATTTACAAGATATATGATGGATTAATAGGATACTGAAGAAGTATCCTTAAGATTCATTTTTGCATTGTATTTGGCCTTTATAATCTTGAGTCGTTATTTGACTTATTATAGAACTTTATAATGTGGTAACACATAATTTAGAAACCATTTAGGAGGACAATCAGTATGTAAGCTCATGGATCCTTGGTATACCTCTGCAATCATCTGGATATTTTTACCAGAATTATCAAATAAGTAGGCCCTGTAACATAAAGGTAATACTTTATTCAGAAGATTTAAAGTTCTATAATATCGATCAACTATCTTATCTGCAGCCACATTATGTCCACCTTTATTTACTCTATCTTCAACCCTGGATATATTAACTTCCGGACTATCTATACACACAAAGTACAAATAAACTCTATATCCTTTATTAAAAATAGTTTCTAATTCGTTAATTTTTGAAGGGTGGCTCATTACAGTCTCGAAACTGAATGATCGTTGCTGTCTAACTAATAAATATCTAATAAATGAAGCAATAAATGATCCTTCGTAACTTTGTGCATTTTTAGTTGTGTTAACTAAACAATCTTCTTTTATATACACATTTACTATATGATTCTCCTTTCCAGCTTTTTCAAAAAGTGTTTGAGATGCAGGTAAAAGCTTAAAATATTCTAAATCTGCTTGATTTGCTGAAACACCAATTGATTTCAAATCAATTAATCCAGTTTGAGATAATTCTTTATAAGGCTATCGGCATTTACAAAAAAGCCGGTCTCTAGATTATAATCTTTAGAAAATTCTTGGAATAATGTACTCTTCCCCGAACCATTGGGGCCAGCAAACAATCTGACTCTTTTATTTTTTGGCATGTAATATCATACCTTTATTTAAAGTGTAAGGGGATTTTAAGGTACTCTCGAGTTTACTAACTTCTTTCTTTTCCCCATTAGGAAATTCTTCATAAATTACACCTTTTATCAATAAAGGTCACATTTAGGTCCAATGCCTTTGATTGTCTGACAGCATTAGTAGAAGCAATTCTTCCAGCTTTAACTAATAATTTGGTCTGACTATAATCTGCTCTAAATATTTGTTTACCACTCATAATTTATTACAATATTATACAAAGATATCGAAAATTATTAAGAAAACCAATAAGGTGTAACAATTAAAACTCTTAATTCGAAAATTAATAGATTTTATTTTGCGCCTTTGACTATCAGTGTGATTATTGACTCTTTGATAATTGAATTTCCTTATTTTGGACGAGCAAAACTTCCTAATAATATATATTCAGTCTCACTATTTGTCAGATGTTTTATCACTACATCCCACCCGCATAAAAATCCAATATCCTGGTTCTGAACATGTAATCATATGTCGTTTGAGATAGATTTAATTTAGCGCTATCAAGATTGTTTTTGCTTATGAGATATTCCGAAAGGTTAATGACCCCTTCATTGAGACGGATGTTGGCCGCCCGAAAACTCTCTTCAAAATGTCCAACCTGTTCTGTGAGTAAAGCAAGTTTTTCGAAACTGTTATTCATATTGAGCCATGCGACATTGATATTCTGACGCAAAATCTGTTTGGTATTGTCATAAGCGAGCACGGTATTATCGAGTGCAATTTTAGCCAGCTTCGTTTTATTAGCCACTTGCAGGTTATTAAAAATGGGTATCTGAAGATTGAGACCTACATAAATACCCAAATTATTATTGAGTTGTTTGAGATATGATACATTGGATTCGCTATAGTTTTGAGATTGTCGCAACACGGGATTCTGTATGTTATTCACAAGGACGTAATCTCCTGTCTGTTGTTCCTTCACATCCAGTGGTGTCAATTTACGCGCCAAAGTAGAATAATTGCTTCCAATGCTTGTATTGAGCGACAATTGGGGATAGGCATCCGCCTTTGTGATGGCGATGGATTTTTCAGCACTTTTGATCCTATATTCACCGGACTTGATAACCGCCATACGGTTTATCGCAGCTTCATATATCTGATCAGGCAACATCAGGTATGGAGATAAATTTTTCTCATCGGCAGACCTTTGTAATGTGATTCCATCATCATTAGGCACATTCATCAGCTGAAATAAGGTCAGTCTTGCAAGCTTAATTCTATTTTCACCATCCAGGATGCCTGTTTTTTCGATGGCATACTGTCCTTTTAATTCGGACAATATATAATTGCCCACTGCTGCTTCCCTGACTCTAATTTCGGTTTCTTCCAATCGTTTTTTTGTTGTTTGGGATTGCACAATTGACAAGGCTAATATGTCTTCCGCGTTTAGTACCTGAATAAAAGCCAACATCACATTGAGTGTCAGATTGTCCTTTTGTTGTTGAGCATCCATTTGTGCTGCATTGAAATTGTGTTTTGACTGCTGAATCAGATTTTGTAATTTCAAACCGTTGTACAAAATCACCTGAGAACCAAAGCCAATATTGGAAGAAGACAGTTCAGTATTAATATAATTATTTGTTATGGGGTTGACTGCCCTACCCTGATTATATCCGTAACCAATACTACCATTGAGGTTGGGCAGTAAATTGGCTATCGCCTGTTCGTTATTTATTTTACCTACAGAAACAGCTAATAATGATTGTTGCAAACTTATATTATTTTTATGTGCCAATTCGATACATTGGTCCATTGAAAGTGATTTATGTTGTGTCCAGGTCACTGAGGAAAAGAGTACTAAGATGACGCTTATATATGTCTTCATGCAAAAGGTTTTATATGTGTAAAAAACTAGTATTCACCGCGGCAAAGCCATCGACATTTTTCAAATTATACATCCACCCGACCATCCAATAAATGAACAATTCTATTGCCATAGCTAGCATTTTTTTCATTATGTGTCACTTGAATGATCGTAACACCTTCTTCATTCAGGGTCTTAAATAATTCCATTATCTCTTCGCCTTGTTTGCTGTTGAGATTGCCCGTAGGTTCATCGGCAAGGATCAACTTTGGTTTGGATATCAGCGCACGTGCAATGCCCACAAGCTGTTGCTGACCTCCGGATAACTGTTCCGGAAAAAGATCTTTTTTGCCGACCATATTAAACCTGTCCAGCATATCTGCAACAAGCGCTTTGCGTTCCGAAGCTTTGACATCATGATATAACAGCGGTGTTTCTATATTTTTATATACGGTGAGCTCGTCTATCAGATGATACTGTTGGAATACAAAACCTATATATTTTTTATAAAGCTGTACCCTTTGTTTTTCTTTCATGGTGTGTACACTTTGGTCCAAAAATTCATAAACCCCTTCATTGAAGTTATCGAGCATTCCGATCACATTGAGTAAAGTGGATTTACCGGATCCTGATGGACCCATGATGGAAATGAATTCTCCTTCATGCACCTGAAGATTGATATCCTTGAGTAAAAACACCTGCGATCCGCCTGAATTTACCCACTTATACATTTTATGCAGATTTAGTAACATTATTTTGTGAATTTGTGATTTTGTGAATTGAGCGATGACTTCCCTTTAGGGATTGAGGGTCAGGTTGAGCAATTGAGCGATGACTTCCCTTTAGGGATTGAGGGTCAGGTAAAGCAATTGTGCGATGACTTCCCTTCAGGGATTGAGGGTCAGGTAAAGCAAATGAGCGATGACTTCCCTTTAGGGATTGAGGGTCAGGTAAAGCAATTGAGCGATGACTTCCCTTTAGGGATTGAGGGTCAGGTTGAGCAAATGAGCAATGACTTCCCTTTAGGGATTGAGGGTCAAGTTGAGCAATTGTGCGATGACTTCCCTTAGGGATTGAGAGGTCAGGGTTGAGCAATGAGCGATGACTTCCTTTAGGGATTGAGGGTCAGGTGAGCAATGAGCGATGACTTCCCTTTAGGGATTGAGGGTCAGGTAGAGCAATGAGCGATGACTTCCCTTCAGGGATTGAGGGTCAGGTAAAGCAATTGAGCAATGACTTCCCTTTAGGGATTGAGGGTCTGGTAAAGCAATTGAGCAATGACTTCCCTTTAAGGATTGAGGGTCAGGCATGGAAAATGATTGAATGGTCTGACTATGCTTAAAATTATAATCATGATTCTGACTAAATTTGATTTGATGGTTCATTTCATTCAGATTTTAATGCTTTTATAGGATTTTCAAGTGCAGCATTTATGGCTTGATAACTTATGGTTATACATGTTATGATAAATATGCCAACAAAACATATGATAAAAATATCGGCGCTGATACTAACCCGATATGGATAACTTTGTAATAAATTATTTCCAACCAAGTATGCCAAAGGCGCAAAAATTATAAACGAAATAGTAATTAGTGTTACAAAATCAATGGTTAATTTTCTAACAATATTGACCAAATTTGCGCCTAAAACCCTACGTATGCTTATTTCTTTTCTTCGTTTTTCTATTGTCAGGATTGACAATCCAAATAGGCCCATACAGGAAATAAATATCATAATGCTGGCAGAAATCAGTATGATTTGACGCATTTGAAATTCCTTTTCGTATTGCTTCTCATTGATCGTGGACTGAAAGTCATAAGCATATGGTTTGTTGGGGAATACTTTAAATTTTGCTTGAATATATTCCAATGTTTTGGGTATGTTTTTACCGCTTAACCTTATGAATATGGTGCCGTAGGAACCATAATTTGGGCTGGTTGTAAAGATTTGCGGTCGCACAGTTTCGTACAATGATGAAAAATGATAGTCCTGAACAACTCCAATGACATTATACGGGTCACGATTCATCACTTTAACAGTTTTGCCCAGTGGATCATCCCAATTGGCTTCTTTTACAAAAGCTTCATTTACAAATATCGATTGTGTGCTATCGGATGGGAAATCTTTGGAAAAACTTCTGCCAGATTTCATTTTCAGGCCCAAGGTAGCTACATATGAATCATTGACCACATTCATATCCGGTCCCATTTCCTGGTCTCCATTTACTGTGGCAACCTGTCACCCAGGATCCTCATTTCTTGCTGCTGTAGCAACAATATTTGGATTTCTTTTTAGCTCTTCCATAAAGATTTCTCCCTTTTCTTTACTACTGCTATTGGTATTGATGACTACCAAATTTTTGTCATCATAGCCCAGGCTTTTGGAGGTAAACAAATCGACTTGACGGTATTGTACCAAGGTCATTATAATAAAAAATGTTGCCAATCCAAACTGAAATATAATGAGTGATTTTTGTAATAAATTTTTTCCCTTGATTTTGAACCGACCATAAAGTGTATCTACAGGTTGATAAGATGATAAGACCAAGGCAGGATAAAAACCTGCTAAAAATCCGGTAAGCAAAAATAAGCCACCAAAAATTCCAATAAGTTTCCAGTCAAACAAATAGGATAATGATAAAGACTTGTTAATAAGCCCATTGAAGGTGGGTAATGTCATTTGCACCCAAACAAGGGCCAATAAAAATGCACATAAATTTAATGTGAATGACTCACTAAGGAACTGAAAGATCAGGTTTTGTCGCTCTCCCCCCATCACTTTTCTAACTCCGATTTCTTTAGATCTTTGACTGGAATGGGAGATAGAAATATTTACAAAATTAGTACAGGCAATGATTAAAATGAACAAAGCGATCCCAGAAAGAAAATAAGAAAAAAGTGGGTTTCCGCCTTTCTTCAGTCCTCCACCGGATTGATATGTACGATTAAGGTGAATATCTAAAAACGGTTGCAATCTGAATGTATATAAACTATTAAAATTATATTCTTTTTTTGCCTGTGCAAATTCTTCTTTTGAATCATTGGCATAAATGACTTCAAATTTTTTTTCTATTGATGACACTTGTGCATTTGGCGTGAAAGTAAAAAACGTGCTCAAATAAAAATTCATCCAAAAATTTTCATATTTTTTTGAATAATCAAATGGCATCAAAAGATTGTTTTGAATTGTAGAGTTTTGCGGCGAATTTTGTATCACTCCGGCAATTGTAAAGTTTCTAAACTCATCTTCAACATCGATGGCAAGAAATTTTCCAAGGGCTTTTTCATTACCAAAAAAGCGTTTTGCAACTGTTTCGGAGATAACAATAGAATTGGGACTATCCAAAGCTTTGTAAGCACTGCCTTCGATAAAATCAGCAGTAAAGATTGTAAAAAAATTGCTGTCCACCTGAGATGCTTCCTGTACAAGCACTTCATTATTATGGCGTATGTTGAATCTCTTTCCGGCCAGTCTAACCATGCTTTTGACTTCAGGAACTTGTTTTTTAAACTCCTCACCATGCTTCATTCCGGTTACGCCATAATGTTCAATGGGATCATTACCGGTTTTTGAATCCACCACCAAGCGATAAATGTTTTGTTTATTTTCCTGAAATTGATCAAAAGTAAACTCGTCCTTCACATAAAGTGTAATAAGTACACATACAGCAATGCCAAGGCTAAGTCCGAGGATGTTGATTACAGAAAAAACTTTATTTTTTAAGATATTACGCCATGCGATTTTTAGATAATTGTGTATCATTTGTGTTTTAATTTAGTGATTATAAAAAACTACATGATGTTTATTCGTTTTTCAGATACTTAACCGGATTGGCCGAATATGCTTTGTATAGATGCCACAATACACTAAATATAGTCATGGCAACCAATGCAATACAAGTTACAACCAATGGCAAAAAAGTTACGCTTGATTCCGGTGAGAGGGTATCAAAAATATTTTTGGTAAGCAAATATGACATAGGAAAACCTATCATAAATGCAATAATTAAAGGCCATAAAAATTCTTTTAAAATCTGAAAACATACATTAAATATTCCTGCACCTAAAATTTTTCTGACACTTAATTCTTTCATTTTTTTTCCTAATATCAACAATGCCAAACCAAATATTCCTGATATAGATACGACTATCATAATCAACGATGTAGCACTTAAAACTTTAGCACCCTGTATAAATGAACTAAAATACTGTTCAAATACCATATCCTGTTGATAATAATCAAAAGGCCTGTTGGAAAATGTTTTTAGCCATATCTTTTCAACCACCGAACGTCCAGTTTCTATAGAATTTGGTAGTGTTTTGGCATAGACAAATTTTACATCAGCAGGCAGACATGCTGAAAATATTAAGGGGGAGATTTTATATTCAAAACTTTCAAAGTAAAAGTCATTCGTTAAGCCAACCACGTTATATTTTTTATTGTCAAACTCTATCGATTTACCAGTTATGCTTGTCCAATTCATTTTTTTCATAAAAGCTTGATTTACAAGTACCGATGATGTAAAATCAGTCTTCATATCTTCGTTCAAATCTCTTCCTTCCAATATGGTAATTTCCATATGTTTAATAAAGCCTGGTAAAACACCCAGATTTTGCACCTTACAATCAATTCCTTCACTTCTTACTAAAAGTTGTTTTGTCCACTTACCCAGTGGTTGTATTGAGGCTGTTAAAGATGTTATCTTACTATCATTTTCCAGTGCGGTCCTGAAAACCTCAAAATCAGTAGAATCTTCCATCTTAGTAACCACGTTATCGATGGGTTGATATCCCCAGTTTTTGGTCTTAGCAAGCTTATTTTCCTTAACAAAGGCAAACGCCATAGAAACACCCAAAAATGTCAGAAAAAATTGAACACCTAAAAGACTTTTTCTAAACCGATTTTTGTCACCTAAAACAAAACTTTTCTGCACAATGCTTATTGGTTTAAATGCAGAAATATAAATGGAAGGATAAGCAGCTCCACCTAAAATTGCGATAAAAATCAATCCCAATAAAGTCAGCCAAAGATTCGGATTTGAAAATAGTTTTTCATTTAAATTCAAATTTGCAATTTGAGAGAACCAAGGAATAAAAACAAACTTTGCTAAAACAAGACCAAAAAGCACTGCAACTGAACACAGTATTAGATGTTCCAGAATAAACTGATAAATAATTTGTTTTCTAGTACTGCCGATGGCCTTTCTCACGCCGATTTCCTTTAATCTTCCTGCTGCGGAAGCAATGGCTATATTGATATAATTAAAGCAAACTAAAATTAAGATAGATAGAGCGATGGTCAGAAGCATAATAATGCCTATAATATGTGTGCTGAAAAAGTATGAATTAATAAGCTTATAACTATGCAAATTCATACTTTTCAAAGGTTGAAGATGAAAGTTTTCGATTTGTGAATTTTTATTAGCTTTATTGTAAATATCAAGATATTTTTTTTCCTGTGTAATGCTTAATATGGTGCCGGATTCTTTTTTTGTTTCAATAAAAGTCATTTGACTCATTTGTGTCCAATCATCCGTTTTTATTAAACCAAGAGCAATCATCTTTTTTATTGGAATCAATGCGGAAAAATAAAATGAAGTTTCGTAAGGTTTTTTTTGTAAAACGCCGCTAACAGTAAAGTTTTCTTCAATTTCCTTTCCGTTCTTATTGAATCTTATGTTCACATTTTTACCAATAGAATTTTTATTATTAAATATTTTTTCAGAAAGTTCCTCCGTAAGTACGATACCGTTTTGTTGTGTAAAATTATGTTTGTTACCCCATTTTATCGGAAAATCAAACATTTCATAAAAGGAATCATCTACAAAACTCACATGTTCTCTAAAAATTTTGTCTCCATCCTTAATAATACCATCTTCATAGTGTATACGGCTTACATTACTTATTTGAGGGCTTTCTGCTTTTAACATATGTCCCATAGGCATAGGAGAATCGCCCCAGATTTTATAAGTCCCGTCCTTCTCGGACGTACGTTCCAATACAAATAAATTTTCCAGTTTGGAGTGAAAACTATCCTGATTAAAGGACCAATCCAAAAAAACAAAAACAACCAGACAACAACCTGATGCCATACCCAATCCACTGATATTGATGATCGAACTGACTTTATTTTTTAATAAGTTACGCCATGCGATTTTTAGATAATTGTGTATCATTTGTGTTTTGCTTTAGTGATTTGGTGATTTGGAGCGATGACTTCCCTTTAGGGATTGAGGGTCGGGTTGACGGCATTGAGCGATGACTTCCTTTGGGATTGAGGGGTCGGGGCTATTGAGCGATGACTTCCCTTTGGGATTGAAAGTCGGGTTGACCAATTGAGCGATGACTTCCCTTTAGGGATTGAGGGTCAGTTTGAGCAATTGAGCGATGACTTCCCTTTAGGGATTGAGGGTCAGTTTGAGCAATTGAGCGATGACTTCCCTTTAGGGATTGAGGTCGGCTGTGAGGGTCGGGTTGACCAATTGAGCGATAACTTCCCTTTAGGGATTGAGGGTCGGGCCTTAGGGATTGAGGGTCGGCCTTGAAAATGAGTAAATATTAAAATGACCAAATAATTGAAAAATCATTCTAATCTTAACATCATAAAAATTACAGGTCATCCAAATTGTGATTTGGTGGTTAATTTTACTCCGTTTTTAATGATTTGATAGGATTTGCTATTGATGCTTTTATAGCCTGATAACTAACCGTAAGTAAAGTTATGAATAAAGCACAAATGGCCGCCGTTACAAATATCCATGCACTGATGTTGATCCTGTAAGTGTATTGTTGCAACCAATTCTCCATAAAATAATAAGATATTGGTGTTGCAATAATCCAGGAAATCATAACTAAAACAACAAAATCTTTAGACAACATTTTCCACAAGCTAAATACAGATGCCCCTACAACTTTGCGTATGCCTATTTCTTTAGTTCGCTGTTCAGCAACAAAACTTGCAAGTCCAAAAATACCAAGACATGAAATAAAAATCGCCAGGAAAGAAAATATGCCATAAAGTCTGCCCACACGTTCTTCAGCTTTAAATTTGGTATCAAATTCTTCATCGACAAATTTATAATCAAAAGGAGTTGCAGGAATATGTTTTTTAAATACTGATTCCACTAGCAATATTGAAGTGCTCGCACTTTTATTGGGATTTAATTTTAAATTTATCCAGTTTGTATTTTCCTGATTAATGGCATAAATCGTTTGTTTTACAGGCTCATACGGACTTTCTGCCAGTATGTCTTTGACAACACCGATTATGGTATAATCTTTGCCATGTTTTTCGTCTCCCCACCGCACTGTTTTACCTACAGGCTCAGTGATGCCCATAAATTTCACTGCTGACTCATTGATCAAAAATGCAGATGTATCTGTCGCAAATTCTCGGGAGAAATCTCTGCCTTCCTTTATAGTCCAACCAGCTGTTTTTCCATATTCATGTGTAGTCCATACAAAGGCAAAATTATCCTGTAGATTGGGAGCTTTGCCTTGCCACTGAAAGCCACCATTATTGGACCAATTGCCAGTCATAGGCGAGGAGGATTCTGACATTTCAATGATAGATCCATTTCTTTTTAATTCATTTCTTAATACATCAAACTTGCCTTTAAAATCAGGCGAAGACATTTGAACCATAATCAGGTTTTTATTGTCATAGCCAAGAGGTCGGTTTTTGGTAAATTGCACTTGCTCATTAATGATAAGGGTACCAATGATCAGAACGACAGAAACAGCAAACTGAGACACCACCAAAACCTTTCGGGGTATGGAAGCCCACTTCCCTATTTTAAAGGTCCCTTTTAAAACCTGAACGGGTTGGAAAGATGATAAATAAATCGCAGGATAACTACCTGCCAATAATCCAGTAACCAAAATAAATAAGAGGCTGATGAACCAAAATACAGGCTCACCAAAAGGAAATGAAATTTGTTTCTCAGTGATGTCATTAAAATACGGAAGCGCCAATAATGTTAGACAAACTGAGAAACAAAAAGCTATACCCACAACCAAATAGGACTCAGATAAAAATTGATAAATCAACTGTCTTCTGTATGAACCGATGGCTTTTCTTACACCAACTTCCCGTGCTCGTTTTTCACTGCGTGCAGTACTTAAATTCATAAAATTAATGCACGCTAAAAGCAATACAAATAAGCCAATAATACCAAATAACCAAACATATTCAATAAACCCACCAGTATGTACCCTTCCCTCCCAATTATCTCTTAAATGCCAATCAGCCATAGCATGCAAAAAGATTTCTGCTTTAAATTGTTTTTCCCGTTCGGGCACCTTATCAAACTTTGCGTTTTTAATCTTATTACTGATGCGATCCATCTCGCCGTTGTCAGCTATTTGCACATAACACTGCCAGGAATTACTACCCCAATTTTTTTCTTCCTGGTATTTCCTGACCCAGCTTTCTGTGGACACATAAAGTTGCCAGGGAGCTAGAAATCCTATACTTGCCAGATCTGATTTGAATGGCAAATCTTCATAAACACCAGTCACTTTAACACTATGATTATTATCAATTTTTAACACCTGCTCCATGGCATCTGCATGCCCAAAAAGTGCTTTGGCCGTCCCTTCTGAAATCAAAATAGAGTTGGGATCTTTAAGTCCTTCCTGATTGCCTTTTAACATATTCAAAGAAAATATTTTAGGTGCATCGACATCCATATATCCACCTTCTTTTGATATCTTTTTTTCTCCAAACGATAAGATATGGTCTCCAAACCATGAACTCATAGCGATATATTTAAAATCACTGCCATATGATTTTTTTAACTCATCTCCCATCATGATTGGAAGTGACCGCTCAGTCCCTACTACACCATTAAAAGTCTGATGTTGCATAACCTGAGCGATACGATCATAATTTTTGTGATGGGTATTAAAAGTGAGTTCATCGTAGATCCATAAAGATATGAGCATAGCTACCGCCATTCCCACAGCCAGTCCTCCTATATTTATGAAAGAATATATTTTGTTTCGGACAAGGTTTCTATAAGCTATTTTAATATAATTTTTGATCATTTTATTTATTGAAATATTGAGAAAAGTAATACAATACCGTACATTAAATATTTTCAATTAAAACCTGCCCGTCTAGCATACGAATTACCCTATGGGCATATTTAGCATCGTGCTCGCTATGTGTTACCATGATTATGGTCGTACCTGTTTCATTAAGGTTTGTAAGCAATTCCATGACTTCATTTCCATTTTTAGAGTCCAGATTTCCTGTCGGCTCATCTGCTAATATCAGTTTCGGGTTGTTAACAACTGCACGTGCCACAGCACATCTTTGCTGCTGCCCTCCTGAAAGTTGTTGCGGGAAGTGATTTCTCCTGTGCATAATCTGGACTTTTTCCAAAACATTTTCTACCATTTTTTTGCGCTCAACCGAAGGCACTTTGAGATACAAAAGGGGCAATTCGACATTTTCGTACACAGTGAGTTCGTCGATCAGGTTAAAACTTTGGAAAACAAAACCAATATTATTTTTCCTAAGATCAGCTCTTTTCCGCTCTTTGTATTTTATGACCTCTTCGCCATTAAATAAAAAACTGCCCGCATCTGCATCATCGAGAAGACCTATGATATTGAGCAAAGTAGACTTGCCACATCCGGAAGGTCCCATAATGGCTACAAATTCACCATCTTTGACATCGATAGATAGTTTATTTAGCGCAATGGTTTCAATTTCTTCAGTCCGGTAAATTTTTTCAAGATCTTTTAATTGAATCATATTTATTGTTTAAAAGTTTGTTGTTAATGTTTAATGTTTGTGATTACCCTATTTTTTTATAACCAACTCTTGCATATCACCATAATTTTCATAACTGCTGGTCACTACTTTGTCACCCGGGTTGAGCCCTTGCAACACTTCATAGTATTCAGGATTTTGTCTGCCTAGTTCTATATCGATTCTGTATGCCATTTTGCCGGTTTCAGATACTTTAAATATCCAGTTGCCACCAGTCTGTTGAAAAAATCCACCTTTAGGTAATAACACAGCCTGACTTTCATCTCCCAAAAACAATCTCGTTTGTAATGTTTGTCCCCGTCTTATGTTTTTTGGTGCCTCACCTTCAAACTGTAAATCAACTTGAAATCTCCCATTTGTAACCTGAGAATATACTTTTTTGATGGTCAATGCATATGTCTTATTATCAACTGTAAAATCTGCATTCAAGCCTACAAAAACCCTGTTGATATAATGTTCATCTATGTCAGCTTTAATTTTATATCCGCTCATGACGTCAATTTGGCCTAATCGCTGACCACCGCTTTTTGTTTCTCCTATTTCAGCATTTCTGGACGTCAGTTGCCCGGCCACAGGAGAGGCAATAATCAAGTCACCTGCTTTTTTTCGCATTAAAGCTAGTGATAACTGGGTCCTTTTAATGGTCTCTTGCATCTGTCGCAGCTGTTCATTTGAAGTAATTGAATCCTGCTTCAAAGTCCTTTCTATCAGCTGTTTACGTCTAAGGTTATAATTGTACGAATTTTGAGATGCCAAAAAATCCTGTTCAGGAATTACTTTTTCAGCACGCAATTTTGAATTTAACTGAAACATTCGTTTGGCTTCTGCCAGGCCATTGTCTATATCGGCCAGATTTGATTCTAATCTGATGGTGTTTTCTCTGGCCAGATTTCTGGTGTATTGCATTTGGGTAATGAGTTGAAAAACAGAAGTTTCCTGATTGGATAAACTCAATTCCAAATCTGTGTTTGATAATTTTATTAGTGGCTGGCCCTTTTCTACCAATGCACCGTCTTCGACATAAGTTTCTTCCACCCTTCCGCCTTCTATGGCATCCAGATATATCGTCTGGATAGGATTTACTACACCGTTTATTGGTATAAATTCTTTAAAATTTCCTTTCTTAATTTCTGAAACAATTATTCTATCTGATTCGACATTGAGTTTGCTTTTTCCGGACATCGTTTTTATACTCAACCAAACAAGCGCTGACACAATCACAAAGCCAACAATCCATAATAATCGATTCCGATTCCAAAAATTTTTTTCAATGACTCTATCCATTACTATCTTTTTATTCTATTAAGATCGTAAATGATATTAGCAATAGCGTGTCAAATACATATACTATTGATATTCAATTATATAAGTCATATAAATTAAAATAAAAGTGTCCGATTATGATACACATTGTCCGCGTGCGGACACATTAGATAAAGCATCATTTATTAAACCCAGATTCCGCATTGGACTTTGTAATGAGAGAATATCCGACAAAATAGTTGTGATGCACATGAAAGCCGTTTAAAAAAGCCATAAGAAATGGCTTTTTAGGCTTGAACCACAAACATCGGCTTGTGGCTTCGACTTACAGAAACAAATATGAAGTCAGATATTATCGGAATACCTGCCCGACGTACAACTTTGGCAGGCGGGAATTTCTAATGCGGATTCTGGGTTAAATTTATTTTGGATTATCTCTGATCTGATGGAGTTTGTCCATTTTAAAATGAATTTCTTTGATTTATGAATTGAATTTATTAGTTTTGGTCAGGAATCGTTAAAAAGTATATAAAAAGAATGTCGGAAAAGTTGTTGAAAAATGCCAGGATACTGATTGTAGATGATGATCAGGATGTGTTGCTGGCGCTTAAAATATTGCTACGCCCAATAGTTAAGGAAGTGGTTGCTGAAAAAAATCCTGAAAAAATCATTTCTATTTTAAGCAAGGAAAATTTTGATCTTATTCTGCTGGACATGAACTATAACAGTGCCGTCCATACAGGAAATGAGGGCATTTTTTGGTTGAGAAAAATACGACAAATACAAGTACTATCGCCCATCATAATGATCACTGCATACGGAGATATTGAACTTGCCATAAAATCAGTAAAAGAAGGTGCTTCTGACTTTATACTAAAACCCTGGAATAACGAAAAACTTTTAGATGCCATCCAGCATAACCTCCAAAAAGACGACAAAAAAAATGTCTCTTTTTCAGGTCAACAACAAAATAAAAACCTAAACGAATCAAACATAATAAGCTTGTGCTCAAGTCATGAAAGATGTAATGTATAAGTTGGAAAAAATTGCGCCAACTGATGCCAATATTCTGATTCTGGGAGAGCACGGCACCGGCAAAACGGAAACTGCCCGATACATACACAAAAAATCGCTGAGAAGCAATGGCCCATTCGTTCACGCTGATTTAGGAGCTATGACTGAACATCTTTTTGAGTCTGAATTGTTTGGTCATGTTAAGGGCGCTTATACAGATGCCAGAGAAGACAGAAAAGGAAGATTTGAAGCTGCAGAAAATGGCACCTTGTTTCTGGACGAAATCGCAAACATAAGTCTTCCGCAACAGTTTAAATTGCTGAATGTGCTACAGGAACGCTGTTACAAAACTTGGGTCCAATATTCCCATTCCTATTGATATAAGATTAATCTCTGCAACCAATGTCTCTATTTACGATATGGCAAATCAACAGAATTATCGTAGAGATCTGATTTATCGCCTCAATACGATAGAAATAACATTGCCGCCACTCAGAGAAAGAGACGGAGATATCTCCCTGCTGGCACAAACTTTTGCTAAAACATACGCAAATAAATACCACAAAAACGCGTTGGAATTTGAATCAAAAGCAATGTCAAAACTTATAAAATATGACTATCCGGGCAATATCCGGGAATTGCAACACACCATCGAACGTGCTGTCATCATGTCTGAGGATAATGTGATCAAAGAAAAGGATATCAGTTTTTCTGATTTAGAGAAATCAGACCGCAAAAGTCAAATTTTCGATGCCAGTTTAAACCTGGGTGATGTCGAAAAAAGTGCCATCGAACGAGTCATTGAAAAACATAACGGAAATATTTCCAAAGCAGCTCAGGAATTAGGGCTTACAAGGTCTTCATTATACAGAAGACTGGGCAAACACAATATGTAGACATTTGAAAAAAAAATTAATCATGAGGCCCACTTTTTGGATTATCAAATCAATCATATGAATTGGCTTAATAAGTATGAATATCAGATAACCATGAGGGTGGTGCTTCTCTTCTGTGGGATCATAGCGACATCTTACTTCATCCTTCATGAAACATATTTGATATCATTTGTTTGTGGGTGTTTTGTGTGCTACCAATCATACGCACTTATCCGGTTTTTAAATCGAACAAATATCGAATTAACACAATTTGTAGAAGCCATTCAATACCGCGATTTCACACAATCATTTAATACAAAAAGTGCCCCATTGTCCGTCAGAAACCTTAGGAAAGCATTCAATGTGGTCAATCAGACATTCAAAAAACTAAGCAGTGAAAAAGAAATTCAATATCAGTATCTACACAAATTATTACAAATGGTAGATACCGGAATTTTGTCTTACAATGAGTCGGGTGACATTAAATGGATAAATGATTCTTTAAAAAAAATGCTTGACATTCCCTATCTCCATACTATTGATGCGCTTGAAAAACGTAATGCTGAGTTATATCATGCCATAAAATCCCTAAAAAGCAATGAAAATGTCTTATTTAAACTCAACCAAAAACAGGTACTTTTATCAAAAACCCAATTTCAGGAACAGGGAGAAACCTCAACACTTGTTGCCGTACAGAATGTAAGCAATGCCATAGATGAAACAGAAACAGTAGCCTGGCAAAAACTGTTACGGGTGATGACCCACGAAATTATGAACTCAGTTGCCCCAATAGCGTCACTTGCAGATACGCTGCAGGGTCGGTTGTTGTCTAAGGATACACACCAACTGGAAGATCTGACACAAGGCATGGAAGTCATTAAAAAACGGAGTGAAGGACTGCTGAGATTTGCATCCGTATACCGCAATTTCAGCAAAATAAATATTACTTCTTTTGACCATGTAAATATGATTGACTTATTCTCAAATATTAAAACCCTGATGTCCGGACCACTAAAGGAAAAATCAATCAGTTTTGATGCAGTGCTTTCGGATGCCGGTCTCATGATTCATGCTGATATCAACCTTATGGAGCAAGTACTCATAAACCTGCTCGTCAATGCAATCGATGCGGTAAAAGATACATCAAACCCTAACATAATTCTTTCTGCAAAATCTGCCGAACATGGTAAGGTAATGATTGAAGTCATAGATAATGGAACCGGACTGGACCCTGAAATTATTGATCAGATTTTTGTACCATTTTTTACAACAAAAAGTAATGGGTCGGGTATAGGTCTTAGCCTGTCCAAACAAATCATATCATTACACAAAGGTTCCATCCATGTGCAATCTGAACAGGGTAAAGGAAGCAAGTTTATACTAATAATTTAATCCCCAATTTGTTAAGTAAATCTATGATAAATCAAAATCTACATTTTCAAATTTATATTGCCTCTCTATAAATATAAGATATTGGGAATAAAAATATTAGATACGATATACCAATGTTACCAAAGCGCCTGTGTTCGATATATTTGTAACACCAATACTATTGCCGCTGGATGGAGTTTCTTGGGTAATAGTTGAAATTTCATTAGAATTACTGGAACTTTTTTGTTGATATATTTTTTTCTAATGAATTAGCGAAAGAATAATAAATTTGAGGTCTGATTTCAACATACAAATATACCTTTGGTGTAAAATTATAAAATGCACCCAAAAGAAGCCCTAAAGCAGGTCTGTAACTATTATCATGTTTGGTTAAAGTTCTGTTTGTAGTTTCGGTAGCACCAAAAATTGGTGCTACACGTGATGAGTTACTTGTGCTTACATTCCTTCGGTAATTAAAAGATATGACTTGCCCAAATAAAAATCCAAATTTATCTGAAACAAATCTTTTTTTAAACATACTAAAGTTTAAGCCAAAATCTAGAGAAGTTTGATCATAAGAATTATTTTGCGGCAAAATTAGTGGTATAGAATCAGTTAATGATATTGTGTTATAATTTGAATTTGTTTTCGAATATCCCCCACCAATATCTCCGGAGATACGATAAAGCCTTTTATTACTTCCCCAAAAATATTGAATGGAAAAATCATTAATTCCTCTTAACCCAATTCCTATCTCTCGGACTTTAGTACTATCTGTCCTAACCTGGGCATCTGTTTCTGTTGATATGAACATCAAAAAAAAGTAAGATAATGTAAGTAAGATTTTTGTTTTCATGAGTTTAAATTTTGCTAAGTTGTTGAATTTGTTTGATTTGCGGATTTGGATAAAGGACTAAAATTCTTTGAAAAGCACCCATTTAATCATTCAGGTTTGTACCCGCCTGCACACACGAGTCGGGCAGGTGCACATCGGGGTATTTCATGTGTTTAAATTTTGCTAAGTTGTTGAATTTGTTTGTTATTTTTTATGTCGATTTCATGAGAAATAATAATTTAGTTTAAGTTAATAAAATTAATATAATTTTTTGATCCAAAGGAATCTAGTAAGCAGGTAACGATATAAATATATGCTTCGTTGCTTCCTTAGTATATTTTTAACTTTTAGTAAAACGTTTATTAACATTCTGTCAATTAGAATGTCGACTATATTTTTGAATTTATGTTTTATCTCAACTTATGAAATGTAGCTTTTATAAGTTGAAAATGTAAAGTAAATATTTAAGCCATACTCCTTAGTACTATGAATGTTTTATTTTCTGTAATGCTTCCTGATAAATAGTTTTAATGCTGTTTTTTTCTTCATTTGCACAAATAGATTCAATCGCAGCAATTAAATCATTATTAGTTTTTATCTGAATAATTTTACCCAAGGCAAAAGCGGTACTCCATCTTACTACAGTACCAGGATGTTCGGCATTGATGAGTAATTGTACAATAGTGTTATCCAGATTGTCTGGATAGAGATGTGCAATATTACCTATAACTTTAGCTGATTCCCATCTTATCCTTGCGGCTTTTTCTGACAATGATTCGGTCACAAAATTCAGCCAGGCAACAGAAGAAATCTCAGGTTTAATTTTTGACGCAAACTCCATACCTTCAATGCATGTAGCCTTAATCGGATCTTTTGTGTTCTTTGCAAATGCAATAATGTCATCAACCTTATCAGCATTACTAAGAAACCAATTACTAAGGGCTTCAACCTTTGGTTTTGCCTTAAGATTTTTATCGTTTAATAATGCTTTAATGTTCATTTAGTAAAATTTATTTCAGAATTATTCTTTTGGGGCAAATCCAATGCTGAATCTGAGTATAACCTCCAACGTGAAATTTATACATTTTAAAGATTCTTAGATTTAGAATCGTCATTCGCTCATTCATTATACATCTTGTCTTTCCAATACCACCAATTTAATTTTTGCTTCTCATGATTTTTTTCAGTCACAAAATATACCGCACAACGAAATGTATACAACATACATATATCATGCCTGACCCCTGTAATATTGTTTAATTTGTGGTACAAGACATTCGGATTCTGACCTGACAATTCATCAACACTCCTTAAGCCAATATTCCAAAAATCAAGCGCACAGGCTTTACCCACACTTGGAATCACCTGAAATTCTTTTAATATTTTTGTTTTATCTTGTAAGGCATTACTCATTCAGGTATCAGTTTAAAAAATTACGATTATTATATTTATTATCTACTAAAGTGACAAAATAATTTTATGTTTTTCATTTGTTACAAATTAAAAGTGATGATTAATGGCTTATGGTCACTGTACATTGTCCAATCCAAATAATCGCCTACTTCAACCTTATCCAGGACCCGAATAAAATCCTCAGAAACAAAACAGTAATCAAGATGATATGGTTTGTTTTCATGACGATACATGTACAAAGTGGGATGTTTTTCTTTTCCCTGATCCTGCTTAAAAAACGTGTGATAGGTACTGAATATTTTTTTTGTCGCTAATTTTTCTACCAATGTAGAATGATTGCCTTGTCTTCGTGGTTTGTCCCATATGGTATTGCTGTTAAAATCACCGATTAGTATGGTATTTTCTGACAACAGGTTTTGGTAATAATGTATCGCTTTCCAGATTTGTGTGACATATTGACCATCTTTATCCTGAGGATTGTTGGCCCAAATGGCAAAAAGTGTAAAATCAATTTTTCCACCACTAACTGAAATTGGTAATATGTTTTTAAAATCCGGATTATGGCAGTCCATCAGTTTGAATGTATAATCACTATACGAAAAAACGCCTAGACCTTTATGCTGGTTTGTGCCATACCAAAGCATATCTTTAGGCATCATATGATCACCGTCAAACATTAATTTTTCAGGGCATTCACATTCCGGAACGATTAAAATATCAGGTTTGTAAGCCAAAATAAATTTCGCTTTTTTACGAAATGCCATATTACAATTCCAAGTTATAATTTTCATCAGATAAGATCTGTTTAATACTGTATTTAACGGTTGATGGTTAAATATAATTAATTTTGCTCTGCCAATTCTTTAAGCTTTTTATTCATTGCTTCAAATCCTCTTTTTGTATTATTTTCAAGCATGTTTTTGAATAAAGGTAGTAAAATTCCATCAAATTTTTCACTTTGTATAAAAGTTGTCGTCCCGTTTCCGTTATCATTAAGTTCAAATTTATGCGCTCCATCAAAGAGACCTTTAAACAATAAATGACCTAACCAACTGAATTCCTTATTTGTTTCGAATGTAAGCACTTTAGGTTTAAAAGTCATGCCACTGGCTTCAGGAGGTTCAATTCTGGCAGTGATTTTGTTTCCAATTTTCACATCTCCTTTTATTGATTTTATAAATGGATTCCAATTGGGATAATTGTCGAAGTTTGTTAGAATTGACCAAATTTTTTCCGGCGTCGCATTCACTACGATTTCTGCTCTTATTTCTTTTGACATTTTTGTTGTGTTTTAATATTTTATTTGTTTCGTTTTTAAATACGATACAAAGATCCGATAAACCAATAACTAAACGCTTGACAAATATCAAGAAATACAAAAAGAGTAGCTTAACCTTAAAAACCTGATTACAAAAGTGGCTTTTTCCTTATTCTGCTGAATGTTTCGGGCGTCATTCCAAGCATTGAAGCAATATACTGCAGTGGAACCTGATTAAAAAGCTCACGGTTGTTCTCAAAGAAGAAATGATATCTTTGTTCTGCTGACATAGAAAGATGACTAAAGATGCGATCCTCCAACATCGTAAAACATCGTACAATAAATAATTTCTCCAGTTCAGCCCACATAGGGACTAAATGTCTGATTTTATTGTAATCTTCTTTTGAAATGGTATAGATTTCTGTATCAATCAAGGCCCGAATTGTCCATCGCGAAGGTGTTTCAAAAATAAAACTTGATAAATCTGTCGAAAAATAACCTTTAGTAGAAATCCATTGTGTGACCTCTTTGCCGTCCATGGTGACATACATTCTCAAAAGCCCTGATTGTACAAAACTTAATGAATCACATCGTTTGCCCGTTTTCAATAAAAACCCTCCTTTTTTTAAGGCTGTCATTTTGAATAACGAAACCACTGATTGTACATCATGTACGGCAACTACGCCAAAGTAAGATTTTATATATTGTTCTAGTTCTGTCATATTGTGATGCGTTCAGGTATTTTACAGATCAGTACTTTTTTAATATTGACATAACAAATTAGATACTTTGGAAATTGAATATCTTAACCAGTCAATTTGTTATAAAAGTAAGCATAGCAGACATAATTTGTATCAACGCCGGTAAAAAAACAAATTATTGTACATGCTCTTTTTTTACAAGCACTGAAACGGCTGTTTGGAGGAGAATAGAATTTGGGATGGTAATGATATCTCCATCTGTTGTTACCAGATGTACATAAAAGTAAGTTAAATCAGAGACTTCACCTTCGAATGGATAATCTTTATCCAGTATTTTGATTCGGTCACCAATTTTTAAAGGATGGTTAAAAAATAAAATGATGCTGGAAGTTATATTTGACAGCAATGACCATTGTGCAAAAAAAGCAATACCCAAAGCCGTAAAAATGGTGCTGGCAAAAAACGCAATTTCACTTTGCCTTAATCCCCAAATAGCGGCCATCAAAACAACAACTGTCAAAGTAGTAAATAAATGGATGGCTTTTATGATCACTTTTCTTCTGGCCCTTTGTAACTGCGTGCTTTTTAGCGTATTGTTTATCAGTGTTTTAGTAACAAAAAAAACGATGATGTACATAACTACAACAACGGTAGTTTCTATTATTTGAACTTCCTGATCGGTCATGTATTAAAGTATTAAAATTTTATTTGAAATCCAAAATTGCTAATGCTCATATCCTGAACATCGAGCTTTATTCTATTGTTCTTTAAATCAAGGTACTTTAATTGGTTGAGACCCTTAATCTCTACGGGAACTTCTCGAAAGTTGTTATTATTTAGATACAAAGATTCCAGATGGCTTAGCTTTGAGATGTTTTTTGGCAACTTATCTAATTTGTCATTTTCGAGGTGTAGTATCTTTAACTTAGGTAAAAGACTGATTACATCCATACTTTTTTTGAGCTTAAAATTTGCTTCATCATTTAAGAAAAGCTCTTCCAGATTGGATAAACTACTTAAGGATTTGGGAAGTATTTTAAAATCATTACCGCTCAAATCAAGTGTCCTTAAGTTTTTCAGCAAACCTATTTCATTAGGTATTTCTTTAAAATGATCGTTTCGTAAACTTAAAAATTCGAGTTTGGGCAAGATACTAATTATTTCAATATTATTCTTTAGCTGAAAGTTAGTTTCATCATTTAAGTACAGCTCTTTTAGATTAGTTAGGCCAATAAAGGATTTAGGAAGCAATTCAAAATCATTGCCACTCAAATCAAGCATTTTTAAGTTTTTAAGAAGACCGATCTCATCTGGTATTTCTTTCAAATGATCATTCCGAAAACTTAAAAATTCCAAATTGGTAAATTTCGACCAAACTTCTCTAGGAATTGCCTCATTTTGATTGCTTAAATCCAAACGATACACTTTTTCAGGATCTTTTAAGGCTTCTTGAATGCTGGAATATTCTTTTCGCATGAATAAAGTATCCACAGGTGCCTGGCTTTCAACTGTTGAAGTGAAACAACAGCAAAACAGTGTACATATAATTAAAGTGCTTTTCATTCTTTTTTTTTAAATGATTTAAATAAATGGATTTGCCTGGTTAACGATATTATATAAGATTAGTTTTAAAGTAATTATTTTGACTTGCCCAACTCATGTACCATCATTTCAAATATATGATCCTTTAAAAAAGTTATAAATATTTGTCCACGACTCCGATTAAAATTATCTCAATTTTTCCACCAACAATCAATAAATCAGATATCGTGATCCTACCTTCATTGACTAAATTAGTCAACTTAATAAACTCTCTGCTCATCATCTAAATTTTAAGGATTGCACATATCACAATACATAGCATCTTGAGATATTTTACCATTAGGAAACATTTCTTCTTTTGAATGACCACATTTTTGACAACTATACATATAACTCAAAACCGACCTTGTAGGGAAATTACAAAACTCACAAGGAAGTCCTGCTTTAGCGTCCGTTATCCCAAAACCCGGCCAATGGCAAATCGGACAAAGTGTCTTGATTTTATCTGCCAGTTTTTGAGCTGCTATTCCTATGACCTTCATTCTGGAAGGATTGTACATGGCGCGCATATCCGTTTCTACATAGAAGCTTTCATACTGATTTAAAAAATGATGATAGGTTTTTGTTAGTGTGGTCCAATCTGTAATACCTTTTACTATGTCGGTAAAATCATCTTTTGATTTGCGGCAAATCAAACCATGAGATGGAAATTGTGCACCATTAGCAAAGGCCCTCAACTCACTTTCATTTTTAACATCTGCCCCATGAAAGTTTGTTTCAGTGCTCAACTCCCTTACCACAATTTCCACATTATTTTTTCTATCTAAAAAAAGTAAAATTTCATCATCAGCAGGAATATAAAAAAGGGATGGGTGCGGCCCAAATGAGCCCTCGCTTGCAATGGCCAAATCACAACCGGTTAGCCCCATCGCCTGAATACATTTATTTCTTGCTGTAGAGGTCGGATCATCTTTTCTCTCCACTTCCCCGGTAAATGTGCCCAACTCGTCAGTATCAAAATCGGTGGCAACAACACATTTTACGCCCAATTCCTTTTCCAGTATCGGTGCTATGACTTTCTCCTTTTGGTGTTTTGTAGAGATGAGCAATCGTCTTCCATTGAACATTGTTGGGCTGACCGTATAATTATTCAATTTCCAGGTTTGCCAAAATGTTAATTTTATTTCCTTTGGATGCTATGTGTTTTCGGATATCAAACAGATCTTTCTGGAGACGCTTTATTTTTGCCTCCCTGTTTTTGGTATCCTCTTCGTTGTTGCTGTTATTTATGCTATTCTCATGGTACTTAATTTTGATATGTATCATTTTTGTGATGATATCAATGGCATCATTGGAGCTAAATTGTCCTTGTATCAGTTGTACATTCATTAATACTATACTTTAAAGTGAAGTCAATTGTAAAAGATAATTCCAGTCGTCTTTTTTTAGGTCAGAGAGTCGCTTGATTTCGCGATTGTCATTAACATAAATACTTGAAATATGCTTAAATAAATTGTTTGATAAGTGTTTCATGTGTATAAATTTTGCTAAGTTGTTGAATTTGTTTGATTTGCGGATTTGGATAAAGGACTAATATTCTTTGAAAAGCACCCATTTAATCATTCAGGTTTGCCCGCCTGCAAGTGGCGGGTGCAGACCGCTTGGGGATTTCATCTGTTTAATTTTATTTGTTTTTAAAATGTTTATAAAAATTATTGTCCTTGTCCTAAAGAATAACCGGATTTACCGTCAAAAGTATAGAGGTTTTCCGTTTTAATGGCATCTAAGCTTTCTTCCACTGCATTTGAAAGTAAACCAATGATATCTGCTTTTGTCATTAAAGATCCTTCATTGGGCTTAAATCTACATCTCCAGTGATCAGTACAGAATGTTTCCTGAAATCCATCTGGCCAAACCTTAATACCTCTGTTGGTAATCATGGAAAGTTTCACTTCACTATTACCAATTTTTTTTACTTTTTCTGCCAGTTCATTTGGATTACTTCCGCCCCAGTGCACAAATACATCTACTCCTACCAATTCCTTATTAGCAATTGGTCTACGCTTATATTTTGGAAGATTTAAGGCTGAATTATTGGAATATGAAACTGGCTTAAGGACATTTGGTTTATTTCCGAGATTAGCAATTACTGCTTTTGCAAACTCTTTTGGTTCCAACTTTTTTGTTTGCTGATGCCTTCTTTAAAAATATCATAGGTATGTGTGCCATCTTCCAGTGTTTTAAGCCATGCATTCTGCACTTTTTCTGCTATATCTGTTTGACCTATATGGTTTAACATCATAATGGCTCCCTGCAGCAAACCGGATGGGTTAGCCACATTTTGCCCGGCTCTTCTTGGAGCGGAGCCATGTATGGCTTCAAACATTGAACACTCTTCGCCTATGTTGGCTGATCCTGCCAATCCTACGGAACCCGTAATCTGTGCTGCTACATCGCTCAATACGTCACCATATAAATTGGGCATAACTATGACGTCAAATGCCTCAGGTGTATCAGCCATTTTAGCTGCACCTATATCTATGATCCAATGTTCATTTTCTATCTCAGGATATTCTTTAGCAATCTCATCAAAGACCTGATGGAATAGTCCATCCGTTTGTTTCATGATATTGTCTTTAGTAAAACAAGTTACCTTTTTGCGATTCTGCTGTTTTGCATATTCAAATGCATACCGCACTATCTTTTCACAACCAGGCCTGCTGATTAATTTCAGGCATTGAACGACTTCATCTGTTTGCTGATGTTCGATACCTGCATAAAGATCTTCTTCATTTTCCCTTACGATGACAATGTCCATCACAGGATGTTTGGTGCTTACAAAAGGGTGTAAGCTCATACACGGTCTTACATTCGAATATAGGCCAAGAAATTTGCGCGTCGTTACATTCAAACTTTTGTATCCTCCTCCCTGGGGAGTGGTAATAGGAGCTTTCAAAAAATTTTGTTCCTTCTGACGATATCCCATGATTCCGCCGCTATTCCAGCGGTATTTCCTGCCAGATATACTTTTTCCCCCACTTCAATTTCTTCAATCTCGATTTTGGCTCCTGCTGCCAATAAAATTTGCAATGTGGCGTCCATGATTTCAGGACCAATGCCATCTCCTTTTGCTACGGTTATTTTTGTCATTTTGATTTAATATTATTTAACGATGCAAAATTATGGTATATAATTCATAACTTATATTTATCTTTGCAATGTAATACATAACATATTTTTATGAACTATACTTTAAATCAACTCCAGATATTCCTGAAAGTCGTACAAACAAAAAGTATCACTAAAGCAGCTGAAGAATTATACCTAACACAGCCTGCAGTTTCGGTTCAACTTAAAAATTTCCAGGACCAGTTTGACATTCCTTTAACTGAATTAGTAGGAAGAAGAATTTACATTACTGATTTTGGCCATGAAATAGCGGAAGCTGCTGAAAACATTATCAATCAGGTATATGCAATTAATTATAAAACATTGATCTACAAAGGTCAGTTGACCGGAAAGCTAAAGATATCAGTTGTTTCTACCGGAAAGTATGTTATGCCCTTTTTCCTGGCTGATTTTATTAATGCCCATTCCGGAATAGAATTGTTGATGGATGTTACCAATAAAAATAAAGTGATAGATAGTTTGGAAAATAACGAGGTGGATTTTGCATTGGTTTCAATTCTGCCCACTTCTCTGAATATTGAAAAAATTGACCTACTTCAAAACAAGTTATATCGTAGGTAATGGCAAAGTTACATTTAAAAAGAAAGCTAACGCCACAGCCATATTTAATGAATTACCTTTAATATTCAGAGAAAAGGGATCAGGTACCAGGCAAATGATGGAACGCTTTATTGAAAACAACAACATCTCTGTTTTAAAAAAGATGGAGCTTACTTCCAATGAAGCTGTCAAACAGGCATTAATAGCAGGCTTAGGATATTCAATCATGCCTTTGATCGGAATAAAAAATGAATTGCGCAATAAAGATTTACAAATAATACCTGTGAAAGGACTGCCTATGAGGACAACCTGGAGCCTGATATGGCTTAAAGGCAAAAAACATAGCCCTGTTTCTACATCTCTTTTAAAATATATTGAATCAGAAAAGTTAAATATTGTCCGGGATAAATTCAGTTGGTATGAGGCGTATTAGTGTATTAAGTTAAACATTTTTATGATAAATTTCATAATTGTATAAACGTTATAACAAAGCTATTTCCTAATACTTCATGTATCAATCATAAGTTGGGTTTACAAAATCATGTGCCAGGCTTCCCCTTTATTCATTTTCATCGATTTTTTTTATTTTTATATAATGTCTGATGCTTATCACGGCCACAACTATAAATGGAAGCGTCGAAAGTATTATTTTATAGTTAAAACTGAGCAGACCAACTACACATATAAATCCCAATAATAGCCCTAAACCTCCAATACTAATATAGGTCAATACCTTTGTTGGTTTCTTCTGAAATAATGTAACAAGTAGCATTATTTGTCCTATCATAGGCAGGACTATCAACGGATGAAGGACAGATGCCGGGTCGGTGAATAACTTTGATAAAACTTCGCCTTCTACCTCAAACAAAAACATATGTTTATTTGCTCCCCCATTCAGATATCCAAAAGTGAAGTCACAAGTAATAAAAAATTTAAAATTTTACTTTTCATTATATTCTTTTTTAGGTCACGTTTGCTTTTACAAATTTTTATGTTTGTTGTACACTTCATAAAGATGTTAACTTGCTTTTATCGTCCGATATACCTTACAATTAGTTTTTTTTAATCATTTTTATGATGAGTGTAACTTGTCCTAAATGATAATAACTATGTTCGATCACCCCTTCAATATTACGCAAATAACTTCCATATTTTTCGTCTACGAATGGCTGATCAAAGATGCCGTCATCCATTTGTTCAACTTTATTGACAAACATTTCAGCATTTTTTATAAAATTGTCGACCAACATATTCCAATCAACTTCTGACTTAATTTCGGGAAGATCAAAACTGTATTTGTCCCTGATGTCGAGTGCCCCACCATTAAAGACATTCAGTATACCCTGGATATAATAGTTTATATGGAAAGTCAATAAAGCAATCGTATTTAAGTGGTCAATTTTTTGAATGGCTTGTATCCAGTCGATACTTAATAATTGTTCTTTAAAGTTTGTGTTGGCAATCCATTTTCCATTGAGAAGTACTTCCCTTAGTCGGTTTGATATTGCTACATTTCTAGTCATGGCATTTGGTCTGTTAAAAAAATTTTTACTAGTGTTTTGATCCATTTTCCTTATTTTAAAGCCATATTGTTATTGCTGTCTTATCATTTTCAGTGAAAACCAACCAAGCAGCATAATAACAATCGTCATGACCGCCCATAACCATGCTTTGTTTTAAATAGTGGTTCTGGTCTCGTGTATCGCTTCTTTTTATCAATAGTTCGTCACCCAATTTTAAAGTGGTCAGGATGGCTGGTATTTTATCTACAAAATGGTCTATGTCGAACTGTGGCTTTGTCGCCCGATTATTTCCGTATGTCAGGTAATAAGTGGCCGCCTCATTAAAACGAGCTGTTAACTCGTAAACGACCTTGTACTGCAACAGAGTCAATTTGCAAAGCTGTATTTGTCTCCATTGTCTACAATAATTTGCAGTTTTTGGAGCATTGTACCAGTAAATATAAATTCACTTTTTTCCATCGAATTTAGTGTGCCTGCGGTCAAAATATTATAATTATATTTCCAACCCTGATCAGTTTTATGTGTCTGAAGATATTTAATGGTTACTGGTCTGCAATAGTCAAACGTGTCCTTTACAAAAATACTAACTTTACTTACTGGACCAACTGATGTCAAATCCACATTAATTATTGTACGTTTGTCTTTCTTTTTTTCTTCAATTTTTGTCGATTGGATATTGTAATCTCTTACATTACCATTAATAATTTCGTTCCATGATATTTTTGTGGTTATCAAGTCAGGCTTTTTTTTACTGTCAATAAGCACCCGCATATAACGATACTTAGAATTCGGAAAACTTACTTTGGTAAATTTAAAATCTGTCATTTCATTTTTTATGGATAAGATTCTATAATCCTCTATTATTGAGAACCATTCCTGTAGATTTTGACTTCCTTCAATGTCAGTTTTCCAATCGAGGTTTTGTTGCCTGAAAATCAAGTTGTATTTGATTTACGGCACTTTGAACCGGCATCTCATATGTGAAATAATAGCCATTTCATTTTTGATTGATTGATGAGATTAAATACAATGTCTTTCAGTATACTTTTATTTTCTCCTAGCTTTAAAATATAGGTGCTTCAATGGTGTCATTACTTTTGGTCAAACCAAAATTCTAATGTCTGAGAGTTCCGGAGATACTTTTCCGAAAATATCGGTGCGGCAAAATGACTTTGTGCCATTGGTCTTGTACTCCCAATTAACGCTCTTTATAACTATATTCTTTGATCTGTCCATAAGCGCAAAACTAAGTACCGGGAAAATATTTGGTATGACTTTAATTTTCATCGTCTTCAAAATGAGATGCTTGTATTTATTATTACAGAAATGAAATGATTAAAAGCAAAACGCCAAGACATACAAAACAATGGTCTTTGCAATAGTATCAAGTCAGACATATCATAAAAAATAACTTTATGAGGGTAACTAAAATAGTGCAATCGCGCCAATACGCAAATGCTTTTGTTTTTCCAGATACCTAGGAAGGTGAAAGCAAAGACGCCCTAAAGTATACTAAATCCGAGTTTATATGATTTGTGAGGATTGCATTATAATAACTCATCCATGTTATCAATTCACTACTTAAAATCAACAATAAAGCGGATAGAACAATAATTCAAAAGCAACTTTCACATGGATAAAAAGAGGCTTTATAAATTCCTGAGTTAAGGTAATGATGTATATTGTCATCAGCATTATTCCACAAATGCAAAAGAAATATATCTTATTCCTATATTAAAAAATTCCTGTGATAATATTCGAAAGCGTAGGATTTAAAACTTGTTCTTAGTTCACTAAGGATATATAAAACCATGAGTCAGAAAATAATCACTATAAATACATTCAAACAAAGATTTATCAGACCTAATTTTTGTTTTAATTTTTGATATTCTGCAAATGATAGACAGCAAAAATAATAGCGTATAATTTTGTTAACCATATTTTTGAATTTGTCAGATCATCGACCAAAGGCTGTCAGGATATTCCTGACGCTTCTTTTATTTCTATTGTAGAATCAAAGATATAACTGAATTTATTAATTTGCAATTTCCATATGAAATGAATAATATGAAACAATCAGCAAAATACCAGGAATAGCATATGTAATTATTGAATTTAATAACAATTTTTTTGTGAAGGCAGGCGATACGTATTTTTATAGTAATATTCAAATAATGTATAAGAAACAAAAGCTGCCACAAATATTCAGATATCAAGAATTGATGTTCCGGTAAGGGAATAAGTTTTGTTTCCAAAGGTTTGTGCCGGATTATAATTATGATACACTGTTGACCAGTCCTGTGTGATGGTAAAAATGCAAGGAACATTAGTGGATATGATAGCTTTTCATAAACCGCAACATGTTTAGTTCTTCCAATCCCGAGTAACAAATATGGCAAAGCCCATATTAATGTTGCCCAATTTCCATCCAGCCACTCTGCCGGTATTGCAATCATAATAAAGCCAAAACCAAGATTTTCTACGAGAAAAAGGATTTCATGTCGGCAAGTTTTGCCAGTATGTGACGACACTTATACCGAAGTGAATGGCAGCATTGCACAATGTAAATAATCCCAATAATTGTTCTCCGGTTTTATTAGTTATTAAAACAGCACACTAAGCCATAAAAAGATGAAAGGATTTGTCAGTAATAAGATAATGTCACCAGTTTCAAATTTTTCTTTTTTGAACGGATTTATAGGCGAAAATAGCATAGAAAGTCCAAAGAACACCACTAAAATATTAAGGATAAGCTATAGTGTGCTTGTCTCTTGATGCTGATATGAATACTAAGAAAAAAATATTAGCCATGTCATTAAAAATGATGAATAATACAATGGTTTTGGGTATTTTTAAAACCTGTCAAAATGCCGATGTTTACTAATCGCCATATAGCTAAACAGTACCGCAACTTTTCTGGGCCCTGACTCAATGAGATGGAACTGCATAGGCACCTACCAGTCCAATATACTTTATAACTTGGTGTAATTGATGGCTGCAACTACGGTAAATGTTGTAAATAAAACCATCAGTGCAAAAGCAAAATAATTGGAATGTCCGATCATAAAAACTATACGCTGCATAAGTAATAAAATATAAAATGGCAAAGGTAAACTGCGCTAACAAGAACCGCGCTATAGCTCGCAAAATCTTTCTTCAATTTGATCCAAAGTCAAGCAATCCTAAACCCATCAAATAACCCAAAATAATCACAGTTAATGGACACAGTTAACTGATGTTCGATATAAGTACTTTGCCC
>JADKGD010000072.1 GCA_016717145.1 Saprospiraceae bacterium | reverse complement strand
TCATGTTTGGTTAAAGTTCTGTTTGTAGTTTCGGTAGCATGAAAATTGGTGCTACACGTGATGAAGTTACTTGTTAGCATTCCTTCGGTAATTAAAGATATGACTTGCCCAAATAAAAATCCAAATTTAATGAAACAAATCTTTTTTTAAACATACTACCAAAAAGTTTAAGCCAAAATCTAGAGAGTTTGAAGTCATAAGAATTATTTTGCGGCAAAATTAGTGGCGTAGAATCAGTTAATGATATTGTGTTATAATTTGAATTTGTTTTCGAGAGAAAATATCCCCCCTGAATATCTCCGGAGATACGATAAAGCCTTTTATTACTTCTAAAAATATTGAATGGAAAAATCATTAATTCCTCTTGACTTAATTCCTATCTCTCGGGCTTTAGTACTATCTGTCCTAACCTGGGCATCTGTTTCTGTTGATATGAACATCAAGAAAGTAAGATAATGTAAGTAAGATTTTTGTTTCATGAGTTTTACTTGCTAAGTTGTTGAATTTGTTTAGGTTGCGGATTTGGATAAAGGACACAAAATTCTTTGAAAGCACCACATTTAATCATTCAGGTTTGTACCAACCTGCACACGGGAGTCGGGCAGGTGCACATCACTATGGGTATTTCATGTGTTTAAATTTTGCTAAGTTGTTGAATTTGTTTGTTATTTTTGTCGATTTCATGAGAAATAATAATTTAGTTTAAGTTAATAAAATTAATGTAATTTTTTGATCAAAGGAATCTAGTAAACTGAGTAACGATATAAATATATAGCTGCTTCGTTGCTTCCTTAGTATATTTTTAACTTTTAGTAAAACGTTTATTAACATTCTGTCGAATTAGAATGTCGACTATATTTTTAATTTATGTTTTATCTCTAACCTTGTAATGTAGCTTTTGTAAGTTAATGTAAAATATATATTTAAGCCATACTCCTTAGTACTGTGAATGTTTTATTTTCTTTAATGCTTCTACAGGTAAATAGTTTAATGCTGTTTTTTTCTTCATTTGCACAAATAGATTCAATCACGGCAATTAAATCATTATTAGTTTTTATCTGAATAATTTTAACCAGTTTAAGATAGCTCCATCTTACTACTAATTATGAGGATGTTCGGCATTGATGAGTAATTGTATAATAGTGTTATCCAGATTGTCTAGATAGAGATGTGCAATAATACCTATAACTTTAGCTGATTCCCATCTTATCCCCGCGGCTTTTTCTGACAATGATTCCGGTCACAAATTCAGCCAGGCAACAGAGAAGAAATCTCAGGTTTAATTTTTGTACCCAAACTCCATACCCTAATGGATGTAGCCTTAATCGGATCTTTTTGTTCTTTGCAAATGCAGCCAATGTCATCAACCTTATCAGCATTACTAAGAAACCAATTACTAAGGGCTTCAACCTTTGGTTTTGCCTTAAGATTTTTATCGTTTAATAATGCTTTAATGTCCATTAAGTAAATGTATTTCAGAATTATTCTTTTGGGGCAAATCCAATGCTGAATCTGAGTATAACCTCCAACGTGAAATTTATACATTTTAAAGATTCTTAGATTTAGAATCGTCATTCGCTCATTCATTATACATCTTGTCTTTCCAATACCACCAATTTTAATTTTTGCTTCTCATGATTTTTTCAGTCGCAAGAGAAAATATACCACTTTTAACGAAATGTATACAACATACATATATGATGCCTGACCCCTGTAATATTGTTTGAATTGCTGGTACAAAACATTCCAGTTCTGACCTGACAATTCATCAACACTCCTTAAGCCGATATTCAAAAACAACCCCAAGCGGGCTTTACCACACTTGGAATCACCTGAAACTGTTTTAATATTTTGTTTTATCTTGTAAGGCATTACTCATTCAGGTATCAAGTTTAAAAATTACGATTATTATATTTATTGGCTACTAAAGTGACAAAATAATTTTTTTGTTTTTCATTTTGTTACAAATTAAAAGTGATGATTAATGGCTTATGGTCACTGTACATTGTCCAATCCTTATAATCCCCTACTTCAACCTTAACGAGGACCCAGACAAAATCTATTCAGAAACAAAACGGTAATCCAGATGATATGGTTTTGTTTTTCATGACGATACATGTACAAAGTGGGATGTTTTCTTTTCCCTGATCCTGGCCTAAAAAACATTAGCATGGTAATTTTCGAATATTTTTTTGTCGCTAATTTTCCACCAATGTAGAATGATTGCCTTATCTTCGTGGTTTTGTCCCATATGGTATTGCTGTTAAAATCACCGATTAGGTATGGTATTTTCTGACAACAGGTTTTCGTAATGATAATATCGCTTTCCAGATTTGTGTGACATATTGACCATCTTTATCACAAGGGATTGTTGACCCCCAGTAATAAAGGTGTAAAATCAATTTTTCCACCACTTACTGATATTGGTAATATATTTTAAATTCCGGATTATGGCAATCCATCCAGTTTGAATGTGTATAATCACTATACGAAAACACCAAAGACCTTTATGCTGATTTGTGCCATACCAAAGCATGGCTTTAGGCGTCAGAAGATCACTGTCAAACTGTTGTTAATTTTTCAGGGCATTCACATTCCGGAACGGTTAAAATATCGAGTTTTGTTTGCATAAAATAAACTCTGCTTTTTAGGAAATGCCATATTACAGTTCCACGTTAGTAATTTTCATCAGATAAGATCTGTTTAATACTGTATTTAACGGTTGATGGTTAAATATAATTAATTTCTTTCTGCCAATTCTTTTAAGCTTTTTATTCATTGCTTCAAATCCCTTTTGTATTATTTTCAAGCATGTTTTGAATAAAAGGCAGTAAAATTCCATCAAATTTTTTTCTTTGGACAAAAATTTGTCACAATCCCGTTTCCGTTATCGGTAAGTTCAAATTTATGCGCTCCCATCAAAGAGACCTTTAAACAATAAATGTCCTATCCAACTGAATTCCTTATTTTTTCGAGTGTAAGCACTTTGGAAGCAAAGTCGTACCACACTGGCTTCCGGTGGTTCAATTCTGTGGCAGTGATTTTGTTTCCAGCTTTCACTTCTCCTTTTATTGATTTTATAAATGGATTCCAATTCGGATAATTGTCGAGAGTTTGTTAGAATTGACCAAATTTTTTTTCAAAATCGCATTCACTAAAATTTCTGTTCTGATTTCTTTTGACATTGCTTTTGTGTTTTAATTTTTAATATGTTTCGTATTGAATTACGATACAAGGTCAAATAAACCAATAACTAAACGCTTGACAAATATCAAAAGAATACAAAGGGTAAAGCAACAACAAAAACCTGATTACAAAAGTGGCTTTTTCCTTACATACCCTTTCAGATGTTTCGGGCGTCATTCCAAGCATTGAAGCAATATACTATAATTGGAACCTGATTAAAAAGCTCACGGTTGTTCTCAAAGAAGAAATGCCATCTTTCTCTTACTGACGCCCGGTGACTAAGGATCCGATCCTCCAGCATTGTAAAACATCATTACAATAAATAATTTCTCAGTTCAGCCCCACATAGGACTAAATGTCTGATTTATTGTAATCTTCTTTTGAAGTAGTATAAATTTCTGTATCAATCGAGGCCCCAGGTGTCCATCGCGAAGGTGTTTCAAAAATAAAACTTGATAAATCTGTCGAAAAATAACCTTTGGCTGAAATCCATTGTGTGACCTCTTTGTCGTCCATTGTGACATACATTCTCAAAAGCCCTGATTGCACAAAACGGAGTGAATCACATCGTTTGCCGGTTTTAGCAAATACGCTCCTTTTTTTGTAGGGTGTCATTTGAATATAGAAACCACAGATTGTACATCATGTGCAAGTAACAACAAAGTAGGATTTTATATATTGTTCTAGTTCTGTCATAATTTGATGCGTTCGGGTATTTTACAGATCAGTACTTTTATTGATAGCAACAAATTAGATACTTTGGAAATTGAATATCTTAACCAGTCGAGTTGTTATAAAATGCGCTATAACTTAGACATAATTTGTATCAACGCCGGTAAAAAACAAATTATTGTACATGCTCTTTTTACAAGCACTAGAAAACGGCTGTTTGGAGGAGAATAGAATTTGGGACTGGTAATGATATCTCCATCTGTTGTTACCAGATGTGTACATAAAAGTAAGTTAAATCAGAGACTTCACCTTCGAATGGATAATCAGCATCCAGTATTTTGATTCAGTCACCTATTTTTTAAAGGATGGTTAAAAAATAAAACGAAAAATGATGCTGGAAGTTATATTTGAAAGCAAAGACCATTGTGCAAAAAAAAGCAATACCCAAAGCCGTAAAAATGGTGCTGGCAAAAACGCAATTTCACTTTGCCTTAATCCCAAATAGCGGCCATCAAAACAACAACTGTCAAAGTAGTAAATAAATGGATGACTTTTATGATCACTTTTCTTCTGGCCCTTTGTAACACGGATGCTTTTTAGCGTATTGTTTATCAGTGTTTTAGTAACAAAAAAAACAATGATGTACCTTAACTTCTAACAACAGTAGTTTCGTATTATTTGAACTTTCCTGATCGGTCATACATTAAGGTATTAAAATTTTATTTGTTAGAAATTGCTGTTTTCATATCATGTACATCAAGCTTTATTTTATATTTTTTCAAATCAAAATTACTTTAATTGGTTGAGGCCTTTAATCTGCAAGGGGACTTTCACGAAAGTTGTTATTATTTAAATATAAAGATTCCAGATGGCTTAGCTTAGAGATGTTTTTTGGCAACTTATCTAATTTATCATTTTCTAGGTGAAGTATCTTTAATTTAGGTAAAAGACTAATTACATCCATGCTTTTCTTGAGCTTAAAATTTGCTTCATCATTTAAGAAAAGTTCTTCAGATTGGATAAGCTACTTAAGGATTTGGGAAGTATTTTAAAATCATTACCACTCACAAATCAAGTGTCCTTAAAAGTTTTTCAGCAAACCTTCATTGGGTATTTCTTTAAAATGATCGTTTCGTAAACTTAAAAATTCGAGTTCGGAACAAGATACTAATTATTTCAATATTATTCTTTAGCTGAAAGTTAGTTTCATCATTTAAGTACAGCTCTTTTAGATTAGTTAGTCCAATAAAGGATTTGGGGAAGCAATTCAAAATCGTGCCACTCAAATCAAGCATTTTTAAGTTTTAAGAAGACCGATCTCATATGGTATTTCTTTCAAATGATCATTCGAAAACTTAAAAATTCCAAATTAAGTAAATTTCGACCAAACTTCTCTAGGAATTGCCTCATTTTAGTTGCTTAAATCCCAAGCAGTACACTTTTTCAGGATCTTTTAAGGCCTTCTTGAATGCTGGAATATTCTTTCGCATGAATAAAAGATCCACAGGTGCCTGACTTTCAACTGTTGAAGTGAAACAACAGCAAAACAGTGTACATATAATTAAAGTGCTTTTCTTTTTTTTTAAATGATTTAAATAAATGGATTTACCTGGTTAACGATATTATATAAGATTAGTTTTAAAGTAATTATTTTGACTTGCCCAACTCATGTACCATCATTTCAAATATATGATCCTTTAAAAAAGTTATAAATATTTGTCCACGACTCCGATTCATATCTCCAATTTTCCACAACGGCCAATAGAAATCAGGATATCTTGTGATCCTACCTTCATCCATTGACCAAATTGGTAACAATAAACTCTGCTCATCATCTAAATTTTAAGGATGAACATATCACAATACATAGCATCTTGAGATATTTTACCATTAGGAAACATTTCTTCTTTTGAATGACCACATTTTTGACAACTATACATGAACCAAAACCGACCTTGGCGAAATTGATAACTCTCACAAGGAAGTCCTGCTTTAGCGTCCGTTATCCCAAAGTCCGGCCAATGGCAAATCGGGCAAAGGTCTTGATTTTATCTGCCAGTTTTTGAGCTGCTATTCCTATGATCTTCATTCTGGAAGGATTGTACATGGCGCGCATATCCGTTTCTACATAAAAGCTGTCATACTGATTTAAAAAATGATGATAGGTTTTTGTTAGTGTGGTCCAATCTGTAATACCTTTTACTATGTCGGTAAAATCATCTTTTGATTTGCGGCAAATCAAACCATGAGATGGAATTGTGGCACCATTAGCAAAGGCCCAACTCACTTTCATTTTTAACATCTGCCCCATGAAAGTTTGTTTCAGTGACTCAACTCCCTGACCACAATTTCCACATTATTTTTTCTATCTAAAAAAGTAAAAATTCATCATCAGCAGGAATATAAAAAGGGATGGGTGCGGGCCCAAACGGGCCCTCGCTTGCAATGGACAAATCACAACCGGTTAGCCCCATCGCCTGAATACATTATTTCTTGCTGTAGAGGTCGGATCATCTTTTCTCTCCACTTCCCGGTAAATGTGCCCAACTCGTCAGTATCAAAATCAGTGCAATAACGCATTTTACGCCCAATTCCTTTCCAGTATCGGTGCTATGACTTTCTCCTTTTGGTGTTTTGTGGAGATGAGCAATCGTCTTCCATTAAACATTGTTGGGCTGAATTTACGATTATTCAATATCCAGGTTTGCCAGAATGTTAATTTTACCACCTTTGGATGCTATGTGTTTTCGGATATCAAACAGATCTTTCTGGAGACGCTTTATTTTTGCCTCCTGTTTTGGTATCTCTTCATTGTTGCTGTTATTTATGCTATTCTCATGGTACTTAATTTTGATATGTATCATTTTTGTGATGATATCAATGGCATCATTAGACTAAATTGTCCTTGTATCAGTTGTACATTCATTAATACTATACTTTAAAGTGAAGTCAATTGTAAAAGATAATTCCAGTCGTCTTTTTTAGTTCAGAGAGTCGCTTGATTTCGCGATCCTCAGCATAAATATTTGAAATATTCTTAAATAAATTGTTTGATAAGTGTTTCATGTGTATAAATTTTGCTAAGTTGTTGAATTTGTTTGATTTGCGGATTTGGATAAAGGACTAATATTCTTTGAAAAGCACCCATTTAATCATTCAGGTTTGTACCCGCCTGCACACACGAGTCGGGCAGGTGCAGACCGCTTATGGGGATTTCATCTGTTTAATTTTATTTGTTTTTAAAATGTTTATAAAAATTATTGTCCTTGTCCTAAAGAATAACCGGATTTACCGTCAAAAGTATAGAGGTTTTCCGTTTTAATGGCATCTAAGCTTTCTTCCACTGCATTTGAAAGTAAACCAATGATATCTGCTTTTGTCATTAAAGATCCTTCATTGGGTTTAAATCTCATCTCCAGTGATCAGTACAGAATGTTTCCTGAAATCCATCTGGCCAAACCTTAATACCTCTGTTGGTAATCATGGAAAGTTTCACTTCACTATTACCAATTTTTTTTACTTTTTCTGCCAGTTCATTTGGATTACTTCCGCCCCAGTGCACAAATACATCTACTCCTACCAATTCCTTATTAGCAATTGGTCGACGCATATATTTTGGAAGATTTAAGGCTGAATTATTGGAATATGAAACTGGCTTAAGGACATTTGGTTTATTTCCGAGATTAGCAATTACTGCTTTTGCAAACTCTTTGGTTCCAACTTTTTGTTTGCTGATGCCTTCTTTAAAAATATCATAGGTATGTGTGCCATCTTCCAGTGTTTTAAGCCATGCATTCTGCACTTTTTCTGCTATATCTGTTTGACCTATATGGTTTAACATCATAATGGCTCCTGCAACAAACCGGATGGGTTAGCCACATTTTGCCCGGCTCTTCTTGGAGCGGAGCCATGTATAGCTTCAAACATTGAACACTCTTCGCCTATGTTGGCTGATCCTGCCAATCCTACGGAACCCGTAATCTGTGCTGCTACATCGCTCAATACGTCACCATATAAATTGGGCATAACTATGACGTCAAATGCCTCAGGTGTATCAGCCATTTTAGCTGCACCTATATCTATGATCCAATGTTCATTTTCTATCTCAGGATATTCTTTAGCAATCTCATCAAAGACCTGATGGAATAGTCCATCCGTTTGTTTCATGATATTGTCTTTAGTAAAACAAGTTACCTTTTGCGATTCTGCTGTTTTGCATATTCAAATGCATACCGCACTATCTTTTCACAACCAGGCCTGCTGATTAATTTCAGGCACTGAACGACTTCATCTGTTTGCTGATGTTCGATACCTGCATAAAGATCTTCTTCATTTTCCCTTACAATGACAATATCCATCACAGGATGTTTGGTGCTTACAAAAGGGTGTAAGCTCATACACGGTCTTACATTCGAATATAGGCCAAGAAATTTGCGCGTCGTTACATTCAAACTTTTGTATCCTCCTCCCTGGGGAGTGGTAATAGGAGCTTTCAGAAATATTTTGTTCCTTCTGACGATATCCCATGATTCCGCCGCTATTCCAGCGGTATTTCCTGCCAGATATACTTTTTCCCCCACTTCAATTTCTTCAATCTCGATTTTGGCTCCTGCTGCCAATAAAATTTGCAATGTTGCGTCCATGATTTCAGGACCAATGCCATCTCCTTTTGCTACGGTTATTTTTGTCATTTTGATTTAATATTATTTAACGATGCAAAATTATGGTATATAATTCATAACTTATATTTATCTTTGCAATGTAATACATAACATATTTTTATGAACTATACTTTAAATCAACTCCAGATATTCCTGAAAGTCGTACAAACAAAAAGTATCACTAAAAGCAGCTGAAGAATTATACCTAACACAGCCTGCAGTTTCGGTTCAACTTAAAAATTTCCAGGACCAGTTTGACATTCCTTTAACTGAATTAGTAGGAAGAAGAATTTATATTACTGATTTTGGCCATGAAATAGCGGAAGCTGCTGAAAACATTATCAATCAGGTATATGCAATTAATTATAAAACATTGATCTACAAAGGTCAGTTGACTGGAAAGTTAAAGATATCTGTTGTTTCTACCGGAAAGTATGTTATGCCCTTTTTCCTGGCTGATTTTATTAATGCACATTCCGGAATAGAATTGTTGATGGATGTTACCAATAAAAATAAAGTGATAGATAGTTTGGAAAATAACGAGGTGGATTTTGCATTGGTTTCAATTCTGCCCACTTCTCTGAATATTGAAAAAATTGACCTACTTCAAAACAAGTTATATCTCGTAGGTAATGGCAAAGTTACATTTAAAAAGAAAGCTAACGCCACAGCCATATTTAATGAATTACCTTTAATATTCAGAGAAAAGGGATCAGGTACCAGGCAAATGATGGAACGCTTTATTGAAAACAACAACATCTCTGTTTTAAAAAAGATGGAGCTTACTTCAAATGAAGCTGTTAAGCAGGCCTTAATTGCAGGCTTAGGATTTTCAATCATGCCTTTGATCGGAATAAAAAATGAATTGCGCAATAAAGATTTACAAATAATACCTGTAAAAGGACTGCCTATGAGGTCAACCTGGAGCCTTATCTGGCTTAAAGGCAAAAAGCATAGCCCTGTTTCTACATCACTTTTAAAATATATTGAATCAGAAAAGTTAAAAATTGTCCGGGATATATTTAGTTGGTATGAGGAGTATTAATGTATTAAGTCAAACATTTTTATGATAAATTTCAAAATTATATAAACGTTATAGTAAAGCTATTTCCTAATACTTCATTTACCAATCATAAGTTGGTTTTTCAAAATCCTGTGTCAGGCTTCCCCTTTAATTATTTTCATCGACTTTTTTTAATTTTATATAATGTCTGATGCTTATCACGGCAACAACTATAAAAGGAAGCGTCGAAAGTATTATTTTATAATTAAAACTGAGCAGACCAACTAGACATATAAATCCCAATAATAGCCCTAAACCTCCAATACTAATATAGGTCAATATGTTATTTGGTTTCTTCTGAAATAATGTAACAAGCAGCATTATTTGGCCTATCAAAGGCAAAACTATCAATGGATGAAGCACAGATGCCGGGTCGGTGAATAACTTTGATAAAACTTCGCCTTCTACCTCAAACAAAAACATATGTTTATTTGCACCCCATTCCAGATATCCAAAAAGTGAAGTCACCAGTAATAAAAAATTTAAAATTTTACTTTTCATAATATTCTTTTTTAGGTCACTATGCTTTTACAAATTTTTATGTTTGTTGTACACTTCATAAAGATGTTAACTTGCTTTAATCGTCCGATACCTTACAATTAGTTTTTTTTTAATCATTTTTTATGATGAGTGTAACTTGTCCTAAATGATAATAACTATGTTCGATCACCCCTTCAATATTACGCAAATAACTTCCATATTTTTCGTCTACAAATGGTTTATCTAAAATGCTATCATCCATTTGTTCAACTTTATTGGCAAACTCTTCAGCATTTTTTATTAAATTGTCGACCAACATATTCCAATCAACTTCTGACTTAATTTCGGGAAGATCAAAACTGTATTTGTCCCTGATGTCGAGTGCCCCACCATTAAAGACATTCAGTATACCCTGGATATAATAGTTTATATGGAAAGTCAATAAAGCAATCGTATTTAAGTGGTCAATTTTTTGAATGGCTTGTATCCAGTCGATACTTAATAATTGTTCTTTAAAGTTTGTGTTGGCAATCCATTTTCCATTGAGAAGTACTTCCCTTAGTCGGTTTGATATTGCTACATTTCTAGTCATGGCATTTGGTCTGTTAAAAATAATTTTTACTAGTGTTTTGATCCATTTTCCTTATTTTAAAGCCATATTGTTATTGCTGTCTTATCATTTTCAGTGAAAACCAACCAAGCAGCATAATAACAATCGTCATGATCGCCCATAACCATGCTTTGTTTTTAAATAGTGGTTCTGTCTCGTGTATCGCTTCTTTTTTTATCAATAGTTCGTCACCCAATTTTAAAGTGGTCAGGATAGCTGGTATTTTATCTATAAAATGGTCTATGTCGAACTGTGGCTTTGTCGCCCGATTATTTCCGTATGTCAGGTAATAAGTGGCCGCCTCATTAAAACGAGCTGTTAACTCGTAAACAAAACCTTGTACTGCAACAGAGTCAATTTGCAAAGCTGTATTGTCTCGATTGTCTACAATAATTTGCAGTTTTTGGAGCATTGTACCAGTAAATATAAATTCACTTTTTTCCATCGAATTTAGTGTGCCTGCGGTCAAAATATTATAATTATATTTCCAACCCTGATCAGTTTTTATGCTGTCTGAAAGATATTTAATGGTTACTGGTCTGTAATAGTCAAACGTGTCCTTTACAAAAATACTGACTTTACTTACCGGACCAACTGATGTCAAATCCACATTAATTATAGTCTGTTTGTCTTTCTTTTTTTCTTCAATTTTTGTCGATTGGATATTGTAATCTCTAACATTACCCTTAATAATTTCGTTCCATGATATTTTTGTGGTTATCAAGTCAGGCTTTTTTTTACTGTCAATAAGCACCCGCATATAACGATACTTAGAATCCGGAAAACTTACTTTGGTAAATTTAAAATCTGTCATTTCATTTTTTATGGATAAGATTCTATAATCCTCTATTATTGAGAACCATTCCTGTTGATTTTGACTTCCTTCCAATGTCAGTTTCCAATCGAAGTTTTGTTGCCTGAAATCAAGTTGTATTTGATTTACGGCACTTTGAACCGGCATCTCATATGTGAAATAATAGCCATTGTCATTTTTTGATTGATTGATGAGATTAAATACGATGTCTTTCTGTATAGTTTTATCTCCATCCAGCTTTAAAATATAGGGTGCTTCAATGGTGTCATTACTTTTGGTCAAACCAAAAATTCTAATGTCTGAGAGTTCCGGAGATACTTTTCCGAAAATATCGGTGGGCAAAATGACTTTGTGCCATTGGTCTTGTACTCCAATTAACGCTCTTTTATAACTATATTCTTTGATCTGTCCATAAGCGCAAAAACTAAGTACCAGGAGAAAATATGTTAGTATGACTTTAATTTTCATCGTCTTCAAATATGAGATACTTGTATTTATTATACAGAAATGAAATGATTAAAAGCAAAACGCCAAGACATACAAAAACAATGGTCTTTGCAATAGTATCAAGGTCAGACATATCATAAAAAAATAACTTTATGAGGGTAACTAAAAATAGTGCAATCGCGCCAATACGCAAATGCTTTTTGTTTTTCCAGATACCTAGGGAAATTAAAAGCAAAGCGTACACGCCCCAAAGTATACTTAATCCGAGTTTATATGATTGTGAGGATTGCATTATATCCATCCATGTTATCAATTCACTACTTAAAATCAACAATAAAGCGGTATAAAACAATAATTCAAAAGCAACTTTCACATGGATAAAAAGAGGCTTTATAAATTCCTGATTAAGGTAATGATATATTGTCATCAGCATTAATCCCACAAATGCAAAAGAAATATATCTTATTCCTATATTAAAATAATTCCTGTGATAATATTCAGAAAGCGTAGGATTTAAAAAACTTGTTCTTAGTTCACTAAGGATATATAAACCATGAGTCAGAAATATAATCACTATAAATACATTCAAACAAAGATTTATCAGACCTAATTTTTTGTTTTTAATTTTTTTGATATTCACAAATGATAAGACAGCAAAAAATAATAGCGTATAATTTATTAACCATATTTTTTTGAATTTTGTCAGATCATCATTCCAAAAAGTGTCAGGATATTCCTGACCTTCTTTTTTTATTTCTATTGTAGAATCAAGATATAACTGGTCCCAGTAATTTGCAATTTCCATATGAAATGAATAATATAAAACAATCAGCAAAATACCAGGAATAGCATATGTAATTATTAAATTTAATGATTTTTTTGTAAAGGCAGGCGATACATATTTTATATTAATATTCAAATAATGTATAAAAACAAAAGCTGCCACAAATAATGAAGATGTCAAAAAATTGATGTTCAGTAAGGGAATAAGTTTTGTTTCAGGTTGTGCCGGATTATAATTATGATACACTGTTGACCAGTCCTGTGTGATGCTAAAAAATGCAAGGAACATTAGTGGATATGATAGCTTTTCATAAACCGCAACATGTTTAGTTCTTCCAATCCAGAATAACAATGCTGCTTCAAAAACCCATAATAATGTTACCCAATTTCCATCCAGCTGTACCGGTATTGCAATCGTAATAAAAACTAAAACCAGACCAACTACAAGAAAAAATAGATTTCTGTCAGCAAGTTTTTGCCAGTATATGACAACACTTATACCGAAGTGAATGGCAGCATTGCACAATGTAAATAATCCCAATAATTGTTCTCCGGTTTTATTAGTGATTAAAACAGCATACCCTAAGCCATAAAAGATAAAAGAATTTGTCAGTAACAAGATAATGTCACCAGTTTCAAATTTTTCTTTTTTGAACAGTTTATAGGCAAGAAAAATAGCATAGAAAGTCAAAAAGAACACCACTAAAAATATTAGGGATAAGCTATAGTGTGCTGTCTCTTGATACTTTGTTATGAACCATGAAAAAAATATTAACCATGTCAGTAAAAATGATGTATAATACAATGGTTTCCAATATTTTTTAAACGCAATAAAAAGAATGCCGATGTTTATAATCGCCATATAGCTAAACAGTACCGCAACTTTTCCTGAGCCCTCACTCAATAAAAATGGAACTGCATAGGCACCTACCAGTCCAATATGCGCTATAACTTGCTTATTGTAATTGATGGCTGCAACTACGGTAAATGTTGTAAATAAAACCATCAGTGCAAAGGCAAATAATTGAGGTATCAAATCATAAAAACTATACGCTGCATAAGTAATAAAATATAAAATGGCAATGGCACCGCTAACAAGAACCGCACTGTAGCTCGCAAAATCTTTCTTCAATTTGATACCAAAACCAAGCAATCCTAAACCCATCAAATAACCCAAAATAATCCTCGTTAATGGACTGATTAACTGATGTTCAATAGAGTACTTTGCCCCAATAGCAACGCCGATCACGGTGATGGCAATGCCTATTTTATTAATGAGATTTTCGCCAATAAATTTTTCAATATCTATTTTTATCTTTGGTGTTAAGTTGGGGATTGGGGATGTTTTTTCTTTTGGTATTTGGGGGATTGGTATTACAGTTTCCTTTTTAATGTCAAAGTCACTGTCTCCTTCTGGTTGATTGGCAATTTTCTCCTGATTTTTGTCAACCTGGATTTTTGTTTGTGAGGTCTTTACACTATATATTTCTTCCCGCAAACTGTAAATCTCCTTTCTAAAGTCGTCCTGCCTTTTCAGCAAGATGTCGAGTTTGTTTAGGAGTTGACTTATTTTATCATTATTTTCTTCCATATCGTAAATGCCTTTTTATGCTGCGTGATAACAGCAGATTGTGACAAAATTACACTATCCATCATTACGCTCCATCTCATATTAAAAGATAAAAGTAATCATTTATTTGAATAAAGTAAAATTAAAATTGGCTTCATATGTTAATATATATATATATATGTAATTAAAAATTAAATTGATATAAACATAAAAACACAGCGGGTGAACAACTCACTTAATTAGTAAGGAACTATATCTTTTTTGAGAATGTTACGCGACAGTTACCTTCATTATTCAGATTTTTTTCTCTGCAGTTATTATTGTATGTATGTCTATTTCTGACTCTGATTTTCTATATGCTACGCTATTTGTTCTGATCCCGCCAAATTTACTTACAACGAGTTGTTCTATCAAGTCATCAACATTATGAAAATAGAAGTAAGTTCTATCACCACTACTGCCAACTTGAAAGCCTGATTTTTTTGGGTCACCTGATACAAAACTTAAATAAATCAGTCCATTTTCATTCAGTAAGCTATAACTGTCAGTTATAAGCTTTTTACAATCAGTCTGCGATAAATAGGGTAAACAAAAACCACACACTATCCCGTCAAATTTTGTTTTGATTTCGCCAATTTGTCCACTATCCATCAAGGCAAAACTTGCTGTCGGATTATTCTTTTTTGCAAGTGCTATCATATTTGGCGCGTAGTCAATTCCGAATATATCAAAGTCAGGTCTCTTAGATAAAAGGTACTTTGTAATGTTTCCTGGCCCGCAAGCTATGTCTAAAATTTTTGCGTTTTCTTTAAGTATGGTATGGCAAATAAAATCATATGTGTCATTATACAAGTCAAGGTCCATAAACTTGTTTTGATATAGCTTAGCCACTTTGTTCCACGTTTCATTTGTTTCTTTATTTTTATCCATTGTTGTGATGATGCATAAAATTCGGTATTTGGTCTGAATTCAATCAATTCAGATTAATCTTCCCCTTCAATATGGTCCTAAAAAGAGGCTTATAAAAGATATTTATTGAAAATATGTCTTTTTTTGTTCTTTTACATTTTCAGAAACTTACCTACAATGCCATTTCCCATACGTAATAACCAAACACCGTTCTGTAAACCTTCCAAATCTATAAGAGTTATATTACTTCCAAAGTGACTTCTCTTTACGACCTTCCCTGTCAAGGGAAAGCAATTGTACCTTGATAACTGAGCACAGCTCGTTTTTCAATAAATATTGTATTATTGGCAGGATTTGGATAAATTTTAAACGCAGTTTTTCCAAAAATATCTTCTACATTGACCACGCCGTACAATACAACAAATTGAACCGCTTTACAACCAACTGCATCCTGCACTGTCACTTCGTAAAATCCGGATGAAAGGTCGCCGATATTTTGACTTGTAGCGCCATTGCTCCAAGAAAACGTAAAAGGTGCAGTGCCGCCTTGCACTTCCGCCATGATTTGCCCTGTATTTTGACCGACTGTATCGGGTGTCGTGTTCAGGTTTAAAGCAAAACAATTGGAGAGGCTCCAAATCTCGCGTCCGCGCCAGCCGTCATTGGCCACAAATACAAGCGGTCGCCGATGACCGATAATCGCTCAGGATAGGCATCACCGTTGCCCGGGTTGATGTCTGCATATACGCGTACTTCGCCCGTAGACGGGTCATATTCACAAAGTTCGTTGCCAGTCGTTTGGCTATAGCCGTTGAAATAGAGTTGCCAACAAAGCCTCCAATTCACCGTTCACTTGGATACCAAAGGGATGAAGATCAAGCGCAACGTCACACAGCCCCGTAATAGGGTCTAAATAGAACAAAGTATCTGGATAGGTAGCATCATAAAACCACAATTTGCCCTGAAATACGGTTTTTTTCGAGCATGCTGACATCGTGTTTACTAGGCGGATGCGTAGCCGTCACTTCCCCAGTATTGGGGTCATATATGCCAATGTAATCTTCAAAAAATAAAAAATAGCGGAATCTCTTCTGC
>JADKGD010000071.1 GCA_016717145.1 Saprospiraceae bacterium | reverse complement strand
GTTATTAAGTCGTTGGTATCTAAAGGACTTAGTTCAATATCAGACTATACTGGTAATTGTCTTAATCCTTCATTATCTAGGAAAGAGAAGACTGGTTTGGTTTATTCACCTGTGTTTATAACTATTAACATTTCAAACATTAAAGCATATCAAAAAAAATCTTCATATTCAGGGGTTAGAAATATTGGCGAAATTTTTAAAGCTAAAGGTTTCCTAATATAAAAATATTCATTAAGTCAATAATACATATATTACTAAATAAACATTGGTAAATGGAGAATCAATAAAATTATAATTATTGTTTTGATTAGAGTATTTGAAGGATTAATAAAATTAACCTTTAACCCATTTCCATAATGTTTGATCATTAATATATGAGCAATTATTCCTGTAAAGTAAAATGCTAGCAACATGATGATGTGTTTTTATAAAGACATCACGTTTTTCTTAATTATAAAATGTATTTTTATAAATAAAAAAAAATACTTAAATTTTTACATTTTTTTTATTTGAGATTCGTATAGTAATAGTAGAGTATTTTGAAATAGGGTTAGGAAATAAATTTTTATTTGCAATTAATTTTTAAGACATATATCTTAATTTATTTTTAACAGACCAAATTTAATTTCAATGAAAGAATTTTTACTTCAAAAATTAGAATCCCTTTTTAAATCAGAGGTATTTTCAATTAATTCAGTTTACAATAAATTTAAAAAAGAATTCAATCATATCCACGAATATCAAACTTTGTTGAATGACATAAGACTTAAATTTATTTCTAGGATTAATAATAATGATTGCGATATTGATAAATTTGCTAACGAAAAATACTTATTCACTAGCATTAAAAATCAAATTATTGATTATTGTAGATTAAGGAGTAAATCAAAATTTACTTCTTTTGATCCAAATGAAATTTGGAAATTAGATATTATTACAGAAGCAGAAAAATGAGTGCTGAAGATATAATGCTTGTAATAGCATATGTAAACTAGCTGGCCTAGATCCTGATGAAAGAACTGTCTATTTTGACTTTTATATTGACAATTTAACTTATTTAGAGATCAGTGAAAAAAATAATATTCCTTACAGTAATATAGGTAATAAACTTAGAACGGTTAGGAAGAAAATTAATAAAAATAAAGAAAAAATTATTGGATTAGTACTTTAATCAAATTTTAATATATTCTATTTTTTTAATCTTTAAAATACAATTATAATGGTAAATTTATTATCTGTTACCAATTCAGGCCGAAGCCCTAACTATCATTTATTAGGCTCTTTAACTTTAGAGTGTATTTATGCAATTTCTGTAAAATATATTTTACAGAAATTGTATAATCCGTTTATTAATTATATTATTTCAACAAAATTAAAGACCATGAATTTACAACCTAAAAATGATATATTCGTGAAATCCATTAAAGAAGCCAATCAAAGAATGGCTAACGACAAAAACCTCGGTTTGACCTTTTTAAAAAGTTACTTGATTTTAATGATGGAAAGAAACGAATCAATTCCTCCTCCAAAAGGTAAAATTAAAACCAACACTTCTAGAATTAAATCACCCAAAGGTAAATTGGTTACATGAGGTTAGTTTTCTCTAATTAATATAAAAGAGGTTTTAGTATATTAAAACCTCTTTTTTTAACCATTTAAAACATAACGTTTTATTCTTGTTTAAGAAATAAAAGTGCCTTTAAAAATTTAAAGGCTAACTCCTTGTTATTTCTCATCCTTTCATTTGCTTCATCAATACTTTTTTTAAAAGTATCTCATTCTTTATTTGGGTTAGAGGAGTCCTCAAAGATACATTTGTAAAGATGCCATTTTACCTATACAATGTCCAAACAATCAGATTTTCATCAGGACTCGGAAATCAGTATATTCTTTCATATCAATGGCAGGTAAACGATGGACAGGTTATACAAACATAAGTAACACTTCAGTGTATAGTGGCACAAATACTGATACATTGATATTGTCAAATGCTCCATCAGTATGGTATGGTTATTTATATAGGTGTATTGTTACAACAAATCAAGGAACTATCTACAGTACACCTATACAACTGCAATTTGTATATTATTGGGATGGTTCAGTTGACAATAACTGGGAAACAGCCGGTAATTGGAACTGCAATAGTGTACCAGGATTAAATGCAGATGTGATTATCAATAGTGGAAATGTGCAGGTAAATTCTAATGTAACAATATCAAGTCTGACCCTCGGACCTTCTGCAGAATATTCTGTACTTTCCAATAATAATTTTACATTGACCGGTCATTGAAATGATAATGAGCTGCGTTCCAAAATTGTATTTTGCCGTCATTATAATGAGCCACTAAAGAAAGGATTATCAATTAACCTTGATGCTGTTTCTTCTTCTGATATTTTAATATAAGTAAGAAGGCTCTTTTCAGTAGTGTGCCCTGTAATTTTCATTATGTCAAGAGGGCTAGCACCTGCCATATATAAAAGAGTTGCCCCGGTTCTTCTTCCAGTATGTGTTGTTATTTTTTTATATTTGGGAAGCTTATTAATAATTGTTTTGGCACCTCTTAATTCTTTAATCTCGACAATTTCATCAATTCCGGCTATTTTACCTATTTCCTTTATATCCGCATTGATTTGATTCACATGGACTTTTGGTAAGTTATAATTATACTTTTTTCAATATACTCTCAATAATTCAGGTCTGATTGGAACGATCACTTTTTTATCTTTTTTCTTAGTAATTATCCTTAGAAATAATTTGTCTTCCCTGGAAATAAAATTGTCGGCTGTTAATCTACTATAGTCTGAATATCTTAACGCAGTATAACAACCACACAGGAAAAGATCACGTACTCTATCAAAATCTGGTGTAGATGATAAATCAAGCTCGTATAATTTACTAAGTTCTTGCGTCGTAAGGAAGATATTATCCACTTCTGATTTAAACTTTTTAAATTCTTTTCTTTTAAATACAATATTATCGTGCAGGCCTTCATCGTAGGACATTGATAGAATTGCTTTCAGATATTTAATTTTATTTCCTATAGTATTATTTTTTAAATCCTGAGCGGTGAGATAATTTATAAAATGGTGGTAAATATCCATTGTAATATCTTCAAAATTAAGCTGTTTTCTTAATGATTGCTGATATCCATCAAAAAGTTTTTTAAATGCCTTATACGCAACAACTGTAGATGGAGCATACTGTTTTCTCTCTCCATTTCCGGTTGTAAACGTCTTTTCACCCGAAGAGATATCTTTTAAAAATTTTTCAACGAATTCATTAAAGTTAAGTTTCCTTTGAATTATTATTTCTTTTTGCTTCTTTTTAAAGACACCATTCAAGTAATCTTTTAATTCGTCAAGAACCAGTGGTTGCTTATTAAATTCTTTATTTGTCGAAAATGTGTTTATCTCCAATATTAAATTATCTATCCTTGTTTCAATATTGCTAAGCTCAGTCCAGATATCTGATTTAGGGTTTAGATCCTGTATAGCTTTAATTTTAGCTTTATCTTCCTTAGTTTTCCCTTTTATTGGCCTTTGGAGTACATCATCCCACAATTCAGGGATTATCTTTCTGTCGTCCCCTAGGGAATATACAAACCTTTTTGTCTGATAATAAAGATAACACCGAATAGATGTTTGTGTAGTGCTTTGTTGGTCTTTAAGTTTAAACTGAATCTTCATAAGGTATTTTGGAATATTAACTTTACAGGTGCGGTGATAGGTGCGGTATTTCTTTTATATTATTTAACGCTATTTTATATAAAAATAGTTCCTATAATTGAAAATCAATGAGTTATAATATTATAAAATAAATTAATATAAAATATTTGTTGTCCTAGTGGGTCAACAATAACCCTTGATAACTAATTGATTATCAAGGGTTATTTATTTTTATAGTACTTAGAGCCGGTATTAGATGGGGTTTGTAAAATTTAGTTTGATATAAATTTTCAAAATTAATACAATCTGAAGGTACAGAACTAGCATAAAATGTCAAAGTACATTAATTTCATTAAATGGAGGGAGGTTTGTCCCGGGACAATGCTGTAACAAAACGGAAACAAGCAAAAGTAATTTTTACGTTTAAATTGCAAAATTTGATATCAATAAAAATGTGATGAGAGTGAACTAGAGACAGGATAAGAAAAAAATTGGTAATTTTGCTACTTCTTAAACTGTGAAGCGGAATGCAAAATAGGTTTATTTTCTTTTTAATGATTTTTTTTTATAGTCTTAGTTTGAGGGCACAAAAACCTGCTTTTCTTTCAGATTATAATAAGCAATGGGTGGATTCCGTGTTTAATAGCCTCACTCTTGACCAAAAAATAGGTCAATTACTTATGCCTCGTGGCAATTTTTCCGGCAAACCGCACGACATTCTTAATCTTGAAAAATGGGTCTTAGAATATAAGGTAGGAGGGATTGTATTTTTTGCTTCCAATCCGACAACCCAAGCCATAATCACCAATCGGCTCCAATCGCTTTCAAAAACACCGTTGTTTATAGGGCAGGACTTTGAATGGGGAATTGGAATGAGGCTAGATAGTACGGATCGTTTTCCCTATGCTGTTACTTTGGGAGCCATGCAAGGTAATGATGAACTCATAGAAAAAATGGGACATGAAGTCGCCAGACAATGTAAAAGAATAGGTGTTCATATTAATTTTGCGCCAGTGGTCGATGTAAATAATAATCCCAATAATCCCGTCATAAATTTCAGGTCTTTTGGTGAAAACAAATTGGCTGTAGCCCAAAAGGGTCTCGCGTATATGAAAGGCATGCAGCGTGAACATCTTTTTTGCACCGCTAAACATTTTCCTGGACATGGCGATACCGATGTAGATTCTCACCATGATATTCCGATAATAAAACATGATCGGATAAGATTGTTGGATATCGAATTGTATCCATTCAAACAACTAATAAACCAAGGACTCTCGGGAATTATGACGGCACACCTCAATATCCCTTCCCTGGAATCTATTCCCAATTTACCCTCTACTTTTTCGTCCAATATTGTACAAAAATTATTGCGGGAAGAGCTTAAGTTTGAAGGCTTGACTTTTACTGATGCTATGGACATGGAGGGTGCAATCAAAAATTTTCCGAAAGGCAAGGCCATGGTTGAGGCATTACTTGCGGGAAACGATATATTAGAGACTTTCCTTGATGTATCAATAGCCGTTGAAGCCATAAAGGCAGCTATTCAGGAAAATCGCATCCCAATGGAAATGTTGAATGCAAAAGTCAAAAGAATATTGATGGCTAAGTCCTGGGTAGGACTTGACAAATATACACCAATAGAAATCTCAAATCTAACGAAGGACCTGAACACCATAGAAGCTGACGCATTGAATCATTCCTTCGCTGAAAAAAGTGTAACCTGTCTTGTGAATGATAATAAAATTTTACCGATTAAGGATCTTACTAAGAAGATTGCTGTTATTTCTATAGAAGGCTCCGATGTTTCAGATTTTTCAAAAATGATAGAAAATTACACTACGGTTGATTATTTTTTTGTGCCAAAAAATGCCGGAGATTCAGTGGTAAACAAGGTCGTTCTGGACGTTAGTAATCATGATATCGTTTTAATAGGAATTCATTTTACCGACATTAGAGCTAGCAAAAAATATGGTTTGACACCTGAAAATATTAAACAAATTGGCAGGATGGCATCATTAGAAAATGCTGTGGTATGTTTATTTGGTAGTCCGTTTGTATTGGCAAAAATCCCTGAATTGGGCATTTGCAAAACCTTAATGATTTCTTATCAATTGACAAAATATACTGAATCAGCAATGGCTCAGGCCATTTTCGGAGCAATACCTACCATTGGTCGACTTCCAATGACAATAAACGATTCTTTCAGAATGAATAAAGGGGTAGATTTGCCTGCACTTGGTAGATTGACCTACGGCGTGCCTGAATTGGTGGGTATAGATCGTGTAAAATTGATACGTCGTATCGACTCTTTGGTAAATCTTGGGCTGAAATCAAAAGCATTTCCCGGATGCCAATTGGTAATTGCAAAAGATAATAAAGTTATACTACAAAAAGTTTATGGACATCACCGATATGAAGATAATATAAGTAACGACACAGCGGAGGTAGATCAAATGGGCAATGTCGTTTTCATAGATGATGCCATGGACAATTTTAGTACCTTATCTACCACGTTTCCACCAAAACCAACTTTTGAAACGGAATTGGGGAAAGTTAAACATACTGATATTTACGATCTGGCATCCATTACCAAAATAGCATCAAGTACTCTTGCCGTAATGAGATTGGTGTCGGAAGGAAAATTCAATTTGGACACTACCCTGGCTGATTATTGCCCTGAATTTAAGGCAACTAATAAGGCAGGCCTAACATTTATAGATATGCTTACCCACCGATCAGGCTTGAAAGCATGGATACCTTTCTGGAAAGATGCTGTCGATACATCCGCCACTATAGATAAAGCTTTAACCATGGATCTAAATTTAGAAAAATCATTTATTGTTATAATCAAAAAACCAAGTTTCTTTAAACGTCTTTTCGGTAAGAAATCCTCAAAACTAATTGATTATAGGGCTTCTTTATTAGCTGACGCTACTTTATGGAAAAAAGTATTCAAACCCTCTACGATTGCCTGGAAATCGGGTACATTTTCAAAAAATAAAATAAACATTACAGATATTCAAATTGCTGATAATCTTTGGCTTCGGAAGGATTATCAAAAATTTATGCTGGCTCAAATTGCTGCATCTCCCTTATTCGAAACACAAAAATCAGATCAGATTTCGACAGCAAAGCAAAATGTTTACAGCGACTTGCATTTTTATTTATACCCCGGGATTATAAATCGCATCACTGGAAAACCATGGACATCATTTCTGGATGAAACCTACAAAAAAATAGGCGCAAACTCACTTGTATACAATCCAAAGATATCCTTAAGGGACATAGTACCAACAGAATATGATAGCTTATTCAGACAGAGTCTTATTCATGGTAGAGTTGATGATGAAGGAGCTGCTATGATGGGTGGAATATCTGGTCATGCCGGATTATTTGGAAATGCTAATGATTTGACAAAGCTAATGCAAATGTATCTAAACAAAGGCACATATGGCGGAGAGCGATTTGCAGATTCTACTCTTGTAACAAAATTCACGTCATATCAATTTGCAGACGAAAAAAATAGACGAGGAATTGGTTTTGACAAGAAAGACTTTGACCCTAAAATTATCAATGCCCCAGGATTATCTTCTGATTTTAGTTACGGCCATTCTGGCTTCACAGGTACTTATACATGGGTAGATCCAGCATACAATTTAGTTTATGTTTTTTTGTCAAACAGAGTATATCCAACACGGGAAAATCAGACCATAAACACACTTAATATCAGAACGGAAATAGGTAATCAAATCATAAAAACAATATTAGAAAGTGGGAAGTAATTACAAGAATCATAAAAATGTCTTATTATGCTTATAAAGGCTGTAAATGGAAAATCACCAATATTTGGTGATGATTGTTATATAGCCGAAAACGCAACCATTGTAGGTGATGTAGTAATGGGAGATCAATGCAGCGTTTGGTTTAATGCTGTAATACGTGGAGATGTGAATTTTATTAAAATGGGTAATAAAGTTAATATTCAAGATGGAGCCATACTGCATTGTACTTATCAAAAGTACCCAACGATTATAGGTAATAATGTTTCTGTTGGGCATAATGCCATCGTACATGGATGCACCATTCATGACAATGTTCTGATAGGGATGGGTGCCATCATCATGGACAACTGTGTAGTTGAAAGTAATACCATCATAGCGGCAGGAGCAATTGTCACACAAAACACCTATGTTGAATCGGGAACAATATATGCAGGCATCCCAGCCAAAAAAATAAAAGACATCAGTCAAGAGCTAATATCCGGAGAAATCTATCGGATAGCCAACAATTATGTCATGTATTCGGGATGGTTTAAACCGTGAAATTTTGCTTAAGTAGGACAGGAAATACAACATTAAACAGGCTTGATGTCTAAAAGATTGATGTTTGTGTCTTTTATCTTCATATAAGTTGGAATTACGCTAGATATGATTTCGTCTAATGCCATAATTAATCTCATTTTTGTAGTAAATTTATGATGTATTATACTTACTTCCCTCACTGGTGTCGGCTCGTAGAAAGGAATAACCCTTGATTTTCGTTCAGGAGACAAATTCCACGTAGCCAGTTCAGGTATGATGGTCATACCACCGCTTGCCTCGGTTATATTAATGAGTGACTCTATGCTTCCTGCGTTATATTTTATCATGGTGTTTTCCATATTTCTCAATTCGCAAAGTTTCATCATTTGATGTCTCATGCAGTGGCCTTCTTCGAGCAACCACAAGTGTCGGAAATCTATATCTTCGGGCAGCATATAGGTTTTATCAAGCTTTATACTGGAAAAAACATAAAATTCTTCATAGAATACAGGAAATGTGACTAAAGACTTATCGTCAATGGGAGTGACGAGAATACCAACATCGGATTCTGATGTCTTTAATTTCTGAATGATAGACTTGGTTGTTTCTTCTTCTATTATAAGTTCTATCAAAGGGTATTTAAGTCCAAATGGCAGTACAAATAATGGGATTAAATATGGAGCAAGCGTAGGAATGATGCTGACGGTTAGTTTCCCTTCAAGTTTGTCTAGCTGTAGATCTGATGAAAGTTTTTCCAAAATGGACAATTCATCCAAAATCTTTATGGCCTGATTGGCTATTATAACACCTTTATCAGTTAAGGAAACAGGATTACTTTTACGGTCAATCAAAATTATATCAAGCTCTTCTTCAAGTTTTCGGACCGCCATGCTTAATGCAGGCTGAGAGACGTTACACTGCTCTGAAGCGGCACTATAATTTCTAGTATTGGCCAATGCAAGAAAATATTTTAATTGTGCAATTTGAACATTCATAAATAAAATTTATAAGGGTATAAAATTATAAATTTTTACTTATAAACAAAAGAACATACTTTTGTTTATGAAAATAAATAGAATATTTATTCTAAAATATATATAAACTTTTATATCGAAATGTTTGAAAGGTTCCTTTTAAAAGAAAAAGGGACCTTTTTTAATTTATCTTTGTAAAATAAAAAACCCTTACAATTTTAAAAATGCAAGGGTTTTTTGTTCTATAAAAGATAGGTTTATATTTTTTGGATGCTTTTACAAATGTTTATTGCTTCTTCAATAGCGTTGGCATCATTGTCCAAAAAGGTAATAATGATAAAAAAGTTAGTCTCAGAATTAGGATCTATCAAGCCCATAACAAATATTTTTGCCCCCCTGAGGCACCTTCTGCATAGCCACCCTTGAATCCATTTACATTTATTATATTAACATCATCAACTCGTTCAAGATTTAAAGATGCGGCTATGCTCATAGTATAGGCAGTAATATCACTATCGTCAATGGTTTCGTCTTTGAATGGTATAATCGACATATCCATTCCATCTCCTACCGCCGAAAATTCTTCAATATTATTTGCTGTTTCTTTAAAATCATCTGCAAGCGAGAAAGCTATTCCATACTCTTCCCAAGTATAGTTTTGCTGGCTGTTGATATTACTTACAAAAATAAACGCTGAAATAAATAAAATTAAACTGGTCTTCATGTTTTTAATTTAAAAGGTTAAATAGAAAATGATAAAACACTTAATAAGAGACTACTTATTGGTTTTGAATGTTACGAATCAAAAGATTTTAACAAAGGTATAACTATACTTTGTGTATTTAATAACTTATACAAACATTTTTTGCCTCTGTAAAAAAACGTAGTGCTTCATATCCACCTTCTCTACCGATGCCACTATTTTTCATCCCGCCAAAAGGTGTTCTAAGGTCGCGCACTAACCAACAATTTACCCATACTATTCCTGAAACTAATTTTTCTGACATTCTATGTGCTCTTCCTAAATTACTTGTCCACAATGTAGCAGATAGACCATATTCTGTACTATTGGCATACATAATGACTTCATCTTCCGAATCGAAAGGTGTGATGGTTACGACAGGACCAAAGATTTCCTCTTGGTTCGTACGGCAATCATGCGGTAATCCTTCTATTACGGTTGGCTGTAAAAACCAACCTTCTGCACACCTGCCATGCATAATTTTTCGATGTCCGCCACACAAAATACTTCCCCCTTCTTCTTTAGCAAGCGATATGTAGGATAGTACTTTGTTCAGGTGTGTTTCTGAAACCACAGCACCCATTTTACAATCTTCATCGACAGGATCTCCTATTTTTAGGGAGTCAACTTTGGACACAAAATCTATTTTGAATCGATCGTATATCGACCGCTCAACAAATATTCTTGACCCACAAAGACAAATCTGACCCTGATTTGCAAACGAAGACCTTATGGTCGTCTTAAGCATTTGATCATAGTCACAATCTGCAAAAATGATATTTGGATTTTTGCCACCTAATTCGAGGGACATTTTTTTAAATAATGGAGCGGCGACGGAAGCAATTCTACGTCCGGTCGCTGTACCACCAGTGAACGAAATAGCTTTTACATCATGGTGAGTACATAAAGAATCGCCGACCTTTGGACCTAAACCGTGAACAATATTAAGTACCCCAATAGGCAAACCAATATCAATGCAAACTTCTGAAAGCAGATATGCTGTAAAGGGTGTAATTTCAGAAGGTTTGGCGATTACTGTATTACCGGCGGCAAGTGCGGGGGCAATTTTCCAGCTTAGTAAGTATAGCGGAAGGTTCCAGGGAGAAATGCAGGCCACCACACCAAGTGCTTGTCTTAAGGTGTAATTAATACCAATTCCTTGCATATGGTGGGATTCGCCACCAAACTGGGTAATGGCGTTGGCAAAAAATCTAAAATTTGAGATGGCTCTGGGAATGTCCATGGTTCTGGCTAAGGAGATTGGTTTGCCATTGTCACGACTTTCTGCAACTGCAAATTCTTCTTGTTTTTGCTCAATTCGAGCTGCAATTTTCATCAACCAATCAGAGCGTTGTTCATTTGATAAAGCAGCCCAGCCAGACGCAGCATTTTTTGCAGCAATTACCGCCATATTTATATCAAGATCTGTTGAATCTGGTATTAAACTATATATTTTACCTGTTGCAGGTTCGTAATTATTAAGGTAATTGCCTGAGATAGGAGGTGTTAAAATGCCATTAATATAATTTGAAAAGGTCTTCATTTTAATGACTCATTTAAAGTAGAGAAATAAAAACCTAAGGTCTTCCTGAAGTTCTCGGGCAATACGGGCAATTCTGATCGTGGGATTAAGAGGGTGCTAACATTGTGAAAATCAGCAAAAATATGATGTTTTGAAGCGGTTGTGGCCAAATATTCATGTCCTGACGACCCGCCGGTACCTACTTTTTTTCCTAGCATACGCATGACCATTTGTGCGTGCCTATATCTCCACGTTGTAAGTTGATCGTCTATTTCTACCAACTTAGAAATTAATAAGAAGGGGATATGCAAGATAGGTTCGTCTTTATACAGGTTTATAAATAGGGCTGCAATGGTAGCCTTATAAGATATGGTAAGCTTACCTTCTTTAATAAGTTCGTTATGCTTTTTTTCATCCATTATGTTGAGAAAATAGGTATTTGTATCACCGAGCATTTTAAGACGCATCTCTTTGAATTCATCTGAAAGAATTTCGGTATTTAAAATGGCTTTATTTTCTTTTTCAAGCATTTTATGAACTGCTTGTTGATATTCTGCTATGAAGTTAAACTCCCCAAACTCCAAAAAAGGTGTTCGCTCAAGCCAATCTTCAATGAGATCGAGCAAAGATTTTCCTTTTTCCAAGTCCTCAAGGCTTTCTTTTTTATTTTGTGCAAATACACAATAATACGGTTTATCATTATATGTGATTCGCCGATTTTCTTTCAAGCCCAGCATTACCTCCATCTCCCGGAATTGAAAACTTTGAAAACCGGAAGCTGGAAACAGATAATTTCTAAAATCCAGAAAATCAAGCGGTGTCATAGTCTCAATAACACTTATTTGTTGAACAAGGAGCTTCATAATTTCAATGATTCTATCAAGTCTAGAGACGGCAATACCAACGTTTTTTTCATTGACCTGATGTTTGCTGAAGTCAAGGATAATGGCAGACAATTCATAGTTTATTTGTTTAAACCATAATTCATAAACCTGATGGGTTATGATAAAAAGCATCTCATCATGAGCGTGAACACTGAGTTCGTCACTGCGCAATGTTTGAGCAGAAGTAATCTTATCTATCTGAAGATAAGCATTATAATGAATGGATGAGTATTTGCTGTCCGAGTTCATTTGTTTATGGTTTGATATTCGGTAAGTAGGCGATCGCTTTAATTTCGATAAGAAGGTGTGGATGAGGTAATTGATGCACTGCTACTGTCGTTCTGGTTGGTCCTGTGTAATCAAAAAAATCACCATAAACTTCATTATAACCACCAAAATCATTCATATTAACCAAAAAACTAGTGATATCTACAATGTTTTCAAGGTCAGCGCCTACGGATTTTAATATGTCTCTTATATTTTCAATAACTGCTTTTGTTTGTTTTTTTATATCTAAATTTGTGGTACCCATTTCATCGACTTCAACACCATCGAATGTATTGTCAGGTCTTCGACTGCTCGTACCGGATACAAAAACAAAAGGACCAGCTATTTTAACATGTGGAAACTTACCCCTGGGTTTTGCTTTCTCAGAGAGTATATTACTTTTAGTCATATTTGCTTATTGGTTAGTACTTAATTAGAACACCAAATATACGATCATTTAATTATCTTGTGAAGTTTTTAGAAAACCATTAATCATATGAATTTAAACCTAACAGGTAAAACCGCTTTGGTATGTGGGGGATCCAAAGGCATTGGTAGAGCATCTGCTATAGAACTTTCAAGACTTGGCGCTAATATAATTCTTTTAGCACGAAATGCGGATCAACTCATAGATACAGTTAAAGAACTTGATTATACAAAAGGTCAGGACCACCGCTTTATTGTTGCAGATACATCAGATAGTTTGGATCTGCAAAAAAAAATTAAAACCTTAACCTCCCAAAAGATTGTCAATATATTAGTCAATAATACGGGAGGACCTTCGAGTGGTTCCATATTGAGTGCAAATCCCGAAGATTTTTTAAAGGCCTATCATAGTCATCTCATTGCCAATCATATATTGGCAGGGATAGTTATTCCGGGGATGAAAAAAACAGGATATGGTCGGATAATAAATATCATTTCTACGTCTGTTAAAATCCCAATTAAGGGATTAGGGGTTAGCAATACTACTCGTGGAGCAGTAGCCTCATGGGCTAAAACACTGTCCAATGAATTGGCGCCGTTTGGCATTACCGTCAATAGTGTGTTGCCAGGCGCAACCTCAACGGATAGACTGGGCGAAATAATTAATAACAAAGCGGATAAATCATTGATATCAAAGGATGAAGTTATACAGGAGATGATTCATGAAATACCTATGGCTAGATTTGGTCAGCCGCAAGAAATAGCCGCTGTAGTTGCTTTTCTTGCATCGCCAGCTGCTTCATATATTACTGGCGTCAGTATACCTGTAGATGGTGGTAGGACAGGATGTATATAGTTTTAGTTTATATTTTCTTTTATGTAAAATAGATATAATTATAAATATTAATTCTGTCAAAATTAAACTTACGGAAACTTATTGAAAATTTTATACTGAAGTAACTATTCTTAAGTTATTTTAGAATGGCAAAGCGATTTCATTTTTCTACTAGAATCAGGAATACATTACATTGCATATGAACTTAGAGTAATGGAAGTTATTTTATAAAATCATCTCTTTGTAAGAAAGAACGGTTTTTAACCCTTTGCCTGCAAAATATTCAATAGTTTGTTCGGGGCCTTTATTTGATGTGGCGATAACAAAATCACCACCCCAGGCTCCGAGAGATTTTACCGCACCCCAATAATCTGAAAACAGATGATCTTTTACTTTTTGAAATCCCGTGTGATTAGCTATAGCATCTTCATGTTTATTTAATAAGGAGTCAAATTCTGATAACGTAGCTACTGACCGGATATCTTCAGTAATTTTTGTTATAGTTTTTACTAAAGATGATTTGTTTTTTACTGCTTTTAAATAATCTTTAATGCCTTGAGCAGAGTCTTGTTTTTTTCCCAGGTGTACAAAATATAAATTTTCTTTAAATTTAGGGTTGAAGTCTACTTCTGTGTAAGAAACTTCATCAGTTGAATTGATATATTCAACCGGTCCATCAGCGAAAGCACAGGCTACATCATAACCCGAACCATCTTCGCTTTTAAAGTATAATAACAAAGGATTAACTTCAGCCCATTCAGAAATTAAATAAATTAATGAGCTACTTGACCCAAGTCCCCAATCTATTGGAAATTCCAATTGGGTCTCAATCTTGAATCCATTCCATTGAGAGAGGAATTCGGAGTTTAGTCTTACGGCATTTTTAAGTATTTTTTGGATATAATCTGATGTGGTTTGGTCCGTTGTAGTTACTGCAGAAAAATCAAACAAAGAAATAGTAGAAGAAAACCAAGCCTTACCTTTGGGATCCAAACTTTCCCAAATCAAGTCAGAACTTGTGGTCCTTTTTATGGTCATTTTCTGACCCAGTTTTGTAGGTAAACCTAATGCTTTAGCGCCGTCCAAAACTGCATACTCGCCAGTAAGTAACAGTTTGCCATGTCCATAGAATTTCATCTGTCTATTTTTTATTTTTTTTGAAGGTCAGACCTGTCCGATACTTAAGTAGAGGGTTGGAATTCGCATAAAATAATTATCCCGGTTTGTGCCCGCCTGAACACTTTAGTTGGACGGGTAAGAAAAAGATGGATTCATACTTATTTCATGTGATCTGACTGTTTTAAATAAATTTGTCACAAACATAATCATTTGTGACATTTGAAAGATATATTTATTAAAATAATTTTTCATATTATGCTATAAATGTGTATTTTATATATTGTATAAATTATTTTTGATATTAAACAAAGGAAATTTTATTGTGTCATTTTGTGTTTTTTGAATCTGGAATTGAGGGTGCCCGAAATGGTCCAAAAAAATAGTTGTACCATATTTCGACTGTATTTCAAGTAGTTATGTCGTTTAAATTAAATTTTTTTTGTAAAAATATTTTTTTATCTTCATAAAGAAATTACCTTTGCGCCCGCAATCAGAAGTCGATGCAAAATTTATTGGATTTTAGTAAACGTAAATATTTAAAAAAGTGGATACACTAAGTTACAAAACAATTTCTGCCAACAGCGCAACAGCTACACATAAGTGGTACGTTGTAGATGCTGAGGGAGAAATAGTAGGAAGACTTGCTACAAGAATAGCGACGGTCTTAAGAGGTAAGCATAAGCCTGATTTTACTCCTCATACAGATACTGGAGATTATGTTATAGTCATAAATGCTGACAAAGTGAGGTTTACTGGAGCAAAGCTTGATGATAAAGAATACCAGAAATATTCGGGATATCCGGGAGGCCTTAAAAGAAGGACAGCAAAAGAAATGATGGCAAAAAAACCTAATATGGTTCTGGAGCTGGCAGTAAAAGGAATGTTGCCAAAAACAAAACTGGGAAGGGCAATGGTCAAAAAATTATTTTTGTATTCCGGAGCTTCTCATCCGCATATTGCACAACAACCCGAACCATTTAAATTTTAATCAGATATGGAAATGATAAATAGCATAGGTAGAAGAAAGGCTTCTACTGCGAGAGTATATTTTTTTAAGGGTGAAGGTAAAATCACTATTAACGGGAAGGATTATAAGGATTATTTCCCTATGCCAAGTATTCAGGCCACTTTACTTGATCCTTTGGTGATCGCTCAATCAGTTGGTCTATATAATATCAAAGTTACAGTAGACGGAGGCGGCTTCAAAGGACAGGCAGAAGCCATCAGATTAGGTATTTCCAGATCTTTAGTAAAAATCAATGAAGATAACAAAAAACCACTGAAGGAGAAGAAATATCTTACAAGAGATGCCAGGGAGGTTGAAAGAAAGAAATTTGGTAAACCTAAGGCAAGAAAGAGCTTCCAGTTCTCTAAGCGTTAATCTTTTTTCAACATTATTATTATTATCAAGTAAAAACTTTTAAAGAAATGAATAAGCCGACATATAATGAAATGTTAGAAGCGGGCGTCCACTATGGTCACTTAAAAAGAAAGTGGAACCCTAAAATGCTTCCTTACATTTTTATGGAAAGAAAAGGTATCCACATCATAGACCTTAATCGGACAGCAGAGTGTTTGGATAGAGCGGCATATGCTATGAAGCAAATGGCAAAATCCGGGAAAAAGATACTTTTCGTAGCTACAAAAAAACAGGCAAAAGACATAGTGGCGGAGGCTGCGAGAAGTGCAGAAATGCCTTATGTAACTGAGAGGTGGTTAGGAGGTATGATGACTAATTTTGCTACGATAAGAAAATCTGTTAAAAAGATGAATAGTATCGATAAAATGTTAACCGATCCTGCAATATCTATAACAAAGAAAGAAAGATTGACGCTAACAAGAGAAAAGGAGAAATTAGAAAAAGTGTTGGGCGGTATTGCAAATCTTAATAGACTTCCAAGTGCAGTATTTATGGTTGATATACACCACGAACATATCGCGCTCGCCGAAGCTAAGAGACTGGGAATGAAGACCATTGCGATGGTGGATACTAATTCAGATCCTAATAAGGTTGATTTTGCCATTCCTGCAAATGATGATGCTTCTAAATCAGTTAAGCTAATAACAGACTATGTAATTAGTGCCATCAAAGAGGGACTCGAGGAAAGAAGAGTGGCAAAAATAGACACAAAAGAAGAATAAAAACAAAATTTAAACATTCAAAAAGTAAAATATAATGAGTGAAGTAAATATTTCTGCTACAGCAGTAAAAGACTTAAGAGATCAAACTGGGGTAGGAATGATGGATTGTAAAAAAGCCCTTGTGGAAGCCGCTGGAGATTTCGATAAAGCGATTGAATTACTAAGACTTAGAGGGCAAAAAATGTCAGAAAAAAGAGCTGACAGAGATGCAAAAGAAGGTGTGGTAATAGCTATGGTTTCTGACGATAATAAAAAAGGTATAGTTATAAGAGTAAGTTGCGAAACAGATTTTGTTTCAAAAAATGAAGATTTTATCAATCTTACAAAAGAAATAGCAGCGTTGGCACTTAAAAACTATCCGGCCACGATTGATGATTTAAACCAATTGACTTTGAATGGTTTAACTGTTCAGACAATCATGATTGAACAAGTAGCCAAAATTGGTGAAAAAATTGAAATAGCAGATTATCAAAAATTGGAGGCCCCGTTGGTTACTTCATATATTCATATGGGAAATAAAGCAGGCGTTTTGGTAGGACTGAACTTGGCCGATAATAAATATATTGAAGCAGGTAGAGATGTTGCTATGCAGGTAGCTGCTATGAAACCGGTAGCATTGGATAAGGATGATGTAGCTCAGGAAATTATTGCAAAAGAAATAGAAATTGGCAAAGAAATCGCCAGACAGGAAGGAAAGTCTGAGGATATGCTAGAGAAAATTGCTTTGGGTAAACTAAATAGATTTTTCAAAGACAATACTCTTTTAAATCAGATTTTCGTTAAAGATGGTAAGGCTAGTGTGGCAGAATATTTAAAATCAAAAAATCCGGAACTTACGGCAATAGGTTTCAAACATATAAAATTAGGGTAAAAAATTTAAGGAAAAGAGCGGTAGATTTACCGCTCTTTTTTTATGTTTATGTTTAACCTGAGATAAAATCCAAATCAGAAACATGGCTAAATATAAAAGAATTTTATTAAAACTCAGCGGAGAATCCCTTATGGGGGATCAAAAATTTGGCATTTCGTCTGAGATGCTGGATTATTATGCCTTGCAAATTAAGGAACTAATCTCTATGAAAACACAGGTCGCTATAGTTATTGGAGGAGGTAATATTTATCGCGGTCTGAGTGCAGAATCATCAGGAATAGAAAGAGTTACAGGAGATTATATGGGTATGCTGGCAACTTGTATTAACGGTATGGCACTTCAAAGTGTACTGGAGCAAAATGGTGTGTATACGAGACTTATTTCTGCTATTGAAATGCGCCAAATTGCCGAGCCTTATGTGAGAAGGAGAGCCACAAGACATTTGGAAAAAGGAAGAGTGGTCATCTTTTCAGCAGGAACAGGTAGTCCATATTTTACCACTGATTCTGCAGCAGCTCTTAGGGCCAATGAAATTAATGCTGATGTAATCTTAAAAGGTACAAGAGTGGATGGCATATACGATAGTGATCCTGAAAAAAATCCTGGAGCAGTTAAATTTGATAATATTTCTTTTGCAAAAGTTATCAGTATGGGACTTTCAGTCATGGATATGACAGCTTTCACACTATGTAAGGAAAATAATCTGCCCATAATTGTTTTTGATATAAATAGACCCGGATATTTGGCCAGAATCGTTGGTGGTGAATCTTTAGGTACATTAGTACAATAAAAATTATATTTTGTTACATTTGCTGGATTTGTATCATATACACAGATGAAATCCTTCATTTAAAGGGAAAAGAGATTTATAACTTTTGATTAAGTTCTTTAAACTATTTTAAGGCTTTTAAGCTTTTCAACCTTAGATTAATATCAAAGTAACTATTTTTTTATAATTTTGATTTTTACTTTATATAAATATGGGTTCAGATTGGAAAAGTGTTGGACAGAAAATGGTATATAAATGGATTGATCCGTTTATAAAAATTTGCTTACGTCTGGGTATAACCCCCAATTTTGTTACATTACTTGGATTGATTATAAATATCTTTGCCGCAGCAATATTTATTTATGGGGCAGAATGTGGAGAAAGAAATGATCACAGCATTGTTGGCTGGGCAAGTATAGTAATCCTATTTGCAGGCTTGATGGATATGGTTGATGGGCGTTTAGCACGAGTTGGTAAAATGGATTCTAAATATGGAGCATTGTACGATTCTGTTCTTGACAGGTACAGCGAGATGGTTATGTTTCTGGGCATATGTTATTATCTGATTTCCTATAGTTACTTTCTAAGTTCTTTGTTTGCTTTTATAGCCATGATAGGATCTATTATGGTTAGTTATACAAGAGCTCGGGCAGAAGGCCTTGGATTAAAGATGGCTGATATTGGTTTTATGCAAAGACCCGAACGTATACTACTTATTAGTATAAGTGGCATTGTATGTGGAATTATGTCTATGGCTTTAGGTTCTGATTATAAAATACATGTATCTTGGCTTCCTTTTCCACTAATTGAAACCATCAGTTTTTTTACTTTTCCTATTTTTGTTATGGCCATATTTACAAATATAACAGCAATATCCCGATTGTTATATGCCAAAAAGTTATTTGAGAATTGATATTTATCCTTGATGTCCGATACCCATAAAAACCATTCATTTTTCCCACCATTCAACAGTAGTCACTTATGGGTGTTATTCGGTTTTTCGCTCTTTTACCTCACTTGGAATTCATTGGTCATAGGCATTAGAGAAGATCACTTCTTTTTTTGGGGATTTGTAACGGTCATGTTATCATTGCACACATGGACACGAAAATTTGCTTATTATTTTGTATTTTTTATTATCTTCTGGATCATTTATGACTCTATGCGAGCCTTTCCAAATTACCTGGTAAACGATGTCCACATCATACAGCCTTATGAGATAGAAAAGCTACTATTCGGAATAAGTCACGATAATGGAGTATGGACACTCAATGAATATCTTATCTTTCATCAGCACGAGGTTCTTGACATCATCACTGGCTTATTTTATCTCACATGGGTTCCGGTACCATTAGGCCTAGCCATTTATTTGTTTTTTACTGACAAGAAGATGCTACTTCGATTTACAGCAGCTTATTTATTTACAAATTTATTGGGCTTTTGTGTTTATTATTCTTATCCAGCTGCTCCACCATGGTATTTTGAAAGGCATGGAGACGTATTACTGTTTAATACTTTAGCAGACGCTGCACAATTGGTAAGATTTGATAGGTTGATAGGATATCCCTTATTCTCAAATATGTACACTAAAAACTCTAATGTATTTGCAGCCATTCCATCTTTACATTCTGCATATCCTGTGGTAGCTTTTTTCTATGCCAGAAAAAAGAAGTTGTTTTGGCCTTCCATTATTATATTGATAGATATCTTAGGCATATGGTTTTCGGCAGTTTATTCATACCATCATTATTTTTTAGATGTATTGATAGGCTTATTGTGTGCCATTATTGCGATTTTTATATTCGAACAATTTGTAATGAAGACAAAATTTTCAGAGATTTTGGATAGGTATATGTCATTTGTAGATTCGAAATAAAATATAATTGTGGGAAATTACAAGTCAATAAAGCCTAAATAATCAAAATGGTTCAGTTATGAAGTCTAAAAGTACGATAATCGCTGCATATTTTGAGACAAATTATGTCCACCGCTATGGTGCCTTAATGAACGTGGCCGTAGCAAAATTGAGTAGCAGCTCAATTTATAAAATGAATCGTAAGCTAACTTAACGGCTACTCAGTATTTTTTTATGATCATCAATTTTGGACTGGAATAGGAATTTCACTTTAGAGTATTAGATATTAATAAAATAACCGTAATTTTGCTGACCGTTTATAAAAACCTTTATGTAAAATTAAGTGTTAGAATTCTTGTGTTTTTAAGTTATATAATTATAAAAAATGTCCAATAAAATCAATGTTGAAAATCCTACCGGCAAGTTAGGTATTCTGATTCCAGGAATGGGTGCTGTAGGAACAACAACCATCGCCGGCGTAATTGCTATTAATAAAGGCCTTGCATTGCCTATAGGATCTCTTACCCAAATGGGTCGAATGAGAATAGGGAAACGAACAGAAAATAAACAACCGTTCATTAAGGACGTAATCGGACTTCATTCTTTACAAGATGTGGTTTTCGGAGGTTGGGATCTGTTTGAAGATAATGTTTATGAATCGGCAATGCATGCCAAAGTTTTGGAAGAGTCTTTGCTTAATAAACTAAAAGAAGACCTGGAAAAAATAAAACCTATGAAAGCCGTATTTGATCATCGTTATGTTAAAAGGCTGGATGGCAAACACGTAAAGACCGGTGCAAATAAAATGGAGCTTGCAAAGGCATTAATGGAGGATATTGTTAAATTTAAGAAAGATAATAATTGTGACAGATTGGTTATGGTCTGGTGCGGGTCTACAGAAATTTATATTCAGGAATCAGAAGTGCATCAGATTTTAGCATCTCTTGAAAAAAGGAATGGTAGAAAATCATCCGGATATACCACCAAGCTTATTATACGCCTATGCAGCATTAAAGATGGGCATTCCATATGCTAACGGTGCACCTAATTTGTCATGTGATATTCCTGCTATGGTAGAATTATCAAAACTGACAGGCACACCGATTGCAGGAAAGGATTTTAAAACAGGTCAAACACTAATGAAAACTGTTATAGCACCGGGGCTAAAAGCAAGAGCCCTGGGTATAGAGGGTTGGTTTTCTACAAATATACTTGGAAATAGAGATGGCGAAGTTTTGGATGATCCAGATAACTTTAAGACTAAAGAAGTGTCTAAACTAGGGGTGCTGGAACAAATTCTTGAACCGGAACTTTATCCTGAATTGTATGGCAATCTATATCACAAGGTAAGAATAGAATATTACCCACCAAGAGGAGACAATAAAGAAGGTTGGGATAATATTGATATCAGAGGGTGGTTAAATTATCCGATGCAAATAAAAGTTGATTTTTTATGTAAGGATTCTATTCTTGCAGCTCCTCTAGTTCTCGATTTGGCCATTTTCCTTGATTTGGCAAAGAGAGCAGGTATGTCTGGCATACAGGAATGGTTGTCATTTTACCTAAAATCTCCTCAGGGACCTAAAGGCGTCAGACCTATGCATGATGTGTTTAAGCAGTTAAATAAACTCGAAAATACAATCCGGCACCTTGCCGGTGAAGAACTAATCACGAATCTCGGATTGGATTATGAATAAAAAATCAAAGGAGGGCAAAAAATATTTTTGTCCTCTTTTGATTTATCTCTGATAAATTCCCAGAGTATCTAAAAAACCTGTACAATTGAATTGAAGGCAGCGAAGATAATAGCAACTTTTTTTGGTGCAGGCTATATGCCGGTGGCACCTGGTACTTTTGGTGCTTTAGCTGGTTTTTTAATAAGTTACATCTTGTCTATATGTACAAAAGACGTATTTATTTTTTATGGTATACATTTAATTCTAATTGTTAGTGCATACATACTAGGCATTTATGCTTGTCGTAAACTTGAAGTAGAATGGGGCCATGATCCTTCAAAAGTGGTAATAGATGAAACACTAGGTTTTTGGATCAGTATATTATTTCTGCCAGTTAACATTTATGTTATGGTGGCAGCACTTGTAATATTTCGCTTTTTTGATATTTTAAAGCCTTTTGGTATTCGTAAGATAGATCAATTAAAGACACATCATTCAGTTATGCTTGATGATGTCTTAGCAGGTATTTACACCAATATTATTATCCATACATTTGTTTATTATTATCAATAAAATATGTGGAAACATCAAAGGAAATAAAAACTAAAAGGTTACCGTTTCGTACTACTTTTATCAGATCTCAGATTGTAAGCTTTACAGCCACTTCGGTAGATTTTATTTTTTCCATTTTTCTGTATCATTTTTTTTCAGTATATTATGTCACTGCAACAACGATAGGTTCTATTTGTGGTGCAGCCACAAGTTTTGGACTAGGACGAAATTGGGCTTTTTTAAATAAATATGGAAAAATAAGAAAACAGGTTTTTCGATTTCTTATTATAAGCGTGTTCAGCATTTTTGCCAATACTACAGGTGTGTTTTTTTTTAAAGAAAATTTTGATATTTCCTTTTTAGTAAGTCGTATCATTGTTGCTGTATTGGTTGGCGTATTTTTTAATTTCTTTATGAATCGATATTTTGTTTTTAGATAATCGGTGTCTTACTTTTCCAACCAAAGACGCGCATTAACAAACGCTTCAATCCAGGGAGAAACTTCGTCTTTTCTGCCTACCGGATAGTTGGCCCAATTCCATTGGAATATGCTACGTTCAATATGCGGCATCATTACCAAGTGTCGGCCATCCATGCTGCACATCATCGCAGTATTATAATCTGAGCCATTGGGGTTGGCCGGGTAAGAGTCATAACCATATTTTGCCACAATATGATAGGCAGATTCTTCCAGAGGTAACTTAAATTTGCCTTCACCGTGTGAGATCCAAACGCCAAGGGTAGAGCCTTCCAGCGATGATAACATTACAGAATTGTTTTTATTTATGTGAACTGAGGTAAAGCCACTTTCATGTTTATGAGATTCATTAAAGTGCATAGATGGTTTGACCGTGTGTTCCGCGTTAATAAGCCCAAGTTCAATAAATAACTGACAACCATTACATATTCCGCAAGATAACGTATCGGTTCTTTTGAAAAAATTATCTAATGCAGTTTTAGCGGTTTCGTTATATTTAAAAGCACCGGCCCAACCTTTAGCACTGCCAAGTACATCTGAGTTTGAAAAGCCGCCTACCGCACCGATGAATTTTATATCTTCAAGATTTTCCCTACCGGAAATTAAATCAGTCATATGGACATCCTTAACATCAAATCCCGCAAGGTACATTGCATGTGCAAGTTCACGTTCAGAATTACTTCCTTTCTCTCTTATAATGGCAGCTTTGATTCTTGGTTTATCTTTATTGATTTCAGGTATTTTACCCGTGAAATGATTAGGAAAGTTAAATCGTAAAGCTTGATTTTTATAATTATCATATCTCTCTTTTGCCCTAAGTGGACCGGATTGTTTTGTATCTAAGAGATAGGATGTTCTATACCAGACATCTCTCCAGGTATTTATTTCTAAGTTATAATCACTACTTAACGTTTTGATTGTAAGGGTAGAATAATCATTTACAAAACCTATCTTATGCGCTATAATTCCTATTGTCTCAAAGGCTTCTGATACTATTTTTTCCTTTCCAATTGCCACCTGAAATACCAAGCCTACATTTTCTGAAAAAAATAATTTTACATCGTCTGACTCGCCTAAAGCCGAGAGATTTAAGCTTGCACCTAAATTAAGATTTGCAAAACACATTTCGAGTAAGGTTGTGATCAAACCACCACTACCTATATCATGACCTGCGACGATACACCCACTTTTTATTAAATTTTGAACAGCATTAAAAGCAGCGGCAAACTGACTGGAATCTCCTATATTTGGAGCTTGGTGGCCCACTTTATTAAGTATTTGTCCAAAGGAAGAGCCCCCTAAAGCATATGGACCAAAGGACATGTTTAGATAAAATATACTTCCCTGTTTCTGTTGTAAAACAGGTTCGATAATTTTACTTATATCGTCACAATGGCCACAGGCAGATATAATGACAGTTCCCGGCGCAATGACTTCTTTATCCGGATATTTCTGTTTCATAGAAAGCGAATCCTTTCCAGTTGGAATATTGATGCCCAATTCTATAGCAAAAGAAGCACAAGACTCAACAGCAACATATAGTCTCGCATCTTCCCCGGGATTTTTGCATGGCCACATCCAATTGGCAGATAGTGAAATACTTTTTAACCCTTCTTTCAAAGGTGCCCAAATGATGTTTGTAAGGGCCTCGGCAATACTATTTTTACTTCCGGCAGCAGGATCAATTAGTGCACTTATTGGAGAATGACCGATAGAAGTTGCTATGCCTTCCTTGCTGTCAAAGTCCAATGCCATGACACCGCAGTTGTTTAAAGGTAATTGAAGGGCCCCAACGCATTGTTGTTTGGCAACTTTTCCCCCAACGCATCGATCCACTTTATTAGTCAACCAGTCCTTGCAAGCAACTGACTCCAGGAGTAATACTCGTTCAAGATATTTATAAAAGTCAGCCTTTTCGTAGCCCAGGTCTTCATATTGAATGCTTTTTGTATCATCTGTAATGATCATTTTAGGACTATTTCCAAAGATGTCAGCCAAAGCTAAATTCATTGGACTATCGTTTGTTTTTTCAGAATGAAAAACAAATCTGTTATTATTAGTGATTTCACCAACTACATACATAGGAGCGCGCTCCCGGTCAGCGATGGTCTGAAGAAGTTCAACATCTTCTTCTTTAACAACGAGTCCCATACGTTCCTGAGACTCATTTCCGATGATTTCTTTATAAGATAATGTAGGATCTCCTATAGGCAGTTTGTCCAGATTAATAATTCCGCCAGCTTCTTCCACTAATTCTGAAAGACAATTAAGGTGACCTCCCGCGCCATGGTCGTGAATGGAAACAATGGGATTAACGTCACTTTCAACCAGCGCTCTAATGGCATTTGCTGCACGTTTTTGCATTTCCGGATTTGACCGTTGTACCGCATTCAATTCAATGCCAGAACCGAAAGCTCCAGTGTCAGCTGAGGATACAGCAGCTCCGCCCATTCCAATTCTATAATTTTCACCTCCAAGAATAATTATTTGATCACCCTTCTTCGGTGTTTTTTTTTGTGCTTGATCCAGTTTACCATAACCAATACCGCCGGCAAGCATGATTACTTTATCAAAACCGAGGATACGCGCATCTTCTTCGTGTTCAAAAGTCAAAACCGAGCCCGCAATCAAAGGTTGGCCAAACTTATTTCCAAAATCTGATGCGCCATTGGATGCTTTAATTAAAATGTCTAAAGGAGTCTGGTAAAGCCATTTCCGAGGTTTTAATTTTTGCTCCCAGGGGCGAGAATTTTCCAGGCGGGAATAAGAGGTCATATAAACCGCTGTACCGGCTAAAGGTAAAGAACCTTGGCCACCAGCAAGCCTATCCCTTATTTCTCCACCAGAACCTGTGGCTGCCCCGTTGAATGGTTCAACAGTAGTAGGAAAATTATGCGTTTCTGCCTTAAGTGATAAAACGGAATTAAACAATTTCTTCTTATAAAATGAAGGTATATTTCCTTTTTCGGGTGCAAACTGTACTACTTTAGGTCCGCTTATAAAAGCAACATTATCTTTATATGCTGAAACGATATTACCGGGGTGAGCAGAAGACGTACTTTTAATGAGATTGAATAGACTTTTTTCCTTTTCATGTCCATCTATGACAAAGGTTCCGTTGAATATTTTGTGTCTGCAGTGTTCAGAATTGACCTGAGAAAATCCAAAAACTTCTGAATCGGTGAGCTTCCGCTTAAGACGAATAGCTAATTTTTCAAGATATGTGACTTCTTCTTCGCTTAAAGCTAAACCTTCTAAAATATTGTACTCAGCAATACTTTCTATAAGTTTAATAGGTTCAGGAATAATTTTTGAATCAAATATTTGCTGATTCAAAGATGAAAATTTTTGAAATAACATTGGATCATAGTCAAGATTATTCGGATCAGAAGATATAAATTGTTCTATTCTAATGATACCTGAAATACCCATATTTTGTGTGATTTCTACCGCATTTGTACTCCATGGAGTGACCATGGCTGCTCTGGGCCCAATGAAAGATTCCTCTATGGTGATTGAATCCAAAAGTAAACTCTGCCCAAAAAGCCAGGAAAGTTTATTAATATCCAGGTCAGAAATGGAATCGGAAGTCTTTACTGCAAAGATGGTTTCCTGAGATGAACGAAAAAAATAAATCATTTAGTAGATTATTTGAAGTCCGACGAAGGCACAAATTTCATTAAAATGGGTGACAAAAAGGCATATTGATGATAATAAAATGAAAAAGGGCGGCATCTAATAGATACACACCCTTTTTATGATATTTATTAAATGACTTATTTAATAATAAACTTTTTCACGCTCATATTTTTACCGGACTGTATTTTGAGTATATAAAGGCCAGGAAGAAAACCGGAAGTATTTATAGTCATCGTATTACCCTGAGCTTCAACAATCATCTTCCCATCATAAACAGATTTACCTTCAGAGGACAACACTGACACTAATGTTGATACTTTATTTGGCGATGATGCAGCAACAAGTATAAAATCACGTGCCGGATTAGGTGTGATATTAATAGAAAAATAATCTTTGTTCACATCATCTGCAGATACGGTACCATCACTATTTATGAATGTTTCTATGCCATCAGTACAAGCTTTTTCTCCCAAACCCTGATCAGCAGAAATACAAGCTTGTGCAACATACTTATATATATCCAATAGTTCAAAATCATCAATAAACCAACCGGTAAAATCACCTGTTGCCGCAACGGTAGCGTTACTTGCAAAACGAAATCGGAAAGAACAGGTTTTGCCTTTGTATTCGGACAGGTCAATGTATGACTCTACCCAAGAAGTGCCGGAAGATTTTCCGGCAAATCCTTCTAAACCAGGAATCGCCAGAGTTTCATAGTCAAGAAGAGAATTGTAAGGGTTGCGAATAAACTTATCTTTTTTAATAATGTCAAAAGCTCCACCATCAACAGATACTTCTACAAATCCACCATCATTGCCAGCCTGAGTATTGTATTGATGCCAAAATCTCATGGCAGGATTTGCACCTGAAACAAGATATGGCGTCGATATTAAAAACGCATCTACATCAGCAGAAACATTTATAATGTTGAGTGAATTTTCAGGACTTCGGAATAAATCGCTGTTAAAACCCCAATCCTCATTTCCTTCATTTTTGCCTATGTCCCAGGTAAAGTTTTCAAAATCATCAAATGCAGTACGTAATGATTTGTTATTCACACTTGTTTTCGCTTTGTAGGTAATGTTAATAGCTTTTTCGTAATCCATATCTCCAATATTGAAAGTAAGCAGATTTCCGGAAACAACCGGATTAATACTTCCTGAACCAGCGACATATGTAAGTCCATCAGGCAATTCGTCAGTAATAACGACATTGGCTTGTCTGGATGGTATGTGGTTTATTGTTTTTAATTCTACATCAATCTGATCTCCTGCATTAACTGAAACTGTTGCCGTTTTAGAGATTTTTAATTTTTCAATACAAGTAGGCGGGAATTCAAAATTTTCTACTCCATCGTTTCTACTGCTTGTTAATCCTCCTACTGCATTGATGCCGAGTCCTCTTCGGGCAAAAACACTCCAGATTAAACACTTATTTTCGCTGGCAAAGTGTAATTTATCAGCCATTAAAATAGCGTCTCTCCCTTGTATAAATCCAGGACTGCAGGGTTGTATTTTCATACCTTCCATAACTAAAAATGCTGCTCTGTGGTTGCCGGAAGTTTCAATTTTCCAATCCGGATTATATCCATATTTATCAATAAAGGCCCAGTACATATCCCATAAAACATCTGCCCACACTTCCCCTAAAGAGTGGGGAATTGTTGTCCCTTTGATATCGTCAAAAGTCTGAGGATTTATATTCATATCAGTGGAGTAAGGATACCTTCTAATACCACTACCGGTAGGTAGCTGAGCAAAAGCAAATGTTCCCATTCCTCTGGCATCTGTCCCTTTATCTCCCACTTCATGCGTCATTATCAATGCAAAAAAATCACTCCAACCTTCACCCATTTGTTCATCATTAAACAGACAGGATGAATTTTTTCTTCCGCCTATTAATCTACTGGATACTCCATGGGCAAATTCATGCGCAATTATGCCATTATCCAATGCTCCATCAAGGTATTCAGCGCCAACACGTTCTCTGGATTGGAATGTCATATTAACATTATCACCATTATTTATAACCAATCGAATTTTATCGCATTCAGATTTTTTCATAAATATTGATGGTATTGTGACAAGGTTGGCATTTAATGCACCCGACATACCCACAATTTCTTCACCATTTCCACCACTGATACCAGCAACATTACATATAATTGCTGCTATAGCTCCTGATTGTTGTGCCCTATATACTTTATTACTAAAATCACAAAACCTCTGTCAATCAGTGCAATCTTGCCGCTTACTTCCGGTCCATTTTTCAGAGGCCCACAACATGCTGTAGGTTTAGTAGAGCCATCTCTGGCGATAACAACAGCACCTGTTGTTGGCGGTTCAGTATTTTTAGGGATTACTCCACCAAACTGAGCTGTGCCATATTCTGCTATAAAACCTTTGATAGATTCAGGAGAATCGATAGAAATCGCACCTCCATCATTATCCCAAAAGTACATTTGCATTACACCATAAAATCCATCGTTCGAGATCGAAAAGTTAGCATTGTTTATCAGGGTTGGATTTCCGTTTGCATCAAGATCTTGTTTTGCTTCATGTAGGGTAATTCCATCAAAAGCCTGTGCCAGCACATAATCATCTTCACCATCAAGCGCCATACCGGAATAGTTCTTTTTTTGAAAATTTCCAAATTCTTCTGTGAAACCTAAAGTAGCCGTAACATCATGCATCATATTTACCATATAAAACAAATTGGTCACAGAGGCATCTGCACTTTGTCTCGGATCCTTTGTTAAATCGATAGGAAAATCGAAATTTAAGTTTGCACCGCCATCAGTATCAAGGCCATCTGAATCGTCATTATTGTCTTTATCTTGATATGCATGTACGTTATTTCCTTTGGTAATAAAAAATTCAGCTCCATCAACACCATTCGTATCGTGCCAACCAAAAGGTGAAACAGCGGGAAACTGGTCATCAGTTACAATTGTTCTACCACCATGATTAGGACTTTCAGCGGGTAATGCAAAAACATTATACTTTGCAGCGATATTTCCGGCAGACAATACATTCGATACGCTCTGAGGGTTTGAATTAAGTTTTCGATATGTTTCTATGGCACAATTTTTATGTTTGGCAAATGCATCTTTGTGGTGTTTACAATAAACGGTTAAATTGTGTTTAGAAACAAAACTTCCATCAGCAGCATCTATATTAATATCCCAAAAATCGGAATTGGACTTCATGTACAAATTAAGATTCCACACCAGAATTAATTTATCTTCTTTAAGCTCATATTTAAGTTCGGCGGGAATGGGCGACCTAGTTAGTTCAGGGAGGTCAATTATATACTTGCCTAAATCATTTCTACTAGATACCTGGGGTCTACCTTTGATTTGAATACCCAAATGATCTGCAGCGGCCAAAACAGCACTTTCAGGTTGAAGGTTTTTTTTATTATGGCTGATTTTAGACTTGAGGTCAGACACAAAACTATTACCGACGGAGACGACTTCGTCATTTTTAGCTATGATTACGGTCATCATAGCATTTCTTACCGGAATGTTATCATAGGTCTGATTAAGATACAAATAGGTGATACCCTTGTTGGAAGTCACTGATGAACTAACTTGTACATCAGTAAAATCAGATGTATTAAGTTCCCAGGTTTTGGCATTTTTTTCAATATACTTAAGGGCAATATCCAATTTGTTTTGGTTCTGACCAAATACCAAACAAGTTTGAATAAAACACATTATGGTTATAATATAAATTTTTTGACGCATTAGATTTAATTTTTAGAAATGAAAATTAAGAATTTTTGGATAAATAAATAGCGAAAAGCCACGAATTAAAAATATCGACATAAAAGTAAATAAACAATGATACATTACCTCTGTTTTCTTTTTAATATGTATTCTGTACGACTAATTATCTAATAATATTCATCTTTGCACCTTATTTTTTTAATCATACTAGTATGTCAGATTTGATTTATGGCCGGAATGCAGTGACGGAAGCCTTCAATGCGGGTTTAGATATTGAAAAGGTTTTCGTGCTCAATAGCATTAGGGGAGAATATGAAATAGAAATCAGAGGTCTTTGTAAAGAAACCAATGTACCCATCGCAAAGGTACCCGAAGTTAAACTTAACGAATTAAGTAAGTTTAAAGCACATCAAGGCGTAGTTGCTTTGATATCACCTATCAAATATTTTGATTACAAAACCATTTTAACATCAGTTTTGGAAGCGGGAAATGTGCCGCTTTTTGTTATCCTTGATGGGGTGACAGATGTCCGTAATATCGGTGCAATATCAAGATCGGCATATTTTTTTGGAGCTGATGCGCTTATAATTTCCGGCAATTTTGCTGGGCGAATCAACGAAGATACTGTAAAAACGTCAGCAGGGGCAATTCTTAAATTACCGGTATCAAGAGTCAATAGCTTACTTACACTTGTAAGTGATCTTCAGAGTCTTGGTGTTAAAGTGGTTGCTACCAGTCTAAAAGATGCTGTGGAGCCTTTGACTTCAGACTTTCGGGAACCTTTGGCGATAATACTGGGGGCAGAGGATAAAGGGTTGCATTATAAAGTGCTCGAAATAGTTGATGAAGTTATTAGAATACCCGCTTTCAGTGATTTTGACTCATTAAATGTGTCAGTGGCGGCAGGAATATTATTATATGAGTGCAGAAATCAAAGAAAACAAATTTAATAGATAAATATGATTAAACTAAAAGATTTTTGTCAATATTTAAGTATCGTCCTGGTGCTTATATTTATTTCCGGATGTAAAACCAATAAGCCTTCGGAACTGGTTTATAAACCTTTGGAGCATGCATTACTTTGGCAGATTAATGGACCGGGAATTTCAAAACCATCTTATTTATATGGTACGATTCATATCATCGGAGCAAATGATTATTTCCTTCCAAAAGGAACGATGGCAGCAATAGAGGCGTCAAAAAAAGTAGTTTTTGAAATTGATATGAATGAAATGACTGACATATCCAAAATAATGGGTTTGATGAAAAAGGTTATGATGAAAGACGGAAAAACGCTCAAAGACCTCATATCTAATGAAGAATATACCATTGTTAGTGACCACTTTAAAAAAATGGGACTTCCAATATTTATGCTTGAAAGAATGCAACCTATGCTGCTCACAGTATTTGCATATGGTGATATGGACCCTTCAGGGCTCAAAAGTGGACATATGAAATCGTATGAGATGGAGTTTTTTGAGTTATCAAAAAGTGCATCAAAGACTACTGGCGGTCTCGAAAGCATCGATTTTCAAATAGGACTTTTTGACGAAATTCCATATGAAAATCAAGCAAAAATGTTGGTTGAAGCCATTAAGTCTTCAGATACTAATGATGATGGTTTCAAAAAAATGACAGAGATGTATGTATCCCAAAATATCGATGCTATGGTCGAAATGATCTCTCAGGAAGAAAACGAAATAGCTGGATATGAAGATAAATTACTATATCAGCGTAATAAAAACTGGATTCCATTGATTATAGAAGCAGCAAAAAAAGAAGAAACTTTTTTTGCAGTAGGAGCAGGACATTTAGGTGGACCAATTGGTGTCATTCATTTACTTCGCAGGGCAGGAATGAAAGTAACTCCCGTCAAATAGACGGATAAAAAGCATCTTTATAGTGGCTTATGGCCGGATGTAAAGACTTATCAAAAACAATAGATATAATATCAAATCTGATTTCCCAATCATAGTTTGTTTGAATCATATATTGTGAAGCGGCGTCAATAATGAGGGTTTCTTTATATGTAGTAATGCTTTCTTCCGGCGCACCATAGAACGTGTAAGACCTTGCTTTTACTTCTACAAAGACTAAAATATCTTTGTCTTTTGCAATGATATCAATTTCAGCTTTACTAAACCGCCAGTTTCTCTCAAGAATGATATATCCGATATTTTGTAAAAACAAACAAGCATGATCCTCACCAAGTTTTCCTGTTTGTTGTTGTTTAGCCATGCTGAATATACATTGAGATACAAATATATTTATAAACAACGATTTTTATTTATAAGTTAAATGCTGAAAGATTTATGACCAAATTGTAGAAGCAATAACAATGTCTTTTCCGGTAGCTTCGTTTTTGATAGCGTGTATGACCTTGTTGTTTGTTATCACCTCATTTCGGACCATTAAACCCTGACCAATTGTTGCTTCAGACTTGAATTGAATAATTAATCTTTTCAGGAATCGATCAATGTGAAACTCAGTCCCCAAAGATTCAAAAATCATTTTTATCAATTGCACATTATTGACGTGGCCGTTCCAGTCAAGATGTAAATAGTTAACCGTGACCATATAATCGGCAGAGGTATTTGTAGGCGTAAAAAGTTTTTGTATTGGTATAGGAAGAAGATGTTCGGATTTATAAACTAAAGAACTGAATGATTCAGGGATTCTAACCATTTTTCTGTTTATCGTATCCAGAAGTGTCCAGGTGCTTGATGCAGTGGCACACAAAAAGCCTGATTCGTCATAAACAAAGTAATCCCGGTAAGTAAAAAATCCATCTAATCCTGAAGGATATGTTTGTACTTCAACATTTTCGCCCAAAGCGGGATATCTGTAAAAATGAACATCCATTTTAATAAGGACCCATGAAATGTTTTTCTCCTCAAGATCCCATACTGATACTTTTAAACCGATTGTGTGTTGCATTGAAGCTTCCTGCATTAATTGAACCAGGTGGTAAGGGTGAATATTTTTAAGATGATTAATTTCCGACGGACGTATCCTGAAGGTTTCTTTATGAATGTATGACATGAAACTATATAAAGATAATATTTTCAAAAGTACACTTTTCTCGAGTACTTAGGATAAAAATAAATTTCTTAATTCGTGTTGTTGAATAAAATCAACTGTTCAGACGGTGGATACAATTGGAAGGATTTTCTATGATAATAGCAAATGCCATGTTGTAATATTGCAGACCTATGAGCCTTGGTAGGATAACCTTTGTTGCTATCCCAGCCATAAACAGGAAATTTATGGTGAATTTTTTCCATAAAATCATCTCGGTATGTTTTTGCCAATACAGACGCAGCAGCTATAGATGTGTAAATACCATCTCCCCTTACAATACAGTCATAAGGTACTTTGCGGTAAGGAATAAATTTATTTCCATCAACAATAACATGATCCGGTCTTATTTTAAGTTTATTCAGTGATTTGTGCATAGCCCTTACTGATGCCCATAAAATATTATATGTATCAATTTCTTTGGCATCAAGCATTGCAACAGCATATGATATGGCTTCGGCTTCTATAATCCTTCTTAAAGTGACCCGTTGTTTTTCGGTAAGTTGTTTAGAATCATTTAAATCAGCATGATAAAAATCTGCGGGCAAAATGACCGCTGCAGCAAACACGGGTCCTGCAAGACAACCACGACCAGCTTCGTCACAACCGGCTTCATATGCTTTACCGGAATGATTATTACACAATGCCATATTCTATGATTTGTGTAAAGATATAATATCGGCTCTAACTATCTTAGATAAACGTTAAATTATTCATATCTGAGCGCTTCAATCGGATCCAGTTTTGAAGCTTTTAATGCCGGATACAGACCGGAAACCAACCCCACTATGATACATACCGAAATTCCAAGTATCATCCAATTCCAAGGAATAAAAAAACTCCCTTCCATCATTATTGTGACTCCAAATCCCATAAGGATTCCGAGTATAACGCCAAGTATGCCACCCATTAGACAAATTACAATAGCTTCAATGAGAAATTGAAATAAAATATTTTTTCGAGTGGCACCCAGAGCTTTACGGATACCAATTTCTTTTGTTCTTTCAGTAACGGACACAAGCATGATATTCATCAGACCTATAGAAGCGCCTAGCAATGTAAGCATTGCAATGATTACTGTACTAAGTCTCAAAGTAGTCGTCATTTCTTTTAATTTGTTAAGTATTCCGTCACTTTTACGAATTTCGAAGTCATTTTCTTTTGATACTAAAAGTTTACGAACATTTCGCATTACGCCTATAGCATGATTGATGGCACCTTCCATTTCATTAGGATGATTAACTGAAACAGTCATATTATATGCTTTGTTGGAGTAACCATATAACACCTTTGAATTATATAGTGGGATAAACACTCTTTTGTCATTTGACCCACCTGAAGAAGAACCCTTTGACTTTAGTGCTCCGACAACTTTATATCTATTGCTATTGATATAAATATCTTTGCCAATTGCCTTTTCAGACTTATTTTTAAAGAGTGTTTTAATAAGGTCGCTTCCTAAGATAACTTTATTAGCGGTAGAAAATATTTCCGTATTGGTAAAATTTCTACCAGCACCTATTTCAAAAGCTGAGGTATTCATATAATTTTCGTCAATTCCGATTACCCGAATAGTTGGATTTGTTTTTTCATTTTCATATTTTATAGTTGCATTACCTTCACAGAAGGATTCAATGGAAACTTTAGAAGCACCATAAACAAATGATTGTTTGAAATCCATTGCCTGATCAAAATTTATTTCATCGGCAGCCTTTCTTTTTTTTCCTCGGTTTGTACTTTGAATGGATTCTGATAGTGGCCTAATACTAAAAGAATTGGCCCCCAATTTGTTGAAATTATCACTCATTGAGAATAAAATACTATCAATAGCGGTGAGTATCCCCACCAGACAGGTTATCCCAACAGCAATAATAAGTAGCGTGAGTATTGACCTGAGTAAATTTGCTTTGATAGAACCTAACGCCAATAAAATGTTTTCAAGATAATTCACACACAATCTTATTTATATCATAAAGATAAGGATATGGTTTGGTTTCTTCATTTTTTATAGAAATACTACCTTAATATTTCGACAAAACTTAATAAAATAAATAACAGCGTTGGTATTTAATTTTATATTTGATTCAAAATATGCAGAATGGATTTAATTTTCCAACCTACATATGAATGTAAGAACGTTACTGTAGCCCATTTTCAGCATGTAATTTTCTTTTCCTGATTTACTCATATGTTGTTCAATAAAAAAGAAAACAGGCCATCAACTTTTTGAGAGCCTGTTTCTTATCATTAAAGCCACATTATTACTTTTAGTCTGTTTTGAGAATACAAAGCTACTTTTAAATTGATTGACAAAAACACATTTTGAAATGCTTTTTGTTGTTTCGAAAAACAGTAATTATTTTTAATATATTGTATATCAATATATTAAAAATAATTTTATGCTATGTGCAAGCTTTGTTTTTTGTTTACAATTTTTTATTATTCCTTTGTAGATAAGTTATGCTGCACTAGTTCTGCCTACATTGGAGTGTAAAAAATTAATTATTGAAATTAGGGTATGGGTATTACAATATTAAATAAATTGGCTTCGTTTTATGTCTGATATCGCATCATCAACATTGTTTGAAAAATGTGATCAAAATAAACAAATCACTTTATAGGCACAATTGCTACTTCAGCTCGCTTATAAATGCACAAAGGCTTGCAAACTTAGAGATTGCAAGCCTTTGCCTATTTAATATAGTATATCAAGTGGTTTTCACCAAATAATTAATATCTGTAGTATTCCGGTTTATAAGGTCCTTGTACGGTTACACCAATATAATCTGCCTGATCGCGAGATAATTCTTCAAGTTCAACGCCAATTTTTGACAGATGAAGCCTGGCAACTTTTTCATCCAAATGTTTTGGAAGAGTATATACTTTGTTTTCGTACTTATCAGTATTTTGCCACAATTCCAATTGAGCAAGTACTTGATTTGTAAAGCTATTGGACATTACAAACGAAGGGTGGCCGGTAGCACAGCCCAGGTTTACCAATCTACCTTCTGCAAGCAGGATGACGTCTTTGCCCTCTATATTATATAAATCTACCTGTGGCTTGATCTGATCTTTAGTGTGACCATAATTTTTATTTAACCAGGCCATATCAATTTCATTGTCAAAATGGCCAATGTTACAAACAATAGTCTTGTCATTCATTTTTCTAAAATGTTCTTCTCTGATAATATTCTTATTCCCGGTCGCAGTAACAACTATACTAGCTTCAATCAGGGCAGTATCCATTTTTTTTACTGCAAACCCGTCCATCGCAGCCTGAAGCGCACAAATAGGATCAATTTCTGTAACGATAACCCTGCACCCGGCACCTTTGAGGGAGGCTGCAGATCCTTTACCAACATCACCGTAACCTGCAACAACTGCGACTTTTCCAGCCATCATAATATCAGTAGCTCTTCTTATAGAATCTACCAAAGATTCTTTGCAACCATATTTATTATCAAATTTAGATTTGGTCACTGAGTCGTTGATATTAATGGCAGGAAGAACCAAGGTACCATTTTTTTCTCTTTCATAAAGTCTGTGTACTCCTGTTGTCGTTTCCTCTGAAAGACCTTTAATATTACCCACCAACTCTGGAAATCTATCAAAACCATATTTGTAAGGTCGCCACCATCATCCAATATCATATTCAATGGTTCACCATTCTTAAATGCACAAAGGGTTTGCTCAATACACCAGTCAAATTCTTCTTCATTCATCCCTTTCCAGGCAAATACAGGAATACCGACAGCTGCTATTGCTGCTGCAGCATGATCCTGGGTAGAGAAGATATTACAAGAAGACCAGGACACTTCAGCGCCTAACGCGATGAGTGTTTCAATCAAAACAGCTGTCTGGATTGTCATGTGTAGGCAACCGGCAACCCGAGCGCCCTTAAGCGGTTTAGTCGCGCCAAACTCTTCTCTGAGAGCCATTAAACCCGGCATTTCAGCCTCTGCCAGCGTAATTTCCTTACGTCCCCAATCAGCTAAACTAATGTCTTTTACTTTGTAGGCCAAAGTTTTTTCTGTATTTATCATGATTTAAAATTTAGACTTTTTTAAAATGACTGCAAAGGTAAATATTTACCAATAAATATTTGTTAACAATTTGTGATATAAGGATCTAATTTATAGTAAATTATATGACCTATTTCTTTCTTTTTGTAACATTCATTGTACAATAACGCTAAGTCGGGTATCTTTGTTGAAAATTAAGTGTATAATATGATGGACCAATTAATCAAGAAGTTTCCAGCACAACTCAAAGAAGCTTTAGAAATAGGGGAAGAAGCGAAAATACTTTCACATCCGAGTGAAATCCGGAACATTATCATGGCAGGCATGGGAGGTTCAGGCATCGGTGGTGCCTTTGTAGCAGATATTATAAGTGGTGAATGCAAATGTCCATTTAATGTAGTAAGTGGTTATATACTGCCCACATATATCAATACCCACTCATTAATTATCATATCTTCTTATTCCGGTAATACAGAAGAAACGCTGTCCGCATTGCAGCAGGCTTTAAAAACGGAAGCAAAAATAGTCTGTATTGCATCCGGAGGTAAAATCATTGATTTGGCACGCCAATCAGGTTTGGATTATATCATTTTACCATCAGGATGGCCATCACCAAGGGCTTGTCTTGGATTTTCTCTGGTCCAACAATTATACATATTATTTAAACTCGGATTGATATCAAAATCATCTATTGAGCAGATCAGAACAGCAGTAGATCTATTGATTTTTGAACAGGACGACATCATGCAAAAAGCCTCAAAAATTGCTGAATTGTTATATAAAAAAATGCCTGTTATGTACTCTACAGATAGAGCAGAATCCATTGGCGTCAGATGGAGACAGCAAATAAATGAAAATAGTAAAATGTTATGCTGGCATCATGTCTTACCAGAAATGAACCATAACGAACTGGTAGGTTGGAAGTCAAAACACGAAGACCTGGCTGTCATTTTCTTGAGAAACCGGGATGATCTGAAAAGAAATCAGGTACGCATGGACATTACCAAACAAATTGTCGGTCAATATGCATCTACGGTTATCGAAATCTATTCAAAAGGGCAATCTTTAACTGAAAAGTTGATGTACATGGTTCATCTGGGAGACTGGGTGAGCTGGTATCTGGCACAACTCAATAATGTTGATGCCTCTGAGATCATGGTTATAGATCAATTAAAAAAGGAGCTGGATAAGGTCTAAATTCTATTGCATACATTTTGATTTTTTTTCTGAAAGGAAAGTTTAACACTAAGAATTACTTCGGTTAGAGACAACTATTTTATATTCAGGCTGTCTTTAAAGTCAAACCAGATTTTTTTATGTCTATTTTTACGACACCACTTCAGATAGGCTATTTTGTAGGAATTCTTTTTGCCATTTTATTTTGGTACCGAAGTTATGTCGAGGAGCGTCATTCGGACATGTTTTTGGGTTTTGTGGTATTCTTTTTGGCCATGACCTTACAAGATTATACGTTTGGGTTTGCCGGCATTAATTTTCTATGGGAGGAAATGAATGGATTTCCAAGATATTTTGCTTTAGCACTGGCACCTACAGTTTGGTTTTATTTAAGGACGCAAATAAATCGGCGATTCAGGTTTAGGAGAAAGGATTTAAAACATTATATTCCTTATTTCCTATATTTTTTGTTCAATATAGGAATTTTTTTATCCGGCAAAGATGTGGTTTACCGATTTCAACAGGCCGAATACGCTTTAGTGTTTGACATCATCGAAAGATTTGCCATTTGGGCTTCTTATATTTATTACTTTTATCATTCTCTTTCATTATATAAGTCATATAGATTTTGGGCTGAAAATCAATTTTCCAATCAGGATAAAATCAGTTTTATCTGGCTAAGGAACTTTATTTACTTCATCATTGCCGGAGAGATTTTCAAATGGATTTGGTATATAGCTGATTATATGCTGCATATGAATTATGAAGATGATTGGTGGTGGCAACTACTTAGCGTAGCGATAACTTTGTATGTAGGTATTATAGGTTATGCTCAGCCACAGCCTAGTAATCTTACTTTTGATATGGAAGAATTATTAAAAGAAAGTGCCTCAAATGACGGAAAAAAAAATGATGGTTTATTTAACAATGATCTGCCGGTTTTGTCAATGCTTCAATCCGGCCAGGAGGTTGATTATACTGAATTGGAACAAAAACTACGCACCCTAATGACAACACAAAAACCTTATCTTGACCCGGAACTATCCCTTATTGAGTTGGCGAAAAAGTTAAAGACAAATACAACCATTCTTTCAGGCGTTATCAATAAGCAGTTTGGAAAAAATTTTAACGACTTCATCAATGAATATCGGGTCAATGAATTTATCAAGTTATCAAAGTCTAAAGATTATAAAAATCTTACCATATTAGCAATTGCTTATGATTGTGGTTTCAATTCAAAAGCTACGTTTAATAGATCTGTTAAAAAATTAAGAAAAGTATCTCCGCGAGAATTGATGAAAATTTAAAATTGTGTTCAGGAAGTAGAAACCTCATTTTACTTTTTACATTAAAAATAAAAAATTATTTATTTTTCGATTTATTAGATGATCCATCTTTAATTTGTGGGGTTACATTTTCTATTTACCACATGCTTCTGCTCAAAAAACAAGTCACTTACCTTTTCTGAAATAATGGAATACATGTTACAGCAGCTAAGAGTATATTTTGGGCCGAAAGGAATAAAATTTGTCTCAAATTACCATTTGAAACGCTGCACTTAGTGTTGTGCCTTACTTTTGGGGTATTCTTTCACCATAAAAATATTTTTAAATGAAAAATTTAGGAATGACCACAGCAATGTTTTTAATGTATGTTTCTTTATTCGGACAGTTACGAGGTTCTGCAAAACTGATCGAAAAACAGTTTGATTATTCTAATTTTGACAAAATAGGGTTTGTTGATTTAGATGGTAACATTAATGTTGAGATAGGGAAGTCATGGAGCATAAAAGTAACCATAGATGACAATATTTTACCACTTTTGGCTTTTGATGAAGATAAGCCGGAAGGTCGATTGAAAATATTTTTGAAGGGAAATAACAGCAATCGAATGTACATCGAAGATACTAATATCAGGATTACCATTTCAATGCCCGAAGTATCTGTCATCACCCATGATGGAAACAGTAGACTAACTGTCAATAACATTAGCGGCCGGTACCTAAAGATCCAAAATCTTTCAAATTCGTCTACTACAGTACAAGGATCTATAGATCAACTTGACATCATTAATGCAGGTAATGGTAATCTTTATGCCACAGAATTAATAGCCAAAACATCTGATATCAAGTGCTCCGGCAATGGTAATGTAAAGGTGAATGTTAACAATAAATTATCAGCCCGAGTTTCTGGAAATGGTAATGTCGTAAATAAAGGCAAAGCAAGTTTTAAAAATTCCTCAAGTACAGGAAATGGTAATCTCATTCAATTATAACTCAATTTTTTAAAATACAAAATAATATCATGATCATAAATCTTATAAAAAGAATCACCATTCCGATCAACATGCCTTTGATATGGCAGGATCTGATTTTGACCATACCACGGATTGTGTGTGGCATCTTATTATCCGTTTCTTTTAGCGCACCAAAGTTCGGTCTACCTTGGTCTCCTGTCGACAATAACTTAGGGTTATTTGAAGTAGCGTTTTGGTTTCCAAATGATGTAGCAGAATATGGTGGAGTTTTTGCCATCTTTCCAGGATTTTTTGCCTGGATGGGCGCATTTAGCGAAGCCGTAGGTGGTATATTTTTACTTTTAGGTTTTCAGACCAGATTGTTTTCATTTCTTATTATTTGCACTATGTTGGTGGCAATGTTTTTACAACAGTTTCAATCCGGCATGTGGAATATGCTCCCAGCCATGGGTTTTTTATGGGTCGGCATATTTTATGTCATTACGGGTTCAGGTAGATTTGGTTTAGATTATTTAATTTGTAAAAAGTATACAAAATGAAATCAATAATTATAATAATGGTAGTTATGTTCTGTTTTCAGAGCTGTGTCCAGAAGTCCTTTAAAAGAAATGTAAAGGTGACTCTTGATGTGTCCGGAAAAAAAAACATAGATTCAGCAGGCATACGTGGAGAGGAAAATCCATTGTCATGGAATAATGATTTTCCTATGCAAGAGTTGGTAAAAGATAGCCTTTATGGTGCGATTATTTCCGGGGAGACCGGTTATCTTTTTGCAGAGTTAAAATTTACGGTAAACGGTATTTTTGAATTGGAAAACATGCCAAACCGTAGAATAATATTTGCGCAAGGCGATACTACATATTATCATGCCGTATTTGATAAAAAAGATTGAATAACATGATATCTTCAAGCTATTGTCACTTCTTCACCTGGTTTTGGTATTTCTATATGACCGAATCCTTTAGACTGAAGAAAATGTTTAAAACTGGTCTGAGTTTCTAACTCTCCGTGCACGAGAAACATATTTTTTGTTTTACCGGCTTGATTTTTTATAAAGTCATACATCTCATTTTTATCGCCGTGAGCAGAGAATGAATCCATGATGACGACATCAGCGCGTATAACTTTTTCTTCACCAAAGATGCGAATCGTCTCTGCTCCGGATCGCAGTATGCCACCTGGTGTTTCAGGGGAACAATATCCTACCATAAGGAAGGTATTTTTTGGGTTTTCTATATTGTTAAATAAGTGATGTTTTACCCGTCCGGCGTTCATCATGCCTGCTGCGCTTATGATAATACAAGGTTCCTGACTATTATTTAATGACTTTGATGTTTCTACATCTTTGATATAGACCAGATTATTAAAGCCGAATGGGTTATCATCGGTCAGCATATATGAATTGAGGTCTGTATCAAAACATTCAGGATGGAGACCAAATATATGTGTCACATTGACTGCTAAGGGGCTGTCAACATAGACTTTTATCTTGGGTAATAAACCTTCACCTTCCATTTTGTCGAGCATATAAACGATCTCTTGAGTACGGCCCAGGCTGAATGCAGGTATGATCAGTTTACCCCTTTTTTCAACACAGGTTTTTCTGATGACATCCAGAAATTGTGCTGATTGCTCAGGTGCAGACTCATGAACTCTGTCGCCATACGTAGACTCACAGATAAGATAGTCGACTTCAGGCATTGGCTGTGGATCTCTTAGAATCGGACGAAAAGGACGGCCAATATCACCAGTAAATCCTAATAAAGTTTCTTTGATTCCTTCTTTTATTTTTAACGTAACACTTGCACTTCCCAAAATATGACCGGCATCCCTATAAAGTACTTCAACATTTGGATGTATGCGCTCCCACACATCGTATGGGTGACCTTCAAATTTAACCATTGCGGGACCTACGTCATCACTGGTATATAATGGAGAGCGAATTACATTTGTTTCTTTTTTACGTTTTTTAAGTATCTTTTCATTGTGCCACTGAACATCCATTTCCTGAATTTTAGCGCTATCTAACAGCATTACGGCACAAAGACTCCTGGTAGCATGAGTGGCATGTATTGGCCCGGAATAACCATCTTTTACTAATTTTGGTATACGACCGCAATGGTCAATGTGTGCATGAGATAACACCAGACAATCTATTTCTGAGGGTTTAAAATACCAATGATTGTTCCACTCCCAAATGTATTCTCCTTTACCCTGAAACAAACCACAATCCAGCAAAATTTTGAAGCCGTCTTCAAGTTCGATCAAATGGGAACTACCGGTAACGAACTGTGCAGCGCCACAAAATTTTATTTTCATATTTTTTTATTGAATAAGCCAACAATGATTACACAATAATAATCAATTATTGCCAAACAAAGAAATTTTAGAGTAGTATGATTTATTCCTTTAAAGCTTGATTCCAATTCCTAAAGAAAATGACAACCTATTAGCACCTACAAAGTCTACATACATTTCAGTCTTGCTTTGTGCCCTTGTTGGCAATTGTGGATCGTCTTTTTTAGAAGTATTCCAACCACCTTCTATTATACCAAATTTAAAGCCGGATGTGAGATAGAAGGTATCTGAGGAAGGAAGGGAATATTTCTATTTTGCCACCAATAATAGCACCATTATAAATATTATGTACGGGAAATGCAAAATTTATAAACGGAAGTTGGGTACCAACATCGTTTAAAAGCCCACAAAAACCACCAATAAGCAGCTTGCCGGATTGATTATTAAGTATGTTTTTTGTAAGATTGTAGCTCAAAAACAATGCCCTTCTGCTTATATCAATATCATAAAATGGAGTGGAATTTACCTTGGAAATTGACAAATACTCAAAAGAAATTCCATTTTTCCAACCATTCTTTTGTCTATAAAGGCCGATGCCACCAACACCAAAACCAGCAAATTTATTTTCATTTGTATTTGACAATAAACCATGATAAAAAAAACCACTTGTTATTTCTATTGCATAATCCGCTTTTTGCTTAGGTTTTCTTTTACTTTTTTGGGCCTGACTAGTTGTAATACAGGTTATTAGTAAAACAAGGAGTATAATTTTTTCATTTTTCTGGTATTTGCTGGTTGTAACAAACTAACAAAAGAAGCGCTTCAGATATTTTGCCAGCCTTTATATATGATAAGGCTTTCTGATGAATGGCTTTTGTAGAAAGTTTTAAAAACTTAGTATTTTCTGATTTGAAGCTATTGATCTCTTCAGATGTTGGCATGCTTTTTAAAGAAGCAAGCGCAGCGATTTCGTTGCCAGTAAGAAAATTGCTATAACGAATAAAGTTTGGTAATCCATCAAAACCAAGAGGAATTTCTGTTACTGACTGATATATTTCAGATACAGCATTTCCACTGGCACGCACATAATAATTTCTACCCATTCTGCCCATAAGGTCGAGTTTATGAGGATCGAGTCTGTTATCATCAAGTACATGTTCAGATATGGCTATCAAAGTTACTTCACAAATAATCAGGTGTCCGGCACCTCCATGTTCGCCCAAAGGAATGATTTCTTTTACTTTACATTCCATATTTACAGGTGATTCCAGAACCCGAGGAGCTTTGACTGTTTCGGAAGGTTCTGGGGTAAGGCCGATTTTATCAAATTCGCTGACATGGGATGGAAATTCTATAGAGGCTAGTGACATTTGTCTTACTATTTGGTAAGGAACTACATTCACTACACATTCTTTACTTACCTTTACATTATGTAAAGTGTCTTTGGTTGTATTATCACTTACCCGTCTGTTTGAAGAGAAAACTACTATTGGAGGATTGGATGAAAAAGCATTAAAAAAGCTATATGGAGCCAGATTTTCTACACCGTTTTCATCTATAGTACTTACAAATGCAATTGGTCTTGGAGCGACAGCACCAATAATATATTGATGAAGGTCTTTGGTTGGTATTTTATTTGGATGGATGATTCGTTTCAAGGGCATATTTTTTACATTTTACTTTTGGTCACCTATTATTATTGGAATCATTAAATTTTAATATAACCAGAAAAGGGTCAAATCTAACAATAGATTGACCCTTAATTTTTTTATTGTATAAAAGAATTATTCTCCTTGGTGACCGTATTTCTCCTGTCTGTAAGTAGCGGAGATTATTTCATTTCTTCTAACAACAGATGGTTTGATAAAATGCTTTCTATTTCTAAGCTCTTTTACAAGACCTACTGCCTGAAATTTTCTTTTGTATCTCTTCAGGGCTCTGTCGATAGACTCATCGTCTTTGATATGGATTATCAGCATAAAATAATATTATTTTTACCTATTTTATTTAAAGGAATGCAAAAGTATGACATTTTAAGAAACCAATGTGTATTTCGGAAGTTTTTTTCTAAAAAATAGTAATTTTTTTATTTGACAAGCAGTTATTGAATTCTGTTAATTTACTATATCGAGCGTCTTTTTAAAAAAATTATTCCGGAAAGTATAACCAGAATAGCGGCTACTGTTGCTATTTCTTTGATCAATGCCTGTTTGCACGAAAGAGCTAAAACGCTTATGGGAATATTTATGGACAACGCAAATTCAAAATAGTTTTGAACAAAAAGACCGATTAAAAAAACAATTGCGGCAATGGCCAATAGTATCACACCAATTTGTTTTGACTGAAGGGTAATTTGGAATAATGTTGTAATCAAAGACAATAAGTACGTTATTGACAAGGTATATCCAAGGATAAAGAATACAGTAAAGGTGAAAGTATAAAATAAGCCCAGGCTTATTGTTAGCAATAAACTTAAGATAAATATCCAACCAATATTTGATATTTTTACCAATACGTAATGGACGTTTCTTCTTAAAGCAAAGATAAGTATACAAATAAAAGGTAAAGTTAATTGAGCTTTAAAATCTTGACTGACGTCTTTAAGAACCAACAACCAGATCAATACCACCAACTCAATAGTAATAAGCATGCCTACAAAAAACAATGTGGCATAATACATTTTTTTAAAAGGGAGGTAATCAATTAGGTTTTCTTTTTTACGCAGATCAGGTGGGGTTTTTCTAAAAAACATTATAAAAAGAATTATTATGCAGGCTATAAAATAAATATAAGTATGGCCCATTTCTAAGTTAATGTATCCAATACCAACTACTAACTCTTTTGGTAGAGGCAATAAAATACTTGCAGAAGTTAAACTGACACCTAACAACATCCAGGAAAAATCTTTCAATATTTCCTTTGAACGTTGTACAATAGATTTAGAAATAATGCCAATAAGAAGACCCTGAAAACAGCTAATCAAAGCCAATAATAGTAGTTGTGGTATAAAAAAGAACAATAACACCAAAAGTATATTTATTCCCAACACAACATAATAAACTTTGGATTTAAGTTCTGGGGCAGTAATGAATACCAAACCACAACTTAAAATCATTATTGATAGCATAATACCTATCGTTGAATAGTCAATTATCGCAATGTTTATTGATTGAGGTAAAATATATCCTAGCCATATCGCAAGATAACTTCCTAAAATACAAAGCAATAAACCAGGTTTCAATTTTTTCACTAATGACTTATAGTTTATATGATTCCAGTTTTTTTCTATAGAAAAATAATATACCGAAAGCAACTATTAAAATGGCAGGAAATATGGCGATATTATCCAGGGTAGCCTGACCTGCAGCCAGCTCAGCGGCCTCAGCTGGAATATTGTTTGCTAATGCTTTAGCGCGTTCAACATCAAGCCAGCCGCCTATGATAGGTTGAAATATGGCGAGCCCAACCATACCAACACCGCCGATCAGAGACATTCCCAGAGCACCGGTTTTTGGTTGGTAAACTGCTATAAATGATATCATATTGGGCCAGAAATAGCAAACACCTAAGGCAAACAGAACGGCATAAAGGTAAACTATTCCCCCTGAAGCACTACTCATAAGGCCGATGGAAATACAGGCTATTATAGCTGAAATAAACAATACTCCGGTTATATTTAATCTATGAATGACATGACCGGCAAAGTATCTTCCTATTGCCATAAGGCCTGTAACCAAAAACAACACAACCAATGGCTGTGCCCCGCTGTTTCCAAGTATTCTTTCTACCCAACTCTGTGTTCCTAACTCTGTAGTTGCTGTGAGGGCCATACAAACCAACATAAACCAATATAAAGGAGAGGATAAAATGGCTTGAATATTTGATTTTGTAGAGGCTTCACCCAATTCATTTTGCGTTTTTGGAAATGTTTGACCATAAAACAAATATGCATAAACGATCATTGGTATGTACATTACCGCGATTTTCATTTGCCAGGTACCTCCGAGATTGGTTAGAAATAATGCTATTATAGAACCAATTGCAATACCTCCTGGAAACCAAACATGAAATTTATTAAGCATCGTAGCTTTATTGTCAGAATACATGGAAGAGATGAGCGGGTTATAAGCAGCCTCAACCATACCATTCCCAAAGCTTACAAAAAATGTACTAAAAAACAGGGGCCAAAAACTTTGGGACAAAATTGAAAAAGTGATGCCAAGAAAATGACACAATAAAGCTATATTACCTAATCTTTTTGGGCCGAGAGAATTATATAACGGACCGCCAACTAAAGTGGCTATAGGAAAACCAAAGGCGCCCATAAAGCTTATCCAGCCAAGCTGAGTATCTGTCAATTTAAAATCTTTTACCAAATCATTCATAATGCCCGCTCTGATTGCAAAAGCAAAAGCCGTGGTAATTAATGCAAAACAGCTGGCAATAAAAAGGCGATTTCTGTTTATTTGTTCCATGATGATTTAGGTAAGTTTAATAAATTGATTAACTAATTAATTTTAATTTCAGGTCAATGAAGTTGTTTGATTTTAATGTTTCTATACCACACTTTATCACCATGATCCTGCAAGGAAATGTGCCCACCGGTTGCCAGTCCAAAATCAGGCATATCCTTAAATTTACTATTTGCAACCATTTTTTTCCATGTATCGTCATGCATCGTAAAAGATACAACATTATATCCATTAAGCCAGAAATCCAGTTTACCATTCAGGTTTCTGATACGAGCTTCGTTCCACTCCCCGGCTGGTTTTACTGTAGGGTGTTTGCAGGCTATCATATCATATAAATCACCTGCACGATGCTTAACATACTTGCTATCAGGGTGGCAGGTATTATCCAATACTTGCATTTCAGGACCCGTCTGCCAAACATAATCGTATTTATCAGCTTCGACAACATTAAAAATAATACCGCTATTGCCACAGGTACCAATTCTCCAATCTACTGAGAACTCATAATTCTCATATGGTTTTTCTGTAATGATGTCTCCACCATCCGCAGCTTGCCAGTGACCATCCTTATTTGGTTTGGCGTCAAGATGTATGGCTTCATCCTGTATAACCCAACTTTTACCAATCGTTTGTTTTTTGAAATTTCGCCATCCTTTTGTCGACTTACCATCAAAAAGCAATTGCCATCCGGCTTTTATTTCTGGTGGTGTTAATTTGTTATTTTCAAAGACAAAAGGTCCCTTTATGACTATACCCATATTGTTTTTGGGGACCTGATTCATCGTATACCATGCCTCTGTTGACCAAATGGAGCTCCCGGCTTCACTAATGAAGTGTTTTTTCAAATGAATATAAATCATATGATTGTCCTTAATACCATTGATTTCTAAAAAAACTTTTTTCTTGTCATCTGATAAAGTAACAGACTTAATGACCATTTTTTGTTCTTCCAATTTTGGTCCACCATAGTCAATTGTTGGTTTGTAGTACCATTGTAAAACTTCATAATTGTTTATATTCCAACCATCAAGATCATTTATGGGCTCTGTAAACTCAATTTCCATCCCATTGCTTTTTGCCCGTACAGCCAACATTTCGAAAGTTGATTTATTATTGAATGCTAATCGTTGAAGGCCATAATGCAATTTATTGGATTGTCCCCAGTTGCCGGGATTGCCAATGCCTCCGACGTATAATGCACCATCCGGACCCCAAACCATACGATTTATCCCGGCCTCCAAACCCTGAATGAACCTAAAAACACATCCCTGAAACTGACCGTTAATCTCTTCTACAAATACCCGTTTGACCCCACCATGTGTGACTTCTCCATGAATCATTTGTCCTTTATACGGTCCTAAAGCAATTGCCAAAGGTGTGCTAGGAGAATTGCCGATTTCATCTTGAGGAAGCCAGACTACAGGTAAATCTTCTTTTTTATCTTTGGTTCCTTCCGGATCTACTGAATGAGAGCCAAACCATGCTCCGTCCCGAATATGAACGATTTTGGAGGATGGTAGCCAGTCTCCCTGGTTATCAGCAACATAGATTTCGCCTTTATATCCTATTCCGATGCCATTAGGTGTTCTTAGTCCTGACGATACAAATGTCGTTTCGCCCGTATTTTTATTTACTTTTACCACCTTTCCACGATCCGGAATTTGAGGCTGTGTGCTTGCTCCTCCGGGATTGATTGCTGTAGCAAGGGTAGCGTAAAAGTATCCATCTTTATAAACGAGACCGAAGCCAAATTCATGGAAATTGGCCGAGACACCCCAATCATCGCAAAGTGTTTGGTATTCATCTATGATATCATCGCCATTATTGTCAATAAGCCGGGTCATTTCATGTTTTTGCATGACATAAATCGTGTCATTTACAATTTTAACACCGAGAGGTTCAGCCAAACCAAAAGCGATTCTCTTAGCGGTCATTTTTGTTGTGTCGCCGGTTTCTACATTATTCAAAATATAAACTGAACCCGCAGCATCCCAAGTGCTGACTACAAGTCGACCATCAGATTTAAAGTCCATTCCACCTACTTTCGGCTTAAATCCGTTTGGTCTGGCTTGGCTCAGATCAAATGAGGGGTGAACATCAACAAGCGGATATTGGTCTCCCGGCACCTTTGAAACGCTACTCATAGGAAGTTTATAATCTCTGAGGTCTTCCTGCTCGATTTTGTTGTGATAAATACTAAATGCGGGTATGACTTCAAAGTCTTTATCGCCTGGTTTCTTCCAATTGTAGGATAAAAAGGCACCTCCACTACCTTGGAAATATTCAATTTTAAATGGAAAATATCCTTTTGTCATCCGGATACTAACTTCCTTGAACTCTGTTCCGTGGGCCCCATCATTGTCCAGTACTTTTTTATCACCTACATAAACGATGGCCCCATCATCACTCCATATATGAAATGTATAAGTTCCAGCTGTATCTATTTTAAGGTGGCCGGTAGCAGTAAGCATAAAATTTTCTTTCATGTCTTTAAAATCTCTACTAGACAAGTTGTCAAAATTTGTAAGAATACCAGCATATTTTGGTTTTTGTCCAGCTTTTATAGATGGCATCTTTTGTATATTAGGTGGAATGGAATACATTTTTACAACACTACCTGGAAGCATATCTTCCTCTTTAAGCCCTGACGAAGCAACCATTTTTAATGTATTTGTTTCGCTTGGAGAAGGCTCTTGACTTTCTGCGTCATTATCAAGAGACATAATATATCCGACCATGGCCTGCATATCTTCATCTGCCAAATCGGGATGGGGTGTCATCTGTTGTTCGCCCCATACTCCAGAACCTCCGGACTTGATTTTATTAGAGAGCATAGTGATGTTTGAGGGAGAATTCAAATATTTTTTTGCTATTGCAGTATACGAAGGTCCAATGGTTTGAAGATTTTTATTATGACAGGTTTTGCAATCACTTTTTGCTATCAGTTTAAGTCCTTCAGGTAGTCCACCGGCATTTTCTTTTCCTTCATCTTCGGATTCACCACCAGCCACATTTTTATTTGCGATCGTAGGTGTTTGTAGGAATGTAGTATTAAAGAAATTTTTTACGTTGCTGTTTAATGAGAGATCTCCATCAATATTTACTGTAGTAACGTCATCCAGTTTAACTTCTTCCTGTTTTTTTATGGTTAATTTAGCATCCGTTTTAATGCTATTTTTATCTACGATCGAACTCAAATTGAAAGCAAGGTGAACTGAAAAATTTTCTGCTACATTTTGAGTTGTAAAACTCCTTTCCAGAATTGGTTGTCCCGATTCAGATAAAGAAGCGTCTACAAACTCATAAATATATATAGGTTTCGGTAGTTTTTCACCTGTTAGTTGGTACATTAATTCTACCTGTCCATTAACAAATCGATGTCCTTTATAATTAAATTTGGTTTGTAATGTATCACCTCCTGAACCCAATACATACCATGGGTTTTTATATTTATTTTCTACATAGCTATTTCCAATACTAATAGGTTGTGGACCATGAGCAGTTGTGTATACTGCACCATCAAAGTAAACGCTACCTTTCCATGCTTTGTAAAGCGAACCTGTTTCAGCATGATAAGAAGCCCAAATATCCTTACTAAGTGCCAAAGTTATCATGCGGGGATTTAAATCCAATACTGACCTGAAAACCCAATGTTCAATTGGTCTGTTTATTTTAGAATTTTCTTCTTTTTTACAACTAAAACAAATTATCAATATTAATGTGGAAATGAAAATTTTGTTAAGATGCATTTTAATTGTTATTATTAGTGTTAAAATATTAGGCAAACGTAAATATACATTTTGAATTTGGGGCAAAAGATATGTATTAGTTTTGAATATCTCAAAAAACAGGTACAATATTGATTTCAAAATCGATACATTCAAAAATATATGATGTGAAGTAAATCTTGTTATAAAACAATTGTGTAGTATCAATCACCATCCAGAAGATTTCCCAATCCGCCCAAGACACTTCCTTCATCTTTTTTACCATAATTTCCAGCACTTGCCATAATCCTGTCAGCCATCCTACTAAACGGCAAAGACTGGATCCATACTTTTCCAGGCCCAATCAAACTAGCAAAGAATAGGCCTTCCCCGCCGAAAACGATGTTTTTAATTCCTTTTACAAAGACAATATCATAATCTATTGTTTGGGTAAAACCAACAAGACAACCTGTGTCGACTCTAAGATGTTCACCAGTTTTAAGCACTTTTTCAGTGATATATCCACCCGCATGCATAAATGCCAATCCATCTCCTTCGAGTTTTTGCATAATAAATCCTTCTCCCCCAAAAAAGCCTCGGCCCAATTTTTTTGAAAACTCAATTCCTACTGATGTCCCCTGAGCCGCACACAGGAAAGCGTCTTTTTGACAAATTATTTTTCCATCATAATCACATAAATCAATGGCAACTATCTTGCCTGGGTATGGTGCTGCAAAAGAAACCTGAGCTTTTCCGGAACCAACATGAGTGAAGGCTGTCATAAATAATTTTTCACCTGTGAGAAGCCTTTTACCTGCTCCCATCAATTTTCCTAAAAAGCCCTGATCTTGTTCACTTCCATCACCGAATATGGTCCTCATTTCGATATCTTCATCCATCATCATCATAGATCCTGGTTCTGCAATGACAGTCTCATTTTGATCAAGTTCTATTTCTACATATTGCATTTCTTCTCCATAGATTTTAAAATCTATATCATGTGTGTTTTGCATATTTAATTAATCTTATTTAAAGTCAAATCTACGGTATTTTGTATTTTCATCAATGTATTTAGGGCATATAATATTAATTGTCAAATTTGACAATTAACAAAAAGAGGTATTCCTTTAAATTAAAGAATCATAATGCCAAGATATTATACTACTATAAACATATTTAATCTAATACATTGTAGTTGATATTATCCATTAATCATACTTACAAATTCATCTTCTGTCAAGATCTGCACGGTACCTAAGCTTTGGGCTTTTTTCAATTTGGAGCCCGCGTTTTCGCCAACAACAAGAATATTTAGATTTGAACTTACTGCAGAAATATTTTTTGCACCATGTTTTGAAGCTAACTCCTCTGCTTCTTTTCGACCCATTGCCATAAGCGTACCCGTAAATAAGATTGTTTTACCATATAGAATGCCATCTTCAGATATCAGGAGTGGTTTGTCTTCTTCTGTCTGAGTGAGATTAACGCCGTATATTTCCATTCTTTGAAGCATTTTGATATTGCTTTCATTAGAAAACCAAGCCATGACATTTTCGGCAACAACCGGACCAATATCTTTAATCTCAAGATATTGCTCCAGTTTCCAGTCTTTAAGATCAAGCACGTGATTAATTCGTTCGGCTACTAACTTTGAAGCCTTCTTACCAAAATGATGGATACACAGGGCATATAAAAGTCTTTGTATTGGATTTCTTTTGGCTTGTTCAACAGATTCTCTAAGTTTGTCTGCTGAGCGTTGACCAAAGCCTTCCAGCTTTTCTATATCTTTATAGTTAAGATTGTACAAGTCACTCATATCTTTTAGCCAGCCGTTTTCAAAAAATCGTTCCACATATGACTTACCAAAACCATCAATATCCATAGCATCTTTGGAAACATGAAAAATCATTTTTTGCAAATCTTGCATTCCACATACACAAGTTGGACAACGCCATGCTGATTCGCCTTCTTCCTTAATTAGCATTATAGGTGTCGAAGTTGAATTTATCGGACAAAGCTGAGGAAAGTGAATGATTTCTTCTTTACCGGACCGCAATTCAGGAAAAGATTTTACAATATAAGGAATGACGTCGCCAGCACGTTCAACAAGTATGCTATCTCCTATTCTAAGATCTTTCCCACGAATAAAGTCTTCATTATGCAATGAAATTGAAGATACAGTTACTCCTGCAAGGTGTACCGGTTTTATTTTTGCTACCGGTGTTATTGAACCGATTTTTCCAACCTGATATTCGATAGCAAGCAACGTACTTGTAGCTTGTTTTGCCTTAAATTTAAAAGCCATAGCCCATCTGGGATGGTGTGCCGTAAATCCACATCTTTCCTGAATGGCCAGGTTATTCACTTTAATGACCATGCCGTCTATTTCGTATCCGAAGTCATCTCTTTTTATCGCCCATAATTGGACAAAATTATGTACTTCAGTGATGTTTTTGCAAACTTTTTTTTCTTCATGTGGGATTTTAAAACCTAAACTACCCAATAGTTCAATTCCGGAAAAATGGGTTTTAAGCTTAGGTAATATAGACTCTCCAATGATATCTTCAGCATATGCAATCTGATAAATAAATGCTTCAAGTCCACGTTTTCGGGTTTCATTGGCATCTTTAGTTCTAAGGCCACCTGTGGCTGCATTTCTGGGATTCGCAAATAAAGGAAGACCTTCTTTTTCCCGCTCCTTATTCATTTTTTCAAATCGGTCTTTTCGAATCAGAGCTTCTCCGCGCAACTCTACTTTCACAATTCCTTTTGATGAAAACAGTGCTTTCAATGGAATGCTTGGCATGGATTTGGCGTTGGGAGTCATTTCTTCGCCATACACACCATTACCCCTTGTTGCAGCCCTCACCAAAATGTCATTTTCATACAGTAGAGCGATACTTCCCCCGTCAAATTTTGGTTCTACACAATATTCAATATTTGTATCAGCTGGTAGCCCGCATAATTTTTTTACAGATGCATCAAAACTATTAAGATCGTCTTCATTGTAAGAATTATCTAGGGAAAGCATAGGTACGGTATGCTGCACTGAAGTAGCATCTCTACTCAAGTCAACACTAACTCTTTGTGTTGGCGAATCAATGGTAATAAGTTCAGGATGTTTCTCTTCAATATTGACCAATTGTTTGTACAATAAGTCGTACTCGAAATCTGATATCAAGGGATCGTCCTCAATATAATATTTATATTCATGAAAAATCAGTAATTCCCTTAAGCCTTTCAAATCATTAATAGTAGCTGGAACAAGCAGAAATTGTTTAGATTTTTCAATTAAATCTTTTTGAAATTCGGGTGGATACATTTCGGTAAAAATTAATGGTAGATCAAGTAAAAAATCACATCACAAATATAATGTTGTTACATCAACTTTTATCAATTAACCTAATTGCTATAAAATTTTATGTATTTTTGGTGGTATAATTTATTGCTATGTCAAACCATTCTGAATCTCTCAGCCAACAGGTAATTTTTGATATTTTGGAGAAGATTAAAAATTTTGTCGAAGTACGACTTTTTCCTATTGATCATGCACTTTTGAAAATGAAATGGGAGGATGCTTTGCCAAAACTTAACGCATTGCGGGAAGAAGTTAAAGTCCAGGGACTATGGTGTCCTCAAGTACCGGTATCTTATGGAGGTATGGGGCTGAATACTAAACAATTTGGGATGGTGAGCGAAATATTGGGTATGAGCCCAATAGGTCATTATGTGTTTAATTGCCAGGCACCAGATGCCGGTAATATGGAAATCCTTATGGAATTCGGAACGGCACAACAAAAAGAAAAATTTCTTAAACCTCTTTTGGAAGGAAAAATAAGAAGTTGTTTTTCGATGACAGAACCTAATAATGCCGGATCCAATCCATTGCTGATGAGCACTACAGCCATCCGGGAAAATGGTGAATACACCATTAATGGCGATAAATGGTTTACTTCTTCAGCTGACGGCGCCTCTTTTGCCATTGTTATGGCTTTAACTGATGAATCGAACCCAAATCCTTATCAGCGCGCCAGTCAGATTATAGTGCCAATGAATACTAATGGCTTAAATATAGTTAGGAACATACCCATTATGGGTGATGAAGGATATGGATATTTTAGCCATTCAGAGATCAGATACAAAAACTGTAAGGTAATTGTTGATAATATTTTAGGCTCCGAAGGAGCGGGATTTGCGATAGCACAAACAAGACTCGGCCCCGGACGGATACACCATTGTATGAGATGGATAGGTATTTGCGAACGAGCCTTTAGCATGATGTGCACCTATGTGTCAAAAAGAACTATTTCTCCCGGACTAATGCTATCTGACAAACAAACAATTCAAAACTGGATTGCAGAGAGCAGAGCAGATATTTATGCGGCAAGACTTATGGTTCTTGATGTTGCAGATAAAATTGACACTTTTGGACAGAACAAGGCCAAAATCGAAATTTCGATGATCAAATACTTTGTGGCGAATGTTTTAAATAAAGTACTGGATAGAGCGATACAAGCCCACGGAGCACTTGGAATTACTGACGATACACTACTTTCCTGGTGGTTTAGACATGAGCGAGGAGCACGGATTTATGACGGACCGGACGAAGTCCATAAAAGCCGGGTTGCAAAAGAAATCCTTAAAGGTTTTCAATCATAATGATGACGAATAAAGCTGGTCAAGTAAGGAAAGGAGACGATATAGATACTGATGGCTTAGTTCAATTTCTCCAAACAAGGGTTGATTTTGAGATTAAACATCTTGAAATCAGACAGTATTCCGGGGGATATTCTAACCTTACATATCAGCTTACTATCAATGAAGGAATTTGTTGGGTTTTGCGTAAGCCACCAGGAGGCTTGCTAATCAAGTCGGGTCATGATATGAAACGGGAATATAAAATTATTTCCAGTCTCCAGCATTCTTTTGGTAAGGTGCCTGCTCCTATTTTATTTTGTGAAAATGATGAGATTATCGGTACCCATTTTTATGTCATGAGTCATATTGATGGTTGGATTTTACGCTCTGCGTTGGACAGTTCTTTTTTGCCTTCGGCTACCGCCATGGGTAACATTTTTGACAATTTTGTAAGTAATTTTGTAGATATACATGAACTGGATTACAAATCAATAGGTTTGGATGATTTAGGTAATCCGGAGCAATATCCGGAAAGGCAAATTGACGGATGGACTAAGAGATATTTTCATGCAAAAACGGATGAAATCTCATCGGTAGAAAATCTTGCCAAATGGCTTTGCAATCACATACCGCTTATATCGAGATCATCACTCATTCACAATGACTATAAGTATGACAATCTCATCCTACATCCTTCGTCCAATGATATCTTGGCCGTGCTAGATTGGGAAATGAGTACACTTGGAGATCCTCTAATGGATCTTGGTAGCAGTTTAGGTTATTGGGTAAATCGGGATGACCCCGATTGGTTGCAAGCCATACAACTCAGTCCTTCGACGCTGGATGGCAACCCATCACGAGAAGGATTACTCCATGCATATGCCACCAAATCCGGCATAGATCCGGGCAATGGAGTATTCTACTATGCCTATGGCATGATGAAGCTTGCTGTGATCGCCCAACAAATATATACCCGTTATAAGAGAGGTCAAACCAATAATCCAAAATTTGCTAATCTGAATAAAGTGGTTGAAGCCTGCGGTGCCATGGGGCTCAGGGCCATAGAATGTAAAAGATTAGACGGGCTTTATTAAACGGAGATGTTGAGCCCATAAAAAAGTATGGGTTTAAAACTTTACCTGATTAAGTATGCACTACTTCTTCATTAATAAAGTTTCCATTGTCACATTGTTTTCAACTGTAGATTTGATGTCTGATATTTTGACCCTATGTTGTTCTAATGTATCCCGATCTCTGATGGTAACTGTGTCGTTTTCGAGGGTTTCAAAATCTATTGTCACACAATATGGCGTTCCAATGGCATCCTGGCGTCTGTATCTTCTGCCAATTGCATCTTTTTCATCATATTGGCAATTGAAGGATAATTTTAGCTTATCATACACGTCAGAAGCAGCTTTGGTAAGCTCTTCCTTGTTTTTTAGTAATGGTAAAATGGCCACTTTAACTGGTGCCAATGCCGGATGTAATTTCAATACTGTTCGTATCGAATCTGCTCCTTCAGCATCAGGAACATTTTCTTCCACCAGATTATTAGCAATCATCGCAAGAAACATTCGATCACAACCGATTGATGTTTCAATGACGTATGGAACATAACTTTCGTTTAATTCTGGATCGAAATACTGAAGTTTTTTACCTGACAATTCCTGATGTTGACTCAGATCAAAATCGCCTCTTGAGTGGATGCCTTCCAGTTCTCGGAAACCAAAAGGGAATTCAAATTCTATATCAACTGCGGCTTTAGCATAATGTGCAAGGTTGGCATGATCATGAAATTTAAGTTTATTGGGACTTGTTCCCAAAGCAGTGTGCCACTTCAATCTTGCTTGTTTCCAGTATTCATACCATTCTTGCTGAGATCCGGGACGTATAAAGAACTGCATTTCCATCTGTTCGAATTCCCGCATACGGAATATAAATTGACGTGCAACAATTTCATTCCGGAATGCTTTGCCTATTTGTGCAATTCCGAAGGGTATTTTTTGCCTGGTGGATTTTTGAACATTCAGAAAATTTACAAAGATGCCCTGTGCCGTTTCCGGTCTTAAGTAGAGTTTACCTTCTTCACCGGCGATATTTCCCAGTTGTGTATTGAACATAAGATTAAATTGCCGTACTTCGGTCCAATTTCGTGATCCGCTTTCCGGACAAACAATCTCATAGTCATCGATCATTGATTTTAGTTCTTCCATATCTCCGGCACTCATTGCTGTTGCAAGACGACTTAATACAGCATCTATTTGTTTTTGTCGTTCAACAATTCGGTCATTTGTCTCTCTGAATTGTTTTTCATCAAATTCGGTACCAAATCGTGCTTTAGCTTTTTCTACATCTTTTAAGCTTTTTGCCTCAATCTTTTCAGCGTAGCCTTCAATGAGCTGATCTGCCCGATATCTTTTTTTAGAATCTTTATTATCTACCAAAGGATCATTAAAGGCGTCTACATGACCAGAAGCCTTCCAGGTTTTTGGATGCATAAAAATGGCAGCATCCAATCCCACAATATTTTCGTGCATTTGCACCATACTTTTCCACCAGTATGATTTGATATTATTTTTTAATTCTACACCATATGGACCATAGTCATATACTGCGCTCAATCCATCATATATTTCACTTGACTGAAAAATAAACCCATACTCCTTACAATGCGCAATCAAATTTTTAAAATCCATTATCTTTTTTGTTTTATACTTTATTACAAGGCAAAAATACGACCAAAGCGTTAATTTTTAGTTATTTCTTTAAAGAATAGATCGGTTGATTGAAATATAAAGTGTTTTTTTGCAGGATAAATTATAAAAGTATTAAATATGATAAAGTTTTTTTCAGTTATTCTGTTTTTAAGTTTCATAATTTTGTGTTCTTGTAGTAAAGATGAAACCAATGTGGTAGATTGTACAGGAATGACGCCCACCTACAAAAATGACATTGCTTCAATATTTAATGCCTCATGTGCTACAGCAGGTTGTCATGACGCTGTTACAAAAGCTGAAGGCATCAATCTCAGTACTTATGCATCATCTAAAAGTGCTTCACAGAACACCAAAGTATTAAAATCTATTAAACACGATTCAGGCGCTAACGCTATGCCACAAGGAAGTGCAAAATTGTCAGATGCTATTATTAACAAGGTAGCTTGTTGGATTCAGAATGGCTATCAGGAATAATCGTCTTTTATAAATCCAAGTCCAAATAAAGCAAAATCATATTTTACCGGGTCATCAGGATCAAATTTTTTTAGTGTTTCTGTTAATTCGACTACTGTAAGCCAGTCTCTTTGTTTTCTTGAGATGAAATTTAGTTGTCTTGCGTATTTTTCTACATGTACATCCAAAGGCATCATGAGACCGGACATCGGAATGGTTTTCCAAATGCCAAAATCAACCTTTTGAGTATCGGATCTTACCATCCACCTTAAATACATATTTAGCCGTTTACAAGTAGAATGCTTTTCTGGCGAAGCAATATGTTTTCGGGTACGATCTGGCGCAAATTCACTTTCAAAAAAGTAATTATAAAAATTTATCAATGCTATTTCCTGAGAATAGTGATTTATACCCGGTGGATTGAAAGCAACTTCCAGTGTATCGTATTTTTGGTAGTGTTGCTGGAGGAATTCGATAAAGTAGAGTATATCAATAGCTTGAAAAGTCCTGTGTTTAAATTTAAGAAATGACTTTCTTTCAGATTCCGAATGATATTTTATAAATTCATAAGGACGATCGTCCATCATTTTCATCAGTTCAACTGATTTATTTATAATGGTTTTCCTGTTTCCCCATGCGAATATTGCACTAAAAAAACCGGAAATCTCTATATCCTGTTGAGATGAATAAGAATGAGGTACACGAATAGGATCAAGTTCAATAAAATCTAAATTATTTACCCTTTGTACAATATCATCGAGAAAACCCTTGAGGTTTTCAGTAATAATATTCTCATTTCGAATCATTTAAAGATGGATAAAATTACCCTAAGGTTTGTTTGATTTCAATGATTTCGTATCCTTCAATGATGTCTCCTTCCTGAATGTCGTTAAAGTTTTTTATTGTGGTTCCACATTCAAAACCTGCTTTAACTTCCTTGACATCATCTTTAAATCGTTTCAGAGATGTTAATTCGCCATGAGCACCCTCTTTAGTGGGGAAGATAACAATTCCATCTCTTACTACACGAATATGAGTATTTCTTGTGATTTTTCCTTCAGTGACATAACAACCTGCAATTGTACCGATTTTGGACATTTTATAGGTTTCCCTAACTTCTACCTGCGCAATGATCTTTTCTTCTTTTGTAGGTTCGAGCATACCTTCCATTGCTGATTTTATCTCTTCGATAGCTTCATATATGATAGAGTATGTCTTTATTTGTACGCCTTCTCTTTCAGCGAGTAATCTTGCATTTGCTGAAGGTCTGACCTGAAAACCAATTATTATGGCATCAGAAGCAGAAGCAAGCAATACATCAGATTCTGCAATTCCTCCAACAGCTTTGTGGATGACATTAACTTGTATTGTTGGTACAGAAAGTTTGATCAATGAATCTGTCAGTGCTTCGATAGAACCATCTACATCACCTTTTACAATAAGGTTTAATTCTTTAAATGTACCTAAAGCCAACCTACGACCAATCTCATCAAGACTAATACGTTTACTTGATCGATTTGATTGTTCCCTTTCGATTTGTGCTCTTTTGGTTGCAAGTTGTCGAGCTTCCTGATCTGAGCCCATCACCTTAAACTTCTCACCTGCTTGTGGCGCACCACTTAATCCTAAAACAAGAATTGGATTTGAAGGACCGGCTTTTTTGACCTTTTTACCTAATTCATTAAACATAGCCTTGATCTTTCCAGAATAAGGTCCTGCTACTATAGAATCTCCAACTTCAATTGATCCATTTTGAACTAAGATTTTAGTCACATACCCTTTGCCTTTATCTAGAGATGCTTCAATAACCGTTCCTAATCCAGGTCGGTTAGGATTGGCTTTTAAGTCTAAAATTTCTGCTTCTAAAAGAATTTTTTCGCAAAGTTTATCGATGTTCACACCTTGTTTTGCTGAAATATCCTGAGACTGGTAGGTGCCGCCCCAATCCTCTACAAGAAGGTTCATAGCTGACAATTCCTGTTTTATTCTTTCAGGATCTGCTCCCGGCTTATCTATTTTATTTATGGCAAAAATCATCGGTACTCCTGCTGCTTGTGCGTGACTAATAGCTTCCTTTTGTCTGCGGCATGATATGGTCGTCGGCAGCAACTATTATAACTGCAATGTCAGTAACTTTTGCTCCCCTAGCTCTCATTGCGGTAAAAGCTTCGTGACCGGGTGTATCCAGGAAAGTTATTTTCTTTTTATCAGGTCCCACCCTAACTTCATATGCACCAATGTGCTGCGTAATACCTCCGGCTTCACCACTTGCAACATTAGCCGATCGAATAAAGTCCAATAAAGATGTTTTTCCGTGATCGACGTGTCCCATTACGGTTACGATTGGTGCTCGGGGCATTAAATCTGCTTCTGTATCTTCAACCGCATTATCGTCATCTACGTCTTCTTCTGCACTGATAAATTCTACTTCATGACCAAATTCGCCTGCCACAAGTTCAATGATTTCTGCATCCAAACGTTGATTTATTGACACAATAATTCCCAGGGTTAAACAAGTAGTAATGACTTGAGATACTGGCAAATCCAGCAAACTGGCTAATTCAGACACGGAGACAAATTCTGTTAATTTTAATTTACTTTCTCCTTCTTCAGTATCTCTTAATTCTTGTTTTTCGCGTTTTACATCTCGGTTATCCCGTCTTATTTTCTGTCGCTTGTTCTTACCACCACCAGTAAGACGGGCCATTGTGGCCTTAATCTTGTCGTCGATTTCCTTTTTAGAGACCTCTTTGACTTCATCTCGTAAAGGAGCTTTAGGCTTATTTAAACCTGGTCCGGAATTATTTGTCTGCCCACCACCAGGTCTATTACTGTCTCCAGTTCTGGTATCTCCCGGCACAGGAGCACCTTGAGGTAGTTTCTTACGTTTGCGTTTCCTTTTTTGAGCATCAGTTAAGGTGCCTGACTGTTGTCCATTTTCAGTTTTGACTGGTTGGCCTGGTATTGGTTTGACCGGTATTGTTGGTTTAGGTTTTGTCGAACTATCAAGTTTTGTAGTATCTATTTTTCCTAAAATTTTAAGACCTTTTAGTGTTGGCGTTGTCGACCTATGCATTATTTCTTCAGGTAAGCCATCTTTTGTTTTTGCATCCGCGGAAGGCATAGGTATTTCCGGTTTGGAAACCTTCTCTACTTCAGAAATTTCAGGTATAGGTTTTAAATCCTTTTTTAATATATCGACTTTTTCACTTTTACTTTGGCTTGATTCATTTTGTTTTTCTTCAGGAGATGATTCTGAATCTTTTGAATGCTGATCTTGCCCAACATCCTTTTTATTCACTTTAGGCTCAGGTTTTGTAGAGACTTTTGGTTTATCTAAATCAATTTTACCCAAAACAGTTAATTTGGGAGCATCTTGTTTTACGGAAAATATTTGCTCTTTAGCTTCCTCTTCAGGAGTGTTGATTACTTCATCTGATGAAGGATTGGATATCGGTTTATCTAAATCTGCCAATTTCGGTAAAGAAAAGAGAGGTTTTGGTGCAGGTTTTTCATCTGCATGGTGTCTATGATCAGCACCTGGTCTGGTACCAATAATAATTTGATCCGCTTTTTCTTTTACAGCCATAGACGTGCTGAATTCCTTTAAAAGGACACTGTGCATCTCATCAGAGACTTGAGCGGTAGGTTTGTTTTCTATAATATGACCTTTAGAGGCAAGGAATTCCACTATAGTACTAAGACCTACATTCAGTTCTTTTGCTATTTTTACTAATCTTTCTGCCATTAGCGATTTAAAATATTTAAAATAATGATTAGTTGTCTTCAAACTCGGAAGCTAATATCTTCAACACTTCATCCACGGTCTCTTCTTCCAAGTCTGACCTTCTAATTAGTTCTTCACGATTTAGTGATAGAACACTTTTGGCTGTATCACAACCTATATTTTTAAGGGCTTCAATCACCCAGTCTTCTATTTCATCTGCGAATTCATCCAAATCGACATCTTCAACTTCTTGCTCTTCATTATCTCTAAAAACATCAATTTCATAGTTTGTTAATTTGCTGGCAAGTTTTATATTGCTACCACCTTTACCTATTGCAAGTGAAACCTGATCTGGCTTCAAGTATACTGAAGCGCGCATATTTTTATCATCCAATGATATGCTCGTAACTTTTGCCGGAGTTAAAGACCTTTGTATAAATAGAGATACATTACTTGTATAATTGACAATATCTATATTTTCATTTTTTAGTTCGCGGACAATGCCATGAATTCTTGATCCTTTCATACCTACACAGGCACCTACCGGATCTATTCTGTCATCGTATGACTCTACTGCTACTTTTGCTCTTTCACCCGGCATTCTGACAATTTTTTTAACGGTTATCAGGCCATCTTCTATTTCGGGAACCTCTTGTTCAAGAAGCTTTTCTAAAAATAAATTATCTGTTCTGGACAACATTACCATCGGTGTGCCGTTGCGCATTTCGACTCGTTTTATAATGCCCCTTACCATATCACCTTTTCTGAAAAAATCACCCTTAATCATTTCCAATCTAGGTAGAACCAATTCATTTTGAGTTGAATCATCAAGAATTAAAACCTCTTTCTTCAATATTTGGCTAACTTCACCAACTACCAAATCCCCAACACGATCCATATAACGCTTATAAACGTCATCTTTTTCTAGATCCATGATTCGCGAAATTAAAGTCTGTCTGGCTGCCATGATAGATCTTCTTCCGAAGTCTTCTAAGGTAAGAAGTTCATAACATTCTTCACCAACATCATAAGCTTCATCAATAGATTTAGCTTCGGTATAAGAAATTTGGGCCAACTCATCAGTTACCTCACCGTCTGGCACAATCAGTCGTACCCGCCACATCTCAAGGTCTCCGTTATGCGTATTAACTATGACATCAAAATTATCATCTGATCCATACTTTTTGCGTATTAACGTTCTAAAAACATCTTCCAGGACTCTGACCATGGTAGGTCGGTCAATATTTTTACCTTCTTTAAACTCTGAAAAGGATTCTACTAAATTCATTAATTAAAACTTATTTTAATTTTTGACTCAATTATATCTTCAAATTTTATTTCATCAGTCATGATGACTTTTTTATTTTTTTTACCTTCTTTAATTTTTATTTCGTATTCTACGTATATCTTATCCCCGATGACATCCTTTAATATGCCTTTGCTTTGCTTATCAATGCTATGTTTTATATCAATAATCCTACCAATATTTTTTGGATATTGTCGCAACATTTTTAATGGACTGCCGACTCCTGGTGAAGAAACTTCCAATGTGTAGACATCACCAAAAGTTTTATTTTCATCAAAAAAAGATTCTAACCACCTGCTCATTTTTTGACATTTCAAAAAGCTAATCCCCTCATCACTATCAAGAAATACCTCAATCTTGTTGTTTTTTACTCGTATATCAACTAAATAGGTGTCAACATATTCAAGCTGTGTGAGACCTTCCAATACTAACTTTTCGAGTTCCAAATTCTGCATAAATATACTACAATAAAAAAGGGAACCCGCCGTCCCCTTAAGCATTTACTCTATTGTGGCGCAAATATACAACAATTATTATCACTAAATCAAGAACGGTCAAAGTTATTTTTATTAAATCAATAAGGCTGTTGTTTTTAAAAGTGTATTCAAACGATAATCACATAGTAATTGGTGATTTTTTTTGTGTCAAAAATTCTGCTTTTATACATCATAAATAAAATTGGATTAGAGTCTCAATAAATATTCCAAATTTTTTAAAATCAAAAATTGATTTCATACTGAATTTATTAGATACCAATGTTAAGTTTTTGACTTAATTGTAAACTTAATATTAAATAATAGTTAAGTTTTTTAATTGCAGATGGCAAGAATAAGCATTTTTAGCAAGCCTTGGAGGATGAGATGAATTAAAGATTTTAAAATCTGATACAAAAGGTGGCAAAAGATAATTTTACTTACATATTACCATAGTACTTAAGTGCTTCATTCAGCATTTTGTAATCAATTTTACCTTTGTTAATTGTCAAATGATCGACAATCGCCAAAGCTTTGTTTATCCTTAGGTCAATGTTTTTTACTTTTCCTACTATGTAAAGCAGGCTTCTTTGTTTCCCTGGAGTAAGCCCATGAAAATATTCATCTCCTTCAGGGTTCTGGTCCAATACTTCTCTGAATTCATCAGGCATTGGCATTCCGTATTCTGATGTGTCTTTGTCCATTCCAATTTGGATTAAGCCACCGGACTTTACATTTAATTTTTTCTGTACTCCCTGATTTAACATAATGAACCAAGTTTCTTTATTGGGCATCAAGGCCGAGTGAAGTTTTATTTCATTATTGATTTCAATGGTCACACGTCGGTCATTGCCATTAATAAAATTTTGAGCAATTGTTGTCGGAACAATAAAATGCCAACCCCATAAGGATGAATTTTCAAACTGTTTCAATGTTGCTTCAAATATTATTTTGGGCATAATCGGGGCTTATATATCTTCCGGATTTTCTGATCAGTGATGTTATTTTATGATTAAGGTCCGTTTGAGCTATTAGGTCTTCAACATTAATATGAAATCTATATCTCCAATAATGTTTAGGATTACTAGGTTCATTAATCTGTTCAGAAAAAACATCTTTCTTTCTTAATATTACATCCATTCCAATTATATCCTGAATAGGAAAAATGGCTAATATGCTTGGCGACATTAAATGGTCTTCAATGATGGCCGTTACGATTTCAGGGCTACATTCCAGGGGCGTTAACCCATACCAATGCAAATAATTATAATAATAATCTTTTGCGTTTTCATGGTCTGATTCCCAATAACCTCTGATGGTAGACATATCGTGACATGATGGACTACAAACTGAAAAATATGGGTAGCCTGCAACCTGACCAAACTTTGTATTTCCTTTCGGCATTCGTTGAATCTCAAGAGAAATAATGTTCATTTCCCTCATAACTCCTGGAACGGCTTTTGGTATCATTCCAAGGTCTTCGCCACAAATTAGCAAGTCACTAGAGTCCAGAATAGCTGGCAATTTCCACAGGGCCTGCTCCTTCCAATATTCATCATGCCTCTTGAAGTAATAGTCATTATAAAGCGCATCAATACTGGATTTAGCGGAATCATTTAGATGATCATATGACGTAGTGGTCCCGATTGTTATTCTTGGATTAAATAATTGTCCGTCGGAATTAGGCTCAATTATAATTAATACCTCACTGATTAAACTCAGAAGTGCCGGCTCATGTTTTTTGAACTTTGGATTTTGGGAAATAAAGTGGACAATTTCTTGTTGCGTATCGAATGAAGATTTAAACACTATTGTCCCATCTCCAGAGGAATTAAAAAACATATTAATGATATCTTCCACTTCGCTTCCAAATAAGTCATTCAAAATATCTAGGGAAATGTGTGGATTTGTATATCTCGATAAATCTCCGGAAATACCATATTTTTTCAGTTCATCTCTTGAAAAAGGAATCCTGGGATTAAAACTTCCCATTGTGCCTTCTACTTGATTTGTAGGAATCTGCCATATTCGGAAAAAGCCAAGAATATGGTCTATTCTTAAGGCATCAAAATGTCTGTTTAGATGCTGCATTCTGTGGCGCCACCACTTGAAACCATCCTTTGACATAACTGACCAGTTGTATGTAGGGAAACCCCAATTCTGGCCGAGAACAGCATAATCATCCGGCGGTGCACCTGCTTGCTCGTTCATATTAAAAAGTTCAGGATTAACCCAGGCATCTGTACTAAACCTATAAATCCCTATAGGCAAATCACCTTTGAGGGCAATACCGTTTGCTCTTGCATATAGTTTTACATCCAAAAGTTGTTTATCTGCGTGGTATTGCAAAAAATAATAAAATTGAATGTCTTTATATCCGATATAACTTTCATTACATAGTGAGTCAATAATTTCTTCACTGTAATGCTTATATTTTGGCCAGGCATTAAAATTACATGTATTGTATATATCCCTTAAATGACAAAATGTAGCATATGATCGAAGCCAGACATCGTTTTCTTTCATAAAAAGTTGAGCCTCCTTATCTTCAATAAAATTTTCATACTCCTGATAAAAAGTTTTTTAGATAGGAAAATTTTACTTCAAGGACTTTGTCAAAATCTACTTTATCCAGCCCGTTGAGCGCTGTTGTCAACTTTTGAAGGGCCTTGTGATCAGCTTTGTTTCTTAAGGGAGCTATCTTTATCAGATTTATATATAATGGATGTAATGCAAAAACTGAGATAGCAGCATATGGATAACTGTCTGTCCATGTTTTATTAGCAATAGTATCATTTACCGGAAGTACCTGAATCATATTTAATCCAATCATCTTCGACCAATCTATCAGAAATTTTAAATCTTGAAATTCTCCAATACCTAAGCCCTGACGGCTCCTAAGAGAAAAAACAGGAATCGCCACGCCAGTTCCCCGCCATTTATTCCCGCCATATTTGAAATTTTCATCCGTTACAATTAAACAGATACCGCTTGTGTCAGGAAATACAAAATGACAATGTCTATTTATACCTTCTTCCCAGGCAACAATACTTCCAACTTTAGGATCAAAAATAACGTATTTGTATTCCAGATAAAAATTTGTTTCCCCAATCGACAATGTTATATCCCAAGTTGGAAAATGGCTATCGTCCAATAATATTGGTGTAGTCCAATTACCTAAAGCTTTCGTATTGCCGCAAATGCCAAAACACAAATCAGAAGGAATGGTCCCTGCGTGCAGTCTGAAAGTAATTTGATTATAATTACTTTTACTTTTTTCAACAAGCTTATCTTTAAGCAAATTACGCCGGAATATTGATTTTGTAAAAGCAGTTGATAAAAATGCATTATCTTCATTTGCCCTTGCCCTCCACTTATCCTCTAAATAAGTATTTAATGAATGCGTAATTTCAATGAATCTTGGTTTGCCCCATTCCTTTAAAGATGGAGTTCCATTTTTAAGTACAATATACTTATAATAAAGAGTAAATTTTTCCTTTGTTTCCAGACTTACTGTCCAATTTTCTCCATCAAAGGTTTGGCAAAGAATACTGGAAGAAATGGTATTTTTATTGGTATAGTATTCTATGGCCAGCTGTTCCTCTATATCTGTTTTGTAATGTAAGTGGAAATGTATCATGCTCAGGAGTGTCTTGTTCTTTGATTACTTAAATGAAAAGACCACTAAATTTATTTAGTGGCCTTAATTAGTGACAAATATACACTAAGTCTTTTTATTTTCCTCCTAATATTTTTCCAAAAATGGATTTAAAACCTATTTCTGCCAGGTCATCAACCATACTTCCATCACCATCCTGGTCAATCATCTTAGAGAAAAATCCCTGATTTTCGGGATGTTGGTTTACAGTTTTAGTCGCACCGGTAATTAAGTCCAGCAAACCATTGCCTTGTTGTTCGGGTTGGGCTGCCTGAGCAGATTTAGCTTTACCCAGATACCCAAGCACAACCGGCGCTAAAGTCATCATCAATTGAGCAATTTTTGCTGCATCTATTCCGCTTGCTTTTGAAATAGATTGTGCCGCAGTTTCTTGTTGTCCGCCAAAAAGGTGATTTACAATACCGGCACCATTAGCCGTTTTTGGATTTTCAGGGGTAACCGTACCTGATAGAAATCCTGCCAAATCGTTTAATATACTTCCGTCATGATCTCTGTCCAATGCTGACATCAGGGAACTGGCACCTTCCGGAGAAGCTGCATTATGAGAAACTGCATTTAGTAAAGTTGCAAATACACCACTTACAGCTGTATTTGTCTGATTTGAGTCACCTAAACCTAATTGTTTACCTACTTGGTTCACAATCAAATCCTTCATTGGTCCTTGTAATAAATCTGTAATATCCATTTTAAATTTTATTTTTTTACCATCGAAAATCCGATATGCAATAGTAACAATATTTTTACCCAATAATTCATTTTAATAACAAGAATTGGGCATTAAAAAATTCGGAATGATATTTGCATTATCAAATTAAATAAATATATAATATATATGTATCGAATTATTTCAATAAATCTGCTTTTAATCCTTCCGGTTTTGGCTATGGCATCTTTTTCTAATGCCAATAAAAAAATTATGGATAATTATATTGGCTCCTTTAAAAGCATCGCTATTTCTGAAATGAAACGTACCGGGATCCCGGCATCGATTAAACTTGCACAAGGCATGCTGGAATCAGATCTCGGTAGAAGTGATCTGGCATATAAAGCCAATAACCATTTTGGCTTAAAGTGTGGAAAAGATTGGACTGGTGAAATATATTTTAAACTGGATGACGACACAGACAGTACAGGAAATTTGATAGAAAGTTGTTTTAGGGCATTTTCTTCAGCTGCAGATTCCTACTCTGCGCACTCCGAATTCCTAACCAATCCGGCAAAACAGTCCAGATATGGATTTCTTTTTGAGCTTGGTTCCAGCGATTATGTTGGTTGGGCCAATGGTTTAAAATTTTCCGGCTACGCATCCGACCCTACTTATGCTGACAAACTTATCAGAATTATTGAAAGCAATCAATTATATAAATTTGATGAATCGGTTGTATTACCAAGATCGCCAATACTTAAAGTAAATCCAAATTTAGTTAATATTGAAGAAAAAGAGACCATTAAAATTGAAGTAAGAGACCAATTAAAAAATGGCTATAAAAAAGTTGAAAGCGAAAGTACTACATCAGATAATTACAAAGCGGACAATAAAGTACAAAAATATACAATAAGGAAAATAAATGACGTTAAAGTTGTTAACACTAAGGGAGGGGAGTCTGTTTCCAGTTTGGCAAAACTGACAGGTGTTGAAAAATATGAAATCCTAGAGTATAACGAAGGACTGAGTAGTCCTGATTATATCTTTGGTGAAAATGAAATTGTATTTCTCGATAAAAAGAAAAGAACGTTTCAGGACAAAGAAATACCATTTCATATAGTTAGTAAAGGAGAGAATATGTATACCATTTCACAAAAGTACGGTATAAGATTGGAAAGCCTGCTGGCAAAAAACAATTTGAGTAAAGATGCTTTACCCATTCAGGGAGAAAAAATAAGTCTTAATAAACATATTCCAATCGATCAGACACCAAGGCACTCAATTGTAGAAAAATTTGATTCTTTTGTAGATTTAGGCGGTTTAAAATAAACAGATCATATTAATTTAAGTATTTTTTAAAATTAATTAGAATCGTTTAATTAATTATGGAACCGCAACATATCAGCCTCAACAAATATATCAGCGATACTGGAAGATGTTCTCGTAGGGAAGCAGATAAACTAATCGAAGCAGGACGTGTTAGAATAAATGATGTCATTGCAAAAAAGGGAAATCGAGCAACTGCAATGGACAAAGTCTATATAGACGACATTCTTGTGACCAATGAAACAAAGCAAGTTTATCTTGCCTTTAATAAACCTGTCGGAGTCACCTGTACCTCAGATCCCAATGATGCCGACAATATTATAAGCCATCTAAATTACAAAGAACGAATATTTCCAATAGGCCGACTTGATAAAATGTCCCAGGGACTTTTATTACTTACAAATGATGGTGATATTGTAAATAAGATCCTGCGTGCGGGCAATTACCATGAAAAAGAATACGTAGTAACGGTAAATAAGCCGATTGATAACGCATTTATTAAAAGTATGGCAGCGGGAGTTCCGATACTTGATACAGTTACCAATCCATGCAAAGTGACAAAATTGGATGAATTTACCTTTAAAATAATTCTGACCCAAGGACTAAATCGTCAGATCAGACGAATGTGCGAATATCTTGACTACCGCGTAAGAACGTTAAATCGGGTGCGTATTATGAATATAAATCTGGAGGGAATCGCCTATGATTCTTGGCGTTACTTGACAGAAACTGAAATATCAGGGTTGATGGATATGGTAAAGGACTCAAAAAAATAATATTGATGGTATCTATTTTTTAAATATTAAATATATGGATAGGATCAAAAAACCCAAAACCTATCAATAAACCGGCATCATAATCTTATCAATTAATTTTTATTTATGAATTGTGAATCCTTTGCGGCCCAAAGATATCTGCACGCATATGTTCTAAAAGGCCGCCATTTTTCAGCGACGCTAAACATTTCATTTAATTGTTCTTTTTTTTCTGAAGTGATGTTGTAGAGTTTTATAATGTTGTTTCTAATAATCAGATCATCGAGGGGTAAAACATCTTCACGATTAAGTGAAAACATTAGTATCATCTCCACCGTCCATTTACCCACACCTTTTATCTTAGTTAGCTCGGCTATAATAGCATCATCTGTCAAGGTATGCCAATCAGTATCATATAACTTGAATTCGTCAAAATGTCTTACAACATTTTGCAGATAATTAGCCTTTTGATAAGAAAGGCCGAAAGAGCGCAATTCGTCCGGTGTCTTAGCGAGTATTTGTTCAGGAACAGACTGACTTTGGTCCAGTGCATGTATGAATCTCCCATATATTGTAGCTGCAGCAGCTGTTGATAGTTGCTGAGATACAATAGATCTTATTAAGTCATCAAAAACATTTATTGGGGTTTTATGTATAGTTAATGTACAGTTATCAACCAGATTTGCCATTATTTTATCTCTTTTAAGATGAGATATAATTTCAGGCCGTATATTTGTGATCATTTTTTCAATTATTTATGGATTGGCAAAATTAATAAAAATGAAAGACATAAAATTATGTTACTTTATATACTTAGTCCTTAGTTCCCTTAACATAACGGCACAAACATTTAATGTTTCCCCCAAAGCTTATGTCGGCGGTATGCCAGGTAATGAATATAATGATGTTTGGGGTTATGTTGACCATACAGGAAAAGAATTTGCCGTCATCGGAAGCAGTCAGGCAATAAATATTTACGATGTAACGGATTGTTCAAAGCCTGTCCAGAAAATGTCATATGTTGATGGCGCAGATGCCATTTGGAGAGATTTTAAAACGTATGAAAATTATTTGTATGCAGTATGCGACCAGACAGGAGGCAGACCTTGTGTAGAAGGTCTGGAAATAGTAAATCTGACCGATTATACGTATACTCAAAATACAACAGATTTTACCCGGGCACATAATATTTTTGTCGATGTTCCAAATGGTCGGTTATATGTAGTAGGTTCGAATGCAACAAATGGACAGCTTACAATATATACATTAGATACTGAAGTTGTTAACGGAGTAACTTATGCAGGTACAGCTGCAAATCCTGTTCTTCTAAAAAAACACTTTACCACCTACATTCATGATATATATGTTAGGAATAATATCGCTTACGCTTCTCACGGATATGATGGGTATAAAATTTGGGATGTATCAAACACAGCAAATATCATAGAGTTGGCTTCAAACAATGTCTCAACTGGGTACAACCATAGTAGCTGGCTCAGCACCGGTGGACAACATGCCTACGTAGCGGAAGAGGTCCCGAGAGGACGGCCTTTTAAAATTGTTTCAAATAAGTGGCACAGGCACAGGCACTGCAGTGAATCTTATATCGTCTTTTAAAGAACCATTGGAGGCACCAACATTTACTAATAACAGACCACACAATCCTTTTGTTAAAGGTGATACACTATTTCTTTCATACTATGAAGACGGTGTACAGATGTTTAACATTTCAGATCCTTTATTACCCAAAAGAATTGCTTATTTCGATACATATACTTTGCAAAACGGGCAAGGGTATAGTGTTCCTGCGCATGACTGGAAAGGACCATGGGGTGTATATCCATTTCTTCCTTCAGGTTGTATTGTTGTAGGTGATATTTCTCAGGGTTTATTTACTTTCAAACTGGATATGCCAGTAAGTGATGGTTCAAATGTTGGTAAAATTGCGAAAATAGAAAATTCCAGCGTATTGTTTGATTCAAATACAAAAGGATTGGTACTTAGGTCTGACAAAGGATATTGTTTCAGGCTCAAAGTAAGTAGTACAGGAACACTAACAACTGAGCAAATAATTTGTCATGTAAATGGCGCCAATGTGAATAAAATTTATAAAGGCGATCTTGCATTTACAAGTGAAAATTATAGTATAATTTTAAAAGATATAAATAATGTTTGTAAAAAAATTAATGCCACAGGCGGGGTACTTTCACTTGAAACTGTAACCTGCACCTCAAATCCGGCCCAAGTTACGATTCAAAATAGTGACCTTATCGTCGAAACATATACTAAAGGTTTAATTCTTAATGGGAAGAACGCTTGCTATAGAATTACAGTAGATAATAGTGGCGTTTTACAAGTTTTGACATTGAACGCATGTCCATAATACGTAGATAATCATTTTTGGCATGACATTTGAAACTATCTTATTATAATTTTTTGCAACATGTCATTAGGAAGGGTATTAATATTTATTGTGAGCATATGCTTAATGTCATTTAATTTTAACCCTGACATCGCTGCTTCAGAATACATTTCATATTACAAGGATCTAGCTATTGTAGAAATGTATAGATCAGGAATACCTGCCAGTATAACATTGGCACAAGGACTTCATGAGTCTAATTATGGTACCAGTAAACTTGCCACGGAAGCCAATAATCACTTTGGTATCAAATGCAAAACTTATTGGACGGGAAGGACTTACTACCATAAAGATGACGATTTTAACAAAAAGGGACAATTGATCGAATCTTGTTTCAGGGCATATGAATCAGATATAGACTCATATATTGACAGATCAAATTATCTTATGCAAACTGAAAGGTATAAAGCGTTGTTTGATTACGACAAAACAGCCTACTCAGATTGGGCTTTTGGTTTAAAATATTGTGGATATGCAACCGATGAAAATTATGCAACAAAACTTATAGAAAAAATAGAAAAATACCACCTTTATAAATACGATACTTCTGAAGACCCATTCAGACAATTGATAAAAAATTGAAGTGTGGTTTAAATTTTAATTAAGTACTGTAAATTTTGACCTTTTTATACAAAATAGCTACCTTCGTCGCTTATTAATTTGTACGCAAAATGGTATTAGGAATTCTTAAAGAACAATCTTTCAACAGAGTATCCATAGTGCCTGCATCATCTAAAAAACTAAAATCACTGGGTATAGAAACCATAGTGGAATTCGGAGCGGGTGAACAAGCAGGTTTTTATGATCAGGCATACTTAGAAAATGACATCAAACCTTCGCCGAGACAAACGATTCTCACTAATGCTGATATTGTCATTAGTATAGGGCCAATTCAAGAAGAAGAACTTTCAAAATTAAAAAAACACGCAATATATATCTCAATGTTTGCGCCGTTTCAGTACTCAGAAGTTATTGCCAAGCTGGATAAGTATGATGTGAATTTTATAAGCATGGATATGATACCAAGGACTACACTTGCACAATCTATGGACATTCTTTCATCAATGGCATCATTGGCAGGGTACAAAGCTGTATTGAAAGCAGCCGACTACTATAATAATATGTTTCCTATGATGATGACAGCTGCCGGCACAATACCGCCAACAAAAGTAATGGTGTTGGGAGCAGGCGTAGCAGGACTTCAGGCCATCGCTACGGCCAAGAGACTGGGAGCAGTAGTAGAAGCATTTGATACCAGAGCTGCCGCAAAAGAAGAAGTCAATTCACTTGGAGCCTCATTTGTAGAAGTGCCCGGGGCTGCTGATGATAAAGGAGCTGGTGGATATGCTGTACAACAATCTGACGAATATCTTCAAAAACAACGCGCCTTAGTGCAGGAAAAGGCTTTGAAATCAAATATAATAATTGCCACGGCCCAAGTGAGAGGGAGAACCGCACCATTGTTGGTTACAGAAGAAACGATTCAACATATGAAACCTGGTTCCGTAATTGTAGATCTGGCGGCATCAACAGGAGGAAATTGTGCCTTTACTGTCAACAATGAAACGATTCAAAAAAATGGAGTAACTATTGTGGGTGAATCAGATTTGGCTGATCAGGTAAGCGGTGTGGCGAGCACCTTATATTCCAACAATATGCTAAATTTTCTGAACATTATTATAAAAGATGGTAAGGTGTCTTTAAATGAAGACAACGAAATTATCAAATCGGCACTTATATCAAAAGCAAATTAATCATGGAGCAATTTTTAGCTTTCTCAACTGAAAACATTACATTTATTTATCTCCTCATCCTAATGATCATTTTGGGATTTCAAGTGATATCAAACGTTCCTGCTGTATTACATACGCCGCTAATGAGTGGGGCAAATGCCATACATGGGGTAGTCGTTATTGGTGCCATTATCGTAATGGGACAAGCCAAAAGTGACGATTATGCAGTACTTACATTGGGTTTTCTATCTGTAATCCTTGGGACGCTTAATGTTGTTGGCGGATTTGTAGTTACCGATAGAATGCTTGAAATGTTTAAAAAACGCAAAAAAAATTAATCACCCATTATTTAATAATAAAACATTGTTTTATCAATACATATTATGGCAAACGGACTTTTAACGCTCAGTTATCTCATTGGTAGTATATCTTTCATCATAGGACTAAAATTGCTTTCTCACCCTGATTCTGCACGTAAAGGAAATATATATGCAGCACTGGGTATGACTATTGCCATCATCGCCACAATATTTTTGTATAAAGATTCCAAAGGTCTGGCATTGGGTAATTATATCTGGATTTTTGGTGGTCTTCTGATCGGAGCTATTACGGGTACTATGGCAGCAAAAAAAGTACAAATGACCGCAATGCCACAAATGGTCAGTTTGTTTAATGGTATGGGCGGAGCTTGTGCAGCCATCATAAGTATAGTTGAATTTCGACATCTTATCAGAGAGGGGATTGTATTATCAGATGAGCCTTTGCTTGCATTTATTATACTGGCAGGATTGGTAATTGGTATTGTTTCATTTACTGGGAGTATGATAGCTTTTGGCAAATTAAATGGTAATATAGGTGACCGCACACTGCCATTACAGCAAGTATTTAATATTGGATTATTACTCATAATTGCATGCATTCTTTTAGCGATTATATTCGGTATTGGGAGCTCGAATGTTGTAATATTATTTTATATTTTACTCATTATATCAGCATTATACGGCATCCTTTTTGTTATGCCAATCGGTGGGGCAGATATGCCGGTTGTTATTTCTCTGCTCAACTCTTTTACAGGTGTAGCTGCAGCATTAGGTGGTTTTTTATACAATAATCCTGTTATGCTTACCGGAGGTATTCTGGTCGGAAGTGCAGGTACCGTATTAACTATTTTGATGTGCAAAGCAATGAACAGGTCACTAACAAATGTAATCGTAGGATCATTTGGTGGTAACAAATCCGGAGCTCAAAGCACGGTTGCAGGCGGAACATATAAAGAAATTTCAATCACAGATGCTGCTGTTCTAATGACATATTCTAAAAAAGTTATCATAGTTCCCGGTTACGGCCTTGCAGTAGCTCAGGCCCAGCACATATGTCATGAACTTGAAAAAGTTTTGGATGCTAATGGTGTGGAAGTCAAATATGCCATTCACCCGGTTGCCGGCCGTATGCCTGGCCATATGAATGTTTTGCTGGCGGAAGCAGATGTATCGTATGACAAATTAGCTGATATGGATGAGATCAATCCTGAGTTTGCACAAACAGATGTAGTATTGGTATTGGGAGCTAATGACGTTGTCAACCCTGCTGCTAAAACTGACCCTGCCTCGCCAATATATGGTATGCCTATTCTGGATGTGGAAAATGCATCTCATGTTATAGTCAATAAACGAAGTATGAAGCCGGGATATGCAGGTATTGAGAATGCTTTGTTTTATCAACCTAAAACATCTATGTTATTTGGTGATGCTAAGGAGTGTCTAAATAAACTGGTACAGGAGATTAAAAGTCTGGGATAGGAGTTATAACAATTTTTTTACCTCTTTCCAGATATCGTTGGCAATTAAATTTTCTGACCGTTCTCCCTGGGTAATAAAAATCTTTTCTTCTTCCTTTAATAGATCAAATGCCTGAGCATATTTTTTATGCACATTAGTTAGATTTTCAATCGTCTCATAAAGTTCTTTGGAATCTCTACCTTTATTGATCCGGGCCATACTTATCTCAGGAGAGATGTCTATGTAAATATTAAGATCCGGTCGCAGTAGATTCGCACTTAAGGAATTGGCAGCAATAACCCAATCCATTGACATATGGACGCCATGATAAGCGTAAGAAGAAAAGTAATATCTGTCTGTAATGACAGTATATCCATCCTCTAATTTATGTAAAATGCCATATTCTGAATGAAGCAAATGATCTAATCTGTCAGCTACAAAAAGTCCGGCAATCACCCGATGGTCCCCTTCCATACGGTGATTAAATATATCCCGGATTATGGTTCCAATGCGATTATCTGTTGGTTCGAAAGTAGTATACACTTTGTGACCGTATTTGGTAAGATGATCGGCCAAATATTTGGCTTGGGTGCTTTTACCGCTTCCATCTATACCTTCCAGGGCAATAAATAAATTTTTTTTGGTCATTAATGATAAATAATGCTAAGCATGCAAGATAGGATAATTCTCCATTCCTTGAAAAAAAATGTAAAAAATAGTTTTAATACAATGAAGTACTGACTTAAACGAAATGCTCCGTTTTATGGATTTCAATACAAAATAATTTAAATCACTCTTATTTTGATATTCTTAAACCACACGCCGCCTCCATGATCCTGCAAACAAATGTGACCTTTTTTTGCCAATCCATATCCAGGAGCATTCTTCCATTTTCCTGTTGTTTTTTTTAGTTCCCAATCTGGTGTCCAGGCTTCAAACTCAACGACTTTCACGCCGTTTAGCCAGTATTCCCGATGAGCATCATTTACCACTATTTTAGACGTATTAAATTCCCCGACTGGTTTTGTAGGTCTCGGAGTTGCATTATACATAGCATAGTCTGATGCTGTTTTCTGCCACTCTTCAAGTTTATCCGGAAAACCAATATCGTCTATAAGCTGATATTCAGGTCCGCTTAGATATGCTGCATCAAATTCTTCAGTGACATGATACATGATGCCACTATTTCCTTGAGGAGATATTTTCCAATCAATGCTTAATTCGTAATTTTCAAATTGATCCTTGGAAATGATGTCAGCTCTGAGGTCGCTTTTGTCAGTACTGTTACCTTTACAGTACAATTCTCCATCTTTAACACCCCATGCATCTGCCGGTTTGTTTTGGTACATGCGCCATCCATCAAGAGTTTTGCCATTAAACAGAAGCTTCCAACCATCTTTTGCTTCCTGTTCAGTTAAAAAATTATCTTCAGTTGTCCCAGTCTTTTCATTTGTTTTGCCTGGTTTGCATGCTATAATAAATATCCCAACGAATAAATAGCTGACAAGTATTGATCTATTCTTCATTTTATAAAACTTATTTAACTACTTGAAGATTGACTGGATCCCATTTTACTGCCTTGTCTGCATAATAACTATCATTGCAAAGCAATGCGGGAGCTGCAGCTCTATATCCAAATAACGCATCTTCCACCACCGATGATTTATTTCTGATAGCCGTAAAAAAATTGGAAAAATGATCGTAATGTGCCCCTTTATAACCTTCTTCTGCTTTATACACAGTTGTGTCCGGCGGAAGAATTAATTTCCGCAGGCTTTCTATCTTTTCTTTATTTAACTTAGTAGCCATCAAAGGGTCATCATTGGCAGCATAAGCTTTATTGCGTTTTAGGGTAACTTTATCCCACTCTACATTCATACTTCCTTCACTTCCCACCAATCTCAGATATGTGCTGTCTGCCGTGCCATCTATAAAATTTACCCTTAGAGAAAGATTGAAAGCCGGATGTTCAGCTGTTTCAGCGTAGTCAAACATACCCATCAAAAGATCTGGTACTTCTCTACCATCTTTCCAGTATCGCAAGCCACCCATGGCCATGATTTTCTGCGGACCTTTTGAGTTGGTGATAAAATGCAGGCTGGAAAACAAATGAACAAATAAGTCACCCGAAACACCTGTGCCATAATCCTTGTAACATCTCCACCTAAAAAATCGTTTAGCATCAAAGGGTCTGTCGGAAGATTTGTTTAAAAATGTCTTCCAGTCAACAGTTTTTTCTGAAGCATCTTTTGGTATATTATATTGCCATGCACCTTCCGGTGAATTACGAGCCCAGAACCCTTCAGCATAGTTAAGCTGGCCTATGGCCCCGGCAGCCAGCAATTCTTTTGCTTTTTCATTTCCGAGCGAACTCAGTCCCTGACTTCCCACCTGAAAGACGACTTTGTTTCGATTTTGCGCTTCGACCACAGCATTTCCTTCTGATACATCATGAGTCATCGGTTTTTCGCAATAAACCGCTTTTCCGGCATTCATTGCAACAACTGAGATGTCTTTGTGCCAGTGATCAGGGGTAGCGATGATGACTGCGTCGATATCTTTTCTTTGAAGTAATTCTTTATAATCTCTTGTTGTATAGATATCTTTACCATATATATTTTTGGCAGCTTCAAGCCGACCATCATATAAATCGCAAGCTGCAATGAGTTTGACACCTGGTGTTGTGATGGCAGTATTGGCATCTGCCACGCCCATGCCGCCCGCACCAATAAGCCCTATTTGGATTTGATCATTGGGGCTAAATTGTCGATTTCTAGTCAGCCATTCCAACTGTATTTCATCTTGTGATGCCATCAACATTTTGGGGACGACTACGGCTCCCATAGCACTTGCTGATAATTTTTGGATGAAGTTACGGCGAGAGGAATATGTGCTCATGTTTGCTATTTTAGTAGGTGCTTTATAAAAAATTATGAGTAAAATTAATAAAATATATTTGATGGATCAATTTTAAATAAAAAAGGAAACTTTTATTGACAAAAGTTCCCATCGATTAAAATAAAAAACTCATAAATTTTGTGAATCCAGGATTTTATATCCGGTTTATATTATAATGAATTTCCATCATGACACCAAAATGTGTGGCATCTACATCAAAAAATAAATATGAGATGCAATTATTTATTGAACTTACTTTTTATTAATAGAATCTTTATAATTTCATTTAGTTTTGCGTTTAATTTTGTAACACTAATCTGGATTTTTACTTAATAAATAAAAAATAATTTTGAAAAAAATCATAGTCTTGAAATATCAAATTTTATCATTTATTATTGTGTTTATAGTTACGTCATGTGGACCAAAAGTTATTTATAGCCACAAAGTCAATATTCCACTAAAATGGAAATATAATGAAGAAATATGTTTTGAATATCAAATATCTAACCGCTCAAGTCCGTATGATTTAAGATTGTGCTTGGTACATACCGCTGAATATGATTATGAAAACATGTACGTAAATGTTACCACCATCTTTCCGACTGGTAAAAAGACAACAAATCCTGTCTCACTGCAATTGGCTAATTCTGATGGAACATGGCAGGGAAACTGTAGTGGAGATCTGTGTACTGTTGAAATAGAAATGTCAACAAAAGCATTTTTTGAAAATATTGGAAAATATACCCTTTGTTTTACACAATACTCCCGTAAAGATAGTCTTGAAGGGTTAGTTTCTATGGAATTAAAAGTGGTTGAATCTCTAAAGTGAAAATATGCAAAAGCCAATAAAACGTATTCCCTACTTAGAGTATTTGAGTTGGATTGGGGTTGTGACTGCAATTTTATACCTGAAAATTGTCCATCATGAATTGTGGAAAGATGAGTGGCAAGCCTGGTTTGTTGCCAAGGATATGAGTATTGGGGAGATATTATCTTTTCTTTACTATGAAGGTCACCCGGCGCTCTGGTATTTGTATTTAAAGATTTTTACAGTATTCAATTTATCCGTCAATGCGGCTACCATTATACTTTCTGCACATGTCATTACTGTAGCCTCCGGTTTATATGTATTTTTTGTAAAATTCAGGTTGCCTATCTTTGTCAAAATACTATTTTCACTATCTTATTTTCTATTTTTCGAATATGGTCTTATCAATCGAGGCTATTTTCTGGTTATTTTGCTAGCCTTTGTTGCGACATACTTTCTTGCAAAAAAAAATTACAACAAACAACATTTAGGTGTGGTCTTGTTCTTATTATGTCAAACGGAAGTATATGGCGTATTTATGGCTATAGCATTTGGTTTATATATGCTATTACAGGAACAGAAACCTCACTTCGATTTTACTAATAAAAGCTTTTGGGGATTATTAACGGGATTGATAGTTTTTATCATTTCTGTATTCCCACGTAGTGAGGGACACGTTGCCAAAACAATAGCAAAAGAAATGGATTTGACTGATAGGATTTTAACGGCAATTCAAGGAAATTTATCCAATACTTATTTGATTGGGTCTACAGATGATACTTTTACATATGGTTGGACATGGATTGGATTGATATTATCAATGCTGTGTTTGTCAGGAATATATTTTATATTTAAAAATCGTCGTGACCTTTTGGCGACGTTTTTATTATTTTTTATAATGATGTTATCGTTCAGCATCCTGTTTTTTTTAGGTGGTATAAGGCAATGGGGTATGGGCCTTGTATTTTATATTTGTTTGCTCGAGATTAGGGGCATTGAAATAAAAAGTGAAAAAATATTAACAGCTATTTTATTACTGATCGGAAGTTTTAATATTGTGCATAGTTTTAAAGCGGTTAGAGAAGATATAAAAATACCTTTTTCCAATTCAAAAAGTGCGGGACTTTATATCAAAGAAAAAGTTCCGATTAAAGTTCCAATTGTAGCCATCAATAAATTTGAAGCTACGCCTGTAATTGGCTATGCAGAAAGAAAGTTTTACGAATTACCTGAAGGCAAAGAATTCAGCTATTTCAGGTGGGTAGACAAAACATACCTGCCTGTAGAAAACGAACTTAGATTATTTGGAAGGTTTAAACAAGTGGGTGGTATCATTGTGATATCCCCAAAACCTTTAGATCATGACAGATTCCCTTCTCTCTTGTTGTGGCAGTCTTTTGACAATCCGAATTATAAAAAAGAAAACTATTATCTTTATACGTTGCCGATTAAGACAGCACCTACAAAACAGTAATAATAGACATCATCATGTTTTATTTCAGTAGATGCTAAATTTCGTATTTTCAAGATTTTTATCCTAAACAATACTTATTTGGGCCGGATGGCTAAGTCCCAACATCGTTTCGCACGTCTGTGATTTAAAGTTAGCCTATGATTTTAATAATGGGTTTACGATAATCGGATTTCGTCATCTGATTCATCAAAAAATTTGTATTCAAATAAGTGAAAATTTGCATCGCTTTGTAAACTTATCCATTTTTTATATTTTCCAAACCATTTCATTTGAATGTTAGGTAAGCCGTTTTTAAGATATGCATATATAAATTGATTTACCTGAAGTCTGATCTTTGATTTTGGACGCGAATCTATAATATACTGGATATCCCTTTGAATATTATCGATGACCAAAATAGATGGATTTACCTTACCTGTACCCTGGCATGCAGGACACAATTCTCTTGTATCAATATTTACCTCTGGGCGGGTTCGTTGTCTGGTGATCTGTAAAAGTCCAAATTTACTAAGTGGTAAAATCGTGTGTTGTGCACGATCAGATTCCATAAAATCTCTCATCTTATTGAAGAGAGAAATTTTATTTTCTGATGACCTCATGTCGATAAAATCGATGATAATCAGACCGCCAATATCACGTAGTCGCAATTGACGAGCTATTTCTTCAGCGGCTTCAAGATTTACGGCCAGGGCAGCTTCCTCCTGTTCTTTGCGTTGCATTTTAGGACCACTATTTACATCAACTACATGCATAGCTTCCGTATGTTCTATTACAATATATGCACCACTACTCATCGTTGATGTTTTTCCAAACGATGCCTTGATTTGCCTGTTAACATCAAACTGGTCAAAAACAGGTCTTGTTCCTTTATATTGCTGAAGAATTTTAAGCTTGTCCGGAGCAATAGTTGATAAAAAATCTCTTAAGCTTTGATACATGTCCTTATCGTCAACAATAATTTTATTAAAATTATCACTGAGTATATCTCTAAGCATGCTTGAAGTTTTATCAATTTCGCTAAGAATTATATCAGGTGCTTTAGTGTTTTTAAGCTGATTAAAAATTGATTTCCATTTTTCTTCCAATTCCTAATGTCATTGTGAAGATCTGCTACTTTTTACCTTCGGCGGCTGTTCGAACAATAACACCAAAATTTTTTGGTTTAATGCTTTCAACCAATACTTTCAGTCTTTTCCGCTCCTCTATTGAGGCAATTTTTTTGGATACCGCAACAATATCAGTAAATGGCGTTAAGACAACATATCTTCCGGGCAACGTTATTTCACAACTCAATCTAGGACCTTTTGTTGAAATTGGCTCTTTAAGAACCTGAACCAGAACGTTGGTGTTTTTATCAAAAACCTGATCAATCTTACCGGTTTTAGGGTTGTCCGGTTCGAGCACAAAATGCTCCAATAATGGGCTGTTGTAAATGCCCTTCATAACCGTATCCGTATATTTAATAAGGGATTTAATCTGAGGGCCTAAATCAGTATAATGCAAAAATGCATCTTTCCTATGGCCAATATCCATAAAACCAGCATTTAATCCTGGCATGAGCTTTTTAGCGCTCCCCAGAAAAATGTCTCCTACTGTAGAGTTGTTGTTGGTCTTCTGACGATGGATTTCCACCAGTTTTGAACCTTCCAGCAATGCTATCTCAACTTCAGTGGGGGATGATTTAATTATCAATTCTTTATCCACAATGTTATCTTAACTTGTTCATTAAAATGATACAAAGAACTTACTTTCTTACTTTCTTTGAAATTACATTAATAGAATTAAAACTGGATATCCAACAGAATGCTAAATCTATCAGATATTAGGACTTAAGTTTTGGTATAATTTATAATATAACCAGTTCAGTATTCTAAACTTGTAAAGTAGTGGAGGGAAATGTGATGTGGAATTAAACAAATACATATCTGAAGAATCTATGAGAATCTTCAGTATTCTTTAGTTTGTTGTCTTATTTTTGGGACTTATGATATGAATATTCACACACACTACTTAATAAAAAGAAAGCACCGAAGCATTATTAAAACGCTTCGGTAACAGCCTGTCATTTCTTATCTGTTTTTCTTCTTATGTCTGTTTTTTCTTAATCTTTTTTTACGCTTATGCGTCGATATTTTATGACGTTTTCTTTTTTTACCGCAAGGCATATTTTAATATTTTAAAAGTAAATTAATTAACACATTTTTTTTCAAACTCGATCGCTTTTTCCTGGTTGCCGGCGCTTTTGTAGGCCTTTGCCAAAAGGCAGATCGTTGTTTGATTTTCAGGCTCCAGCTTTATTGCTGTCTGAAGCCTTCCCAAGGCCCTATCTATTTGATTTGTCTGTAAAGCCAACTTTGCCAATTGATTCATTACAGCTACATTGTCAGGATATTTAGCATTCAACTCCCTAAGCATTAAAATACCCTGCATTGGATTGTCCTGAGCAGGATTGTCGACATAACAAATAGCCAAATTTATTCTTGGTTCGATTCTATCAGGTGCTATTGAAATAGCATTTTCAAATGCTTTAACAGATCGTTTGGAACAAAATTCTTTTTCCTTCAGATCGTCTGCTTTTTTAACGCATAATGCATATGTGGTACCTGCCATCGACCAATCAAATTCAGTTCCCGACAGCAGAGCAATATCCTCAGCATAAGATCCGGCTATTGACGGAAATCCATATTCAAACCAAGTGCCCGATAAAGATTTAAGTCTTTCTATCCGTTTAATGGTGTCAGAACCAGTATTCTCTATATCAATTCCAATGGCTTCAATAATAGATTTTTTTTCAGGTTCCAGTTTGAGCATAGCATCTCTGACAAGGTTTGATATGCCGGTCGATTCAATATTCATCAATCTCGACTTTTCGAGATCTTTTTGTTTTGGTGGAACTTTATCAAAACCTATGTATAATATTAAAAAAAGCAAAATTGCTCCTCCCAATACCAATATCTGTTTTCTATTCCATGCCATCATTTATACATCATTAATCGTCATCCCCATCATCTTCGGGTAAAGAATCCACATTGGCTTTTACCTGATCTACAAACACTTTCGCTGGTTTGAATGAAGGAATAAAATGTTCAGGAATTTCAATAGATTTATTTTTCTTTATATGTCTTCCTATTTTTTTTGCTCTTTTTTTAATAACAAAGGAGCCAAATCCTCTTACATATACATTTTCTCCTCCTGATAGTGAACTTTTAACTTCTTTAAAGAACATTTCTAAAGTTACCAAAACATCCACTTTGGGTACTCCTGTTTTTTCTGTAATGATGTTTACTAAATCCGCTTTACGCATATTGTTGATTTTTAATTGTCTATGATTAAATGACCTCTTATTGAAAAAGTGGCGCAAATTTCGCAAAATATTAGAATTAAGAAAATTATTTTATAGTTTTTTCGCAGAAAAATTAAAAAAACAGTCATTTAAGTCATTCATTTACAATATATTATTTTAAATGTTGGTTTTATTTTTACGTATATCGGCTTTTTGCTCATATATTTGCCCAATCAAAAATATTAATATGATTTTATCAATGACTGGGTTTGGGCACAGCAAAACAGAAATAAATGGCAAGATAATTAGGGTAGAAATAAAATCTTTGAACGCACGTTCGACCGAAATAAGATGCAAACTTCCTAATAGTTTTAGAGACAGAGAAATGGACCTGCGTAAAAAAGTCATTGATGCTCTTCAACGTGGAAAACTGGACCTAACCATAACACTTGATGGATTTTCTGACGAAGAAAATGCCTTTATAAATGCAGACGCGTTCAGGAAGTATTATCGAGAACTCAATTTACTTAGAGAAGAGCTAAACATTGTCGAAGGTGATATACTTCAGGCCGTTTTAAGAATTCCAAATGTAATAGGTCAAAATGATGAATTAGCTGATGAAGAAGAGTGGGCATTGGTTTTAAAAACCGTAGACCTGGCTATTGAATCAATTAATAAATTCAGATCAGATGAGGGCCTCGTATTAAAATATGATCTCATTGAAAGAATAAAGGCAATCGATAGTCACCTTAAATCTATTGAACCTTTTGAATCAATAAGGTTGGATAAAATTAAAGACCGATTAAAAAAAAATATGGAAGAGTTCGTTCAGAAACAACAGGTTGATCAGAATAGATACGAGCAGGAAATCATATATTATATCGAAAAACTCGATATCAATGAAGAAAAAGTCCGTCTCTCTCAACACTGTATTTATTTTTTGGAAGAGTTGGATCACAAAGATGATCAAAAAGGAAGAAAACTGTCATTTATAGCTCAGGAAATCGGTAGAGAAATCAATACGATAGGAGCAAAGGCTCAAGATTCAGATATACAGCAGTTTGTGGTAATGATGAAAGATGAGCTTGAAAAACTTAAAGAACAATTGGCTAATATTCTGTAAATGAATCATAATTAAGAAAGTAGTGTTGAGCGACAATAATGGGTTTGTTGGCAAAGTTTTCATTTTTACTGCTCCTTCAGGGGCTGGTAAAACCACTATTGTTAAACATTTATTATCTAAATATAATTTTCTTGGTTTTTCAGTCTCCGCAACCACCAGAACCCGAAGGGAATATGAAGTTGAAGGTAAAGATTATTATTTTTTGAGTATTGAGGAATTTAAATCAAAAGCAACTGCCGGAGAATTTATTGAATGGGAAGAAGTATATGAAAATCAATTTTATGGGACTCTAAAATCAGAAGTAGCCCGTATTTGGGGCGAAAAAAAACATTTGGTCTTCGATATTGATGTCAAAGGTGCTGAAAATATAAAACGTGTTTTTGGAGATAAATGTATGTCTGTTTTTGTTAGACCCCCATCAGTTGATACACTTATTCAACGGCTTATCAATCGAAATACGGAAACGCCGGAAAGTCTGATTAAACGTATAAATAAGATAAAAAGAGAAATGACTTTTGAAAACAGTTTTGATATTGTGCTTGTTAATGATTTGTTGGAGGTTTCATTTGTAGAAGCTGAGCATATTGTTGAGACATTTATTTACGGACTACCCATACAATGACAGATAAAAATAGAATTTACAACGCAATTACTGAACAAATAAGTATTAGCGTCATACCTAGGTATGAGGCCGAAGAATCTAATCCGGCAATTGGTAAATTTATATTTTCTTATCAGGTTACCATAGAAAATATTGGTTTAATCACTGTAAAATTGTTATCTCGCCATTGGCACATTACAGATTCCATTCAGATTCGCAGAGAAGTGAAAGGCGAAGGAGTCATTGGTAAACAACCCGTCTTAAAGTCTGGTGATGTCTTTAATTATATGTCCTGGTGTCCACTGAATAGCCCAATTGGAAAAATGAGTGGCATTTATATCTTTCAACGTGTAGAAGACAAGTCAACTTTTGAAGTAGTGGTACCGGAGTTTGTGCTTATCTCAGATTTTAAGCTGAATTGAATCCCGGTTAGATTTATCAATTTGATCCTAATAGTATATTTTTAGGCCTTAAAGGTATTGTCGCTACTTAGTTAATTTTCCTTTATCAAAAGGTTAAATAAAGTATAAGCCTGCATTTTTTATGTTACTTTCTGATGTCTAAATCTGTTTTAGAGTTGTGATACTTATTTCAAAACAATAGAAACATAGGATATGAAAAGCACAATGTACACCCTAATATTTATTTTTACTTTGACATCCTGCCGTTCAGTTGAAAAAATGGTAGAAAAAGGAAACTATGAAGAAGCATTTTCATATGCCATTACAAAATTACAAGGTAAAAAAAATAAAAAAACATCATACGTTAAAGCACTTGAAAAAGCATTTACTAAAATGAATGCATCTACACTTCATGATATAGATAGATTACAACCTGAATCCAAACCTGAAAATTGGAGTAAGGTCCTTGCCCATTACAAAATTTTAGAAAATAGACTATATCGGCTTGATCCGTTACTTCCATTGGTTAGTGAAGATGGTTATATCGGATCATTCGGGTTAAAAGATTACAGTAATGAGATCAGAATAGCAGAAGAAAATACATGCTTATATCATTATAACCTTGCAAACACTCTTTTATTTAGGTCAGAAAAATCAAAAGATAAAATTTTTGCAAGGCATGCTTATGCTGAGCTTTTAAGTGTTGATGCGTACAAAATTAATTATAAAGATACTGAAAGGTTGAAACTAAAGGCATGGGAATTAGGCAAGGTAACGGTATATTTTGACGTAAATAATGGCTTGAAAAACTTTCATGGGCAAGAAATTGAAAAAGAAATGTGGAAACTCCAGGTATCAAAATTGAATGATTTTTGGATTAACTATATTATTGGTGGTTTTGATGTAGGAAAAAATATTGATTATACCATTAATATTGAATTGGATGATGTAGCTTTTAGTCCTGAAAGGGAAAGTGTTTATAATTATTCTGAAAGTAAGGAATTATTGATACGAAAAGAGAAAGTAAAAGAAATACGTGATAGCATTGAGGTAGTTTTTGAAAAAGAGGTATTCGAAAAAGTAACCGCCAATATTTCAGAGATATTCAGGGAGAAAAAATCAGAATTGCATGGCAAAATAAAGGTTTTTGACAACAATAGAAAAGAGTATCTTAATATTATTCCAATCAATGTATATCAGGATTTTAAAGGATATGCATGTAATTATGTTGGAGATGAACGGGCGCTTACACCAGAAACAAAAAGTAAAACGGATCCGTTTTGTGAAGCTTTTCCGTCTGACTTTAACATGGCTGATAACCTGATAAGGGCATTTAAAGATGCAGTTTTGAATGAGTCAAGTAAAATAGACTTCTTATAATATATGTATTTCACAGACTATTCTGTTGATATGGTAATATCTTACATGGCCGATTTTTAGATAAAAAATTTGGCATAATATTTGAATTATAGACTTATATGGCTTTGTTGTACATAAAAATGGGTTACGTCCATTTATTAAGTAAAAAATATTTTCCTGGTATGTCGGCTTTTAGTGCTTTCGTCATATTTAATTCAAACTACTAATATATAACTAGATACAGTTTTATTATATTTAATATATGTGGTATTATATTAAATATTATTTCTATTAGTAAAAAAAATATACCAAAATTACCCCATTTCAGATTACCTACCACCATGGTGTTCAGCATACCTTTGCATCATTCCCACTCAATAGAGTAAATCTTATTTAAATCTGACCTATTGCCCGAAAGACGCGGGCAAAAACTTATTTATTTAATAACCAAAACATTTTACCCATGGTAAAACAAGATTTACTTACCCAAAGTAAGGGGATTCCGGTATTGCGATACGCACTGTTGAGTCTCCTGTTAGTTTTCTTCACATCTAATGTAAAAAGTCAGGTTCAGATTGCTTGTAACGGATCTGTACAGGTTTCATTAGACGGCGATTGTAGGGCAGCTATAACGCCTGACATTCTCATCAAAGGTATTTTTTATTTAAATCCTCCATACTTGATAAAAGTTAGTGGAACGGGAATTCTTAATAACAATACCAATGCTCCTATCGTGACTAAGCCGGGTTTATATACGGCTACTATTACTAATGGAAGTGGTAACTCCTGCTGGAGTGACCTAAAAGTTGAAGATAAGCTTCCTCCCCTTGTTGACTGCAGATGTCCGGTTGGCAATTCTGACCCTTCTTGTGTTTTTAAATGCACAGATGAGGCAGCATTTCTATGCTGGAACATTGATAATTCCAGCGCCTATTGTTACAGAAAACTGTTCCAATTACACAACTCAAACTTCAGATGAAGTAATTAATTCAGAAATTTGTGGCTTAAAGATCATCCGAAGAACCTGGGTTTATACAGATGCTTCCGGCAATAAATCGATCCCTTGTGTTTCTGAGTACAGATTTACTCCGGAAGATATTGCTAATGTAATGCCACCGTACAATAACATTCAAATGACATGTGCGGCTGATGTTACTATGCCTGGTGTATTTGCATTTTTGAAAGCAAAGTTATTTAAAGAATATCAAACCATTTACAGAGGTCAGGTGCCAGGCACTTATGCTACTAATGCTGTAGCAGATGCAGCAGCTGAAAGAATTTCGATAATAGAAGCGACAAAACATGCTTGGCCTACCATCAATGGTGTGCCATTATCGGCACAAGTATGTAACATCATGGCTGCAAAAGCGGACACAGAACTTACAGTTTGTTTTGCAGCGTGCTCTAATAGTAAAAAGATAATTCGTCTGTTTACTATTCTAGACTGGTGTACTGGTGCTACAAGGACCATTACACAGGTGATAAAAGCCACAGATGAAGAGGTTCCTACAGTTGTTGCTAAAGACATAACCGTAAGTGTAGATCCTTGGAATTGTGTTGGAAATTTCTTGCTTCCTGCACCTGAAATTTTGCACGACAACTGTTCAGTAAATGTTACATATACTGTTACTGGTCCATTTGGTGTAAGTATAGTGTATGATATACCTAGTGGAAGGTATCTCGTGACCGGAGCTCCTAAAGGCGTACATAACTTTACTTATATTGCACAGGATTGTTGTGAAAACAAAGGATACGATGAAATAACCGTAACAATCCTAGATAAAACTGCACCAATAGCTATTGCTAAACAGAATATCGTTTTATCCTTAACCACAGGTGGTGAAGGTGATGGTATAGCAAAGCTTTTTGGAAATTCTGTTGATAACGGTTCGTACGATAGTTGTACACCTGTTCATCTTGAGCTTAGAAGAGAAGACGACCCTGTAAGAGATGCTGATGGTTGTGGATATACCGGTAATAAGACTTATAATAGTGACGGACATCCAAATGATGGTTCTTCTGATCCGAATAGTCCAAACTATGACCCGGACAATGGAGCATATGTTAAATTCTGTTGTGATGATATTACAAACAGAGAGGGATTGGTTCCTTTTGGAATAGTCAAAGTATGGATGAGGGTATGGGATGATGGCAATATGTCAGGTTTCTTTGGAGACGTAATCAACGGTCAGTCAGACAATTATAATGAGACTTGGGTTGAAGTAAGGGTTGAAGATAAACTCACCCCACAAATTGTTTGTCCACCAAACGTAACCATAAACTGCGACGAAGATTCTAATGATCTTAAATTAACTGGTAAAGCTCGAGCTTATTCAAACTGTCTTGATCTTGAGGTAATTTATACCGATCAGGAATTTCTTAATACCTGCAATGTAGGTTATATCTTACGTACATGGAAGATAAAGAACAGACAATCTATCGTTTGTACACAAAGAATTGATAAAAGAAATCCATTTGGTGAATTTAGTGGTGCTTCTATAAAATGGCCTGCGGATGTTACAACCAATTGTACTGGAGATGCCGGATCTCTTAAACCGACCTGGACAGCTGGTCCATGCGATCAGATAGGCTTAAGTTTAAAAAGCGATACATTTTACTTTGAAGGTAATGCATGTATGAAAATTTTGAACAAATGGACTATTATAAATTGGTGTACATATAATCCAAATGCTACAAATCCAATAGGATATTTCTCCAGAACACAAATTGTTAAGGTAATCGATGAAGTTAAACCAACACTCAGCTCTTGTGCAGACTTAATGTTTGAAATCGATGACAATACAGATACTGACAATGACGGTAACAAATGTGAGCGAAGAAACCTAATGCTTACTAAAACGGCTACTGATCAGGGAGAATGCGCTTCAAACTGGCTTAAATGGACAGTATTTGTAGACTTGTGGGGAGATGGCGTGAATGATTATGAATATTCAAGTTTCTTACCTTCTACAGATGGAAATTTTGATGATACTAACGGAAATGGTATCAAAGACAGATATGTATCCCCAACTGGTCAGGGAGGAGAAGTAAAAATAACTTTACCTGAAGACATCGTTGGTAGTATGTCAAATCATAAGATCGTTTGGAAAGTAACGGATGGTTGTGGTAATGTAACAACTTGTTATCAAAACTTTATGGTTGTGGACAAGAAAAAACCAACTCCATACTGTTTGAATATCAGTTCCGCATTGATGCAGAATGGTAAAGTAGAACTTTGGGCGGTAGACTTCAACCTTGGATCTTTTGACAATTGTACACCTAAGTCAGCTTTATTGTACACTTTTAATGAATCAAATCCTGTTTTGACAAAAATCACTCAAATTCACTACTTCAAAGGAGCTGGATTGAATGCAACTGAAGCAGAATACTTTGCAGGTAATGCTCAAAAATGGACTCCGGCAACAAAGAGTTCAGGAATGATATTTGATTGTGCTGATCTTCCTACTACTCAGGTGAAAATGACAGTGTGGGATGAGAAGCTAAATTATGATTTCTGTTTAGTAACCCTTAATCTTGCTGACAACCAGGGAGCATGTTCAAATCTTCAGGTTACAGCGGTTTCAGGTAGATCAGTTACCAATTCAGGACTTAATCTAGTAGGCGCAGAAATTACCCTGGAAAACGGTATTCCGGAGATGACAAAATCAACGATTACATCACCAGCTGGAGAGTACATTTTCAACAATGCAGTCATGTATTACGATTATAACATATCAGGTAGGAAAAATGATGATTACCTTAATGGTGTGAGTACGCTTGACCTTGTAATGATTCAGAGACACGTTCTTGCTTTAAATGTATTTACTGATCCATATAATTTGATTGCAGCAGAAATCAACAAAGATGAGAAAGTTACTGATTCAGATCTTGTAGAATTGAGAAAATTAATTTTAGGAATTTACGATAAACTTCCTAATAATGAAAGCTGGAGATTTATAAATAGTGGACAAACATTTACAGACGTGACCAATCCTTGGCCATTGGATGAAAAAGTTCATATTTCAAACCTTGATCATGTCATGACAAATCAAAACTTCATTACTGTAAAAGTGGGTGACGTAAATGGTTCCGCTACCGCAAATGCAACATCACCGACTGAATCCAGAAGTAATGTTGTATTGACAGCTCATGAAAGTGCAGTTAAAGCAAATGACATACAAGCAGTTACTTTCAGTGCTGATATAGATAAAGTGTTTGGTCTTCAATTTACACTTACACTCAATAATGCCGATCTTATTGATGTATATGTAGGAGGTACCAAAATATCTGATGCTAATATTGCAAAAGTAGCCAACGACAAATACACCGTGAGTTGGAATGATGTAAATGCTGTAAGTGGCAAAGACATTATCTCATTCAATCTGATAGCAAAGAAAGATGCAAATTTATCTGAATTGATCACTATAAATTCTTCAGTGACACCTTCAGAAGTTTACTCAGGAGATAATCTTGAGACTAGCAAATTGTCCCTAAGATTTGCCGGTAAAGAAACAACTGAATTTGCTTTATATCAGAATGAGCCAAACCCATTCACTGACAAAACCAATATCACATTCAATCTACCTGAAGCAGGTAATGCTACCCTTAAAGTATTCGATGTAACAGGACAAGTGATATTCAAAAATACTAGATCTTTTGGTAAAGGTATCAATAGCTTTTTACTGACAAGAAGTGATCTTCCATCAACCGGTGTGATGATTTACCAAATCGAAAGTGGAGCTAACACTGCTACTAAAAAGATGATCGGCCTCGAGTAACCAACAATTTGCTTAAATTAATTCCTGAGGGGTGCATCGTCTAATGCACCCCTTTTTTTGTTTAGTACTATTTATATAATTTAATTGTGTTATGTTAAATCTGATGGAATTAAAGAAATCAGAATTAATGTATATTTAAATAAAATTTACAAAAATAAATATCTCTTTAGCTAATTCCACTCTATCTTTGGCCCCACAAATAATATATAAAATGACAGATAAAAAACTTTTCCTTTTGGATGGTCATGCATTGGTATATCGTGCTCACTTCGCTTTTATTACCAGACCATTAATCAACTCAAAAGGTATCAATACGTCTGCCATTACAGGTTTTGTAAGGACACTTTGGGATCTGATAACAAATCAAAAGCCGACACATATTGCTGTAGCTTTTGATCCTAAAGGAGGTACGTTCAGACATGAATTTTATCCTGAATATAAGGCAAATCGAGACGCTCAGCCTGAAGACATTTCGATCGCAATGCCATACATCCATGCCATAGTAGAAGCCTTCAATATACCAGTAGTGATGATACCAAATTATGAAGCAGATGACGTTATAGGTACCATTGCTAAACAAGCAGAAAAGGAAGGATTTTCAGTATATATGGTGACTCCGGACAAAGATTATGCTCAGCTTGTATCGCCAAATATATTTATGTATAAACCCAGCCGACAAGGAAATGGTATTGAAATTCTTGGCGAAAAAGAAATTCTTGAACAATGGGAAATAGATCGCATTGATCAAGTAATAGATGTACTCGGATTGCAAGGTGACGCTGTGGACAATATACCCGGAATCCCAGGCATTGGTCCCAAAACAGCCGTAAAACTACTCAAAGATTATGGTTCCATAGAAGGTTTGATTGCCAATGCTGATAAACTACAGGGTAAACAAAAAGATAACATTATTCAGTATGCTGATCTGGCTATTCTTTCAAAGAGACTTGCCACAATAGATCTTAATGTTCCGATTCAGTTCGATCAGAATACCTACATCATAGATCCCATCAACAAAGAAAAACTCAAAGAGATCTTCCTTGAATTGGAATTCCGTTCTCTTGCCCAACAAATTCTGGGCATCACAGAAGAGCAAACAAGCTCTGGACCACGTCTAGGCCAACAATCATTATTTGATATTCCGAATTCGAGCCCTACTTATGAACCTGGTGAAGCCAATAAAGATGAGTATCTAATTGCAAAAAATAATATAAAAAACACAAACCACGATTACCGTTTGATAGATACTCCTGAAAAAATTAAAGATTTGGTGCTGATATTGTCTGCAAGCAAAAAGATAAGTTTTGACACAGAAACTACCGGTATTGACCCACATCAGGCTGAGTTGGTTGGCCTTTCCTTTTCTATAAAGCCTGGGGAGGCTTTTTATATACCCATATCCAAAGATCAATCTGTGGCAAAAGAAACAGTGGCGCACTTTAAGGATATACTTCAAAACCCAAACATAATAAAAATAGGCCAAAATATAAAATATGACATGTCCATGATGAAGTGGTATGGCGTAGAAGTTGCCGGTCCAATGTATGATACAATGATTACCCATTATCTTTGCGAACCGGACCTTAGACACAAACTTGATTACCTTACAGAAGCTTATCTTGATTATAAGATGGTACCTATCGAAGATCTGATAGGTAAAGGTGGCAAAAATCAGCTCACCATGAGAGATGTTTCTCTTGAGAAAATAACCGAATATGCGGGTGAAGATGCTGACCTTACTTTACAGATTGTCCCGGTTATGGAAAAAATGATGGCTGAAAACGAATTGGATGAATTATACACTTCAATAGAAGAACCGCTCATTCGTGTTTTGTGTGACCTTGAGTATGAAGGTATTAGAATAGATGCCGGTTTTTTAAATGAATACTCCAAGGAACTGGAAAAAATTATCACGATAAAAGAACAGGAAATTTATAAGAATGCGGGTGTTCATTTCAATATTGCATCTCCAAAACAAGTTGGGGAAGTTTTATTCGACCGGCTAAAAGTTCCATACAGATGGAAAAAAACCGCATCAGGTCAATATTCCACAGATTTTGATAAGCTGACAGAATTAGCTGGTGAACATATTGTCATAGACACTATACTGGAACATCGTAAGTTTGCAAAGCTAAAATCAACTTATGTAGATGCTTTGCCGCTTATGGTCAATCCAAGAACAGGTAGAGTACACAGTAATTTTAATCAAGCCAGAGCAGCTACGGGGAGACTTAGTTCTGAAAATCCTAACCTTCAAAATATCCCCATAAAAGATGAGGCAGGCCGTGAAATCAGAAAAGCTTTTATACCGCGTAATGACGATTACGTGCTAATGGCTGCGGATTACTCACAAATCGAACTCCGTATCATAGCTGAGATTAGCAATGACACATCAATGCTGGAAGCATTTGTAGCCGGCAATGACTTCCATCGGGCTACAGCGGCTAAAGTATATAGTGTTCCATATGACCAAGTTACTAATGAACAAAGGAGAAACGCTAAAACGGTAAATTTTTCAATAACCTACGGTGCGGGTGCTACAAATTTGTCCCGTCAGTTAGGAATATCAAGGAAAGATGCTCAGGAACTGATTCAAAATTATTTCAGAGAATTTTCCGGGCTTAAAAATTACATGGATGAAACCATATCCTCTGCGAGAAAACTGGGATATGTTAAGACCCTTTTAGGTAGGAGGCGCAACCTCAGAGACATTAATTCCCGCAATACTCTGGCTTCAAGTAATGCTGAGCGTGTTGCCATAAATACACCCATTCAGGGGACAGCAGCAGATATGATAAAAATTGCCATGATTAATATTCATCAAGCTTTCAAGGAAAACAATCTGAAATCGAAAATGATACTTCAGGTACATGACGAATTGGTCTTTGATGTGTATAAAACAGAACTTGATCAAGTAAAGGTTATAGTAACAGACCTAATGAAAAATGCTATTCCTAGCCTCAAAGTTCCGATTTTAGTTGAGATTGGTGTAGGTAATAATTGGCTGGAAGCACATTAAATTTGAGATTCCTCTTCTGGTGGTTGGGTATTAAATCCTATAGGTGGATTGAATCCTATCACATTGTGGGTCTCTTCGTCATCATAATCTTCCCATTCTGTAATATCTTTTAAAAGCGCTTCCATATGGCGAATTATAAGGATTGGTTTGAGTTCGTCAGGTCTTAAAATTTCGAGGGTTGACGGGGGCTTGGGCTGACCATAACCTTCAATATTTGGGCTTACTATCATGACCATTATTTTCCCATTAAACAATTGCTGATATATAAGTGAGCCATTTGATTTAATCATAGTTCTTTTTACACCTGAATCCTCAAGATTTTCAGATATTCCGCTACTGGATTTTCCCAAATCAAGGATTACTGCTTCAAGATTTTCTATGTTGTCGTGTAAAATAACGTCCGCTTTGCCCAATTGAATCTGCTTTATTGTCTCCTTAATGGTTGATAAAAGCATTGGTCTGACGTCTTTTTTCCATGCTTTTCGATAATTAATGGTGTTTTCCTGAATCTGTTTGTATTTATTAACTTTAGAAATTAAAGTGACTAAATCCATAATGTATAATTTATATTTTTATGATTTAAAGTTTACTTGTCATTAAAAGCTCAAGGCTCGTATATTTGAGCCCAAATCTCTTACTCAGATATTCATTGGTTATACATCCTTTATAGGCATAACATCCATTTCTTATGCCATGGTTTTCATAAAGTATATTGTCAAAATGCATCCCGGTTCCCATTTTAAGCAGCAACGGAGTTATGATATTACTAATAGCTAATGAAGCTGTCCTGCTCACTTTTGAAGGAATATTAGGTACACAATAATGTATCACGCCATGCTTAATAAAACTTGGATTATCCAAAGTGGTTAGCCTTGATGTCTCAATACATCCACCCTGGTCAATACTGACGTCTATGATGACTGAACCCTCTTTCATTTTTGAAACCATTTCTTCTGAAACCAGGATTGGCGTACGGCCACTTTTGGAATGAACGGCTCCGATTACTACATCTGCACTGGTTAATTGATATGCCAGATAAACCGGATTAATTGAAGAGGTATGCAAATGTCTACCTACTGCTGTTTGTAATCTCATGAGTTTTGTAATATTATTATCAAAAACCCTAATAGATGCGCCCAGGCCAATGGCCACTTTTATAGCAGTTTCTGCAACAACACCAGCACCCAGGATGACAATCTTTGCTGGGGGCACGCCGGAGACACTACCTAAAAGTATACCGCGTCCACCATCCTTAGAATTATTAAGATATTCCGCAGCGGTTAGTATGGCAGAAGTTCCTGCAATTTCGCTCATGATACGTACGATAGGATAACTACCATCTTCTGATTGCAGGTATTCCATAGCCAGAGCAGTTATTCTTTTTTTCTTTAACTTTTCCAGGTAGTCATCTTTCAATACCGGCAATTGTAACGGTGAAATAAGTATTTGATCCGCTTGCATCAGGTCAATTTCTTCGGATGTAGGTGGTGCAATTTTGACAAGCACCTGAGATTTAAAAACTTCCTCTTTACTGGCGGTAATTAATGCTCCGGCTTCGGAATAATGATGGTCGCTAAAATTGGATCTGATACCTGCACCCGATTCAATCACCACTTTGTGGCCATAACCGATCAAAGTTCTAATAGATTGAGGAACAATTCCGACTCTATTTTCACTAAGTATAATCTCCTTAGGCACACCAATGGTAAGGCTTTTGGATTTATCACTGATGCTAAGTGTTTCCACTTCTGTTTCATATTGACCTTCTGTAAAAAAGTCAGAGAATGCAACTGGTTTGTAAAGTTTACTCATATGATAACTAAATTGGAAGACAAAGCTAAAAGTTTTATGTGGGATTTATCATTCCGATAACCTCAATTTTGCGATCTTGATTTTCATCAACAGAAATATTCACTATATAAAAGAGATCTTCAATTAATGGTATAATCAATTGTGGCCACTCTATCAAACAATAATGACCACTATGTAAGTACTCTTCAATACCTATCTCCAATGCTTCTTCTACATCTGTCAATCTGTAAAGATCCATATGAAAGATGTTGGCATTTAGGACTGAATAATGATTTATCAAAGAATAAGTTGGGCTAGTCACTTCATGTTGATAGCCCAGACACTTACAAATAGATTTGATTAGTGTAGTTTTTCCTGCCCCGAGATTTCCAATAAAACAAAAAATTTTGGATTCAATACAATCAGTCAATATATTAACAACCGTTTTGTCCAGATCAACTAAAGAACTACAACTATATTGTTTGTGCATAGCATGTCATGTGAAGAAAATTAGAACAATTATTGCTGCAAAAATCATGGTGCTTAATCATCTTAATTCAGCAATCTATATTTGATTACCCAATCAAATTTCCAACTTCATCCCATTCTGCAATCTTCTGCTGATCTTCAATTTTAAGACATTGATCCAAAGTTTTTTGGTCATAACTAAGATTATACTTTTTTAATACTTCATCAGGTACTCCATCCCATTGTTTTTGTCTGTTGCCCTCATATCCTATATCTTTAATACCCATTTTGGATGTATAGAAACCAGTGCAAGTCAAGTTTCTTATCAGGTTAAAAAAATTAACTCCAAACTTCATTTGCGGTTCTGCTGTGTCTGGATAGGCTATCTTTTCTATCAAAACTATTCTTTCTTCCGGGCTTATTTCATTAAACGACTTTGCAAATGTTGATTGACTTAAGTTATCTAACCACATTAAACCACCACGCATTGGTAGCTGAAAACTTGGATAGTCCTTCATCATAAATTCAATAAAATCAGGCACTCCACTTTCAGTAGCACTCCCGGATATTTCATCTTTTGGGATGATTATGTCAGCCAGAATAGAGACAACATTTTTTTCTTTGTCTGTAAAAAATGTTTCCGACATCAATTTTTTATCAATTCCCAATTCTTCGGGTGTGCGCCCATAAAGACCTGTTCCTATGACATCTTTGGCATTTTTGGTATCTTCAGGACTACAACCTGTACTCAATAAAAATCCGGTGGCCAAGGTACCTGTCAATAATACTTTAAGGTTTTCTCTTCTGTCCATAATCAGATATTTTGTTTTTTGAGTTGATCTATGATATATTCTGATGTCCTCCAGGATAATGCCAGAATAGTCCAGGTTGGGTTTTTATCCGCTTGAGAGACAAATGACCCTGCATCTACCACAAATAAGTTTTTGCAATCGTGTGCTTGAGCGTATTTGTTTAATGCAGATGTTACCGGATCGTCTCCCATCCTGACTGTACCTACTTCATGAATAATGCGTCCAGGATCTGCAAGACCATTTTGGCTGTCTATTCCTGGCTTATCGCCTAACAATACACCGCCCATTCCTACAAGAATTTCTTCAAATGTCTCGTGCATATGTGCTGCCTGTTTGACCTCGTGTTCTGTCCACTTATAGTGAAATCTTAGGACCGGGATGCCATATTTGTCAACTGTCTCAGGGTCTATTTCGCAATAATTATCATATTGAGGTATGCTCTCTCCTCTGCCTGACATTCCAACCATAGATCCGTATATTCTTCTCAGATCTCTCTTTAATCCTATGCCATATCCGCCATTTTTCTGAGGCTGACCCATTTCATCGGTTAGATATTTTCTCATAGTATCCATACCAAAGCCAAAACCATAAGACGGCATACTCATTCCTCCCCAATACTCGATATGATATCCACGAGGGAAATCCAATTTTTTGTTGTCAAGCCACCAAGGTGAATACACATGAAGCCCCCCTACGCCATCTTCATTATACCTTGGTCGGTCTATAAGTTCAGGCATGATGGCCATCCTATCAGTGCCGGTAGAATCGTGAAGGTATCTTCCTATGACGCCTGAATTATTGGATAAGCCATTTGGATGCTGCTTTGATTTCGAATTAAGCATAATTCTAGCGGACTCGCAAGAAGAAGCTGCAAGCACTACAACTTTAGCAGCAATCTTATACTCAGTCATGTCTTTTTTGTCAATATACACCACCCCGGAGGCTAATCCGTTTTCATTTGTGATCACTTCTCTGACCATAGCGTGGGTATAAAGTTCTACTTTACCTTTTTGCATGGCAGGTTTTACCAGACATGTACTAGACGAAAAGTCAGCATATACCTGACAACCTCTGCTACATTGAGCACAAAAAAAGCATACACCTCGTTCACTGTTTATTTTTCTGGTAAGGATGGAAAGTCTTGATGGAATGACAGGGACATTTGCTATGGCAGCACCTTTTTTCACAAATAACTCGTGAAGTCTGGGTTTTGGAGGTGGTAAAAAGAAGCCATCCGGGTCATTTGACATTCCTTCGTTGGTACCAAATACACCAATCAGTTTATCGACTTTATCATAATAGGGTTTCACATCATCATAGCTTATTGGCCAGTTGTCTCCCAAACCATCCTGATCTTTCCGTTTAAAATCTTTCGGCCCGAATCTTAGTGAAATTCTTCCCCAATGGTTGGTCCTTCCTCCCAACATTCGTGACCTGAACCAATCAAATTTAGTTCCGTCTTTTCTGGTATATGGTTCGCCATCTATGTCCCAACCTCCCCATGCTGAATCAAAATCTCCAAAAGCCCTTTGGGTGTTAGCACCTCTTCTGGGAGATTCCCAAGGCCATTTCAGCTGTGTTCGATACTCTTCTTTAGCAGGATCAAAGTCTCCCCCTGCTTCAAGTACGGCAACAGATAATCCTGCTTCGGAAAGTATTTTAGCCGCCATGCCACCACCGGCTCCCGAACCTACAATACAGACATCGTACTTTTTGTCTGCTTCTTTTATCTGAAAGGCCATCTATATATGATTTTAATCCCAAATATATTCTTATCCTTTCAATATGCATAACTTTTCCCTATTTGAAAATGTAAAAATGATGATATAGAATTTGCTAAAATTTAACCTGCCAAATATTTAATAGATTTTCTTTCCCAAACAATAAAAAAAAAATATCTTAACTTGTGGCCATATTTATTTAATTCCATTTTACTTTTCAGAATATAATCATACTAATCATGCGATCATTACTGTATAATCACTTAATGGGGTTTGTTTTGGTTATGCTTTTTTCAGGGTGTTTAGATCTTGAGAAAGAAACTGAGATTGGTATCAGTGATCAGGAATATGAACTTGCTGTACCGCTTATCAACTCTAAAATAACAGTTGCAAAAGTTTCCGAAGCATCTGACGGTAATACTACAATTAGGATTGATGCAGATGGAAAGTCAACAGTTTTATATAATGGTGAAGTCATTAGAAAGTCATCATCTGCAATATTTCCTCCTTTACCCGGATTATTGTTTCCAAATGTGATTGATGATACATTAACAAATGTAAAACTGGATTTTAACAACCTTTATTTGCTAAAAAAAGCCGTTTTTAGAGATACAAAAATTCAATTTTCATTTAGTAATAATCTAGCTTCAGACGTCACAATAAACATGAGAATTCTGGAATTAACAAAAAATGGAAAAATATTTGAAAAAGATTTTCTTCTAAATTACAATAACATATTGCCGGCAAAATTGACATCTGAAGAGATCTCTATTGATGGTTGGACATTGGAAAGCGAGACTAATTCCTTAACGTTTCATTATATTGCAACACTTCCAAATGGAGAAAAAATAAAACTGGATAATGCTTTGATGACGTTTGATGTGATTAAGTTTTCATATCTTGAAGGATATCTTGGTTTCCATGAATTTGAAGTAGAAGGTAGTATTATTGATGTTGGGTTGTTTAATAAATGGTTAAGTGGTAGTTTCGATTTTGAAAATCCAAAGATAGCACTTAGTGTAAAAAATGCATTCGGACTGCCTGTGAGATCTAAAGTCAACAAAATGGAGCTCACTTCTATAACAGGTAAGACTGTTAAATTGGAAAGTGAGTTTATAAATACCGGCATCGATTTTGCTTATCCATCATTTTCTGAAATTGGTTCAATCAAAACAACAAATTTTGTATTTGATAAAACAAATTCAAACATTCGGGAAGTTTTCAATGAAAAAACAAAAACGATTGCTTACGATATCGATGCGTTGGTTAATGTGGAAAGAGACACCACTATCAAGGGTTTCGTCACAGAAACAAGTTATTTTGTGGTTAACGTAGCCGTAGAAGTTCCGTTACTTGGATCCGTCAACAATGTGGTTCTTACCGATACGCTGGATATTGATTTAGGCGCTTCCGATGAAGTAGTATCTGCAAAATTTAAATCAATTACAAGCAATGATTTTCCTGCAGAGCTGAAAGTTCAGGCATACTTTCTGGATGACAATGGTATTAAAATAGATCAGTTATTTAATAATGAGGGCATTGTACTCAGTGCAGCGCCACTTCAGGAAAATGGCATTACTACTCCAGGGTCAGAAAAAATAGATTTGCTGGATTTTGATAAAATCAGATTTGATAAAATCAGAAAATCCAAAAGGCTTGTTTTGATAGCATCAATTAACACTACAGGAAGCGACCAGAAAAAAGTTTGTGGATCTACGACAATTATGGTATTGGTCTTAAACTCGGTGCCATAATTAAATATAAAAAAAATTAATAAAAACGAAATCTTTTTTATATATTTGTTTGGTATGTATGTTAGGATTATGCAAACTAGCTTCTCAGGACATCACTTTTTTAAACCTTAATGGTAGCCTGCCTTCAACGTATCTAAACCCGGGTCTCAAACTGGATAACAAAATAAATGTTTCGATTGGGGGTATAAATATTCATTTTGGGACAGATGGACCGACTATTAATCAACTTACGTCTAAAAATAAAGCCGGACAAAGATTTATTGACATTAAAAACCTTGGTACCAATCCAGGAAAACAGCAAAATTTATTTTTTAAATTTGACATTCACACGGTTGATTTATCTATCAGATTAGGTCAAATTGTGCTTATGGCTGGTCATGCGTTCCGCTCAGGTGGTAATCTGAATTATCCTGGTTCGCTACTAAATGTGGCCACTCAAGGCAATGGTGCCTTCATAGGCCAAACTGTCAACATTGCTCCCGTAATTGATGTAAATGCCTACAATGAATTGTATCTGGGATCACAAAAATCCTTTGACAAATTCACAATCGGAGCAAAGGTTAAGCTCCTTTATGGAACCGCAAACCTCACGACTGAAAAAGAAAAATTGAATTTACAACAAAAGACGAATATTATCAACTTGAGTTTAATACAGACTATCTTTTAAGAAGCAGTTCTTTGCTCAGGTATACTAGTTTGGACAGCATAACAGCAAATTATGCAGGGTTTTCTTTTGACAATCTATTTTATAACAACTCAGGATTTGCATTTGACGTTGGTGCTTCTTACCATGTAAGCCCCAAATTGACATTGTCCCTTGGTGCTGTTGATCTCGGTATGATTCATTGGAACTTTTTTCCACGCAAATATAGCAGCAAAGGTAATTTTATGTTTGAAGGTATTGATATTATTGATTATGTTGTTGATTCCACTTCAATTTCTATAAAAGATACACTATTAAATTTATTTCAGGTTTCACAAGGATTAGAAAATTATAACACCGCCTTAAATGGTACATTCAGTTTGGGTGGTAGCTTTAAATATTGCAATCAATGGACTTTTAATGCTTTATTATTATACCAAAACAATTTCAGTTCCACACGTAGCTCACTGTCTATTTCGGCCATTCGAAACATTTCTATATTTGATGTTGGCCTTCAATATACACTCGCAAAGAATGATTTTCTCAGTTTTGGTATGTTTGGAAAGGTACGGTTGGGTCCTGTCTGTGCTTTTTTATCCTCGGATAATATCATTGGACTATTTAGATCGTTTGATGCAAAATCTGCCTCCTTAAGGTTGGGAGCCTATTTTCAATATTAGATTTTTATTATGAACTTTATCAAAAATGCAAACTTAGACTTGATATGCAAAGCAAAGTGTCAATTTCATTATTTAAAATATGTTCGTTTTTTAACTTTGAAATGTACTTTATTAAAATATTGTTTTCTATTTTTGAAATTTATTTAAGTTTTACATGAACAAACATTTCATTTTGTTTTTACTTGCTTGTGTCTATTTAGGATGCAAGAATGATAATCCCAAGACTACAAACAGTTCAACAGGAGATGCGGAAATTGATTTACTTACACTTGACATCAATAAAAACCCCAAAGATGATAAACTATATTTTGCACGGGGTAAAAAATACTATGATAAAAAAGCCTACGATAATGCCATTTTAGATCTAAATACAGCACTAGCCATTGATTCTCTGAATCCTGAATATTATCATTTATTATCAGACGCTTATTTGGATTATTTCAATAGCAAAGAGGCTGTAAATACCATGTTAAAGGTCTTAACCTTATATCCCGAGAGGGTTCCCTCTTTACTCAAACTTGCAGAGCTAAAATACATTCTTGAAGATTATGACTCTTCTATATTTACAGTCAATGAAGTAATCAGGCTTGACCCTCAGAATGCAGAAGCTTTTTTTATGTTGGGGCTAAATTTCAGAGCTATGAATGATAAACCACGCGCTATAAATAGCTTTCAAACAGCTGTGGAAATGGATAGTGGACTTACTGATGCCTGGATGATTCTTGGTGAAATGTATGAAGAGAAAAATGATCCAAATGCATTAAAGTATTTTGAAAGTGCTATTCTAAGTAATCCATCTTCTATGCAAGCTTTGCATTCCAAAGCTTTTTACCTTCAAAACCATAACAGGATATCCGAAGCTCAGAATATATACAGACAGATAATAAATACCGATAAAATGTATGTTGATGCTTATCTTAATTCCGGATTGCTTTATCTTGAAGTTGATTCGCTCAATAGGGCATTTGAACAATTTAATATTTTGACAGGAGTTTCTCCAACCAATTATATGGGATTTTATATGCGTGGTGTTGTTTATGAAAAGTTAGGAAACAAATCAGAAGCCCTAAAAGACTATGAAACAGCAAATAAACTAAATAAAGAAGATAAAAAAGTACAAAAAGCATTGGAATCTTTAAAAAACCAACAATAATTTTATTACAATCAAATTTTATTAAGATGAGTAATTTTTCTAAAGTAGTAGCCGGAGTAATTCGATGGGGCAGCTGGGGTACAAAAATGTCATCTGCAAAGATGGCAGATATGATATCTTCATGCGTTGAATATGGTGTTACTACATTTGATCACGCAGACATCTATGGAAATTATACTACCGAAAGAGAGTTTGGTGATGCCCTGATTTTCAGCGGGATACCAAGAGAGAAAACACAATTGATAACTAAATGCGGTATTATTAAGCCGTGTGCAGAAAAACCTGGGTTTGCCATCTCCCATTACAATACATCAAAGAGACACATTATTGAGTCAGTTGAATCTTCTCTGGACAACCTTAATACCGATTATATTGATGTTTTGATGATAAACAGACCTAGTCCAATTATGAACTATGAAGAAATGGCAGAAGCATTTCATTTACTTGCCGAATCAGGAAAGGTTAAAGAATTTGGAGTGGTTAATTTTTCATCTGCTCAATTAAATGCTATGTATAAATACTATCCTATTATGTCTAATCAGGTTGAACTATCAATGACCCACTTATCTCCGATCTATGATGGCACCATTGCTACATGTATGGAACATAAATTAGTGCCCATGTCCTGGTCTCCTTTAGGAGGCGGATCAATATACACCAATACAAAAACCGGACACAAATTAGAAGCTAGATTACAAAAATTGGCCGATAAATATGGTTGGTCACTTTCCGAAATGGCATTATTATTTCTAATGTACCATCCTGCAGATATTATTCCTGTAGTTAATTATTCCAAAGCAGAAAAAATAAAGGAAACTGTTGACTTACTTGATGTGGAAATAAGTAATGAACAATGGTTTGAGATTCTTATCGCATCTACAGGAGAAGAGTTGCCATAGCAAATATTTTACACATGGAATAAACAATGTAAAATAATGGCTGTTATTTGTGTATGACAGCCATAATTATTTCATTTTTACTCATCACTTTTGTAAATGTATCCGCTTTTATCTGGGCTTACAAAAAACAAAGTGATCACCTTACTGATATCAGTTATTCGCTTTGTTTCATAGCAGTAACAATGTACTTCTTTTTTGTTGGGGACTGGATGGATATAAGTAGGATGATTTTTGCCGCTATGATTATATGTTGGGGCATTCGCCTTGGAGGTTTTTTATTCTTTAGGATACACAAAATGGGTAAAGACAGCCGATTTGATAATTTCAGAGAGAATAGGACCGGTTTTTTGAAGTTTTGGTTATTGCAATCAGTTAGTATCTGGATTATCGCCCTGCCAGTTATGATAGGTCTGGGTGGAAAAAATTTGAACATTCATTTTTTTGCAGTTTTACTTTGGATGATTGGAATGATCATAGAAACAATAGCCGACTGGCAAAAATTTATGTTCAGAAACAGAAAACCAGCAGCAAATTCATTTATTGATTATGGATTGTTTACTTATATCAGACATCCAAATTATCTTGGAGAAATATTGATTTGGGTTTCTATTTTCTGGTATATTTCCCCTGCGTTAGTAGGTTATGAATGGCTGTCAGTCGTAAGCCCATTATGGGTAATTGCTTTGCTATTATGGATTAGTGGCATACCTTTAATTGAAAAAACTAACCTTACAAAATACAAAGACAACCCTGAATTCAAAGCATATACTGAACGAACATGGAGGTTGATTCCGTGGATTTATTGATATTTTAAACTACTACTATTTAACAAATTTTATACTTTTAGATCCCTTTTGGTTTCTGATATTTAAAATATAAACTCCCCTTTGAACCAGCTGTTCCAGATTTATCAAAGATTCTAAATTACTGGATTTCTGTTGGAAGTATACTCTTCCCATAATATCTGAAATGGTGATTAAAACTTCAATAGGGCCAGGATTTTTATAATATATTGTTACCTCGTCTCTATTAAACTGTACATTATAGTCCTCTTTATTACTATGCTCTGTCAAAGATGAAGCTATTAATCCAAAATCGCAAACAACCGGCAAATGATCTGAAGCAATCGCCATATCACCAGATTGCAGTCCTGTTGTCGAAAGTTCTGAATTAGTAAGCGCAGGAGACCAAAGTGCAAAACTGTTTTTTAAATAAATCACCGAACCAGTATATAAAACATAGTCCAATCGTCCCGCACTATAGCTTCCGCCTGGACTATTCCAGGTAAATGTAGATGGTACATTTGTCGTGGCCGGTTTTGCGTCTTCCAATGAAGAATCGTCCCAATCAGGTAAAAAGTCAGGGCCATATAGGTTGTTATTTATGATATCACCTGTAATAAAAGTATGTTGCTGAGCTCGAAGACCAACCAGGTTCATATCACCTACAATGACTATTGGTGTATTTTGTGGTACCTGAAAAGCTGATATTCCATATCTAATATCCCGAACAAAAGACATAATATTATCGACTTCATCTTGTCGTCCTATTTCATTGTCACAACAAGGTAAGTGAGCTACAATATAAACCAATTTGGAAGTGCCTAAATCCACAAGAAATATACCATTACCGTTGGAACTGCGTTTATTTATAATCGGATATCTACTCACTATAATCACATCCGGACTGACGCCATCATAATACCATTTCTGCGATCCGATAGATGGAAGAAATGATTCAATGAGGTTTGCAGTAGCCAAGGCAGAATTATCATAAATTTCTACAAGACCAATAATGTCTGGATTGATTGCTTTAAATATTCTGCTGTAAGCATCCCGGGTACTGGACTCAAATAGATTATCTTTTAACACATTGTAGCACATAACGCGCAAATCTTCAGGGTTAAGTTTCTTAAAAGAATATGGTTTTATTAACGCTTTAATGTTTGGATTAAAAGTATACATGATGGTTGCTCCAGCATCGGGCGCCAAATCGCCACCGAATGACTCATCGGAAAATAAAACCTTTATCACATTACCCATGCTGATTTTGGTGCTTCCTCGGGTAAACTTTCTTAGTATTGACATTTCAAACTTGTCACTTGTCACTGTCGGAAGTGTGACGAGACCCAGGTCATCATGGTAAAGATCTGTATTGAATGAACCATAATATAAACCTTGCCTGTCGCCAAAATTATATGAAATATCTGCACCTATTCCGTTTTTGGAAAGCCCCGTAGTAGTTTTATTATCAATATCAATATAAACTGTCAGGTTATTTGAAGATTGAATATTAAGTTCTTTTTTAATGTCGACATACAAATAAAGATTGCTTTCGTCATTGCTGATTTTAACATCGGTGATATCAATTCCTAAGGCATTTCCGTCTCCTTTTTTATCGGTAAATGTAGTCACTCCTGATTTCCAATCGTCAAATACTTCATCAAGAAAAATCTGCTGGCCGGATGTTAGACTAAAGCAACTAACGAATATTATGAAAATAAATGAAATTCTAAACATGTATTTGATTAAGTAAAAATGATAGACCAACAAAGGTATATTAAAAAGGTTGTTCAGTGAATGGGAACGATAAAAAATATTGTCGCTTTTGCAAGATAATTTTCAATTTTCCATTCTTACAAAATTTTAAAATTGATTATAAAATAGCCTTTTTACATTGTATATTGCCATCCGAATTAATGACAAAATAGATGACGGAACGGATAAAAATTATAAGTAAAAAAATATTGTACAAAGGATGGTCCACTTTGAGTAAATATATTATTTCCTATACCCGTACAGACGGACGTGTAGAAGAACACATTAGGGAAATTTACAATAGTGGCGACGGTGCTGCAATATTGCTCTACAATCCTGAGGAACAAAAAATTCTCCTGATACGTCAATTTCGACTTCCCGTATTGCTCAACGGACATCCGTCAGGTTTCATCTTAGAGTGTTGTGCAGGTATGTTGGATACACTCCACCCAAAAGAAGCCATCATCAAAGAGGTAGCAGAAGAAACCGGCTATCTTATCAAGGATGCGACAAAAGTCTATGAAGCTTTCGCCACACCAGGTGCCCATATGGAAAAAATCCACTTTTATACCGCCGCTTACAACAAAAATCAAAAAATACATGAAGGTGGCGGCGATTTATCAGAACAGGAAGACATTGAGATTGTTGAATATGAATATAAGGAGATTTTAAAATTACTTCAGAGCGGGCATATCATCGATGCTAAGACAATTATATTATTGCAGTGGGTTTTGCGGGAATTTGGGATTGGCGGCTAAAATCAAACATTTAAGACGATTGAAAAAACACTTTGTTGTTTTCAAAAAATTATAACAACTAGCTGATCATTGTTTCAAGCGTTGACTTCTTTTCCGAGCTCTATAATGTCAATGATTAATGATTGAACCAATAAATGTTTTTGGTAAACAATCTTTTAAAGTAGTTTTAATACCTGAAATTGTATAATTTTGTTTCTTAGCATGGTTCAAAATAATTTAATGAAAATGATTAATATTTATATCAAAAAATAGTGTGAGATATTTTCTTCATATGGCATATTTGGGCACTGCATACAGGGGCTGGCAAAGACAGGAGAACACTAACGGTAAATGTGTGCAACAAGTTGTAGAGGATGCATTACTCAAGATGACAAAAACTCAGATTAGTTTTATGGGTTGTGGACGCACTGATGCCGGTGTGCATGCAATGCAGTATTTCGGCCACTTCGATTATGCTGATGAATGGACTTTTGATCCTGTTGAAAGGTTAAACAGAATTCTCCCGAAAGATATCTCTGTTTACGAAATTATTCCATTGGAGAATTGGGTTCACAGTAGATACGACGCTATTCAGAGGAGTTATGAATACCACATCCATTTCGAAAAATCCATTTCTTAGTTCGGTTAGCGCTCATTATCAAACTACCGGATTGGACCTTGATCTTTTGAAGATTGGTGTCGCTCATATTCAAACACTGACCGATTTTAGGCATCTTTGTTTGACACCTGATAAGTTTGTTAATACCTTTTGTTTTATGTATCAATCACAAATGGTGATAAGCAAGGACGGTAAACAGATTTGTTTTCGATTTACGGCCAATAGGTTTTTGAGGTCCATGATTCGAATTATTGTTTCAAGACTCATAGCTTTAGGAGAGGGCGTCATCACTTTGGATGAATTTAAAGATGTAAATAGAAATAATCAGTCATTTCTCTTCAGAACAATGTTTTTTCCTGAAGGACTTCATCTGACTCGGGTAGTGTATCCATACCTTGAAAGGGAGCCAAAAGCAAATTTTCTTTTGAATTAAAAGATTTATTATATTTGCTTATATAATTTACCAAAGTAATATTTTTTATGGCAAAAATAAATAAGCCTAAAGTTCAAGCTATAGTCCCAAGAGTCAAAGCCGGACCAGATATTGACAAAATAGTCATATCCATTTTATTCGTATTGTCAGGTTTGTTTTATGTCAACACACTTAACCATGATTTTGTACTTGATGATGCGCTTGCTATTGAATTGAATGAGAATGTCACTCAAGGCTTTAGTGGCATTATTGATATTATAAAGGGAGGATATCGGGAAAATAATTTTGGTGGTAAATTATACAGACCTGTTTCGTTGATTCAGTTTGCTACAGAATGGGCTGTCTCTCCTAGAAATCCTTTTATTCATCACTTTTTTAATGTATTTTGGTTTGCATGTTGTGTGGTTTTGATTTATATTGTTGTAAGACAATGGTTTAACGATAAAAATATATTATTACCGTTATCAATTGCTGCATTATTTGCAGTTCACCCGATACACACCGAGGTAGTTGCAAATATTAAAAGTCGCGACGAAATTATGAGTGTGTTTTTTATAATGGGAAGTTTTGTTTGCTGGAATAGATATTTATCAAAACATAAACCAATATTTTTTGCCTTAGCTCTTGCATCTTATTTTCTAGGATTATTATCAAAAGAAAGTGCAGTGACTATGTTTCCGGTTTTCGGATTGATAGCATGGTTCATTTATCATGAAACATTTTTAAAAAGTGTTATAAAAGCTTTGATATTTGTAATTCCAGTGTGTATAATTTTTATTATTCGGTATGCTATTTTTGGAAGTAGTCCGGCAATTCCGGTTGATATTATGGACAATCCTATAGTGTCGGCTTCTGATAGTGTAATACACCTGGCAACGTCATTGTTTATTTTAGGAAAATATTTCTTGTTACAGATATTCCCATGGCCGTTGTCAAGTGACTATAGTTATCAGGTTATTCCATTAAAGGGGTTCAGTGATCTTAGAGTATGGGTGAGTCTGATTATCTATTTAGGATTGATAGTGTTGGCCATAGTTGGTCTAAAGAACAGAAGATTTGTGTCTATGTGCATGCTGGCATATTTGATGGCTATCTCGCTGTATAGCCAAATTCCTGTAGTGATCGGAACGATGTTTGCTGAGAGGTTGGCTTTTTTACCATCATTTTGGTTATTGAGTGGTATTCTCTTTTTATTATTAGAAGTGATTAAAGCAGATGTTGAAACACCATTTAAACATATTTCAGAATTAAGCATAAGAACAAAAATTTCTGTGGCAGTTATTACTGTTATTGTTACTATTTTTGGATTTAGTACCATCATGAGAAATCTTGATTGGAAAAATAACCTTAGTTTGTTTACTTCTGATTCAAATACTTACCCTCAAAGTGTCAGATTACATAACGGAGCAGCTGAGCAATTAGTAAAAGCATCTTCGGCACCCGGACTTAGTCAAAAGGAAATGGATGAATTAATGTTAAAAGCCGAAAATCACTGTCAGGAAATATTAAAAATCAGACCAGTTGCGACAGCATATCTCACCCTGGGAAACATACGTCTTAAACAAAGTAGATACGAAGAAGCTGTTTTATTTTATGATAAGGTAAACGACCTTAAAGACTTGGTTGACGTTAATAAAGCACTGGCTTTTCGTGAAATCGGACGAAATGCCGGAGAAAAAGAACAAAATTTTACGAAGGCGTCTGAGTTTCTTAATAAATCATTGTTGTTAAATAATAATGATGCAGAAACATGGTTTTTAATGGGTGTGCTGTATGGTGTTCAAAACGATCATCAAAAAGCAGCTGAAAATTTTGAAAAGGCTTTTACCATTAAGCCAGGCCCGGAATATGCAAAATATTTGGTTACTGCCTATAAAAATTTAGGTAATACTGCTAAAGTAGATGAATATCAAAAGTATATAAAATGAATTCGAATGTTTATTAATTCAGAAAATTAATAATTTGATCCGGTAGTATACCAATTCCCACAATTAAAATAATGCCCCAGATCAATAGCACCCTATATAAAGGATCGATGTATACTTTTTGAATCGGAACGTCTGATGTTTGAATGGCAAAAGTCATAACTCTAAAATAGTTATAGGCCCCAATAATGGATGTTAAAATAGCAATGGTAAAAAGAAAAATCTCATCTGATTGAATCACATTAGAAAAGATCAGATACTTACCAAAAAAACCCGCAAGAGGAGGAATGCCAGACATTGAAAGCGATACAATAGTTAGAGATATTGTCAATAATTTATTATTTGTGATCAGACCTTTCAGGCCATCAATAGAATCGATTCCGGTTTGATTTTTTATGACGGAATATATGCTGAATCCCATTATGCTGGCAACACTATATCCTGCAAAGTAGTACAAAATATAAGCGTTGGTATTTTGCATTGGGGTAATAACAGCCATGAGTAAAAACCCTGCATTTGCAATACCTGCGTATGCCAAAAGCCGCTTTAAATTATGCTGATATATTGCTATTCCATTGCCTCCTATCATTGTAATAATAGAAATTATATATAGTAATTTTTGCCAAATTTCAATATGTGAAAATATAGTAAAACTTATAAATCTGATCAAAGCACCGAATGCCGCAATTTTTACCACAGTAACCAGAAATACAGTCAATATGGTAGGAGAACCCTGATACACGTCAGGCGCCCAAAAATGAAAGGGGACTGCAGATACTTTAAAAATAAATGCTCCAAGAACTAATACTGAGCCGGTTATAAATAAACCCGATAAAGTATTATTATTAAGTGAAATATATTGAGCAATAATATTAATGTCCAAACTTCCAACTGCTCCATAAATTAAAGTAATGCCTAAAAGCAGAAAACAGGAAGCAAATGAACCAGTAAGGTAGTATTTTAATCCAGCTTCATTAGAAGCGAGGTTCCGCCTGTTGCTTGAAGCAAGAATATATAATGGAATGGATAATATTTCTGTACCCAGAAACAGCATAACCAAATTTTGATACGAAACCATAATAATCCCGCCAATCAGCGAAAAAATAAATAATGCATAAATATCGGTCAAATGTTCAATTTCGCTTGAATAATAAAACTTACTCATTATAAGAACACCTATGGAAACAATAATCATTACTGCACTAAACCCAAGAGAAAAATTATCAAACAAAAGCATATTATTCATTAAAGCTGAATAATCCCCAATATAATTACCTAAAATAATAACTGATGCCAATAAGCAACCCAAAGCCGCAATTGGCAGGCCAAAACGTTTTTGATCGAAGATGCCGGCATACATGGATAAGATGCCTGTTACCGCTAATACTATTATTGCATTCATTTATTAAGCAAAGTATTTATTTCTGACTGATATAAATTTAGAATTTGATTTACCGGAGTTTGTGTAAGGTTTAAAATGGCTTGAGGATATATGCCTATTGCAAAGATTAATATTATCAAAGGAATAAGCACCAATTTATCCAGTAAATCAATATCACCAAAAGTAACGTTTAGCGGATTCACTTCACCCAACATTACTTTTTGATACGACAAAAGCATATATATAGCGCCTAAAACAACGCCACTGCCCGCGAGTAGTGCCAACCAGCTATTTGTAGTATATATAGCATTTAAAATCATAAACTCTCCGGGAAAGCCACTTGTTAATGGAAGCGCAATGCTTGCCATCAGGATGACAAGATACATTCCGGAAAATAACGGCGCAGTCAGACGTAAGCCCCCAAATCTGGAAATTTCATGTGTATTGTTCATTCTAAATAATATTTGACAGATATAAAATAAACCGACAACATTGACTCCATGGGCAATCATTTGTATAATGGCGCCGTTCAAACCAATTTGGTTTGTGGAGAAAATCCCGGCTGTGATTAGTCCAACGTGAGCTATAGAAGAATATGCAAATAATCGTTTCAGATCTTTTTGAGCTAAAGCAATCGCAGAGGCATAAAATATGCCTATACAGACAATAAACATTACGTATTTCCCATATGCATATACAGCATAAGGTACGACAGGTATGACCCATCTGATGATGCTATACAAACCCATTTTTAGCATGATGCCTGATAATAACATAGTTGTTGGGGACGGGGCAATTGTATAAGTGTCAGGCTGCCAGGTATGGAAAGGGAAAATGGGTATTTTGACCGCATAAGCAATCATAAATGCCAGAAAGATATACAATTGTGTTTCCTGAGGAATACTTAAAGCGTATATTGTTTCGATATTAGTTGAGGCAATACCATTTTGAAAGCTCAACCAGATAATACCTCCAAGCATAAATAAACTACCTAACAATGTATAGAGAAAAAACTTGAAAGTAATGGCAACGGTTTCTCCATTGCCCCACCATAAAACTAAAAAGTAAGCAGGTATTAATGATAACTCCCAAAAAATGTAATATAAAAATAGATCTTGCGCCACAAAGACGCCATTCATGGCTCCTTGCATGACCATCATTAATGCATAAAACCTGAAGGTATGGGTGTAAGTATCTTTTAAAGTAGAAATTAGTATTAAAATTGAAAGGATGTTGCTAAGTAAAACCATGGCCAGACTAATGCCATCCATTCCTATATAAAATCTACTTCCCAAAACTTCAATCCAGGCAAAATTCATTATAAACTGAACGCCTTCATCAGTGTCAAAATTCATGAGTGCTATCAATCCTATGACCAGGGATACCATTGCTGAGATTACAGACAGTTTTTTTACTTCTTTATCAGGAATAAAAAACAAAGCAGTTCCCGTCAGGATTGGAATCAATATTAGTAATAGTGTAAGCATATTAAGATAATAGAATGTAAATTAAAATACTTCCCATGCCAAGAGCCATCACAAATAGATAATAACTGATGTTCCCATTTTGGGTTTTTCTGAGATGGTTAGAAAAGTAATGGGCTGATTCAGAAACCCCGTTTATTATCCCATCGATAACTTTGATATCAATAATGTGATACAGAAATTCTGTAAAACGTTTAAATGGATTAATAATTATGATTTGATATAATTCATCAATATAATATTTATTGGTTAAAAGTCTGCCAATACCGGATTTCAGATGTAAATCCGTTTCTGGTACAATACTTCTGCCTACATATACCACGTAAGTGTAAAGTATGATGATTAAAGTAAATGCATTAGTAATGCCAATAAGTATCCACTCTGTTGAATGGCTTATATCATGGACATTTGTTGGAATGATCGAACCAAGGTAGTTCCCGAGTATTTGATTTCCTTTAAATAATTCCGGAATATTAATCCAACCACCTATAATCGACAAAATAGCCAAAATGATTAATGGTACTGTTATCACTGCAGGAGATTCATGAATATGTTGGATAGTTTCTTTGTCCAATCTTGGCTTACCCCAAAAAACAAGATAATATAATCTCATCATATAGAATGAAGTAATTATACCGGAAATAAGCCCAATCCCCCACAAACCAGGATTGTGGTTGAAAGCTGTCGTAAGTATACCATCTTTAGAGAAAAAACCTGCAAATGGAGGCAATGCAATGATAGCCATTACGCCCGTAGCAAAAACTGCATGGGTAATTTTCAAATGATGCCTTATACCACCCATTTTCCTAATATCTTGTTGACCGTTCAAACTATGAATGATACTGCCGGCACCAAGGAAAAGAAGGGCTTTAAAAAACGCATGGGTAACCAAATGGAAAAATGCTGCTTCATACGCTCCCAAACCAATAGCAAAAAACATAAGGCCAAGTTGACTGACTGTTGAGTATGCAAGTACTTTTTTAATATCATTTTGTTTTATAGCTATTGTTCCCGCAAAAATTGAAGTAGCTATACCGATTATCATAATGGTTTCTAAAGTTATTGGGGTCATTGAAAAAAGTAAATTACTTCTTACAATCATATAAATACCCGCAGTTACCATAGTTGCAGCGTGTATCAATGCACTAACAGGGGTAGGTCCAGCCATAGCGTCTGGAAGCCAGGTAAATAATGGTATTTGAGCACTTTTCCCACAAGCTCCGATGAAGAGAAGCATCGTGATTATAGTCATTGTATTGGTATCAATGGACATGGTTGAAACAGCAGCAAATATTTCTTTGAATGTTAATGTGCCAATATGCTGAAACAGGACAAAAAGTCCAAGTAAAAATGCCAAATCACCAATCCGGTTCATTATAAATGCCTTATTGGCCGCGTCGTTAAAATCCTGATTTTTAAACCAAAACCCGATTAGTAAATATGAACAAAGGCCAACGCCTTCCCACCCTACAAACATCATTACATAGTTATTAGACATAACTAATATTAACATAAAGAAAATAAACAAATTCAGGTAAGAAAAGAATCTGTTAAATCCTTTGTCACCATGCATGTAACCAATAGAATATATATGAATCAGGCTTCCTATACCAGTAATAATAAGCATCATTAGAATAGACAGATGATCGATTAAAAATGCCATTGGAACATTCAGATTACCGACGTTCATCCAGGTAAACAAGTCTGTTTGTAACTCTGAAACAGAGTTTAATGCAACAAATAGTACACAAGAAAGTATAAATGAAATTATTACCCAGCCAGATGAATGAAGTCCTGCTAATTTTTCTGAAATGTTGTTTTTCAAAAAAACATGTATTAGAAAGCCGAGCAGCGGTAGTATCGGTATTAAGATGGAAATTATGTGTAAAATGTGTTGATTCACTTATTGTTTAAAATATTAGTTTGAAAATAGATATATAGAGATCCGGCTTTATATTTGTTACCACTTTAATTTATTTAAGGAGTTAATATCGACAGTCTTTATATTTTTGAAAATCATAACCAACATAGCTAGCCCAACAGCAACTTCAGCAGCAGATACGACCATAACAAAGAATACAAAGGCTTGACCAGCCGGATCATTGTGATATACAGAAAATGCAACGGCCAATAAATTAATTGCATTTAGCATAAGTTCAATACTAAGAAAAACTATAATCAGATTTCTTCGCATTAAAACGCCCATAATGCCGATGCTGAAAAGCAAAATGCTAAGTATGACAAAGTATTCAATCGGAACACCTTGTACCTGATTGTTTATGTTTTGGATGTCAGGCATTGGTATTTTCTTTTTTATTAAAAATAACAACACCTATCATTGCCGACAGAAATAAAATACTTGTCATTTCAAAAGGTATTAAAAACTCCTTAAACAATACTTTACCAAGGGTTCTTGCATATCCAATATTTTGATTTACTACCTTAGGAGATTCACCAAAGTTTGTTTGCCATAAACTTGCAAAAATTATTAAAAACATCATTAATCCTGTTAAAGCTGCCGCAAAACGTACCAACTGACTTTTTCGAATTGTGATTGGACCGGTCAGATTTAAAAACATAATTACATATAGAAATAAGACCATTATAGCCCCGGCATACACGATAACGTGAACTATTGCTAGAAACTGAGCATTAAGCATAATGTATAATCCTGCTATTGAAAACAATGCTGCCAATAAAAAAAGCACACTATACACTGCATTTTTGTGAAATACCATCATTATACTGCATACTACTGCAATAGTTGAAAGTGAAAAGAATAAAATATCTATCATTAAAATTATCTTTGGTTTTAAGAAGTAAGGTGTTCGGAGTTACATAGCACCATCTCTTATTCCGGTTCTCCGTGCGTCAATATTTATACGTTCATTACCTTCTGAGCCCTCAACCAACATCTCTTTAGTATAAAGAAATTGATTTCTTTCATAATTAGACAAACTAATTCTATCTGTAAGGTAGATCGCGTCTTTTGGGCAGGCTTCTTCACATAAGCCACAAAATATGCAACGCAACATATTAATATTATATTCTGCGGCATATTTTTCTTCACGATACAAATGTTCCTCACCCTTTTTACGCTCTTCGGCAACAATGGTGATGGCTTCGGCAGGACATGCTATTGCGCATAACCCGCATGCAGTACAGTTTTCACGACCAAGATCATCGCGCTTCAACACATGTCTTCCTCTGAATATTTTGCTGTGTTCCCGTTTTTCTTCGGGATAACAAACAGTTACCTTTTTTTTGAAAAAATGCCGAATGGTTATTCTCAATCCTCCAAGGATAGCGGGGATATACAATTTTTCTGCAAACGTCATCTGTTTGTTTGTAACCAGTTTACTCCTATTTGTTAATAATTCCATATTTTTAATTAAAAAATAAAATAATGGCCCCAGTTAGTAACATGTTTATAATAGATAAAGGCAACAATACTTTCCATCCCAGATTCATCAATTGATCAAAACGAAATCTCGGAATCGTCCAACGAACCCACATGAAAAAGAAAATGAAAAATAGAATTTTTGTCAATAACACTAAGACACAAATGACTGAAAATATAATCTCTCCAGTTAAATTTTGGACAAATTCCATAAAAGGAAAATTATATCCACCAAAGTAAAGACAAGCAATCATAGCACTTGAAATAAACATGTTTACATATTCTGCGAACAAATAGAATCCTAGTTTCATACTTGAGTATTCAGTATGATAACCGCCAACTAATTCTGTTTCGCTTTCAGGTAGATCAAAAGGTGTTCTGTTGCATTCTGCAAATGCACAAATTAGAAAAATCATGAATCCAAGAGGTTGCATGATGACATTCCAACCCATTCCGTTCCAATCGCTTTGACCAATTACAATATGCCCAATACTTAATGATCCTGTTGTCATCACCACAGCTATGATACTCATACCCATAGCAAGTTCATAGCTAATCATCTGTGTTGAAGCTCTTACGGCACCTAACAAGGCAAATTTATTATTTGATGCCCAGCCACCTATCATGATACCATAAACACCAATGCTAACCACTCCCAGGACATATAAGACACCAATATTTATGTCTGCTACCTGCAGTGGTACTTTTATGCCGCCTATTGTTATGTCAGGACCCCAAGGGATAACTGCACTTGTCATCAATGCTGTTATCATAGTAATTGCTGGTCCCGCAACAAATAACAGTGTATTGGATGTTGCAGGAATAATCTCTTCTTTCATAATCATTTTTATTCCATCAGCAATCGGTTGAAGCAAACCAAATGGTCCTGCTCTGTTTGGGCCGAGTCTATCTTGCATAAAAGCAGCAACCTTTCTTTCTGCATAGGTACTATAAGCAGCTATGCCAAGAGAAAGCACAAAAAGCACTAGAACAAGAATTATTTTAAATACGACTATATCCATATATCATTACAAAAGGCCTTTCGGCAATATTCACGTTAATTAAATATCTAGATGTTTTTGAATAACAGGCAATTCATAAGTTAAGTGATTTTGTGAAATAACAGAATGTGAATCTATTTTTTCCGGACCCTCGATAACCCAGTCTTTTGTTTCTTTTTTATCAAATCGACATTCATTACATATGAATTCAATACTTTCACCCCATTTATCTTTTCTGCTGGTTATACGCAACACTTCATCACCCTGATACCATAAAGTCACTTTTCCTGAACAGCAATCACATTTCCGATGAGCTAAAACAGGTTTTGTAAACCAAACCCTGGACTTGAATCTAAATGTCTTATCAGTTAGCGCGCCTACAGGACATACATCTATCATATTGCCAGAAAAGTCATTATCAATAGCTGTTTCAATGAAAGTTGAAATCTCAGAAACCTCTCCTCTATTAAGTACACCGTGTACGCGTTCAGGTGTCAACTGATCTGCGACTTGGGTGCATCGATAACATAGGATGCATCTTGTCATATGCAATTGTATTTTGTCTCCAATATCTATTTTTTCAAACTCCCTACGTTTAAACTCATATCTGCTTTTTGACATACCATGTTCATAGCTAAGATCTTGTAACTTGCATTCGCCAGCCTGATCACAAATAGGACAATCCAGAGGATGATTAATCAATAAAAATTCAACAACTCCTTTTCTTGCTTCAATTGCTTTAGGGGATGTTTCATTTCTAACTTCCATACCATCCATTACGGTTGTTCTGCAACTTATCATTAACTTGGGCATAGGGCGGGGATCTTTTTCAGATCCTTTTGTAACCTGTACCATGCATGTTCGACAATTTCCACCACTTCCTTCAAGTTTACTATGATAACACATAGCAGGAGGCACATTCTCACCTATCATCCTGGCGGCTTGTAAAATCGTCGTTCCCTCCGGAACTTCAATGGTTATATCGTCAATTGTTACTTTTAGCATGTAATTATTTTATGAGCATACATACGATTATGAATTATTTAATGCCATTTCCAACTTAGGTTGATACACATGGTCAATATCAAAAACCTTATGAGGATATTTAATATGGTACTCAAATTCGTGTCTAAAATGTCTAATTGCAGATGCAACTGGCCAGGCTGCGGCATCGCCAAGTGGACAAATGGTATTTCCCTCAATCTTTCTCTGAATATCCCAAAGCAGTTCAATATCCGATATGTCTCCATGACCGTGTTCTATTTTATGCAATAATCTTTCCATCCAACCAGTACCTTCTCGGCATGGACTACATTGTCCACAACTTTCATGGTGATAAAATCTAGCAAAATTCCATGTATTTCTGACGATGCACTGTCGTTCGTCATAGACAATAAATCCTCCCGAGCCAAGCATACTTCCTGTTTCAAAACCCCCTTCACTGAGACTTTCATAGGTCATAAGTCTTGGGCTGCCATCACTGGTTTTTAATAATAAATCTTTAGGCAAGATCGGAACTGAAGACCCTCCAGGCACACAAGCTTTTAAGTCTAATCCATTTTTTATTCCACCACAATATTCATCACTATAAATAAATTCATCTACAGGTAGACCCATCTCTATTTCATATACACCGGGATTATTTATGTTACCTGAAGCAGAAATTAATTTTGTACCAGTAGATTTACCAATTCCAATTTTAGCATATTCTTCCCCGCCATCATTAACAACAGCAACTACAGCGGCTATACTTTCAACATTGTTAACAATAGTGGGGCAATTCCAAAGTCCTGAGACTGCTGGAAAAGGAGGTTTAATTCTGGGGTTTCCTCTTTTGCCTTCAAGGGATTCAATGAGGGCGGTTTCTTCTCCACAGATATATGCTCCGGCTCCCGGATGTACATAGAGATCCAAATCATATCCGCTTCCAAGGATATTTTTACCCAGAAAACCTTTTGCATATGCTTCGCCAATAGCTTTTTCAAGGATTCGTAATATAAACATATACTCGCCGCGAATGTAAATATAACTAGTGCGACAGCCAAGAGCATAGCTTGAGACGATCATACCTTCAATAAGTAAATGAGGGATTTTTTCCATTAACAGGCGATCCTTGAATGTTCCGGGTTCACTTTCGTCGGCATTGCAAAGCAAATATCTTGGTTTGTCAGTCGATTTGTCTAAGAAACTCCATTTTAATCCTGTACCGAATCCCGCACCACCCCGGCCTCTAAGACCTGATGTTTTGACTTCTTCAGTTACCTCATCAGGACTCATGGTAGATAGTGCTTTTTTAAGCGATCGGTAGCCACCATACTGAATATATGTTGTTATATTTTCAATACCGGGTTTATCTAGATGTTCCAATAATACTTTCCTGCCCACAGCTTAATGTTTTATTTCTTTCAATTTTTCGCTTTTCAAAGCATCAAGAATAAGATCCACTTTTTCCTCTGTCAGATTTTCGTAATATTGCTCTCCTATCTGAAACATTGGTGCATAACCACATGCTCCAAGACATTCCACTGTTTTTAGGGTAAACATATTGTCTGCTGTGGTTTGACCAACTTTAACATCCAATTTTTTTTCAATATAGGATATTATTTTGTCTGAACCACAAATCATACAAGGACCTGTATGGCAAACTTCAATAAGTATTTTTCCTACCGGTTCAATATTAAACATCGAATAAAAAGTAGCTACTTCATAGACTTCAATAGGTTTAAGATCTAATAGGCTTGCTACGTATTTCATAGTCTCGATTGACAACCAACCATCAAATTCTTTCTGAGCTAAATGCAAAACAGGCAATACAGCTGATTTTTTTTTATCAGGAGGATATTGAAGTAATATCCTGTTGACTTCCTGCATTATTTCATTTCTAAAAGATATATTAAAAACTTCTGTCATTTTGATCATTTTAAGCATCCAATTCTCCAGCAATGACATTCAAACTACTTAAAGTAATAATAGCATCACTCAGCATAGAGCCACGAATCATCTCAGGGTAAGCCTGATAATATATAAAACATGGTCTTCTAAAATGGAGTCTATATGGTTGTCTCCCACCGTCACTAACTAAATAGAATCCTAATTCACCATTTCCACCTTCTACACTATGATAAACCTGACCTTTTGGTACATCTACTTCACCCATCACTATTTTAAAATGCCAAATCAATCCCTCCATGGTATTATACACGTCTTCTTTTGGAGGTAAATAAAACGCTGGAACGTCAGCATAAAAGTCACCTTTAGGCATTTTTTGTATCGCTTGTTTTATGATCGAGAGGCTTTCCCACATCTCTTCCTCTCGCACACAAAATCTATCATAAGCGTCACCATTTGTACCGACTGGTATCATGAACTCAAAATCCTGATAAGATGCATAAGGTGTCATCACCCTTACATCATAATCCACTCCTGCAGCCCTGAGATTGGGTCCTGTAAAACTATATTCCAAAGCCCGGTCTCCGGAGATGGCACCAGTATTTATAGTTCTATCCATAAATATTCTGTTACGCAAAACCATTTTTTCAAACTCCTTTAAAACTAAAGGGAATTCAGTTAAAAATTCCTCTATTCTTTTAATAATATCGTCATTAAAGTCCCTTTCAAAACCACCAATTCGTCCAATATTTGTAGTCAAACGGGCGCCACAAATTTGTTCATAAATTTCATATATTTTTTCCCGCCATTGGAAAATATATAAAAACCCGGTAAGTGCCCCAGTATCTACGGCGACGACTGAATTACAAATAATATGATCAGAGATTCTGGCAAGTTCCATGATCACGATACGCATATAATCTACACGTTTTGGCACTTCAATATTGAGAAGTTTTTCTACAGTTTGATGCCACCCAATGTTATTGATAGGAGAAGAACAATAATTTAATCTATCAGTTATTGTTGTAACCTGATTAAATGGCCTGTTCTCAGCTAATTTCTCAAAAGCCCTGTGAATATAACCAATAGTAGGTTCAGCTTCAACAATAATTTCTCCGTCCATTTTTAGAACATTTTGAAAAATTCCGTGGGTAGCGGGATGAGTTGGACCTAGGTTGAGATAATTGTATTGTTTTATTTCTTCCTCAAGATGATCTATGTGTTTAATTACTATTTCACTCATGCTTATCTTCCAAAATATTTATCATCTTTGTCAGTACGAGTATCATCATTAAGGGCATATTGTTTAAGCAATGGGAAATAAGCCATATCTTCAACATTTAATATTATACGTAAATCCGGATGACCCACAAAATCAACTCCATAAAATTCATAAGTCTCTCTTTCCATCCAGTTTGCTCCCGGGAATATGTCTGTTATCGTTGGTATACTTGCATCATTTTAGGCAGGAAAACGTGAAGTCTGATACGTGTATTATTTGTTAAACTGTGTAAATGGTAGATGACATCAAGTTCCTCATTCGTTTTCTCCGGGAAATGAACGCCACAAAGGCTGGTTAGAAAATTGAATTTTAAAATATTATGATCTTTCAACCACCTGATAATATCGACAACAGTGTCTCGTTCGACTACAATATCCAACATCCCATAACTTCCTTCTACACTTCTGACATTACGCTTGAAATGTTCAATCAAAAGATTGGTTATCAATATATTATCTACTTGACTCACTATTAATCTATTCCGTAACTTTCTAATAATTTCAAATATTCCGGAGAGTGCCGTCTACCTATAGACTCCGTTTTCATAAGTTCTTGAATTTTGAGTATTCCGTCCAGAATGGCTTCAGGTGGAGGAGGACATCCGGGTACATATACATCTACCGGGATTACTTTATCTATACCTTGTAATACTGAATAAGTATCAAAAATTCCACCGCTGCTTGCACAAGCACCGACTGCAATTACCCATTTTGGTTCAGCCATCTGGACATATATTTGTTTTAATATTGGCCCCATTTTTTTTGCTATTGTACCCATGACCATAAGTAAATCAGCTTGTCGCGGTGAAAAACTTAATCTTTCAGCGCCAAATCGGCCAAGATCATAGGTAGATGCCATAGTTGCCATAAATTCGATGCCACAACAAGATGTCGCAAATGGTAAAGGCCATATTGAATTAGCTCTGGCAAGTCCGACAACTTTATCTAATCTAGTAAGGCCGTAACCTTCACCAGAGTACATTTCCGGAATAGATAAAGTCGATTTTTGATTATCAATTATTCCCATTTTAAGGCACCTTTTTTGATTATATAAAAAAATCCCAATAGGAAAGGCGCAACAAATATTAACATTTTAATAAATCCACTTTGACCCAATTCTCTAAAATTTACTGCCCATGGATAAAAAAAAATTAACTCCGCATCAAACAATACAAACAAAATTGCGACTAAAAAATATTTTACTGAAAATGGTAATCTGGCATCACCTATTGAATCTAAACCACATTCAAAACTTTGAAGTTTTTGAGCTGTCTTATGTAATGGACCCAATTTGTGTGTCAAATAAAAGGTAAGTAAAACAAATCCTGAAGCAACAATAAATTGAAAAAGAATTGCCAGATAATCGATACGTATAATTTCAACAACCTGATTTTCCATTTAACTTTTTATTTTTGAGATTTATAGTGCAAAGATAATTATTATTATGATGGTTAAATACAAAATGCTCTATAATTGTTCATTATATTCAAGATTTTATTCTGAAAAATTGATTATTTTGACAAAATATATAGCATTTTATAACAGTATAAATATAATTCAAAATAAAATATTGCAGACTAAGTAGTCCTTAATGATTTGATGAATAATTATATTTGGGTGTGAATACTTATTAAATATATTAGTTTTCAACAACAGGAATGCTAAATCTTTTCAACAATTTTATAAGTCGTATCCACGTCTCCCATTGTGTAAAAATGAAGGCAAGGAACACCTTCAGTTTTAAGCTCCTTACATTGATTGATACACCATTCAATGCCTAATGTTTTTACATCCTTATCCTCAACTTTCAACAACTCGTTAACCAAATCTTCAGGAAAATTAATAAAAAATTTTCTTGGAATTGAGGTGAGTTGATATTTTTTTGTAATTGGTTTCAGACCAGGTACAATGGGTACAGTAATACCTGCTTTTAAGCAGGCATCTCTGAAAGTAAAAAATTTTTTATTGTCAAAAAACATCTGTGTAACAATATAACTTGCCCCGGCGTCAATCTTTTGTTTAAGATACTCAATATCCTGAGAATAGTTAGGTGCTTCAAAATGCTTTTCAGGATAACCTGCAACACCAATACAAAATTCTGTTGGAGTGCCTTTTTCAATGTTTGAATCAAGGTAGATGCCGTGATTCATGTCATTTATTTGTTTTACAAGATCTACAGCATATTTATGGCCGTCAGTTTCCGGAATGAACTTGTCTTCAAACTGTCTTGCGTCACCCCTGAGGGCGAGGACATTATTTATGCCAAGAAAATTTAGATCGATCAAGGCATTTTCTGTTTCTTCGACACTAAATCCTCCGCAAATCAAATGTGGTATTGCATCAATCCCATATCTATGCATAATAGAAGCACAGATGCCAACGGTGCCAGGCCTTTTTCTAATGGCGAATTTTTCATAATATCCACTCGGCCTTTTATTATATACAAACTCTTCCCTATGATAAGTTACATCTATAAAAGGTGGTTTAAATTCCATTAATGGATCTAAGGTATTGAAGATATCTGCCATACTTCCTCCTTTAAGAGGGGGAAGTACTTCAAAAGAAACGAGTGTTTGCCCTAATGATTTTGCGAAATAATCAGTAATCTTCATACTATTTTTTGATAAAAAGTTGCTTAAAACCGCGAAGGTAAGAAATGTGTAAGTAAAAGTTTAAAAAAATAGAGTTTGAATTAATCTCGACATTTGAAATAAAGCTGACTATTTTTTATCTTTTTTCTTGAAATCTCCTCTCCTCCAGGCATCAATAAATTTTTTCCACGCTAGAGGATTAAATATATTTTGGGGCTTAATTTGTCCTGTGTATATATAGTCTACTGCTTGCTGTTTGACAACAAGGCTGGAAGTTTCGCGACCATCAACAGGTACAGAGTATCTGATTTCTTTCAATTTTTCTTCAGCAAGATTGGCCTGGGCATTTTCTCTTAACTCATCTGAAATATCTATTGCTAGAAACTCCTGTTTGAAATGTTCTTTACTGGGCCATGGCATAATGATTGCTTCCGGGAGCAATATATTATCTTCGGTCATAATCTGAATCCATTTATATTGTGTTGACCTAAGCGTGTCCGGAATTTTAATTTCAACTGTTTTATATCCGATTCTCGAAAACACAATTGTTTCACCTGCCAGAGCTACAAAAGAAAAGAATCCATCAATATCAGCAGCGGCCCCTCTGCTTGTACCCATGACGGCAACGTTGGTATATGGTAAAGGTGCAGGTTGGCCATTATTACCCTCATAAAAGACCATTCCGGAAAATTCAATAACCTTAATTGGCTCCACTTTTTTCTGAGCTATTACAACGCTTTTTGCAAAAAATAAAAATATTATTAATGAAAGGAACCTGGTATACATAAACTTATATTTTATGCTTATAAAAATTGAAACTAATTCTTACCCAAACGAATATTTCAGCGTAAATATAGTCGTAAATGTGTATTTAACATGGATTTAACAGGCAAATTATTTATTAAGTTTTTTGAATTTCTAAAAAACTAAAAACCCTAAAGCATTTTCAATGACTTGATCCATTTTAGTAACATAGGTAAATGTCATTCCTTTTATATATTCAGCAGGAATTTGTTCAACGTGTCTTCTATTTTCCTCACAAAGCATAATTTCAGTGATACCTGACCTTTTAGCCGCCAGCATTTTTTCTTTGATACCACCTACAGGCAATACTTTCCCTCTTAATGTGATCTCACCTGTCATGGCAAGAAATGGTTTTACAGGTTTATTCTTTAATGCAGAAGTAATTGCAGTAAGCATTGTAATGCCGGCACTTGGACCGTCTTTAGGTATGGCCCCTTCCGGAACATGGACATGGATATCTGTAGAATCGAAACATTCAGAATCTATACCTAGCGATGTGCTATGTGCTTTAATATAACTCAATGCCGTAGAGGCAGATTCTTTCATGACATCTCCAAGATTTCCTGTTAATGTGAGTTTACCCTTTCCTTTGCTTGTGATTGCTTCTATAAATAATATATCTCCGCCAACCTTTGTCCAGGCAAGACCGACAGCTACGCCAGCAATATCAACTTTGCTATATTCATCATTATCAAACCTAATTGGTCCCAAAGCGGAAATGATGTCCTTTTGTGTCAGTTTTTCTTGATATTTTTCTGCCATGGCTACTTTTTTTGCTACACTTCTCATCACGCCTGCGAGTGTTCTATCAAGGGTTCTGACGCCTGATTCTCTTGTATATTTTTGAGTAATAAACTGAATTATTTGTGATGTTAATATAACATCCTTATCTTTTAAACCATGCTCTCTGATCTGTTTAGGTACCAAGTGTCTTTTTGATATTTCAATTTTTTCTTCTAGAGAATAGCCGCTGATTTCGATGACCTCCATTCTGTCAAGTAAAGCTGGCTGAACAGTTGAAAGTGAATTTGCTGTTGCTATAAACATTACCTTTGATAGATCGTAATCAATGTCAAGGTAATTGTCATGAAAAGTACTATTTTGTTCAGGATCCAATACTTCTAATAAAGCAGAAGAGGGGTCTCCCCGGAAATCTTTGCCTAGTTTATCAATCTCATCAAGAATAAATACAGGATTTGATGTTTTTGCTTTTTTTACTGATTGCAATATCCTGCCTGGCATTGCACCGATGTACGTCTTTCTATGGCCTCTGATTTCACTTTCATCGTGTAAACCACCAAGGGACATTCTGATAAATTTTCGGCCAAGGGCAGATGCAATTGACTTGCCAAGACTTGTTTTACCAACACCTGGAGGACCTACAAGGCATAATATTGGAGCTTTCATATCACCTTTCAGCTTTAAAACGGCAAGGTGTTCAATGATTCGGGTTTTAACATCTTCAAGTCCAAAATGGTCTTTGTCAAGGATAGTTTTAACTTTTTTAAGATTAAAGTTATCTTTTGTAACTTCATTCCAAGGCAGATCAAGCATTAACTCCAGATAGTTTAGTATAACTGAATATTCTGCTATCTGGGGATTGATCCTCCTGGCTTTAATAATTTCTCTGTCAAATGCAGCTTTTGCTTCTTGGGGCCATTTTTTTGTATCAGCAAGTTTCTGTAGTTTGTTGAGATCTTCTTCTTGCGGATTACCACCAAGTTCTTCCTGAATAGTTTTTAATTGTTGATTGAGAAAATATTCTTTTTGTTGTTTTTCCAAATCTCCCCTAACTTTTGATTCAATTTGGTCTTTAATTTGTAACAGTTGCAATTCACCATTCATTACATTCATAACTAAATGTGCTTTCGCCATATAGTCACTGGTCTCTAGAATTTCTTGTTTTTTTGCAACACCTAAATTCATATTGGAAGCTATAAAATTGAGAAGAAATCCATTATTTTTAATATTCTGAAGCATCATATTGGCTTCAGAGGGTATTTGAGGGGATAGCTCGACAATCTTTTTCGAAAAGTCCTTGACAGTAGACATAATAGCATTAAACTCAATATTTTTTACAGGTATTTGGTCCTCAATTATATTAACTTCTGCTTCAAGCATTTTTTCATTCTCTACAAAAATACCAGGATAAAATCGTTTCCTACCTTGCAATATTGCGGTTGTACTACCATCAGGCATTTTAAGAATTTTCATAATACGGGCAATTGTTCCGACGGCATGTAAACCTTCTGGAGATGGATCTTCGCTCTCCATATCCTTCTGAGTCAAAACGCCTACAAATTTGTCTCCTTTATCTGCTTTTTGCAGTGCTTTAATTGATTTATCCCGCCCCACTGTAATTGGAATAACAACACCAGGGAAAAGAACTGTATTTTTTAATGCTAGAATGGGCATAATTTCACTGTAAGCGTCATCAAACTTCAATTCATCATCACCCATAGAAAAAACTGGAATAACATCACCTTCTTCTTTCAAACTATCCATTTTAATATAATTTATCAAATTTATTAATATTTTTAACCGGATTTAATATGCGCCAATTTGGCAATGATTTTTTTATTGTCCGAATAAACAAAAGTAAGGCAATATATATACCACTCATTTTTTTTTAGATAAATGTATAAGTTTTGTCATATTTGAAGTATACTTTCGGACATAAAGGCAGATAAAAGGAGTTTCAGGGGTGACGAGCGCACATATTTTTATTATTGGAAAAATATCTAATAATAACTTTTTAAAAGTAGACGTAAACATTAAAAATTTCAAATTATGTTTTAAAAGCTTATTTGAGAATAAATTAACTAATGCGGTCATTTTTTTTAATTTTACGACAAATTGAGCTTAGAATGACATTGCGAATTATTGTATTGTTTTTGTTTTCAGAATTTTGTAGTGGGCAGTCAGATATTTCCCCAAAGTTATTATACGAAATTAATGCCAGATTAGATACCTCTTTTCATAAAATTTCTGTCAGTGCAACGGTTAAAATTCCCCAAGACCTTAATATTCCGCAGGATACTGTATGGTTTCATTTATGGGCAAATGCATATAGTAATTCACAAAATTCATTTACAAACGAGCAATTAAAAAGGGGAAGTACTTCATTCTATTTTAGGAATGAAAAAGAGTTTTCAAAAATTGAAGCCATCAAAGTTTTGGTTATGGGTAGGGAATCTGAATTTGTATATAAAGATATAGGTAAAGAAATGATAGGTGTAATTTTAAGCGACAAATCTTCATTTGATGGCGTCATAACTTTTAATTTTGATTTAAAATTACCAAAACTTATTGACGGTTTAGGTTACGAAGAAGGTGATTATTATCTTAGGAATTTCTACCCAAAGTTAGTGTTTTATAATGGAAAAAAATGGCAGATAGCTCCTCATAAACAATTTGCAGATGAATGGGGCTATAACAGCGATATAATATTATCCCTTGAATTGCCAGGAATTTATAAATTGTATTCTAATGGAATAATAAAAATTGAAGACAAAGTCAACAGGATTGTTGGTTCAAATATTAAGGATTTGACGGTTGTTTTATTTGATGATGTCAAAAATGAGTTGAGTGGATTTATAACTTTTCCTGATGGAAGTAATATTCCTTATAGCCTTGTACTATTGGAAGAGACTAAATTTGAGTGGTCATCAACAGATAGTTTGATACAACAGATTGCTGGTAGTCTTTATAATTATTTAGGAAAATATCCTTTTACATCTCTTACAATTTTAGTTGGAAAAGGGTGCTACGCTTGTTTTAAAAGTGATGGAATTGTTCAAATAGAGATTAAAGGTGACAAATCGTTAAAAAATCTTTACTTTGGAATATTGCAGATGAATGGGTCAATGGTAGCTTTGTGGTTAATGCCGATAAGCATCCATGGTTAAGGAGTGGCTTATCCTCATATTATCTGGATAGATTTTTTAGTGAGAATGATATTCGGAAGCAAGAATCAGAATTTAAAGCCAGCCACATCCTAAATGTATACCATACTTATAAAGGAAGAACATCTGAACCATTGAATACAGCCTTTAATGCATTGGATGGAGAGTCAGAACGCATAAACAGATTTTACAAATCTTCTGTTTTTTTTCAATATTTTCAGACTCTGGTCGGAGCAGAAATTCTGGACCAAACGTTAAATAAATTTGCAATCGAACAGACACCATTAACTCCGGAAGTCTTTATACAGTCATTAGAAAAGGCCTCGGGAAAGGAGTTGATGCCCATTTTTGAATCTTACTTTCAGCAAAATAAAACTACAAATTATATTGTTAGCGGAATAGAAAATATTAATGACAAAGTTCATGTGAAGATTGTTAATAAAGGTCAGAATCCATTACCATTTGTATTAACTATATTAAATAAGCAAGGCTTAGAAACGGAATTTTTAATAAATGGATTTTCTGGCAAAAAAACAATTGAAACTGATTACCCTTTTATTTTAGATAATATCTATTCCATAACCATTGATAAAAGTGGTACACTGCCCGAAACCAACCGCGAAAACAATCATTATTTTCCTCATAAATTAATAAAAAGTGGGAATATTAGTTTAATTGGCATAGCCAGGAAGGGCCTTACCAATGAAAAAGAATTGCACATCACACCTTTTCCTATGTACAATGACAATGATGGAATGATGATCGGAATTAATTTTACAAATTCAAATGTCAAAGACGTTAAAAATTTAAAATTCAGTAGAACACCTGCCTATTCATTTCAAAACAAAACACTTGTAGGACAGTCTTGGGGAAGTTATGATCAACATATGCAAAACAACACCATCAACAAAATAACATATCGACTTGGTGTAAAGTCTTTTAATTTTAATTATAAAAAAGATCCAAAATATGAATATGCCCAACGATATATTCGTATCGACCCATCAATACAAATCCATTTCAAACATCCATTAGCACGTAACAAGACCTCAACATTAAGCTTAAAAACATTTCTTATTTATGAGCAATATCCTCAATATACTAATGGTGAATATACCAGTTTAAAATACAATAAATCCTTAATTTTCAAACTGCAATATGACTACAAAAAAACTTCAACTCTTTCCGGAACAACTTTTAGCTTAGCTTTGGAGCAGCAATCTTATAAGCAACTAGAATCATCCATTTCTAAAGAGAATTATCTTAAATTAACTGCAAGCTTAAATCAGCGATATATGTATGCAGAGAAAAGAAATCTGTATTTTAGATTTTTTGCCGGAGGATTTATTGTAAACACACAAAGACAATCGGGAAGTTATCAAAATGTATTTTCAAGAGGGAGCATTGCCTTGATTCAACAAGGTTTTAATGATTATACCTATGACGAGTATTTTTTCTCTAGGCAAAACCAAACAAGATCCCATGATAATCAGGTAAGTTTGGTTAACGGTGGTGGGTTTAAAACTCCGCTCGGCTCCACTCAACCAACAATTGGTAATAGTAATAACTTAGCCACAGCATTAAACCTTAGTGCTGATTTTCCAGTCAAACTTCCTCCATTTATTCCTATTAGACTTTATTTTGATATCGGAACTTTTAGTACTTTCAACAATAGTGATAGAGTTTTTAAGAATAATGTACTATATAACGGCGGTGTTTCTATTAATTTCAAAGAAATCCTGGCTTTTCATATTCCGCTTGTTTATTCAACTGATTTAGAAAATGCATACAAAGGCCAGCACAAATCTTTTTTTTCTCGAATTAGTTTTACGCTTAATCTGCATAAGCTTGATTTTTGGAAGAAAATAGATCTATTGTGAGGAATTGACCATAATTTATTAAACATTAAACAGGATAAATGATAATTGGGATAATTGGTTCAGGAGCAATGGGTGCAGGTATTGGGCAGATTGCAGCTATGGCAGGCAATGAGGTAAGGATATTTGATAAAAGTAAGGACGCAAAAATTAAAGCCTTTCATAATATTCAGGACAGTATTAATAAGTTTGTTTCTAAAGGAACATTAACCCCTTCTGAAGGAGTGGCTGCGCTAGGTCGAATTCATATTTGTGAAAAGTTGGAAACTATGAGCGATTGTGATTTGGTCATTGAAGCCATTATTGAAGACTTAGTCATTAAAAAAGAACTATTACAATCTTTGGAAAAAGTGGTATCACAAAATTGCATTTTGGCTTCAAATACTTCTTCACTTTCCATAACATCAATTGCAGCCTGTCTATTAAAACCAGAAAGATGTTTGGGGGCTCATTTTTTTAATCCTCCGGTTCTAATGAAACTGGTAGAAATAATACCTGCTTTACAGACAAATTTTGAAGTCATTCAAAAGATGTCAGGTATAATTGAATCATGGGGCAAGCAAATAGTTTTGGTCAAGGACACTCCAGGGTTTATTGTAAATAAAGTAGCAAGACCATTTTATAGTGAGGCCCTAAGAATTCTTGAAGAAGGTATTGCTGATATGGCAACGATTGACTTTGCAATGACAAAAAATGGATTTAAGATGGGTCCTTTTACTTTGATGGACTTTATAGGTCATGATGTTAATTATAGAGTTACAGAATCTGTGTGGAAATCATTTTATTACGAATCAAAATATCGCCCTTCTTTAACGCAGTTACGACTATTGGAAGCCGGTTATTTAGGGCGTAAAAGTGGCCGTGGTTTTTATCAATATAATGAAGAAATAAATCAAATACCTTCAGACAACAAAGAACTGTTAGATAGTATATTCATCAGAATTTTTAGTATGTTGGTCAATGAAGCAACCGATACAATATATCAAAATATTTGCACATTAGAAGATGTAGAGGTAGCCATGAAATTGGGTGTAGCTTACCCAAAAGGATTAATCGAATGGGGAAGAGAAATTGGAATCAATAAAATTATAAATACCCTGAACGATTTTTATGATTATTATCACGAAGAACGATATAGAGTATGTCCATACTTAAAAAATTTAGGAAAAATTTAGGACTTGTGATACATACATTTAGAAGTTTTTATTGTTATAGCTACGAGTCTGTTGTATCATGAAGGCATTAGTTCAGGCTCATATTAAAACAGACCAAATTTCTTATTAAAATATAACAATTATAAAAAAATGAAACCATTAAACTTCATTATCGCAATCATGATACTAGGATTGGGTTATTGGTTTGGGTCAAAAATGTCTGGTCCAGCTGTAAATTCATTAAACATTTCTGATACAGTAAATGTAAAAAATCCTGCCCTGACAAGTGACGTTTCTTCCAATACTGGAAAAATGGAAATATCTCCATCACCCGATTTGAATTCTAGTGAGCAGGCAGTTATAAATTTATTTGAGACAGCTGCTCCTTCTGTTTGCTATATAACATCTCTTAATGCTACAAGAGATTATTGGACAAGAGACATTACAGAAATGCCAAGAGGTACAGGTTCGGCGTTTATTTGGGATGTTAATGGGCATATTATTACAAATTTCCATGTGATCGAAGGAGGCAATAAATTTAAAGTGACACTTTCTGACCAGACAACATGGGATGCAGAAGTTGTTGGCACTGCACCAAATAAGGATCTGGCTGTACTGCACATTGGGGCCCCAAAAAATAAACTGATTCCTATTAAAGTGGGTCAATCATCCAATCTTAAAGTTGGTCAATTTGCCTATGCTATTGGCAATCCTTTTGGACTTGATCATTCCCTTACAACTGGAGTGATCAGCGCATTGGGGCGTGAGATTAAATCATTGACAGGGATACCAATAAGAGATGTTATTCAGACGGATGCGGCTATCAATCCGGGAAACTCAGGTGGGCCATTACTCGATAGTTCCGGAAGGCTAATTGGTGTAAATACAATGATTTACAGCCCGTCAGGAACATCTGCGGGTATTGGATTTTCTATTCCGGTAGACGAAGTAAAATGGGTTGTTTCTGACCTTATAAGTTTTGGGGAAGTAAAGCGTCCTGTTCTTGGCGTTGAATTATTGCCAACTCAATATGCACAAAACTGGAATATTGAAGGCGCTATGATTTTAGATTTGACACCTAATGGCGGGGCATTGAAGGCTGGCCTAAAAGCTTCAGTTAGAAATGGAAATGGTGAAATAATCTTTGGTGATATAATTACAGGAATTGACGGTAAAAAAGTAAGTTCAAATAATGATCTTATATTGATCCTTGAAAAATATAACTCAGGAGATAAGGTTAATGTACATTTTCTGAGGAATAAATTACCCAAAACAGCTGTGGTAATACTAGGTTGATTAAACAGGTATTTTAGTCCTGCTTTTAATATTAAAGATGTAAAATATTTGTTTTTTTACGCTAGTGTAATGAGTCATGATATGAACTATTTATGATTTAGACTAATAATTATGTGAATTAATACCACATAATTGTATTAAATTAAATTATTTCCATACTATCTTTACTTTACTAATTTCGGGTAAAACATAAAAAATAGCCTGATATACCTACGTATATCAGCTATTTTATTTTATACTTAATTAATTAAAGAAAAATAGTTATTTATGTTCAACTCAACTCAAAAACCTAAACAAGGAGGGATTTCTTTCTTGATAATCTTTGTTATTTTAATTTTAAGTGATCGGCTCTCAGCTCAATGCAGTTTGGTAGTTAGTAATATTACCCAACCATCTTCTTGCTATGCGTCGGATGGTTCAATCTCAGCAAATGCTACTGATCAGCCTGGAAATCCTTGCGAAAGACAAATTCAGGTTTTCAAAAATGGTATTTTATTATTAACGTCTACGGGATCTTTACTTTTGCAAAATTTGAATACTGGGGATTACCAAATAGTTGCAAATTCTGGATGTGGATGTACTGAAATTAACACACAGATAATATCTCTGAATGGTGGAAATCCAAGCCCATTAATTCCATATGTGAATCTTGGCCTAGGTAGTTATCAGGCTGATGATGTTTTTGTTTGCAGGGGTTCAAATATTAATCTTGGCGTTCAGTCCCTTGGCTTACTAAACTTGGTTTTGAAAGGACCTAATGGATTAATTGACAATACACCGGACGGTAGCTCATTCTGGACACTTACCAATGTGCAACCTTCTTATTCCGGCATGTACAACATTAGCTATACAAATAGTTTCGGATGTATTTCTAATGTAAATATTAATCTAAGAGTTGGAAACTTAAATGTTAATGTTGGTTCAGACAAGGCAGCGTGTATTGGCACGACCCACATGTTAAATGGTGGAATTTCTGGTCAATCTTCGTGCACAGCTACTTGCCCTTCCTCTCTAGACTCATTATTGATAAACTGGACCTTGGATCAATGTAATGCAAATGGACAAACAAATCAAAATGATTATTCAGAATTTCTACCAACATATCTTTCAAAGGCAAATTGTACTAATATCAGCGCCTCTAATGTGTACAGAGATGCTGGTGAACATTCCTGCACTCCGGTTATTGGTAACCCAGCTGGGGACAATGGTATTTGTATTCCAGCAATGGATAGTTGTGATCCACTGCAATATGACAGTTCCCTTGCACTTAAATTTGAAATAACGATCAATCCAGGAGAAGCAGGTAGAATCACTAAATTGACCTTTAAGGAACAGTCTCCGTTAAATTGGATGACTACTAATGGATCTAAAGGGATTAATAATTATAACACAAAATACTTATTACGTGTATATAAAAATGGCTTATTAATTTACGCTGAAAATGATAGATTGACGGAACGAATCTGGAATCTTGAATCAATAGATTTTAGCACAATTAATGCTTTTACAGTTTCTTCAACATCTAAATTTAGATTTGAATTAAGGGGATATTGTGTTGTGCCTTCTGGCGGAAATATGTCAGGATGGGAACTGGATGATATTAAAGTATATGGTGGATGTTGTACTGGACTTCAAACCAATAATATAGTAAATTACTTATGGTCATCTGGTGAAACAACTTCTTCTATTTCAGTTTCACCCTCGGATAATAGGAATTATCGACTAACAGTAACAGATTGTAATGGTTGTAGTCAGACCGATGACTTAAATGTCGTAGTATATCCCTTACCCGTTCCAGGAATCTCTGGAAATTTAAGTGTGTGTCTTGGAGGCTCAACCGTTTTAACAGCTTCGGGAGGGACATCATATGTATGGAGTACAGGTCAGAGCACCTCGTCTATAATGGTTACTCCCATGAGTACGTCTAACTATACTGTAACTGTCACAAATTCAAATGGTTGTTTGGCAAACAAAGATGTTACAGTTGTAGTAAATCAATTACCTTCTCCAATAATAAGCGGTGATCTGGATATTTGTTTAGGTCAAACCACAACACTTACTGCTTCAGGCGGAATGTCGTATGAATGGAGCAATGGATCAACCACATCTTTAATAACTGTTTCACCATTAATTAATACTACATATCTGGTTATGGCAAGAGACGTCAATGGTTGTATGGATTATACATCGGTGCTTGTTAAAGTAAATGCACTACCTATAGCGAATGTATCGGGTGATTTTGAAATTTGTGATGGACAAGAAACAAAATTGACAGCCACAGGAGGTTCATCATATTTATGGAATACAGGGTCCTCAACAAATGAAATAACAGTAAAACCTTCCGAAAATACAATTTATACTGTAACTGTTACAGATAATAATGGGTGCAGTGCTTCTAAAAGCGTTCAAATTTTGGTAAATATGTTACCGATAGCCATTATCAGTGGTAATACTACATTTTGTACAGGATCTTCTTCATTATTGACTGCTTCTGGAGGAATATCCTATTCTTGGAATTCTGGCGCAACCACATCATCTATCATGGTTAATCCTGGATTATCTACCTTCTACACTGTAACCGTAACTGATTCAAAAGGTTGTACGGCTGTAGCAAGTAGGATGGCTACCGTTAATAGTCTACCTGAAGCAAAAATTGTTGGTGAAAACAAAATTTGTTTAGGAATGACCGCAACACTTTTAGCAAGCGGAGGAATCACTTATACTTGGAATACCGGACAATCCTCCAGCGCAATTACCGTCAGTCCAAATGAGAATTCAATTTATACTGTAACCGTCACTGATGTTAATGGATGTTTAAGTTCAAGCGCACATGGAGTGGTTGTAAACAGCTTACCAATTGTTTCTGTTACCGGTATAAATGATTTATGTTTTGGAGACTCAACAAAATTAACAGCGAATGTATCTGGGAATACTTTTTGTGACAAAGATTGTAGAGACGAGTTATTATTACACTGGAACTTTGATGCTTGTAATGCTGAAGGTTTATCAAATCAACTCGATTATACAGAATTTATACCGAGTGTTACCTCCACGGGAGGTTTAAATTCAATTTTAGGTAGTATTGCTTCCCGTGAATTGGGGGATCATTCTTGTACACCTGATGGTAATGGAGGAGCAGGTATTTGCTTCGGTTCTTTGATTGGTTGTGACCCAAACGCTTACAATCCACAAAATGGCTTGAAATTTAGTATCACGGTTAAACCAAATGAAATAGGTCAAATTACTAAATTGACATTCAGAGAACAATCTCCTCTTAATTGGGTCACAACAAATGGAGCCACGGGTATTAATAATTATAATGAAAAGTATCTAATTAGGATATTTAAAAACGGTATTTTAGTCTATTCAAAAAATGACTTATTAACTGAACGGACATGGAATACTGAGACAATAAATTTGATCGATAATCCGGAATTTAGGGTTTATACTAATGCTGTTTTTACTTTTGAATTATATGGATATTGTATCATCGAACGAGGTGGAACCGCTGGATGGGAAATTGATGATATAAAAATTTTTGGCGGGGAATGTTCAAGTTCACCTGTTTTAGATAATATCTCATATCTTTGGTCAAATGGGGAAACTTCTTCGATGATAGAAGTTAGCCCTGCTTCAACAACAACATATTCTGTTACGGTGATGGATTGTAATGGATGTACTGCAGAAAGTTTAAGAATTGTTACCGTCAATCCTCTACCGATACCAATAATCACAGGTATAAAAAATTTATGTTATGGTGAGAGCTCTATACTTTTAGCAAGTGGAGGTTCAACTTATCTGTGGAGTAATGGCGCTTCAACAACAAGTATAACTGTAACGCCAAACATAACAACAAGTTATTCAGTAACCGTTACAACTGTCAATGGTTGTGTAGAAAGTACAAGTGCAACAGTAACAGTTCATCCATTACCGGTGATAGGACTAGTTGGAGATACTGAGATATGTAATGGAGAAACGACGAGGTTGACAGCGAGTGGCGGGACAAGCTATTTGTGGAGCAATGGAGTTACGGCATACTGGATAGACGTTACACCTGCTACAAGTACGACATATTCGGTAACGGTAACAGACGGCAACGGATGCCAGGCAAGTTCAAGCATCACCGTGACCGTAAATCCACTACCGACAGCGACGATCATCTCGGATACAGAAATCTAGAGAAATCTGTAATGGAGAAAGTACGACCCTGACTGCGAGTGGCGGGACGAGCTATATATGGAGTAACGGCTCATCCTCTTCTGGGATCAATGTGAGTCCGTCGACGAGTACGACCTATAGTGTGACGGTAACAGACGGCAACGGCTGTGAGTCAAGTACAAGCATTATGGTGACCGTAAATGCATTACCGGCAGCGACGATCATGGGGGATACTGAGCTATGTGTTGGAGAAACGACGAGGTTGACTGCGAGTGGTGGGACGAGCTATTTGTGGAGCAATGGAGTTACAGCATACTGGATTGACGTTACACCTGCAGTAAGTACGACCTATACGGTCACGGTAACAGACGGCAACGGAGCCAGCAAGCTCAGCATCACGGTGACCGTAAACCACCACCGGCAGCGGCGATCATGGGTTAGAACCCCCCCCCCGCGACGCGCGGCGGCCGGTAACAGACGGCAACGGCTGCGAGTCAAGTTCAAACATCACGGTGACAGTAAATCCACTACCAACAGCGACGATCATGGGAGATACAGAAATCTGTAATGGAGAAAGTACAACCCTGACAGCAGGTGGCGGGACGATATATAGCTGGAGTACAGGTGCGACAACCGGTGTTATCACAGTTAACCCGTCGGTGAATACGGTTTATGGATTGACGGTTACGGACGGTAACGGATGCTCCTCTACTGCGTCGGTGTCAGTAACTGTAAATGCCTTACCGATAGTTGGTATATCGGGGGCTACGGAGATATGTCTGGAATCATGTACGACATTGACGGCTACAGGCGGGACGTTGTATGAGTGGGAGGGCCTTCAGTCTAACGGATATGAATGTAACGGGCCATTTTTTGTAGGAGGACTTCAGGGCGGTGGTATTGCTTCATTGTATTCAGTAAATGGAAGTAACAGCCTGAGTTTGATAGGGAGCACAGGGACAAACAATGTAAATGGAATAGGTTACTATTGTGAAGGAGGAACACGGCCGTATATATACGGGATGAAGTCACTGGGTAATAGTATAACAGAAGCTGTTCGGGCCAATTTGGTACGGATAGATCCGAGGAGTGGAGCGTTAACGATACTTGGTCAGATACCACAGCCACCGAATCCATATGGTGTGACGGGAACGACGGGAATAATGACATATATCGGAGAAGTATCGGCAGGAGGCATATATTATTTTCCTGCTGTAGCAGCTCTGATCAATCCATTTACGTTTGAGATAGTTGACTATACAATATATCTGGGTCAGATAGATTTAAACAATCATGGCAACGGCGGCAATGTGACGTATGCACCAATAACGGTACTGGCTACATGTAAGCCATATTTGGATGCTTGTATAACAGCCTTTCAGACCTATGCATTAAATCCGGCAGGAAGAGAGCCTTCGGGGGGAATCCAGGATTGGGCATTGAGTCCTGACGGAACTACTTTAATTTCATTTTTTGGCATAGAGAATGCGTTATTCAGATTGAACGTATCGGACAGGACAACCTCATGTTTAGCCGGGCCGGCGTCGAATGGAATATATACTGGAGTTACAGGAGTATCGACAGATGAATTCGGAGGGATATATTATAAAGATGGCCAATTATACGGACATCAGGTAGATAGGGGAAAAATATTCAGCATAAATGAATTAACCGGTCAGTTGACGTTGGTAACGGAAGATTTACCGACGGATTATCGGGGAGATAGTGCGATATGCGGGCCATGCGGAGACCCTGGCACGGGACCCAATACATCACCATCAGTGACGGTATGCCCTACGGAAACTACAATCTATAATGTAAAGGTAACAGATGATCATGGATGCATGACGACGGCAAGCACCACGGTTACGGTAAATGCGCTGCCGGTAGTAGTTATTACGGGAGATGAAGAAATATGCAGCGGATCGACGGCAACCCTGGCGGCTAGTGGCGGTACGAGCTATGTATGGAATACAGGGGCGACGGGACCGGTAATTACAGTATCGCCATTAAGCAATACGAATTACATAGTTACGGTTACAGATGGAAATGGCTGCAGTGCATCAGGAAGTAAGACAGTAGTAGTTAATGCGCTGCCAGTTCCGGAGATCATAGGGAACAGGGTAATCTGTAATGGAGAAAGTACTTTATTAGGGGTATTGGGGGCGTAAAGTTATATATGGAATACAGGTGCAACAACGACAGTGATCAATGTAAGCCCATCAGTAAGTACAACATATAGCGTGACGGTAACGGATGTAAAAGGTTGTGAGGCAAGTACAAGTGCAACGGTGACCGTAAATCCACTACCGGCAGCGACGATCATGGGGGGATACTGAGCTATGTGTTGGAGAAACGACGAGGTTGACTGCGAGTGGCGGGACGAGCTATTTGTGGAGCAATGGAGTTACAGCATACTGGATTGACGTTACACCTGCAGTAAGTACGACCTATACGGTCACGGTAACAGACGTCAACGGATGCCAGTCAAGCTCAAGCATCACGGTGACCGTAAATCCACTACCGGCAGCGACGATCATGGGGGATAGTGAGCTATGTAATGGAGAAACGACGAGACTGACTGCGAGTGGCGGGACAAGCTATTTGTGGAGCAATGGAGTTACGGCATACTGGATTGATGTTACACCTGCTACGAGTACGACATATACGGTCACGGTAACAGACGGCAACGGATGCCAGTCAAGTTCAAGCATCACGGTGACCGTAAATCCATTACCGGCAGCGACGATCATGGGGGATACAGAAATCTGTAATGGAGAAAGTACAACCCTGACAGCAGGTGGCGGGACGATATATAGTTGGAGTACAGGTGAGACAACCGGTGTTATCACAGTTAACCCGTCGGTGAATACGGCTTATGGATTGACGGTTACGGACGGGAAAGGATGCACCTCCACTGCTTCGGTGTCAGTAATTGTAAATGCCTTACCGATAGTTGGTATATCCGGGGATACAGAGATATGTCTGGAATCATGTACAACACTGACGGCTACCGGCGGGACGTTGTATGAGTGGGAGGGCCTTCAGTCAAACGGATATTCGTGTAACGGGCCATTTTTTGTAGGAGGACTTCAGGGCGGTGGTATTGCTTCATTGTATTCAGTAAATGGAAGTAACAGCCTGAGTTTGATAGGGGAGCACTGGGACAAATAATGTAAATGGAATAGGTTACTATTGTGAAGGAGGAACACGGCCGTATATATACGGGATGAAGTCACTGGGTAATAGTATAACAGAAGCTGTTCGGGCCAATTTGGTACGGATAGATCCGAGGAGTGGCGCCTTGACAATACTTGGTCAGATACCACAGCCACCGAATCCATATGGTCTGACTGGTACGACGGGAATAATGACATATATCGGAGATGTATCGGCAGGGGGCATATATTATTTTCCTGCTGTCGCAGCGCTGATCAATCCATTTACATTTGAGATAGTTGACTATACGATATATCTGGGTCAGATAGATTTAAACAATCATGGCAACGGCGGCAATGTGACGTATGCACCGATAACGGTACTGGCTACATGTAAGCCATATTTGGATGCTTGTATAACAGCCTTTCAGACCTATGCATTAAATCCCGCAGGAAGAGAGCCATCCGGGGGAATCCAGGATTGGGCATTGAGTCCAGACGGGACTACCTTAATTTCATTTTTTGGCATAGAGAATGCGTTATTCAGATTGAACGTATCGGACAGGACAACCTCATGTTTAGCCGGGCCGGCGTCGAATGGAATATATACTGGAGTTACAGGAGTATCGACAGATGAATTCGGAGGATATATTATAAAGATGGCCAATTATACGGACATCAGGTAGATAGGGGAAAATATTCAGCATAAATGAATTAACCGGTCAGTTGACGTTGGTAACGGAAGGTTTACCGACGGATTATCGGGGAGATAGTGCGATATGCGGGCCATGCGGAGACCCTGGCACGGGACCCAATACATCACCATCAGTGACGGTATGCCCTACGGAAACTACAATCTATAATGTAAAGGTAACAGATGATCATGGATGCATGACGACGGCAAGTATCACGGTTACGGTAAATGCGCTACCTGTAGTAGTTATTACGGGAGATGAAGAAATATGCAGCGGATCGACGGCAACCCTGGCGGCTAGTGGCGGCACGAGCTATGTATGGAGTACAGGGGCCACGGGATCGGTAATTACAGTATCGCCATTAAGCAATACGAATTACATAGTTACGGTTACAGATGGAAATGGCTGCAGTGCATCAGGAAGTAAGACAGTAGTAGTTAATGCGCTGCCAGTTCCGGAGATCATAGGGAACAGGGTAATCTGTAATGGAGAAAGTACTTTATTAGGGGTATTGGGGGCGTAAGTTATATATGGAATACAGGAGCCACAACGACAGTGATCAATGTAAGCCCTGCAGTAAGTACGACATATAGCGTGACGGTAACGGATGTAAAAGGTTGTGAGGCAAGTACAAGTGCAACGGTGACCGTAAATCCACTACCGGCAGCGACGATCATGGGGGATACTGAGCTATGTGTTGGAGAAACGACGAGGTTGACTGCGAGTGGTGGGACGAGCTATTTGTGGAGCAATGGAGTTACAGCATACTGGATTGACGTTACACCTGCAGTAAGTACGACCTATACGGTCACGGTAACAGACGGCAACGGATGCCAGTCAAGCTCAAGCATCACGGTGACCGTAAATCCACTACCGGCAGCGGCAATCATCTCGGATACAGAAATCTGTAATGGAGAAAGTACGACCCTGACGGCTAGTGGGGGGACAAGCTATTTGTGGAGTAACGGCTCATCCGCTTCCGGGATCAATGTTAGTCCGTCCATGAGTACGACATATACGGTCACGGTAACAGACGGCAACGGATGCCAGTCAAGTTCAAGCATCACGGTGACCGTAAATCCATTACCGGCAGCGACGATCATGGGAGATACAGAAATCTGTAATGGAGAAAGTACAACCCTGACAGCAGGTGGCGGGACGATATATAGTTGGAGTACAGGTGATACAACCGGTGTTATCACAGTTAACCCGTCGGTGAATACGGCTTATGGATTGACGGTTACGGACGGGAAAGGATGCACCTCCACTGCTTCGGTGTCAGTAATTGTAAATGCCTTACCGATAGTTGGTATATCCGGGGATACAGAGATATGTCTGGAATCATGTACAACACTGACGGCTACTGGCGGGACGTTGTATGAGTGGGAGGGCCTTCAGTCAAACGGATATTCGTGTAACGGGCCATTTTTTATAGGAGGACTTCAGGGCGGAGGAATAGCTTCATTGTATTCAGTAAATGGAAGTAACAGCCTGAGTTTGATAGGGAGCACTGGGACAAATAATGTAAATGGAATAGGTTACTATTGTGATGGGGGAACACGGCCGTATATATACGGGATGAAGTCACTGGGCAATAGTATAACAGAAGCTGTTCGGGCCAATTTGGTACGGATAGATCCGAGGAGTGGCGCCTTGACAATACTTGGTCAGATACCACAGCCACCGAATCCATATGGTCTGACTGGTACGACGGGAATAATGACATATATCGGAGATGTATCGGCAGGGGGCATATATTATTTTCCTGCTGTCGCAGCGCTGATCAATCCATTTACGTTTGAGATAGTTGACTATACGATATATCTGGGTCAGATAGATTTAAACAATCATGGCAACGGCGGCAATGTGACGTATGCACCAATAACGGTACTGGCTACATGTAAGCCATATCTGGATGCTTGTATAACAGCCTTTCAGACCTATGCATTAAATCCCGCAGGAAGAGAGCCATCCGGGGGAATCCAGGATTGGGCATTGAGTCCAGACGGGACTACCTTAATTTCATTTTTTGGCATAGAGAATGCGTTATTCAGATTGAACGTATCGGACAGGACAACCTCATGTTTAGCCGGGCCGGCGTCGAATGGAATATATACTGGAGTTACAGGAGTATCGACAGATGAATTCGGAGGGATATATTATAAAGATGGCCAATTATACGGACATCAGGTAGATAGGGGAAAAATATTCAGCATAAATGAATTAACCGGTCAGTTGACGTTGGTAACGGAAGGTTTACCGACGGATTATCGGGGAGATAGTGCGATATGCGGTCCATGCGGAGACCCTGGCACAGGACCCAATACATCACCATCAGTGACGGTATGTCCTACGGAAACTACGATCTATAATGTGAAGGTAACAGATGATCATGGATGCATGACGACGGCAAGCATCACGGTTACGGTAAATGCCCTACCTGTAGTAGTTATTACAGGAGAAGAAGAAATATGCAGTGGATCAGTGACGACCCTGACGGCTAGTGGCGGCACGAGCTATGTATGGAGTACAGGGGCCACGGGACCGGTAATTACAGTATCGCCATTAAGCAATACGAATTACATAGTTACGGTTACAGATGGAAATGGCTGCAGTGCATCAGGAAGTAAGACAGTAGTAGTTAATGCGCTGCCAGTTCCGGAGATCATAGGGAACAGGGTAATCTGTAATGGAGAAAGTACTTTATTAGGGGTATTGGGGGGCGTAAGTTATATATGGAATACAGGAGCAACGACTACTGTTATCAATGTAAGCCCATCAGTAAGTACAACATATAGCGTGACGGTAACGGATGTAAAAGGTTGTGAGGCAAGTACAAGTGCAACGGTGACCGTAAATCCACTACCGGCAGCGACGATCATGGGGGATACTGAGCTATGTGTTGGAGAAACGACGAGGTTGACTGCGAGTGGTGGGACGAGCTATTTGTGGAGCAATGGAGTTACAGCATACTGGATTGACGTTACACCTGCAGTAAGTACGACCTATACGGTCACGGTAACAGACGGCAACGGATGCCAGTCAAGCTCAAGCATCACGGTGACCGTAAATCCACTACCGGCAGCGGCAATCATCGGGGATACAGAAATCTGTAATGGAGAAAGTACGACCCTGACGGCTAGTGGGGGGGACAAGCTATTTGTGGAGTAACGGCTCATCCGCTTCCGGGATCAATGTTAGTCCGTCCATGAGTACGACATATACGGTCACGGTAACAGACGGCAACGGATGCCAGTCAAGTTCAAGCATCACGGTGACCGTAAATCCATTACCGGCAGCGACGATCATGGGAGATACAGAAATCTGTAATGGAGAAAGTACAACCCTGACAGCAGGTGGCGGGACGATATATAGTTGGAGTACAGGTGAGACAACCGGTGTTATCACAGTTAACCCGTCGGTGAATACGGCTTATGGATTGACGGTTACGGACGGGAAAGGATGCACCTCCACTGCTTCGGTGTCAGTAATTGTAAATGCCTTACCGATAGTTGGTATATCCGGGGATACAGAGATATGTCTGGAATCATGTACAACACTGACGGCTACCGGCGGGACGTTGTATGAGTGGGAGGGCCTTCAGTCAAACGGATATTCGTGTAACGGGCCATTTTTTGTAGGAGGACTTCAGGGCGGTGGTATTGCTTCATTGTATTCAGTAAATGGAAGTAACAGCCTGAGTTTGATAGGGAGCACAGGGACAAACAATGTAAATGGAATAGGTTACTATTGTGAAGGAGGAACACGGCCGTATATATACGGGATGAAGTCACTGGGTAATAGTATAACAGAAGCTGTTCGGGCCAATTTGGTACGGATAGATCCGAGGAGTGGAGCCTTGACGATACTTGGTCAGATACCACAGCCACCGAATCCATATGGTCTGACTGGTACGACGGGAATAATGACATATATCGGAGATGTATCGGCAGGGGGCATATATTATTTTCCTGCTGTCGCAGCGCTGATCAATCCATTTACGTTTGAGATAGTTGACTATACGATATATCTGGGTCAGATAGATTTAAACAATCATGGCAACGGCGGCAATGTGACGTATGCACCAATAACGGTACTGGCTACATGTAAGCCATATCTGGATGCTTGTATAACAGCCTTTCAGACCTATGCATTAAATCCCGCAGGAAGAGAGCCATCCGGGGGAATCCAGGATTGGGCATTGAGTGCAGACGGGACTACCTTAATTTCATTTTTTGGCATAGAGAATGCGTTATTCAGATTGAACGTATCGGACAGGACGACCTCATGTTTAGCCGGGCCGGCGTCGAATGGAATATATACTGGAGTTACGGGAGTATCGACAGATGAATTCGGAGGGATATATTATAAAGATGGCCAATTATACGGACATCAGGTAGATAGGGGAAAAATATTCAGCATAAATGAATTAACCGGTCAGTTGACGTTGGTAACGGAAGGTTTACCGACGGATTATCGGGGAGATAGTGCGATATGCGGGCCATGCGGAGACCCTGGCACAGGACCCAATACATCACCATCAGTGACGGTATGTCCTACGGAAACTACGATCTATAATGTGAAGGTAACAGATGATCATGGATGCATGACGACGGCAAGCATCACGGTTACGGTAAATGCCCTACCTGTAGTAGTTATTACAGGAGATGAAGAAATATGCAGTGGATCAGTGACGACCCTGATGGCTAGTGGCGGCACGAGTTATGTATGGAGTACAGGGGCGACGGGACCGGTAATTACAGTATCGCCAATAAGCAATACGAATTACATAGTTACGGTTACGGATGGAAATGGCTGCAGTGCATCAGGTAGTAAGACAGTAGTAGTTAATACGCTGCCAGTTCCGGAGATCATAGGGAACAGGGTAATCTGTAATGGAGAAAGTACTTTATTAGGGGTATTGGGGGGCGTAAGTTATATATGGAATACAGGTGCAACGACGACAGTGATCAATGTAAGCCCTGCAGTAAGTACGACATATAGCGTGACGGTAACGGATGTAAAAGGTTGTGAGGCAAGTACAAGTGCAACGGTGACCGTAAATCCACTACCGGCAGCGACGATCATGGGGGATACTGAGCTATGTGTTGGAGAAACGACGAGGTTGACTGCGAGTGGTGGGACGAGCTATTTGTGGAGCAATGGAGTTACAGCATACTGGATTGACGTTACACCTGCAGTAAGTACGACCTATACGGTCACGGTAACAGACGGCAACGGATGCCAGTCAAGCTCAAGCATCACGGTGACAGTAAATCCACTACCGGCAGCGGCAATCATCGGGGATACAGAAATCTGTAATGGAGAAAGTACGACCCTGACGGCTAGTGGGGGGACAAGCTATTTGTGGAGTAACGGCTCATCCGCTTCCGGGATCAATGTTAGTCCGTCCATGAGTACGACATATACGGTCACGGTAACAGACGGCAACGGATGCCAGTCAAGTTCAAGCATCACGGTGACCGTAAATCCATTACCGGCAGCGACGATCATGGGAGATACAGAAATCTGTAATGGAGAAAGTACAACCCTGACAGCAGGTGGCGGGACGATATATAGCTGGAGTACAGGTGCAACAACCGGTGTTATCACAGTTAACCCTGCAGTTACAACGGTCTATACAGTTTCTATTACAGATTTTAAAGGGTGTTTAGCCACTGCCTTTGTAAATGTTAAAGTAAATCAACTACCTCAACCTTCAATTGTGGGCAATTTAACTGTTTGTGAAGGAAGTGTGACATTTCTTACAGCATCAGGAGCCTCAGGAGGTTACTCGTGGAGTAATGGGGCAACTACTTCATTAATTGAAGTAAACCCTGTTGTAACTACATCCTACACAGTTACAGTATCAAGCTTTGAAGGATGCAAAGCTTCTAAAACTGTCACGGTAACTGTCAATCCATTACCTACCGTTTCTATTTCCGGTATTAATAAAATTTGCCAGAATGATTCAACTAAGTTGACGGTTGTAGGTGGTATCACTTATTTATGGAGCAATGGATCTACAAATTCTATAATTAACATTAAGCCTTCAACTTCGACCGTTTATACGGTTACAGCAACATCGACAAATGGTTGTACAGCATCAAAATCTATTGATATTACTGTTAAACCTAAGCCAATTATTGATATGGCAGGAATTGATAAAATATGTAAGGGTGATTCGTCAGTTATTGTTGTGACAGGTCATAGTAATAATACTTGTCCAAATGAATGTTCTATAGTCACACCGGAAGTACTTTCCTACTGGGATTTAAATGCTTGTGCCTCGGTGATGTTGAGTGGAACGCATATGGACTATTCGGAATTCATACCAGTGGTATCAAATTCAAATTGCAATTCAGTTACAGCAGGTAATGTTCACAGGGATACTAGATACAAGCATTCTTGTACACCTGGACTAAATAGTAGTGTCGCTATGTGTATAGGTACTCAAAAAACATGTAATCCTGGCAAGCTTGACTTTAGTCAGGCATTAAGATTTGAAGTAACCATAAATCCGAATCAAAGTAGTCAAATAACCGGGCTCCAATTTTATGAACAATCACCAGAAATGTTTAATTGGATTGGTGGAATAAGTGGACAGAATAATTATGCAACAAAGTACCTTTTGAGAGTAAGTAAGAATGGTGAATTTATTTACTATGAAGATGATTTAAATACAAACAGGGCTTGGGGTCTTGTTAGCTTTGATTTTTCAAATAATCCTAATTTTGTATCGTTGGTTGCAGCAAAGTACTTATTTGAGTTAGTTCCATATTGTACTATCAATAATACCGGCAAAGAATCTGTTTGGGATATTGATGAAATAAAAGTTCTTGGTGGGTGTTGTGCAGGTAATTCGAATGAAATATCCTCTTATCTTTGGTCAAATGGGGATACCGGTACTTCAATAACAGTCAGACCTGTTGTCACAACAACATATACCGTAACAGTTACGGATTGTTGCGGATGTTCGAATACAGAGGATTTTGAAGTAGTTGTAAATTGTCTCATAGCGGATCTTGGTCCTGATAAAATGATAAATTTAGGAGAAACAATTACATTAACTCCTATCATAACAGGTAAAACGATATGTAGTCAGGACAACTCAGATTTAAATACGGTTAAATATTTATGGTCAACAGGAGCAACAACTTCAAGTATTGTCGTCACTCCAACTTCTTCTACATTTTATAGAGTCACAGTAACGGATTGTAATGATTGTAGAGATACTGAGGATATTTCTTTGCATGTTATGATGGCAAGTTCAATCGTAATTTATCCTAATCCTGCAAGTGATAGAGTTAATGTAGTATCTGAGTTGCCGCTCGATCCTAACTTGAGTGTTCGTTTAAAGAGTATAGATGGTAAGACAATATTGGGACAGAAATTGGAATTGATCACTCATTCATCAAATAATGTATCAGTTGTTATACCGCTTAATATAGCTGATGGCATCTACATCATGGAGATTAGAAATGGAGATCGTGTATATTCCGAGAAAATGATTCTGCTTAGCAAGTAATAATATTAAAGTAAAAGACAGACCGAGTAATTTTATTCGGTCTGTCTTTTTTAATACAATTCGGAAATAATTGTATTATTAGGCTGTTTTTTCATCTTTTTTTAAGAATATGGAGACTATAGCTGCTATAATTAAAACAAATAACGCCGATTGGAAGATACTAAGTATTTGATTGATTGGAGAAAATTTACCTTCCATATCGGTTTCTGCTTTTTCAAGGGCTTCGCTGATAGTTTCTTCTGGCGCTCCAAACATTTCCATCATTGATTTGGCAGCTTCAATGCCTTGTTCCTTCAAAATGTCTATCAAAGAAGGATCAACAAAGTTAGTTAGAATCATCATAAACAAGCCTGAGATTACTACCCCTACAAAGCCACATAAGAAAGTTGTTTTTAATGCTTCACCATAAGAAAGCACACCCATATTTTTATTTTTTTGTTCACGACCTGCCAATACAAATAAAGTAATCATTGTTGCAAGGCCTAAAAGCATTTGTAGTCCTATACCTAATTGAGCAATGTAAAATGAAAATAACATTATTATGACAGATACCAGCCCATAGTAAATGCCATATTTAATCCAAGTGTTTTGAAAATCCATAATTTGTTTGTTTAAAGTTTAATAAATGGTAAAAAAATTGTTTCGGTATCAAGTGAGTCTAACCTGTTAATAGATTTTTTTTCAACTTTCATTAAATGGTGGCCTTTAGATAAGGTGTCAGTATTAAAAAAACATCTTAAACCCTCTTCCCCAAAATGAGGATGGGTATAAAAATAGCATTGATCTAATAATATTGATGTGGAATCTATGTGAAGGGACAAGTTCGATATGTATGCTTTTAGAATCTTTAAGAGTTTACTTTTTTCTTCTTTGTCAATTCTTTCATTCCAATACAATTCTTTCTGAATTATAATGGCCGACAAGGAATCTTTAGTTTTTCTCAATAAAGGTTGATCTATCACTTTAAGATTTTTTGTCATTTTCCGCCTTTTCTCATATAAAAGAGTCATTTCACCGGACTTTAACTTTTCGATTTTTTCAATATTTTTATCCTCAATTAAATTATAATTAAACCACCTGAAAGACAATCCTTCTTTTTTGTATGCATTTATTGATGAATCTTTTTGGAGAATTTTATTTAGACCTTTATCTATTCTTATAAAAATTGATGACATTGATTTAGTGATTTCAAATTGATCTAAAGATACCTTACCTAATTTTTGTTTGTTAACTTTTCGTTCCTCATTTGGAAATTCCATTAACCTAAGACTTCTGAGATCATCGTAATAATAGTCGTTAATTCTTTTTCCGCTGGCTTCTAATTCAATTTTATCCGGCAGATATGGATTTGGGTTATTGTCGATGATGGTATTGCCGATAATAATGAAAAAGATGTAAGGAATGGATAGAAAAAAAAGTCTTTTAGTATATTTATGATCAATAAAATTATACAATAACGGTCGGTATAAGAATGACATTGTCATAAAACTGTAAAACCGATATATATAATAATAAATCGAAGAAATAGATTTTTCTTTGATGCGTTTGAATCCGCCAAGGGTAATTAAATCAAAAAAAACAACTAGACCTAAAACAAAATATCCAAAACCAATCAAGCCAAAAACAGCTAAAAAAAAGTTTGATCCGGAGTCAATTTTTTGACCTATTAAGATGATAATTAATGTCTCAACAACAAAAATCATAAGTGAGGCAAATAGTAAAAACAACAAAAATGTATATGCAAATAATACACTGCAAATTTTTTCTAAGCCCTCAATAAAATCATCATAACTGCCTACTTTATCTTTTAGAAAAGTAGTAAAACGATCAGAATATCCTAATGAATCATAATCAATTTCCCGTGAAACATACCTTAAGCCAATTGCACCAATCCATAGCCCTCTCAAAATCACGTGAACGATCAAATTAATAAAAAATATTAACCACCCTTTTTTAAATACAAAAACAATCAGACCAACAATAATACTGGATTCGCCGACCATCTCATATTCATTATAGAGCTCAAGATCTTTAATTAAGGTGCGTGACGCATAAATACCAAAAATAGCAAATCCTGAAATTAAAAGTTCCAGTTGCCATGACTCTTGTTGTAGTTTTTCGAGCCATTCTTTAAATATTGATTTAGACTGCTCAGGTGTTGGGTTTTCTGTCATATGGTTAGAATTCATTAGGATTTATAAAAATGTAGTTTCTTTATAACCAAACTGATTAGGATGATCTGTATTAAAATGTAAACCTCTGCTTTCTTTACGCATCTGTGCTGCTTTGGTAATTAAGTAAGCTATTGTAATAAGGTTTCGCAGCTCGCACAACTGAGGAGAGATAATGGTTGATGTATATAGCAGTTCTGTCTCAGTATATAAAAGGCGAAGCCTATCCATAGCCCTTTTTAGACGCACGTCGGTACGCACGATTCCTACATAACTACTCATTATTTCTTTTAGTTCTTTATGACTTTGCGTAATTAGTACCATTTCTTTTGGTTCAGTAGTTCCTTCTGCATTCCATTCTGGTATGCCATCTTCAAATCCTATTTTATCAATACCTTTAAGTATTTCCAAATGAATTCTATCGGCAAAAACAAGTCCTTCAAGCAGTGAATTTGAAGCCAATCTATTGGCACCATGAAGCCCTGAATTGGTACATTCACCCGCAGCGTATAAATTATTGATAGATGTATGGCCCATCTCATTGATTAATATCCCACCACATAGATAGTGGCAAGCTGGCACAACGGGTATGAAGTCTTTAGAGGGGTCAATTCCCAAACTTTTACATTTATCTGTAATATTGGGAAAGTGCGTATAAAATGTTTCCGGATTAAGATGGGTACAGTCTAGATATTCAAATTCATCACCGCGCATCTTCATTTCATTGTCAATGGCACGAGCAACAATGTCTCTTGGAGCAAGAGATAACCGTTCATCATACTTTTGCATAAACTCTTTCCCATCAGTTGTTTTGAGAATTGCACCGAAGCCTCTTACTGCCTCAGAAATTAAAAAGGCTGGATTTTCCCCCGCCGGATTAAACAATGATGTTGGGTGAAACTGAATAAATTCCATATTGGCAATCCTTCCTTTTGCACGGTATAGCATTGCAATGCCATCACCTGAGGCTATAGTAGGGTTTGTTGTACTTTTATATACCTGTCCGGCTCCTCCTGTTGCGATTACAGTAACTTTGGCTAGAAACGTTTCTATTTCTTTACTTTGTTTATTAAATACATATGCACCGTAACATTCAATATCAGGTGTAAGTCGTGTGACATTTCTACCTTTGTGATGTTGGGTAATAATTTCAATTGCGAAGTAGTGTTCGTGAAATTCTATATTTAAATATTGTTTCGCTTTTTCATTTAAAGTGCGTTGTATTTCATAACCTGTAATGTCTTTATAATGTAGAATCCTGTTTTCTGAATGCCCGCCTTCTCGCCCAAGATCGTAAGTGCCTTCTTTGTTTTTGTCAAATCTTGTACCCCAGTCGATAATGTCCCTAACCCGATCCGGACCTTCTTTAACGACAATTTCAACGATTTTTTCATCACATAAGCCATCTCCGGCATCTAATGTGTCTGCAACATGTTTTGCAAAATTATCTATATTATTGTCCCAAACGGCGGCCACTCCGCCCTGAGCATAACTGGTATTTGATTCTTTTTCATTTGTCTTTGTGAGTACTGTAATTTTTAAGTCAGGTCTCTTTTCGGCCATCCTGATTGCAAATGAAAATCCTGCTACACCAGCACCAATCACCAAAACGTCTGTTTGTATCACAATTATTTGTTTTTGAATCAATAAACAACAAATGTATAAAATTGGTCATTAATTCTATTAAAAATTATATCAATCTTATTGGTAGGGATAGATTGAATTTTTTGTTCGTTCAAGTAGTTATTCTGAAAAAGATATAAAAATAATTTACTTTTGCTTTATAATAATAGATGACAAAAGTATGAGCGATGCATGGAAGGTAGGAAAAGAAAATAAAAAAGGGATTTTAAAAGATCAGGAATATTGTATTCTTATAGGGGTAATTACCCAGGAGCAAAATGAAACTCAGGTACTTGAATATCTTGACGAACTTGAGTTTCTGGCTATAACAGCAGGGGCAATCAATAAAAAAGTATTCACTCAAAGAATGCCCCATCCCAATGTAAAAACATTTGTTGGGAGTGGGAAACTCAATGAAATTAAAGACTATATTGAACGCAATGAAGATGTGACACTGGCTGTTTTTGATGATGACCTGACTGGAAAACAAACTGGCTTCCTTGAAGAGTTTTTAAAGGTAAAAATCGTTGATAGAAGTACACTTATTCTTGATATTTTTGCTGAAAGGGCTCAAACAGCGCAGGCAAAAACACAGGTAGAATTGGCCCAAATGCAGTACCTTTTACCCAGATTGAGGGGTCTTTGGACTCACCTTGAGCGCCAACGTGGAGGTATTGGTATGAGAGGACCTGGTGAAATGGAAATTGAAACAGACAGAAGGATAGTTAGAGAGAAAATCGCTTTTCTAAAGAAAAAACTTGAAAAAATAGATCAACAAGCACAAACCCAGCGAAAAAATAGAGGAGAAATGGTAAGGGTCGCTTTGGTAGGATATACGAATGTTGGTAAATCCACCCTAATGAACGTTTTGAGTAAATCTGACGTTTTTGCAGAAAACAAACTCTTTGCTACTTTAGATACCACTGTACGGAAAGTTGTTTGGGATTCAATGCCTTTTTTGCTTTCAGATACGGTAGGATTCATACGTAAATTACCTCACCACCTTGTTGAAAGTTTTAAATCAACACTTGATGAAGTGAGAGAAAGTGATATTTTGGTTCATGTTGTTGACATCTCTCACCCTCAACATGAAGATCATATTCGTACAGTTCAAACCACATTAAATGACCTTGGGGCTTCAGATAGAACTACCCTTATGGTTTTTAATAAAGTGGATTTATATAGGGAAAAATACTTCGATGATTATTTGGATGCTGAAGTAAAGACGGACATTATAAATGACATAAAGGAAAAATTTACAAATCAATACAATTATCCGAATGTATTTATTTCGGCCACTGAACGCGAAAATATCGAATTACTCAAAGAAACTCTTAAAAATATGATTGCCAAAGAATATAATGTTAGCTACCCATTTTATGTGAAGTCCTGGTAAACATTTTTTATTATAAATTTCCAATAAATTAAGATCATATTGAATAATGTCTTAGAAAAATATGCTCATTTATTAGTTCATTATTGTCTTGAACTTAAGCAAGGTGAAAAATTATTTGTGCAAACTACAACGCTTGCTGAACCATTGCTCCGAGAAGTATACCGTGCCGCTATCCGCGTTGGAGCAAATGTGGAATTTCAGATGACATTTAGAGAACAAAATAGAATCTTTATTAACGAAGCTAGCGATAGTCAAATAGATTATGTAACGCCTACTTCTAAGACAATAATGGAAACTTTTGATGCTTATCTTGTTATCCGGGCACCATTCAATTCTCGTGAAGAACAAAATAATGACCCTCAAAAATTGTCACGAAGACAAAAAGCTTTGAACGAAGTCAATCAAATATATTTCACTCGAACAGCAGATAAAAGCCTTAAACGATGTCTATGTCAGTTTCCAACACAAGCCAGCGCACAAGATGCCGGTATGAGTTTGGAAGAATATGAGCATTTTGTATTCAATGCCTGTAATTTAATGTCTGAAAACCCTCAGGCCGAATGGCTTAAAGTACGTTTAAGTCAGCAACACATTGTAGACTATCTTAATAACACGGATTTTATTAGATACAAAAACAAAGTTTCAGACATTAGTTTTAAAGTAAAGGGAAGGACTTGGATAAATTCTGACGGAAGAAGTAATATGCCAAGTGGAGAGGTATTTACAGGGCCAATAGAAAATTCAATAAATGGGGAAATTTATTTTAATTACCCATCTATTTATATGGGTCACGAAGTGGAAGGTGTCAAATTGCAAATAAAAGATGGTTTTGTGGCATCATGGAGTGCTGAAAAAGGCCAAGCTTTTTTAGATCAAATCTTTCAGATTGAAGGCGCAAGGTTTTTTGGGGAAGTAGCTATAGGGACAAATTATAACATTCAGGTTTCAACAAAAAACATACTTTTTGATGAAAAAATGGGCGGGACTATTCATATGGCCATTGGACAATCCTATAAACAAACCGGAGGTCTTAACCAATCTCCAATACATTGGGATCTGATCACGGATATGAAAAATGGCGGAGAGATTTTTGCAGATGAGGTTTTGATTTATAAGGATGGAAGTTTTTTGATATAGAAAAATATTATATGGACGCCATCAATTTAATTCCTATGAATATAGCTAAAATGCCAAAAAACAGACTAAGAAAAGTGTAACCTAAGCCAAATAACAATTGTCCTTTTTCAATAAACATATAAATTTCATATCCAAAAGTCGAAAAAGTGCTAAAACCTCCACAAAAACCTGTAGCCAATAGCAATCTTGAGTTCTCAGTTAGAATGCCATCAAATTGTTTTTGAATTAATATCCCAAGTATAAAACAACTTAATAAGTTAGCAATAGCGGTTCCATAAGGAATGGAAAGATATTCTTGTCCAGAATAATTATATTGTTTCACAAGCAAATATCTGCAAATACTGCCAACGCCACCTCCCATGAATACTGCGATCAATGACATCATAGATTAGCTTTTGATTTGCGATGTTCAACTAATCTTGCAGCAAAAAAAGACATGACCAGTGCTAATCCTAAAATAACCAATAACAATAAAAGATTACCTATATCCTGTAGCATTATAGCCAATATAATAAACAATATATTAGTTAAAAATAACACTCCTGTGGCTTGCATATGGGTTAGTCCCAGATCTATCATAATATGATGGATGTGTTTTCTATCAGGATTAAATGGTGATTTACCTTCCATGATTCTCAAAACAAATACACGAAGTGTGTCAAAAAGTGGTAAGATTAATATAGCGATCGCGACAGAAGGTGCGGATTTGAATGTATAAGGAGAGTCTACGATATCATTATGGAGTTCTATAAATTTTATCGCAAGTATCGAGCAAACCAACCCAAGTAGTAATGCACCAGTATCGCCCATAAATATTTTGGCTGGAGTGATGTTATATTTTAAAAAGGCCACCAATGCACCGCATAACGAAAAAGCAACAATTGATATTTCAATACTTCCTACCTTATAAAACCATATTCCAAGAACAGAAGTTATCAGTAAACCAAGGCTTCCGGAAAGACCATTGATACCATCAATAAGATTGAATGCATTGATGATGACAATAATGGTAAACATAGAAAGTATAATGCTTGCAATTTCAGGAATTTCGTAAATTCCAAAAAAACCATATAAACTTGTTAATTGTATTTTAGCTCTGAAAACGATGATTCCGGCAGCAAATAATTCTCCTAAAAATTTTTTGGAGGGAGACATGGGGTCCATATCATCTTTGGCCCCAATGAGAAATATGATGATGAATGCACATAAAATATATTGTAAATCTCCAAAGTATTCAAAGGGGGTCCATAATATTATGGAAAATAAAGTTCCTGCAAATATTCCAATACCACCTAATGAAGGGGTGCTGACTTTGTGCGATCTCCTGTCATCAGGCTCATCCATTAGATTTTTTTTCACGGCTATGTGAATGATGGATGGAATAGCCAGATAGGTCAATGCAAATGAAGTAATAAATGCTAAAATTATATCATACATCACAAATACTTTAACAATACAAATATACACTTAAGACCTTAATTCAGCATTGCTTTTTTCATTTTAATTGCATAAAGTTTATTTTATATCTAGATTAAACCCAAGACTGCTAAGATCTTTCCAATAACCGGGATAAGATTTAGATACAACTTTCGAATCTTGAATACAGACAGGAAAAATCATTCCAAGTGTTGCGAATGACATAGCCATTCTGTGGTCGTCATACGTATCAATAGTTGGTATATGTTTAGGCTCAACAGTAGCTTTTCCTTCCTGAAAAAAGTATTCAATACCTGTTTTTTTTGAAAATTTCTCAGGCATCTTATGAAGAAAAACATTTATTTTTGATAGCTCATTCTGTAAGGCAAAGATTCTGTCTGTTTCTTTTATTTTTAACGTTTGAAGCCCCGAAAACAAGCAATTGATGCCCAGGCCGGCACACATCAAGGAAACACTCTGTGCTATATCAGGTACATTAATAAAATCGTATTCGAAATTATCTATCGGATTGAAGACATTTCTTTTTTTTATTAAAAGGGCGTTTTCTTCATAACTTGATTCAATTCCAAATTTAGTACATATGTTTAGTATACTTGCGTCACCTTGCAAACTATCCTTGTTTAAGCCAATGAGCTTGATTTCAGCAGTTTCACTCAGTCCGGCAATGATATAAAAATATGAAGCTGCAGACCAATCTGCTTCCACATAGTAATCTTTCTCAATATAAGGCTGATGTTTTATAGTTAGTTTCTGATCTTGCCAATCAACCAAAACGCCAAAATATTTCATGATTCGGATGGTCATTTCGATGTATGGTCTGGATACTATTTGACCTTCCAGATTTATGGTAAGCCCCTCAGGCAGAGAGGGCGCAATGAGCAATAAGGCAGTGATATATTGAGAACTTATATTTGCTGATAGTGTGATCTCTTTTTTCCAGGAAGCGCCTGGGGGATTTATTTTCAAAGGAGGATATCCCACTTTTCCCATATATTGAATGTCCGCACCAAGGAAATTTAGTGCATCTACGAGCGTACCGATCGGTCGATTTTTCATTCTTTCTGAGCCAGTAATGATTTGACTGCTTTGTTGGGTAGCCAGGTATGCGGTTAAAAATCTGAAAGTAGTTCCCGCATGATGTGCGTCAAAAATTTCTGTTGTATTTTTAAGCAGGCGATCCATTGTAACGGTATCATCACAATCAGATAGATTATGAATACTAAATGGTTTGGAACACAAAGCTTTAATTAAAAGGACCCTATTAGAGATACTCTTGGAACCACTAAGTGTTATTTCGCCCTTAATATTTTTTACAGGGCAGTATATTTTTATAGATTCCATTTATCGAAAATAAGTACTTGGGTGTATATTAACTCCAAACAAAATCTAAATTTTGTTTAATATCCGGATGTAAACTATACGCAACAGGGCATGTCCTTCCAGCTTTTTCCAAAAGTTTTTTTTCCCTGGCTGAGTAATTGTGCTTCGGCATAATAATTTTAATGTCGATTTGTGTTATCCTTCTGGGTTCTGAACCCATATGTTTCAAAACTTCAAGTTTAGCACCATCAATATTAATTTCGTGGTTTTGTGCCGCAATTCCCATAATAGTAATTAAACATGTACCTAAAGAAGTTGCAGTAAGATCTGTTGGTGAAAATGCTTCGCCTCTTCCATTATTATCAATAGGAGCATCAGTAATGATAGACTGACCTGATTTTACATGAGTACATTCAGTCCTAAGGTTTCCTAAATAATTGATTTTTGATGTCATTCCTTATGTTGATTTGATTCTATTGAAAATTCTCTTGCTGCATCTTTTATTTCGCGTTCTTTTAGTTTTTCAGCTTGATCAAATTCGTCAGCTGCATCATATGACTTAATTATTTCTTTGACCAAACGATGTCTGACCACATCTTCAGAATTGAGGTATAGCTGACCTATTCCTTCTATATGTCCGAGGATTGATAATGCTTTTCTCAATCCTGATTTCTGATGACCCGGAAGGTCAATTTGTGACAGATCTCCAGTAACAATAGCTTTGGCTGAAGGTCCAATTCTGGTGAGAAACATTTTTATTTGTGTTGTCGTACAGTTTTGTGCTTCATCAAGAATAATAAAGGCATGGTCTAACGTCCGACCCCTCATAAAAGCAAGCGGAGCAACTTCAATAATTCTGTTGGTAATTAGAAAGTTTAGTTTTTCTGCTGGAAACATGTCATCAAGCGCGTCATAAAGTGGTCTGAGATATGGATCAACTTTTTCTTTCATATCACCAGGCAAAAAACCTAGATGTTCGCCGGCTTCTACAGCAGGTCTGGTAAGAATTATTTTTTTAACGAGCTTTGCCTTTAATGCTCTGATTGCCAATGCCATTGCGACGTACGTTTTACCCGTACCTGCGGGTCCTATTGCAAAAACGATATCATTTGCTTCACTGCATTCAACGAGCATTTTCTGGTTTTTAGTTTTGGCTTTTATGGGGTGTCCGTTTTTACCATAAACAATAACTCCCCCAGCTGAATGGTGGCTTATTTTATTGTCTGAAATATTATCGCTCATTAATAAATCTTCTACAACTTGAGTAGAAAAGTCATGTCTTTCCTGAATCATTCTCACCATGATGTCTAGTTTTGCTTTTACATCTTCCATTCCTTTTTTTTCACCTTTCAGTTTTACCTGATTGCCACGAGATGTAATCTGAACTCCTGGGTAAGCTTTTTTAAGCAAATTTAATTTAGCATTATTTTCTCCAAATAGTTCCAGTGGGTCTATTTCTTCGATGATTATTATTACTTCACTCAATCCCTTTAATATCTTTTAATTACTTAGAAATTTAAATTAATTAATTTAATAGACCAACTTTGGTCGGGGAAATTCATTATATATTTAAAAATATTATAATATATATTAATTTCTGTGTTACTTTGCACACAAATATTGGATATTAAATTAAATTCCAAAACATATTTACAATTAATTTTAAAAAAGTAACGTCTTATTAATGCAAATTGTTTCTTTGACTACTGATTATGGTACTAAAGATTTTTATGTAGCAGAACTTAAGTCTTCTATTTTAACAAAGAAGACTGACTTCACAATAATTGATATCAGTCACGAAATTGATCATTTTGACATTGTTCAGGCTGCTTTTTATGTCAGAAATGCAATTTCTTCCTTTCCGGAAGGCGCTATTCATATTATAGCCGTCAATTGCAATTACAAAAGAAAAAGTGAATATATTTGTTTTGAGAAAGATGGTCAGTATTTTATAGGGCCAAACAACGGAGTGTTTTCATTAATCTTCGATGATGTTGACGGAGACAAGATTTATTCCATCAAACCTCCATCCTCTGATAATGGTTCTGTAAGTGCTATATTTTCTCACGCAGCGGCATTTATAGGACATGGTTTGCCGATAAGTGAAATTGGTCCCGTTGTTTACAATTTCAGCCGTAAATTAGTGATTCAACCGGTTGTCACTTCAAATCAAATCAGAGCTACAATTATTCATATTGACCATTTTGAAAATGCTGTAGTAAATCTAAAAAGAGACATGTTTGAGCGTGTACGAAATGACAGAAATTTTTCTCTTTATTACAAGCAAAATGACCCTATTACCTTTCTCAGTAAAGATTATGGCGATGTAGCTATTGGTGATGCGCTTGCTTTTTTTAATTCGGCCGGATATCTTGAAATTGCAATTAATATGGACAAAGCGAGTTCTATGTTGAATTTATTTAAAAATGAAATGATCCAAATAAACTTTTATTAGTATGGAAATCATCAGAGTTGTAAGATTGGCTTTCCAGGAAGAAAAGATTTCAGATTTTGCAAAGATTTTTGAAGAATCAAGTATAAACATCAGGTCGTTTGAAGGTTGTATTCATCTTGAGTTGATGCGCGATCATTTTCATGCAAATGTCTTTTATACTTATAGCAGGTGGGCATCAAATGAAGCCTTAAATGCTTACAGAAATTCTTCTTTATTTAAAAATACCTGGAAAGAGACAAAAAAATTATTTACAGATAAACCTCAGGCATTTTCTATGATTTCATTACAAAAAGTACAAGTGTACATTTTATTTATCAATGTTTTATTCAGCTGCCACAACATATTATGATATTATTGTTTTAACAGTACATATTATAAGCTTCAGTATTATTTAGCCTATCAAAGCAATATATTAGACATCACATTTAAATTATTTTTCATATAATGTACGGCATTGGAAACTTTTGTATTAATTTGCGTCTTATTAATGCTTGAAGTGGAATTTTTTAACTTTTTATAAAAAATCACCAAAAAAAGAAACATGCAGATATATGACATATTAGCTATATTTATGGTAGGAGGCTGCAATTATATTTCTTTCAGCACATATTATATAAATAAAAATATGGTTACTACATTTACTATTTCTGATAAAGAGCGTCTTAATAATGCGCTGCCGGTAATTAAATTTAAATATTGATAATTGATCAGATGATATATTCACAAGTTGAATAATTGATGGTTAATTGAGTGTACAAATTAAAGTGTTCGATATTTACAACTTATTCTTATTCATTTTGATATGAAAACAATCCATTGTAAAAATTATAATATCCATGTAAATAATTGGAAAAGTTTTGAAAACTATATTATCGATCTGAATCCCAGTAACATTTTTGTGCTCGTAGATGAAAATTCTGAAAAGTATTGTTTACATATATTCCTGGAACATTTATACAGAACCTGCCACATAATTAGAATTCAATCCGGAGAACAAAATAAAACTATTACCACTTGTCAATGGGTTTGGACAAAACTAATGCAAAATGGAGCGGATAGACACTCATTAATTATTAATTTAGGTGGTGGTGTTATTGGGGACCTTGGTGGGTTTTGTGCAGCTACATATATGAGGGGCGTTCATTTTATACAAATGCCAACTACATTGCTTAGTCAGGTAGACGCTTCTGTAGGCGGTAAGCTTGGGGTTGATTTTGCAGGATTTAAAAATATGGTAGGACTTATAAAAATTCCGGCAGCGGTATTTATTTTTACTGATTTTCTGAAGACATTACCAAATGATCAATTTAGAAGTGGCTATGCGGAATTATTAAAACATGGGCTCATTGCTGATAAAGAATCTTGGTCTATTCTTTCTAAACAAGAAAAAATTGAAGATCTTGATTATGAGATCCTTGTCTATGAATCTGTTATGATCAAAAAATCTGTTACTGAACAGGATCCTTATGAAAACGGGTTAAGAAAAATTCTGAATTTTGGACATACTATAGGACATGCGGTAGAATCATATTGGATGGACAGTAAAACACCATTGCTACATGGAGAGGCAATTGCAATAGGTATGGTTAGTGAAGCATTTTTATCATATCGTATCGGGAAGATATCTGAGACTGATCTTTTTGACATAAGAAATTCCCTATTAAGATTATTTGGGCATCATCCTAAATTTGTAAAACCGGTAGAGGACCTTATTAATTTAATGCATGTAGACAAAAAAGAATTTTAATGGCGACATCAGATTTGCACTGCTTGACTCAGTAGGCCGTGCATGTTTTGATGTACAGGTAACAAATCAGACCATTGAAGAAAGTTTTATTTTTTATAAAGAGCGAATTTAAATTTTGGGATTATTGGTCGATTTAGTTTCATTTTAAAGTATAGTTTTTAGTCCTGTATTAAAAGAATGTTTAATAAATAGCCATTAATAATAGTGATTTTTTTAACCTGTTTTTTTTGCTTCATATAGTTTCTTGTCGTACTTTGCACCAAGTATGCGTCTAAAAATTATTTATTTCATCATTCTTATAAACACTATTGATCTCCGCAGTCAGATCATAAACACGGAATTTGGCAAAAATAGAGTTCAGTTTCATGATGATTTTAAGAATTGGTGGCAATACGAAACCGAAAATTTTATAACTTATTGGTATGGTAAAGGCAGATTTATTGCCCAACCTGTCATCCAAATGGCTGAGCAAGATCATGATGAAATCCAAAAAGTACTCGAACACCGCATGAATGACAAAATTGAAATTATCGTTTATGTTGATGTTTCGGACCTTAAACAAAGCAATATCGGGACGGAAGAAACTTTTATAAATAAAACGGGGGAAACAAAGATTGTCGGTAATAAAATGTTTGTTTATTTTGATGGCAATCACTTGCATCTGCGTCAAAAAATTAAGGAAGGTATTGCAAATGTTTATTTTAATAATATGCTGTTTGGCTCAAACTTGCAAGAAATTATTCAAAATGCTGTCTTAATGAATATTCCTGAATGGTATCGTCAAGGTGTCGTTTCATATGCAGCATCCAGCTGGAATCACCTTGTAGAAGACGAATTAAGAGATATATGGCAGAGAGATAAAAAAATGCGCGACTTTTCTAGACTTTCTGAGCATTATCCTAGGCTGGCTGGCCATTCGTTTTGGTTCTTTATTGATCAGAATTTTGGAAAATCAGCCATATCCAATTTGCTTTACCTGACCAAAATAAGCAGAGGAACCGATAATAGTTTTGAATATATCCTCAATGCTGACCTTCCTTCCTTAAAGGAGGACTGGGAAAAATTCTACAATCAATATTTTGAAGCAGAAAAAGAAAAATTTGTACCCAAACCAAAATTAGCAGAAATAAAATTAGCAAATAAAAAATTTACGCCGATAAGCAGTCTAAAATTGAGTCCTGATGGCGAAAAACTTCTATATGTTTATAATGATCAGGGGAAATATAAAGTAGTCATCCGAGATTTAAAGACCGGAGCAGAAAAAAGAATATTCAAGTATGGATATAAAAATGTATTTCAGGAAACAGATTTTAATTACCCTATTTTGGCATGGCATCCGAATAATCAAGAGATTAGTTTGATATATGAACATAATGATGTGATAAAGTTGATGAAATATAATGTAAGAAATGGTGTTAAAGCAGTGCAAACCATCCCCACAGATTTTCAACGCATATATAGTTTGAGCTATATTGATGATCTTAATTATATATTTTCAGCAAATTTGGAAGGCTTATCTGATTTGTTTTTATATAAATCTAAAAACAGAAACTACGAACGAATAACTGATGATTATTTTGACGATTTAGATGCTGAATTCATAAATTATAAAGGGAAACAAGGCGTGATGTTTGCTTCTAACCGGACAATTGACTCTATTGTCAATTTAAAATTTGATACAATACTACCTTTAGCTAATTATGATATTTATTTTCTTCCCACTGACTCAAAAAAAGCTGAAAGAATCACTTTTACTTCTGAAATAAGCGAAAGATTCCCATATCTGGTCGGGCAACATTACATATCTTATATAGCTGATGCCACAGGTATAGAAAATAGCTATGTTTATAATATTGATAAAAAAACATCTTATGCTGTATCAAATATTGATAGAAATTTGATAAGGCATCATAGCGTAAAAGGTAACAATAAGTATATCACAACATATTATAAAGATGGTATGTATAAATTTTATTTGGAAACACTTGACCCCACAACTGTCGTTCAAACTGAGATGACACAGTCCAGAGCCTCAATTATAAGCACTATTGTAAATGAAAACATAATAATACCTAAAGCACTTGATGATAAAAGGCCGGCTCAATCGATAGAAACAGGATTTCTCTTTCAAAGTGAATTTTCAGATCCCAAAGTGCTTGAACCAATTAAAAGCACAAATACACATGAAGCTTCTCATTCAATATTACCTTTGAAAATCAAACAGGAATCAAATATTAAAAAATCAATAGAGCCTTATAACAATACACGTGCTGTTGCTGCGAATAAAAAATTCGGATTAAATAATATTGTTACAAAACTTGACAACGACATTTTATTTGAAGGTTTGGAGAGCTATACAGGTAATACCAGACAACTTCAGACATCACCCCTTGGCATACTTTTAAAAGGTAATATTAAAGACTTATTTGAAGATTACACTATTGAAGCCGGAGTAAGAATACCTACCACATTCAATGGCTCGGAGTTCTTTTTGGTTTTTGATAATAAGAAATCCAGAATTGATAAAAAAATTGCAATTTATAGAAAGTCAACAAAATACAACACCATTGTAGACCCGAATTCAAATTATATTCAAAGATCAAAAAAATCATCTCTTTTAGGCTTATATCAGCTTAAATATCCTTTTGACATTTATCGCAGCATCAGGGCTACAACAACACTAAGGTTTGATCGATATCTTCAACTTAGTACAGAAAATAATTCGTTTCTTTCTCCAGCCATCAATGAAAAAAGGTTAAGTATAAAACTCGAATACATATACGACAATACCCATGATGCATCATTAAATATTAAAAATGGATCGCGGTATAAAATCTTTACTGAATTTATCAATCAGTTTAATATTGAAATAGTAGACGGTTTTAAATTTGATGCGTCAAAAGGATTTACAGGGATATTGGGCTTTGATGCACGACACTATATACCTGTTGTAGGTAAGTCAGTTTTAGCATTGCGAGCTTCCGGGGCCACTTCATTTGGCTCGAAAAAAATGTTATATTATATCGGAGGTGTTGAAAACTGGTTATTACCCAAGTTTGACAATTCAATTCCTACACCGAATGACGACGCCTTTTCATACAAAACCAATGCATTCAATATGCGTGGTTTTAGTAATAACATTAGGAATGGGGCTACTTTTTTAATGACAAATATTGAATTTAGATTTCCATTTATGCAATATATTCTTGGAAAAAACAGAGGTACATCATTTTTTAAAAATATGCAATTAGTTGGATTTTATGATGCTGGTTTAGCCTTTCATGGCACTTCGCCGTTTAGTAAAGAAAACCCTTTAAATCAGGTGACGATCACGAGCCCCCCATTGATTCAACTCCAGATTGAGTATTTCAGGGATCCATTAGTCATGGGCTTTGGGGCTGGGTTGCGCACACAATTACTAGGTTATTTTGTCAAAGCTGATTATGCTTGGGGCATAGAAACCCGAGCCATCCAAAAGCCTGTTCTATATCTTAGTTTTGGTATGGATTTTTAATATTTGTGGTAAATCAATTTTTTAGTGAAAGTCTTTTGGCTTATTGTATTTAACTTTTAATACAGACTATTGCAAAAATAAAGCATTTGATTCTTATAATTTATTTTTGCACACTATATATTAATAATGATTGATATTTGAAAAAATACCTTCAAGCCCATGAAGAATTAGTTATAAAAGTTTCATTTTTTCCAGCTTCTTTTTTTGTTTTAATTTAGCAAACCAGTTAGGAATGATGATGGCTCCGGCAATAAGGTAAGTGTAATAACTGATCAATCTCCAAATGAGTGCAATTAAGACTGCAATTCCTGCAGGTATGTAATCTTTAAAGAAACCACCAAATAAAAATTCAGCAATCCCCGCAGCTCCTGGAGTAGGGCTAAAAGCGGTTATAGTATGCATGGCCATGCCCCTTGCTACAATAATTAAATGGTCGTAAAAGCCTGGGTCAACAGCTGCTACCAAGGCTAAAATAAGACAATTAATGGCAAAAAATCTAACTACCCAAGCTCCTATTGTTGTTCCAAATGATTTTAAATGGAATGACCATGGTTTGTTTTTTATCGTTTCAGATGATATTACGACATCGGAAGCCGTTGATTGCAGATCTTCCTTAAATCTCTTCAGAAAAGATAACTTGCTTAGTTTAAATAATAGTTTTTTTATTGATTTAGGATTAATAAAAAGACCATAATAAAATATCCCTCCATAGCCGATCATAAAAAGTAAAACTGTAAGAAAAGTAATGCCATAACCATCTATATCGCTGAATTGAACCATATCTGGCCTGATCATTACAGGGCCTAAAATAAAATATAAGACGGGAAGCATTAATACAAAAAAGATAGTGTCAATGACCATACTATATAGCACAACAGAAATGGTTTTGGCTCCAGAAAGATTTTCCTGAGATAAGAGAAAAAAAGCAACACCGGCTCCTCCGACACTTGTTGGAGATACGGCTGAAGAAAACTCCCAAATAAAAATAAGTTCTATAGCCTTAGGCCATGTAAAGGCATTGTCAGACATAATTCTTAGTCTCCAGGCATAAAACAGATGTCTTAAAATATACATTAGTATCGCCATAAAAAGCCAAAATAAAGTATGGCTGTTTTTATCTAATTTCGATAATTCTGATAGGTCCAAAGATTGACTCATCATCCATATGACAACTGCAATGCCAATGATAGTTGGTAAAAATACCTTAGAAATTTTTAGATTTTCTAAGTATGATGCATTGTCAGTTTCTAAATGCGAACTCAAATCAAGTTGTTTTTATTAAAATTAAAAATAATAAAGCGGTGAAAGTACAATAATTGTTTCAATCTACAGAATGGATTAATAAATAACAAACCAAGCTAATAAAAATTAAAAATCTATTTTTCATAATAAGTTTGGGCGATATTTCCACGAGAAGTAAAGTAAAATAGCACTATTAAAAAAGAAAAATGGACCAACCTTGTCAGTTTCAATCAGATCATTTATCAAACACATGGCAAATATTATAATAGCACCTAAAGTTGCAGCCATTACAATATATCCGTCTCTCTGATCAGTACAGATATGAAAGATTCTTTCTCCTTCGATTAAGATGGTAAAACATAAAGCTATCAATAGCATAAAGCCAATTATACCCTGTTCTACCCAGGTCATAAGAAAATAATTATGTATGCCGGATTGGTCTGGATTGTCACTGACATATGTCTGAAACCGACTTATCGAATAAGCCTTATAATTTGAATAAAAAGTTCCGGGCCCAAAGCCAAACCAAAATCTATCTTTAATCATTTCAATTCCAGCCATCCATCTGTATACGCGTTCCATGGATGAAATATCCTCCAATTTATACGTAGCTTCAATAAGATTGTCAAATTCAGTATGGGTAATGGTTCGCTCAAAATTTGGTTCTAAATCAAGATATTTATTATTCCAGGAGAGGAAGATGATACCGGCGATCGCTATGAAACTACTAATTGCCAAAGCTGTTTTAACCTTTCTGTTTTTGATGATATACCAGGCTCCGGTAGCTATTAGCATTGATAAAATAGCCGCTCGGGTATAACTAAAGTAAATACCTGCGATAAAAATTAAAAGTACAAATTGCATCCATTTATTGGACATCTGTTTAAGTTTATTAATCCTATAAAATGCCCACACAAATGGCAAACAAATGACAGATATGGCAGCATAATTTACGTGATTTCTAAAAAAAGGCTGCACTACTTTATAACTGGCAGCAAAACTAAAACCCTCAAGGGCATGTCGGACAAGCACAATAATTATAGAAGCAAGAAGAAATTTGTAAAGTATTTTATAGGCTCTTTCTATATCAATTCTATCTTTAATGAACATCAATGGCAATATAAAAAACGGAAATATATACCAAATTTTTGCTGCCAGGAGTTTGGTGGATATAAGAAAGTTGGTTGAGTTTATTGATGTAATAAATATCCAAAATAAATGCAAAAACATCAAAATAAAGATTGGGCTTGTGACATAATGTAGTTTTATGGACAGTTTACGCATCATTAATGTGCCAATTGTTATGCCAGTCAATAGAATCATTAATGGTTCTGATGGTAAATCGGTTCCTATTGAAGCGCCTTCAAAATAGAATTCAATGGAAAAAGGAAGAACTGCAAAAATCAAATAAAAAAGTCTCCTAAAATCATCAAAAATAATACCTATCCCAAGAATAGCAACCGGTAACAAATATGGAAGGTATGATTCAAAATAAACAGAAGCCAGGGTGCAAATGACCAATAGAAAAATGAAATAGCGAAAAACATAATAATTTGATCGGACTGAAATTTCGGAACTAGTAAACATATCAGCGTTTTTTGAACTGATCTATACTTCTTATATTTTCTAACACAAATATAGCCAGACAACTCAACATAATGCCGATCAATGAAGAGATCAATATTATAATTGCGCGTTTTGGTCTGGACTTCTGTACAGGGATAACGGCTTTTTCTACTATATGAAGTGCGGTAAAGGGTGCATTAAAAGTAGCTGAAAGTTGTTTTAATCTTTCTTTATCCAAACTTATCTGATCATGCAATCTTCCTTGTTCTTGCTCCATTTGACGAAGTTCTGACAATACGGGAGCGTATCGACCCAGTTCCGAATTGGCTTTAGCAAGTTTTGCATTGGCACCAATTTCCATTGCCATATATTTTATCATCGAGTCTCTATACTCGGGATACTTTCTATAAAAGATGATTTTACCTTTTGCATCCTCTATATCTGATGTTGATTCTGCCAGTAACTTGGTATACATTCCGGACTGACCTCCTGCGTCGTATATTCCTACCTGCTTTTTAATGCGCAACAATCTTTTAGCTAAAGAATCACTGAGAATTTGTTTTTTGACCAGGTTTACATCATAATTTGAAATAAGCTTTTCCTGACTGTGCTTAACAATGTCTTGAGCTATTTTTTCAATTTTTTCCCTTGCAGCATTGGCTATATTAGCAGCCATTATAGGATCCTTGTCTTCAACTATTAACTCCAGGGCTCCGTATTTTGTTTTAATTGTTTGATAGTTATCAAGAAGCTCTTCTTTTACTTTGAATTTTGCTTTTGAATCGCTTTTATTTATATCATAGTGTTTATAGAGATCAAATGTATCAATAAGATAAGTTAAAATTTCATTTGAAATTGCAATAGTAAAAAGTCTGTCAAGATCATTATCATCTCCATATATTCTCACATCTTTTTCGTCATCTCCAATTGGAATAGGCTTAGCAAGATCAGGGCTTGCTGCATAAAAAGTAGTTTCTGATTTGTAATAGTTTGGTAAAAGGAAACTGCCTACAATGCTAACAGCCACAATGGCAACTGAAGCTCTAATAAGTTCCTTTCTCCATTTGTTAAGTTGGGTCAATAAATCTAATAAACTATAATCGGTATTCATACTTTAATTCTGGCTATCTGTCTGCCATTAATTTTTACAAAATGACGTCTATTGATTTTTTCTAAATATTTGGATGATTTCATCCTTATCAAGGATTTTTAAAATAAACGACAAAAGTAAACAAATTAATATACTAATTCCAAGTATAAGATACCAATGTCCAGTTGTCATTGATTTAAAACCAATAAATATAACTGTGGATAAAACAGTAAAAAGGATAAGACGTAAAATTTCTTTTAATTGAATCCCTATTTTTAAACTCATCCTAACAATGATGACCTGCCCTATCATAACAAAAGATTGTGTGATTAGAGTACTTAAAGCTGCTCCTATTGCTTGGTATCTGGGAATTAGGATTATATTTAATACAATATTGACCAAAAGGCCAATACCAAATATATAGTTTAAAGTTTTTACTTTACCACAAGCAACCAACATGGTTCCAAAGATATAGGCAATAGCTACCATTAGATAACTTGAAATTAATATTCTCAAAACGATAAAAAATTCTGAGGTATAATCATCAAACATAATGGCCATTATTATGTCGCCATAATAAAAGCAACTTAAAATAATCATCACAGCAGTGATAACAACATACTTCAATCCCACGTCCAACAATGTGTTAAGAACTGCCATCTGTTCCGCATTCGCTGCAAACATAGGTAGAAGTAAAGCCGCAAACATATAACCGATCATATTGGCAGCATCATAAAACCTGTATGCCGTAGCATATATCCCTGCCTGATAGTTATGGTCATTAATTAAGCTTCCTAACATTACGCCGTCTAATTTATTATAAGCTGTCATAAAAACAAGGATTAATACATAAGGAGCACTTGATTTAATAACATGCTTAAAATAAACAAATGTTAATTTTTCATTTCCTAAAAGTAACTTTCTTAATTAAAAATATTCCGGCTACAATACAAGAAATTATGTAAGCAAAAGCTTGACCGTAAACAAAACCTAAAATATTAAAATGGTTTTGATATGTAGATACCCAGGCCATATAACCCAATATTAATATCATTAATGACTTATCTAATACTGAAAGTATGCTGTCAGTTTTGTAATATCCCAGACCTGAAATGGTTCCTCGAAAAAACATAAACATTGTGCTTAAAACCATATTAAAACATAATAGAAGAATTAGTTTTTGATTAGTATATCCTATGATCAATGAAGAAATGAGCGCAATACAAATAAATATTATAGACAATATGGCTTTAATTTTAAATATGCCAGGCAGTAGAGTGCTGACTTTATCACGATTCTTTGGAACATTTTGTGCATTCCAGTTTTGAATGCCCGGATCATTAATAAATTGAAAAAGAAAAACAAAATTGAAGTATGCAAAATACAATCCATACGTTTCGATACCTACAAGGTTTTGAATTCTCGCTTCTATACCAAATATATAAGTTGGTTTTATCAATAAGTTAATAATGATCAGAAGGATGATATTTATGGTAAACTCGCGTTTCATATTGGCATAAAGATAATCATATTTAGATAGCAATTAGTGACTGCAAAATCACCTGTAGATAAATATGCAGTAAACTGATGAGCAATTTTTTGATATATAATGAAGAAAATGTATTTTTGCGGTCATATTTTTTAATTTTTAAATAATCGTTAACGAACAATCAACAAATTATGGGACAAAGTTTAATCTTTTTGATTCCTGTCTTCGGGGTATTTGCTTTGCTTTTTACATTTTGGAAAAGTGCCTGGGTAGCAAAACAAGAGGTAGGTACTGAAAAAATGGCAAGAATAGCAGCAAGCATTGCTGATGGTGCTATGGCTTTTTTAAGAGCCGAATACAAAGTATTGGCAATATTCGTTTTGGCTGTTGCAATTTTAATGGGTATGAGTGGGATGAGCGAAGGATCATCACCTCTTGTGGCGCTCTCTTTTGTGATGGGCGCTATTTGTTCTGCCTTAGCTGGATTTATTGGTATGAGAGTAGCTACAAAAGCCAATGTTAGAACTACAAACGCAGCAAGAACCAGTCTTGGAAAAGCACTGGAAGTTGCATTTGCGGGTGGATCAGTAATGGGCATGGGTGTGGTAGGACTTGGTGTATTGGGCTTAGGAGTCCTTTTTGCAATTTATGTCAATATGGGATGGGTGAATGCCGCAGGAGAATTAGACATCCACAAAGTGATCACAGTACTTACAGGATTTTCTTTTGGAGCATCTTCAATAGCCCTTTTTGCCAGAGTTGGAGGTGGTATATATACGAAAGCTGCCGATGTTGGCGCAGATTTAGTAGGTAAAGTAGAAGCTGGCATACCTGAAGATCATCCTTACAATCCAGCAACTATTGCAGACAATGTTGGCGACAATGTTGGTGATGTTGCGGGTATGGGTGCAGACCTTTTTGAGTCATATGTGGGCGCTATCGTCGGAACTATGGTCCTCGGTGCAGCTTTTGTTGGCCTTGTCGGATTTGAATCTACTAATAATTTCAGTGGACTGAATGCTGTGCTACTGCCTTTAGTGCTTTCAGGTGTAGGCATAGTGACTTCTATCTTGGGTACTTTTTTTGTTAAAGTAGCGGAAGGTGGTGACCCACAAAAAGCACTAAATAGAGGGGAGTTTTTCTCTTCAGCACTTATGCTGGTAGCCACTTATTTTATTGTTGAATGGATGTTGCCTTCTACATGGACCATTGCGGGAACTGAATTTACTTCTTTGGGAATATTCTGGGCAGTTATAATTGGGTTGATCGCCGGATTAATGATTGGCATAGTGACGGAGTTTTATACAGGAACCGGAACAAAACCGGTACAGTCGATAGTCAATCAATCAATGACAGGATCAGCTACAAATATTATTGCCGGTTTAGGTGTTGGAATGCAATCGACTGCAATTCCTATTTTGGTTTTATCCGCTGCGATTATTGGGGCTCATTATTTTGCAGGTTTGTATGGAATCGCAATAGCTGCGGTTGGAATGCTGTCAAATACCGGTATTCAACTGGCTGTTGATGCATACGGACCAATATCTGATAATGCAGGCGGTATTGCGGAAATGGCTGATCTTCCAAAAGATGTCAGACAGAAGACTGATAAACTTGATGCTGTTGGAAACACGACGGCTGCCATAGGTAAAGGATTTGCTATAGGTTCTGCTGCTTTAACTGCATTGGCCTTATTTGCAGCCTTTATGGCTACTGCAGGTATTACAGTCATAGATGTAGCAAACCCTACTGTTATGGCTGGTTTGTTAATTGGATCTATGCTTCCATTTTTGTTTTCAGCGATGGCTATGAATGCAGTTGGTAAAGCAGCCATGGATATGATCACTGAAGTAAGAAGACAGTTTTCTGATATCCCTGAATTGAAGGCAGCTCTTGCGGTGATGAAAAAGAATGATGGTATAGATCACAAGTCCTGGTCAGCCTCTGATCAGGCTATTTTTGATGCAGCAGATGGCAAAGCAGAATATGGTAAATGTGTGGAGATATCCACGAAGGCATCAATCAGAGAAATGGTGATGCCAGGATTATTAGCTGTATTATCACCGGTAGCTATTGGCTTTGCAGGTGGTGCAGAGATGTTGGGCGGATTATTGGCAGGTGTTACATCTTGCGGTGTATTGATGGCCATTTTCCAGTCTAATGCTGGTGGCGCATGGGATAATGCCAAAAAGATGTTTGAAGAAGGTGTAGAGATTCAAGGTAAAATGTATTATAAAGGGTCAGACCCGCATAAAGCAACTGTAGTCGGTGACACAGTTGGTGATCCATTTAAGGATACATCAGGTCCATCACTGAATATATTGCTTAAATTGATGTCTGTTGTGGCATTGGTTATTGCACCTTATTTATAATAATTATAGTATTAAAATTTATTGCAGCCTTTCATGTCAGTTTTGATGTGAAAGGCTTTTTTATTTTAGTATTTTAGTGATTCAGGTGCAAAATATTTTCATACACTTTAACCCAGCCCCTCCAATCGCCATCTTCATCAAGAGAATTGTTATGCCAGATCAAACAAATGGGGGATCCTAACTTTTTTGCATACGCAACCAATGCATTACATGAAAGTATTGCTTGTTCCGGTGTCATCTTCATATAATTTTTTAAAGTAACGTCCATGATTTGAAAAGGTATTATTTTTAAGTTGGTTCTCTTTTCATTAAAGAGATCATACCAATAAAAAGAATGCCCTGTCGAAGCCCTGTACCCTATTGTCTCTGCATAACCCATAGAATAATCATGAGTGATATTTGATGCAATCAATTGCTGGTATGTGGTCGGGAAACGTAATATTAAATAATGTTGCCGGGAGTTTGTTACCGGTCGCGAAATTATAGTTTCCAATGCTTTTTTTTCTTTTTGTAAGATATCTGGTAAGTGATTGGAACGATATGAAGGATGGATGCCTACATGATATTTTTTACTGATATCCTTAATAAATTTTCTAAAATTCGGCTCTTCAGGAGGATGATTTTTGTCGTACTTGCTTGTCCTTGAAGCCATCAAAACGAAGAATTTTGGTATTGTTTTATATTTTGAATGCAGCTTATATATCAATTGAAAGGTGTTAAAAGGATCTTTTTTTTCGTTCTTCCAGGCTTTTAGCCTCAACTTTAATTGTATAAAATTTAAAGTCGCTACATCACGAATACAACCTAAAAAATTTCTAATACCTTTATGTGCATAGGCCCAAACTTGATCTATATCTATTGTAGATTGTATAAAGAAAGATGATTTTTTATTAAAAATGTAAGCGGGATACCTTAGTTTAATTTTCAAAACCAAAAAATGGATACATTCATCTACCAACGCCCTGTTTAAAAAGTTTTTTTTGTGGGCTAAACTTTTTTTAGCCTCAAATCTTCCTAAATTGTCAAAGTCCATTATTAAATATTCCTCATATCGACTGATACAATAAAATATAAAAGAAAATATATCCGCTTCTTCATGCGTTGGATCGTCAAGAAGAAATATTATATCTTCTGATAAAGCTTCTATCTTATCAAAATTTTCTTCAATGCCCTGTTCAGAAAGTAAGCCCATCGGAGGTATGTTTAATCCTGATTGACCCTTGTGATCATGGCAATAGTATATTATTGGATCTTCAGCATAAATAATATTATCTGATGGAGAATATAAGGCATAATTGACCTCAAGCACTTCGTGGAAAATAAAGTCAAGTGTGTACGTCAGTCTTGGTGACATTTGATCAGTGACTATACTGATTAATTTACCATTATTCATTCAAATTACTTTAATAGCCTGAATTCAAAATTTCTGCAAAATTCACTAATTAAGTTATTAATTATTAATGATTGGTATCTTTTCTTTATTCTTCGGACATTATAACAGATTATTTATAAATTTTTTAGATAAATTTCTCAAAAAGCTATACTTTTGGTATCGGTCTTTCATTTAATAAGTAAACAGAAAATTATTTTTCAAACGAAATGTATAAAATTCTATTTCAAATCTTCATGTTACATTTGGCTATGTTATGCATTGGTCAGAAATCTTTTCAACCGAAACAGGTAGATTTTGAATGGAAAGGGATTGTTTACAGAAAGGAATATACAGGCAATATTAATTTACATACCAATGGATATTCACTTGCATTTAACAGCGGCAAAATCAAAACTTACTACAAAACCAGTTACTATCATGTTGAACTCGGATACATGTCAGATCCTAGGGAACAAAAACAAAACAGAAATATTCCAATTTCTTTTACAAAAATTTCTCAATCTTTTAAATTTGGGAAACAAAACAGTATGTATGTACTACGAGCTGGCAAAGGGGTGAAAAAACTCCTTACGGATAAAGCTAAACGAAGAGGAGTAGCGGTGGGTTATGATTATGAAGTTGGACCAGCTATTGCATTTCTCAGGCCATATTATCTTGAGTTAATTTATAATTTTGAACAGGATGGCCGCTTTTATAATGAATTAAGATCTGAAAAGTATACAATAGAAAATGCTGGTAAATTTTTAGATTACAATTCAGTATTTGGTGGAGCACCTGGAAATTTAGGGTGGTCAGAATTAGGTATTGTGCCTGGTATCCAGGGGAAATTAGGATTGTTTTTCTCTTTAGGTGCTTTTGAGGAATACGCAAAATCCCTTGAAATTGGCATCATGGGTGACTTATTTATTCGTAAAATACCAATAATGGTAGAAACACAGGCAATTAGCAATAAGCCCTATTTTTTAAACTTTTATGCAACATTTGAGTTTGGGAAAAGAAAGAATTAATTAACAGAAGTAAATCATTATTGTGGTCGAACTACCCGTAGTTACCAGTGTTATTGTTGAAAATAAGAAAAAAAAGCCGGATTGGTTGCGGGTTAAACTACCTATTGGTGAAGACTTTAAAAGGGTTAGGGCTTTAGTTGATGAATATAAATTACACACGATTTGCCAGAGTGGAAACTGCCCCAATATGGGGGAATGCTGGGGATCAGGCACAGCTACTTTTATGATATTAGGAAATGTGTGTACAAGATCATGTTCCTTTTGTGCTGTCAAAACAGGACGTCCAAATGAATATGATGTTGACGAACCCCGCAGAGTAGCAGAAGCCATTTTCCTAATGCAGGTAAAGCATGCCGTTATTACATCGGTAAACCGTGACGAATTAATGGATCGTGGCGCTGAAATATGGTATCAAACCATTATTAATATTAAAGAATCATCTCCCCAAACAACAATAGAAAGCCTCATTCCTGATGTTAAATCAAATTGGGAAGCACTCCAAAGGATGGTTAGTGGTGGACAGGAAGTTGTATCACACAATATGGAAACTGTGAGTCGTTTGTATAGGAAAGTACGACCTCAGGCCAAATATGAGCGTTCTCTCGAACAGATCAAACGAACAAAAGCATTGGGCAAACGCACAAAATCAGGCGTAATGGTTGGTTTTGGAGAAACCAAAGATGAAATCCTTGGTATCATGGATGATCTTGCTTCAAACGGATGTGATGTACTTACCATAGGACAATATCTGCAGCCTACCAAAATGCATATTGAAGTAGCTGAATTTGTTCATCCTGATACATTTGCTATGTATAAAGAAGAAGGAATGATGCGAGGATTCAGCTTTGTGGAAAGTGGTCCTTTGGTGAGAAGTAGCTATCACGCAGAGAGACATTTGTAGAATAGCGAATATTTTTTTAAAAAAACATTAAATAAATTGTGGAAATTCTATAACTATCATAAATTTGCACCGCATTTGAAAATAACACAAGAAACAACTTAACTCAATCTCAAATGTCTCCTTAGCTCAGCTGGTTAGAGCGCCGGACTGTTAATCCGTAGGTCCTAGGTTCAAGTCCTAGAGGGGACGCCCAAAAGCCTGATCATAACGATTGGGCTTTTTTATTTTTACTAAAACTTTATTGAATTTTTATCATCAGTTTTACTTCTGACTTTAGCCATAATATTTATTAATGATATACACTTAATAATTCCTGAGAATAAATATTTATCTTTGTATCTGAAATCAAAGCTTTAATGGTAACAAATTCTCTTTACACACAATTTCTGGATGCCAAAAATACAGGTAAAAAGAAATTTGTAGTCTTAATAGATCCCGATAAGGTTAGGTTAGGTAAGATCCAGCATGTGCTTGAAATGTCTGTTGAAGCCGGAGTAGATTATTTTTTTATAGGAGGGAGCCTTGTAGTAAATGACATGCTTGACTATGTCCTAAAATCTATGAAAGAAATGTGCAATATCCCTATGATATTGTTTCCGGGAAATTCTTTTCAGCTTAGTTATAAAGCAGATGGTTTGTTATTTTTGTCATTAATATCCGGCAGAAATGCTGACTTATTAATCGGAAAACATGTTATCACGGCTCCTTTTTTGAAAGTTAGCCCTCTCGAGATAATTTCTACCGGGTATATGCTCATTGATGGAGGAATTATGACCAGTGTTCAATATATGAGTAATACAAATCCAATTCCTGCCAATAAAGAAGATATTGCATTGTGCACGGCAGTTGCAGGTGAGATGCTGGGATTAAAACAGATATATATGGATGCCGGAAGTGGTGCAAAAATCCCTATTTCTGAATCAATGATTAGTGCGGTAAGTGGTGCCTTAAATATACCCCTTATTATTGGGGGCGGCATTGCTACTCCCGAAAAAGCTGCTGCAAATGCTAAAGCCGGAGCGGATATAATAGTAGTAGGAAATGCCATAGAAAAAGATCCACAACTTATTAAGGAATTAGCACTTGCAATTCATCAACAATCCACAACTCCAAAATTTCAAGCTCTCGAATGAAGGGAATTGTAATTAAATCTACAGGAAGTTGGTACAATGTAAAAGGTGAAGATGGAATTTTGTATAAATGTCGTATTGCAGGTAAAATAAAACTTGACGATTTAAAACTAACCAATCCTGTTGCAGTTGGTGATGAGGTAACAATTGAGCTTGAATTGGAAAATGCTGACGATTTTCGAGCTATAATCAGAGCTATTTCACCTAGAAAAAATTATGTTGTAAGGCAATCACCTCGTAAAAAACACCAGTTACATTTTCTTGCAAGTAATGTAGATCAGGTCATGATTATCATTACCATGCGTGAGCCAAATCTTAAATTGGGTTTTATAGATCGTTTTTTGATAATGACGGAACCCTATAATATTCCTGCCATTATTGTGTTTAATAAAGCTGATTTAAATACCGAAGCGGATATGACGTTTTATAGAGAATTGAATGAAATATATACCAGAATTGGTTATAAGGTTGTGTTGTCATCGTCAGAGTCAAAAATAGGCATCGAAGAATTAAAGGAATTGTTGAAAGGTAAAACAACACTGATTGCGGGTCAATCCGGCGTTGGTAAATCAACTCTTGTCAACTCAATTGAATCAAAACTGAGTTTGAAAACTGAAGAAATATCTGACTTTTCTGGAAAGGGTCAACATACCACAACTTTTGCCGAGATGCACGAACTGTCTTTTGGAGGCAGCATAATTGATACTCCAGGTATTAAGACACTAGCGTTTTCACATCTGGAAGTAAAAGATATATCACATAATTTTAAGGAGTTTTTTGTGCTGTCGAACAAATGCAAATATGCTAATTGTACCCATAGAAATGAACCAGCCTGTGCAGTTAAACAAGCGATTACATCGGGTGAAATAAGTGAAATCCGCTATCAGAATTACTTAAATTTACTGGAAGAAGTTGAAGACCAAAATTACTGGGAAAGGCATAGAGATATGTGATGGATCATATTAATATTCTTTAAGTATTAACAAATTCAACCCTTTGAATTTTATATTTAGTCTTATACTTTTTATATGATATTTTTTTAATTGAAATACCATGATATAAAATCCGGAATTATAAATAATATTATTAATTATTGTAATATATTTGAGGTTTAAAAAATTAAAACCAGCACTATGTCAAATCAAGCATTTAGAGTTCAGGGGAATGCAAAACTTTCGGGATCTATCCAACCTCAAGGAGCAAAAAATGAAGCATTGCAGATTGTCAGTGCAGTACTCTTAACGAACAAAAAAGTAACCGTTAAAAATATTCCTGATATTTTGGATATTAGAAAGCAAATGGAACTTTTAAAAGGTTTGGGTGTCAAGATAGAAAAGATTGGTCTTAATGATTTTACATTTCAGGCAGATGATATTGATACAGATCATCTATCTTCAGAAACCTATCAGGATAATGCCAGAAAGATACGTGGATCAGTGATGCTTCTTGGACCTTTATTGGCGAGGTTTAAAAAAGCATACTTACCTAAACCAGGAGGAGACAAAATAGGTCGCCGAAGACTTGATACTCACTTTTTAGGTTTTCAGATGCTTGGTGCTACTTTCAATTATGATGAAGCAGGTGACCAGTTTTACATTGGGGCAAATAAGTTGAAGGGAACATTTATATTGATGGATGAAATATCTGTTACCGGTACTGCCAATGTGCTGATGGCAGCAGTACTTGCTGAAGGTATTACACAAATATATAATGCTGCATGTGAGCCATACTTACAACAATTATGCAAAATGCTAAATAGCATGGGTGCAAAAATAACTGGTGTGGGATCAAACCTGCTGACTATTGAAGGAGTCGACTATCTGGGTGGAACAGAGCACACCATATTACCGGACATGATTGAAATAGGTAGTTTTATTGGATTGGCAGCGATGACTCAAAGCAGTCTTCGGATCACAAATGTTTCGGTGTCAAACCTGGGGATTATACCTTTGACATTTGAAAAATTAGGAATTAAAATAGAGATAGAAAATGATGATTTATATATTCCCGCACAAGATGTTTATGAGATACAAAGTTTTATAGACGGTTCTATAATGACTATTTATGATTCGCCTTGGCCTGGTTTTACGCCTGATTTACTGAGTATAATCCTTGTCACGGCAATTCAGGCCAAAGGAAGTATCTTGATCCACCAAAAAATGTTCGAAAGCAGGTTGTTTTTTGTAGACAAGCTTATCGATATGGGTGCTCAGATTATACTTTGTGATCCACACAGAGCAACTGTAATTGGTCTGGAACGAAAGTTTCAATTGAGAGGAATACAGATGAGTTCTCCGGATATACGTGCCGGAGTTTCACTTTTGATCGCGGCATTATCAGCCAAAAGCGAGAGTATAATTTCGAATATAAGTCAGATTGACCGCGGATATCAAAATATTGATGGCCGGCTTAATAGCCTCGGTGCTAATATAGAGCGAATCAATGAGTAAGACTTATGAATAAATTGATAAAGCTGATTAACTGACAAGTGCAATGTAAGCGTCGACGTCCAGCAATTCTGAAAGTTCAGAAGCATCAGTTATTTTTATTTTAACAATCCATCCATCACCATAAGGATCTTCATTAATAAGCCCCGGGTTATCACCATCTGCTTCATCCAACTTTCCATTGAATTCAAGGATTTCACCAGACACAGGCATAAATAAATCTGATGTGGTTTTTACTGCTTCAACTGTACCAAATACTTCGTCTTTTGAAATGATTTCTCCAACTGTATCTACTTCAACGTATACCAATTCACCAAGTTCACTCTGTGCAAAATCTGTAACCCCAATGTAGCCTATATCACCTACTATCCTAATCCACTCATGCTCTTTTGTGTATTTTAAATCGCTTGGATAATTCATTTATTTATTATTATTTTTTAGTTTAAAATTAATTATTGGCAATATATTGTTTTAACCAATCAGTTGTGATTGATTTTGGTCTTTCTAATGGAAGTCCCAGGGCCCTGTCCCAACATAAACCGGCACAAACTCCTAATGCCCTTGACACGCCAAAAAGAACTGTATAAAAATTATATTCTTTAAGTCCATAATGTACCAACAATGCTCCTGAATGTGCATCTACATTTGGCCAGGGATTTTTTACCTTTCCCAGAGAACCAAGAATTTCAGGTACAAGTTCAAATAAGTCCCAAACTATTTGAACAATAGGATCATCAGGTATATTGTCCTCAGCAAATCGTTTTTGAGCTATAAACCTGGGATCTGGCTGACGAAGAACCGCATGTCCATAACCAGGTACTACTTTTCCTTCTGCAAGTGTATCATTTATGTATTTTCTTATTTGATCCTTATCAGGATTGTTGGTGCCAAGCTCCTCTACCATTTCAAATATCCATTTAATCACTTCCTGATTCGCGAGGCCGTGTAATGGTCCGGCCAAGGAATTCATTGAGGCGCTAAATGAATAATATACGTCACTTAATGTTGATCCAACGAGGTGCATGGTGTGGGCTGAGGCATTTCCTCCTTCATGATCGGCATGAATAGTCATGTACAATCTCATAAGCGCTTTAAAATCAGCATCATCATAGCCAAGCATGTGGGCAAAATTGCCCGCCCAATCCATATCTGTCTTGGGTGTAATGTGGACATCATTATGAAATGATCGACGATATATATAAGCAGCTACCCTAGGCAATTTAGCAATAAGATTCATAGAATCTTCATACATAACATCCCAATAATCATTTTTACTCATTCCTTCTTCATATTTTTGAGCAAAAATACTCTCAGACTGCATGGCTAAAACAGCAATACTAAACTGAGTCATCGGGTGAGTACTTTTAGGCAATGCATCCAGAGTGTCAAAAACGTGTTTTTCTACAGAACTCCTTTTCTGCCATTCAGCAGATAACCACCTAACATTTTCTATGGTGGGAATTTCGCCAACCATCATAAGCCAGAATAATCCTTCCGGCAATGGCTCTTTGCCATTTGGAATACGTGGTAATAATTCTCTCAGTTGAGGAATATTGTATCCTCTGAATCTAATGCCTTCCTCTGGATCAAGTGATGAAGTGTCCCATATCATACTACGAACACTGCGCATTCCGCCTATCAGTTGCTCTATAGTGACTTCGTCAATCTTTTTATCACCATGATCTTTTAGTATTGTTTTAATGTCAGCTTTGAGGGAAGCTGATTTTTCAAAAAATTTTTCCTTTAATGGATCCATTGTTCAGGGATATATTTAATTTGGATTAATAACATTTAAAAGTATAACACAATATTTTAACGTTTGATCACTAAAAGTCTCCTTTTCGGATGACAAAAAATAATAAAATCAATAAAACGACGCTAAAATACTAATTAATTTTTGATAACAAATTTTAATGATATAAAATAGGTGGATCCATTCAAATATTGCTAAATATTCAATCTATATCATTCATATAAATGGCTGATTTTAGTACATTTAATAAAACAAATTTTATTTACAATTTTTTACCGGTAATATTAGTGCCGGGAAAAAAAATTAGGTGAAAGCACAATCGCCATCACCATCCTGAATGTTCGGATCTAATATTTTAATAGTTTCAAACAATGATTTTGAGATCAAATAAGTTCTTACTACATTTTTAGAAAAACAGTTTACCAATTTGTGTTGGACAAAATGCTCATTTACTTCTTTGTTATATATGGTACATGTGTGGACTTTATCTAAGATAATAAAATAATTAAGGACCTCTCTGATACATTCAAGATCTCCACTATGAAAACAATATGGCATTCTTAAATGACCATTTCTAATGGTGATGACAATGCATGCAGTGAGTTTACCTGATTTGTTTAATATCTTTATTGGTTTTGTTTCGAACTGTTTTTCAGATGAAGTGAAATGATATTTTTTGGCCATATCATCTTTTAAAGGAGACTTAATTATCCATGGATTTTGTATGATCCAATCTAAAGAAGCGCAATCCCTACGAAATGTTTGATGTTTAAAGGAATCAGTGATAAGTTTACAAACTTCAGTATCAATATTGGAAAGAATTTCGATTTTATAGTTGAGTTTTTGGCTCTTTTTGAATATTTGTATAATCTGAAAAAAATAATTAATACTTGAATCAATCAAGTTTAATATCTTTAATTGTCTTTTAAACATTTCCCATTTGAGAGGAAAAATGTAAACCATACTTGATCGTATGTACCACCTCTTACCTATATTACTATAAAAATGCTGAAACAAACCCATTTTTTCATATAAACGAGCAGCATCGGGGGTAAATTCAGTTAACAATATTTTGCCTGACCAAGCTTCAAAACAAGCGTGAATTAGATTTTGTGCAATCTTTTTTCCACGATGATTTGGATCGACCCACAAACAACTCATCCATCCTATGTGCGTTGGTAACTCATTTTCATGATATATGTCATCGGGCAAAACGCCTAAATAGCCCACTAATATGTCATCAAAATAAGTTAATAAAAGCAATATATCTTCATCTTTTACAGCAGGATTTAAAATTTGAGACATCGCTCGATGATATGAAATAGGAAGAACGGCAGATGTCTGAAATGCTGATGAGTGTACGTAAGAATGAAGTGATGTTTTATTTAATCTTTTTATCTCAATCATGTCTTCTAATCCTGTTTTTCCCCACGAATGATTTCAGTAAATAGTAAAAATACTCACTACTAAGGATATTTTCAGCATTGTTACCAGGCACTTCCATTGGAATACGTTGATAATGACCCATGATCTTTTCTTTTTTGATGCCAGCACTTCCAAATGATAGGTCTACAACCTTATTTTCTGAAAAGTGATCAAAATAACTTTTGCTCACACCATGATCAGTAAATGGGAATGCAAATAAGCTAAAATTTTGGTTGAATTGTTTTTTAACCCAAGCAAGGCTGGTTTCTGTTTGAAATATTTGTTCTTTCAAAGTTATTTTACTGTATAATGGATGATCAATACTATGAGCGCCAAAATAAAATCCTTGATTAATTAGGCTGGATATCTGAACAGCATCCATATAAGGTTTTTGTGTTTCAAGATATTTATTAAAGTCCAAATCCACAGAAGTTGCTATTTTTTCCAAAACATGCCGTTCAGAATAATCTATCGTAAGAATTTGTTTTATTATATTTTCATGGGATTTTTCTGCAATAGTATTTTTATCAATAAGATGGATTAAATTTTTGTTTTCTTTTAAATGGTGAATAAGAATGCTGCTTTTATACCTATAAAACAATTGTTTGTTATCAACAAAAGCCGAATTAATAAAGCATGCTGCAGGAATTCCTTTTCTCAATAATATTGGAGCAACCACATTATAAAACTCGCTTAATCCGTCATCAAAAGTCAAAAAGAATCCAGGCTTTTTACCACTCAATTTGTTTCTTTTTAAAGATAATACGTCATTTAAATCCAAAGCTTTAAAATGTTTAAGTAAAAATTCTAAATCTGACTCAAAATCCTTAACAGACTTAATACCGTATCTGTGTTTCGCATGGATGGGTATTTCATCTGTTACTATGTGATAGAAAGGAAATATAATGTCTCTTCCAGACAGAGAAATGAGACGATCCATAGAAAATAGTTTACCCACCTGGCTCATAGTGGGATGTAAAATGTTACGTATATGCACTATATTATTTTGGCTTGAAAATGATATTTCCTGACATGGATCCAGATGGCTTGAGTCCCATCAATTGTAGTATACTTGGTGCTAAATCAGCTAACTTGCCGTCAGAAACACTATATGTTGATTTAGAAATATCATTTCCTACTAAAATTACAGGAACCGGATTGGTAGTATGTGCAGTATTAGGCGATCCGTCGGGATTAACCATCACATCTGAATTTCCATGATCGGCAATGATTACGGCTAAATAATCATTTTCCAACAATATTTTTAAAAGTTTTGACAGACATCCATCAACTGTCTCAGCTGCCTTCACTGCAGCTTCAAATACCCCTGTATGCCCGACCATATCCGTATTGGCATAGTTCAGACAAATAAAGTTTGGATGTTTATGTATTATATAATCTATAAGTTGATCAGTTATTTCCAAAGCGCTCATTTCCGGTTTCATATCATAAGTAGCTACTTTAGGAGATGGAACCATAATTCGGTCTTCGCCATTAAATCTTTCTTCTCGCCCGCCATTAAAAAAGAAAGTTACATGTGGGTATTTTTCTGTTTCAGCAATTCTTACTTGTGTCAGGCCAGCTTCACTGATGACCTGACCTAAAGTGTTTTCAAGATTATCTTTTTCAAATAAGACATGTATGTTTTGAAATGTCTGATCATAATTTGCAAAAGTGACATAATATAAAGGAATTTTAAACATATTAAAATCCGGGAAATCCTTTTGGGTTAATGCCTCAGTAAGTTGTCTTGGTCTATCTGTTCTAAAATTGTAAAACAACACTACGTCATTTTCTTTTAAGGAGCCCTCACTATTTTCAAGCTGGGCATTATAAATTGGCTTTAAAAACTCATCCGTCAACCCACTATCATAACAATTTTGAATTTCAGAAATTATGTTTTCTGCCGGTTGTCCTATACCTTTTACCAGTAGGTCATAGGATAATTTAATCCTTTCCCATCGCTTATCTCTATCCATAGCGTAATATCTTCCAATAACTGTTGCAATTTTAATGTTACTGTATTTGATCGTCTCTTGAACTTGCTCCAAAAACGCTTTCCCTGACCTGGGATCTGTATCTCTGCCATCCATAAAAGCATGAATATATACTTCAATATTAGTATATTCTTTAAACATTTCACATAATCCTATCAAATGATCTATGTGTGAATGAACCCCTCCATCAGATATAAGGCCAAGCAAGTGTATCCTTTTAGTATGCGCAGCAGCATATGCTAATGCATCAATAAAAACAGGGTTTTTAAGAAGTTCTTTTTCTCTGATTGCTTTATTAATACGCGCCAATTCTTGAAATACAACTCTTCCGGCGCCAATATTTATATGCCCTACCTCTGAATTTCCCATTTGACCTTCAGGAAGCCCGACATCTTCTCCGAAAGTAGTTAATGTAGCAAAAGGATACTGATCCTGCAGCCTATTAAAAGTCACTGTCTTTGCTTTTGCTATCGCACTAATGTTTGGATTTGGGTTGATTCCCCAACCATCCAGAATGATTAAAGCTACGTTTTTCATAAAAATTTACTTTAATATTATTAATTTATTAATAAATTAATATCTGAAAATCAATTATTTATTATAAATTATGTGTCCTTATTACAATATTAACACCTAAAATGAAACTAAAATAAGCAACATTGTCGTTTATTGTGGTATGCAAACATAAAGTAAAATTTTTTAACAACCATTGTTTGCTTATTATTTATAAAACAAAACAGAATTTTAGACGTGAAAAATATTTTAATTATCCTTTTGACTATGACATGTGGCGGGCTTTCTGCACAGTCCGAAGCTGCTTTTTATACTGCCCTCAAAAATGGAGATATTGTTACTTTAGAATCATATCTGGAGGACAATATTGATTTTTGTCTTTTTGAAGATCAGCAAATCATGCCTAAAAAGGCAGCAATGGCCAAGTTAAAAACATTTTTGAACAGTCAAAAAATTTTAAATGTGGAAGGAATGCATAAAGGAGTGTCGAAAGATAAGTCTTCCCAATATAAAGTTGCTAAAATGACTACTTCTAAAGATACATTTAGAGTATTTGTATTTGCTTCGGGAGAAGTCGGGGCTAAAACGGTAAAAGAAATAAGAATAGATAAGTTTTAGAATAATTCAACTTCGTATCCACAAGAAAAGGAATGCCCAGATTCCAACGTTATTATTCCCTCTTTACTTTCAAAATTGCCATCGTGATTTACAGCATCTGCAATACCCCACCAAGGCTCAATACAAACAAAAGGAGCTTCATATTTGGACCAAATTCCAAGGTAAGGGCAAGAATTGAATCTAAAATTTAAACCGGTTTTCGTCGACATGGACTGTAAAGTAATCGTGTCAGATTTCAGATTTTTGAATACAAGTGCATCATCTTTAAAAAGATCAACGGACAAAGGAATCCTTCCGAGTTCAAATGCAGGCTTGCGAATCGTGTCTATTAATCCATTATTAATCATCCATCTATCGCCTTTAATGTCATCATTAAAATATAGACAATAATCTTCATGCATTTCTTTTTCTTTTATTAAAGGTACATTGAATGCAGGATGAAATCCAATACTGAATAGCATTGAATTAGTATATGATTTATTTTTAACCATCGCAGTAACAATTAGCGTATTTATTTTAATAGTGTACTTGATTTCCAATAACCAGTCAAAAGGAAAAGAACTGCGGGTAAAATTATTGCTTCTACAAAAAAAAGTAATAGTTTCTGATAATTTTTCCACTACTTCAAAAATCATGTCTCTTGCAAATCCGTGCTGCTTGATATGATATTCATGTCCTTTATAGGCGTAAGCATCGTTTTTTAATTTTCCTACTATAGGAAATAAAATAGGTGCCCTTCTACTCCAATATTTCGGATTTCCCTGCCAAAGGTATTCAAGTTGATTTTGTTTATTAAAAATACTCATTAGCTCCGCTCCGCATGCTGAAATAGCTACTTTTGTATGTTTGTTTTCGATGATAAACAAAGGGTTAAATTTTTCTTGTAGTAAAAAAATATACCAATTTTTCTAAAGACTCGCGGGACTCATTTTCAGGGAAAGTTTTAAGAATTTCAATGGCTTCTGATTGGTACTTTAGCATCATTTTTTCGGCATAGACCAAACCACCTTTGGATTTCACAAAAGAGATTACTTCTTTGACTTTAGTTTCGTTTTCACTATCCGTTTTAATATAATTTATAATGGTATTTTTTTCCGATTTAGATGCATTTTGAAGTGCATAAATTAAAGGTAAAGTCATCTTTTTATCCTTAATATCAATACCTCTTGGCTTGCCAATATCAGCGTCTCCATAGTCAAAAAGATCGTCTTTTATTTGAAAAGCAATACCTATCTTTTCACCAAAACTCCACATTTTTCCAATGAGAACTTCGTCGTCTGTTGTTGAAGAAGCACCTGAAGAGCACGCTGCGGCTATTAATGAGGCTGTTTTTTTACTTATAATCTCAAAATATACTGATTCATCAATATCAAGCTTACGCGCTTTTTCAATTTGCAACAATTCACCCTCACTCATTTGTTTCACTGCGATGGAAAGTGTTTGAAGATGGTTGTAGTTTTTTGATTCAAGGGCCACTAGGAGCCCTTTTGACAATAAAAAATCCCCAACTAAAACAGCAATTTTATTTTTCCAAAGTGCATTGATCGAAAAGAAGCCCCTTCTTTCATAGGATTCATCTACGACATCATCATGCACAAGTGTGGCTGTATGCAATAATTCAATCAGGGAAGCAGCAACATTAGTTGAGTCATTAATATTGCCACATATTTTTGCACAAAGAAATACTAAAATCGGTCTAACTTGTTTTCCTTTTTTTTGAACAATATAGTAAGTGATTTTATCAAGTAGAGGAACCGTACTTTTCATGGATGCCTTAAAATGTTTTTCAAACTCTTTAAGTTCAAAGCTAACAGGGCTTTTTATTTGATCTAACTGTGATGACATTAGGTTTGTATAAAATTTACATCAAAATCAGCTCACAAGATACTCTAATATTATTTTTTTATGGTTTAACCAATAATATTTCTTATCAAAAGAAATAACAAAATAATATAGAATATTTTCTTAAAAATTATTTTATTGATTAATCCTGATTTTTGAAAAATTAAATTGTAAATTTGCCTGTATCATTATCAAGTTCTTGTTAATTTTTAATTTGGTAGGTTAAAAAAACATATCTGTTTTGCTTGAAATTTTCAGAAGAAATCTTTTTATCAACAATGTATTATTATTGCCGTATATCTTTATTTTAAGATTTGACACATTAATAAAGCCAATACCATATATTGTTAATAAAAGCGAAAATATTCTCATCATTTCATTACTTAAACACCTTTCAGGGCCTTTGTGGCAAAATATATTTTCCAACATCCTGATATTTTTTCAAGTATTATTAATCAATCATTTATTTATTAAACACCGCATCTCCAGGGAGATTACATTATTTTCAGGCATTGTCTATATATTATTATTAGGTCTCGTAACTACAAATTCACTTTTATTACCAATTCTTATTGCAAATACGTTTGTGATTCTGGCGCTTAACTGTATTTTAGATACATATAAATTGCCTGATGCATCTGCTAATATTTTTAACTCAGGATTTTACATCGGATTTGCATCAGTAATTTATACGCCTTATTTTGCACTGATATTGTTTGGCATAATTGCACTTTTACTACTAAGGTCTTTTAAATTACAAGAAAAAGTACAATTTATCGTAGGACTTTCAATTCCATATATTTTTCTTTTTACATACAAATATTGGTTTGATATTAAATTTATTGAATTTGATTTTATTAGGGATATTTTCTTTCGAATACCTATTATCCATATGGACGGCTATATTGTTTTTTATATTTCAATATTTGTACTTTTCGCTTTAGTTTTAGTATCTTTATTGAGTTATGGATTCTTTACATCAAAAAAGAGCATTCAGGTTCAAAAGAAGATTGATATCTTTTATTGGTTAATGTTGTTTTGCTTAATTTCATTTTTAGTTTTTAAAACAAATGATAGTCAACATCTGGCTTCTTTAGCCTTTCCGGTATCAATTTTTATTGGAATATTGATTAGTGATTCTAAACATAAAATTTTTTATGAATTAATACATATCATGTTGATAGCATTGATTTTTATTACACATTTTGAACTCATTTAGTTAAACGATTTCTACTTCAGCTTTATTAAAATGAGTTAATCTTTTATTAAAGAGATATCAAAAGACCATCATATCAATAGTATAGAATTATTTTTACATTTGTTATGTAGGTATTTAAAGTTATTATTGGGTCGCCAAGTATAAAGTATTGATTTTATTTGCTCTTTTTGATTAAGGGGTTAATTACAAAAAATACAAATTTTATTTTCAAATATTATTAATAAGTATTTAATATAAATTTTTAGCATGAAGCATTTTTTTTACTTTTTTGTTTTATTTATGATATTTTCAGGGTATCAATTGCAGAGCCAAAACATATCGCCGGTTAAGTGGCATTTCGAGCTGAATAAATTATCTGAAACTGATTATGAGTTGGTTGCAACAGCCAATATGCAAAAATCATGGGTGTTATATTCACAGTTTACGGATGATAATGGACCAGTACCGACACAGTTTATTGTTGATGAAAAAATTATGGCGATGGCAGAGAAATCAAAAGCCATCAAAGAACATGACGATATGTTTGATGTTGATGTAATAAAATTTAAAGAAAAAGCAATTTTTATAGCTAAAATAAAGAAGGAAAACCGTACAGGAGTGCAAGGTTACGTTACATTTATGACATGTGACGGATCTAAATGTCTTCCACCAACAGATGCTTCCTTTGATTTAAAATTTTAACCCAAAACCTTTTTAATCTCATTACGTATGAAACAGTTCTTTATATTTTCAATCTTATCGATATTTTTCGTTTGTGACGTATCAGGTCAAATATTGACACCAGTCAAATGGAAATTTGATATTGAAAAAATTAATACAAATGAGTATAAATTAATTTATACAGCAAAAGTTGATAAAGGGTGGACTGTTTATTCACAATATACTTCAGATGATGGTCCTGTGCCTACCTCTATAACATATGAAAAAAGATGGCATAGAACTAGTAGGAAAAGCCACTGAATCAGGTGCTAAAAAGAAGGAATGGACAAATTGTTTGAAGTGGTCGTTATAAAGTTTTCTTCTGACGAACCTTTCATTATTGAACAAAAGATAAAAGTAAAAGATGCATCCAAACCAATATCCGGATATCTCAATTATATGGCTTGCGATTCTGAAAAATGTCTACCACCCACAGATGTTGATTTCTCATTTGTAATCCCAATTGCTGGACCAGGGTCTAAAGCAATAGTTAATAGTCAAGAAACCGGCATTTCCGAAAAATTAGGATCTGGTAATATGGAGAATGCATTTTCTTCCTTGGATTCAGTCATCTCAAATAGTATTCCTGGTCCATCAGACTCAGCATCTGTATTAAGTGGCGACTTTGGCCTTGGAGCTGTGATTCATGGAGAATATATTAATCAAAAGATACCTTCACTCGCTTCAACCTATGAAAATCCGTTAAGCAATTGTGGTGGCGTTACAGAAACTAAAGAGGGATATCTATGGACATTTATCTTTGGGTTTATAGGTGGCTTACTGGCATTATTGACTCCTTGTGTTTTCCCGATGTTACCCATCACCATCAGTTTTTTTACAAAAGATACTAAACGAAAAGGCTGGGTAAATGGGCTCATTTATGGGCTATCTATCATAGTGATATATGTACTGATAGGATTATTAATTACTATTTTTGTTGGCCCTGAAGCGCTCAACAGATTATCTACAAACTGGATAGCAAATACAGCTTTTTTTCTCATTTTTGTTGCATTTGCTTTTTCCTTTTTTGGCTATTATGAGATTACATTGCCAAGTAGTTGGAGTACGGGAAGTGATCGGATGGCAGACAGAGGAGGATTAATTGGTATATTTTTTATGGCCTTTACCTTGGCATTGGTTTCATTTTCATGTACCGGACCAATAATTGGAACCGCCATAGTCCAAGCATCATCAAAAGGAGAATACCTTGGACCGTTTCTCGTTATGCTGGGATTTTCATCAGCACTTGCATTACCTTTTGGCTTATTTGCGGCTTTTCCTGCATGGTTGAATTCTTTACCAAAATCCGGTAGCTGGATGAATTCTGTTAAAGTTGTGCTTGGTTTTATTGAATTGGCCCTTGCATTAAAATTTCTATCAGTTGCGGACCTTACAAATGGTTGGGGCTTCCTTAAATATGAGTTGTTTATGGGATTATGGGTTGCGATTTTTATTGCAATGACTTTATATTTGTTTGGATTTATAAAATTTCCTCATGACAGTCCACTTAAAAAATTGTCACTTATAAGAATAATTTTCGCTTTGCTTTCCGGAGTATTGGTTGTCTATCTTGCATCAGGTTTTCGCATGAATGATAAAACCGGAGAATATAACGCTCTTTCCCTTATGAGTGGGCTTGCACCACCAGCTCATTACAGTTATTTGATTAAGCCACAGGAGGTTGATATCTCAATAAAGGAAAGATATCCTTCTTATACTAAATGTGCTAATAATATAAATTGTTTTAAAGATTACTTCGAAGGCATAGCTTACGCCAATGAAATAAAAAAGCCAATTATGATCGACTTCACAGGTCATGGGTGTGTTAATTGTCGTAAAACCGAAGAGCATATATGGGTAGATGATAGGATAAGAGGTATTTTGAATGACTCAGTCGTCTTGATTTCGCTTTATGTTGATGATGACAAAAAACTCTCTACAGTATATATTTCAGAAAAGGACCGGAAAACAAAACTTCGAAATGTAGGTAATAAATGGGCAGACTTTCAAATTGTCAATTTTCAGCAAAATTCTCAACCGCTCTATGTAATTGCCACTTCTGATCAAAAAGTAGTCAGTAAGCCCCGACCTTTCGTGCCTGGAATTGACGGATATTTATCATTTTTGGAATGTAGTTTGGCAGAAAGTCGAAAAGCAATGGCGGGCATTCAATAGTGCAGCGAGAATTACTAATCGATTTCTTATTACTTTTTATGTAATTTTTAATTTATGAAGATCAAATCTTCATAAAGATTGCGATATTTGCAGAATATAAAAAAAAGCATGAAAAGATATTTAGCTATTTTAAGCGCATTATTAATATTGGGATCTTGTTCAAAAGATGTTGTTACAGCTGAAGAACAATTTGCCATAGATATTAAGCTGATTGAAGATTATCTAAAATCAAAAAACATCACAGCTGAAAAGACGATTGACGGAGTATATTATGTCATAGAAAACCCCGGAGGGGAAGTGAAACCAAAAATAACAAATACCTTGACAGTTACATACAAAGGTTATTTTCTTGATGGTATAATATTCGACTCCGGAGAAAAGGCCGTTTTCCCCCTTTCAGTTACCATTCAAGGGTGGCAAATTGGTATGCCAAAATTTGGTAAAGGTGGAAAAGGAAAACTTTTTATTCCTTCAAAATGGGCTTACGGTGCTTCGGCTCAGCCAGGTAGATCCAATGCCGTATTAGCATTCGATATTGAAGTATTTGATTTTTAACGCTATGAATAAAATAGTGCTATTCTGGACATTAGGCACATTAATTTTTATGTCCTGTTCCGGTAGTGCTGACCCGGAAATTAAAGATATCGAGAACTATATTAAAAGTAAAAATCTTGTTATAATCGATACTTTAGGTATCTATGTAGCTATGGATTTACGAGGTATAGATACGATTAAGCCATCAAGTGAAGTGACATTGGAATATACAGGGACTTATCTGGATGATGAGATATTTGACATGACTACTGAAGGAGCTCCGGTCGTTATTAAAATGAGTAATATAATTAAGGGACTACAACTTGGATTACAATTATTTGGAAAGAAAGGTGAGGGTACTATAATCGTACCTTCAAATCTTGGTTTTGCAGCAAACCCTCCAAGGGGTATTAGAAATAATGCAACTTTAGTGTATAAAGTAAAAATTGACGATTTTGAATAAAAATCACTCCGTTTTTTTGTACATAATTAAGATGCTTCATTCCTAATAAAACAAAATCGGATCATTCGTTTTCTTTAAATAACTGATGTTTTTAAAGGGCATTCATAAGTAGAAATGAATATTTTTATTAGCCGTGGCTCTTTTTATACATCAAAATACTTTGTCCTGAACTTTTTTAATATCTATACGTAGATTCAGATCTTCGGTGATTTCTACAGCCTCACCGTTGTTAGCACTATTTAGTGTAATGGAAGTACCCAATACTTCTGCTTTTATATATTCACCATATTGATTAACAGCTTTTCGTATGACATCGTGGTCTTCGATCTCGATTGTAATCTTGTCAGTCACATTGAAGTCACTTGCTTTTCGAATGGTCTGAATTCTATTAACCAATTCTCTGGCTAAACCTTCGGCGATCAAATCTTCAGTCAGACTTACATCCAACGCAACGGTGATATCCCGATCAACCGCAACTTGCCATCCAGGTATCTCATCAAAACTAATCTCTATATCTTCAGATGTTAAGACAAATTTTTCTCCCTCTATTTCCAGATTGTATTCATTTGTTTTTTCGATCTGCGAAATGGTTTTTTGGTCAAATTCCGCAATGATAGCTGAGCCAGCCTTCATATGTTTGCCCAATATTTTACCTAAAGTTTTAAAATTCGCTTTGGCTTTTTTATTGATAAAACCCTCAGTGTTTGTAATATATTCTATCTCCTTAACATTCACTTCAGACAAAATAAGCTCTTTAACAGCTTCTATCTGACTTATGAATAATGGATCAAGCACCGGCAGCATAATCTTTGTTAATGGCTGTCTTACACGATGCCCTTCTTTCTTTCGGATGGATAATACCAAAGAGGAAATTCGTTGTGCATAATCCATACGTTGTTCCAGTGCTTTGTCTATTAAATTGCTATTAGAAACAGGGAAGTCTGTGAGGTGAACAGATTCTTTTTTTTCAAGACCTGTAGCATCGTTTAGATTTTTGAATAACCAGTCAGCAAACATTGGTCCAACAGGTGCCATAAGCTTAGAGATCGTCGTCAAACATTCATATAACGTCTGATAAGCAGCAATTTTGTCTTGTGAATACTCACCTTTCCAGAACCTCCTTCTACTAAGTCTTACATACCAATTGCTAAGGTGTTCGTCTACAAAAGACATGATTTTTCTGGTTGCATTAGTTGGTTCATAATCTGAGTAATCGGCATCCACTTCTTTGACCAGGGTATTGAGCAATGAGATGATCCACCTATCAATTTCCTGTCTTTCAGAAAGTGGCAAACTAGTCTCTTTGTATTCAAAAACATCAATATTAGCATATAGGCCAAAGAAGGAATAAGTATTAAATAAGGTTCCAAAAAATTTACGACGTACTTCATCTATACCTTCAAGGTCAAATTTTAAATTATCCCATGGTTGTGCATTTGATATCATGTACCATCTTGTAGCATCAGCACCATACTCAGATATGGTCTCAAATGGATCAATGACATTGCCTAGTCGCTTTGACATTTTCACACCGTTTTTATCTAGCACGAGACCGTTTGAAACCACATTTTTGAAGGCGACACTTTCAAATACCATACTGGCTATAGCGTGAAGCGTAAAAAACCAACCGCGCGTCTGATCTACGCCTTCTGCGATAAAATCTGCAGGAAAGGTTATACCTTTGTCTATTAAATCACGATTTTGCATTGGGTAGTGCCACTGAGCATAGGGCATTGAACCTGAGTCAAACCAAACATCTATAAGATCAAGTTCTCGCTTCATTGGTTTACCTGAACCGGAGACAAGGATAACGTCATCAATGTAGGGTCTATGCAGGTCCTTTGGTACTTCTTGGCTCATGCTAAAAGAAGCATTAGCTTTTTTTATCTCATTGTCAAGGTGTTCGATGGAGCTGATATAAATTTCTTCAGTTGTATCTTCTGTTCGCCATATAGGCAATGGAATACCCCAATATCTCGATCTTGACAGGTTCCAGTCATTGAGGTTTTCAAGCCAGTTGCCAAACCTTTTTTCGCCTGTATGTGCAGGTTTCCAATTGATCGTTTTGTTGAGTTCGATCATCTTGTCCTTCATGGCAGTACTTCTAATAAACCAGCTATCTAACGGATAATATAAAACTGGCTTGTCGGTACGCCAGCAATGAGGGTATGTATGTACATATTTTTCAACTTTAAATGCTTTATTTTCCTCTTTGAGTTTGATAGCGATCTCAACATCAACGGATTTTTCCGGCGCTTCACCATCTGCATAATATTCGTTTTTGACATACTTTCCACCGATCTCTACTAAATTCGCTCGAAATTTTCCTTGTAAATCTACTAATGGAACAGTGTTTCCATTTTCATCCAGAACTAACATTGGAGGTACTTCGGGTATAGCCTCTTTGGCGACTTTTGCATCATCTGCTCCAAATGTTGGGGCAGTATGTACGACACCGGTACCATCTTCTGTGGTTACAAAATTACCTGATATGACTCTGAATGCATTTTCTTCATTTTGGTAAGGCAATGCATATTGAAGCAATTGTTCATATCGGATACCGACGAGATCACTGCCAAGAAAGTCTTTAACTATAAAATAGGGAATTTTTTTATCAGTTTGATGGTATAAAGCAAGTTCCACTTCTTTTTCTATTAGTACAAACTTTCCTGAAAATTGCTTCTCGATTAGTGCTTTCGCCAGAATTACATTAATTGGTTCGAAAGTGTACTGATTGAATGTTTTTACAAGGGCATATTGGATTTTTGGTCCTACTGTTAATGCGGTATTCGATGGTAAAGTCCAGGGCGTAGTCGTCCAGGCTAAGATATGAATGTCTCCAAGTCCTTGTAAGAAAGTTGGAAGAGACTCAGGTATTGTTTTAAACTGTGCAACAACAGTAGTATCTGTTACATCTCTGTAACATCCGGGTTGATTGAGTTCATGTGAACTAAGACCTGTCCCCGCAGCTGGAGAATATGGTTGTATGGTATACCCTTTATATAATAGATCTTTATTATATAATTGGCCGAGTATCCACCAGACAGACTCTATGTATTCGTTTTTAAAAGTGACGTATGGATTCTCCAGATCTACCCAATAACCCATCTTGATGGTGATGTCGTCCCAGATGTCTTTGTACTGCATGACAGTTTCGCGACATTTGTGGTTGTAATCATCCACCGAGATTTTTTTACCAATATCTTCCTTGGTGATGCCTAGTTCTTTCTCCACACTGAGTTCTATAGGAAGTCCGTGGGTATCCCATCCACCTTTGCGATCTACACGTTTTCCCTTCATGGTCTGGTATCTGCAAAACAAATCCTTTACGGCCCGACCCATAACATGATGGATGCCTGGTTTGCCATTGGCAGATGGAGGGCCTTCATAAAATACAAAACTATTTTCTTCTGGTTTTTGGTCAATACTTTTTTTAAAGATATCGTTCTCTTTCCAGAAAGCGAGTATTTTTTTATCAATCTCAGGAAGATTGAGTTGTTTTAGATCGTCATTATATTTCGCCATATTCACTACCCTTTTGACAATTCAGAATTTTATTCGATAAAAGACTGAAGGTCTAATTAAAAATGAGTGCAAAGGTAGTTATTTTTAAATAATGTTTTGATTGGGTGGTGTACATTTATCTTATTTCATTGCATTAGTACAGTCTATATACTATACCATTTAAATCATCTTTGTTTATCCTCCGGGGCTTTTATGTTTACTAGTCTTGTAATATGATTATACAAATCTAAAACTCAGGCACTATTTATTGGAAATAGTGCCTGAGTTTATTTTGGTATTCCTTTTTATTTTTCTATTTCATCCTCATCTGCTTCAATATCTTCAATAGTTTTATTAAGGTCTTTAGTGGCCTTTTTTAGTTGGTTCAAATCTTTGTTTTTATCCTTTTCAACTACTGGTTTGGAAGTAGATGTTTTAGCCGTCCCGGAAAAGGTAAAACCTTTAGCATCTGTGCCTACATATATGGTGTCCCCGGAACTAAATTTACTACTAAGGACCAATTTTGCCAATTCATTTATGATTTCTCTTTGGATAACTCTGGCCATTGGTCTGGCACCAAATTGGGGTTCATAGCCCAGATCTGACATTAAGTCCATAGCCGAATTGTCAAATTCGATTCCAATCTCTTGTTTAGCCAGATTTTTAGTAAGCTTTTTGATCATAAGTGATGCCACTTGTTTAATTTCTGATTTGGTTAGTGGTAAAAACATAATCTTCTCATCTATCCTGTTTAAAAATTCGGGCCTCAAATTTTCTTTTAATGCTTCAAATACCTCAATTTTTGTAGTTTCAATTATATCTGCACGATGTTTATCACCAAGTGCATCAAGATCCTCGAAATTTTCAAGAATGGTTTCTGAGCCCATATTGGAAGTCATGATGATAATGGTATTTTTAAAATTGGCTATTCTACCTTTATTATCTGTAAGCCTGCCATCATCCAAAACCTGAAGTAAAATATTGAAAGTATCCGGGTGCGCCTTTTCGATCTCATCCAGTAAAATAATGGAGTAAGGTCTCCTTCTTACAGCTTCTGTTAGTTGGCCTCCTTCATCATAACCGACATATCCCGGAGGTGCACCTACTAAACGGGAAACTGCGTGCTTTTCTTGATACTCACTCATGTCAATTCGTGTTATCGCCGTTTCATCATCAAATAAAACCTCTGCAAGGGCTTTGGCAAGTTCAGTTTTGCCCACACCTGTTGGACCCAGGAATATAAAGGACCCTATTGGTTTCTTATCATCTTGAAGTCCTGCTCTACTTCTTCTTACCGCATCTGCTACTGCTTCAACTGCTTCTTTCTGACCGATGAGACGTTTTCCTATTTCTTCTTCAAGGTTTAGAAGTTTTTCTTTTTCAGTCTTTAGCATTTTGGATACAGGAATCCCTGTCCATTTGCTGACAACATCTGCGATATCATTGGCAGTAACTACTTCATTGGTAAATCTGCTCTCTTCCGGTAATAAATCCAGTTTTTCATTAGCAATTTTGAGTTGAACTTCCTTTTCTTTAAGGTCTCCGTATCTTATTTTTGCTACTTTTTCAAAATCACTTTCCCGTTCAGCTTTTTGAGCTTCGTATTCGAGTTGTTCTATTTGTTTTTTGATATTCTGAATATTGTCAACAATGTCTTTTTCAGATTTCCAAGCTGCTCTTACTGAATCCAGTTTTTCTTTTGCATTTGCTATTTGTTCAGAAATAACTTTTAATTTCTTTTCATCTTTTTCCCTTTTAATAAATTCACGCTCTATTTCCAATTGACGTAGTTTTCTGTCTAATTCGTCAATATCCTCAGGAACTGAGTCAAGTTCCAATCTTAGTTTTGCTGCAGCTTCGTCAATAAGATCAATTGCCTTGTCCGGTAATTTACGTTCAGAAATGTACCTATGTGATAACTCAGCAGCTGCAATCAGCGCTTCGTCCAATATCCCGATCTTGTGATATACTTCATATTTTTCTTGAATGCCTCTTAAAATCGAAATGGTATCTTCTACGGAAGGTTCATCAATATCTACTGTCTGGAATCTTCTAACGAGGGCTTTATCATTTTCAAAATATTTTTGATATTCGTCCAATGTAGTTGCACCAATGGTTCTAAGCTCACCTCTAGCTAAGGCCGGTTTGAGTATATTGGCTGCATCCATAGCACCCTGGCCGCCACCAGTGCCAATTAGTGTGTGAATTTCGTCTATGAAAAGAATGATCTCCCCATTTGAGTTTGTCACTTCATTGATAACTGCTTTTAGACGCTCTTCGAATTCTCCTTTATATTTTGCGCCTGCTACAAGGGCCGCCATATCGAGTGTAAATATTTGTTTTGTTCTTAGATTCTCAGGCACATCATGCTTTACAATTCGCCAGGCAATTCCCTCGACAATTGCAGTTTTACCGACTCCGGGATCGCCAAGTAAAATAGGATTATTTTTCTTTCTTCTGGACAATATATGTAGGATTCTTCTGATCTCTTCGTCACGGCCTATGATAGGATCAAGTTTTCCACTTTCTGCTTGCTCATTCAGATTAACTGCAAATTTTTTTAAAGAATTGTATTGACTTTCAGCATTTTGGTCGGTTACTTTACGACCTTTTCTCAATTCAACAATAGCAGCTTTCATTTTGTCAGAAGTGGCGCCTAGATTTTTTAAAATTGTAGCGGCTTTATCATTTCCTTCAATTATGCCAAGCAGCATCAACTCAAGAGTAATGAATTCATCATCTGTTTCTTTTAAATATTTTTTTGCTACAGCAAGTGCCTTGTTAGCATCATTTGTAAGGTACTGTTTATCCCCACCCTGAACTTTGGGATATTTTTCAAGTTCGATATTCAAATCTCTATTAAGCATGGGAATATTAATGCCCATTTTGTTTAATAAAAATTCAACCAACTTTAAATCAGTTTCCATAATGCCTTTAACCAGATGAACTGAATCAACCCCTTGTTGATCGAGCGAACCAGCTAATTGTTGTGACTTTAGTATGGCTTCCTGAGCATTTACAGTAAAATTATCGTAAGTCATATATGCGATTTATATTTTTTGTAAAAGTATATGTTATGTTTAATAAACTATATAATGAAAGCAAATATTTAACCAATGGAAAAAAAGTGGCAATATGGCATATGGTTTAATAAATTAATGCCAATATGGCACATACAATTATAATATTATGAATTTAGTTTACATTTCAAAGTTTAGATCAGACTTCCAAGAGACTAAAAATGTGATCAAGTTCCTCAAAAGATTTCATGCCAATTTTTTCTTCTTCTCCACCTCTAAGGATGATACCATAGCAAGGCAAATGTTCAATTATATAAAAAATTTCTTCAGGTTTAAAATTTAGATCTAGGAAACAAGGCTTGATTAGTAGAAGCTGATTTATTGATTGTAATTCTATATTTGTTAATTGACTAAATGGTTTTTCTGATCGGATTACCGGGAAATCAATTCCAGTATTAATTGACTCCTCCAAACTTTCTAATAAAACATCTTTAAATACAGGTACTGAAAAATTATTTTCATAGCTTGCAAAAGGACCAATATGAATAGCCTGGCCATTATTGTCATTTAAAATAGATTGAATGTCATCTTTTGATTGCCAACCATCAAATTCCAAAACGAATTGAGGTCCGGCTACCCAGTCTGTTATTTCTTTTATTTTATTTGGAGAACAATATTTTTCTGTACCAAGATTGCAGCAAAAACCTAGATAGTCTGCGCCCATAGCAGCAAAGTATCGGGCATCTGTCAGATTATTTACTTGATTTATTTTTACCTTAGTCTTGAGCATATTATGTAAATTTGTACAAAAGTAATCAGAGTTATGCCTATTAAAAACCCAGTTAGTGATAAAGATTTAAATTCGGATCATTATTTTCAAAAAGTGTTTGACGTAACAAGCCTTATTCCGGTTGGTCGGGTAACAACTTATGGTGCAATTGCTGATTTTTTGGCACTTGGATCGGCTCGTATGGTTGGTTGGGCCCTTAATAATTGTCATAGTCAAGACGATAAGATTCCTGCGCACAGAGTTGTGAATAGACTAGGTGAGTTATCAGGTAGAAACCATTTTGCAACTCCGACGCTTATGCAGGATCGCTTGGAAAAAGAAGGAGTATTAATTAAAGATGATAAAGTAGTCAAAATGGATGTACATTTTGGCATCCGGAGAGAGATTGCGGATTACTAGGTGTTTTTCACAATATTATGTCTAAGTTTGTTGTTTAAATTTTTTTCAGATAAATATTTTTATATGTTAAGACAATTTTCCTTTATTTTTTTTACACTTCTATCGCTTTCACTTTGTGCTCAAACTCCGGTGGGTATATGGAAAAACCTTGATGACACGGATGGTAAAGAAAAGTCACATATTGAAATTTATGAGGAAAACGGAATGCTTAAAGGAAAGGTTATTAAACTTTTACCTGCAGCTACCATCACAAAATGTGCCGCCTGTAAGGGAGTGAATAAGGGTAAAAACCTTGTCGGTATGGATATACTTTGGGGACTCAGAAAAAAAGATAACCGATGGGACAATGGGCAGATTCTTGATCCTAAAAAAGGCAAAATATATGATTGTTCTATTGAGTTTGATGGACCTGATAAATTAAAAGTTCGTGGGTATTTAAAGTTGTCTATCTTCGGGAGGACTCAAATTTGGTATAGAGTTTAGTTAAAAAATAAATATAGATTCTAAATATTGAAAGGGGTATCCAAAAAATTATAAATAAGTTAAAAATAAATAAGCCCTCACGACAATATATATACAATATTTGATGTTAAATAGTGTAATTCGTAAAATTAATCATCATTAAAACCAGTATATGAAGCACAATTACACTGATGTTCAATTAATAAGTTTTTTATACAATGAATGTGACCTTTTCGAGAAACTTGAGATAGAGTTTGCTATGGAAGATGACAGTACATTGATGGAAACATATGCAGAGATGAAACAAGGACTTAAAGTGCTGCCTAGTGTATTATTTAGTCCAAAAAAATCCAGTATAGATGCAATTTTAGCATATAGCAAATAGTTATGTATTATCTTTTTGTTTTGCTTAGTAATATACGCCCAAAATAACTGGAAATTATTATTTAAGCTTGAAGTTTAAGTCCATTGTTTGTTTTAAATTTTTATACTTTTAAACCTTTCTACTCCGGTTTTTAATCTTGAGGCTGCTTCATTTGTTCCTATCAGCGCTATCGTTTGAATCAAGTCAGGTCCCTGCATGGACCCACTGATAGCAATTCTGATTATTGGCATAATTTCGCCCATCTTAAGTGACCGCTCAATAATATAACCTTTAATGGTAATTTCGATTTGGGGAAGATCACTACTTTTCAGGTTGTTTAATTTATCGGCGATTTCTAATAAATGATCGACTTGTTCCAGACTAAATTTTTTCTTTATGGTTTCTTCATCGTAAAAATTTGGTGCCTCAAAAAAGAATCGGGAATTCTTAATAATTTCATCTGCTTTATGTACCCTTTCCTTCATCAAAGCGCAAACTTCAGCAAGATATTCCACGGCTACGTGGTAGCCATCGTCAATTGCTTGATTTTGAATCATGTAGGCTAATTTTAAATTGTCTGCCTGTATGAGATATTGTTGATTGAACCAACGAGCTTTATCAATGTCGAATCTGGCGCCTGATTTAACTATTTTCTCCATACGGAATGTTTTAATCAGTTCTTCTATACTAAAAATTTCCTGATCGTTTCCGGGACTCCAACCCAACATCGCTAAAAAATTTAATACTGCTTCCGGCATATACCCATCTTCCCGGAATCCTGTAAAATTATCTTCCTCGTGTTCACTATCCCAGGAAATTGGGAAAACAGGAAATCCAAATTTCGCACCATCACGTTTGCTTAGCTTTCCATTACCTGTAGGTTTCAATATTAGAGGAAGGTGTGCAAATTTTGGGGCTTCCCAGCCAAAAAAGCGATATAAAAGAACGTGATGTGCCGTACTTGACAACCATTCTTCTCCTCTGATCACATGTGAGATTTTCATTAAGTGGTCATCAACAATATTTGCCATATGATAAGTAGGCATACCATCGCCTTTCATGATGACTTTATCATCAAGTTCATTGCTGTCAAATGCTACATGACCACGAACTTCATCAAAAAATGAAATGGATTCGTTAGCAGGAATTTTGATTCTTACCGCTACATTTTCTCCAGATTTAATCAATTTTTCAACAAGACCTGCAGAAAGCGACAGACTATTTTTTAAACTCATTCTGGAGTGAATACCATATTTAAAAGTCTCATCTATTTCCCTCATTGCCTCCAATTCATCAGCAGTGTCAAAAGCATAATAAGCATTGCCATCCGCTATCAGTTTGTCGACATATTGTTTATACAAGGCTTTGCGCTCTGATTGCCTATATGGGCCACAATTTCCACCAAATCCGGGGCCTTCGTCCGGTATTAGTCCAAACCAGGTAAGAGATTCAATAATATAGGCTTCCGCACCAGGAACTAATCTATTTTGATCTGTATCTTCAATTCTGAGAATAAAAGTACCATTATTTTGCCTTGCAAAAAGAAAATTATATAATGCAGTACGCACGCCTCCGATATGTAAAGGGCCTGTCGGACTAGGGGCAAATCTTACCCTAATTTTTTCCATTATGAATGATTTTAAAGTTTTTTTGACAATATAATGTTAATTATATTCAAATCTATGTCCTCCAGGGTTATAAAACGGATTTTCATTCGTTAAGATACAAGTGAGATTTTGAATTGAAGACGTAAATTTAATCTTAAAAGCTGAATTGAGCAAAATTATATTATGTATCTTGTTAAAACACCTCCAATTATTAAAACAATATTTTCTGATTTGATATGGAATATTGACACAAATGAGAAAGAAGTGTTTTTAACTTTTGATGATGGACCCATTCCGGATCTAACACCGTGGATACTCGACTTATTGGACGAATACAAATTTAAAGCTACTTTTTTTTGTGTTGGAGACAATGTTAGAAAATATCCTTATATCTATAAAAGAATCCTATCTGAAGGTCATTTAGTCGGAAATCATACCTACAATCATCTGAACGGTTGGTTAACCGATACCGAAGATTATGTAGAGAATGTTGGTAAAGCCGATGACGTTATCGAGGGTAACCTTTTCAGGCCACCTTATGGTAAATTAAAACCCACTCAGTCGACAGTTCTTAAACAAGATAAAACTATTGTTATGTGGGATGTTTTAAGTGGTGATTTTGATCGTTCAATTTCAAAAGAAAAATGCCTTAGTAATGTTTTGGACAATTATAAGGAAGGGTCCATTATTGTCTTTCACGATAATTTTAAAGCTGAAGCAAATTTAAGATTTGTGTTGCCGTTGTTATTTGAAAATCTTATTGATTGTGGTTTTAAAGCTAAAAATCTTGAATGTCTGACAATGGCTTATGCATGATTAAATTAATGTCATCAGTTTTCTGTTTTTTCTGGTTTTCTGTTATTCTTTCATCCCAGAAAGACTGGCAGGTAGTTTCATCACAAGAGGATATTACATTGTGGACTAAGGATTTTAAAGGATCTACTGTAAAACAATTTAAACTCAAAACAAGCGTAAAGGATGATATTAATATCGTTTATAGTGTTTTGAAAGATGTGGAGAATATGCATTTATGGTACGACCGTGTCACCAGTGTCAATTTGTTGCATAAAGTATCAGATAATGAAGGAATTTATCTGCTGGAGTATGGCCTCCCTTTTCCTTTCGAAAATAGAGTAGCAACGATTAGTGGAAAAATAAATTATGATACTTTAAATAAAAAAATAGAGGTATTAACAAATTATTCTCCTTTCAAAATACCAAAGCAAAAAAGTGGCTTACTGCCTATAACAGAAATTCAAAGTTCGTGGCAAGTATCTAAAAAATCCGAAGGCGTCATTGAAATCATTCATTCTGGACATATGAATCCGGGAGGAAATATTCCGCTTTGGCTTGTTAACGATGGTGTTAACATCAGGGCCTGTAAAAACTATTAAGGCATTTAAGAAAATGCTTTTAAAACATAAAAAAAAACTCTCAAAATAATCCTCTTCGCCAATTTGATTACATTTGGTCTTTCAATCATTAAAATAATGTCAGATTTGATCATTCGTAAGGCAAAAACAAAGGACATACCTCAAATTTATAATCTAGTATATGAGCTTGCTGTATTTGAAAATGAGCCTGATGCTGTTAAAATTGATATGGAAGAATTTGAAAATGCCTTCAAAGATAAAATTATTGATAGTATTGTAGCGCTAGACGATGATACAATTGTTGGGATAACTATTTTTTATATTACTTTTTCTACATGGAGGGAAGATGTTTGTATCTGGAAGATTTTTATGTGAAACCAGAATATAGGAAGAACAAACTTGGTCAAAGATTATTTGAAGCTTATCTTGATGAAGCAAAAGCTCTGTGTTGTAATCAAGTCAAATGGCAAGTTCTCGACTGGAATCAAATCGGGGTAAATTTCTACGCTAAGAATAATGTTATCATTGAAAAGAATTGGTGGAATTGTAAATTATATTTTAATTAAGCGTATTAAATAAATCAAATGATATCTGCTGATCAAATTATTGAAGCGTACCACAACATAAATAGTGTTGTAATCAAAACGCCTTTGATGCTCAATTATAATTTATCAAAAAAATATGAATGTAATATCTTTTTGAAAAGGGAAGATATGCAGGTAGTGCGTTCTTTTAAAATTAGAGGAGCATACAATAAAATGAAAAAAATGGGTGAGAAGGCAAGATCTGGTGGCGTTATTTGTGCCAGTGCAGGTAATCATGCTCAAGGTGTTGCCTTTGCATGTTCTGCACTTAAAACACATTGTATTATTTATATGCCAACAACTACACCAAATCAAAAGATAAGTAAGGTAAAACATTTTGGTGGAGAGTGGGTAGAGATCAGATTGATTGGAGATACCTTTGATGATGCAAATAAAGTAGCACTTCAACATTCTGTTGATAAACAAATGCCATATATCCATCCATTTGATGATGAGGATGTTATAGCTGGTCAGGGAACCATAGCTAAGGAAATTTTGGACGAAATGGAGGTGCCCGTTGATATTTTGATTGTTGCTGTCGGCGGTGGCGGACTTATCTCCGGGGTAGGTTCTTATTTTAAATATTTTAGTCCTGCAACTAAAATTATTGCGGTGGAAGCGGAGGGAGCTCCTGCATTAGCCAGGTCAATGGAAGCCAACGCTCTTGTACGTCTTGATAAGATTGATTCCTTTGCAGATGGCATTGCAGTAAAAATGGTGGGAGAAAAAACATTTAAAATATGCAAAGAAGTCATCGACGATATCAAGCTTGTACCTGAAGGGAAAATATGTTCATCCATACTTGGTCTTTACAATGACGAAGCTATAGTGGTCGAACCGGCAGGAGCGATAAGTTTTGCATCTCTTGATTATTTCATCGAGGAGATAAAAGGTAAAAATGTTGTCATTATAGTATGTGGTGGCAACAATGACATTACACGAACGGAAGACATAAGGGAGCGAGCCTTACTTTGGGAAGGGAGAAAACATTATTTTATTATACGATTTCCACAAAGGGCTGGGGCTTTAAGAGATTTTCTTAACCTTCTTGGGCCAAACGATGACATATCACATTTTGAATACACAAAAAAAACCAATCGGGATACAGGACCCGCGTTGGTAGGTATTGAACTAAAATCCTCGGACGATTATCTGTCTCTAATTGAAAGGATGAATGAATCAGGAATTAATTATGAGCACTTGAATAATAATCCAATGCTTTTTGAAATGTTTGTTTGAGCATATATAATAAAAGTATTTTTTCCTATTAAGTCAACCTAATGCCTGTTTTTGTTATGGTCGATATGCTTCGTTAAAATTTATAAAAGTTCGATATATTAAATATATTATTTGATTCGCAATTAATTTAAAAAAGAGCACCTATATTTTCAATTTAATTGGTTAAATTTCTATATTTGCACCCGTTTTAAAAATGTATTAGTTGGCGTGGTAGCTCAGTTGGTTAGAGCGCGCGATTCATAATCGCGAGGTCGGCGGATCATGCCCGCCTCACGCTACAAAAAATAGAGTCTGACTTATTAATAGTTAGGCTCTTTTTTTTTAGAGAATATATTAGCACTTGGAGTTTTACTTTTTAGACTATTATTCATTTTAAAATAAATAATTCTTTTCTAGTATACTACCGATTAGTAAACCAGTAGTTAGATATATTGATTACACAACAATATTGATTAGAATTTTAAATAGATTTAAACGTTCGTTTGACATTAAGCTAAAAAAGCAACCGTAATCTAGTTACGGTTGCTGATTTATTTTTAAAAAGTTTAATTTTATTAACTTTTCCCTACGAATTTGTTAACGGCGAAACTTGCTTTGTTTATGACATCATAATTGATATGATAAACGTGATATTTTCCCGTGATTTCTACAGTAACTACCCCTGACATTCTTAGTATTTTCAGGTGTTGTGATGTAATACTTTGTTCTAAATCAAGACTACTATAAATTTTGTTGACATTGATTGACCTGTTCAAGTCAATATACTCCAAAATCTTTAATCTTAACGGGTGAGCTAGAGCTCTCATCAACTCCGACGAGTAGTGTAACTTCTCATTGTCGAAAGTAACTTTTGTACCTCTCATGTGTGTTCCTTATTTTTTATTTTTACGACCTTGGCACAAATATGAATAGATATTTTTTAATGTCCAAACAAATATTAAAAAAATATTTAATTTATACTAAAAAAAATCATAATTGCCTTAAAAAGGAACTCAAATAGATTAAACAAGTAAAAAATTACTACATAAGTGGCTGATGTTCATTAAATAAACAATATTGACTAAAAGTAAATTTTTAACTAGTCAAATCCTCTACTAAAGAAGAAATCTGAGCTAGTCTATCCTTATCTAAAGAATAGTATATGAATTTACCTTGCCTGTCCGTAGCTACTACTCCCGCCCTTCGTAGAATGGCTAGATGTTGTGATGCTACTGACTGTTCCAATCTCAGTTTGATATAAATATCAGTTACTGTCATGGTCTCACCATCTTCTAAAAGATCGATGACTCTTTGTCGAAGTTTGTGGTTTACGGCTCTAAGCACAAGGACTGCCTTCCTGAGGTCGGCATAATCCAACTGTACTTCCTTTCCACCCTTCTTTAACGTTACTGTTTCGTTCTTCTTATTTCTCATGCGAAATGATTTGTTAGTTCACGGAATTCATGTACGTTAATTCAATAACCATACCAAAGAGTATTTTAAACTAAATTTATTTTTTAAATTTTTTAACATCACATAATACCATATATATAAATAACTATTATTTAGCTAAATAGTTCTAAATATTAAAATAATTTCTTTAAAGATTTAGTAATATTTGGTGCTTTGAAATAATATGGTGAGTAGTAAGCAAGGTCAGTAAATACAGCGGCCTTAAAAAGTCGATGGGCCATTTCTGTCATAAACTTTGCAGATGTGGACTGGTGATGAAGCGTCACCCTTTCAGAAGGAAACATATTGACGTATTTTAAAGCCCCTGATCCACAAATATGCCGTTGTCCGGATGAAGATAAAACTTTATCAAAACAATTTTCTTCCAGAATAACTGATTCCGTTTGGAAAATACATTCCAATTTATTGTTAAATATTGAAGTGTATACTTCCATCCGTCGTGCATCAATCATAGGAATTATCACATCTTCACTTTTGATCATTTTAATATTAATACCTGAAGCAAGAATAAATAAACTATCTATGACAATTAAGCGGCATCCGGTTCCATAACATATGCCTTTTGCAGTTGCAACACCAACCCGAAGAGAAGTGTATGAACCTGGCCCTCCACTTACTGCGACAGCATCAATATCTATTAAAGAAAGATTGACATCATCAAGACATTGTTTTATTAGGATAGTAATTACCCCAGTATGGCTATTATTTTCATAGGATTCTGAAAAAGTCAATAACTTGGCATCCTTTGATATCGCAACTGAACATACTTCACCTGATGTCTCTAACTGAAGAATTGTAGCCATTCATTTTCTTATTTTTTTCCAATTAAGGACTTATAACGATTTGAATCTTTAAGCACATCTATAGCTTCTTTAACATCAGAGTCATCATCTAAAGTTTGTTGTACTTTGCCTTTTTGATAATAATATCGCGAAACTATTTCTTTTTCAATTTCATCTATGATTTGTTCCTTAGCCTGAACCAGGTCATTTGATTTTGAATTATTTATTTTTTCCTTTAATTTTTTCACATCATCATTAAGATCTTTTGTTGATGAAGATTTTTCCATTTCTTTCTCCATTTTTGTCAGATATTTTTCAGCTTCCAATTCATAAGTAAAGTTTTTCTTTTTCAAAAATTCCAAAAAAGAAGCATATTCATTAAATTTAAATATTCCGATTTTATCTATACTATCTTTTTTGAGGCAATATTTATTCACGTACTCAAAGATGACATGTTTTTCAAGTAGCGCCACTGTTACAGGAAAAATTTCTTTAGCAGGTAGTTTAACATCTGGGGTGACTCCACCGCCATCCAACACCAGCCTTCCATTTTTAGTTTTGAATTTTGACCTCAAATTGTCAGGTATGTCTTTTGGCTCGCCGTTTTCATATTCAACTCCTTGTATACATCTTCCGCTTGGAATATAATATTTTGATGTTGTTAGTTTAAGTCTGGAGTTGTATCCAAGATCTTTTGTGTTCTGAACCAGACCTTTACCAAAAGATCTTTGACCAATTAATACACCTCTATCTAAATCCTGTATGACACCTGAAACGATCTCTGAAGCTGAAGCTGATCTATTGTCTATTAAAACCACAATTGGTATTTCAAGGTCCAACGGGGCTGACGTTGTTTTAAAAGTTTGATCTCTTTCTTTTATCTTTCCTTTTGTAGTAACTACAACTTCTCCTTGAGGTATAAAGATATTACAAATATTCACTGCTTCGTGAAGTAATCCTCCTCCATTGTGTCTCAAATCGAGGATAACGCCGGACATATTTGGATTTTTTGACTTGAGTTCTTTAAGTGCTTTAGAAATATTGGATCCGGCATTTTGTGTAAATACAGTTAATGAAATGTAACCAACATCAGCGGATACAAAACCGGAATACGGCACATTAGGAATATTGACTTCGCCCCTGACAACTTTTTTCTCTACAGGAACATCGGAAGAAAGATTTTTTAAAGTAAGCCTTATATCCGTTCCTGGTATTCCCCTGAGAACAGCATTGATTTCTTCAAGTTTTTTACCTTCAATATTTACACCGTCTATAGATAGAATCTCATCACCGGCTTTTAAACCTGCAGCTACTGCCGGACCTCCTTCATAGGGCTCTAAAATTTTAAATTTGTTATCTACTAAACCTACCCTGGCACCTATACCTTGATATTTGTCATCATCTGAAATCCAATAACTTTCCACCTGAGATTCAGTAACGTAATTTGTGTAGGGATCGAGAGAATGGGTCATGGCATCTATTGCAGTCCTCATAAGGGTGCCGGGATCAAGTTCGTCAACAAAATTTGTATTGAGCTCTTTATATACGCTAACAAATAATTCTAAATTTTTACTAATCTCAAATAATTTGTCATTATACACAGAAACTGAAGCCATACCAGAAAATAACACACATACTAAAATTAATTTCTTAACACTTCCTTTCATTTTATTACATTGAAGATAATATCGAAGATAAATTTAACCTAACCTTTAATAAAAGCAATTATTTCTTTAAAAAGTTCATTCGGCTGGTCTACGTGAACCCAGTGTCCGGCGTTGTCAATAGTAACAAATCTTGAATTTGGTAATGCACTTTTAATAATGGGCAAGTCTGTTTCCTCAATATAATTTGACTTTTCTCCTTTTATAAACAATGTTTCAGTTTTACATTGGTATTCAAATGGTATACTTTCCAAAATATGATGGTACTCCTTATATAATAAAGGCAAATTCATTTTCCACTCAAAACCACCATCTTTTTTTCGGCTTAGGTTTTTCATAAGAAACTGGCAAGTACCCAAATGATTTAGTTTATTCATTAATGTTTGTTCTACTTCTTCTCTCGATACAACTTTATTAAAATCTATGTCAAATAGAGCATCAAATATCTCGCTATGACCTCCATCATACTTTTTAATTCCAATATCTATCACTACAAATTTAGAAACCAGATCTCCATATTCAGCAACAAATTTAAGTCCTGCCTTTCCACCCATGCTGTGACCAATTAATATTGTTTCATGTATCCAGTTTTGTTCCATAAAATGTAATAAATCGTTGGCAAGACGGGTGTAATTGAATGCTTCTGTATGCTCCGAACGCCCATGGTCCCTTTGATCTATAAGGAATATCATAAACCCTTCTGATTCAAGTTTTTTGGCCATATTCAGCCAATTATCCAACATGCCAAATAAACCATGAAGAATAATAACCGGCTTTCCCTGACCAACAATTCTATAGTTCAATTTCGGATACATTCTAATTATTTGTGAAGCCAAAGTTACATTTCTTTTACAGAAAGCGAATTTTGAACAGCGACAAAAGCTACATCAAAAATTTATAGTTATCATCTTTATATTTGATATCTAATTTTTGACGACAAATATTTATACGTATTTTGAGTTTAAGGCGTGTTTAAAATTAAAAATGAACTTTTCCAAATCATTTAGTCATATGATATAAGTCATCAATTTGAGATAATTATCATTCTACATTGCGTCAAATTTCTAAATCTAAATGAAGATTATACTTTTTCTTATCATCATTAGTCTTTGTGTAGCACTTGGATTTTTGATTGCTTTTTTTTGGGCAGTTAATGACGGACAATATGATGATGAATACACACCAAGTGTAAGAATATTGCTTGATGATGACATGATCGAAATTAAAGACAAAACCAATTCATAATATTTTAACATATAACTTATGGCCAATTTAGAAACATTTAGCTACGACAACAAAATCGTCCGGAACTTCGCCTATGCCACTATAATTTTTGGTGTGATTGGTATGCTTGTAGGAATACTGATAGCACTTCAATTGGTTTTTCCAGCTCTGAATTTTGGTGTAGCACAGACAACTTATGGACGATTGAGGCCATTACATACCAATGCTGTAATATTTGCTTTTGTAGGGAACGGGATTTTTACAGGTGTTTATTATTCTCTCCAGAGGTTACTGAAAGCAAGAATGTTCAGTGATGTATTGTCAAATGTTCATTTTTGGGGATGGCAATTGATCATTCTTTCGGCAGCGGTCACCTTACCTTTGGGTCTTACCAGCAGCCACGAATATGCTGAATTAATTTGGCCGATTGACATTGCCATAGCTCTTGTTTGGGTTGTTTTTGGTATCAATATGTTTGGAACTATTATTAAGAGAAGAGAGCATCATCTTTATGTTGCTATTTGGTTTTATATAGCTACCTGGATAACCGTGACAGTTTTACATATATTCAACAATATACAAATTCCTATAAGTGCTTTCAAAGGTATGTATGTTTTTGCGGGTGTCCAGGACGCCCTCATTCAATGGTGGTATGGACACAATGCAGTCGCATTCTTTCTGACAACCCCATACTTGGGTTTGATGTATTATTTTATGCCAAAAGCAGCTAACAGACCGGTGTATTCTTACAAATTGTCTATTATTCACTTTTGGGCGCTTATATTTATTTACATATGGGCAGGTCCGCACCATTTATTATACACCTCTTTTCCGGATTGGGCACAATCACTTGGAACCGTGTTTTCCATTATGCTTATAGCTCCTTCATGGGGAGGCATGCTAAATGGATTATTGACGTTGAGAGGGGCTTGGGATAAGGTAAGAACTGACCCTGTACTTAAGTTTTTTGTTGTCGCAGTGACAGCATATGGAATGGCAACACTTGAGGGTCCATTGTTATCTATAAAATCATTGAATGCTATTACACACTATACAGACTGGACAGTTGCACACGTTCATATTGGTGCTTTGGGGTGGAATGGTATGCTTACATTTGGTATGCTGTATTGGTTGATACCTAGAATTTTCGGAACTAAGTTATATTCAATAAAATTAGCAAATACACATTTCTGGATAGGAACTTTGGGTATATTGTTTTATGCTATTCCTTTGTATTGGGCGGGATGGACCCAAAGTTTAATGTGGAAACAATTTACCCCTGATGGATTTCTTCAATATGGTAATTTCCTGGAGACAGTAACCAGGATACTACCAATGTATATGATAAGGGCAATAGGAGGTACCATATACTTTTCCGGCGTAATAGTAATGATATATAATCTTGTTAAGACAGTAAAGAGCGGTAGTTTGATTGCCAATCAGGAAGCTCAAGCTCCTGCAAGAATCATTTATGAAGCACATAATAATGAATATTGGCATAAGTGGATTGAAAGGAGACCAATTCAAATGTTACTATTAAGTGCAGTATTGGTATTAATAGGTGGCTTGGTTGAAATAATGCCAATGATGATGATTGATAAAAATGTTCCTAAAATAACTTCCGTCTTGCCATACACACCCCTAGAACTGGAAGGTCGCGATTTATATATAAGAGAGGGATGTGTAGGATGCCATTCTCAAATGATTCGACCTTTCAGGTCGGAAACTGAAAGATATGGTGAATATTCCAAATCAGGAGAATTTATTTATGACAGACCATTCCTATGGGGTAGTAAACGTACTGGACCTGACCTTCACCGGATAGGTGCAAAATATCCGGACAGTTGGCATTATAATCATATGAATGAGCCAACATCCATGGCCCCTGGATCTATAATGCCTCCTTATCCATGGTTGCTTAAAGACGATCTTAACACCGATTACACTAGTGCAAAGATTAAAGTACTCCAATCGCTTGGTACACCCTATCCGGATGGATTTGCAGATATAGCTGTTGATAATCTAAAATTGCAGGCCAAAAAAATTGCAGACAACCTTGCTAAAGATAAAATAAATCAAGAGAATCTGGCACAAAAAGAGATTGTTGCATTAATAGCATACTTACAAAGATTGGGAACAGACATTAAAGTGAAAACAGGCGTAAATATGCCTTCGAAATAAAATCAATTAAAACAAAATAATATCAAAATGGCAAAATATATATTGGAGCAGGCAAATGGAATCAATTGGATGGCCATATTCGCCTTACTCACTTTTTTTACAATTTTTTCATTGAGTGTATTGATGGTATGTAGAAAAAACAATCCGGTCATAAAGCGAATGGAGAATTTGCCACTGGAAGACTAAGTTTGTGCATTATTATTTTAACAAGATTTGATCTCTTAATAATTCAAAATGTAAGAAATGAAGAAGCTTTTCTTAACCATAATTCTATATGTATCGGCGCTATTTGGAGCCGTAAATCTGTTTTCTCAGGATACAAACTTATCTATTGAAGTCAAAAAGCAGCATGATATGCTTAATCAAGCATATGATAATATACTGCTTATTATTGCCATATTGGTACTGATCGGTGTGATATTGGCAGGTTTAAATCTGATATGGGCGCTCATAGAAATTCAAAGGATGAAATTATTGGATCAATATGGACCGGAAGTTCTTCAGAAAGCCAATCTGTCAGCCACAGGAACTCTTTGGGATAAAATATCTCAAAAGTCATGGAACCTTGTCCCAATGGACAAAGAACAAGATATTGATTTAGGTCATGAATATGATGGAATTCGAGAACTGGACAATTCGTTACCTCCTTGGTGGGTTTGGCTATTTTATGGTACAATTATTTGGGGAGCCGGGTATTTATATTACTATCATGTTTCTGACAAAAGTATGAATCAAGCGCAGGAGTATATTGCTGCCATAGAAATTGGTGAGGCCGACAAAATAAAATATTTGGCAACCCAAGCTGATGCTGTGGATGAAAAATCCGTCACTTTAATAGTGGATGAAAAAGGCTTAGCAGAGGGAAAAGAAATATATATTGCCAATTGTGTGGTTTGTCATGGAGCTAACGGCGAGGGGCTGGTGGGTCCAAATTTTACAGATAAATTCTGGATTCATGGGGGTAGTATAAATAACCTTTTTTCTACCATCAAATATGGTGTTCCTGAAAAAGGAATGATATCCTGGAAATCGCAACTCCGACCTGCAGCTATGCAAAAAGTTGCCAGTTACATATTAACTTTTCAAGGCACTAATCCGCCAAATCAAAAAGAAGCCCAAGGAACTTTGTATCAAGAAGAAGCATCAACAACTACTAAAGACAGTACGATAATAGATAAAAATAATATGTCTTCTGATACATTACCTCTAAAGGCGTCAAGTATTAAGTAATTTTGATAAAGGGAAGTTGGATTTTGGGTTCCTGGCGTTCAAACGATAATTATTTTAAAATAATGCAATAGTCAGGTAATTTGAGTTAACTTAATTTCTTCTTTATAGAGGTATAAATATTATGACGGAAGCAAACGACATTCAAAAAGAAGAGCAATTCAGAGATAAGATTGCAACGGTAGATAAAGAAGGCAAAAGAATATGGATTTATCCTAAAAAACCATCAGGTCGTTATTATAATTATCGTACTTATATTACCTGGTTTTATCTTATTATTTTATTTGGTTTGCCCTTGATTAAGGCTAATGGTGAACCATTTGTGCTTTTTAACATCTTAGAAAGGCAATTTATACTTTTTGGTATACATTTTGGTCCGCAGGATTTCTACCTTTTCGCTATTGGAATGTTGATATTTTTAGTCTTCATTATTTTATTTACTGTAATTTTCGGAAGATTGTTTTGTGGATGGATTTGTCCTCAGACTATATTTATGGAAATGGTTTACAGAAAAATTGAGTATTGGATTGAAGGTGATTACAATGCTCAAAAAAGATTGGATGCCTCTTCGTGGACCTCTGATAAAATAATAAAAAAAACAACAAAACAGTTTTTATTTTTTGGCATTGCCGTTATAATTGCCAATACTTTCCTTGCTTATATTATTGGTTTTGACGAAGTGTTAAAAATAATCCGTGAGCCAATAAGTGTGCACTTAACTGGGTTTATTGTAATGATAATATTTTCATTTGTTTTCTATACTGTTTTTGCGAAGTTAAGAGAACAGGTGTGTACTACTATTTGCCCCTATGGACGTTTGCAGGGCGTTATGCTCGATAATAGGTCATTGGTAGTGGCATATGATTTTATTCGCGGTGAGCCAAGGGGCAAATTACATAAGAACAGAGACAATATCCCAATTGAAAAAGAACCATGTAAAAATGCTTGTTCAGGGTGTAAATCAGGATTGGGAGGATGCCATGATGAAGAGGATCTTGATGTAGAAAAAGATAATCATTTTGCACAATTCCAAAATAAACTTGGAGATTGTATTGATTGTAAACTTTGTATTCACGTATGCCCAACTGGCATCGATATACGAAATGGAACCCAACTTGAGTGTGTAAATTGCACAGCTTGTATGGATGCATGTGATGAGGTCATGGTAAAAATAAATAGACCAAAAGGATTGATTAGAATGGACAGTGTCGATGGAATCGAAAAAGGTGAACACAAATTAGTAAACACCAGAACTATTGCTTATTCTTTTGTACTGATTTTACTTGTTGCAATAGAGGTTTTTCTAATAAGTTTGAGATCAGACTTGGATGTTTTGTTTCTCAGAACGCCAGGCATGCTGTTTCAGGAACAACCTGATGGTAGTATAAGTAATCTATACAATTATCAATTATTAAATAATACAACTGAAGAATATACTATAGAATTTAAATTAATCGGCAGAAAAGGTAGTCTTCAGTTGATTGGTGAAAAAATACCAACGGTCGCAGGTAATGATAAATCTGAAGGTGCTTTATTTATAAATATTCCAGGGAATAGTCTTGAAAGTGGAAAAAATAACATTATCATTGGTGTGTATTCAAAGAATAAGTTAATTAACAAGGTAAAAACCACATTTTTTGGGCCAATAAAGTAATTATTATGCAATTCAATTGGGGAACGGGATTAACTATATTTTTTATTATTTTTGTAGCCGCATTAGGATTCGTTTTGTATCAGGCAAAGCAGCAGGATAATAGCCTTGTTATGGATAATTATTACGAAGAAGACCTTAAATACCAGCAACAATTCGACAAAATAAAAAACACTTCAGAACTTCCTGAAAAAGTTATTATCGAATATAATAAGGCCGGGAAAATGTTAGTGCTTTCTTTTCCTGGTGACTCGACGGCAAGTATTTCGGGCAGTGTTATCTTATATAACCCGGCATACCAAAAATCTGATGTTAAATATGATTTTAATATCGGCAAAAGATCTAAATATAATATTTCTTTGGATAAAATTTCACTGGGAAGATGGAAAATAAAAATTGACTGGCAACAATCAGATAAAAAATACTATCAGGAAGAAGAAATTATTTTATAAAATTTGGTATGTATATTATTGCTTTTACGCTTGGGTTCTTCGGAAGTTTACATTGCATTGGGATGTGTGGTCCTCTTGCTATTGGAATGTTGTCCCGTAAGCATGAAGTAGGTTTGAGATCGGTTTTGTCATCCACAACATATAATTTAGGGCGGACAATAAGCTATATCACCATCGGAGCTGGTTTTGGTTTAATGGGTAGCGCTATTTCATTGGTTGGGATACAAAAAGTTATTTCAATAAGTTTAGGCTTAATAATGATTCTTTTTTTTCTATTTTCTATCAACCCGGACCAACTTATTTCCAAACAACCTTTATTACACCTACTTTATTCAAAAGTGAGTCGTTCCTTAAACCTGCTTACCCAAAGGAGTGATAACATATCACCAATAAATCTTGGAATCATCAATGGGTTTCTTCCATGCGGCTTGGTTTATCTGGCAGTAGCAGGTGCTTTATCATTAAGTAATCTCTGGGGCAGCATGGGATTTATGTTCTTTTTTGGATTGGGAACCTTTCCGGCAATGTTAGGTATGACATTGGGTTATCAATCAATTGGTCAATCATTTAAGCCAGTGTTCAGAAAATTATATCCAATCATTACTTTATTTATGGGTATATATTTAATATACAGAGGTGTTTTGTCTAAAATGCCTCTGGAGCTTAATTTTTTTGAAGCCCTAAAAGCCCCTATAATGTGTCATTGAATCGTAATCTTTATAAACTCGGATCATTTTATTAAATCGAATTAGTGTTTTTTTAATCAATTTCATGTTTTAATTGTTTGAAAATGTAAAATAGGTTGTTTATGGTTTTGTTATATACTGCAATAACGTTAATTACAGTTTTAGGAATGGAATTTGTGGCATGGTTGGCACATAAATATCTTATGCATAAATGGCTGTGGGTTTGGCATGAAGATCACCACAAGCCGCATTACGAAAAAAAGGGTTTTTTTGAAAAGAATGACTTATTTTTTTTAGTTTTTGCTATTCCAAGTATGCTTTGTTATATTTTCGGTTCGTTGTTTGAAGAAAGTAGATGGATACTTTTTGTTGGAATAGGCATTTCTATATATGGATTAATTTACTTTCTGATCCACGATGTATACATCCATCAGAGATTTAAGTGGTTCAGGCAACTTGACAGTAAGTACAGTCGGGCCATTCTAAGGGCACATGGGGCGCACCACGCCAAAACTTTTAAAGAAGACGGTGAATCATTCGGACTTCTTATTGTAAACCCGAAGTATTTTTTACGTAACAAGAAATGAATATTCTATTAATTTTTTTATTCAATACGTAATAATAAATCAAGTGCTCAAAGAATATTTTATGTTTTTGAGCAAGAATTATTCATCTTTGTTAAAATAAATAATAACCTAAGATTTTCAGCCGTAATCATGATCCATAATCTTTCAACAAAGCAGTCCATAGCGAATACGTTTTTATCTCAGCTGCGAGACGTTAATGTGCAAAACAATAGGTTAGTATTCAGAAAAAATATGGAACGGATTGGGCATATTTTTGCTTATGAAATAAGTAAATTTCTTGAATATGAGGTTAAGGAAGTGGAAACACCCTTAGGCATAGCGAAAATGAATTTGCCTTCTTCCAAAGTAGTTTTGTGTACTATTTTAAGGGCCGGAATTCCGCTTCATAATGGTTTACTTGACTTCTTTGATCAGGCAGACAATGCCTTTATAGCTGCATATAGAAAAAATCATAAAGATGGTAGTTTTGAGATAAGTCTGGAATATATCACTTGCCCGGAACTTACTGACTCGACTTTGATTATTATTGACCCAATGTTGGCCACTGGTGCATCTATGCAAAAAACGTTGGATTCTCTTCAAGAATATGGTAATTACAAAGAGCTACATATAGTCACTATTATTGCTTCGTCATTTGGTGTAAAGCATATTCGCAGAATGTACCCAAAAGCACACCTGTGGATGCTGGCAGAAGATGACGAACTTACAGCAAAGTCCTATATAGTCCCGGGCTTAGGGGATGCTGGAGATCTGGCTTATGGAATTAAACTTCAGGAGTAAATGATTTTTAAACATAATTAATATGGCTTTAAGTATTAAATTCAATTCACCTGTCATCCTAACTTTTGCCCTGATTTGTTCTGTGGTGTTTTTTCTAAATAAATTCGTGTTGGGCGAATTAATGCCATTTTTTATGATAAATCCTTCGCTAAACTGGGGAAATCCTTTTTCAATAATTACATTATTTACACATATAATTGGACACGCAAATCTGGAGCATTTAATGGGAAACCTTACTTTCATTTTGCTTTTAGGCCCTATTATAGAAGAGAAATACGGGTCAACAAAATTATTAACTATGATATTTATTACAGCCTTTGTGACAGGTTTAGTTAATATTTTGTTTTTTCATACAGGATTGATGGGTGCAAGCGGCATAGTGTTTATGTTAATTCTTCTGGTTTCTTTTACCAATGTGCGCTCAGGTGAGATTCCTGTCACTTTCATACTGGTGGGTATATTGTTTATTGGTAAGGAATTGCTGCAAAGTGTTGAGGTAAATCAAATAGCCGAATCAGCGCATATTATTGGTGGAGTTTGTGGCAGTTTTTTCGGATTTAAGAGGGCATAAAATTTAAATTTATTATTTACTTACTTTTTTTGAAGAGCCCATTTAAATATACATTATTAAATTAATCATTATGCTAATTCGCCGATCATTTATGTTAATTTTGATAATGAATTTTATAATTCAACCATGGATTAATGCACAAAATATTCCTGTGAATTATATTCAGACAGCTCAAGACTTTCTTACAGATATTAAGAATAATAAAGAGGTTGATCATTATATAAAAACTTTTGAATATGCTAAGCTGGAAAACCTTTCCCATCAGGTAGAGACAGATAATCAGAAATTTGCATTTTGGATTAATATATATAATGCTTACATTCAGGTTATTCTCGCTAAAACTCCAGAGAGATATAAAGATAGACGTGTTTTTTTTAGTGAAAAACAAATTAATATTGGTGGCCATTTATTCAGTTTTGCAGATATCGAACATGGCATATTGAGACATTCACAACACCCATTTTTTTTGGGCTATGTAACCAGACCATTTCCTGATGTCACAGAAAAAAAACTCAGGGTAGAGAAACGTAATTATAGAATACATTTTGCATTAAACTGTGGCGCTAAATCATGCCCACCGGTAGCAGTATTTGATGTGGACCGAATTGAAGAGCAATTAAACATAAGTACAGAAAAGTATCTAAAGGAGACTACAAGATACGTAAAATCGGAAAATACAGTTTATGTAACTTCATTATTCAGTTGGTTCAGGGGGGATTTTGATGGTATAATCGGAATTAAAGATATACTTAGAAAATTTAACCATATTGATAGTAATAATGTAAACGTAAAAACCACCAATTATGATTGGACGTTGCAATTGAACAATTTTATTGACATATGAGAGAGCCTCATTTCCAATTCAATAGGTTGAATAAAAACTTATTATTTATTGAATACTTCCTGATATAATATTGGTCTCGGATACTCTTCTTTATAAATACATTTTATAACATCAAATGCTGTTACAACCCCTTTAAGTTCATTTTCAAGATTTACTACTGGCAGTGTTTTAAATCTCCTATCTGCAAATAATTCAGCGGCTGTTCCGATCTTATCTTTTGGAGTGATTCTGACTATTTTTGTGTTCATTACATCTTTTACCTTTCTATCATGAACGTGACCTGTACGCATAGATTGCCATAAGTCATAAGACGTTATCATTCCAACTAATTTGCCACCTAAAACAACAGGAAGTTGTTGCATTTGTGATTCCATCATAAGATTTGACACTTCATCAATTGTTTGATCGGGAGAAGCTGTAATGGGATTTTTGGACATAATGGTGCGTACTTCTTCGTTCATCATGGCGTTATCAGTTTAAAGGTTTATAATAAATTGTAAAAATTTACGCTAATATAAATGAATTTTATTAAGAACATAATTTTAAAAATTAAATTTTTTACAAAATTATGTGAATATCACTTTTATAACGCACTTTATGCCTATTTGTCTTCTTTTTCCTGCAATAAATCTTTTTTATCATCAATCAAAAAAATGCATGGTCGTTTATGATAAATGGAAAAATCCGTTTGTTTCCACATTCTTACCCTTTTCTGAATGATGCTTTCAGTTGGTGCATTTATATCGCAAGCAACACATAGTCGAGTATTTTCGTGTAAAGACTGGATACATGTTTCAAGGACAAATCCATTTCTATATGGCGTTTCCATGAATATTTGTGTTTGACTTGATTTTTGACATTTGATTTCCAAAGATTTTAATTGTTTTATACATTCAGGTTTTTTATTTGAAAGATAGCCGTTGAAAGCGAAGTCCTGACCATTCAGGCCACTTGCCATCAAGGCTAGAAATATGGAAGAAGGCCCAACTAAAGGGACAATCTGTATGCCATTTTTGTGACCCCAGTCTACAACTTCAGAGCCTGGATCGGCTATGCCCGGACAACCAGCTTCAGAGATGACCCCTACATTATATCCGCCCATTACAATATTAAAAAAAGATTCATTTTCTGATTTGTCTTTTGTTAATTCAAAAATGATCAATTCCTGCAATGGAACAGGATGTTTGGTCGCCTTGATAAAATGCCTTGCTGTTTTAGCCTTTTCCACAACAAAATAAGTAGTTTTGTGAAGCAATGAAATAGTCTCCGGAGATAAACTGACTATCTTGTTTTCTACAATCGGACAAGGGAAAAGAAAGATTTTACCTTTTATCATCTTATTTGGAATTGAAATTAAGAGAATATCATTGAAACAATTGTGTAAGAAGTCATTCCCGCAAATATATCTATAATTATTGTTTAGTTCAACATTGAGAATGTAATGGTAAGAACTAAAATTTGGTTATTAGATAGTAAAACTAAAAATGTAAGTATATTTTAATTTTAGAACAAACTTTTTTATCCTTGTTTTACAGAACCAAGTTCGATGAGAAAAGTTTCCATTTTATGATGTGAAACAATACCATTATTTGATTTTATTTCTGTCAAAAGAACTTCAGCTGCCAACTTTCCAATTTCAAAACCTGAATGTTTTATGTGGGTAATATTAGGATATAAATGGAAAGGCAATTTTCCATCACTAATTGAGATTATACTCAATTGGTTGGGGTATAAATTCAATTTTGTTAATGATGGATATACATTAAATAAAAGTTCATCTGACATTATGAAAAGACCATTAAAAGGTGTAGTTCTTAGCTTATCTTCCAAATATAACTCCATATTTTCAGGATGTGTAACACAAATAACATCATATTCGGTATGGTTTACATTATGATGTATCAATGCTTCCTTAAATCCAATTATTCTTTCCTTTGTAATTTCCAATTTAGGGTTGCCAAAAACACCGACAATATTTTTATGACCATGATTTATAAGAAAGGAAGTTGCTTCAAAGGCAGCTTTTCGATCATCTATTGTGATGGTAGAATACTCATCAGATACAATAACTTTATCTAGTAAGACTACTGGAATATTTGATAGTTTTAATTCCTTTAAATGTTCTGATGATTCAGTGTTTTCAGATACTGCCATAAGCACTCCATCAACGACCCAGGAAAGACAATGTCGCATGATCTCTTTTTCTTTTAAAAAATCATTATTTGAGAAAAAGATGATTATGGAGTATCCTGAACTGCTTAAAATATGACTGATTCCGTCCATAAGGCTTGGCGTAAAAAACATATAGAACTCAGGCAAAATTAATGCAATAAGTCCTGAATTTTTTTGTCTGAAATACTTAGCATGAAGGTTGGGAATATAATTAAATTCTTCAGCAGCTTTTTTAACCCGTTCTTTTGTTTTCGGGCTAATATCAGGATGATTTGACAGAGCGCGCGAAATTGTCGAGGGATTGAGAGATAGTAATTTTGCCAGATCTTTAATGTTGGTGCGTTTCATTAACCAAAGATATAAAATATTTTTATACACAACAAACGATTGTGCAAACGATTTCTATAAATTTTATATAAACTGTACAAAATATTGATCTAATATTGTCTCATTAAAAAGTTAATATTTTTGTGTTATATACTTAATTAAGTATATAATTATTTATTATAGTGTTTGTGCAAAACTTAATGCCGTTTATTTAATATTTGTATACAATAATAAAATATTATTTTGAATTTTCACTAATAGATAAAACGTGTTTAAATCATTTTTTTGAATATTTTTTGAAGGATTCAGGTGGATGTTGAAATTATGTCGCTAAGTCACCCTAAAGAGACTGAAGATTTAGGTTTTATTTGGTTTTAACTTAGACAGCGTTTATACATGTCAAACGTTATATAAATGTTAAACTTATCAAATGATTTTATTTGAGAAATATCTTTTGTCATGACCGAATTAATGATAATTTTATTCAATTAATTTAAGTATTTCAAAGAAAACAAGGTAAATTAGATAAAAATTTAAGTTTTAGATATTAAATTCAATAATTTATTTTTATGTTTGAGGTTTCAAATTCTGTGTTATTGTTACACTAAGTATATTTTTTATTAACTAATTTTTAACAAAATCGTCAAAGCCACATGAAAAGATTTTTAACGAAATGGTCAATTTCGTTGTTTTTGGTAGTAGGAATGACAGCTTCCATGATAGCCCAGAAAACGGTATCAGGAACTGTAACCGATGCTGCAAACAACGAAGCGCTCATAGGAGCGAACGTATTAGTCAAAGGTTCCGGATCAGGCACCATTACTGACATTGATGGAACATACTCACTGAAAGTTTCAGACGGAGATGTTCTTGAATTTTCTTACACTGGATACGACCCTCAGGATGTAGTCGTAGGTGCTTCTAATACAATTAATGTTTCACTGGGAGCTGGAAAGCTGCTTGATGAAGTAGTTGTGGTAGGTTATGGTACGCAATCAAGGAGAGATATCTCTGGCGCCGTGACTTCTATTAAATCAGGTGATTTTAATGGAGGGGTTATTTCATCAGCAGAAAACCTGATACAAGGTAAGGCTGCCGGTGTACAGATTATTAACTCCAACGGAGACCCTGGGGGAGGTGTAAATATCAGAATCAGAGGTACATCTTCTATTCGATCAGGAAACGGACCACTTTATGTGGTTGATGGCGTTCCATTGGATGGTGGTAATATCAATGCTGCTGGTCCTGACTTGGGTGCAGGTGATGGTGCTGCCCGAAATCCGTTAAACTTTATTAACCCTGCAGATATTGCCAGTATGGACATCCTGAAAGATGCATCTGCAACGGCTATCTATGGTTCAAGAGGAGCCAACGGAGTAGTATTAATCACAACAAAAAAAGGTACGGGTGCTTCTCAAGGACTTCAATATTCAGCCTCAGTCAGCAGCAGTACAATAACAAAAAAATATGATCTTTTAGATGGCCCGGGTTTTGTAGCCGGAGCAACAGCTTTAGGTGGAAATCCTGCAACTCTGAATAAAGGAGGAAGTACAGATTGGCAGGATCAAATATTCAGAACAGCCATCAGTACAAACCATAATCTTTCATATGGAGGTGGAGGTGCTGGTTCAAATTATAGATTAAGTTTAGGATATCAGGATCAGCAAGGTATCGTTAAGGAAAGTAGCATGAAGAGATATTCTGTGCGCGCTAATACAAGCCATAAAATGTTTAATGACAAATTAGTTATTGATGCCCAGTTTACTTTTGCAAATGTCAAAGACCAGCAAGCACCTATGTCAGATAACGCAGGTTATGAAGGATCTGTGTTAGGTGCTGCATTGTCAGCCAATCCAACTCAGAATGTGCGCGGCACTGATGGAAAATTTATACAACCGGGAAATGATCAAAGAAATCCGGTAGCCTGGTTGGCATACCATGATGATAGGGCTAATTTGAACAGAATGCTTGGTTCAGTTAGTGCTACGTACAATATTTCCTCTAAACTTTCTTACAAAATAAATATTGGGGCAGACAGATCTGTAAGTGTAAGGAAAGCAGCGGTATCCAGACTCTTTAATATTAACGATATTGGGGGAAGAGGAAGAGCATTTAATGTTAATCTGAATTCTGCAAATACTTTGCTGGAGCATACCTTAAACTATAATACTAAGGTAGGAGCAAATAGTAAATTTGATGCAGTGGTCGGATATTCATACCAAAAATATGATAATTCAAACACATTGATTCGTATGCAATATTTTAAAACCGATGATTTAGATCAGATGGTTAATAACCCTCAGGCAGTAAATTTTCAAGCAAATAATGATGCATACAGAGTCAGAGGTGGAGCAAGTATTGATGAATTGCAATCATTTTTTGGTAGAGTTAGATATGTGATCAATGACAAATACGATTTTAGTGGTACACTAAGAGCCGACGGGTCTTCAAAATTTGGAAAAAACAATCAATATGGTATTTTCCCGGCCTTTAATTTAGGGTGGAGATTGTCTGAAGAAGAATTTGTACCCGAATTATTTTCAAACCTTAAATTAAGAGCAGGGTGGGGAATAACAGGAAATCAGGAATTTGGTGGCGGAAATCAAATTTTTAGAAACAGATATAATGATGATGGAAATGTTGAAATAGTTGCGTTTGCGAACCCTGACCTGAAGTGGGAAACCACTGATCAGATAAATATCGGAATGGATTATGAATTAAGTGATGGTAAGATCTATGGTTCTATCGATTTCTTCACCAAAAGTACATCAGATTTATTAGTAAAAACATTTAGTGCACAACCAGCACCTCAGGAATTTGTATGGGAAAATCTTACTGGTCAGGTTAAGAATACCGGTATAGAGTTTTCTATAGGCAGTGAATTAGTAAAAAGAGATAATTTCAAATGGAATATCAATGGTAATCTTACTTATATTAAAAACTTAGTCCAAAACACTGGTAGATCCATTCAAACAGGAGAAATCAATGGACAAGGTCTATCAGGGGCATTCGCTCAGTTGATTGAAGATGGTCAACCATTGTATTCTTATTATTTAAGAACATTTGAAGGATTTAATGCTGAAGGGCTTAATATTTACAAGGATAATGAAGCCATTACCTTTGTGGGCAAGTCACCACTTCCTAAACTGACGTTGGGTTTGACCAATAGCTTTAATTTTGGAAAACTGGATGTGAGTATTTTTGTGAATGGAATGTTTGGTCACTATATTTACAACAACACGTCAAATGCCTTCTTTTCTGCAGGTTCATTAGGAAATGCCAGAAATTCAACCACAGATATACCAGGAAATGGAGAAAAGCAAACAAATTCAGCAGATGCATCCACCAGATTTTTGGAAAAAGGTGACTTCTTACGTCTCCAGAATATGACTATAGGTTATAATGTACCAATGTCCAATAAAACCATCAAAGGGCTCAGATTGTATGTAACAGCTCAAAACTTATTAACTTTTACCAGTTATACAGGTCAGGATCCTGAAGTAGATACCAATAAAGCAATAAAAGGTATACCTTCAGCAGGTATTGACTATCTGGCATACCCACGAGCACGTACTTTTACTTTTGGTGCTAATGTTAATTTTTAAACTTAAAAAATACAAGTAAAATGATAAATAAATTAAAATTTTTAAATCTAATAGCCGTTTGCTTTTTGATAGGATCCTGTACAGATCTTTCATATCAGGCAGTTGACTCTACCGTTATTACATTAGGCGCTGGTGGGGACGTAGGTAAAGCGAGCGACTTGATCACAACCCTTTATGCTCAGTTAGGTAAAATACAGGATTCACAAAACGGTACCTGGAGCTTAACCGAAATGGCTTCTGATGAAATGATTGGCCCAACAAGAGGTACCGACTGGAGTGATAACGGACAGTTGAGGTCTTTACATGCTCATTCCTGGAATCCTCAACACCCATTTTTTATAGAGACCTGGAATAACCTGAATACAGCCATATTTCAGTCAAACGTTGCTTTGACAGCAAAAGATATTACTGAGCCACAGAAAGGAGAAACCAGATTTTTGAGGGCTTTTTTCATGTATAATGTAGTGGATTTTTGGGGCGTGGCTCCATTTAGAGAAGTAACTGAAGGTGTGGATGTGGATCCTAAAGTTCTGACAAGAGTAGAAGCAACTGCTTTTATCACTGCTGATTTAAATGCAGCAATAGCCGCACTTCCTGAATGTGCAGATATAGGTAGAGCAAGTAAAACTTCTGCCCGCGCTTTATTAGCTAAAGTAATAATGAATAAGGCTGTTTGGAGTGCATCAAATCCTGCCGGTCCTTATACCTTTGCTCCAGCTGATATGGATCAGGTGATAGCTTTGGCTGATCAGGTTGGTGCAGCTTGTGGATTGTCTATCTCTAATAAATATTGGGACAATTTTATTCCAGAAAATGCAGCTACATCCAAAGAACTGATATTTACCATACCAAACAAAAGAGGTGCGGGAGTAAGTGGTTCTGTTAGAAGCAGATACTTCTGTACATTGCACTACAATATGAAGCCAAGCGGTTGGAATGGATTTGCAACCCTGGGTAGTTTTTATGACAAGTTTCAACCAGGTGATCAACGATTAGGGGATGCTATACCAGGTGTAACAGATGTTAGTGGTCTTAGAGCTGGATTTCTTATTGGGCAGCAAAAAGATCAGAACGGCACAGATTTAAAAGACAGAGGTGGAAAGCCATTGGTTTTTACAAAAAATGTTTTACTGGCGGGAAATACGGAAGTGGAAGGAATCAGAGTCATTAAGTATCCACCAGATTATGCTAACCTGGATAATCCAGAAAATGATTATGTCATTTTAAGATTGGCTGATATCCAGTTGCTGAAAGCAGAAGCCTTATTACGAAAAAGGCAATGCAGGTGGTGCTTTAACTATTGTGAATGATTTGCGTGCTAAACGAGGCGCTGCTGCATTGGCCAGTTTAGATGATAAAGCATTATTAGATGAAAGAGGCAGAGAATTGTACTGGGAAGGGCATAGAAGAAATGACCAGATTCGTTTTGGTACATTTACCAGTGGTTCATGGGAATGGAAAGCTGCTTCTGCAGACGGACACCAGGCATTGTACCCTATACCGGTTACTGCATTGGCCTCCAATCCAAACCTAAAACAAAATCCAGGTTATTAATGGGTTAAATGTATAGTTTAAATATAAGGGGCATCAATATTGGTGCCCCTTTGTAATTATATTAAAAAACACAAGCATTAATGAAATTTTTGAGAATATTTATCATTCTTTTTTCTTTTGTCGGATGTAAGGAGAATCAAAAGAAAGATGTACTTTTTTCGTCCCTTGAAGCAAAAGAAACAGGAATAACCTTTGAGAATAAGGTCAATAATCAGCATGATTTTAATATTTTTGGATATAGAAATTTTTATAATGGTGGAGGAGTTGCTGTGGGCGACATCAATAATGATGGTTTGCAGGATGTATTATTTATGTCCAATATGGGAGAAAATAAATTATATCTCAACCAAGGTAACTTTACCTTCAAGGATATTACTACTATAGCCGGAGTAGCAGACGTAAATAAATGGAGCACCGGAGCCGCTATGGTTGATATCAATAATGATGGTTGGATAGATATCTATATTTGTAATGCAGGAGTGAGAAAAGGCAGTGATACAAAAAACACACTTTATATCAATAATGGCGATCTAACATTTACCGAATCTGCAGCAGCTTATGGACTGGATGAGGATGGATATACTACTCACGCTGCTTTTTTTGATTATGATCAGGATGGTGATCTTGATGCATATATTTTAAACAACTCATTTATTCCTGTCAATACGCTCAATTACAGCAATAAACGTGATCTACGGGCAAAAGACTGGCCTGTTAAAGATTTTCTCAAAGGTGGAGGAGATAAATTGTTGAGAAATGACAACGGGAAGTTTGTTGATGTAAGTGAAAAAGCGGGTATTTATGGCAGCCTCATCGGTTTTGGACTAGGTGTCACGGTGGGTGATGTCAACGGGGATTTTTTACCTGACATTTACGTTTCCAATGACTTTTTTGAGAGAGATTATTTGTATATCAATAAAGGAGATGGAACCTTCAGTGAAGAGCTTGAAAAAAGAATGGGGCATACCAGTATGTCGTCTATGGGTGCTGATATGGCAGACATAAACAATGATGGTTGTCCGGAAATTTTTGTGACAGATATGCTTCCTTATACTGAAGCAAGGTTGAAAACCACTTCTTCTTTTGATAATATTAATGTCAAGAACTTGATGGTGGCAAATGGGTTTTACAATCAATATATGCAGAATAGCTTGCAACTTAATGACTGTACCGGCAAATTTAAGGAAATAGCCTATTACAGCGGTGTAGCAGCATCTGACTGGAGTTGGGGTGCATTAATGTTTGATGCAGATCAGGATATGCTTACAGATATATATGTTTGTAACGGGATTTATCATGACGTTACCGATCAGGATTTTATAGACTTTTTTGCAAATGATATCATTCAGAATATGGTATTGACAGGTGCAAAGGAGCAATTAGATTCTGTGATAAATAAAATGCCTTCAAAAGCTATTCAAAATATGGCTTTCAAAAATAAAGGAGACATGACATTTGATGCTGTCTCAGACGATTGGGGACTCAAAGAATTGACGTTTTCTAACGGTGCAGCATATGCAGATTTGGATAATGATGGTGATCTGGATCTGTTAGTCAACAACGTAAATCAACCAGCTTTGGTATACCGGAATAACTCCAGAGAATTGACAAAAAATAATTTTATTGGTTTGAAGTTGGTGGACGAAAAACCAAATATCAATGCCATTGGTACTGTGGCGCAAGTATATGCCGGTGGTAAAGTGTTGAGAAGAGAACATATACCAAACCGTGGATTTCAATCATCTATGGATATGCGACTCAATTTTGGTCTTGGCCAAATAACAAAAGTTGATTCAATTATTCTTGTCTGGCCTGACCGAACTCAAAAAACAATCATCAATCCTAAAATAAATACCTATCACTCCATTATCAAATCAGAAGGTAAAAATACTGCAGTGCCGCCTAAAAAGTTACAAAACCCAATATTTTCTGAGGTTATTGTAGTACTTGACAAACATAGTGAAGAAGACTTTATAGATTTTTATTACGAAAGAAATACACCGGTCATGCTGTCCCGGGAAGGACCAAAGATGGCTGTTGGTGATACGAATAAAGATGGTTTTGATGATCTGTATATATGTGGTGCTGCAGGACAGGAAGGACAATTCTATCTTGGCTCAGAAAAAGGATTCATCAGAAAAATACTTCCTATATTTAAGCAGTTTGTTACTTGGGAAGATACTGAGGCTTTGTTTTTTGATGCCAATGGAGATGGGAATATGGACCTTTTTGTAGGTTCAGGAGGTAACAACGGGCCTCCGGGTACAATAGAAATGCAGGATAGATTATATATCAATACTGGAGACAATAATTTTGAGATTGATTATAAAGCGCTTCCATTGAATGGCATGAACACATCCAAGGCTTTAGCTTTCGATTATGACAAAGATGGTGATATGGACCTATTTGTAGCTTCACGATCATATCCTGGTGAGTACGGAATGGACCCACAAAATTTTATGTATGAAAACCTGGGTCCCGGAAAGTTTAAAGAAGTGTTGATATCGTCTAAGTCTGACTTGGCTTTTGTTGGCATGATTACCGATGCAGCTTGGGTAAATGTAGCAGGAAATGAGATGCCAGAGTTGGTCCTAATAGGGGAATGGATGGCTCCGCGAATTTTTAGCTATGATGGAAGTAGATTTATAGAATTGGAGACAAATCTCAAAACATATAATGGCTGGTGGCAGTCTGTAACTCCTGTGGATATAGATAAAGATGGTGACCAGGATTTAGTTCTGGGCAATATCGGAAACAACGGTTATTTGCAGAATGAAAAGACATTGCCCCTTAAGTTATTTATAAATGACTTTGATGGAAATGGTTTGCCCGAAAAAATACTAACACGGACAGTTGAAAATAAAGATATGCCAGTGGTCATGAAAAGGGAAATGGTCGAACAATTAAGTATGCTAAAGAAGAAGAACCTGAAGCATCGTGATTATGCAAACAAGGACATAAAGGAATTACTTGGAAATACCATAGACAAGGCGTTAGTAAAGTCTATTAATTATGTTAAATCCTATATTGCGGTTAATAATGGTAAAGGAGTTTTTGAATTAAAGGAGTTACCAATGGAGGTACAACTTTCTTCTGCAAATGATGTGATGACAAGCGATGTAAATAATGATTCATATCCTGATTTGATGATTGTTGGGAATAAAGATGGATTCCAGGCTCAGTTCGGCCAATTGGACTGTAATCCTGGCTTACTTTTAATAAATGACAAAAAAGGGGGATTTACTGTAACAACCAATTCTTCGTCCGGCATATTCATAACCGGAATTGCAAAACAAATTATTAATATCAAACAGAAAGATAAAGAATTATATATTGTCTCTCGCAACAATGACAAGCCTTATGTCTTTGTAAAAAATGAAAAGTGACCGAATGAGCATTAGATATTATTTTATTGTAGGAGCAGTCTTCACTGGTTTTTTATTTAACTCTTGTGCAAACAAAATGGATGAAAAGCCATTATTCGAGATTCTTGAAGAAAAACAAACTGGAATTTCATTTTCAAATGACCTGACAACAACCTTGGAAAAAAATATTTTCAACTATTTGTATTTTTATAATGGTGGGGGAGTTGGAGCCGGGGACTTTAATAATGACGGATTGATCGATCTAATTTTTTCGGGAAATCAGGTTGCCAGTGAGCTATATTTAAATCGAGGTAATATGAAATTTGAAAACGTTACTTCTAAATCAAATATACCTTTCGATTCTACATGGTGCACAGGTGTTAGCGTGGTGGATATTAATAATGACGGAATGCTTGATATTTATATCAGTACTGTTTCTCAGCTCATTGGTCTTGAAGGCCAAAATAAGTTTTATATCTGTCAGCGAATTGATGATAAAGGTATTCCTCACTATGAAGATGAAGCCGTCAGGATGGGGTTTGATTCTTCAGGATACTGTACGCAGTCAGCATTTTTTGATTATGATATGGATGGCGACCTGGACATGTTCCAACTCAATCATTCTACCCATAAAAACAATACATTTGGTCAGAGAAAGTCTTTTATGAATACAGTCAATAGATATTCAGGAGATAGGATGTATAGAAACGACAATGGAAAATTTACTGATGTCTCGGGTATGGTTGGTATCAACAGATCATCCATAGGTTATGGGCTTGGGATCGTAGTTAGTGATATCAATATGGATGGGTTTCCAGACTTGTATATAGGGAATGATTTTCATGAAAATGATTATTATTATGTTAATAATGGCAACGGTACGTTTACAGAAAGTTTGACTGAGCAGATGGGTCATACAAGTCGATTTTCTATGGGAGTGGATGCGGGAGACATCAATAATGATGGATTTCCGGATATTATATCTTTGGACATGCAGCCTGAAGATCCATTTATTCTTAAAAAATCTGAAGGTGAAGATGCTTTGGATATATTTAATTTTAAATTGGACTATGGTTATAATCATCAATATGCTCAAAATGCACTTCAACTGAATAACAGAAACAATACATTTACTGAGATAGCTACGTACTCAGGTATTCATGCCACTGACTGGTCCTGGTCATCACTATTTACAGATTTTGACAATGACGGCTGGAAAGATCTTTTTATCGCTAATGGCATCCCTAAACGAATGAATGATATAGATTATATCAATTTTGTATCGCAAAATGATGTACAATACAAGATAAGTATGGATCGAATGGAAGAAAAAGACCTGGAATTGATTAATATGATACCTGAAATAAAGTTGTACAATAAATTTTATAGCAATAGCGGAGATTTACATTTTGCTGATTTTGAAAAGAGAATTAAGAATAATAAAATAAGCTATTCAAATGGGGCTGTTACAGCAGACCTTGATAATGATGGCGATTTGGATATAGTTTGTAATAATATTAATGATAAAGCTTTCGTCTATGAAAATAAGACCTGTGAAAATAAGACTTGTGACAAAAGCAGTATCCAAATAAATCTCACTGGAGCTGATTTAAACATCAATGCAGTAGGAACTAAATTAATAACATTTTCAAAAGGTATCATTAAAACATATGAAAAATTTCCTGTAAGGGGTTTTTTGTCAAGTATGGAAACTCCTTTGGTGGTTGCAAGCGAAGGATGGAACACAGCAGATTCTTTGGTGATAGTGTGGCCTGATAATACTTATGAAAAGATAGAAAAAACTTCAAATTCAGAAATAAAACTTACTTATAAACAAAATCTTCCACTTTTTGATTACAATTCTTTAAGAAGGAACAAAACTGAAGATGTAATGATTGAAGACATGACTTCTTCTTCTGGATTGCAATTTTTACATAAAGAAAATCCTTTTGTAGAGTTTAATAGAGAGCCACTAATCCCTCACGCAGTATCCAACGAAGGGCCGGCAATTGCTGTAGCTGATGTTAACGGAGATGATCTGGAAGATGTATATTTTGGAAATGCCAAATGGAAGGAATCTGAATTGTGGCTCCAAAGACCAAATGGAACATTTTACAGGTCGATTCAACTTTCGATCTCAGCGGATAGTACATACGAAGACGTTGATGCCTCTTTTGTGGATTTGAATAATGATGGATATAGGGATTTAGTAGTAGCAAGTGGAGGGAATGAATATTCAAATAAGAGCGAATACCTTTTGTCTCGTGTCTATATGAACGACGGGAAGGGGAATTTTAAAAGGAATGCCGATGCTTTAAAAGGTGTTTATACAACGGCTTCATGTGTTGTGCCAAACGATTTTAATGGAGATGGATTTATTGACTTATTTGTTGGCAGTAGAGCTATACCATGGAAATATGGTCAGGTACCTAAATCATATTTTTTATTGAATGATGGCAAGGGTAATTTTTCTGATGTAACAGATAAATTCGATAAGGATAAAGGTAATTTGGGATTTGTAACAGACGGAGAATGGGCAGACATGGATGGGGATGGATCATTAGATTTGGTTTTATCTTTAGAGTGGGGTCAGGTGACCATTCTTCGTAATAAAAAAGATAGTTTTGAGAAAATTGACGTTGGAAAAGAAAAAGGATGGTGGAATTTTGTTCACGTTTTGGACGTGGATAATGATGGAGACAAAGACATTGTAGCTGGTAATCTGGGACTAAACACCAGATTTAAGGCTTCTGAAGATCAGCCTGTTACAATGTATTATGAAGATTTTGATCAGAATGACACCAAAGAGCAGTTGGTGACATATTTTGTAAAAGGAAGGGAGGTTTGTTTCGCAAATATACTTGAATTGCAAAAACAGATACCTTCTCTAAAAAAGAGGTTCCTAAAAGCTGAGGATTTTGCAAAGGCAACTGTACAAGAACTTTTTCCAAAATAAATTTAGCTAAAACAATCAAATTTCAAGCAAATTATTTCAAAAATTGTATTTTTATAAACGACGGCAAATTAAATTTCATTTCCACAGCACTTCCCCCTAGAACACAGTTAAGCACATTCAGGACTGTGGTTTCATCTGATATAAACAAGGATGGCTTACCTGATTTGTTGCTGGGAGGCAACTTTTATGAAAATAATGTTCAATTAGGTCGAAGTGATGGTGATTTTTGTAGCGTATTAATCAATCGGGGCAAAGGTGAGTTTGATTTTGCACCTCATGAAGGATTACAAATTAAAGGACAGGTAAGAAAGATTTTACCCATTTCCATAAATCACAAAATTTTGTATTTAATTGCGAGAAATAATGAAATAGTGAATATTGTGAATTGGAATTCCAAATGATCTGATATGAAATATGGACTGTTGAAGTACATTTTTTCTTCTAATATTTGAGCAGATCCGGTTGATTATGTAAGTTGGACCTAAAAAACTTCAGAGACTGATGTCTTTTTCTTACCTTTGACGGATAGATTTCAAAGGCTTAAATACTTTTGAAAAATTTAAGTTTCATTGTGGCACTCGCCGGAAGAAACAAATCTTAATTTAAATGATCCAAACATAATGAAAATAGGTATAACAATTGGTGATATAAACGGTATCAGTCCTGAAATCATAATAAAAGCACTTTCTGATCCGAGATTGTTGAAGTCATTTACGCCCGTAATTTATGGCTCCTACAAGGTAATGGCATATCACAAAAATATCGTTTCTGACAATAATATTGGATTTCACTCTGTAAATAGTGCAAAACAAACTCAGGAGAATAAAATAAATCTAGTCAATTGTTGGGATGACAATATAAATATTACCTTAGGAAAAGCAACAGTAGAGGGTGGCAAATATGCATATTTGGCATTGGACAAAGCAATGAGTGACATAAAAGATGGCAGTTTAGATGCATTAGTGACAGCGCCAATAAATAAATATGCCATGCAATTAGCAAAGTTTCCGTTTCCCGGACATACAGAATATTTTACCCACAATGATAACGCCAAACAAAGCCTAATGCTTATGGTAAGTGATGCACTGAGAGTTGCAGTTGTAACCAATCACTTGCCATTGTCTATGGTTGCAGGCAGTATTACGAAAGAATTAATCATCGAAAAACTGAAAATCCTAAACAGAACATTAATTGAAGATTTTGATTTGGAGAGACCAGTCATAAGTGTGTTGGGGCTCAATCCACATGCTTCAGATGATTCTGTCATAGGCGATGAAGAAGAAAAATTTATAAGGCCGGCAATAATTGAAGCAAAAAAGCAAGGTATCATTGCTATGGGGCCATATGCAGCGGATGGATTTTTTGGGGGAAGCGCATGGAAAAAAAGTGATGCCGTATTGGCGATGTACCACGATCAGGGTTTAATTCCATTCAAAGCCATATCATTCGGTAAAGGAACCAATGTAACGGCTGGTTTGTCTTTTGTACGTACTTCTCCGGATCATGGTACTGCGTACGATATAGCTGGAACAAATTCAGCTGATGGATCTTCTCTGATTCAAGCCATTCACACAGCAGTTGATATCGTTAATCACCGACGGGAATACCACTCGTCAAGATCAAATGCCCTTGTCAAACGAGAAAAACAATCTGCAGGTTTGAATGACTGATACGTATGCGTCACAAATCATTTTTGATTTATTGGTTCGACCTAAAAGTATGAATCAATGGAGATGATCCTGGAAGGAATTTTGTTAGGATTGACCCTCACAATATTGCTTGGTCCAATTTTTGTCGCCCTCACCCAAACAGGAATCGAACATGGAATCAGGGCTGGAATATCAGTCGGGAGTGGCATTTGGGTAAGTGATATCCTTATCATTTCGGCGACATATTTTTTTATCAGAAAAATTGGCACCTTATCCCAGGAAAAAGAATTTCAATTTTGGATGGGCCTTGTGGGTGGTTGTATATTAATTATATTTGGCTTGGTATCTTTATTCAAAAAACCAATTTTGAACGAAAAAACACCTGCTTTTAATGCTAAATCATTTACTGGCTATTGGACAAAGGGCTTTGCAGTAAATTTTATTAATCCTTTTACTTTTGTTTTCTGGTTTGGTGTAATGACTACATATGTCATAGGAAAAGGCATTACAGGCGGGCAGACCATTTTATTATTTGCGAGCATAATGTCTACCATTATAATAACCGATTCTGCCAAGGTCATCCTTGCCAAGATGATACGTTCCAAAATGAAACCCAGGCATGTATATCTATTTGGAAAGATAGCGGGCACGATGCTGGTAATATTTGGCATCGTCCTGTTGATCAAAAGCAATGTAGTTCATTTTTCCTGATTACTTCACAAGTATCTCAATTACCTCACTTTTATTAGTATCAGAGTTAAGTATGATCAATTCTCTTTTACCCTTATATGTATAGGAAAGCGCAATTGTCGCAGGAGGATTCCTACCCATGTCATCGGCGTGTAGAAGAAGAAAGTTTTTTCCTTCATTGTTCAATTTCAACGTAAATTCATATGGTTTTTCCGAAATTTGTAATTTTTCTACAATCCAGTCGCCATTATAACTTATTGACACTACATCTTTATCAATAATTTTGTGATCATACATTTTGAAATCTACAACAAAGCTGTCAACTTTTATAGTTCGTGTTGCAGTGACAACATTTCTACCTTTTACGACAGTAGGCAGCGATTTTACTACAGGATCAGAAGCAGCCAGTACATCAGTTTTTTCTAATAACTTAGGGTAAATCACCTTAAAATAATGAGGCATTTCAAAATATCTTGCAATTGGAACACCAATATATTCAAGAATTCTATTCAATTCAAAGACAATGCCATTGCCATACCTATTAAATTTATTGATGACAGCTATATTGTAGTAATAGTAATATTTGTCGTACAATTTGTATTCATCAGGAATGGTTTCGGAGTCTGTAAACAACTGTTCTGCTTTTATGGACTCGGCTGTTTGTCTTTTGATATTTGCCCAGTAAAGCTGGACCCTGCTATTAATAAGTCTGGTACTATTATAATTTGCCAAAACAATACCATCAAACTTAGTCAAAGCAAGTTGTTGAGATTTAATTAATTCAGCATAATTGTCATCTTCCTTCATATATAAGGCGTGAAGGGCAGAGCGTGTTGACTTATAAACACCATTCATGGAGGCCAAAACCTCAGGAAATTGTATTTCGTCTGTTGAAAGTTTTAAAGTTTTGATGTAAATATCAATTTCTGTTTCCAGAATAAGTTGTTTCTTATAATAATCTTTATACAATCTTACGCCATCTTCAAGTTTGTCATAGACAAGACTAAGGTTTTCTCTCTTTGTCAGATCAAGTGTTTTAATTTGTTCTTCCAGGTCAAATCTTAGCTTATTTATTTTAACCAAAATGGTCTTCATTTCAGTAATTATAGTATTTAGTTTGGTGACTTTGTCAGCTGGTAATACGATTGAGGGGGTAGTAGCTTTTACAAACCATTCATTGGGAGATGTCTCATAAAACCAGTTTTCCGGATCTTCAAATATGTCTTGAGGAAGATCTTTATTTGAATAGAAATTGATTTGTTGGTCAGGCAGATCTACGTATTTATTAATGCTTTTGTTGAAATTCTCTAAAAGTCTGTGTACGATCAAAAGACCATGTGTGCCTTCATTTGAGAAATTTATATAATTATTTATCGCTTTGACTTTTTCCATATTTGTTGACTGCCCAATACCAATCATATTTATAGAAAAAGTAAGTAAAAATGTATAAACGTATTTTTTAAGAGACATTATAATAATATTTATTAACTTCTTAAATTGCTAAAGTCGGTTCCAACAGCAAATATGACCATTATAATGCATATAAATTGGAATATCGACTGCGTTAACCAAAAATTAACCGCCACGGTTTAAATTCAAAAAAAAATGTTATCGTCCTGATTGCACCAATAGTACAGATATATCAGATGGTGATACGCCACTAATCCTGCTTGCTTGTCCGATTGTCCTTGGACGTATAATATGCAATTTTTCGCGAGCTTCTATTGATAATGATTTCATCGATTTGTAATCAAAAGCATCATCCAACCTGAGTGACTCAAACCTATCCATCTTCTCTACCATTTCTTGTTCTTTTCGTATATATCCTTCATATTTCATGGTTACTTCTGCGCTTGTAAGCGTTTCGTCATCATATTGTGATAGGTAAGTATTAAGAGCGGGCAGTGCAAGTCTCATGTTTTCGAGGGTGACATTTGGACGACTTAAGATACTCTTTGCTTTTACCTTTTGTTTCAAAGGTGCTGAGTCAAGGGATTCCAAAAATCCATTTATCAGATTAGGATCTATGCTGGTATCATCAAAATATCTTTCTATTATCCTGGCATTTTCTATTTTATTTTTGACTCGATCCAATCTTTCATCCATATTTACCATGCCCAAATTGTGCGCTATAGGAGTAAGTCTTACGTCGGCATTGTCTTGTCTAAGCAATATTCTGTATTCGGCCCTTGATGTAAACATACGATAAGGTTCGTTTGTACCCTTGTTGACAAGGTCATCTACGAGTACACCAATGTAAGCATCTGAACGTTTTAATATTAAGGGCTCCTGTTCTTTGATACTGAGATGTGCGTTGATGCCGGCCATTAATCCTTGACAGGCTGCCTCTTCATACCCGGTAGTACCATTTATCTGACCTGCAAAAAAAAGATTTTTTATTAACTTGGTCTCCAGATTCATTTTGAGCTGGGTTGGTGGGAAATAATCGTACTCTATTGCATATCCTGGTCTAAACATTTTCATTTGTTCAAAACCAGGTACTTTGCGTAGCGCCTTAAACTGAACATCTTCAGGTAGAGATGAAGAGAAACCGTTGACATAAATTTCACAGGTGTCCCAGCCTTCTGGCTCTACAAATAGTTGATGACTATCTTTGTCTGCAAATCTGTTTATCTTGTCTTCAATCGATGGACAATATCTCGGCCCCAAGCCCTGTATTCGCCCATTAAACATAGGTGATCTATCAAAACCTTCTTTAAGGGCCTCATGAACAGCAAGGCTTGTGTAGGTAACATGACAAGGTAATTGACGCTTTACAACTGGTGTGTCTGTATAAGAAAATTTACCTACTTTTTCATCTCCCGGCTGGACTTCCATTTTGGAATAATCAAGTGACCTTCCATCCACTCTAGGGGGCGTGCCAGTCTTCATCCTTCCTGCTTCAAAACCCAGTCCGGTAAGCTGCTCTGTAATGCCTGTAGCTGATTTTTCACCAGCCCTACCACCTCCAAACTGTTTTTCACCGATGTGGATCAACCCATTCAGAAACGTACCATTTGTTAGCACAACCGAATCAGACTCTATTTCCAATCCCAGACTGGTCACTATACCTTTACAGATTCCACCTTTGACGATCAAGCCAGGAACTGTTTCTTGCCAGAAATCAATATTTTTGTTTAATTCCAGCATGCTTCGCCATTTGGCCGCAAACATCATCCGGTCATTTTGAGCACGAGGGCTCCACATGGCTGGTCCTTTTGACATATTGAGCATCCTGAATTGAACCAGAGAATGATCAGTTACAATACCTGAATATCCTCCCATTGCGTCGATTTCACGTACAATCTGGCCTTTTGCCACACCACCCATTGCCGGATTGCAGGACATTTGAGCGATAGTGTTCATATTCATGGTGACCAAAAGTACTTTGGAACCCATATTGGCTGCAGCAACTGCGGCTTCACAACCTGCATGTCCTGCACCTACTACTATAACGTTATATTTTGGAAACATAGGGCAAAGATAAGGATGATTTTGTTATAAAAACACTTTACTGGTGTCATAATAGGTATATCAAATTGTCAAACCTATGTAAATACTGACCAAATATTATTTTAACCCGGATTATGCATTAGAAAATCTATTCCGAATCTAAGTTACTGCAAATCAGAATCCGCCTAGGCGGGCTATTTATCTTCTGTTTTACACAAAAGCACTTTGGCTATCGCACAAAGTGTTTTGAGTACGCTAATTGCTCCTCGCTTTGCTGCGGGGCGAAAGCTCCCTTTCACTTCGGTCACGAGACATCTTTATGTCTCGAACGACCTCGTTCACAAAGTGCTGCTACGCTTTTCGAATATAAATAGCTGATTTATTGTATTTTAGCTTCTCATAACGAAGTTCTAATGCATAATTCGGGTTTAAAATTGGAAATTGAGTTAAGCTTAGCTTGGAAATATTTTTTCCGTAGAATGGTACAACCTTACTTGGTGCGTAATTCATTGGTGCCGCTTCCAGTCATTATGATTGGGCATTAAAACTGATTAGCAAAGCATTTAACCCAAAAAAGTCATTAGAAAATCTATTCCAAGGAAAATGCCTGCAAAATCAAGTCTTTACACTTCACTTGGTTTGTCAGCATAGCATACACTATGCTTCCTCACCAAAAGTCTTGATTTTATTGACATTTTGGCTTTCATTACAAAGTTCTAATAACTTATTTGGGTTTAAGAATATGTGATAATATTTTCTTGCTAAGACAGATCATTAAGGATGTGAAGAAAATATTATGTTAGCATCTATGAATACCCCATATTCCGGCTTCCCTTTCGGATGATTTTTTTCGCTTCTTTGCCTTTGATGAGCCCATCTTTATCATCGAGCCATACGATAGCGCCAGTAGGGCATCTCTGTATGGGATCCTGTGTTTTATGGTTTTTGGAGTAGTTGATGACGGGTAGGTTTTTTACCATAGTGATCATGTTGTCTTCTGCATCCATAGCGCATTTACCGCATGCAGTACAGCCTACATCGCAGACATCCAGTACCTCATCTCCGGCTTCCAGACTTTTGCAAGCGACCCAAAGACGGTGACTGATAGGGTGGATAGAAAACAGCATTTTTGGACATGCTTCCACACAATCACCACATGCGGTGCATTTTTGTTCATCCACGACTGGGATGCCAAATTCATTCATCGAGATAGCATCAAAATCGCACACTACTTCACAATCACCATATCCAAGGCAACCCCATGAGCATGCCTTACCGCCGCCCGAGATCAATGTAGCTGCCTGACACGTGCTGACACCCTTGTAGTAAGCCTGATTGATAGCTACATTTTTGCCTCCGTTACAAGCTAAACGGGCGACTCTTTTTTCTTCTGCACCCAAGGCCACGCCCAGAAAACTGGCTATTGCAGATCTACCTTCATCACTGCTTACAGAACATTTGCCCGGCAGCACCTGACCAGATACCAACGCTTCGGCAAATGGCCGGCATCCGGGAAAACCACAGGCACCGCAGTTGGCATGAGGCAACATATCTTCTACCTGATCTATACGTGGATCTTCATAGACATACAGTTTTTTATTGGCTATAGCGATCAGCCCGGCCAAAACCAGTGTCAGTAAACCAAGTGTAAGTATGGGAATGAAAATGCTCACTTTAAATTTTTAATTTGGAAAATTTATAAATTTAGTAATTTGGAAATACTTATCGATTGCTTTAATAGCTACTACCAAATATCTAAACCCTAATATCTAATACCTTAAACCTACCACATCTAATAAATAATTTCCGCCCACTTTTTACCAGCTTTCAGTTCAGCTTTTCTGGTTTCCCATTTCTCTTTTGAGCCAATAATGTTTGAAAACGCATTGTCCAGTTGTGTCAGTATTTTATCATATCCGGCTACATAGATATACGTATTGTTTTTGGAAAGCATCTCGCGGATTTCTTCAGCTTGCCCCTCAATCATCTTGTCCATAGCAATGGGGTCTGCCCACTTTGGTCTTGGACTAAGCGCATAAAAGGCTTCAAATGTTTTCTGATCGTAATAATTGGTCAGATCGCCTTCTTTGTCGTTAAGATATAGCAAATCAAGTCCGCTGGTAGCACCATAAAAAAGTCTGATTTTTCCTTGCCAGTCTTTGACATTTTTATAGATATGTCTGACAAAGGATTTGAACGGCGCTATTCCAGTTCCCATACCAATAAGGATGATGTTGGATGTTTTGTCATCAGGTACTGCATAAGGTAATGAGTGAGGCCCAGTAAGTAAAAGTTCATCTCCGGGATTTCTGTTGCACAGGTAATTAGATGCGACACCTTCGTACTTTTCGCCGCTGAAATCATCGACATAATAACATCTTTTTACCAACATCGTAATTTCAGGAAACCCGGAAGTAGTAACATCGGAATTGGCAATAGTGTAAAGTCTATGATGTACATTGTTGCCAAATGGTCCTACGTATTTGACTATGACGCCAAAACTTTGATCCACATTGCAATGAAAGTTTTTATCCTGCACTTCAATTTGAATTTCCCTGATATCTTCCGTATCTGCAGGCGTGATGCGTTTGCTGCCCTTTACAATTGCTTTATAATGTGTTCCTGATAAATAATCTGATAATTGTGCCATTTTATTTCCTTTTATGGTTTAAAATATACGTTATTCAATTTTTAATAAAATCCCTTTTATTCTCGCAAGCTTCGGTACATCCGCAATTTTTGCATGATCTACGTTCTGCCAATACATCTTCATCACTGATATAATCCCGAAAAGTCTTCTTCCAAAAAGATTGTATTATCAGCCAACCTATCATTAATGCCGTAATACCTGTTATTGCAATGATTAAAGACTTTATCATTTTTCTATATTTTTACTTTAATTTCATCATTTACTCATTCACTCATTTTTCATTATCATTGGATTGTTCCTCATTACTTCTCCTCCCGCTACCCTCATTCCCTAAAGGGACGACCCTCAATTATCATTCATCACTCATCATAATTCGTCATTCAATTGTTCATCATTCCTTCTATCTTCCCGCTACCCTCATTCCCTAAAGGGACGACCCTCAATTATCATTCATCACTCATCTTAATTCGTCATTCAATTGTTCATCATTCCTTCTATCTTCCCGCTACCCTCATTCCCAAAAGGGACGACCCTCAATTATCATCCACTCATCATAATTCGTCATTCAGTTGTTCATCATTCCTTCTATCTTCCCGCTACCCTCATTCCCTAAAGGGACGACCCTCAATTATCATTCATCACTCATCATAATTCGTCATTCAATTGTTCATCATTCGTCATTACTTCTATCCTCCTAATCCTGCAAAACCCATAAAGGAAAGCGATAAAATTCCAGCTACCAGCAATACAATCGCTGTACCTTTGGCCATGCCCGAGACTTCAGAAAATTCCAGTTGCTCTCTCAGTCCAGCCATCAATACAAGTGCCAAGGTAAATCCTGCTCCTCCACCCAGTGCAAAAGTGATACTCTGCAGAATGTCATATCCTTTACTTGTTTGAAGCAAAGCTATGGCTAACACTGCACAGTTGGTTGTGATCAATGGGAGGAATATCCCTAATGCCTTGAATAATGCAGGGCTTGCTTTTTTGACAAACATCTCCACCAGCTGAACCGTTGAAGCAATCACCACAATATAGCTGATCAATTGCAAAAATGGTGCATTGATAGCTGCCAGTAACATATTGATACCAAACGCACAAACAGAACTGATGACCATTACAAAAGTTACAGCCGCCCCCATTTTGGAAGCAGTTTCTACCTTTCCTGACACACCAAGGAAAGGACAAATCCCAAGGAAAAACGCCAGAACAAAGTTATTGATCAGACTGGCATTGATAAAGATGCTCATAAGTGATTCCTGGTTCATACTTTACTTTTTTTGAGTTTGTAATGATTAAAAATCAATAACCAGCACGCAAGGGTAAAAAATCCTCCAGCAGGTAAGACCATGATAACCCATTTCTCAAATGCATCCGGCATGACCTGAAATCCCAGTAATGAGCCAGATCCGATGATCTCTCTGATACTTCCGATACAGAACAATGCAAACGTAAATCCCAATCCCATGCCCAGTCCATCCAGAAAGGATCTGCCCACTGTATTTTTTGAAGCAAAGGCTTCAGCCCGGCTCAGGATGATACAGTTGACCACAATCAATGCTATAAATGCTCCCAAACTCTTATGCAAATCTATGCTTACCGCCTGAATGGTATAATCCACCATAGAAACAAAAGTAGCTATAATCAGGATGTAAGACGCAATTCGGACTTGTTTGGGTATAAAATTTCTTAACATGGAAATCAGTACATTGGACATGGCCAATACAAATGTCGTAGCCAAGCCCATAGCCAATGCATTGATAGCAGAGTTGGATACTGCCAAGGAAGGACACATACCTAATACCTGAACAAAAACCGGATTATCCTTCCAGAGTCCTTTGATAAAGTCATCTGTTCCGGGATATTCTGCAATGCTGCTGAAAAAACCTTTATTAGTCTTATTTTGATCGTTCAGACTCATTTTTCAGTTTTGTCGTTTGATAAAAATGTTTTTTTGTTTTTGTAAATCCTGGGTATCCACTCTTTGCTACTGGTATTCAGGATATTTGCAACTGCCCGGGATGTGATCGTTGTACCAGTAATGGCGTCTATTTCTCAGGCATTTTTCTTTTCGCCGTTTTTGACGGTTATGATTTCATTTTTCAGGGCGGTTTGATTATCACTCAAGGCTACATCCATAGCTTTAAAATTGTTCAAAAACGGTTCTTTTTCTATTTTATCACCGATGCCCGGAGTTTCCTTGCTTTCAAGTACATAAAAGCCAATAATTTTTTGCTGGTCAGGATCATAACTAAAAAGCAGGCTTAATAGCTCACCATAAGCTTTGCCGCTTCCCTGAAATGCGATCCCTTTGCACTGACCTTTATCATCGTAGCCGGCGTGCACTTTTTGCACATTTGGATCATTGGAAGTCATTTCTGAAAAGGTCCGATCGGGATTGAGTTGAAATGTTTTGGTTTTAGTGATACCGGGAATTACCTGAAAAACAGCTGCTTCCAGAGCCTTTGCTTTATTTTCTTCTATGGTGGTCTTGGTACCTTCATAGGTCAATACAATGAGTAATGCACAAATAATCCCTATAGATGCCATCGCCATGATCATCTTTTTATCATCAGATTTTTCCGGTAACATTATTTTAGTTGTATCACTCATGATGTTTTTAGTTTTTTGGAAGTTCCATATACTCTGGGTCTGATCATATTATCTATATGCGGGGAAATAGCATTTCCAAGCAATATAGCATACATGACACCTTCCGGTAGTCCACCCCATAACCTGATCACGACTATCAGTAATCCGATGATGGCTCCATACACCCATACGCCCGCAGATGTTATGGGAGAAGAAACCATATCGGTGGCCATAAAAATTGCTCCTAACATCAATCCTCCTGAAAATATGGTAAAAAATGGGGATGGATATGCTTTGCCATCAATCATGTAAAAAACAGCGCTGAATACAAAAACGGTTAGTATGATGGATACAGGTATTCTCCAGTTCATCATCTTGCGCCATGCCAGATATATACCCCCAACAATAATAAAAACGGTGCTTGTTTCACCGATGGAGCCACTGCATATACCTAATGCCATATCGTAAGCTTCCGTTGTTACCTTATCGAATTTAAAAGCAGAAAGCGGTGTGGCTCCTGTTACGGCATCTATCGTAGGCTGCATAAAAGGCCAGGTATATACTGATGATGACACAGAAAAAATCTTTCCGGTAAAAATGGTTGGAACCACGTCGTAATGGCTACCGGGAAAGCAGCCTGCAAAAATGCCCTACCCACCAATGCAGGATTAAATACATTATAACCCAAGCCACCAAATATAAATTTTCCTAAAGCAATGGTGATGACAGAACCTAAAAATGCCATCCATAATGGAAAAACAGGCGGCAATGTCATACCAAGCAATAATCCGGATAGTGCTGCAGAATAATCATAAATGGTGGTTGATTTACCTGACCATTTACACAAAAAATGCTCCGTAAGTACTGCGGCCAATGTAGTAGTCATCATAACCAGTAAAGCATTCCACCCAAATGCAAACACTCCAAATGCCGCAGCCGGTAAAAGTGCGTACAATACATGTTTCATGATGGTATCTGTGCTTAAACCCTTGACCAAATGTGGTGATGTACTTATATTTAATGTAATCCTGCTCATAACTTCAATGTTGGTTTAGGGCCTGTTTTCTTTTGTATCTTGACTTTGATAACCTGAAATACTGCACTAATGGAATGTGAGAAGGGCATACATAGGAACATGAACCACATTCGAAACAATCCATCAGGTTAAAATCGCTAACCATTAAGTCGTAGGATTCAAACTTGGCAAGAATCCCTAATTTGGAAGGATTGAGTGAGATGGGACAGGCGTCAACACAGGCACCACACTTGATGCAAGGGTAGATTTTGTCCGTATGTATGACATCTTTACTTCCAAAAACCAAGATACCTGAAGTACCTTTTGTAATGGAAATATCCAAATCAGCGACTGCAGGACCCATCATCGGGCCACCCATGTAAATTTCGGCTATATCATCATCCACAATACCTACATGATCCAAAACAAATCTTAATGGTGTACCTATTGGAATCAGATAATTTCCTTTTTTCTTAACTGCAGGGCCTGTAATAGTGATGACACGTTCCTGAATGCCTCGGCCATGTGGCAGCAAGCGACCAATTTCCGCAGTCGTTGCTATATTGACAGTAACGATATTGACGTCTATCGGTAAGCCACCTGAAGGTACTTCCTTCCCCAAAACTGCTGTAATGAGCATTTTCTCGGAGCCTTGAGGGTATTTTACCGGTACAACTTTAACTGAAACTGGGATATCTCTGGGCTTCACTTTGTTGAGATGGTCTGCTGCATCTTGTTTATTGCCTTCTATACCGATGATGGCTTCTTTGGCACCCGTTACCTTCATCAGGTATCTGATACCCATGTAGATATCATCGCCCTGTTCCAGCATGACCCTATGGTCTGTTGTGAGAAAAGGTTCGCATTCTATACCATTGATGATGAGGTAATCGCATACCTTACCTTCCGGAACTTTTAGTTTTACGTGTGTCGGGAAGGCTGCTCCACCCAGACCTACGATACCAGCATCCTGGATAGCTTGTAAGATTTCATCTGCAGATGCCGTTTTGTAGTCTATACAATATCCTTCTGCAACTTCCTGGCCTGAAGATGGAAATGCTTTGATGGTTACTCCCTGTGCTTTGCTTCCGGAGATGGTAGGTACCAAACCGATTTTTTCTACCATGCCTGATATCGGTGAATGTATAGGGACAGAAACATACCCAACAGCTTTCGCTATCACCTGGCCTCTTAAAACTTCCTGACCTTCTCTCACGGTGATCTCCGCAGGTGCTCCTATATGCTGCGTCATTGGTATGATCAATTCTGTAGCAAAAGGAAACTGTCTTATAGACAAACCCTTGGTATCATCCTTGTTTTCAGGAGGATGGATGCCATTTTTAAATGTATTGGTATGTAATGAAAGGAAGTCCATCGATGCTGTTAATTAAACTTTTCTCCTCTTTTGATCCACTTATCGATATCCTTTTCGTCTCTGTCAGCAGGCAATCCCGGATGAATCACTCTGGCAGTGCATTTCTCAGCAGCTTTTACCAAATCCTGATATGGTCCGCCATTAGGGTTGAGGATATAAGCCTTTTTGTTATTGTTGTACGCAAATATTTTGCCGTTGAGCTTGGTGCATTCATCGCATGCTGTACAGCTCTCTGTCTCTAACCAGGGAGCCATATAGTTACCTCCATCCGAATTGGAATTAGAAGCAGCCGCTTGTATTGCAGGAGCTTCTTCAGAAGCCAATTCAACTATCCCGGCACCATTGTCACCAGCTAATAGCATCAATCCTTTGGCAATTTTACCTACGACTTCTTTGCGTATTTTGTCTTCGATATCTGCTACTGAAGTTTCTACTTTATCTAATCCCGCCAATTCTTTGAGCATGACCCAGAAGTTTTTTCTATCTTCGCATGATTCAACTATAGGAGCAGCGACTAAAACTCTCACCAGATTTTGTTTTTTATCTACAGTCCAGATGTATGGGAAGATTCCTTCTTTGTCAGCATCCGGAAGTTCGATAAATTCTGAAAGTACCATCATATTGTCATTCCAGGCATCCCGAGGAACTTTCCTGAAGTGTTTTCTGAATCGGGCTTCCGTCAGTGCAAAATCTGCAAATGTCATTGCCACTTCCATGGTTTTTTCCATTCCAAATTCTGTATATTTAATTTTGTAAGTTGGCCACAAAAGATCCATTGCCGGATTTCCACTGAGGTCAAGACACTCTTCTATTTTATGCCCTTTGGCAGGATTGTATTGGAATATTGGATAAGCCCTGGATTCCATGGCTAATTTTGCCTGTTGTACACCAAGGTCGTCTGCGACACCATGTTCTGGCTGACAAGTAGTGTAGATATTGAAAATGGCCGGTCTCTTGGCCATCAAACCATCGATAAATCCTTCTATCATCTGACTGGTATTTGCCAATGTACTTTGCAGTACAAATGTATTACGATGTGCCATGGCTATCAATCCGATTTCTTTTCTTGGTTCAGATTTTCCTTTCCATACCTTGCCATATTGTGCCATATCGGATACCTGACCGATAAATCCTGAAGTACACGCCTGACCACCTGTATTGGAGTAAACCTGTGTATCGACTACCACCACTTTGATAGGTTTGCCGGAAGCCATCATTCTTGAAAGGTTTTGGAAACCTATATCGTACATGGCTCCGTCACCACCTAAGGCTACTACCGGAGGACAAAGCAACCATTCTTCATTGGTGAATTGTTCCCATGTAAAATAAGTAAATATAGGATCGTGTGTCGCAGAATCATATTGACCACTTACGACAAGTTCGGCTTTCCTGATGGCTTTGAATCCATCTGCCATTTTGGACATATGACCTTCAAAGATACCCATCGCAATGGATGTGGAATCCTGGAAAAGATGGTTGGTCCAAGGGAAAGGATATGGATTGAATGGATAAGTGCTACCCCAAACAGATGTACAACCGGTAGAATTACACATACCCATAGATGACCTTCCTTTTCCCGTGGTGCCTTGAGTATATTTCCATTTCAGGTTTTTAAGTTTAGCCAATGTCCGGGTGATATCCATCAACCAATCCTGATCTACGGGTGATGTTTCTTTTTCACGATCCAATTTATGTGCCAGATCTGACACTTTCAGGTCACTGGTATAAGATTCCTGAACTATACGAGTCAGCGTATCAGTATCCGAGACATCCAGTGTGCTGATCAATTTTTGTTGAACAAGTTTTTCTAATTTTGTTATCAACTCATCCAAATAAGCAAGGTGTTTTTCTATACGTGGCTGCATCAGGGACTCAACAGTGGCTGTGAATATGTGCACCACAGATTTTTCTGAGCAACCCAAACATGCACCGTCACCACTGGCAAAACTCAGATATGCATCTTTGTTAAGCAATATGGTTTCCAAAGTTCCGATTTTTTCTTCCAGACTATCTATACGGTTGTATTTTTTTGGAGTATTTGGCAGGTCTAACCACAGATCCCATTGGCTTCTCATGCTTGCCACTGATTCTTCTGTCTGAGGAACAATTTTTAGCGCTCCATCATCGCACACATTGACACATTCCATACATCCTTTACAGGTAGTTGGGTTGATGGTAATGCTGAACAGACCGCCACTATTAGGTTCATTTTTTTCGTGCAGATCAAAATAAGGTCTGGTGAGGGCAAAATCAAAATCACCCATTTCATCTTTGAACCAACCAAACTCTCTGACTACATTTTCGTCACCATTACTCTCTGAGATCATTTTGGAAATAGCATGGTTGATATAAGTATTGACAGTCGCACCATTTTTAGGCTGATTCATTAGCGTTCTGATGTGACTTTCCATTTGACGGACTGCTTTTGGAAGCACGTCTACATTGCCGTGATTTTTTTTGACTCTCTTGACGATGGTCTCCAATACATCTGACAAAGTGCTTACTAAACCAGGTATAGCCGTATCCGGACAGACAGTATAACAATTACCACAGGCTGTACAATTATTTGGAATCCATGATGGGTGATCAAATCTGATACCTGTCATATCTCTGAACAAAGAAGTAGTGGCAGGCATCACACTCAGACCAATAAATGGATCTGTGATGTTGTCATTACCCATTCCCTGAAGGTAGAAATTGCCGGTTTGCTCCCAAAATCTGTGAATATCACTCAATTTTGACTGACTCTGAGGGGTACTTTTCAGCATCGTTGGGAGAGGAAGTGCAGGTTTGCCATTTACCTTTTCAGGACTACTGGCGCTGATTTCTTTAATCTTGATCTCTCTCACTTCATCAAATCCGCGTTTTACCACTCTCATGTTATCATCCACCACTCTCTGACCTTTTGAGCCGAATTTGTGCATTAATTGATCTTCGATGGCTTTTAATAGTTCAACATCATTTAGATTGGCCTTTTGCATCAATGGTGACGCTGCAAAAAATGCGCCCTGGAAGGCGATACCCTGCATTCTGAGTTGTAATTCAACATCTGTGGCTTCTTCTCTTGCTATTTTAAAGCCGTCAATGTAGAAAATATGAATTTCCTGCTCGATAATGACTTTTTGATAAGGCACAGGAATATTGGCCCATACTTTTTCTGGTTTTTCCTGATCGCTCTGGATGATAAAACATCCTCCTCGTTTCAATCCCGCCAACGCATTGGTATGTTTAAATACATTGGGGTCCGGAGACAACACTACATCGACAAAGAAATATTCGCAATTGATTTTGATCGGTTCAGGTGCTGCTGCGAGATAGTATGTGGTAGGCTGACCTTTTTTCTCCGAGCCATATTTCGGATTGGCTTTTATTTCGTAACCAAGCAGATCATACAGTGTCATCGCCAGGTTTTTACCTGTCGTGATCGCTCCCCAGCCACCTATAGAGTGAAATCTTACTGTGATGGCATCTTTTGGCATCATGTTAGGATTTTCGCTTCCTCTTACGCTCAGGTCCTTGATATTGGGATATGCATCAGAGATAGATTCCTGATATAATTTTTGTTTAGGAGTATAAGGTACGTCTCTCAGGAAGTCAATTGAAAGATAAAACTGTTTTTTATGTTTTCCATCAGGAAGCATGTTTTCTACTGCACCGATGATACCTTCGGGCTGTAAGTCTCTGCTACCCAAGCCGAATGAACCTGAATAGATATCAGGCATATCTCCGGGCTTGTATGTGGTTAATTCAGGATAAGGTAGTCCATGCCTGGTAAAACCGTTTTCAGCACATTTTGACAGCGTAGCCCGTACTTCTCTGGCTATAGGCAGATCGGCAGCAAGTGGCTGATCCAATCGTTCCAGTATTACAACACCTTTTTTCCCTTTAATAATTTTAGATACCAAATCTCCAGGGAATGGGCGGAACATTACTAAATCCACAACCCCTACTTTTATGCCACGTGTTTCACGAAGATAGTCTGACACTACTTCCGCACTTGGGATAAGACTTCCCTGTCCAAGGATGAGATAGTCTGCATCATCTGCCTTGTAGGTCATTACTCTGGAGTATTTTCGGCCAGTGAGTTTTGCATATTCATCAAAAGCCTGATCGGTTAGGTCCTTAATATGGTCAAAGAAGAATGGTCTTTGTGACGCTACACTCTGCATATAGGAATCCTGATTTTGAACGATACCAGCCATCATAGGATTATCCACATCCCAGACTTCAGGGATACGACGACGCTGATCACCGTAAATGATTTTTTGAGCCGGAGTGGGAGTTTCAATGATATCATCAGGCCTTCCAAGATAGTCTCTGATCAGGTTTCTCTCCGGAAGATATAAGGATTCAATAAGGTGAGTTGTTAAAAATCCATCCTGAGCAATGATACCCGGGGTAAGCGCCAATTCTGCTATTCGGTGGGCTATAATGTTCATGTCAGCAACGTGCTGCACATTTTTGGCAAATAGCTGGAAGAATCCCGTGTCATCTATAGCATGATAATCATCATGTCCTGCATGTACATTCAGGGTAGATTTGGTCATCGCCCGTGCACCAATATTGAGGACATAAGTCAATCTTTTACCTACAGCGGCATAAAGTGATTCATGCATGTATGCAATACCCTGACCGGAAGAAAAATTGGCTGCTCTCAAACCCGTCATAGAAAGACCTGCTGTGACCGCTGCCGCTGCGTGTTCACCTTCCGGCTCGATAAAAATCAACGGTCTGTCTGATATATTGAGATGACCTTTAGCTGCTTCTTCTGCCCAGTATTCACCCATCTGGGTGGATGGCGTGATAGGGTATGCGCCTGCAGCATCAGTAGACTCACGCTCGCACATGATTGCTGCAGTATTTCCATCCATTACAGTTTTTACACCTGGGTATTTGATTGACTCATTCATGATTTTTCCTTTTACCATTTAAATACATGCAAGGTAGAAAGGATATAAAGCCAGAAATATGATCGAAATCATTTTAATTTGTGATATTAAATAGTTTAATTCGAATTCATAAATAACTTTAAAAATAATAAATAAATGAATGTAGACATTTAGTTATCGTTAATTAAGTACTTCTTTTGAAATTAATAGTTTGCTTTGACAGAGGACAAGAAAAATATTACATCTGTTTTTTATAAATATTGCCCTATTCAATTATTTTAAACCTTAAATAGGTATATAAATCAAATTTAAAGACCTTTGACCTTTGATATGTAAATTACTAATTTATGCACAAGAAAGGTTTAGAGGTATTAAGAGTTAGTAGATTAAGCAAATCCACCGCTTCGTACCAGACCAAGGAAACAATGTCTATATTTTTCCTGATATTTATTTAAGTTCTATTGCTGTTGAGCAGCATACCTTTCCGATAGTGTATTTTTGGTAGCAGCATCAGAGTTAGCCAGGCAAATACATCAGTCAGATCTTGATAACGGGATGCTGTATCCAAAAATGATCACCCTTAGAATGATATCTTTCGAAAATAGCCGTTGCTATAGCCAATCATTTGTATGAATCAGGATTGGCAAATGCTGAAAAATCAAAAAGTATCAGAACGCATATAAAAAATATGATGTACGATCCTTCTTATTGATTATATCTTGTAATTTTATGGTTTGTTAGTAACATTACCATGGAAGATTTTGATTTTGTAATCATAGGTAGCGGTTTTGGAGGATCAGTTTCTGCACTAAGATTGTCAGAAAAAGGATATAAAGTATTAGTCATTGAAAAAGGTAAATGGTTTTCGAATCCAGATGATTTTCCAAAATCTAACTGGAATCTACGAAAGTTTTTGTGGTTACCATCTTTTGGATTACGAGGAATATTTAAAATGACCTTTTTCCGCCATGTAGTTGCATTGAGTGGTGTCGGGGTAGGTGGCGGTTCTTTGGTGTATGCCAATACACTGCCTGTGCCTCAATCACCATTTTTTAATTCCGGACATTGGCAAGGATTGGATGATTGGGAAAATGAGCTACAACCTTATTACGCCTTAGCAAAAAAAATGTTGGGTACAAATCGGCATCCATATATGAGTAAAAGTGATAAAGCGATGCTCCAACTTGCTGAAAATATTGGTGACGCTTCAAAATTTGATAAAACTGATGTGGCCATATATTTTGGGAAAATAGGTGTGACTGTTTCAGATCCATATTTTGATGGCAAAGGGCCAGACCGAACAGGATGCAATCTATGTGGTGGATGTATGACTGGTTGTAGATATAATGCAAAAAATACATTGGATAAAAACTATCTATATCTTGCACAACAGCATGGTGCCAAAATTATTGCAGAAAAAGAAGTTATTGATGTTTTACCAATTGGAGATCTTGGCCAAAGTGGTTATGAAGTTGCTTACAAAAACACATTTGGATGGTATGGTTCAACAAAAAAAGTAAAAACTAAAGGCGTGATATTTGCTGGTGGTGTAATTGGTACAGTTCCATTGTTACACAAACTTAAAATTACTTCCATGCCTTTCCTTTCAGACAAGATAGGATGTGGCATTCGCACCAATTCTGAAAGTTTGATTGGAGTGACTACCTTTGACAAAGACGCTGTATTTTCTGAAGGCATCGCTATTGGGTCTATTGTTCATATTGATGAAAATCGACACATCGAACCCGTAAAATATGCTTCGGGATCGGGGTTTTTCAGACTTTTGATGGCACCTATGGTCAGTGGTAGTAACTTTTTTATACGATTATTTAGAATGGTAAAGGATTTTGTGGTACATCCAATGGACAATCTAAAAGTTTTTTTAGTGGATGACTGGAGCAAACGTACTCATATTCTGCTTTATATGGAAAGTATAGACTCAACTCTGCGATTTGTACGATCTCGATTTGGTTGGATGTACTCACATTCAGAATCAGGGCCTTTACCCACAGCATTTAATCCTAAAGCACAAGAACTGGCCAAAAAAACGGAAGCCATCATCAATGGCAAAGCAATGGTAATGAATACAGAAACGCTATTCGGAATACCAACTACTGCTCACATCCTCGGTGGGGCATGTATGGGAAAAGATGTACATTCAGGTGTGATAGACAAAGATAACAAAGTATTTCGCTATGAGAATATGTATGTCTGTGACGGAAGCATGATTTCTGCTAATCCCGGGGTCAATCCGAGCTTAAGCATTGCAGCAATAACAGAGCGAGCTATGGATAAAATTGTAACAAAAAATTAAGGTCACTTTTATTTATTGTATTACTAAATGGATAAATTTTGTTTATTAAAAATTTAAGCATTATCATATTGAATTATTATTTATTTATTATTGCCGTATCTGTTATTTTAGCATAAATCAAAATATACTTTAATTGCTGTTATGTTTTTGTAGAATATATTAACGTTAATATAGTCTTTGAATTAATATTGTTTTAAGTCTCTTTTATGTTAGGTTTGCATATATTTGGTAAAAATGGCATTTATGTTCCCAATAAATTCAAATAATGGTACTTTTATAATATATTTTTGAAGAAGAATGTCATAATACTTGCTAAATAATTTTTTAATCTTATCTTTGTGTTGCTTTTACAATAAGTATAAGCAATTTGGTTTCATTTGGTTAGGGTTGAGGTAATGCGTCAGTATTACCTCATTTTTTTTTATTTGTTCAAAATTTTATCGTTTTTTGCAAATTTAATTAAGCGTCATTGAACAATATTATTTTAGAATCATGTGTGGAATCCGTGGAAGAAGCTAAACAAGCTGAGGCAGCCGGTGCAACGCAGTTGGAAGTGTGTAGCCGGTTGGATGTAGAAGGTTTGACACCTGAATTGTCAGTATTGACCACAATATTAGACACTGTCAGGATTCCATGTAAGGTGATGATAAATAACAAGCCGGGTGATTATTTTTATGGTGCAACAGACATAAAGGTTTTGGAAGAAAGTATGCAACAATTAAAACTACTTAATATATCGGGGGTAGTTTTTGGCGCAAATAAAAAAAATGATAAGGGGCTCATTTCATTGGACATGGCTGTAATAGATCGAATATGTAAAGTTGCTCATCCTCTTCCGGTTACCATACATAAAGCTATAGATATTTGCCATGATATATTGGCAGAGATTACGGCACTTAAAGCAATTCCCAATGTAAAGTATATACTAACTTCAGGAGGTAAAGTAACAGCAGTAGAAGGCATAGATATGCTTAAAAGAATGAAAGCCAAAGCGGGCAAGCAAATCAATATAATAGCAGCCGGCAAAATTTTACCTTCAAATCTTGAAAAAATTAAAACAAAAACAAATCTTACTTCTTTTCATGGAAGAAAAATAGTATGAAAAAAGCAGAGCTAAAATCTTAAATAACCGTTTAAAATTGTATTAGCGTCAGATTATTTTGCAAGTGCGTCATATATTCTCTTACCTTTTGGCTATTTGCTGTCAAATTGTCATTGAAATGCCAATGGCATAGACTTTGAGACATACGAAGTTATAATCAAACTAAATATATCATTATGTCAAAAGGCAATATATCTGTACAGGCGGAAAATATTTTTCCAATTATCAAAAAATTCCTATACTCAGATCATGAGATTTTTCTGCGAGAATTGATTTCAAATGCTGTGGACGCTACGACCAAAATCAAAACTTTGACGCTAAAAGGTGAAGTAAAAGAAGAGTTAGGCGATCTTAAAATTGAAATTAAAATCGACTCTGAAGCAAAAACTTTGCATATTATTGATAAAGGTATCGGTATGTCTGAAGAGGAAGTCAATAAATATTTAAACCAAATGGCGTTTTCTTCAGCTGAAGAATTTTTATCAAAATATAAAGACGATGCCACCATTATTGGCCACTTTGGATTAGGTTTTTATTCTGCCTTTATGGTTGCGGACAAAGTTGATGTAATTACCAAATCATACCAAACAGATGTTCCGGCTGTGTTGTGGTCATGTGATGGAAATCCTGAATACACCATTGATACATACGATAAAACACAACGGGGTACAGAGATTATTTTGCACATTAATGATGAAAGTAAAGAATATTTGACAGAAAGTAGGATTAATGAGTTACTTAATAAATATTGTAAATTCTTACCTGTTGAAATTAAATTCGGCACAAAAACGACAACTGAATATGAAGGGGAAGGGGAAGACAAAAAAGAAATTAAAACTGAAGTTGATAACATCGTCAATAATCCTAACCCAATATGGAAAATGAAACCTGGGGATTTGACGGATGAGGATTATAAAAAGTTTTATAATGAGTTACATCCTTTTAGTCAGCCACCATTATTCTGGATTCACCTAAATATCGATTATCCATTTAATCTTACCGGCATTCTTTATTTCCCAAAGATAAATAATAATTTTGAGGTCCAAAAAAATAAAATTCAACTTTACAGTAACCAGGTATTCATTACTGATGATGTTAAGGAAATTGTACCGGAATTTCTTATGCTTTTGCATGGGGTCATTGATTCTCCGGATATTCCACTCAATGTATCCCGCAGTTACTTGCAGTCTGATTCAAATGTTAAAAAAATTAATACTTATATTTCAAAGAAAGTTTCTGAAAAACTTCAATCTTTGTTTGAGACTGACAGATCCGGTTATGAAGATAAATGGAAAGAGATTGCAACTTTCGTAAAGTACGGCATGATTTCAGACGAGAAATTTAATGAGAAAGCTATATCATATGCCTTGCTAAAAAATCTCGATGGAGGATATTTTACTATTGAAGAATATAAAGCAAAAGTTAAAGATCTACAAACGGATAAACACAATAAGTTAATTTTTCTTTACTCAAATGACGTTAAAGGACAACACAGTTATATAAAAGCTGCACGTGATTACGGTTTTGACATTCTCGAGATGGATACAATTATAGATAATCATTTCATGCAGCATCTGGAATACAAGGGAGGCGATGTAACTTTTGTAAGGGTCGATTCTGAGACTCCCGATAATCTTGTACAAAAAGAAGATAAAAAAGAATCTGTTCTCAGTCAGGCCGAACAGGATAAAGTAAAAGACATATTTACTAAATCAGTTAAAAATATAGGAACAGGTCATATTGAATTAAAGGCATTATCACCTACCGACCATCCAATTACGATCACTAAGCCGGAATTTATGCGTAGGATGAAAGAAATGCAGGCCATGCAAGGTATGGATATGGGCATGTTTCCAGATAGCCATAATGTGGTAATTAATACAAATCATCCCCTCATTGCGGACAAATTGATAAAGATGAAAAGCGAAGAGAAAAAAGCAGATTTTGCAAATTATCTCCACGATCTGGCACTTTTAAACCAGAATATGTTAAGTGGTGAAGAGTTATCCCTATTTATAGCAAGAAGTTTGGAATTTGTAAAATAGTAAAAAGAAGTATAAGAATTACAAATTAAACCGTTGCTTCCCGACATGGGAATGCAGCGGTTTTTTTATTGGTTATGACATTTTTAAATAGTAATCAGTGAAATTTAATACTCAGACACTTTTTTGAAAAAATTGCGAATTAATAATATAGAGTGGGGAAAACATTTCTTACAAATAGATAACCAAAATCTAATTTATTAATCTGTTACTATATTGGCATTAAGATTTTTTGAGAATATCTTTTGAACTAAGTCCAAATAAAACCTAAAAAAGTTAATGGTAAAATAAAATTATAGAGGTATAATAAAAAACGTCTGCCCTTTTGGGAGAGCAGACGAATCAAAACAAAACGAAAAACCAACTTTTCTTAACAAAAAATATCACATTATTAGAACACTAAAATGACTTTCGCAGTTGTATGGGAACAGACATTTCTTTACCGTTTCTATTAATCTTTATAATAATTTTATCACCAACTTTATTATATTTCATTGTCTTTTCAATATCATCGTAATTATTTATTTTTAAGCTGTTAATAGCAATAATAACATCACCAGGAAGAAGACCTCCAAATTGAGCGGCACTTTTCCTATCTACCTCTTCTATGTAAAAGCCTTTATTATCATTAAGATTAAGCTTTAAATCTTTGATCAGTTCATCATTTACATCATAACCTCCAACTCCAAGACTTGTCCGCTCAATATTTCCTCCCTTCTCAATGATATCCATTACAACCCTTTTAACAATTTTAGTTGGAATTGCAAAAGAATAACCGGCAAAAACACCTGTAGGTGTGGCGATAGCCGTGTTGATACCTATAAGTTCGCCCTGAAGATTGACCAAAGCCCCGCCACTGTTTCCGGGGTTGATTGCAGCATCTGTCTGAATAAATTCTTCAATCGCTTTTTCTCCTTTTATTATATCCAGCGATCTGCCTTTTGCACTTACAATTCCTGCTGTTACAGTTGATGTTAAATATCCGAAAGGATTGCCTACGGCTAAAACCCACTCACCAACATTCACTCTTTCAGAATCTCCAAATCTGATAGGAGTAAGCGATTTTGTACCTTCTATTTTTATAACGGCAAGGTCTGTTGATTCATCCGTACCTATTTTAACGGCATCATATTTTTTACCGTCAGAGTCAGTAACAACTATTTTATCTGCAAAACCTACAACATGGTTATTGGTTATGATATATCCATCAGATGAATAAACAACTCCAGAACCACTGCCGTTTTTAGGCGAGTAAAAATTTCCTCCAAAAAACTCATCAAAACTAAACATGTCTCCAAAGGGATCCATACTTTTTTGTTTTTTTCTATTTTTCAACATTAATTCATCACTCTCCTCCGCAAAAATATGAACAACAGAACCAGTCGATTTCTTTGCACTATCTACAAAGTCACCAGGCATATTACTTTCTAATGGAGAGATATTATAATTAACCTTTGTTGCTACAGGCTGGTCTGAAAAGGGTATGCTACCTTGATAAAGGAAAACAAAACCCGCCAATACTATTAAACCACCTGAAATTCCTGCTAGGATTAACTGAATATATAACTTCATCGGTCGTTAATTTATACTATAAACGTTTATGTTTTTTTTTGGGTTATATATAAGTATGTTTTTAACAAAATCTTAACAGCAGATTAATTTATTGTGTAAAAATTGAAGATATTTATACAAGATTATTTCCCCATTTCCCTTTGATGTATTAGAATATTTAACCAATTTATGGTCTCTTTTTTAAAATTCAGGTTACATTTGTGTAACTTTTTATTTAATATACGTCCTAACCTTACATTTATCTTTAAAATTTGATTTTTTAATTTTGATAATAAATTTATTAAACCCTGTAATTACCAATATTTCTTTAAAGTCAATCAGCGATGAGGATGCTTTGGAGCAATATTTATTGACACAAAACGTCAATTATTTCAATCTACTATACGATAGATATACAAACAAAGTTTATTCTAAATGTGTATCGATGCTTAAGGATCAGGAAATGGCTGAGGATGCCAGCCAGGAAATATTTGTTAAAATACTTTTAAGTCTTTCCAAATTCAGTGGTAAATCAAGATTTTCGACTTGGTTATATTCAATTACATACAATTTCTGTATTGATTTGATTAGAAAACGAAAAAATGATATCACGGTTGCATATGACGATTTTTCAAAAGTTGACTCTGAGGATGACGAGATAAATGATTCAGAATTATTGGAGATAAATGTATTAAGACTTCAGGAAGTTTTAATAGAAATGAATGCGGAAGATAAATCAATTCTGTTGATGAAGTATCAGGATGACTTATCAATTAAGGAAATTTGTGAAGCTATTAATAAGACAGAAAGCGCGGTAAAAATGAAGATACTTAGAGCAAAAGAGCGCTTTTTAAGAATTTATAATTTGAAATATTTTGATTCGGCTATTTATTAAAGAGCTAAAATTTTATAATGAGTAAAAATAGTTTTAAAGACCTTGAAAAATTAAATATTGAAAATAGGGTAGACAACCAAAATATAACAAAAAATATTTTAAACTCAAATATTCATTTTTTTGGCTTTTTAGGTAGCATCATAGACCTCTATCTACCAAAAATAGGTGGTGTTATAGTATCAGCTTTGAATAATTCATCTCCAAATATCCATAAAGACAGAAAGCCAGGGAAATATCCAAATAAATAAATTATGTTACAATTTGCATTGATGTTTAGTGACAACATCCTTGAAGCGCTTCAAAGTATGCTAATAGGCATGTTGTCTGCGATTCCGAAATTTATAACTGCTATTATTATAATAGTTGCAGGTATTATGATTTCCAGGATCGTTATGGCTATTGTAAGCAAGACATTACATAGTATCAAGATAGACGATCTAGGCAATAAGATAAATCAGATTGACATATTGTCTAAAAATAATTTGGAAATCAAGCTAAGTCTTGTGATTGGAAAAATGGTATATTACATGATGATGTTGATTTTTGTTATGGCGGCAGTAGGCGTGCTCGATATGCCTGTTCTGGCAGAATTGATAAAGGATCTGATTACTTTTGTACCTAATTTACTAGTAGCTTTTTTTATTTTAATTGGCGGCTTATTACTTGCAGACATATTAAAAAACGTAGTAGAAACAACTTGCAAGTCCATTGGTATGCCCTCTGCAAGCATCATTGCTTCTTTTGTTTTCTACTTTATTTTTATAAATGTTATTATCGTCGCAATGTCTCAGGCTAAGATTAATACTGAATTTTTTGCACAAAACATTTCAATAATAATTGCCGGTGGAGTCCTTGCATTTTCTATCGGTTACGGTTTTGCTTCAAAAGATCTGGTTGCGAGTTTTCTGGCTTCATACTACACCAAAGATAAATTTTTGGTTGGTGATAAAGTTACCGTTAATGGTGTAACGGGTGTTATTATAAATATTGACAAATCATCTGTTACTGTGGATTCGGGCGATAGAGACATCATCATACCATTAAATAAAATTTTGCAGGACAATATTGAAATTCATCATTAATCTAATTTATGTACACAAATAAAAATTTTTATTTTATGAAACACTTTTTTACACTCTCATTATTTTTATTCATTATTGCATTTACAAATGCGCAGACACTGGAAGAACTTAAGTTGAAAAAAACGACAATTGAAGCTCAGGCTGCACCAATACTAGCACAAGCTGACGCCTTAAAGGCAGAGGTCGCTGCCATCGATGCTCAAATTGCAAAATTACCGGGATGGTATACAGGGGCATCCGGAATTGTTGGAGCTAGTTTTGCTGGCAGGAGTAATTGGTTTGCTGCCGGAGATCTTAAAAACTCAACGGCGACTACCATTTCAGGAAATTTTACAGCTTTGCAAATAAAATTGAAGATGCTTATTTCTGGAGGAACGGTGGTAGTCTAAGTCTGGGATGGCAAAAACTGAAATTAGGAACTGAGCTTCCCAATGATGTAAAACCAAAATTTCAACCTGTTGCAGATGTTCTTAATATTTCTTCACTTTTTGGATATAACTTGACCAAAAAGATAGCTGCTTCAGCATTGGGCGAATATAGAACATCGGTTATCAACAATTTTAATAATCCTGGATATCTTGACCTTGGTGTAGGATTTACATACACTCCAATCAATAATTTGGTTTTGGTATTTCACCCATTAAACTATAATTTTATATTTGCCAAAGATGATTCAAAGTTTACGCCTTCACTTGGATGTAAAATATTTGGAAGCTATAATGCCGAAATTTATAAAGGAATTAAATGGAAATCAAATTTAACCGGTTTTTACAGTTATAAAAACAATACACCAGCACTTCATAATGGTACATGGACGAATGAATTTGCATTCAATATCTTTAACGGAATTGGAGTAGGTATTACCCATGGTTTGAGGGTAAGTCCACAGGAGAGATCGATTCTTGCAATAAGCGAAAAACTGCAATCTTTTTTTATTGTAGGACTATCTTACGCCTTATAAAAAAGTGACTTAAAACTTAATATTAGACACCAATGGATACGATCATTGGTGTCTATACTAAGTTGAAGAAATAAAAAACTATAGTATCTTTCAGCCAAATTTAAGAAATATGAACTTTTCTCTTGGCGCTAACCCCATATTTACAAATGAAGCAGTCGTTTTAGGTTTGTTGATGCTTGTTCTTTCTTTTATATTCTATACTTCTTCTCTTGAAAATAAAATATGGAAAAAAATATATGTATTTTTACCACCACTTTTGTTATGTTACTTTATACCGGCATTGCTCAATTGGCCACTAAATCTTGTGTCAGGTGATGTTTCCTTATTATATAAGACCTCTTCAAGATATTTACTTCCTGCGAGTTTGATATTTCTATGTCTAAACGTGGATATGAAGGGACTAATCGGCTTAGGCTCTAAAGCAATTATAATGTTTTTTACGGCAACTGTCGGAGTAATCCTTGGAGGGCCAATTGCGTTTTATTTTGCTACAAACTTGTTTCCAAATATCATACAAACAAATCCTGAAGAATTATGGAAAGGAATGTCTACGATAGCAGGAAGTTGGATAGGGGGAAGCGCCAATCAGACTGCTATGAAGGAAATCTACAATGTTCCGGAGGACCTTTTCGGAACCATGCTTATTGTTGATGTCATAGTAGCCAATATATGGATGGGTATATTACTATATGGTGCCAGTATAACCAACAGAATTGATAAATGGACAGGAGCCGATACTTCAGCAATAGAATCATTAAAAAAAAGAATGAATACTTTTAGTTCGGGCATTGAAAAAAACCCTGGAACTAAAGAATTAATCATACTAATGACTGTAGGTTTCGCAGGTGTAGGTTTATCTCATTTGCTTGCAGATCTTACAATGCCATTAATGGAAACAAACAAATTGTGGTTAAGTCAATACAGATTAACAGCTTTAAATAGTGATTTCTTTTGGATTGTTTTTTATGCTACGACAATAGGACTTTTGATGTCATTTACCAAAATAAGATCGGTAGAAGGATATGGGGCCTCCAAGTGGGGTTCTGTTTTTATTTATATACTAGTAGCGACAATTGGGATGAAAATGAATTTAAGTGAGGTATTTAATAATCTTGGTTTATTCCTTATAGGTTTGATATGGATGCTGACTCATATCGTGATTCTTTTGGTTGTAGCTTATTTAATAAAAGCGCCATTCTTTTTTGTAGCTGTTGGGAGTCAGGCAAATATAGGAGGAGCCGCTTCAGCACCTATTGTTGCATCGGCTTTTAGTCCTACACTTGCACCAGTTGGTGTAATATTGGCAGTCCTGGGATATGCATTGGGAACATATGGTGCAATAATTTGTGCCCAAATCATGGGAGGAATGAATTAAAACAATTCATATTTAATTGATTTTCAATGTTTTTAAATTTTCAGACCGAAAAATAGTATATTTTTCCTAAAAATTGTATTATCTTTGCGCCCATTTTAGATTAACAATAATTAACAATTTCTTCTAATGAGTAAAAAGAAGGTTCTTTTTGTTACCCAGGAATTAAACCCATATACTGAGATTTCACTGATGTCGGATTTGGCACGAAAAATACCTCAGTTTGCTGCTGACGAAGATTTTGAATTGCGCATACTGATGCCTAAATTTGGTATTATAAATGAAAGACGTCACAGACTGCATGAGGTAGTACGTTTGTCTGGTATGAATATTATTGTAGATGATGAAGATTACCCGCTGATAATTAAAGTTGCTTCCTTACCGGGAGCGAGACTTCAGGTATATTTTCTGGACAATGAAGAATTTTTTAAACGAAAAGCAGTTTTTACAGATGAAAATGATAAACCTTTTATTGACAATCAGGAAAGGTTGGTGTTTTTTTGCAAAGGTGTGATGGAAACTGTTAAAAAATTTGGATGGGCTCCGGATATTGTTCATTTACATGGACAAATAACCAGCCTTGTTCCTTTATATATGAAAAAAGCCTATAAAAATGATCCTGTTTTTAGAGATGCAAAAATAGTATACTCCATGTACAATAATGAATTTGGTGATTCGTTTGATTCTAAGTTTCTGAATATTGCTGCTATTAATGATTTGGAAGTGGATGATTTAAGTGGATTTAAAAAAGATCAGGATATAAATTTGGATCTGGGCGCAATAAAATATGCTGATGCCGTCATTTCAGGTAACGAAACATCAAATGAAAACGTTATTAAATATGGAGGAATTATGGAGAAGCCGTTTGTACTTTTTGATGATGGGCTTGATAATTCGGCCAGGGCTGCTGTAGAACTTTACAAAACACTTTTGGGGGCATAATAAATTTATATTGGTGGTATGTTTAATAAAATAATTATTGGGTTAAGTTGTTTGTTTGTTTTAGGATTATTTTTAAATCAGGGTTGCCAGGACCCAATCATAGTTGGTAGTGATCTTTTGGAGAATGAAAAACTGTTTATAGCATATAATGATTCACTAAAATGAGCAGTAAAACCATAGCTTCTGAACCTGTTGTAACACATAGACCACCTGTTATTGGGGGAGATCAATTTGATTTTAGGACATACTTACTGGGGCAATTAAATGACAATGTATTTGGAAAAATTGCTGCTGAATTATATTTAAAGTTTCAATTTTCCAGTTCTGCTGCCCCAACTTATCAAGCTGATAAAGGCAATATTTTATTTGATTCACTGGTTCTTTCTTTACAGTATGATACTTCAGGTACTTATGCAAATGATAAAGTGGAACATAAAGTAGAACTTTATCAATTACTGGATAAATTCGTTTCTAATGATACATTTTATTCAGATACAAATCTGGCAACACAGAGCATGCCGCTTTTTTCTAAAAACGTTACTGTAAGCGTAAAAGATTCTGTAGGTTATACAGACCCTATATCGAAAAAAAATAAAAAATTATTACCACAATTGAGACTTCGGCTTGATGACGATTTTGGAAAAAAATTGTTAATGGATAGTATTGCTTCTTCCAAAGATAGTTCATTTGCAAGCTTTATAAAGGGATTTTATATAAAGTCGACCCCATTAAATAATCCTTCACTTTTCGGTTTAAATTTATCTAATTCAGCGCTTGCAACAGCTGGAGTCAATAAGCTTATTATGTATTATACGGTGAATGATACGGTAAAAAAACAATATGAATATTTTATAAACAGTACTACAATCAATAGATTCATACATGATCAGAATGGGTCCCAGTTATCAGAATTCGTAAATGATATTACTAAAGGAGATAGTCTAACTTTTCTTCAAGGTATAGGCGGCGTCAAAACCGTCATCAGTTTTGATGATCTCTCGTTTTTAAAAGATAAATTAATAAATAAGGCAGAATTGGAAATATTTGTGGCGGATCAAGGAACACTAAATGGGAGTTACCCTGCACCACTGCAAATTTATGCTTCACGTAAAACTGTTAATGGAAATATTGTAGTAATACCTGATATTTCTCAGTATGGAAATAATCAAATTGCTTTTGGCGGCGTCCTTGAAGGTACCGGCATTTTAAAAAAGTACACAATGAATATTACCAATCACATAAAAACCGCATTATTTGATGACACTTATAATTCAGATTTATATATAGGCTTAGTAGCAGAATCACAGGTGCCAAGAAGAGCCATTTTATATGGAGCTAAACATAGTACTTTCCCGATGAACCTCAAAGTAATATACACAAAAAAATAAAAACCAATAGAATATATGTGTGGAATTGTAGCTTATATTGGCGCACAACAGGCATATCCAATCATTGTTGAAGGTCTGAAAAGGCTTGAATATAGAGGTTATGATAGTGCTGGTATTTCAATTTTAAACGGAGATATTAAAACTGTCAAGAAAAAAGGTAAAGTTTCTAAACTTGAAGCCGCCGCCAAGGACAAAGATGTAAGTGGACATGTCGGCATTGGTCATACAAGATGGGCAACCCATGGCAAACCTGATGACATAAATGCCCATCCACACATTTCTGGAAACGGTAGGCTTGCATTAATACATAATGGGATAATTGAAAATTATGCAACACTAAAAAAAGCACTTTCAGAGATCGGACATACTTTTGTGAGTGAAACTGACACGGAGGTTTTAGTACATCTGATTGAAGAGTATCAAAATAGAGAAAATCTGAACTTGAGTCAGGCTGTCAGAAGAGCACTCAAAAAAGCTGTTGGAGCATACGCTATTGCTGTAATAGATAGTCAGAATCCGGACATTATTGTTGGGGCCAGAAAATCCAGTCCTCTGGTTATGGGTATCGGGAATGATGAGTACTTTCTTGCTTCGGATGCTTCCCCCATAATAAAGTATACAAATAAGGTAATCTATCTTAATGATGAAGAAATTATTACTATTCATAAAAATGGAAGTTACGAAATTATCAATTTAAGTAATGAGGTTCAGCAACCCATAGTCCTTGAACTGGATTTAAAACTTGAAGAACTTGAAAAAGAGGGATATGATCACTTCATGTTAAAAGAAATATACCAACAACCTACAACCATAAGAGAAAGTATGCGGGGTCGGATTAGTGCCGATGACGGCTGGGTTTTGGTAGGAGGCATGCAGCAATTCATTAATCGAATTTTGAATGCAAAGCGCATTATATTTGCTGCTTGTGGTACTTCCTGGCACTCTGCTTTGGTAGCAGAATATATCATCGAAGAATTGGCTCGTATACCAGTGGAAGTAGAATATGCTTCAGAGCTACGATATAGAAATCCGATCATCAATGCCGATGACGTTGTCATTGCAATATCTCAATCAGGTGAAACAGCTGACACTCTTGCAGCATTGGAGTTAGCAAAAGAAAAAGGAGCATTGATTTATGGTATAGTCAATGTAGTAGGTTCATCTATTGCCAGAATTACACATTGTGGATCTTATACGCATGCGGGTCCCGAAATTGGTGTTGCCTCTACCAAAGCTTTTACAAGCCAGCTGACAGTATTAACATTGATGGCGCTTAATCTCGGACATAGGAGAGGCACAATTTCTGAAGATTACTTTAGACAATTGGCTTATGCTCTTGAAAGCATACCGGATAAAGTGGAAAAAGTTTTACTTCAGAATGATAAGATTAAATTTATAGCAGGCGAGATTAAAAATGTATCTAATGCTCTATATCTTGGGAGAGGCTATAACTTCCCGGTGGCACTTGAAGGCGCACTAAAACTTAAAGAAATTTCATATATACATGCAGAAGGTTATCCCGCTGCAGAAATGAAACATGGTCCCATCGCATTGATAGACGAAAACATGCCTGTAATTATCATTGCTACCAATAAATCAGCATATGATAAAGTTGCCAGTAATATCCAGGAAGTAAAAGCAAGAAAAGCAATAGTAATATCAGTTGTGACTGAAGGTGACACAAGAATAAAAGGAATGTCGGATTATACCATTGAAATACCTGAAACTGAGGAACCTTTGACCCCATTATTATCAGTCATTCCATTACAGCTATTGGCGTATCATATTGCAGTGTTGAGGGGCTGCGATGTGGACCAACCAAGAAATCTGGCGAAATCAGTAACAGTAGAATAATTAACATCAAATATTGTAAAATGAAATTGATGAAAAAGTCATTAAGTCTCGAATATAATTCAACAAGAGACAATCTTATTTTTTCTGAATATGGCCGAAGTGTTCAAAAACTAGTGCAATATGCCAAGACGATAGAGAAAAAAGAAGAAAGACAAAAGGCTATTGAAGCTATTGTCGAACTGATAAATCAGCTAAATCCACAAACTAAAAATGTACTGGAATACAAGCAGAAATTATGGAGACACGTGTATAAAATGGCAGAATTTGAACTCGACGTTGAACATCCATATGGAGATAACCCCACAGATGAAGATATTAGATTCAAGCCGAATACCGTCCCTTATCCCCAACATGAATTTAATTGGAGACACTATGGATACAATATAAGGGTAATGATAGATAAAGCTTTGAATATGGAAGACGGCCCGATCAAAAAAGGTTTTGTAGAAACCATACTGTCGTATATGAAGCTTTCATACCGGACTTGGAATAAAGAACATTTTGTAAGTGATGATATTATAATTTCTGATCTTTCTGTAATGTCTGCAAATAAACTTTCTGTAAGTGATGACCATACTATTGAAGTAATTACAAAAGTAATTTGCCTAATTCCAGTATTAATACGTTTAAACAGCAGCAAAACAGATATAAAAAGCCGGGAACAAATAATAACCAAAATAAGAACCAAAGTAATTCAAACAGGCCAAGGCCTAATAATGGTCCTGGAAGTAACAATCCAAAAAGAAAATAGAGAATTAAAAATAATAATTAATAACTACCTAAAAATAACGAATTCTGTCCTTCGATTTTGCTGCCTTCCGGTTTCGGATTCATTAGAATCTATCGGTGCATTTTCTCCCATGCCTTCAACAGTTATTCGATCCTGATTTATACCCGCCTTAATAATGGCTTCGGCAACGGATTTTGCTCTTTTTGAGATAGACTCATATTGTCTTCAGATTTTCCAACGTTATCGGTATGGCCTGATATTTTTATTTTCATGCGAGGATTTAAGGTCAATAGTTGGGATAGCTGCATGATTTCAATGTTGGATTCTGCCAACAACTCTGCTGAACCTCCTGAGTTCCGCACTTTTTTTGAGCAAAATTGTATTTAATTGAATATCAGAACAATATAGTTTTTTGTTAAATTATTTGGGTGTCCCACGACCTAAAAGTATTAAATTTGACGATGTTTATTCGAAAAAAGGTCAATAAAAGCGGACTTATTAGTGTACAAATTATTGACAAGTCAACAGGGAAATATAAAGTTTTGAAGACGATTGGTTCAAATCATGATGCTGATCGTATAGAAAGTTATGTTCGTGAAGGTAAACTGTGGATACAGAATCGAATGAAGCTGCAAGAATTTAATTTTAATAATAACGCTGATATTTTTAAGTCAATGGTTGATTCTATTACAGGTCATCGTTTGGTTGGGATAGAGTTAATACTAGGAAAGATATTTGATGAGATTGGATTTAATAAAATAGAAGACTCATTATTCAGGAGCTTGGTGCTTTATCGGCTGGTTTATCCAAAGAGTAAACTTAAAACAACTCAATATTTATATCGTTATGAGCAAAAGGTAGTAGATGAAGATGCCATTTATAGATATATGGATAAGTTGTATCACACACAAAAGGAATTAGTCCAACAAATCAGTTACACACATACCTTGAGCATATTAGGGAATAGATTGAGTGCCGTATTTTATGATGTGACGACGTTATATTTTGAAGTGGATCAGGAAGACGAGCTAAGGAAGACAGGGTTTAGTAAAGAGGGAAAGCATCAACATCCACAAATAATTTTAGGTATATTAGTAAGTAAGGAGGCTATCCGTTGGCCTATGACATCTATGCAGGAAATAAATACGAAGGGCACACAATGCTCCTGTTCTGGATGCATTTAAGAAACAATACAAATTAGAACAATTAGTGATTGTAGAGATTCAGGATTGTTATCAAATGACAATATAGTAGAACTGTAGAAAAGAAATATGAGTTTATTATTCTGAGCAAGAATCAAAACAGAGAATCAAAAACGAAAGAACAAATCTTGGGTTTGAAATTAAAAGATGGACAAAGCACAATTATTAAAAAAGGAGAACTAAAACTGATTATTACGTACTCGGACATAAGAGCTAAAAAAGACATTTACAACAGAGAAAAGAGGACTTAAACGGCTGGAAAACTAATACAACAAGGGAAATTGACAAAATCAAATATCAATAACCGTGGATACAACAAATTCTTGCAGATGGCAGGAAAAATAGAAGTAAAACTAGATAGCCACAAAGTAGACCAAGACAGTAAGTGGGATGGATTGAAAGGGTACATACAAATGCAAAATTATCAAAAGAAGATGTTTTGGACAACTATAAGCAGCTATGGCAAATCGAGAAGGCATTTAGAATATCCAAGACTGATTTAAAGATAAGGCCTATATTTCATAGGCTCCCAAGAAGAATAGAAGCCCACATATGCATATCCTATTTGGCATACAAAATATACAAGGAGCTCGAACGACAGCTAAAGGAAAAAAATCAAACTTAAGTCCACAGATGGTCATTGAAATAGCTTCTAATATATACGAACTAGAAATAGAGATACCAGGCACAAAGGATAAACTAAGAAAAGTAATCTTACATTTAGATGAGCAACGTAATTTAGCCAAATTATTCGATTTTTGATTTGGGTGTCCCAGTGCGGAACTCAGGAAAAAGTTTTGTAGAAACCATACTGTCGTATATGAAGCTTTCATACCGTACTTGGAATAAAGAACATTTTGTAAGTGATGATATTATAATTTCTGATCTTTCTGTAATGTCTGCAAATAAACTTTCTGTAAGTGATGACCATACTATTGAAGTAATTACAAAAAGTAATTTGCCTAATTCCAGTATTAATACGTTTAAACAGCAGCAAAACAGATATAAAAAGCCGGGAACAAATAATAACCAAAATAAGAACCAAAGTAATTCAAACAGGCCAAGGCCTAATAATGGTCCTGGAAGTAACAATCCAAAAGAAAATAGAGAATTTAAAATAATAATTAATAACTACCTAAAAATAACGAATTCTGTCCTTCGATTTTGCTGCCTTCCGGTTTCGGATTCATTAGAATCTATCGGTGCATTTTCTCCCATGCCTTCAACAGTTATTCGATCCTGATTTATACCCGCCTTAATAATGGCTTCGGCAACGGATTTTGCTCTTTTTTGAGATAGACTCATATTGTCTTCAGATTTTCCAACGTTATCGGTATGGCCTGATATTTTTATTTTCATGCGAGGATTTAAGGTCAATAGTTGGGATAGCTGCATGATTTCAATGTTGGATTCTGCCAACAACTCTGCTGAACCTGATTTAAAATATATTATGCATCACAACTGGTTTGCTGTCTATTATGTCATTTACTTTTGGAATTGGACTCAATGAAATGTTAAGTACATAAGGCTTGTAAAATAAACTATCGTATGAAAGATTAAAGTTTTTTGAATAGTATATATAGTTTTTATTTTCCACGATACAAGCATAATTTTTACCTGTTGTTATACTTGAAATAAAATATCCATCATTGCTTGTTAATATTTGAAATGTTTTTGTGCCAGTAGCAAGATCAATTATATTAACATTTGCAGGGACAGGAAGGCTGGTTACAGCGTCTTTTTATATATCCTTTAACAAAAGTCGTTGGTTTTGGACGGGCTTCTTCATATAATTCGAATGAATTTATATTTAAATTATTTAATCGTTTACCTGTTTTAAAATCTGTATCACTTGCGAAGTATGCGGTTTTCCCATCCAGAGAGATACTAAGGCACCTTCAGATCCTTCAGTGTTAATCGGATAACCAATATTTAATGGTGTGGTCCAAGCATCAGTTTTTTCGTCTTTTCGGCTGTAATAGATATCAAAATTACCCATACCGGGTCTGGCGTCAGATCTGAAATATAGGGTTTGGCCATCGGGATGTAAAAAAGGGGTCTCATCCTTGCCGGATGTATTAATGGTAGGACCTAAATTAATGGGAGTAACCCAGGCATTTTTTTCATTTTTATAGGTCATCCAAATATCTGAACCACCCATTGTTCCTTTCCTTGTACTTGAAAAGTATAATGTATTGCCATTAGGAGATAAGTTCGGTTCAGAATCCCAAGCTGCGGAGTTTACCTTATGGCCCATATTAACTGGAACAGACCATTTATTATTTGTGTAAGTGGAGCTGTATAAATCACAACCACCAAAGGCATCACGTCTGTCACAAGCTGTAAACACTAAAAATTTTCCATCGGCAGACAAGGTATGGGCTCCCTCATTTTGCCCTGTATTCATTTCAAACATTGGCGCAGCTTTGCCAAATCCCAGACTGTCTTTTACAGAAATATAAAAATCTTCCTGGCCTCCAATCCTTCTTGTGAAAATCAATGTGCTTCCGTCTAATGATAAACTAGGAGAGTATTCAGATAATTCTGAGTTAATATTTGGTCCAAGACTGACTGGTTTAAACGGCACTGGGTTTTTTAGCGCTTCAAAAATAAAAAACATATTATCACGGAGTAATTTAGCTTTTTTAACTTTTACCAAATTTGTAGTGTCTCTTTCTATATATTTATCAAAATATTGTGCAGCAAGTAAATATTTTTTTAATTCTATTTCAGTGACTGCCAGTGAAAAATACATCTCGGCATCATATTCAGGGTTAATTTTTATGGCATTCATAAAAAGAACTTCTGCTTTCAAATAATCTTTATTAGAAAAATAATTACTTGCGAGACGTAAAACACCTTCTGTAAAATCAGGTTTCTTTTTTAATAAGTCCTGGTATTTGGCGTTACTTTTTTTATAGTCTCCTTTTTGAGCTGCTTTTTTAGCTTCAGAAAATATTTTTAACTCATTTGGATTTAAGTCCAACGCTGTTGTACCTTGACAAAAACTCATTCCACAAGTTGAAAGCATTATTGAAAAAACAAATATTCTTAATAAAACTATCATGATAAATTTTGGGTCAATGTAAAATTTGATTGGGATGTTTTACAATTAACGTCCAACCTGCACTTTGAAGTGCCATTTCCATCATTTTTAAATAGTCTATTTTTTGCTTTTCAGCTGTTTGTAGTAAGGCGATATTATTTTTTGCCTTTGTTGCAATAAATTCTTTAGCTTTTTTATTCACCATGTTGTATTCTTCATTAGTAAACTTATTAAAGGTGCCCTGGCTGATGTCATAATAGTCCAGGTCATGATCTATGGAGAGAATTTCAGGTTGGGGAATTTCATTAAGCGTTACTGTTTGTTTAAGCTATCAATGTTGATATTGACCTTTTCAAAATCATAACCCACAGATACTTTGGCAGTCACTCTAAGTAAGATCTTTTTACTAAATAAATTAAAAAAATCGTAATCATAAGACTCTTTATAATCGAATAATTCGGAAAACTGACCTTCGACACTGATTAATTTAGTGACAGTTTTGATTTTCTCAAGCATTATAGTAGTATTTTCAGCTTGTTTTGATTGAAATGTGTTTTTCATCATAAACCAAATACCCGAAACCAAAAGTGCTGTGAGAATTGATATTGCAATAATCTGTTTAATTGTAAATTTTAACATTCAGTATATATTAGTCATTAATTTTTGAATCCAATGAATGCTTAAGTCCGTTGTGGGACAATAAAACAGCTTTAATCGAGCCAACAGATACCGGAGATTCTATCATTAGGGGCAAGTGATTTTTATCATCAGAAACCCACAATGTCATATAATCACCTTTTTTAAATACATTTCCCTCAACAACATCCGGCACCAATTTTAAGGTGTTGAATGTGCCAAGGCTTTTGATATCTTTCTTTTCCTTACCAATGTAAGCAACATTGATGGGAAATACTTCCTTGTCAAAAAACATTTTAACGCCTAAGTGATCTCCTTTTTTCAAACCATCTGTTGAGATATTTCTCATATAATATAAATTAGATACCATGTCCTGCATGCATTGATCAAAGTGATGAAGCTGTGTTCTGGTTTTGGTTTTTGAGGTACCATGAAAAGATAGTGCTATATTTCGGGACTGATCAAATGATATGCTGTCATATACCCTATAGTTGCCTTCTTCAACTATACGTACAAAGTTGCTTGGAAATAATGTATTTTTATCTATTTTAGAGTAAAAATAATCATTTACCTTAAAGATGTGTTCATAAGCGGGATACGTCTTACCTATAGCTTTTATCTCATAGTGGGTTTTTGAATCTTGCACTGTAAAAACAACCTCTCCTGCTGGAATCCAAACAAGTTTCCAATTGTAATACAATTTGTAGACTAATCGTTCACCGGTTTGGAAAGTGGCATTTGACATATGGCAGACGTCATAATGAGTAAAGGGGGAGTTGTTATTTTCTTTATTTGAAAAGGCCGAAGAACCAATAAGAACCAAGGAAAATATTACAATAATTACTATTTTTGGAAAAAAGGCATCTTTATTTATCTTTTTTAAAATATTTTTAATATCAAAATCCATTAATATAACCAATCCAATCAATGAAGGAATGATAAGATTGATAAACCAAAGACCAAAAGTTGCTACCAATGCAGTCATTTGATCAACACCTGGACCAGACCATATCTTTATTGCCAGTTCGCCACGAGCTAAAACACTTAGGAATGCCGGCAAAGGAATACCAGTCTGAATCAGATATATTGATGATATTCCGGCGCACATATTAATAAAACTAACGGTAACGCCTAAAAAATACATAATACATAGGTATTGGCTGAAATACACGAGGTATCTGACCAATGAAAGAACAAGAACTTTATTCAAGGTTACATTATCATACAAGTCAAGACTTTTCAACTTATTACTAAACTTCCCTACCAACCTTGAGCCCATGACTCGTTCGACGAAATGTGCCACTTTTGGCAAATTATAGTAAACAAGTACAAACAATATGATCTGTACACTGACTGCTACAATAAACGTAATATCCTCAGTGTAAGTAACACCAAAATCATTTTAAGAAAAAAATAACTAAAGATTAACCCTCCCATGACATTACAAAGATTTTGTGCAATGCTTCCAAGTAAGGTTGCTGAAATAACTTCAGTCTTATAATCCGGATCTGACAACAGTAGCCTGCCGCCATATTCACCAACTCTGGCTGGTGTCACAATGCCTAAAGATATTCCTGCAAATACAGTTTTTAGGGCACGTAACAGGGGCACTTGTGTGTGAGGAGACATGAGCGTCTGCCATTTTACACTTTCAAGATACCAGTTTATGGGCATAAGAACAAAACAAATTCCAAGGTATACTATGTTCCATGATTGCTTACGTGTTTTCCAGGACATAATGATCGCTTCCAGTCCTTTCCATAAAAAAATTGGTAATACAAAAGTGCTAAAAGAAGGATCAAAAGTAAAACCTTAATTAGGCGCGTCAGATTTGTCGCCATGGATAGAGTGCATTGTTAGAGTACAAAAGTAGGTATAATTTTATGGTTGTTGAGATGGTTTAAAAAATATATCGTGCTATCCATTTTCAAAGCTTTCATATTTGGGATTTTATAAAATATGTGTTATCATGTAAACAGGAAGCTTTTTAGTGATTGTCATATCACTGAAATGGAACCTGACAATATCCTTTTGCCATCAGATGTGAAGAGAGTCAAAATATAAACATACACTCCGGCAATCGACTTAGTACTCCTTGTGATTCCAACTTTGTGAGATATCATTAATAAACATGTCTTTACTAAAACAAGATTACCCCCAGCGGTCAAAAATATCCATATTATAAGATGTAATATCTTCGAACCTTTAACAAAAATATCCGTTTTCAGATGATGACTTTAAGGTTTATTATATTTGGTAAAAAGTAGAAGGGTTTGATATCTGACATCAACGGAAGTTGTGTCTGTACAACCATTAGAGTCTGAGGCAATAATAAATATTTACCTGAAGTAAGGTTATAAATAATGCTATTTGTATTATTTTTGCCAATCAATTTGCCTGAAACCAGAACCCGAGTAATCAAAAGTAATTTCAGGTGTATTTGCAGAAGTTGTAACAATAATAGGAACCATTATTGTTCTTGATCGTTGAGCGAAGGCTTATTTTCTGGAAGCCGATATGTCGATGTAACTTACATAAATATTTTTTGTTCCAATGGCGATACACATCGGCCATCTTCTTTGGGCAAAAAAGTTAAAAGTTGGAGTCCTTTGAGGCTATCTGGAATAAAATAATTGGTGCCATTAATAACTTTAATGCCATTTCCCAGCCATTGGCCATCAAATCCGTCTACATTTTCCGGAAGTGAAACTACTTCACCCGATTGGCATATCTCCTGAACAAAGTCCGTCAAAACCGGCACATAATTTTTTGATTTCAACTCTGTGGAAAGTGAATAACTACATCCGTTTTCACTTTCAACTAAGGCTGTATATCGGCCTGTTTTAGATAATGTTGTGGGAATGATAGAAGGGGATTTAGTATTATTTTTAAATCCATCAGGCCTGTCCATAAAAAACCTTTTTCCTCTGAAACACTAGTTCTAAGTGTGTCACCTTCTGCCAAATTGGGCTACTACTTGAAATGGTGCCAAAAACTAAAACGGATTTCAATTTCTTTTAATTGTACAATCACTTGTATTTATTTCTACAGTATAAATCCTGCCATTGATGGATTACTATTCAAAATAACCGGATTTTGTATTAAAGATGAAAACCATTCGGCCTACCCCATACTTATTAGTGTCAATCCACCAGTTGCATTAAGAACAATACTACCACCCTCACATATTGGGCTGTTACTAGAATTTGAAACTGTGCTAATAGATTTTATGGTAATGCTTGCAGTATCCCGACATTTAAAACTCATTAACAAGACATTTACTTTATACATTCCAAACTGGGCACTGTTTATATTTGAAATTGTAGGGTTTTGAATATCAGATATAAATCCTGAAGGACCCGACCATGAATAGCTACCCCACCAGTTGCTGTCAAATTTACTACAACCTTCACAGAGCGGACTATTAGCTACACCAGTGCATTTGCTCTGCCATCTCTTGCGCACCATCTTTTTAAAATCGCCTCCGAAAATAAGGTTAGTATTTCCTCTGAAATTATATCCGGTTGGAGCTTACATTTGTACTTTCTGAGAGAGGACAAAATATTAGCATTGAGTTGGGAAAGACCTTCTAATTTATTTTCCTGACAATACAGTCTTTTAACGTTAAGGGTGCGCCAAAATTTTCAGGAATTCCCACCCGTCAGGTTATTGTTTTGGAGACGTAAGTTAATAAGTGATTTAAGATTTCCAAAAGATGTCGGAATGTCCCGACTTAGTTGGTTAAATCCAGCCAATAGACTAATAAGATTATTAAGATTACTAATTGATTCTGGAATGGATCCTGACAAATTATTATTGGATAAGTGTAAACTTACCGATTAATTAGATTTCCTATTGAAGTTGGAATGTTACTATTACACATATTATCGTTTAACAAGAGCTTCTGGAGTTTTGTACAATTAGTAAGTTCATCAGGTATATTACCATTAAATATATTCTTGTTTAACCAGAGCTCTCTGAGATCAGTCGATTTCCAAGTTCAATAGGAAGTATACCTGAAAGCTGATTTTCATCTGCATAAAAAGTAAAGAGATTCTGGACGGCCTAAAGTGTTTGGTTAGTGTGCCACTAAGCTTATTTTGGAGACAAAATCAAAGACTTTAGGTTTGTCATCTTACCCAGTTCGGAAGGTATATTTCCAGTAAGATTATTTTGGGGAAAGTAATAATTCTTCCAAATTATTCTGACTTCCTAAAGAAGGTGGAATTGGGCCATTAAAATTATTTTGGGTAAATGTAGTATGACCATTTCTGACAAATTCCCAAGCGAAGCAGGTATATTGCCACTAAAATTATTAAGACTCAATTGTAATTTAAACCAAACTCACTATATTTGTAAAACCTTGCGGAAGAGGACCATTTATTTTGTTAGTTGTTAAATTTAATTCTACCAGAGAAGTCAATGCCCCATTTGAACAGGTAGGTTACCACTTATATTATTATTCGTAAGATTGAGTATTTTTAAACTTTTAAGATCTCCGATTTCAGGGAGGCAACTACTATTCAATTTGTTGGATGGCATAATTAAAGATTCTACGCACCCTGAAATATTAAGCTTTACACCATACCATGTAGAGAATGTTTTTGTCCTGGAACCGACCAATTAGTCCTATTTGTCCAAGTTGTCCCTAAGCAAGAATTAAAGATACTTACCAAAGCCAAAGAGTCAACATTTCGATTGCATTGGGCTTCATTTTTAGTATGGAGGAAAACAAAAAAATTAAAAGAAATTGTTTCATAAATCTCAAGATAAAAGGTGTTTTAATATAAATAATAAAGGGAAAAATCTATTTAATAACTAGACATAGTTGATTTTTTATTTGCCTGAATGTCATTTAAGTAGCATAAATAAAGAAATTAAAAATGCCATGCTTAAGTTAAAAGTAGGCACGGAAACTCGAATTGTTTTGAGAAATTCGGTTATATTTAGTTTAATTTTTGTTAATCCACCATCCCCAACCTAGTTCCGCATAAACCCAACCGACTATTGCATCTATTAAGGAAGGAATAGAATTGGTTTGAAACCAAATGGTCAGTTGCATATTCTGTTGTTAGATATCCCACAAGACCTGTTACAGCTAAAAATCCTACAATTGATGTTTGTACAGAAAGATTTGGAATTTTCATAAGTAACCACATCAGCATCCAAATTCATGACATAATATTCGCGGAAAGACCACGAAACATATTCATGCCCATTGACATATTCCAGGATTTATGGAGTAAGAAATGGTAGCCCAAGGTTTTCTAGTCATATTGGACATATATTTTCCTCTTCTGACGATGCTTTGGTGGCAAGCCTGCAAGGGCCATGATCCATCTTCCTTAATCTGATTGCTAAGCATACGCCCATAATATCATGTCTTTGATTTTCGGTATATTTAGCTTCAGACCCATGGATATTCAGCATTGTCCATTGATAAAGTCTGCCAAATAAAAATGATAAATCCTCCAAACAATTGTTCCCATAATTACTTTTGTGCCCATAATATTTAAATGTTTTTAAAAGTATGAATAAATCAAACGAATTAGGGGGCAAAGTGTTAACAAGGAAGCCAAAAACATCTATTGGTAACATATTACTACCAAGCTTTGAATACAAACAAGCCTGGCTGCCACATGCTTAAAAGATCTGTTTCACCAATAATATCAAAACGATTCTTGAAATAAAACGTAATTTAAATATTTTATTTTAATAAATTTTAGTAATAATCCAAAGGTAAAGGGTCAACAGTACTGAAAAAGGTGATTTGACAAAGACTACCAGCATTTATGTCAATTCCCGAAGGGGTCCAATCTTAATGTTATTAATTATGATCAAATCATGGGATCATAACTAATAATAAAAAGCACATATAACAACTAATATATTATGCCTTTAATAATATCGACTGGAATTATACTAATGGACTCAAAAGATAACATTTTGAATGTAAAAATAAAATACAAAGCCAAAATGTAAAACTATTGTACAATTTTTAAGCCTTAGATATAAAATGCGTACAATAACTTTTTTATATTTTAATATATTTCTTTATAACTAAAGTTAAAAATATAAAACGAAAATTCAAACTGTGATCTACCTCAAATGATAATATATTTGTTTGAAAAATAAAGGCCGTCGTAACTTATACGGACAGCCTTCAAAATCATTAAGGTTAATCATTATTTTTACATGAAACCCGGTAATTTTTATTACACCTCTTAATCATAACTTCACATGTTTTATAGATTTTATATCGATTATTTTGTAATCGTTTTATAGTAAGTAACTACCGTCTACAATCATGTTTACAGTATAACCGCCGGAAGATAGTTTTGAAAATGTTATACCTCTTGTTTAGCGACATTGTCATTCAGGATTTTTGAAAGATACATTGTTTGAGTCGTCATAAATATTTAATGACGCTTTTTTACCAAGTGTAAGCAAGTTGACATCAAGATTTTATTATTCCAGTTGATCACAGGTTTAAATGGTCCCAACTTCATTTTGAAACTAACACTTCTGATCCAATTCATTTCGAAATTTTGATCGTGATTTTGAGTATTATTTTATTTATAAAGGTGTAAATACCTATTATTAGGTAGATTTTTATGTTATTTCTTCCTGCTAATTTAGCATTTTTTGCCAGTTTCATCCAGTGCCATAACTCCGATCCAAGTTCTTCTTTGATTTCACATTGACTTTTTCAGAATTCCACTGTCCGGTCTGAATTAGAACATTTTGCTTATTTAAAGAATGCAGGATTGTTAACAGCAAAACCACCTACAGTAAATAATGACACTAAAAGATTAAAATTTGTTTTCATGTTGAAAAAATTTAAGATTATTAAAACTTATTAACACTGCAGTAGTAATAGTATAGCCAAGCTATAATCTACCTTTATATTTTCCTATATTGATGATATATTATCCCATAATGTTAAAATAGGTTAAGGTTGCCAATTTAATACACAATATTAAATCAAC
>JADKGD010000070.1 GCA_016717145.1 Saprospiraceae bacterium | reverse complement strand
TAAGCCGTATAGAAAAAAGCCCTCGATCAAATCGAAGTACAGATGACCAACAAAAAAGCCCCAAATGCTAAACATTTGGGGCTTTTTGCTATACGGTGTTCAGCGACAACGTAGGGGGATTAGTAAATGTGGCCATGCCTTTTCTGCTATCAAAGTGCTGTTCCAAGCAATTGCACCCGCCGCTGGCGGACACAAGAAGGCCTTTACAAAATCTATGATTTTGTAATTCCATGTCATTTACCTACGTTTATTTTGAGACTATTGTTTGACTTTTATAACTGGTTTATAATGGTTATTTTTTTTCTACTCTGATAGGTCCTCCCCGATTTCCGATTTCATGGACAGACTTCAATACACCATGGTGCATGATCAGAGAGTCTAGTAAGATCAGCTTTCCCTTATTGCATATCTTGCATACACTGATGTCTTTGCCTGTACTTATGAGTACGCGTAAAGCTGTTGATATTACTACCTTAGGCATCGGTGGAGGCAACTTCAATTGTTGATACATACTGGCTATTCTCTCAATTTTGCCTTGGTGAGACATGAAGCCTGCGTGACGAATTTTGACATATCGATAGGGTAAGATGTGTAACTCAAATCTTCGGACAAATTCTTCATGCGTCAAGGTCATGCTTTTGACCTTGCTTCCATCTTTGTAATCCTTGTAATTGAACGTGATCGCCAACTCGCTTATCTCCTTGATGCGATGACTTGTGATAGCGACTTTGTGGGTATATCGACCTAGATATTCGATAATTTGTGCAGGGCCGCCAAAGGGAGCTTTAGCATAAACATTCCACTTTTTGAAGCCTACATCGTTTATGATTTTAGCTTCAAATCTATCGGGTATCGTCAACGCTCCAGCACCGAGCATTGATCGTAGCCTTTTGAGAAAATAGGCTTTGTACATCTTTTCCATCACTCGCCGCGGAAACAAAAAATTATCATTTGACCGTTTTCCATCTACCCATTTGCCATTAATATCTACCCCACCACCAGTCACGATACAGTGGATGTGTGGGTGAAAACTTAGCTCCTGACCATGGGTATGTAATATCGATACTATGCCCGGTGTAGCTCCGAGCCATTTTGGGTCTCGACCTAACTTGGTCAATGTGTAATGCCCGGATTCAAATATCAAATCAAACATCTTTTTTCGATTACAAAGAAACAATGAATGTAATTGATGCGGCACTGTAAACACTATGTGATAATATTTGGTCGGCAACAATTCGCTCATTCGATCATTGATCCATTGATCTCGTTTAGCACCTCCGCAATTTGGACAGTGTCGATTGCCGCAGCTATGGTATTGATGGTGCACATGGCCACAAGCGCTATTGTTGCATTTGTAAACATGAACTCCTGTCTCCATGGTGTGACAGCGCCTAAGCTTGCTCAATACATTTTGACTGTATTTATTGTATCTGGCGATGGATGGATGATTAAATATTTTTTGTTGAAGTAGCTGTTTGATCTCAGCTTGACTTTGCATTGTCGTGCTTTGTATGCTGGTACTTATTCTGTTCAGATGTAGCTTGATTGAGCATATCGAGAGGTGATACAATGCCTAATTGTGTGTGCCTCTGCAGATGCAGATAGATCATCGTCGTCTCTATCTTGCTATGGCCTAATAAGGTCTTGATGACATGGATATTATTGCCAAGATTGAGCATGTGTGTAGCAAAGCTGTGCCGTAGGGTATGGGCTGTAAATCCACGATCTTTAAAACCAGCTTTTTGCATTGCGCTATTGACAACGAGTTGCATAGATCGAACATGCATGGCTCTTTTGGTTTGTTTGCTGGTAAATAGATATTCTTGTGGCCTGCCTTCCGATATATATAATTGTCTTAACTTCTCAATTATTGTTTCCGGAAGTAAGGTGTATCTATCTTTATCCCCCTTGCCTTGATAAATTTTAATTCGTTTTTGTGACGATTCAATATCTTTTATACGTAAATTGCATAGTTCGCTGATGCGCATCCCACTACCATAAAGTAAGCCGATCACAGATTGTTCTTTTATGTTTAAGTAAGCTGTTTCAATAAGGATTCTAACTTCATCTTCCGTCATGATATTAGGAAGTATAAATTGCTTTTTAGGATACAAATTGCTTGGAACAATATAGGCCGATGGCATCACTTTCTTAAAGAAAAAACTACAGGACTGAGCGACACTACGACATTTAGCACGACCTACTTGATGCGCTGATTTTATGTACATCAAATATTGTTCGATGTCACCTTGTATGATATCTTCAACAGCTTTGTCATGGTAGTATTTAAACAAGAGTGTCATTTCTTGCACATAGCTTCTCAATGTGCCTTTGCCATACTCTTTAATGGTTAATGTTTGGTGCAACTTGAAAATCCATGCTTCAGCATTTGCACTCAATTTTTTTGACGAAAATTCATTCCCTCCTTTCATTTTTTTTATTTATTTTTGTGAAGGCTAAAGGAACGAATCTTTTTTGTACATACAGTCTTCACCGAAGGTGTCGCTTGAACATACCAAAATCAGCCAACCGCCAAACTCCAAAATAACCAAACCCATATCACTTGGTCAGTCGCCACCCAAATCAACAACGACAAATACATCATTAAGCATAGCACAGATGGAAGGAATTTCTCATCCATCGGAGAGATCACAGGCGATGGCACCAGCAACATAACCAAACACTATGAATACATCCACATATAACCATCTATAGGTATCAACTACTACCGCATCAAGCAAGTGGACTATGACGGTAAAGTATAGCTACAGCGATATAGCCAGCGTTAGATTCGATGGCAATGGAGAAACCAGTATTTATCCAAATCCTGCATCATCAGAAGTGACCATCACGACTAAAGAACCAACATCATTGCAAATCATGGATCTTTATGGCAGAGTACTCTCAAAACAGGATATATCAGAAGGACAAAGCACTATAAATCTGTCAACACTTCCGACAGGAATTCTTATCTTGCGGTTGGAGACAAGAGATTTAAGGTTTTGAAGGAGTAAATGGCACTTTTATTGGCTTTCTTTGTTTAATTATTAATTATTAATTATTAAATAATCATATTGACATGGCAGTTATAAAGCTTAAAAACAAGTAAAAAAAGTATTGAATAAGTTAATGATGAATATTTACTTAAAGAAATACATAATTTGATAGATTTTGAATCAGAGAAAGAAGAAATTTATATTATTCCACCTGATCATCAAAAAGAACTTGAAATAAGTTTAGAACAAATGAAAATGGAGATACGATCTCAAATGAAGATGTAAATGTTAAAGTTCAAAATGGCTCTCAAAATAATATGGACTAGAAATGCCATAGAACATTTAGAAGATATTCTTAATTATTGGGAAGTTAGAAATGGTACAAACTCTTATTCCATTAAACTTACAAATTGTTTCAAGATGGTTTAAACTTATTATCACGGTATCCCACAAGTGGAACTATTACGAGTAATGATTTAATAAGAAAAAAGACAATAAGAGATTATTTTGTTTATTACAGTTTTGATGAAACAAACTTAACAGTATTAGGGATCGTTGATATGAGAAGAAATCCTAAATTTATTAGAAAGTTTGAAGAATAATAAATCACGAAGAGAATATTGGCTTTGATGAACATCTCGTCTTATCAGACGAGACGTCACAAAGCCAAAAAACGTCACAAAAGAAAAATCCCTGAAAATAAATTGTTCTCGTAATGAAAACATTTGTATCTTTGCAATATGAAAAGAATAATTGCAAAACGAACGATTAAAGAATTTTGGGAAAAGTACCCTGATTCTAAAGACTACTTAGAAACTTGGTACGAAACAGTTAAAGGAGCAAATTGGTCGACACCGAGTGAGATTAAAGATTTTTATGCAACTGCGGGTGTACTTAAGAATTCAAGAGTAGTGTTTAACATTAAAGGTAATAAATATAGATTAGTCGCAAAAATAATTATGAAAAGCAATGGCTCTTAATTAGATTTATAGGAACTCACAAAGAATATGATAATATAGATTCAAAATAAAATATGAAGCATAAAATAATAAAAACAGAAGAAGAATACGAAGTTGCCATGGAGCGACTTGAAAAAATATTTGACTCCAAGCCAAATACAAATGAAGGCCAAGAAGCTGAATTGCTGGCCTTGTTAATTGAAGATTATGAAGACCAAAATCATCAAATTTTGTCACCTGATCCAATCGTCGCTGTAAGAATAAGAATGGAAGAGCTTGAGTTAAAACAAAAGACTTGATTGGAGTCGTTGGCTCAAAAGGAATAGTTTCTGAAGTCATGAATAGGAAAAGAAGATTGACAGTAAAAAATGATTAGAAATTTATCAGAACTATTGAAAATAACACCAAATGTGCTTATACAAGATTATGAACTAAATTAGAAATGCGACACATATCAACGGCTATGATGATAGATTTGCTATCGCTTCATCCATCACATAGCCTAGACGTTAGCTGATATTAAAAAACCCTACTTCGAAATGAAAGTTCATTACCTTTTTATCATTTTCTTTATTGCTATAACTTCATCTGCAAATGCTGAAGAAGTTACCTATTCCGGAAGTCTGAATTATGCTAATGGTTCACTAAATTATCAAATAGAGGTAACCAAGACAGAAAATCAAGCAAGCATATTTTTTACAAGCATTGAAATGAATGCTTATCAAATTCCAACGTTGAATGTTAACCTAAGCAATGACTCCTTAAACTTTTATATAGTTAGTGATTTATATATACTTACGAATACAAATTCAAAAAACTGGAGGACGGGTTAAACGGAAAACTGAACATTTACGCAAACGAAACTGAGCAACTATTAAATACGATTGAATCTTTTTAGACAAAAATGAAACGGACACTTCTGAAATTAAGAAGGAAGAAAGTCACTTTTCAGTCCAATGGCTTGCAGCTTAAAGGAACAATTTGGAAACCCAATAAACCTAACAACAGATGCTTGTTTATTGTTACCTCTTCTCAGGAAGCGACAGAAGCGCAGTAGTGCAGAAGCCTATTATTTTTGCAAGCAAAGGCTTTGTAGTCTTCAATTATGACAAAAGAGGAACGGGGAAATCAGAAGGAAACTGGAAATCAGCTACTATTGAAGAATTAGCTTCTGACGATATCAATGGCATTTTATTTATGTCTAAAACTAATCAAATTCCCTTATCCTGATTGGAATAGGGAAGCAGCCAGGCGGTATAAAAATTCCGTATATCTTATCAAAACTACCAGAATTAAAATTTGGGATATCGGTAAGTTGTCCAGCGGCACGCTATTAGAAAGCGATTTGAATTACTAGCAAGAATTTAAATATTGATAAATTGGGAAAAGAAAACATAAACATTGCGACAAAACTCAAAAACTTTGCTATGAATATTTGGCAGGTATTACCACATTTCAGTCTATAGAAAATATTGCAAAAAATACAATAATCAATCGTGGTATAATTACATTTGGATACCTGGAAAAGAAGTAGCTAAACCCGAGAAATTAAGATTTAGTGAATACCATATTTTAAGACGGCTAAACAACCCATATTACTAATACAAGGAACATCGGACGTTGTAATCCCTGAAAACAGTTACAAATAATTGATCAAATATTAAGGAAAGCTGGAAATAAGTCATACCATTTCGTCATATTAAAAAACGCAAGTCATTCAATGACCATTGTTGACAATAACTTTCCCCTATTTCAAAAATAGCTCCGACATATTTAAGTGAAATAACCAAATGGATAGACAATTTAAAAGACTAAAACATCAGCTAACAACTAGGTTTTCGTTTGGCACGAAGTGCCTAGAATGAAAACTCCGTTGAACGGAACTTTCGGTAGTGAAGCCAGACTTGAAAAACGAATTTTGGTTTATTATGGAGATATCGTCAGATAACTTGACTATTCCCAAGCCCGCAGGTAGTTTACAGAGGCTTGCTATATCTGGAATCAGGATGGTCTTCAAAACAGGTAACCTAGCCGAAATCCAGTAGGTTTCGGTTTCTTCACTAAATCGTGATTTCATATCACGATATTGCTGAGCAACGTTCAGTCATCCTACCCAAATATCAGATAATGATTTGGGGAGAAGATTTTTCATGAGCCGCCTTATAAAACTCATTTGGTGGCCCACGTCTACCAAAGGTGAGCAGTGTGATCATTTGCCCCGTTTTACAACAGGGGCAGCATTTATGGTACGTCCCTTTTAGCACAACTGGCAATGATCTTAAACTTATCCCTGTGAATTTGGATTGTAAGTCGGTTAAAGGATGGAATGTACAGAGATACGTTGACAGGCACTCCGCAGGGTGGTGTCATTAGTCCAGTGTTGGCTAATCTATTCCTTCATGTAGTATTTGACAAATGGATAAGAAGCCCGTCAAAAATTGATCGCAAATCAATTTAGGGCTGAACTGCGAGACCCTTCTCGCAGCTAGAGTTGAGAATAAAAGAAGCCGAAACTATGCCGATGACATTGTGGTACATTGCAAGACGGAGAAGCAGGCTTTATTTATGCTGAAAGTCATAAAGGTAAGAATGCAACATTGTAATTTGGAATTGCATCCACAAAAGACAAAGATCGTAAATCTAAGGGGAGAATCATTAGGGATTTATCCGAAGAAATATGATTTTCTGGGATTCCAGTTAGCCAACTGGTGTCAAGACGAAGAAAGGTGTTAAGAGCCTACCTGGCACATTTGTGGAGTATCAAATCGAGAACGAGTATTTTGTGCAAATTCAGTAGCTGGGTCAATTCATAAAAGGCGAAAGCCCATAGAATTATTGGCAAAAGATTAAATCAATGATACGGGGCATCATCAACTATTTTCACAAGTTTGAGAATGGTAGTAGCCGCTACGTCTGGAATCACCTCAATGCCGACTACTTAAGTGGGTAAAATGATGAAGCCCGTTAAAAATTGATCGCAAATCAATTTAGGGCTGAACTGCGAGACCCTTCTCGCAGCTAGGAATAGGTCAAAATACAAAGAGCATCCTGGATTTGTTTGCTATTTGGAGATTGAAAGGCCCCTTCCCCTAAAGGTATATTATCTTAGTGTGATTTACAAACATGAAGAGCCGTATGAAGGGTGGAGTCCGTAAGGAATTGATCGCAAATCAATTTAGGACGAAACCGCAAAATGCTTTTGCAGCTACTTCTCTTTATTCGTTCCGTGAGAACGTAGGGGTGCAATTCCCCTGCGTGACTCGATTACTTACCATGAAAATGAAAAATACCCACAAATATTGTTCCAAATATAGAAACATTGGCTTATCTTTGCATAATGAAGCTTTAAAGAAAAAAATAGAAGTAGAATTGCTTAAAGAAGCATAAGATTACTTCTAGACTTACGGATAAAATGCAAGGAAATTTCTTAGAGCTTTTGATAAAACCGAGTCTGGTCTAAAGGGCTGGTTTGGAAAGTTGAACTCAGAAGACGGATTTTGAATTTAAAGAAAGAGACCAAGAGAATTTTACAGAATATTTGCATTTATGATGGTGAATCTGACTCTAAAACGCTAATACTTAAAAACTCCGGCTTAGACAAGAAAACAAATAAAACCCCTAAATCGCAATTGAAAGCACTTAAAATTAAAAAACAGTATTTCAAGGATAAAAATAAATAATGAAAACATTAACATTATCAGAACTCAAAGACAAAACTCTTGGAAAGGTTGGTACACCCAAAAGAGATAACACGAACAAGAAATTAAAATGAGAAATCTTATTGAACAGATCAAGCAATTGAGAATTGAACGAAAACTGACCCAAGAAACAACTTGAGAATTAGTAGGAGTCCAACGCCCAAATTTCTAAAATGAGAATAACAGCAACGTAAACAATCTCAACCTTAATGAAAATTTTGGAGCTCTAAAAGCCAAAGTAACATTTTGAAATTGAAAAGGAAGAGTTTGAATTAGTCTAAAATCACACGCAGTAAACATTGGCTATGATGCCATCTGGCCTTATCAGGCAGCCGTCACATAGCTCTGGACGTTCTACTCCACGAAAAATGTTGCCAAATATAGAAACTTTACTTATCTTTGCGGAAATTTAGTTTGCGAAGAATTTTGAAACCATATTTGGAAGCAGCAAACGAATTTATTCAAGTCTCGATAAGAAATCAGCGTAAAGTCTTTAATAACATAGATTTATCAGGAGCAAACCAAAGATACGAAGATTTTCAAAAACCAGGGTGAAATCTGGGAGTTCAGGAGTAAATATTTAGGAAACCAAACATAGATTATTAGCCTTTTTGGGATAAGTCAAACAACGAAATACGTTGGTAATGGCAACACATGGCTTTGTAAAAAAGACAAGTAAAGTGCCAAAGAATGAAAATCAAAAAGCTGAGGAACATTAGAAGTGAGTATTTGCGTCAAAAAAAAAGATAAAATGCCAAATAAGAAAATGAAGACATATACCCTTGCGAGATGAAGGATATGTATATTGGCAAACAGGAACAAAAGATAGAGATGAATATGAGTATTGAACTCAGGATGGATATCATTGGCAAAATGATCAAACAAGCACGTCAAGACCGAAACTTAACGGCAAGAACAATTAGGTGAACTAATCGGTGTCCAAAAGTCTCAAATTTCCAAACTTGAAAGCAGTGCAAATAGTGCAACAATAGATACTATAATCAAAGTTTTTAAAGCACTGAAGGCTGAAATAAACTTTCGGGTAAAACTTGAAAATGAATTTGTACAATTAGTGTAAAATGAAAGGCGAGAGTAGAACAGCTGCTATTATCATAGATTCGCTATCGCTTTATCCGTCGCTAAGCCTGGACGTTAGTGGCAAGGCTATGACGACAACCAACAACAGACAGTGGAGGATATTTTAAGAAAGATAATTGACAACGAAGACGAAAAGACAATTGAGCTTTTCAAAGAATTTAAATCGCTAAATAGGGCCTGCTTACAAAGAATGAAATACATGGTAATCAATTATTTATAAAAATATTTAGACATTTGAGTGCAAGGTTTTTTAATCAATCCAATTTGATCCCGTGCAGTTAAATTTCATTAATCAGCGCCTCTTGCCGGCTTGGCAAATACTTTTTTCATTGCAAAAAAAGTATTCAAAAATGCTAGTTCAAAAAAATGCGAATATGACTGAGTGATGCAAAGCAATGAAGTGAACGATTTCACTTCATAACGAAAGAACTGCGAACATCGGCTCGCAGCTAAGTGGACAACATTCCCAATAACAAACCTTTACTCTAGCGCTTACGCTTTCCATCACTTCTCGCAATGTCATGCTCGACTCTTCGAGTTCGTTCAGTCCCGCATTTTTCCTTCACCTTGATTATCATTCGATAATTTTTAATTTCATGCGAAGGCGATAGACATTTTCCATCTTGCCCGCTTAGCGGTTCACTACGTCAAAGGCCTGTTAGCCTTTGGTGCTTTGCACTTCACTTCGTTCATGTTCTCTTTCGCTGTTTTTTGAACGGAGTAATTGAAACATTCCTCGTTTTACAAGAGCTTGACTTTTTCAGCAGACCCTAAATAAACAAGGCTATTTAACAAAGGAACAATTACTTAAATTACTACATTGGAAATCGCCAAGACCTTTGAAGCTTTACAATTCTAATAACGAAAAAGATGTAAAAGAAATAACTGCACTTGCTTTTTCCACTCCAAATGACAGTTTAAAAATTCATATTCTGACAGCATTAAATGGTGTAGACTATCCCGCAGCTTCAGCAATACTTATGTTTTACGACCCTCTTAAATTTCCAGGTGGTACCATATCAATTTCTTCGACCATACTTAAGCTTTGTCAATCTTATTTTAGATTATACACATGAAATCCCCATAAGCAGTCTGCACCTGCCCGACTCTTGTGTGCAGGCGGGTACAAACCTGAATAATTAAATGGGTGCTTTTCAAGAATTACAGTCCTTTATCCAAATCCGCAAATCAAACAAATGCAACAACTTAGCAAAAATTTAAACACATGAATGTTAAGATGGAACTATATTTGCAATGACCATGTTTACCTACTAAATATAATAAAAACAATATGAATAACCATATGCTAATTTTAGCTTTATTGATTACATCATTTTTTTCTTGCAAAGATAAGGATGTAAAGATGTCTGATTTGGTTGGGAACTATGAGGTCTCCATGAAATTGAAAGAAGGGACAATAGATAAAGCAAGCATTAAAGATTCTATCGATAATGCTATGGAAATTGGAAAAAGACATTCAAAAGCAAAATCTGAAATGGAAAAGGATTTGAATATTGATGAGATTGATACAACAACTGCAGAAGGTAAATTGAATATCTAACAAAATCATTTGGTAAATCAATAGCAGATGTCGGTTTGAATATCGGTGACGATGACAGAAATGGCTTCTGATCTTGCCACTAAAGGGCTAAACTTGTCAGAAGAAATTTTATCAAAAATACGCGTCAATATAGAGCTATTCGAAAACGGAAAGGTTAAAATCATCTGCTTCCTGTTTAATATTGGGATGGATGACGCAACATGGAAAGTAGCAGGAAATCAATTTTTTATTACAAAGACAATGAATCAGAAAAGGATTCTTTTACGATAAATTCAAAAGAAGTCAAAATGGTTTTATCTTGATAAAGATAAGTTTCATTTTGTTTCACTAAAAAAGGTAGATTACTTTGATTCATCCATCAGATGATCAAGAAAATGTTTTCATCGCTGATTTGATCAAATTTTTTGCGTTGTATTTTTCTGAAGCATTTCGGGCAATCGAAAGGGAAACCCATTTATTATCGGATAACTGTTTGGCCTTATATACAATTTGTCCGACATGATAGCTGTAATGACATAATTGTCTGAGAATAGCATCTTCCACAGTTAACCCTTCCTTTCTGATATAAATAATCTTTGACAGATCATCCTCAGCTATGGAATCTAAGGTATTAGATACCAATTGCCATGCATTTTCCCATGTGGTTAATAGTACTTCTCTGCATCTATGTTATTTTCAAACTCCTTATCCCTATTTCTCCATGGTTTCTCACCATCTTCAGTAAAATTTGGTCCATCTGGAATACATATTCCCAACCAGATGCTGCACTATTACTGAGATACTATTTTCATCATCGGAGGTATGATGAAAAAGATCATCATCACTGATTTGAGCCATTGCTTTGTCTGCAAGTAGTTTGTAATACTTAAAAAGTTTGATTGATGAATGTACCATAGTAAATATTTATTTTGCCGTACAAAGTTAAGCATAATACAAATGTGATAAGATCATCCTACCAACCATTTTTTAAATAACGGAGATCTTTCAGTACTTGTAATGACTTCTTCATTGGTTGGCAAAAGATTAATTTTAACCTGGATTTTGTGTGTGTCTGCATTTTTACCAACAGCCTTATGATTGATGATATATTGTCTGTTAACCGAAAATAAAATTTGTCTGTGATGTTTGTTTCGATGTACTGAGTGTATGATCAACAGGATATTTTTTTACCTTCAAAATTGACCAGATAAGTAATTTGTCAGTAGTAAAGTAGTATGCTACATCTTTATAACTGATGGTCCTTATATTTTGACCAATTTTTATCAACCATTTCTTTTTCATTGATATTATTGTCTGTAAGAAGAGATAATCCGGTACGCCACCTCTGAAGTATTTTTCATATTTTTGAAGAGCCGACTGAGCAAATCTTTTTATGGGTTTGAGTAAGTAATCAACCGCAAATTGTTTAAAAGCTTCAATAGCATATTCATCATAAGCCGTGGTAAAAATTATTGGTTTAGTTATCGTAACATGTCTGAAAATATCAAAACTATTTCCATCTGCCGATTAATGTCCATAAAATCAGATCATAAGACGGTGAGGACGATAAAAATTCGATACTGTCCGCAATACTATCCAATTGGCGAATAATCCGAATATTTGGTGAGATTGATAACAGCATTTCTTTCAATCTCGATACTGCCAGTTCTTCGTCTTCGATAATAATAACTTTTGTCATTCTTTTAATTTTAGCGGAATTTTTACACAAAAAGCCCCATTATCCTGAGTAATTTCAATATCTTTTTGCATCATACTTGAATATCTTTTTGACAGTGATTGAAGACCAAAGTGGGTAGAAACATCTGTATTGATTTTATTTTGAATATTATTACATACCCAAAGCTTGTCTTCCTTCAAACTGATTTTTTATGTACAATGGTTTAGATTTGGATACAATATTATGTTTTACTGCATTCTCCAATAATAACTGCAATGTCAGAGGAATAATAAAAATATTGTTCTGTACCTGTATCAGAAATATCAAATACAATGCTACTTCCAAATCTCTGTTTAAGTAAAAATATGTAATTATCCATGATAGAAAACTCTTCTTTAAGTAAGATCAAATCATCATCTCTATATTGTAAAATTGACCTGTAAAAGTCCGAAAGATGTTCAACAAACATGACTGCTTGTTTTGGGTTGCTTTCAATGATAGAAACCAAAGTATTAAAACTATTAAACAGAAAGTGAGGGTTTATCTGGCTTTTTAACGTTTCCGTTGGTTTTTAAGTTGGTCAGTTTTGATTTCATCAAGTAATTTTTGACGCATTTTACTTCTGGTAAGAACAAAATACCCTATCAAACCTAAAACAAAGCTTACCAGCACTTTAAACCACAGGGTTTGCCAATAAGCTGGCTTTATAGTAAATGCCACTTCAAATTTATCCACAAAGTCAAAATTATCATTAATGGAACACTCTAAAATGAAACAATAATTGCCTGGTGACAAGTTGGGATAAATTAGTTTTTGATCAGTGGTATAACGCCATTCGATGTCTATGGATTCAAGTTTATATTTATATTTAACAGCCTGGGATACTGCATCCAAAGACCGGAATATTCGATTAAAAAAATCATTTTCATTATGAGGCAGTACAACTTTCGGACATGTTAATTAAGTTTTTTTGCCCTAACCGAATCTTGTCAATCAATACATTTGGCTTCAAGTAATTTTGGGTATTTTGACCGTATTTGATTACCTTGTCTGATTCAGTTATCCATACATTGTTGTCTTTGTCTTACACACAGCATTGATGTTTTGAGCCCACTTTACTTATACCAATATTGTTGCCAATATTAATTATATTAAAATTATCAACATTAATAACATCTATTCCGGTATGGTGAAAAACCAAAATATTCCCATCTTTGTCAGAAACTAAACCTGAAATGTGTATTTCAGTCAGTCCATCCTCGATGCCAAGCATTGTTATGCTGTCATGTTTGATATAACCAATGCCTTCATTAAGTGTGCTAAACCAAATCACATGATTTCTGTCCTGAGCAAACGAAAGTACTGTATGATTGCTTATATACGGTTTAATAACTTCATCGAACTGATTTTAATAATCCCTTTTCCGGCTGTTCCTACCCACATATTTTGTGCTTTGTCCGTAAATAAAGTATAATTGTAATCTGAATTAAGTCCTGTTTTTTCTGTTAAGTGTTTTAAGTACTTTGCCTTCAGAATTTATTTCATTGATTCCAGCTAAAGTGGATGCCCAAATCGAATTTTTCCTTAATGCAAGATATAGGATATTATTATTGGCCAAGCCGTCTTTTTCAGTTATCCGATGTTTTTTAAAGGTGGATAAATTTAAGGTTATAATGCCGTTTCCGGAATGTTCCGCACCATAGTTCATTTTTTTGAGGAAGATAAAGTAAAGGGGTATATTTTCACCATCAATAAGTTTTCTATCTGGTGATTTAAGATCGGTTTTATAAGACATTTTCATTGCCAAGGTAAGTTATGCCTTTATACTTTGGATTGTTTGAATATATTTTATACCGGTATAGAACTTTATGAAATTGGCGGATGCTGACACAAGGCCATTATTTCTGCAAAGAATCCAGATACTGGCCTCAACATCAACAAATATATCAATAATGGACAAGTCGGATTCAAGACCGGATGTTGATATGCCTGAAACTATGTTTTGCTAGTATTGTAATGAAATAATTGTTGTTTATTATCCGTTTGTATGATCATTTCATCATCCAGTAAGAGCTGAATATCAGTGATGTTCTGATTCTTAATGGTGTTTGTATCAAGTGATTTGTACTTAAGTCAGCAAGCCATAATCCATGTTCATATGTCCCGAATATAAAGCTTACTTTCCGTCATGGGTCGATTGTAATACCGTAATTATATCATTTTTTAAAGCGGAAGCAAAATGCAGGAGAAAGTATTAATTTTGATTATTCTTAAATCCACATTCCTGAATTCCGGCATCTGTACCCACAAAAATACGACCATCTTTCATAGCAACCATAGTATAGATGTCCGTGCTTAACAAACCATCGTCCGCATCAATATTATACAGGGTTTTATTATCGTAGATATATACCCCTTCACCATATGTCGCAATCCAGATTAAGCCACTTATATCCCGTAATATCGATGTAATAGAGCATTGGGCCATCCTTCAGGTATTACCCATGGTGTAAGCATGTCATTGACATAAGTATAAATAGCTCCATCTTCGTATCCAATCCATAACGTATGGTTATCCTGAAATAACGATCTTACTTTTTTATTTGAACCGGAGTCATTTCTAAGATCACTTTATGTTTTATACCATCATATTTCAACAAACCTTCTGATGAGGCAACAAAGACAAAGTCGGTTTTGTGTCTGTATACAACTGAAGGATTGATCTAACAAGATCAGTACTTATTTCATGATGATTAAATGATATTGTTGCCCAAACAGTTGTAGAAAAGAGCAGTATCCATAAAATATGCACATTCATAACCCCAGTTGCGCTTCTAATGATACATTAATTTCTTTTCCTGCTATTTTTTGTTTACGATGCTTTTGGTATACTGATATTATAATCTTCCAAAGAAATTATAAAAGAGGACCTCAATAACAACAATTTATTTTTACAGTTATACTGCTGTTTAAAATTCGTCTGCTACCTACACCATGTATGGTAAAAATACCTTTTGTTCTGACCTGATAGGAGGCATCTTTTGATAAATCAATCGGGTCCAACAATTTGCCCACATAAGTTGCAGCAGGAAATTTATCAGATTCCAAATAGTTTTCATTAAAATGTTTCTTGTTGTAGTGCACTGTTGAATCCATTAAAAGATCGCATACGAAACCGAAAACGCAAATTTTATTTTGAACCAAGTTACTACCTTCCAGCGATCACCTCTTGCTTTAATTATCTCCAGGCTTGCATCCGAAATGAAAAATATATTCCCTTTTATCTGCAATTGGTCAGATTGACCCATGTGCCGGTGCTCATGACAAAAACAATAATAAACATTTTCATTCTCCAAAATAGTAAATTTCTGACCAATTCAATTAATTAAATTTGACTGAACAAGCAAAATTTCAGTTTTAATCGGGCATTAGTTTTTTATCATGATACATTATTCACAATTATTTGTTCTTTTTCGGTAAATTTCTTGCTGCGTATAACATCGGCTCTATTTTAGATGTTGTCTACTTCTAACAGATTATCAAACATAGGTTTTTATTTATTTATATATATGATTCAGGTCATTTTAATGTATTTGTAAATGACATATATTTGGGGATTATTAAACGATTTAAACATTTATGATCATGACAAAAATATGGGGTAATACTGACAAAATAATCAGATTAAGTCTGGCAATTTTAATTGCAGTCTTATACTATTTTAATTTTATATCAGGTACTATGGCAATTATTTTAGGAGTTCTGGCGGTTATTTTTGCCCTTACCAGTTTAATTAGCTTTTGGCCCACTTTACACCTTGGTGGGTATTAATACTTGTGACGTTAAAAAGTAAGTATAGCACACATGTTTAGTTGAAAGGATTCCTTACTCATTATGAGTGTATGACATTCGTATTTCTTTTTCTATGTCTTAAAGTTTGAATTTTGGTCGTTTGCTGACCGAATCGAGTTTTGAGAAGCATGCCGCAAATTAAATCTATTCGAGATCGGTTGGATTATTTAATTTCCGGTTCAACTTAATTTTATCCCTTTTCAGCTTGATATTTTGTAGCTTTTATAACAAATGAGGATACATTATGGTCTATTGGTAAAATATATAGATAATTATGAATCAAATATATTAATTCAAGCGACTATTTTTTTTGATTTTCCTTTAGGTGTACTCATGAACCGTCTTTACCACCGGTTAAGCCTGTAAGTTCCTATAAAACAGTTACTCCCTTCCCCAGTGACATGTCTGACTGATCAAAGCAGGTGCAAATGTAGATGATATCGTCATTACTACTTCAATGTTCTTTTAAGGTTTGTGAACCCTAAACCATCAGGACAAGGGAGTTTTGTAATGGATCCCCATTTTGTTATATTTAGAAATTGAATGGTCAGCAACTGACATCGTTACCACTTCTGTATTGTCGCGGGCAATGGCAGTATTTGTGATTCAACCTATATTACTATATATCCTCCAATGCCGGTCGACACAATGCCGACAGGTGTACCATGTAAGGAAGATGTCATTTACTTTGAAAAGATGTTTTGCCCATGGCCAAACTGGGGCTGCGCATATACAGCTTGTCACAACACGGCGGCGCCAGCTGAAGGCGTTATACTGGACAATTATAGTAAAGTAATCAGTACGGGTCGGTGAAACCAAGCCTTAATTTATCAAAAAGTAAAATTTATGAAGTAATTACTAAAATGACCCGGACGACATAATGCCGCCACCGCCAAGTCCCAAATTGACTATAATCAAAATAAATATTATAGCTCAGTGGATTCTTCTTGGCGCAAAAATGATGTGCGACAATATTAGTCAACCTTGCACATCTGTCATTATTTTTTTTGCGTACATCAAACCTGCTTTGGCTTCGTGTACAAGTTGTCAGGAACCGGAAATGCAGGTGGTGGGATAAATTTAGATTCATATGCGGGTATGAAAGCAGCAGCGGACAACGGCCGTCTGTATGGTTCCATAAGCTGGACGCCTCCATAAGACAATGTCTCAGGGTAGTGCAAAATTAGGCGACTGCACCATTAAAAAATAAAATCCTGGATTGATGCCGGTACCCAATAATTAATATATCTTTTTTTATAATATCCTTGAATTGTCTACTTTGCGATTCATTCAAGCCACCTTTTGTGATCAAATGAAGAATTTATTTTCTGTTTATATTTTTTCAGCTTTGTTCTTAACATCATGTTATTATGACTCTGTCGAAGACCCATATCCTGCTTCTAAATGTATAACTGTAAATGTAAGTTTTCCCAAGATATCCAGCCAATACTGGTTATCAATTGTCTGACTTGTCATACGATAAAGCCGCGTCAACTATTGGGCGGCGGGATTAACCTCGAAAGGGAAGGTACTTTTTGGCGCCAATAGTGGGTCTCTTGTGGGATCAGTAAAACAATCTGCTCCTTATAGCGCTATGCCAAAAAGTGCAAAATGAAGCCTGTAAAATTTTGAAATTGGAGTCATGTGTCTGTGCAGGTAGTCCTAATAATTAATTTTGATTTTTAGTCAATAGAATCAACAATGTCTTTCACATTAAAATAATGATAAGCAGATAAAAAATTTATTCCTTTTAATTCTTTATACTCATTGCAGCGGCGCTATTATCATATTAGTATGTACAATAAACCACAGCGCAGAAACCAAAGATGCTATGGCAGATGTTGGGATCTCACCGGCAGAATTGCTGGCTTCCCATGAACTGGATGAAACAAAAGCAGATCAGATGTATTCCGGACAAAATAATAGAAGTTAAAGGGAGTATCAAAGCTACTAATAATCTGACGGGTGAAGTAGTATTGCACTTGACACAGGAAATGAGATGGCTTCAGTCATTTGTGAGTTTGAAAGTCCGGATGCTAATAAATCAGTAAAAGTTGGCGATGTAGTCAAAGTCAAAGGATTTTTGTACAGGAAAGTATCAGACATTATTCTCACCAGGCCAACTGATGAAAGTTTAACACAATATTAATGTAGAGATGATTATTTGAGTTTGTAACAAAACATGGCCTGATCGTCTTTATTAATATAAGGTTTGCTGACAACATATTTGCTTTTAATATTTCTTCGGCGGTCTTATGATTAATCAAATAAAATATAAAACAATACGCAATGAAACAATTTATCATGATTTTGATTATCGGTATTGGAAGTATCCAAGCTGGTTTGACTCCAAAAACATTTTACTAAATCGGCGTCCATTTCATTTTATTCAGATACAAAGATGGAAAAATTGAAGGACACAATAAATCTTCAAATTGTGTTGGATGCAGCAAATCAGCAAGTTGGAATTTAAAAGCCATTTAAAAAGGGTTTTCAATTGAAAGGCATTGATGCAGGAGCATTTTAATGAAAAACTATATGGAAAGTTCTAAATTTCCAAAAGCAACTTTTAAAGGGCCAGATCGATAATATGTGATTTTAGACCCTTCAAAAAAATCAAAAAATTAACGTTAAGGTATCAGGTGATTTAACCATTCATGGCATTGGCTCAAAAAGGTAAGTACAGACGCCATATTAGACATGAAAGCAGGTAAGATAACAGCAAATGCTACGTTTCCTATAACTATTGCAGATTATAACATTAGCGTTCCTTCACTTGTAAAAGATCAAATTGCAAAAACTGTAAGTGTTAATGTCTCTGCAAATCTTGGAATTATTAAAATAAATATCAAAGAAATTTGTATCTTCGCATAGAATTTACATTGATCATTTATTTTGAGTTATCCTGTAAGTTGCAATTACACAATATTATCCATATGAAACACCAACTTTATTATTTGCTTTTTTGTTTTTTATATCAATAAAATTTCCGCACAGGCAGATGACCTATTATCTCTTGCTTGGGAATGAGGAAGTGACAGAATACACAAAATGCCAGTTTCCAAACTAATCGTGTCATCAATCTGCACTCTCCTGAAAGTACTGCTGCAGGTGTTCTTGATTTTAAAATCGGACACAGATTTGGACCGGTAAATGGGGGAGCTTATGAGCTGTTTGGTTTGGATAATGCGACCATAAGGTTTTGATTATGGTCTTGTTAGACAAATTTACCATTGAATCGAAGTAGCTTTGAAAAACTTACGACGGTTTTCAAAATATAAACCGATTCGTCGTAGTATACCGAAAAAGAAATGCCGCTGACTGTTGCATTGTTACTGACATCAGCAGTTCAAAATAATTTTAAGTAAGAAACCCGGATAGAGATAATTATTTTCCAGTAGGTTGTACTCAACCAGTGACAATTAATCTGTCGGAAGAAAATTTAGCGAAGCATTTAGTTTGCAATTATGTCCAACTATTGTGCATAGAAATCTGGTAGCTACCACGTCTGAAAAAACGATGTTTATGCATTGGGTGCAGGGGAAGAATAAAATTGACTGAAAGATTAACCTTAAATGCAGAATATATTTATGTGGCACCAAATCAGCTATCACAATTTAAAAATTCTTTCTGTCGGCGTAGACATTGAAACAGGCGGGCATGTATTCCAACTTCATCTTACTAACAGCAGGTCTCAGATCGAAAAGGATTTATTGCCGAGACCAATGAGAGTTGGTCAAGTGGTGGTATTCATTTTGGATTTAATGTAAGTAGGGTATTCACCGTGAAATCGCGAAAGATATAAGCTGATATCATTGTTCTGAACTAACCGCAGCTTAAAATTAATACCTTTTAAAAACATATTGGCCTTTAATTTGTCCCAATAAAAAGGAATAAGAATGATGCTAAATATTATTACCAAGGCAATTTCCAGGGGAGATGAAGCAGCCCTGGCCAGGGTCCCAGTAAATCGTAAAATGTTCTGCCCGGTGGTTTAGCATTTAAGTACATGTAACTGGAGTCAAGTGCCATATTTATTGGGTGATATCACCATCACCAATAAATTAAGCCTGATTCCGGATTTTATAGCATCTTTAAAATCGAGGGAAATTATATACAGAATGCATGTAGAATGCCGCCAGGATGATAATTGTACGGACAGCCCAATATCTAATCGCTTCACACTTTGGCATACTATCTGTCAGGGTTGTGCGGAATATAGATTGAGCGCAAGCCGAAATGATCCAGAAATAAGTAACTGCCCAGGCAAGTTTCCACCTATACCACATTATGAAAGACAATGATTAATGCATTATGCATAGCGGCGAAGTGGTAGTCAACAGTCGGATCAAAATGTAACAATATAAAGACGATACCATATTTTGAATATTTGTGTCATGGCACCAAAAACGCATATGATGGTTATGTACTTTCGTTGTTTATCGGCATTCCAATGATTTTTGCGAGATATAAAGCAACCAAAATGAAAACAAATACAGCTACAAAACAAATCAAAATGTTCCGGACTGTAATTGGAAAAACTACCGTTATCTCTTAATATAGCATCAAGCATTTATGTTATGTTTCCAGCAAAAATAATATTGTTACCTGGTATGTCCAAATAAATGTTATCATGTTTAAAAACAAAGGAAATTTCCAAACAGAGTTAAGATTAAATAAATACAACCACTGATATATTTTTGAAGGATAGAAGCCTGTATTGGGATTATTATTTCCTTCAAGCAAGGTTGTCATTAAGGATTTCACTAAATTAACGTGAGTACGGCGAATAAAACAATCATTTATAATGCTTTATGTTAAAGTCAGTGCTAGATTTTTTACCATAAAACCCCGTAAGGGTTAAATATTTGTAACCCTGGGTTTAAACCCAGGGTCACAAATGCAAATACACATAATTTGGCGGATTTTTGCCATAATATAAAAAAATCATGACAAAATCACATCGAACTCATGTTAAATTATTATAGCTGTCTGATATTCGTCGATAAACCTCTCAATCCCAATTTACAGCTACTTGATTTTGAATTTTGCCATGATCAATGTCAAATTTAAAATGGTTCGCATCTTGTGAAACCATGGGTGTCCATATGCTCCGGGATCTATATGCAGCAGATCAGTTGGATTTGTCCTGGCATGACTTTGCATATGTGAGAGTGACCACAAATGTATAAATTTGGTTTTTCCTCCTTTATTATTTTATTTACTCTCGTACTGTATTTACCGGGATATCCGTCGATATGGGTCATAAATACTTTTATGCCGTCACAAAAAATATCATTTAGGGGAAAGATGTCTTTGACCGACTGGTCGTCAATATTTCCATAAACAGCTCTGAAAGCTGCTATTTTACGGTATTTGGAAATTGAGGCCAGATCACCAATATCTCCGGCATGCCATATTTCATCTACACCTGTTAGATGTTCGGTGATTTCATCACCAAAGTAAGAATGATTAATGGAAATCAGAGCTATTTTTTTCATCTCCAAATTGGTAAACACAAAGGACACTCCAGAGAAATGATCCAGCAAAGGACTTATATTTAGTGAATTTATATTTGCTGGCAAATGGACGACTTCATCATATGCTGCTGCCGTGGCTTCCATTATGGCCTCACCATAGTAGGATGCGGATGGATGGATTTTAAAATCTCCATGCCGGTACTTTCCAACTTTTTAGCAACCACCAGTTCGGCGATCAATTCAGTAACATTAGCGCCAATCATGTGTGCACCCAGCAACCCGCCATACTTTGCATCATATATTACTTTTACAAAACTTTAGAACTTTACGTGCTGGCCTTTGCCTTGAGTCAGAAAAATGGGAATTTTCCATTCAAGTTCTTTGTCCCGCTTTTATCGTTGAGTTTCAGTCAAACCTACACTTGATACCTCGGGCCAGCAATATGTAACAGGATGGAATGTTAGAGTAATCGATCGCTTCAGGATGATGGCCTGCTATTTTCCACACAAGTAATGCCCGGAGCACTAGCCACGTGAGCGAAGGCAGGGGTTGGAATGACATCATCTATAGCATAAATGCCTGCAACATTCGTATTGTAATATTTGTCTACTTTTATCATTTTTCTCCAATCTTAATACCCAAGGCTTCCAGTCCAATATCTTCAACGTTTGGTGATACACTTGCAGCTGACAGTACTCACATCACATTCAATAGTCTGAATGGTATTGTCTTTCCTGTTTTTAACGGTCACTTTACATTGACTACCTTTTATATCTACACTTTCGACGGAACTGTTGGCCAGAATATTCATTCCTGCTTTTATATATTTTGGACAATTCTTTTGATACATCAGCATCTTCCTGGTAGTAAGCCTTGCTCCAAAACTCGACAAGCGGGTAACTTCTGTACCATTGATTTATAGAAATAG
>JADKGD010000069.1 GCA_016717145.1 Saprospiraceae bacterium | reverse complement strand
AAGTTTTGATGCCTATCCCATAGAAGTACAAAAAAGTCATATATAATGTAAAACCTGGATTGACGGGTATTGGTTCTATAATATTTGAGATGAAGAAGCTTTAATCACGATAGTTAAAGAAAAGGGTGGCGATATTTGGTCTTTTTATAAAAATGATATTTATCCGTTTAAAGGCAAAGCCGAACAATGGTATCAAGCAAAACAATCGTTTTTAACAGATGTAAAAATCATTTTTCTAACTGCATGGGTAATCATTTTTCCTAAAAGCGAATTGGTCCATAAGTGGTTTAAAGATTTACCTAAAAGACCTTTTTAGCTCACTAATGTTGTACTTCTAAATTAAGCAATTTGATTCAGGCAGGATGCCTGACGGCTGTCGCCCTAACCTGATTAATAAATATTGTTTTGAGAAATTGTCTCTTAAGTCAATTCAAGTTAATTACCCATGGCCATCCAACCCATCGAAGTAAAGATTTTGTTGTTTTATCAGACACGTACCTTGTTATCGATGTAAGGTCACCCGCTGAATACAAACATGCACATATACCAAACTGCCATAAATCTGCCATTATATACTGATGCTTCCTGGCAACATTATGTTTATTGGGGAAAAACTGGCAAGGCTATATATAAAAAAATTAACGTATTGATAAAAGATATAGATAGTAGTCCTTTTAAAGGAATCGGAAAACCTGAGCCTTTAAAATATGATCTGGCTGGATGCTGTTCACGAGAATAAGCGGCGAGCATCGACTGGTTTATCAGGTGGAACAAAATGAAATAATCATCATTGCCTGTCGATACTATTATGATTGATTTCGTAGTGGTGTGTCTAGTGTCCCTCTACGATACCATTATTCATGGCTTCCAGTCCAATTAAATTTGCGATATAATTACTTAGTGACGATCCTTAATGATACAGCATGGTAGTCTGGAAGCTATGACGAGCGGATGTTTGTGTATCAACCAATTGCATTAGGTTGCTTTGTAATGGGGCGCTAAATTGATGTAGAGCAAGTAATCTCAAGCAGCCAATATCCCTTTTTGCATTTTTGTTGGTAAAGTTTTAAAATAAAAAGCATTAAAACAACAGGATAGATCCTTTAAAGTATCCTTGCTTTCAGGACTTTTTTGCAAAAATGTGATACAAATAAAAAAACTATTTAAATAAACAAAATGACACCTTTTGAAAAAATAAACCAATTATTGGCTGAGTTGGGTATTGGCATAAAAGCAGTCGATTTTGACCGTCCGTGGGGTGGCTTTTTTGTAATAGACGAAATGGATACCCAAAAGTTTGTACATCATTTTTATCCCGAAATCGAAAACGAAATATTAGGTACCGGATTACCTTTAAGTCCCAAAATACTGTGTGTAGCACCGGATAAAAAATTATCATGGCAATACCACCATAGAAGATCGGAGTTGTGGAAACTGATCGAAGGTGAAGCAGCATATAAAAAAAGTCACACAGACCAGGAAGGGGATCTATATATCATGGAACTCGGTAAAACTCTCACCCTGGAAAAAGGAGAAAGACACAGACTGATAGGTCTTGATGAATGGGGAATTATCGCAGAGATCTGGAAGCATACGGACAAAAATAATCCATCAGACGAAGATGATATCGTTAGGTTGCAGGATGATTTTGGAAGATAAAAGGGGTTGAATATTTGTCTGAATGCATCTGATCGGTTGCAAAAAAGTTTACCACATTAATAAATCATCAATATTGAAAATTATAAAATTAACTTTATAATTTTCAATATAAATAGATTTTAAATATTGAAAATTAATAAATAAGGTTAGTATTTTTCAATAAAATAACCTATCTTTGCAAAATGGTAGATCGACCACACTTAATTGATAGTATAAAGCGTAAGCTTGAAAAATTTCCTTGTGTAATCCTATTGGGACTTAGGCAGGTAGGAAAAACTACCATTTCAAAAAACCTGATTGTTTCAGATGTAAAATATTTGGACCTTGAAAAACCAAAGGATAAATATTTGTTGGAAGCTGGTGTCAGCGAATATCTTGAAAATTTTTCTAACAGTGTCGTTGTAATCGATGAGGTTCAATTGTTACCTTTTTTTTTTCAGAACTTAGACCTATCATTGATAGTAATAAGAAAACAGGTCGATTTATTCTTTTGGGTTCCGCCAATCCAACATTGGTAAAAGGTGTAAGTGAATCATTAACAGGGCGAGCAGCCTACATAGATATTTTACCATTATCTATTGAAGAAGTCGGAGTCGAAAATATTCAAAAAGATGGCTTAGAGGTGGACTACCCATGGCCTATACAGCTGAAACCAATGTTGATGCTTTCGAATGGCTGGATGAATATCTAAGATCTTATATTGAACGTGATTTTTCGATGCTCTTGGTATACAAATCAATGTAAATATTGCTCGCAGGATGTTGAAAATAGTAGCGTCTACCAATGGTTCCACATTAAATACTTCTGATCTGTCCAGATCACTGGGAGTTAGCAATAGCACTACAAATAACTACCTTGATTTATTGGAAGGAGGTTACTTTATCTATAGATTGCAGCCTTATTTTCCCAATGTCACCAAAAGGGTGGTAAAGTCTCCAAAGCTATACATTAGCGATGAAGGTATTTTGCATAGTTTGGCTAATATCAGCACATTTGTATCTCTGATAGATCACATGATCGTAGGTAGTTCATGGGAAGGATTTGTAATTAATCAAATAAGATTTAAAGTAGGCAATAAGGTTGAATTATATTTTTACAGGACGCAGGTTGGTGCTGAGATTGACTTACTCATTGTCAAGGATAATAAACCACATGTAGCCATTGAAATAAAAAATTCCAATACACCTTCTATATCCAAGGGGTTTTATTTGGCATGTGAGGATGTAGATGTTGAACACAAATATATCATTACCAAAAGCGAAGGTGGTTTTACTTTGAAAAATGCAAGAGTAATGGGTCTGGTAGATTTTTTGACGAGGGAGTTAGATAATTTACTCTAAAGGACGAATGATGTATGACATTTTATCTTAAAATTTTTACCTTGCATCCGAAGTACTGTATGGAAAGATGTAGAACAATATAATGAGTTGTATAAAAAGAGCAATGTACCTGCGCTTATGCTGAACGAAAAGGTCATAAAACCGTAAAAAGAGCAATTAGATTTTTTGGATAGAAAAAAATTTATGCTGGTACTATTCCAATAAACCATAAAACAGAGAAATAATTTGGCTATTCAGACTTTAACAGTTGATGAATTTTTTGTCGTATGATGTGATTTATCCTATGATCGAAGTTCGTTCGCCATCAGAGTATATTCATGCGCATATCCCGGGAGCGATAAGCATTCCCTTGTTTTCGGACGAGGAGAGAGCCGTTGTAGGGACCATATACAAGCAGGAAAGCAGAGAAGCAGCCATTAAAACAGGGTCGGACTATTTTGGACCAAAGATGAGAAATATTGTGGAACAGGTGGAAATGCTTACCTCTAATACCACCCATCAATCCAATAAGACAATTTTGGTACACTGTTGGCGTGGTGGGATGCGTAGTGGAGCCATTGCCTGGTTGCTGGATTTATATGGTTTTAAGGTTTATTTGTTGATTGGGGGCTATAAGAAGTTTCGAAATTGGGTGTTGACTCAATTTGACATCCCATATCCATTTAATGTATTGGCAGGTTATACTGGTTCTGGTAAGACAAAACTTCTTACATCTCTAGAGAATCAAGGGTTTAAAATCATCGATCTCGAAGGATTGGCAAAACATAAAGGTTCTGCTTTTGGCAACATCGGTATGCCCGAACAACCAAGTCAAGAAATGTTAAAAAATTTACTGGCCACTGAATTGTTTCGAAAATCAGCGGACGGTAGACAAGGTTAGATTTGGTTGGAAGACGAAAGCTAAAGAATCGGACACGTGTTTATCGCAAGAAGAAATGGCCAAGATGTCTGGTATATCTTGGGGAAGTCTCAAACGATTTGAAAACCCGGGCAAATATCTTTAGAATCATTGTTGAAATTATAGTACCTTTTGGATCGATTAGATGATTTTAAAACTGTATTTGTACTAGGTGAGTCCACTCCGAAAAGTCTTTGAAGCAGAGAAGGTGAAAAAATCTGATTTCTACTGCGCTGATAATCAAACGTTTCCCTTTAGGGTTAGGGTAAAAAACGGTTGATTCTCATTTGAATTGTGTTTTCGGAGTAGATTCACTAGGTGAATACATGAATCAGATATGATAGAAAAGTATTTTGCCAATGCGATAAAAAGTTATAAATAGTGATTTTTTAAAGTATGATTATTTGCAGTTTAGAGTATGAATAAATGCATTTTACTTTATGATTATTTGCAGTTTAATGTATGATAATTTGCAGTTTAGTTTATGATTATTTGCAGTTTATCTTTTTTAATTTGTATCTTTGCTGTTTAATTTAGGTTAGTAAAATGATCAGCAATGGACGAGTTATTTATAAAAAGGCAGTTAATAACGCATGTAAGAAATGCGGCAACATACTATCCAATCGTAAGTGTTGCAGGACCTAGGCAAGCGGGCAAATCTACTCTGCTAAAGCAGGCGTTCCCAAATTATCAATATGTGAGTATGGAAGATCCTGATATTTATGCTTTGGCTACCACGGATGCACGTGGGTTTTTTGATAGTTATAGAGAAGGTGTGATTATAGATGAAGCACAAAAGGTCCCCAATCTATTTTCATATATGCAAAGTATTGTAGATAAGAAACGAACTCCTGGAAGATTTGTCCTTTCTGGTTCACAAAACTATCTCTTGCATCGCAATATTACACAATCATTAGCAGGCAGGATAGATTTGTCCACCTTATACCCATTAGATTTTGAAGAGATGGGACAAATAAATGGTTGGGGTGACCATCTAGAAAAGGCGATAATAAATGGGTTTTATCCTGGAAAGTTGACTGGCGGTATCCCTGGAAAAATGTTTTATAGTAATTATATAAAAACA
>JADKGD010000068.1 GCA_016717145.1 Saprospiraceae bacterium | reverse complement strand
TGGCGGTGGAAGTGGTGGTGCTTTGGCAGGAATACTAGGATCATTTGGCCTGGGGAAAGGAGGGAAAGTCAATCTTGATAGGATAGTGGAGCTTTCCAAATCGCGAAATATTCTTCATAAGGTGATGTTCACTCAGATCCCTTTAGAAGCTACATTCAAGAAAAATGACTATATAGCCAATCATATCATTGCATTATATAAACTGGATGATGAATGGACTAATCATAATAAAGACTGGAAAGGATTCAGATTCAAATCAGACTCTATTAAATCGTTTACTTCGATGAATTATCAGCAATGAAAATGGTGCTAAGGCAAAATAGTTGGAGGAAAAGATGTAAAGAACCCTATCTTCAGCAATGGATTTAACGAAGATACGGGTATATTAACGATGTCGGCCATTACAGTAGACGAAGAACTTTCGATTTCGTTCAGTAATCTGGTATTCCAGTCACTCAAAGAATATTATGGCAACCTCAACCACAGGCAATCAGAATACATTTGAATTTGTAGAAAATAAATCAGATTCGATATTTGCATTATTGCGGTCAAAGGAATTCCAGTTGACTAAATTTAGTGATTCTCACCGCAATCTCACAGATCCTAATCTGCTGACGCAAAAAGATTGCTGGATACGGAAATTCAAAATTAAAAGCCATGTATGCAGATGAGACTAAAAACAGAGTTGGCCGATTTTTCACTGACTGCTGGTACTCCGGAAATTAATATCATCGATGAACCGTTGCCGCCTTTGGATCCAATAGCTGAGTCTTTGCTTATGTCTTTGCTAAAAGGAGGATTATTGGGAGGGTTACTAGCTGCAGGGTTTTTTGTAGCGAGAAAAATAGTAGTAGATGCAATGGTTTAGTTTATTGACGTGTTGGGTTTTTGGAATACTAGTTTTTAATTGTTGGTGTTTGGTTTAAAGGTTTTCAAAATTTAATCAATATGTCTTATTTCGCACACCCATCATCATATATAGACGAAGGTTGTACTATAGGAGAGGGGACAAAGATCTGGCACTTTTGTCATATTATGACCAATTGTTTGATTGGCCGAAACTGTAATATAGGACAGAATGTGGTGATATCTTCAGATGTAATTCTGGGTGAAAATGTCAAAGTGCAAAATAATGTTTCTATTTATACAGGTGTCACATGTGATGACGGTGTTTTTTAGGGCCATCCTGTGTTTTTACCAATGTCATCAATCCGCGCAGCGCAGTCAATCGTAAAAATGAATATTTAAAAACACATGTAGGCCAAGGGGCAAGCATAGGAGCTAATGCCACAATAATCTGTGGTCATGATATCGGGAAATATGCGTTTATAGGTGCTGGTGCAGTAGTGACCAAATATGTTCCTGATTATGCCATTGGTAGTAGGTAATCCTGCCCGACAGATGGGCTGGATGAGTGAATATGGGCATAGATTGCATTTTGAAGAAGATGGTATAGCAAAGTGCCCGGAAAAGTGGAGAGAAGTATTTTCTTAAAGATGGTGTGGTAAGAAAATTAAATTAAAAATTAATAAGGCTTTATTGGAATTAAAAGGGTTTATGGTTTATTAGGTTTATAGGTTTATTGAGTTTATGGTTTATAAACGATCAACCTAATAACCCACCAAACCCATCACGAGACACAAGCTCATCAACTTACCAAAATGGATAATGAAAAACTATACTTACGGATTTGAAAAACTTGATGTTTGGAAAAATGCAAGAGAGCTAAATAAAAAAGTTTATTTGATAACCAATGCATTTCCTTCGGAAGAAAGATTTGGCTTAATTTCTCAGATAAGAAGAGCATCGGTTTCCATATCGTCAAATATTGCTGAAGGTAGTTCCAGATTTCATATTAAAGATCAAAGTAGGTTTTATCAAATTGCATTTGGAAGTGCTGTAGAAGTACTTAACCAATTAATTCTTGCACATGATCTCGGCTTTTTAGATATTGATAAATTAATTGAAATTAGGAAACAGATAAGTGATATAACATATAAATTGGGAGGATTAATTAAGAATTTGGATTATAAAAATAGTATTAGATAGGGTTTATTTTTTATGGGTTTAAATGGTTTATAAATGCTTTCCCATCAACCCTTCAACCCTTCAACCCATCAACTTATAAACTCATCAACCAAAAGCAAAAAATGAAAGGTATCATCCTCGCCGGCGGCTCAGGCACCAGACTCTATCCTATCACAAAAGCCATAAGTAAGCAACTAATGCCTATATGATAAGCCGATGATTTATTATCCTTTGTCGATACTTATGTTATCAGGTATCAGAGAGAAGTCCTGATCATCACCACTCCTGAAGACCAACTCGGATTTATCAGATTGCTTGGGGATGGCAGGATTTGGGTTGTAGGTTCGAATATGCCGTGCAACATGTGCCAAATGGACTGGCTCAGGCTTTTGTTATTGGGGCAGATTTATAGGAAATGATACGTCTTGTTTAGTCCTCGGGGATAATATTTTTATGGATCGGGTTTGTCCAAATTACTTCAGCAAAGTGCTGCTCTTATATCAGGTGCGAGGGTTTTTGCATATCCGGTCAATGATCCTGAAAGATGTGGAGTAGTAGAATTTGATGAGACAAAGAGTAAAGCCATATCCATAGAAGAAAAAAACCTGTACAACCAAAATCTGACTTTGCGGTACCCGGATTGTATTATTATGACAACATGGTAGTGATATCGCAAAGAATATTCAGCCATCAGCAAGGGGTGAATATGAAATTACCACTGCAAAACCAACATTATCTTGATATGGGACAACTTACTGTCGGCATTATGGACAGAGGCACCGCCTGCTTGATACCGGAACATTTGATTCCTTGCACGATGCTTCTGAATTTGTAAGGGTGATAGAAAAAAGACAAGGATACAAAATCGGATGTATAGAAGAAGTGGCTTGGCGTATGAAATTTATAGATTCAGCACAACTAGCCAAACTAGCCGCACCACTCGTGAAGAGCGGTTACGGAGATTATCTGCTTAAAATCTTAAGATAGATGGATGTAAATGCTTATATTTTTGAGTCATTAATTAGCAAAACAGTTGCCTACATCATTTGCTCTCATAGGTGCTGCAGGCTATATAGCTCCCAGGCACATGCAAGCTATCAAGGAGACCGGACATCAATTGGTGGCTGCTTATGATCCCAATGACTCGGTGGGAGTTATGGACAGTTATTTTTCCGGATGCCGCATTTTTTTACAGAATTTGAGCGATTTGACAGGCATGTGGATAAACTGAAGCGCAAAGATCTGAAGATCGACTATATAAGTATTTGTAGCCCCAATTATTTGCATGATGCCCATATACGTTTTGGCCTGAGAAATAGTGCAGATGTCATTTGTGAAAAACCTTGGTGCTCAATCCTCGGAATCTGGATGCACTCCAACAAATAGAACATGAGTCGGGCCGTCAGCTATTTACCATACTTCAGCTCAGACTCCATGAGTCTATAAAGGCACTGAAAGCCAGGATAGAAGCTGGGTCAAAGGACAAGGTTTATGATGTGGATCTGACATATATCACTTCGAGAGGCAGTTGGTATTACACCTCATGGAAAGGGGACATCTCAAATCCGGTGGCATAGCCACCAATATAGGCATTCACTTTTTGACATGCTAGTTGATTTTTGGCAATATCAAACAGAACATAGTACATATTGATACCCATGACAGAGCGGCCGGATTTCTCGAATTTGAAAAGCCAGAGTTCGATGGTTTTTGAGTATCGATGGTGATACACTGCCGAAACACATCAAAGATGATGGAAGAAATACTTATCGATCTTTACAGATACAAAATGAAGAAATTGATTTTAGTGATGGATTTACTTCATTACATACATTGAGCTACCACGCTATATTGGAAGGCAATGGGTTCAGACTTGATGCATCCAGGGCAGCAATAGAGCTGGTACATGACATCAGAGTGCAGACACCTGTAGGTTTACATGGAGATTATCATCCTTTTGCACTAAAACCCATAAAAAGTCATCCATTCTTGATGTAATTTTTTTTTTATAACCAATAAACTTTTTTGGTGTCGAAACCTGATTGGAATCAGAATGACAAATTTTCTATCTTTACAAAATATTTAAAGAAGCCCTTTGAACATCTTCAACAACTCCATATTTTAATGCTCTGAAAAACATCAGAGACATACTGGACGCTGATCAAAAGAGTAGAAGTTTTATGATGGTTTGCTGCTTTTTGTGAATGCCATTTTGATGTGTTTGGATTGGCGGCCATTTTCCCCCTTATAGATGCTGCTTTAAAACCTGGAAACCATTCAGGAGAAGTGGTATCTTAGGTACCTTTATGATCTTTTGGTGTTAGTGACACTATTTTCATATTTATTGATTTTATCAACAATAATTTTGTGATTTTCTATAAAAACATAGTCAGTATTGTTATTTTTTATTTACAATCAAGGTTTTCCTATAACGTATCACCCCATTGAGCCAAAAGATGTTTCAGTATTATTATGACCAAGGTTTTCTTTTTATTTCTGACCATGATACTGGTAAAAAGAATTATTCAGTGATGCAAATACCTTATTATTTTGCAATTTATCTTGTAGAGACTTTAGTAGTATCTTCCTGAATTATTAATTTTACTGATTATTTTAATCGCATTATTAGCTTTTAATCCTTTAGCAGTATTTTTTTAATTATTTTTATTATTCCGACTTTTATTTGTGTACTTACTTACGAAGAAACGCACCAAAATTTTAGGAGAAACCAGAAATCAATTGGCACCGAGGGCAACATCTGCACTTATTGATGGATTGAATGCATATAATGATGTCATACTATCAAATAAGCAAGATTATTTTTATAATCATTTTAGTAATTTACTTAAAAAGATCTCTGTTATAGATGCATTACAGCAAGGAATTTTTACTAAAATTCATCAACGTCTTAATGATGTGGTACTAGGGATGGGGTTGATGGTACTTTGGGTTTGCCTTCATATTTAGAGAAAGTATCAACCAAGTAATGTCATTATTGAGTGTCTTTGCTATTGCATCGTATCGATTATTACCTTCTATAAATCGTATTATGGGGTCGACCCTTAATTTAAAAAATCTAAGTTTTGTTATAGGTGAACTCAAGGTTATAAACAACTACTCATTAAAAAAATATAGTCAAGTACAACCAATAAATTTTTCAGATAAAATCATTTTTGATCATGTTGGGTTCTCATATCCACAATCTGAACAGGATATATTGAAAGACATAACATTTGAGCTAAAAAAAGGTGAAACTATTGGTTTTATTGGTGCTTCGGGATCAGGCAAAACCACATTACTCAATGTTTTTTTGCGTTTTATGATTGAAAATAGGGGTAGCATTTCTATCGATGGGTTTAAGCTTAATGAAACCAATAAGCATCTTTTCAAAAAACTATTGGTTACGTACAGCAAAATGTATATATTAAAAATGGAACACTCAGAGAAAATATCGCTTTTGGAGAGAGATTTATAGATGTAGATGAGGAAAAATGAACACGGCCATTCAAGATGCCATGCTTATGGACTTGGTAACCGAACA
>JADKGD010000067.1 GCA_016717145.1 Saprospiraceae bacterium | reverse complement strand
GTATAGCTTCAGACAAACATGTTCGTATTGCTGTAGGCAGGTTTTTTAAAGATTGCACGCCGGTCAAAGGTATATTTAAAGGAAATTTGAAGCACAGACTGGAAGTATCTGTCATCGTAGAAAATGCTGAACCGGAAAGAAAAAATAAATATAGTTCCAATATATTTCAGGAGCCGGACCAGCACATCAACCCATCATTTGTGAGTCATTCCTATGCAGATACATTGGCAGACAATTTGTATCAGGCGCACAGACTTATGCAGATACAAATGCAACAGCAGCAGTAGATGGTGTAAGATGCGGGACAATAAAAGTTCAGATATAAATAATCGTTTCGTGCATAATTTTTAAAAAATCTTAAAAACTTTATCTAAAGGTTTTATTGTTTACCTGCTCAAACATTTCAATTTTCATTTCAGTACAAACAACAATTAATTTTAACCAATTGCACTATTACCAATTTTTTAGACTATCTTTGTAAAACAGTCTCCCCTGATACATATTACAAATTATTAATTTTGTAATCAATTAAATCATTAAATATGAATAATTTAACTTTTTTCTCAGAATGGGTCGTTTATTTCCTTTGTTTTTATTCTTTTTTTTATCCTTCAATTTATTTTCCCAAAATCAAGTTGAGGTTGTGGGACAGATTAAAATAACAGGAGGATCTCCCGATAATGGCAAAGTCCTTACTTCAGATAATTCCGGATTGGCTACATGGCAAAATCCAACAGGTGTGGCACAACAATATGCTTATGTGTATAATTTAAGTAGTCAAAATGTGCCAGTTGAAGCAGATATTATTTTTGACAGTAATACAAATTTAACTTCCGGCTTTACACATGTACGAGGACACCACAATTAATATTGTAAATACCGGTATATACAAGGTTAGCTTCTCAGTTTCAAGCGCAGAACCTAATCAGTTCGCTTTATTTTTAAACGGAAGTGTTTTGTCCGGAAGTATCTTTGGGAGCGGTGCAGGTACCCAACAAAATAATGGAGAGCTTATTTTTTCGGCAACTGCAGGGGATGTAGTTTCACTTAGAAATCATTCTTCTGCTGCAGCAGTTACCCTTGCATCAAATATAGGTGGCACACAGGCGAATGTAAATGCTTCATTGATTTTTCAAAAACTTTAACTCATCTCTTTAGTTACCATCACTTTACAAATATAACATGTAAAGTGATGGTAATTATCTCGAATTGTCTTTGTTGTTTTCAAAATACAATAGTTCTATACCAATTATATCAACAAATCATTGCCCGATCAGCGTGGTTACCATTGTGACCATATTTCAAAACCACTCAACAGTCATTATTCCTTTACAAACATATATAAAATTTCCGGTCCACTTCCGGATATAGTAGCTCCTCATCGTATCTCCTTTTAATGTATAGACAATCTTCTTTGGAAATTCATTTTGAGCATTTTCGCTCACAAAAAGAATCTATAATGTGGGTGAAGGAATGAAGTAGGGTTTGGATTTCCAGCCATAAACACATCATAACTCCACATTGAATCCTTTAAAATAAGTTGGACATTTTCTTTCCATACTGTATCTTTTTGCTGTAAGGTAAATCCAAGTCCCAGGTATAGGGAATCACTCACTTTTTGCCAATGTTCGTATGTTTTTTTATTTTCTTCGTCATTGGTCCGCTGCCATTTTCCCTGAAGCCAGTCAGGACGGGGTGAAGATGTTATTGGTTTACTTTCCTGTTGATTGGATGAAGATTTACAGGAAAAAAAGCATAAAATAATTAAAACTAAAGCCATCTGATTTTCCTGATAATGGGTTTTGGAAGTTGAACTAAATATTTTCAAATATATTCTCTGATAGTAACCGTTTCAGATTTTACTATTTTGTATGATGATGTCTCATTCCTGCAATCAAAATGATATAGAAAACACATCATCATTTGATTGGTAAAAGTAAAGAATAGTATATAATTCCGGTATGAATGGCGGGTATTTTTTGTGTTCGGGTTTTAAGTCTCATTTTTACAAATCCTCTGTCCATGTTGTTTTCTGAAGTTTACCTTTGAAATATCAGGATATTCAGTTGCGATGTATGTTATTGAGATAGATTCGATACCAAACCAATACATGCTGCTACATGAATCCCTGACAGGTTGGGTTTAGGCAAGGGTGTAAAACTCGCTACGGCAAAAATCAGGTAGTTATAGTCTTTTTCCAATGGTGCAGAGCAAAACAACTCTTTACCTGTTTCTCTGATTAGCAAACTGTTCTGGATACAGGTGTAAGTGGCAATACACATTCGGAAACAGGCAAAGTATAGCTATTTTTTTGTCTGGTTGAATTCGATGTCTTTGATCCCCTGTACATAAAGTGTCCAATTGACTTGATGGTAGTTTTTTGGAAATCGGAACATACTCCTGATAGAAGATGCTTTAATGTGAAAATTAACTTCTTCAGGGGTGTTTCGATTCCATTCTACCGGAAGAGTCACATATTCTGAATAAGGAATAGCAGAGATCTGCATCTGATCAAAGTGATGGATGGCCTTTGAAAACAGGAGACTTCTCTGACCATGTTGGTTTGTTTCATCATAGGGAAACAAACGAAACAAATTCCCACGTAATATCTGATAGGCCTGATGATGCCTGAATGGTCGCATCATTTGATGAGTCTGATAGATGACACTCGCTAATTTACTGACGATGCCGAATTCAGCATTATGAGCTCTGGTGTAGGCATAATTTTCGCTTTTTTTGATTTGGTTGGAAGTGGGACCACCTTTGGTAGCTACTACGTTGTTACCATCCAGACTATAAAACCGAAGTCCACCTAAAGGCCCGGTGATGTGGCCATGTTTATCAATGGTTGCCATAATGTATTATTTTTTACTTTTTAAATAACAGGTATAATAACGCACACAGCCCATGATTGTTATACAAATAAACTTATTTAACTAATATTTATGATATATAATAAATAGAGTTGTCATATGTATAGATAAGACAACCCTATGATAAGTATAAGATAAAGATAAGTAAAATAGTATTTTCTTTCAGTTATTATATTTACGGTTTAATGTGATAAGGCACTGAAATACACATCAAGGAAAATAGGAAAGCCCAAAAAACGTACGGATTCTGTGGTGAATATTTAAAATTTGTCCTGCTACCTACCTGTAACCCAAGGAAATAATCATATTTTAACCCGGAATAAGCATTTGGCATCGTTACGAATCGGAAAATTATACAAATAGCAATTAAGCACATAAATCGACATAAAAAATAATCAGGGTTTATTTTACCTGCCCGACTAACGTGTTCAGGCGGGTACAAACCACAATGATTATTTTTTTATCAAACCCGCCTGCTACAATACGGGCAGGGATTCCATCTGACCATTAAAAAACAAATAAAAATAAACAGATGAAAGCCGTTTAAAAAGACATACGAAATGGCTTTTTAGGCTTGAACCACGAACAACTGGATCGTGGCTTCGGCAAATGCGTTAAAGTGTAACATTAGCTAAGAAGAGGACAGAAAAAAGAGTACTAAAATTGATATGAAGTAGAATTGTGTTGCAGTAGAATCCTAATGCATAATATGGGATTAATCTTACGAAGAATTAATTTGCACTTAAATAAAAAATATTTATCAAATGCAATTACTATAATTTATTTTGTTGTATTTTATCTATACATTTGTTCAGGTATGGAAGTTTAATTAGATGAGATTGGATGAAAAGGGCTATTGTTCAATTTTTTCTTTGCTTCATTTTGAGTTGGTTTAATTTTTATAAGTTTGTAATGAATTACGTTTTTACAGGTCTATACTCCGTAAGTTTTATCTTGATGTGGGGATTATTTTTAATGGATGCTGATAATCCTTGAATTGGATTATTATTGGTCTTATTTATACTTTTTGCTGACATATTTTTTAAAAGTGTAGTGGTATTCGATCATAAGTTTAGCAGATATTTAAAATTTATATTTCCGGCATTTTATCTGATATCTTCACTTATTATAATAAAGTTTACATTACTGAATATTCTACTTCACCCCATCATTACTGCAAGTATTATTTTAGTAGCAGAGTCAGTTGACTACATTAAAAGAGAAGCATTCTCTTCAGTTTTTGTGCATTCATATATACTGCTCTATTCATTTGCTTTATATCCTATATAGGACGGCAAAATGTTGTTGAAATGGCTGAATCTTATGATTTTGCAATTGGGCAAAAGAAATCAAAAAACTTGATATCAGGATGATTCCATTTTATCAAGTCTGATGATACTTCCTACTATATAAAACCCACTGATAAATATGTACTTTTAGAAACCTGGAACGAAAAATGTCCTCCTTGTTTTTCTGCCATCAAAGATTTAGCTGGTTTTTTTGATCTACATCAGGATAAAATGATACATTTTTATTTGTATCAGGCTCGAATAAAACACTGTTACAGATCGAAGCAGCGTTTTCCATTTCGAAAAAATAAAGAATAAAAACAAAATTCTGATCGATAAAGACAATCAATTATATGACCGGATGGGTCTGGAAGGACATCCGTATTTTTTACTATTTGATCAAAGCGGGCAATTGATTTATCAATATTTTGGTTATCATTCTTCTGTAAAAGATGAATTGACCGATAAGATTTTGGGGTTGATAGCTGAACGATCAAAGAATTTCAATCTCCAAAAAATTGAAATAAAGATCATCAAAATGTCAATCGTAATTTGTAAAAACCAGAAAGTTACTTTCTTTAAAAGTTTGTTGCCTAAGTACTCTCCGGCAATTCCATCCAATATTCCAAAAATGTCCAAGATCTGGTTGTCAGTCAGTCCTGATTTTGTAAAACAGATCAAATTTGATAGCAAATATGTCGACTAAGACCATAATTTGTGTTCTTACTTTTTATAAATAATAACTTAATTATTTTCATTATATTTGTTTCTTAGATACCTTATTGTCTACCTGGAAAATTTAAAACATGCAAAAAACATCAATCTTACTATTCATTATTTTTATATGTTCACAGAGCAAATGTATACCCAACAAGCCATAAAGGCCCGTACAGATTACGAGACGGAAAGAAAGTCTTACAATTTGTTTCTAGTTCAAATGAGTATTTATTAGTTGATAATGGCGAATATTATCTAGATGTTTTGAGTGTCAACGATGAAGGTCAGCTGTATAAAGTTTTTGAGTCTGAGATACCATATTGCATAGATGGTAAGACTATTAGAGCTGACATAAATGATACACATATCATGTTTTATTATGGAGACCATTTAATTCTTCAAAATTTTCGTATGGGAGAAACGAGAAGGGTAGACAACCTACCACAATTCGAAAGTGAAGTTTACCCGACAGCATTTTTTGTAGGCTCAGATTATTACAATGTGAGTGCAGATTCTAATTATTTATACTTTTTGGGCAATGATGAACTCCAGGGGATTTATAAAAATGTACCAGATGTCAAAGGGAATTTTTTGGTGACATTTAAAAGTGTTAATAATATAACTAAAATTTTGGTAGAATATGTACCAGAAAATAGAATAATTGAATTTGATGATAATTATAGAATTTTCTACACACCAAGTTTCCTGGAATCATATCAGCATAATCCTATTGGCAACTTTTGTAATTTTAATGAGAAGTATGTTCTTTATATTTTGAACCAAGATGGAAGTTTAGACACATTAAATGGGCTTTTACCAAGATTACAATTTGTAGACAAAGCAAAATATAGTTCTTCACTTTTAATGTTAAGAAGAAAGGGATGAAAATTTTTGGGATAGATTGAGCGTATTTTATAAATATGACTTAACATTGGATACGCTTATTCCATTAGATACACTGAAAGGCTATCATTTTGATGACATTTATATATTGACCGATAGTTTATATTCCTATAGTGATTACGAAAATTTTTACATTGTAAATTTCTACACTAAGGAAAAAATTATTCTGGATGTGCCTAAGAATAGTGACTTTACGAATCATGTACAGTCTAAATTAGTGTTTAGGGATATTGATTTTCCCACTTATGTATATGATTACTATGATGTGCTTATTAAATAAATTAGCTGATAACGATATTTTGTCTTATAGAAATGCATATTGGCTAAATAAAAAGGATAAAGTATATTATTTTGATTTAGAGCAGTTAACTTTTCCATTGTATGAAATATCAGATAGTATTTATACATATGACCAAACTATTGCAACAAATGCCAATAAAAACGGACTTCGCACATCATTCCTGCAAAAGTCTCATAATTATATATTTACTTTAGACGATGATGGAATAGTTGTCTCAGATACAACTGAAACCGATGGTTTAGAGGAAAAAGAAACTGATCAATCATGCTATTAATTTAGGTTGTTTTAAGTATAGGTATGAATATAAAGATATTGTATACGGACAAATCCTAATATATAAAGCCGGAAAAAATATTACGATTT
>JADKGD010000066.1 GCA_016717145.1 Saprospiraceae bacterium | reverse complement strand
AAATTCCGAGCTGTCATTGATGATGTGCAGCGTGAGGTTGTAGGTTCCCGGCTGCGCAAAAGTATGACTCATGACCCTAAAAGTGTCCAACAAACCCAACAATTCCCAATGCTGTTTCACAGGCAAAGTGTCTGAAAACGTTCCATCCCCCCATTCCCACTTCCGCCGAAAATGCCCCCAAGAAGTATCCGTAACCGTAAAAGTCTGACCCACACAAAGCACGCTGTCTGGCAGGTTGGTGGTGAAACCTGGATGTAGGTCTGGGCCAAGCTCATAGTTGGGGAGGTTGGGGAGGACAGTTACACCAGTAGCATTGTAACGCCTTGGTGTTCCATTTAAGCTGTCTAAAATACAAAAATAGGCATCTTCCTGGTGAAAAATTGAATCTAAGGATGGCAAACCTCCTGAGGGTGAACCATTAGGAATTCTATCAATGAAATATAACTTTTCTTTATTAAATTGAATATCCCAAACCGCTCTATTATTTCCAATACTTAAAGAGTCTAAAATCTTTACCGAATCTGATTCAATTTTACACATAAATATTTTCCTATATAATTATTGAATCGTCAAAAGAACTAATAATGAATGTTGTATCATGCAATGTATGTTGCAAATGCGTAAATTGAAGGAACCATCCTTTTATTTGATAAACCACCATTATGCCTATTAAAGTCTAATACATCCAGAGAACCCTTTGGGTTTATGTTTGTACAAGTTAAAATTTTGCCATCTTGCGAAAAATTGATCTGTCCATCTGGACCTACCCCTATAGTATTGCTATATCCAATTTTTTGTTTGAAAGTATGGTAAGATAAGCTATTATCGTTTATAATCAGGGTTTTAATATATTCAAAACTTAGAATATCTTTATTGAAAAGCCACCAATCTCTGCCATTAGAGTGTCTTACAGCCATCATTTTTTCAGATAATCCCCGAAACATGTATTTTTGTTTATACAACAATGTCTGACTCATGGTATCATACAGACATAGATATAGTTTTGCATATTCGTCAGAAGGGTCCAATGATAATGGAAGAAGTGAGCAAAACATCAGTTTATGATTTTGTAAAGGTAAAATTAATGCACCTTGAGATGCATTGGTATAATTCCAGTAATCATAATAATTTCCCCATTTTGGCATATTCGTTACATCAAACAACGAATCGATTAATAACACTTCATTTTTAAATACTTGAAAAGAAGTAGAAATAAATGAACTATACAACCCAATTCTTTCTGCTGAAATAATGTTGGTAGGAATTCTAATAATACTATCTCCTTGAAATTTGTAGCCAGAATAGACTCCTGAAGGAATGCGTTGCGCCTGTGCCAATTGTAACATAAGCACAAAAAAGATGAAAAACCGCATGTAAGGATAAAGAAAATGCCTGCGCCTAGAAAAAGACGCAGGCTAGTAAATTTATTGAGTTATAACAAATTTATGTGCTACATTCCTGATTTTAACAAAATATAAACCAGGAACAAGATTAGTTTGAATGGCTTGACCATTCCAAACATGAGACATGATTATTTTTCCTTGAATATCAGTGATTTCAATAGTTTCACCTAATTCAATACCATCAATTTTTAAAAGATTTTTAGATGGATTTGGGAAAATTTGAATCGTTGTTGTCTCTTGAATTAAAGCTTTTTCATCCACTGTATTAGCCATTTTAGCTGATGTATTGATCTGACCATCATTGTACCATCTAAAACGCTTCATTCCTTTATTTTGGCTCTCCTCTGGCTATAATTCCTTTGCCTTTTCAATGCTGTTAAGTTGAGCTAATGAATCTAAAAGTTTCTCATCAGTTGAATTTAAAGTATCAACCATGCTTATTTTTTATCAGCCATCCATTGAATCATTTTCAAAAGTTGTGTTCAGAAGCACAAGTACATGAAATATTCTGTGCTATATTTTGCACCGAGCCCAAGTATCAGTTTGGATGGATTGGTCGATTGCAGCAAAGTTTGACATACTAGTGTTGTTTAGACTGTCTCTATACTGAACTAAATTGGGCTCAACAAGGCTTGTGTCTGCCAGTAAATCCAAATAAAGGGTATGGGTTTGGTTCCAACTGCGAGCTGATAACTGAGGCTGAGTTTCTAAATATTTATTTACAACCCTACGCTTTTCTGGATTTACATACTCTAGATACAAGTTAATGTAGTAGATGATGGTTTTATTAAAATCCCCCCTCCTCCATTGTTATAGGTAAATATGGCAAACCAGTCACTCCATTTCTCACATACAATTCCCATTGTCACCGGAGCAAGGTAATTGTTCATGAAAATATTATAATTCGTTCCAGCAAGTATAACCATTGGGATATCTCCATTTGTTTTCTTGTGGGGTTGTTGCATCACCTTGGTCAGCTAAGTCTGGGTTAATAATTACCCAACCAATTTCAGGGCTCTCTAAGTCGTTACAAGTCACTTTGTTATTGGTATTGGCACCTGAAAACCAAAGCCCTCTACCTACATTTTTAATCAAATTATCTTGAACAAAGGCTTCAGGCACATCAGCAATCTCTATTCCAACTTCTTGCCAGCTTGGTGTTTTTCCATTTTGTAACTGAACGGTATTGAAAGTGACACTTGAGATTACCTTTGAAATTCTCTAATTTTATACCAGCATATCTGTCAGCATTGAGGTAAATCCACTCAAAGTGATACGATTATTTTCTACTTCTGCTCACCTAAACCTGTTAAAAGCATTCCATAAAGTAACTTGCAATTCTATTGTTTCTAATTCTGGCATAAGCTTCTGTTGAATACTGTTTCTGATGGATAATGCCCCATACAAAACTGATTGCTATTGCCATGAATGGTATCATTTTCAATGATTACAAAGATTTAGTGATTTCCCGAAAATCAATGGCGTAGATCCTGCTTTGTTAAACGTTGAATTGATGACACTATGGTTTAAAGCATTTGTTCTTTCAATTTGAACACCCAGATAATTGATGTTGGCAAAGAATGAGGAAACAATATCGGTTTTTACACCTCCTACGGCATAATATCCAACACCTTTAAACATCTGATAAGGACTGTTAATGCCTGTAATCTGCAATTTAGAAGACGATACATTTTTAGGTTCTGCACTACTAGCTTTTGCGTGCACTCCATATTCGTGGCAAGAGGATAAATTACAATTTAACACATTCAAGTCTGTTCCGTTGATGTAAAGTCCTTCTTTGGCTTGTGAAATGTTGTTTCTTTCAAATGTAATAACGGGCTGGTGACTGTTGTTTTATGTCAAAACAATTAAAAAATTAATGGCGGCGCAGCGTTCTAGATAAGAGTAAAACCGTTAATCCACTCACACTAACTGTTTCAACACACGTTCTCTTTTTTAAATCTTAGGACAAACGAAACTATTTTCCTCAAAATTAACGGCTTAGAAAGGTCTTGATAAGTTGAAACTGAAACATGATATAAGTTTTGTGAAAGTGTATTTCGTTTTAAATCTAAAAGCCGCCATAAGAATTTATCAGCCAAATAGCGTCTTGTATGTATGAATCCGCAATGATTAAATTTGCATTTTTGCTTAACAGTTCTCCCCATCCACATCATGTTACAAGCCTCTAATCTACTTCCATTGCTGATGGTTAATGCTATTGCCCTATAAAACAATGATTTCCAGACAGAAGGGTTTAATAATACATTGGTTCCTTTGATTTCAAAATCCTTATCAATGATTATTTTCCCAGTAAAAATAACAGGATTTATACTTGATAATACATTTCCATTTTGATGTAATTGCTAATAATAAACTCCACAGGTACCACCAATTTTTAATATTCCTTCATCACAACAAACGATAGCGACTGGTAAAGTGGCTGTAGCATTACAATTTGGAGAGAACTTGTTCCAACTGTTACAGATAATGACAAGTTTTGGCTAGTATTATAGAAATTTGGAGGATTTACGCTTAAATTAGGTACAGAAGTTGTATATGTTGTAGAATTTAAGCCATTGGAAAGTACCCAAGTATATGTACAATTAGAGCAGTTACTTTGCGCTGATGCAGTTAATAATCGTGTATTTTTTTTACAATCTGTAAGTTCTGCGTTTTGGAGGGAAATGGTAAATTGCTGAACAATTTCGATAGTTGTACTTAATTGAGTTGAACAATTTGGCATAATGATATCTACATAAACATTTGTAAGATAGAAGTGCGTTAAATGTATTTGAAGTTGTAGAAGCTCCGCCATTCCATTGAAAAATTGTTTCCGGTGGGGCACCAACGATGAATTAAGGTAACGGGCTCATTTTGACAAGTAACATATTGTGCTTGATCGAAATGTTGATAAAAACTTCAATAGAGCTACTTACTGATTTTAATCACCACAATCATCATAATAATTGTAACTTAAAATATAAGCCTGCTGAAAGCGTTTGTTGAAACAGTTAAATACGAAGTGCCTGAATTACAAAGTCATAAGTTATAGGAATTTGATTATTAAAAGCATCTGTCAATACAAATCATTTTGATTAATTGCATTACAATTAAGCAAAGTTAGATGAACAGTAATATCTCACCTGAGCATATATTTAAATGGCTCATTTGTAAGGTCATACAATTTCGAACAAGTATCTGAAAATCACGCTGATATACTCCAATAATTTGGCCATTTCTTCTTTCAGTAACTCTTGTAACTATTTGATAATTTCCAAGTTGTGTTGGTTTAAATGAAAAATTACCATTAATATTGTCAAAACTCCAAAAAGGATCATTAACAGGATTATTGATAGAGAATCCCGAAGCAAAACTAATATTTTGACCAATATTATCAGTCGCTTGAACTAATTCATAAGATAGTTCGTCACCGTCAACGTCAATAAAACTTTGATTGTCGAAAATAAATTCTTCATTAAGACATGCAGTTTGTATTTCTAAAACATTATAATTTGATCCATTAAACAGTTCGTTTACAGGAGAATGATTATCAGGTGTATTCAAAAAATATGTAAACTCACTCCTAAATCTTCATTATTATAATTTATGTAATTTACAACACTGTTCCTTGCGTGATTTATAAAATACAAACTAAACGATTTAGCAACCAAAGGTGTAATGATATCATTGCCACCTTGATCCTTTAATTTATATGTTAATTGATTTACTCCACTAGCAGTAGTTGCACAACTTATATATGGAGTACCAGTACAATTTTGAGTGACTTCAATTTCAGAACCATTATCATACCTTAATGACATATTATTCACAGTCCCACAAGAAGTTTGTAAAGCTACATTTGTAGCTAAAGAAATAGAAGGGTTATCGCCTGAACAATCAGAATAAGCGATATACCTTACTTTATATTGTCTGTTACCTAAAGGTTCTACTTCCCAATAGCCACCCATAAAATGGCTACCATAACTCCAGCTATTCATTGCCATACCAATAAATAACACCACCCATAATTTCCATTTTGATAAATGGAGGGGGGGGTATTGCTGAATTTATAACCCACCCCCGTGTTTGTTGTCTGTCTCATAACTATCTTCTGTTTTTTTATGTTTAATGTTACAAATGTAAACGTTTTTTTATTAAAAATTAAAAAAATTATCTGAATCAGGATTTGCAAAATGTTAGGATTTTCAGGATGGGTTAAATCTTTCTATCCATTAACCTAACTATCCCGTCCATCTTCATAATCCAGTAATGGTGTTCCGACAACTATAAGACGAAATTTTTTCGTCAAACGCTGGAATGTGAGAAAAATTTTATTTTTGCCTTATGGCAAGTCGGTTCATCAACAGTTGTACGGATTTTGGTTTCAAAGAATTTTTGGAACAAGGAAGCAAAGATAACTTTCTAAGTAAGTCATAAAATTCATATTCAAGACTTGGATGAAAGTGAAGAATCACTAATGTGTAGAATTATTAACTAATTGTTAATGAGTACTTTTCGACAGGCTCAGAGCCTCGCTTTAAAAATTAATCCAACTCAGTTGTCATTAAGCCTTTCAGGAAATGTGATTTGAGAAATTTTTTGAATTTTTATCTAATTTTACAAAGGTCCCTTTAGTTAATAGTTTACTGTGCATTGATTTTCTACTTTACTTTGCATGTACAATAGACAACGATAGGTGAATAGATGAAAAAATTGGTATTATTGGAGGTGGAAATTTGGGTGTTGCTTTGGTACAAGGTGTTTTGTCTGCAAATGCACCTTACAGTTAACGATAACGAACAACCTGAAAAATTGGCTGATTTGCATTGGCAATTTGTTAAAATATCTTCGGATAATCAATTGGCTGTTAACGGAATGGACATAATTATTCTTGCGGTTTTGCCCCAACAAATCAATGTAGTTTTAGAAGAAATTAAAGATTGGTTGAAGCCGGGTCAGATGTTAATTTCTTTGGTTTCAGGAGTAAGTATTGATGAAATCAGAACATTATTTCAAAAGAAGTTATCGTTGTACGTGCTATGCCAAATCTGCCATTGCTATTCGAGAGTATGACCTGTCTAGCCGTAAAAGCCTCTGATGTAAAAAATATTTGGATGCTGTAGAAACATTTTTCAATTATATAGGTTCTACTGTTTCGGATTAATGAATCG
>JADKGD010000065.1 GCA_016717145.1 Saprospiraceae bacterium | reverse complement strand
TGTATCAATTTGATGTAAATAGATCTCAGTAGTTGTATATATAAAGCGACTGTTAGGTGACCATTCCAAACTACAATAAATTCCCTGACCGCTTGTATCAATTGGATTCAATCTCCTTTTGAATTTTAACTTTCCAGTTTGACGATCAAAATCATAAATTAGAAGATTATCAGTTTCATTATAAATAGCATAATGATTTCCATCAGGGCTAAACTTAGCTGTACCTGAAGAACCTGATTTGTTTTTGTAAACAAGATTATTTGATTCTTGGTCAGAAATTAATTGAATGCCTGTTCCGTTAATTAAAAAAAGTTTTAATTTTAGTTCCAATAGTGGCTGTAAAACCCACCAATCTTTTGTTTTGATGCCTTATGCATAAGATAAGATGCTAGTACGTCTCTTTTTCATAAAATATTGGTTTTTAAAGACTAAATCACCTTTGCCGTTATCCAGGTTATGTCTACGTAACTATATCTTATTTCAAATGAATCAATTATAGGTGGGGGTATAGACTGGCGTCTTATGAGTATATAATAACCATCCTCGTTACCAGGATCTGGTAAAATAATGATGTCCTGCAATCCAGGATATCCATATCTTGGATCGGGCCAATATCTATCTGCCCATGTGCCCGAATTTATGTCATTACCGTTGGGCATTAATTCATTTTGATTATTCATAACACCTCTTCCATTTGTATAAAATAATATTTTTCCATCTTGATCACAAATGGATGCATTGTTTCTATCTATTCCATAGAAAGGGTTTGTTTTTAAAATTTTAACTGGATATTCATTAAAGTCAAAAAGGAATCCTTTGCTACCAACTCCACCAAAATTGATTTGATATCCTCCAATCCATTGGTAATCTCCTTTAACTTGCGCTGTTGAAATATTAATTGCTGAAAACAGACATAATAGGATAACAAAAATTTTCATTATCAAATGGTCAATTTTTCTTAAAATTAATTTCATTTTATTATCATAATTTTAAATGTCTCTCTTAAACCATTTTTTGATATTAATTGAAGTATAAGGACTCCTGAATGGGCTGTCAAATCATAATCTACGCTATCACTTTTTTCTAAATCTCTACTTAAAATGTGCTTACCATTAATGTCATATATGACACTAAGACCTGTAAATTGTTTAGGGAATACTACTTTTATCATACCTGTAGTTGGATTCGGATATACATTTATTTCGCTATTTATAAATGGTTTTGTAAAATTCCTTATACCAGTATGTGGGATACAACCATCATATTTCTCAAAATTATCTCCATTAAATGTAGCGACAATTACTCTTGCCAAATTGATAGCGTCTCCATATAAGTCAGCACATTCCATACTATATTGTAAAAGTGAAGTTTTGTCATTTGAGGACAAGCTATCTAATTGGATAAAATTTATATAAATCTTTAAGATATCTCTCCATTTTTTTACAATTTGTGAATCACAATTAATTTGGTTCAACTCAAGTCTAATACTATCCAACCGGGAACTATCAATTGTTAATAAATTTTCAAATATTGGCTTCAAAGTTACATTTTCAATTTGTAATTTTGATAATAGAGTATCTTTTTCTATTTCTGATGTTGCACCTATCCACTTTGAAATTATTGGTTTTATATTCTCAAATTGAGAAGATTTAACTTGTGGCTTATAAAGTAATGCACTTATCCCTACAATTTTATTAATCCCACATATTTGCGAAAGTATTGGGTCTAATTTTATACAGTTCGGTAAATGAAAGCTTGTCTATTTTAGCTCTTAATAGAATGTGATAGAGATTGATATAGAATCGGTTTGGTAATGTATCTTTAAGTGCTTTTAAGGAGCTCCAATATTGGCAAAGGTTATTTTGATTTTCAGGGCCTATTACTAATCCGTTACAGTTGAAAATATTTACATTATCTTCATGTTTAAACCATTTCCCTTCAGCTGGAATTGGATTTAAAGGTAAGTAATTATGGTTTAATATATTTTTATTTACAACAAACGACTAAAATCCAGCTCAGTATCATTTAAATTAGTTTCCTTCCGCATTTCCGCCAATAAATTCATTTCCATGTTGAAGTTGAGGTCCTATTACGGAACGAATTATTAAATCTTTACTTGCTGATAATGTATTACCTTTAATTATTAAATTATCTGAGTTATAGAATATATTCATTCCTTCTCTTGAAGTATAAATATTGTTACATATCAATTTGTTGGATGAAGAATTATTAAGTGATATTCCACTAGCTGATAGAGAGCCATTTATTATATTTTGTGATATATCTCCCCCATGAAAGCTAGAAGCATTTATCACACTTGATATGTTTTTAGAAGGTAGAGTAAAATTAATTAAATTGTTATTAACCATTTCCAAATAGGATGAACTAGTTAATATCCCATGATTAGCATCAGTCACATAAATATAATTATTTAAAATCTGGTTGCTTCCTTTTCCAGAAAAAATCCCATATCTATTTGCAAAAGGTTCAGAATTTACAATATGTATTTTATTGGCATAGAGTCCTGATTCTCCTCCAATTGTTTGGATTCCAGTTCCATAGGCATATATTTAATTGTTTAATACCTATAGCCCCTGGATTTGCAATAGTGCCAATTTTGTTATTAACTATAATAGAATTTGTTTTATATAAATTTATGCCAGTTTTAAAATTTCCCTCAATTGTATTATCGAATATATTAATTGTTGACTTTGAGTTTTTTATGGATATTGGGGTTCACAATTATTAAAATTGCAATTACTAATTACACCCCAATGTTTTGCCCATCATTTTGAATTCCTACATTACAATTATCAAAATTTAAATAATCAAATATATGATTTGAAATATTACTATTATTAAAAATTCCAATTTTACAATTGCTGATACTTATTCTAAATTTATTGTGAGGATCAATTAAATATGAAATTAATGGGTATCTTTTTATATTTATACCAGTAGATACTCCAACAATGCCATGAATATTTAATACTTTTATGGAAATTTTGGAGCCATCGTTGCATAAGAGAGCTTCTTTTGCATTATATAAATTTGAATCTTGGGTATCAAGCATTCCATCTTTTTCAACAATTATTCCTGTCCAATAACCACTACCATTACACACATTAAGTGTAGCTTTATTAAGTATTAATTTTCCTCCTTTTTTTATAGTAATAGATTTGTTTGCACCAATATAAGTGTAGCCGGCAATAGTTAAAACTCCACCTTGTTCAATAGTAATATTTCCACCAATATATGTTTCTCCAGAATAAGGTACATTGGAACTTATCGTAATGTTCGACAATGTTGTACATTGCGCCTTAACACATACCCTTTCCATGCCATCAAAACACTATTGTATGCTGGTGAATTAATTCCATAAATTTCTCCAGTTACTTGTAATGTTAAATATTTTTAAAAGTATATACACTTGCTTTGCTATCAGTAATTCTGTTTACTGCTTCTAAAGTAATATTTTTTGATTGTTCAATACCGAGTGATAATATATTTTCACTCGGTATTCCATCAGAAATTGAATAAAACCAATTACTTATTGCTCTGCTTTTTTGATGTGTGTCTGTTAAATCATAATCTGTATAGCATGAGAATATTTGATGGTTTCTACCAATAGCAGTTTTAATTGATGGTTCTTCTCCTCCTGCTATCCAATCTGTACCGTTGGGTAAGATAAAATTCTCAACGTATGTGCCAATTATATCTGCTATTCCTTCATGCAAGACCGCATTTGGTTCTGAAAGATCATAATCAATATTGTTAAATAAATAACAATGACCTAATTCATGAGCAACAATATCGTATAAAGCAAAATTAGGGCCGTTAAGTATACCTCCATTATCCAATCCAAAAACTATAAATGCAGTTTTTGGAATAGAAGACCTAGAAGCAAAAGCTCCAAATGAAGTTTGTGTTCCAATATTAATATTTGCAAATTGGTAATTTATTTTTTGTTGAAATTTTTCATCAACTTTTTCTAGTGCATGATAAGCTTGAATAGAATGCTTCCAAGTAGTTGAATTATCCCAGCTACTTAAGTTTGTTGTTTGAGGTATTATGTTTAATGGCCAAACTGGGTCAAAACCAGGTAAAGGCCCTGGAATTTGTTGGTATAATCTAATTCGATTATTTTGAGTTTTCATAAATGTAGTGCCATTACTAGTAAAATCCTTTAAAAAAACTGTTCCGTAATTTCTTGTTGTTCCATTAATCCCAACTTGTTCATTTTGTATTTTTTCAATCTGACCACTTTGGGCATCAATAAAAACACCCTTGGCACATTCTTTAAAATATGTTACATACTATAAAAGTTGATAACTGCCTTTAAATCTTTGAGAAATTAGTAACTCCTGGCGTTCAATTTTATTAACATTCAATATATTCAATATATCAGATCGATTTATTTTGGTTTAATGTTCAAATTTATATTTGAATATAAATTTGGTGAGAATTTACTTATCCTTTTTCCCTTATTTATATTTTCTTCATGAATCAGATATCCTCCACTTTCAATCTTAATATTTTTATAATGTTGTTCATAATATTTGTATTTAATATTTGGATTAATAAAACTGCTATTTTCTCTTTTTTTAAATAAATTTGTAGTTAGAATTAAAACCAAGAATTTTAATGATTGTCTCTTTTGAAATTTTAATATCTCTTTTAATTTCGATTGTACCATCAGAATTTATACTACTTGATATTTTTTTAATTTCAGGTGATACTCTCTCCATAAAAATATTTGCACTTGGGTTTAAAAAGTCAGCTTTAATTACTTTTTCCTGTGCATTTAGGAATGAGAAAGAAATTATGAAGAAAATTGAAATAATGTAATTTTGATTTCGCATAATATTTATTTAAACATTGATAATATTCAAAGGTATGTTTATATTAAAGTTAAAATCTAAAAAACTTAACTTTTGTATCCAATCATACAAATTTTCTAGTTTTTAGTGAGAACTGGAATATATGACATTTGAATATGTGCAACGGTAAAAATTTTTCTATCCTACTCTAAAAAGTATGTTTTGCAATCCATCAAATATTATCTTTATACATTAGGTATCGTTAGCGTATAAATATCTTGTTTAAAGTTTAAGCAAGAATTAAATCAAACTATGTTAATATTATTTATACTTGTAGTAAATCCATAACTAAATAAATTTCTTCTTTTATACCTATCTGTTCCTTCAAAATAATATGCATCTACCCAATCTTTAGATGTTCTTTTAAGAAATCTTCTTTTGATTGTTCTGACTTACTACTTGCATCAATACTATGTAAATACCTAAAATACCAATGATCAAACAACCTAAAAAATTCACTTAAATATATATCTTGAACTCTTGTTTCATTCTTTTTATTACTACATGGGATAAAAACCATATTTTCATCATTTGAAGAAGTTGAATTTGTGCTGAAATTAGCAGAACCTGTTACTATAAATGGTACAAGGCCAAGAGGGTCTTTAATTAAATATTTAGTATGAATGTATAATACATTTGAACTATTTAAACCACTATGTATTTCATTTAACCATTGACCCCAAATTCCATCAAATTTTGATCCTGGAGCTACAATTACATCTTTGTCAGGATTAAATTTCTTAGCAGCTATTGATTGTTTTTTACCACTATTTAACAATACATATCTAATTGCATTCGAATCCTTTTCTAAAACACTGTCAAATCTTTCATCTAAATTGAATGGTAAAGTAATAGTTGCAAGGTTTTCAGCAGAACTTAATAATTCTGCATATGTATCTAACATTTTATTTCCAGTTCTGGGACTAAATATTACCGTCATTTTATCAGTCGGAATTTCAGCTAGACTTTTTAAAGGCCAGTTTAAATCTACTAGTGCTTTTAATTCACCTTTACTTGGATCGCTTTTTAAGCATATTCCAATATTTTAAATATTCTTTTGCAAGGTCTTTGTCTTTAATACAATGCCCAACATTTGAATGCCCATAAATTCCACCTTCAGAAATGTTTGTACTTCCTGTCCAGACCATAATCGGGTTTGTCCCTTTTAACAATACAATAAATTTATTGTGTGGAATTCCATCTGTATTTTTCTTCCATATGTAGTTACTCCATCATTTACAATAAACCCTGTTGCCTTTAATGTATCCTCATTATCTTTAGTTTGAGTTACTGATTTTCTAGCTTCATATACTATTTGAACATCTGCTCCTTTATCTTTCACTTCTTTAAAGACATTCATTACATCTATTTGATCAAGCTCATAAAGTTCAGCTCTTATACTCCAACCATTTCCTTTAGCTTGTCTTATATATTTACACAATGCTTCAAATAAACCCCTGGAAAGCCATTCTTTTCTCTCTTGCTTTTCTTTTTCTGTTAATGATATATCATTGGGTTTAAGGTTTCCAAATCTAATTGCATAGGCCTGGCTCGCTGCAACTCCTCTATTAAAATATATTTCATGTTTATCATCTGCTAATGTTTCAGGTTTAATTTTTTCCAATATCAATTCTTCCCCATATGTTAAGTTTTCAGGTATTCCATACACGGGAACACATGGAATTCAGCAAGAAGTTAATTTTGAATCAAATTTTAGTAAAAAACTAAAGATTGGATTTAGAATAGGTTCAAATTTTAAGGAATATAGTTCCTACAAGATGGGTTTAAGATACGCTCTCTGGAACGAAAATAGAACTACAGTTCAATTTGGGAGCCTTGACCTGGGTCATTTGGTCATTTACAATACCAAAAGGTAAGCGAACCAACGATAGCTGGCCATCGGACCATCGAGTTCTTAATCGGAATAAGACAAAATTTTTCTAAAAAAATTGAGGGAGTCGCTGAAATTGGGGTATTAAATAAAGAATTTTCTTCGGATCCAACGCCATTATTATTTAGGGTAGGTATAGGATATAAATTCCAGTCAAATTAACTTCATCTTAATAAGATCAAAAAAAACCAAATAATAACAAGCGCTGTGACGACAGTTTTGGTTTTCGCCAATACCGTCGCAAAGCACATTTCGGAGCAATTCAAAGCTGTACCCAAAAAAAAAGAAATCTCCTCTTGAAGGTGCATGGATGTGCGTCTATTCTTCTGATTAACTAAATTCATTGTCAGGCTTTACTAAAAAATCTACATATTTTAAATCCAGATTACTAATTTCCAACGTATATTAAATTACATTAAAAAAGTTGCATATTTTTATACCGCTAAAGCTTACTCCCATGAAGTACATTTTTTTTTATTTATTTTGTTTTTTAAGTAATATCATAATAGCGCAATCTATCAAAGGTCAACTCAAGGATCAAAATGGAAATGGTATAGAATATGCCAATATCATCATAACAAAGTATAATTTACATACGCATAGTGACGATAGAGGTAGATTTGACATCAACAACATCAAATATGGAGATACTATTCTTGTTTCACATATGTCGTACGAAAGTGTATCATATCAGATTAATAAAGGAAACTTTGAATCTACCCTAACCATTACGATGAAAGACAAAAACATTGACCTGGATCAGGTGACCATCAGTCCAGAAAGTCAGGCACTCAAAACGCTATCAAAAATCGATATTCAAACGAATCCTGTCAATAATGCACAAGAACTGCTGCGTAGAGTGCCAGGCCTGATCATTGGTCAACATGCCGGCGGAGGCAAGGCAGAACAAATTTTTCTTCGCGGATTCGATATAGATCATGGTACGGATATCAATATTTCAATCGATGGCCTGCCAGTCAATATGGTCTCTCATGCTCACGGGCAAGGATATGCCGATATGCACTTTATCATGCCTGAAATTATCGACCAGATAACTTACGGCAAAGGACCCTATGATGCTGATAAAGGTAATCTTGCGACTGCCGGTTATGTCGCTTTCAAAACCAAAGATAGTCCGGCCAATTCTTTTTTCTCCACCGAATATGGTAGCTTTAACACCCGTCGTACCGCTGGATTGATAAATTTGGTGTCTACAACATCTGAATCAGCTTATGTAGCGACAGAGTATAATATGACAGATGGACCGTTTACTTCTTCTCAGGCTTTCAACAGGTTTAACATTTTTGCAAAATATACCAGGCGGATGGACAACAATGATAATTTGTCCATTTGGGGCTCTCGATTTACCAGTCGTTGGGATGCATCAGGTCAGTTGCCTGAGCGAGCAGTGGCCAATGGTTCGATAGGACGATTTGGTTCGATAGATGACACAGAAGGTGGTAATACGTCACGATCAAATGTAGTATTGAATTATACAAAATTTCTGGATGAAAACAATTTTGTAAAAACCAGAGCATTTGTAAGTGCCTATGATTTTCTGCTGTATTCCAATTTTACTTTCTTCCTTGCAGATTCTATTAATGGCGACCAAATCAGACAAAAAGAAAAAGAAATATTTATGGTTTTGATACAGAGCTACATTATAAAATCAACAATCATCATGATTATGACCTCCTTTTGAAAGTAGGTACAGGAATGAGATACTATGATGTCAATGATGTAGCATTATCCCACACCGTCAATCGTAAAACAACCCTACAGCAGTTGGCTCTTGGACAGATAGATGAGACCAATATGTTTGGCCATGCCGACCTTACATTGACTTCAGGTCATTGGTTACTTAATGCAGGTGTCAGGGCTGATTACTTCACATTCAATTATGAAAATAGTCTGAGTACGCTCTATGATTTGAAATATAAAAACAAATCAGCATTAAGCCCAAAAATCAATATTCAATATACCTTAAATTCCAATACCCAATTGTATACAAAATTTGGGAAAGGTTTTCACTCCAACGATACAAGGGTTGTGACAGAAAATCAAGCGCAACAGATACTTCCTTCAGCATACGGTACTGATATAGGTGGTATCTTCAAACCGCACAAAAGCTTAATCATAAATGTCGCGCTGTGGTATCTTTTCCTTGACCAGGAGTTCGTTTATGTTGGTGATGCAGGCATAGTTGAGCCTAGTGGGAGATCGCGCCGTCAGGGGCTTGATCTGGGTATGAGATATCAACCTGTATCCTGGCTTTTTATATATTCTGACCTGAATCTCGCCAATCCGCGCAGTGTCGATGATGCTGAAGGAGCCAATTACATACCATTGGCACCAACTTTGACCAATACAGGTGGCTTGTCTTTTAGCCCGTCAAAAGCGATTACCGGCGGATTGAGATACAGACATGTGGGTGACCGGGCGGCCAATGAGGACAACTCGATAGTTGCCAAAGGCTACACTGTTGTTGATTTTAATGTCAATTATACTTTTAGGAAAGTCATGCTGGGATTGGAAATCAATAACGTATTGAATACAGAATGGAATGAAACACAGTTTGCAACGGAGTCGAGATTAAAAAATGAAAGTGCGTCGGTAGAAGAAATTCACTTTACACCCGGTGCTCCATTTTTTGTGAAAGGCAAGGTGACATATATGTTTTAAGCGATAAAATCATTAAACTCAGGTTTCGCGTTAGGCTTTGTTACGAAACAGATTTATACAATATAGCTATGAAGCACATGAAGGCCGTTAAAAATTGTGATCCTAAATCACAATTTAGGATTTTACCGATGGGC
>JADKGD010000064.1 GCA_016717145.1 Saprospiraceae bacterium | reverse complement strand
AACAGCCAAATCAGTAAATTTTTCATCGTATAAGGTATTAGGTGAACAAATATACCTGATCTTACCAATTAGTTTAGGATTATTTTAATTTTCTTATTATTACAATTTTAAGGTAGTATATTTGTAGTCCATAATCAATGGTTCTATAAGGGCGTCCAAAAACCCTATGGTCGCAGTTTCAGGCCGTTATCAGGCCTGATAAATGCAACTGCGATCCAATATTTTACGAATCCGTCTAAAGAGCCGGACAGCTTTGTAATTCATCATCAACTTTCTACAAATCCAATGATATTATCTATCTCTAACAATGCTGCATCAACGAAGTCTTCATGACCAAAATAAGCTCCTGCACCCTACTTACAATCATAAAAGTAATGGATTGCAAAGCGATATGATTGACTATTTTATGTCCATGCTTTGATTATATTAAATCTATATCGAAGATACATGTTTTTACTAATTCGGAACCTATAGAATTGCAAATTCCGGATGTATGGGATCGAAGTCGCAGACTTCGACCATTGGGGTTTCTTTTTTTAAGCCTTTTAATATTTTGTATTCTTTGGTGGTTTTACCTGCCCAGGCTTTGGTAATAATATCGGTCAAAGTAGCAAAATGCTGCCCTTCTTTCAGCCCTTGCTTTTTCCATTCATCGGTTAGTTCTTTCCTTACCTCTATACTTTTTAATCGTTGGTTTATCCAATTTTCGCTGTAGCCTAGCTGCTGGTATTCGAATAGAGCTCTATCAATGGTCAGTTCGGGGTCTTGCATTTCGTCAAGTCTTTCCGCAGCTATTTTTGCCAACCACAGTTTAAAAGGCTCAGCCTTAGGTGATGGAATGGATTGTATAAGCCTAAATAATTGTTCAGTATCAGCTACATCAGTCATTCTCATTTTTCCATCTTGGGCAAGCATTTTCAAACCGTGACATTTCGTCACGGTTTCATTTCCTTCTTCTTTGAGCCGTTGTTTTAACTTTCGCCAATAGGCATTTGCATCTACACTTTCAGTAAGCACTGCTATTACATCAATTATGGACAAATACCATTTCTCCTGGTCTGCATCCCAAATGGTTCTCACTTTTTTGTCTTCAAAAAGCTGTTTTTATCACTCATCATTTTGTATTAAAAAACAATAAATTAATGCTTTTATCATCTTCCTGATTTCAGGAAAATGATATTTTTAAAATGGGGTTGATATGCCCAATTCTGCACAATATTGTGCAATCGTCTATTTCTGAATGGCAAAGATAAATTAAGCAAAACTTTTATTTTCTTTTATCTGTTCATTAAATGAATCACGAGACGAAACCAATGACAAAATTCCTAATCATCCTTTCGATACTATTTGCATCAACTTTTTTATCTGCTCAAACCGACATTTCAATAGATAGTGTATCAGCTTATATCGGTAAAACAGTTTATTCACGATGACGAAGTTGGTTATGACAATTTATTTCATTTTACATTTGACAAGGAAAAAAATAAAATTGTTCAAGCTGACTTTGTTTCTCAAACAGGCGGTGATGGTGGATAAGGCAACGTGGACATTTTAAACTATAACAAAACAGGCGACATGCTATATCTGAACAGTATTTCGACCTTGACGAAGATTTCGACAAAGGTTAAAATCGACAGCATGACTCAACAATAAGCAAAATTGAATTTAACTTACCTACAACAAAATATTTAAGATTGGATTCATTAAGCAGGCTTGATAAAATATGGGACAAGAAGTAAATACAACTGCACATAGAGTAGACAGCCCCCTAAACTTTAAAAAAATAAAATGTTACAACTAATTGGACTGCTTGCAATTTCCTGGTTACTAATTTGGTTTTTTGAGAAAGGGAACCTATCAGTTTTAGGGTTGACCCCTACTAAAGATAGACTCAAATATTTCACAATCCTTTTTTTAGCTTCTGCCATACTTTCTGCGACAGCTTTTCTGTTGCGAATGTACTTTGCAAAAGAAGAATACACAATTTCTCAATCGTTGACAACTAAGTCAATTTTACTTGAAACTTGGTATCAGTTTAGGACAGTTTTGACAGAGGAATTACTTTGCAGAGGTGCTTTACTTTACATTCTAATTAAAAAAATCGGACAACCCAAAGCTGTTATTATTTCATCTATATTTTTTGCTGTATTGCATTGGTTAAATGCAGGAGTTTGGGGCAATTTGACACAAATGACTATTCTTTTCACTTTCACATTTGCTATGGGACTTTTATTAGCTTACTCATATGCAAGAACATTTTCATTACTCATTCCCTTTGCAATTCATTTTGGTTGGAATTTGACACAAAATTATATTTTCCCTGAAAATGTTACAGGCAATCACATTTTGACATTAGCAGCACCGCCACCAACCGTGACGATTTCTTATCTTGCTTTTTTTACAATGCTTTTATTTCCAAAAATATCTGTACTTATAGTTGACTATTTAATTGTAAAACGACATAGACAGGTTGAAGTACCATAGCGAAGAATGACAGCACACAACATCGATACAGTTGCACAATATTTGACAACAATAATCCTTTAAAATGAATCACAAATTAACTATAGCGCATTACCTGATGAGTCTTGAAGCTGAAGTATTAAAGGTTTCGAAGCCTATGATACGATCATAAATGTCGCCCAGCCCTCGATAGTATACTATGGTTTGGTAATCATTTTCAGTATCAGACCAACTGCCTTCCATGGTTTTAAAATCAAAATTGTCTTTGGGGTCTACCAAACCGTAGTAGTAATTGTAAAAACCCTGTTTGAGGGGAACTGTCGTAGAGTATACACCACGGCTATCGTCATATTTCATCAGATAATCCTCGTTTGGAAGCCAGTTATTCATAGCCCCAAAAACATATATCGATTCGTCTTTCAGATATAAATCATCTTTAAGTACAAACGTAACATTGGTATAGTCCGATCGTATATTGCGTTCTTCTGCCTTGTATTCATTATCCAGGAGCGGATCGCGGGTTATAATGCTATTTACAAAAGAATCCTTTTGTGTCTGGCGAAGGTCTTTATCATTTTTAATGTTTGACACCACCGCATCGAGGGCTTGTGTAATCGTATTGTTGTTTAATCTTTCAAAATTGTCAATCACAAATCTCCCATTAAAATCAAAAGTATTGAGATATACTTTGTCTCTTCGCGGTTCGTCCAGCATGAGCAGTACATCTACACTTTTTAGGTTTCGCTCTATAAAATCAACGCCTCTTCCCAATCGGAACAAAGTCCGTGTATCAAACTGTCTGAACTCATTAAGACCCCAAAAATCAAAAGTCTTCAATTTATTAAATTTTAATATTGTGCCGCTAAAAAAGGAAGGTTTGGACTCTTCAGCCACGTACCAGTTGTCATTTTGTAACATCAAAAGTGAAATTTCTTCCAACGGATTTCGCATCTTAAATTTCTCGAAGTTAATATTAACCTGCATTTCCTGTTTAAATCTTATATTCTCTACATCACCAGGATAAATGGCATTTATATTTACCTGAACTTTATTTTCTGATACAATAAATCTTCTCGTAAGCATTGGGTAGTCAATCTTGTCCTCATAGACTATTAACAGATAATTACCTGAAACCTTTAGCTTTGTGTCCTTATTTGGTATTTGTTGCCAGTGATGAAGATATTGTGTTTTAGTATTGACCGAATAGCTGTAGTTTCTCATTCTTTCGTCATTATACCCAATGATGTACTCTATTTCTGAAAGTCTTGATGGCTTCCAGTCTTTATCACAATGAATGATTTTGTAATAAAAAGATCTCTCTTCGTTTAACAAATCATCAAACTTTAACATGACGTAGGAAGATGAATTTAAAGCAAGTACGGGAAAGTTGGTCGGTAAGTTATTTACTTCGAGACTTACAGATTTTATATACTCGTCATAGACAGCATTTTTAAACTCGAATGGATAGTCCGTTATGGCGCCAAGTGAAGTTTGGATAAAAAGGAATATGATAATATATATTTTCATTAAGTTTGTTTTATACTTTTATACTTCAAAAACGGTCAAATATATAAAAAAGTGTTAAAGTATATTTAATATTTTTTTAGTTTAAATCAATTTACCGTAACTGTTTACTTTTTTATTGAAAAAAACTAAGTAATGTAGCTCCATATTTTCGTTCTTCTACAAATCTTGAGTGTAATGTAAAATCATGATTGGTACTATGTTCGATAACCAACAGTCCGCCTTCAGCTAATGTATCTTTTGTAAAAATTTCATCAGGCAATTCATTTAATCTTTTTAAATCATATGGTGGGTCAGCAAAAATATAAGTGTATTGTTTCACATTTTTTGCTAAAAATTTGAATACATCTGATTTAATAATGTTTACATTTGATTCCAATTTCAACTCCTTTACAATTCCTGTAACGAATCCAATACATGCTCCAAAATTGTCTACATAAGTTGCATCCTTGCAACCCCTTGAAACACATTCATAACAATGATTTCCTGTTCCACCAAATAAATCAAGCATTATAGTTTCTTCATAGTCTATCCTATTGTTTAATATATTAAAAAGGCTTTCTTTAGCCATGTCTGTCGTAGGCCGTGTTGGCCAATTCCTGGCAGGCGGGATAAATCTTCTGCCCTTAAATTTCCCGCTTATTATGCGCATAAAGATGCTGCAAAATGAGCAAAATAGTAATGAGGTTTTAACTGACTCTGGTCTTGATTACCTGCCAAAATCATTTGTCTGTTATTTTCCAACTTTATGTTTGGTATGTAGTTGTTTAATAAGTCAAATAATGCAGAATCTTCTTCTACCCAACCACTTATTGTTAACATTTGTAATGCAGGATTAATATTATATTGTTTACATACAGCCAAAATAAAATACAGGACATCATTATTTCCCGATGTTTTGAAAGAGTTGTAAAACTTTAAGGTCCCTCCAATCTGGTAATAAATAAATAATTCATTTTGCTCAATGTGGGCGTGAAAAACAGGTGCCTATTCATATATATAGTATGAAGCAAGAAGATTGGAAAAATGGTGTATCTCGTATTTACCTTCTCCAAATAAGAAATTCAATAAAGATTCCTGATGGCGTGATATACCAAAATATGAAAACACTTCCATACCTTGAAACTTTTGAGTTTTTTTATTTTTAAGCTCAAGGCCCGGCAATTGATTGATTAATTCATGGTTTTGATAAGGGAGAAAGTGAGAATTTCCCGACATAACGATAATTTCAATTTTATCAAAAATTCGCTTCAACTGTAGGTCATCCTTGATTTTTGATACTAAAGCAACATCACTAAAATGGACATTCGTATATGATTTATGGACATTCAAAGTATTATTGTTTTGTCCATAAATTCCATAAAAAAAACTGTCCGCCATTAAAACGACAGACAGTATAAAATTTCCTTCCTGATGAATAGCTTCAAAATCTCTTTGGTACATAATTTAAATTACCAGTTACCATTGGTGTTTGGTGAATTCATATCACCAAATTTCAAAGCCTTTTCAGGATCGTAATATGAATCATATTTTTGATATCTTGGGTCAGCATATATCCCCATAAAATCTTTAAATCTGGTCTGCACCTGCACCACATTTACCAGCGCATTTTGGTAGGTTAGTGTATCTGCAGCTATGTCAAATACTTTACCTTCACCATACGGAACATATCTTAATGAATCTATATTAATATCACCATTCAAAAGGCTGAATAACGAGTCTTTTGCTACCTTATAAGAAACGGTTCTAATAAATTTATCCTGATTTCCCGGGTCTGAAGGATCCTCTCCCAATTTTACAATTTCGATTTTTCCATTGTTAAGTACTTTAGACAAAGTGTCAAAATTACTTGCATAAGCACCCGTGACCATTCTGTAAACATCCTGTGCCACCTGCAATTTTTTCAAAACAGTAATTACTGCATCCTTACGTTTATCTGCTTCTGCATGAAATTCGATCGGCTCCTTAACAGATTTATACAGCCAGTAAGTCAAAACTAAAGTTATCAAAAATAATGCAAGATTTATTCCCTTTCTCATAAAGTGCTATTAAAATAATGTTATTAAATATGATTTTATGTTTTATAATATTAAATTGATGCACAAAGTAATACTTTTGGCGTATCATTAGCAAAAATATTTAAAAAAAATTAATCCCAATAGTTAATTCAATTAATCTTGATAAAAAATAATATCATTTTATTAGCAATTGAGTCTTCCTGTGACGATACAAGTGCAGCGATTATAAAAAACGGTGTTGTATTGAGCAATAGAATTGCAAATCAAACAGTACACCAGGCGTTTGGCGGCGTAATACCTGAATTGGCCAGTAGGCAACACCTCATCAATATTATTCCTGTAGTTGATTTGGCCTTAACAGATGCTGGTATTTCTTTGGCTGACTTAAATGCAATAGCTTTTACCAGAGGACCCGGACTCTTAGGTAGCTTGATTGTAGGTGTTTCTTTTGCAAAAGCCCTGGCATTGAGTTTAAATATCCCGCTCATTGAGGTTTTCACC
>JADKGD010000063.1 GCA_016717145.1 Saprospiraceae bacterium | reverse complement strand
TATCTGCAAAAGCTCTTCCTTTTTAGTTCTGCTCACAGGCAAGGATGTGCCATTGTTCAACACGACTTCACCACCATCCCCTTTCACATATTTTTCAAGATGTTTTAAATGGATGATATAACTTTTGTGGATCCTCATGAAGCTGTTATCTTGAATCATTTCTTCTACCTGGCTTAATGTTTTTGATATTACTATCTTTTTCAAATTTTTTAAATGAAAAATAGAATATGCTCCACTGGCTTCGACATACATTATATCTTCATAGTCCAGCAATAGGATGCCATCCGTGTTACTAATGGTTAATTTATTTTAGATTTGGTGATAATATCATTTTCTTTGTTTGACATTAAGTTTTAAGTTTTTGGAATCGTTGCGATCAGTTCGTCTTTATCAATGGGTTTCAACAAATAATCGGTCACACTCAGTTTGATGGCATTGATGGCATATTTATCAAAGGCCGTAGTAAATACTATGTGTTTTACTATATCACCTACTCTTGCCGCCAATTCCAAACCAGACATTTCAGGCATTTTTATATCTGAGAATAACAGTTCCGGTTTTAGTCTGATTATTTCCGGAATGCTTCCTACCGCATCCGTATATGTCCCAATGATTTTAATGTCGTTTTTACAATACTCTTCGAGTTGCCATTTTAAGGTGTCAATACAATGTTGCTCGTCATCTATAATCATACAATGAATCATATTTACTGGTTTTTAAGATGAAGATGGATAGAGACCAATGTGCCGAGGGCTTGATTCTGTTGGTCGGTTTTATCTATGATTATTATGCTGTTCTGTACATTCAAGTAATGTAGTCTTTGTACAGTCAATGCCATGCCTTGACTTTGATGTTCGTTGATATTTATTTTATTTTTTGATGATTTTAACCGACCTATTCCATTGTCATCGATATGTATCGTTAAAACATCATCTGACAGATTAAACACTTTAATGGTCAATTTTTTTTCATTTTTTGATGGCATCAATCCATGCCAAATGGCGTTTTCTACAAAAGGTTGAATAAGCATGGGTGGTATCATTATATTTTCTGTCATGACTTTTTCATCTATATCTATTTTAAAGTCAAAATTGTGGTTCATGCGCAGTGATTCTATATGCAGGTAAAGTTTTACAGTTTCCAACTCTTCCTGAAGTGAAATATTTTCTTCTTTAGAATGGTCGAGTATAAGTCTTATCAATTTTGAAAACTTGCTGATGTAGTCGCTGGTTTTGGGTATGTCGTTTTTGATAACATAGCTATTGATGAGTTCAGTGTATTGAATATAAAGTGTGGATTCATCCGGGATTGCAGATTGGACAATTTGAGTTCGGTCAATTTATTTTTTATTTCTTCGATATCTCTTTGCTGTTTTTCTATTTCCAATTGTTTGTTTAGAGCTTCAGATTTCAGTTTTTCTATGGCTACAATTTCTCTTCTCTTTTTTCTTTCATACAAGACCACCAAGGTAGTAATCAAACCTGCCACCAATACAAAAAACCACCATCTGTAATAAAATGGAGCTTCAATATACAGGTGTATTGTTTTTACAGCACTTTCTTCATTAATAAAGCCTTTAGAAGCTTTTATATGTATTTTATATTTGCCCGGCGATAGATTTTTATATTCTATTTCACCCTTATTTTTAAGCAATTCCCATGTATCACTTATACCATCTATTTTGATAAAGTAATTTGTATTTTGTATTTCATGCAAATTAAGCGTACTAAATGAAAGGTAGATGTTATTTTCACCTGTGATCCAGATAAACAATATCACCATCTTTTTGCCATAAATTTGGATCCATTAATGTATCATTGACCAAAAATTTTGTGATATATATCGAGTCTTTTCTCTTACCTTTGTCTGATGAAGTTTTGAATAATGTAAAACCATTATTATGACTAAAAATGATTTCTGAACTTTTGGTGAGGTATTTTGGTATATCTCCTCTTATAAAATTGTCTTCATAGTCATGCCCGATTCGTTGACATTCAAGTGTAGTCAGATTTAGATGATACACACCATTATAAAACGTGTTTATCAATACATTATTCTCCGCTTTTAAAGCTACAGATGCACATTGAAGGGAGTTTAGTCCATTTTCCATGCCTATAATGTCATAACAAAAGTGAAACCTTATCCATGATGATAATGCCAATATTTGTAGCAGGTCATGAATTATTCGGGATTCTATATCAAATACAGAAAAGTCCGATGTCTTATTTTATCTGAGTAAAGTTTTTATCGACTTCCCTGATATTTTATCAAATAAAACCAACCCTGATTTTTGGGTGCCAAGCAAAAAATGCTTGTCCTTCCTCATGTATATCATATACGTTTTCATTCTTGATACCAAATGGAAAGGATACATTTTCATAATTAATAAAACTCCTTTTATTAGTGTTCATTTTTGTTATGCCGTACAAATAATGGGCAAGCCAAGCGGTACTATCATTTTCAACATATGCCATATTTGTGAACTTTGACGGGAAAAGTCTATTGCTTATTTTAGCTGTCTTTTTGAGCTCAATGTCGTAGCTGTATAACATTTATTTTGATCCGTAAAATAAAGGACCTGACCATCAGTACTGAAAAGGGTCCAAATCAAACTGCTCACTTTATCCGGTAGTTGAATAGAAATGGGATTGGAGAATTTTTCATCAAAAGAAACAATTCCTGCTCCATAATAGCTGACATACATTCTGCCATCATTCATTTTTACAAATCCACTTGGTGTGGCTCCTGCAAAGTGTTTTGTTTTCGTCAATGGTTGTGAGTGCAGTTGAAGTTTCTACGGTTACCGTACTTTGTCTGTAAGTTAAATGACCACACATTTTGTCCAGCCATCCAGAAAGTGCCTTGTTTATCTTCATACATATTAGCAAAACTGCCCATGATTACATCATCTGACAAGCCATAACTTTTGTTTTATCATTATATAATATTTCAAGCTGACCTGTTGAATAGTTGTATTTCGCTATTCTAAAAATCCCCCTATACTTCTAGATTTCTCCGTTTTTTATCTTTTAAATATTTAAAATAAACGTGTTTGGTGATTTTGTTTTGATCTTATACGGATAAGGAATAGTATATTCTGTTTTGCTTTCTGTTGTTACATTATATTTTAGGACATTTTCCTTTTTGTGTATAAACCAAAAATTGTCATCATTATCTTTTACAATTCTGTTTAAATCTTCACATCAATATCAAATATTTTTCTTCTTTTTTTGTTTCCCTTGTAAGTCCATATAAGTGTTTCCATATTGATTCGGACGACACCAATGGGTTTGTATAATAAACCACAAATTGTTTTCTTCGTCCTCGGATACCTTTCAAAAAAATGTCTTTAAAATTATGGGGCTCTTCACTATCTGTATTGGCGTTTTTTCCATATCCAAGTAACCTATTGCCTTTTCCAGATTAAAAATTATTTTTCCGCTTTTGGTATGTAATACCTGGATGATTCTGAAGTTGTTTTTTTGAAATTCGTGATTATTAAAAAATACTTCTTTCCTGAATGTTTCTGTTTTTCTGTCAAAAAAGTAAATATCAACATAGTTATCTATAATAAAAAGGCGCTGACGATTGTCTTCAAAAATATGTGTGATGGTTGGGTTTTTATTTGGAAATGGAAAAACATTAAAACGATGTCCGTCAAAACTTTGAAGTTGATTTCCACCTATCCAAGCATCCCGTCCATGCTTTGATAAATACAATTGATTTGTGTGTTCTTTAAGCCTTCTTTTCACCTGTTTTTGAAATGCAATTTGGCTAAAGGGTGATTTGTGAACCCAAATCCCCCAACTCAATGTAAATACCATCAAACACACCATCAGCCTGGAAACCATTCATCCGTTTATCTTAAATTTCATCGTAAATCTAATGTATCTTTTATAAAATGTGGTGAAATAATTTATGGATTAATCCAAATTAATCAATTCCCACTTGGACAGTCTACAGGTACCGCTTCGAGATTACCATTGTTGTACAATATTTTTACACAATTATTTGCATCCACCCTTAATATGATGCCTGCATTCAATTTATCAATAAAAATATTTATTTGTACCACAAGATGCGTTTGTGTTGATGTGCATTTCTATATCTCCCATGTTATTATCATATGTTATTGAAACAGGAGTAACTCCTGAATTTATATAACTTTGTCAGATGCTTTCAATAAAGTAAGGTAGTCATTAGAATTAGATGATGAAAGGTGGCAATAATGCCATCAATATATCCTGTTGTAACATTGTATTCTCTTGCCCATTGTGAATTTCCAGATGATCGTAGGGCCACACTGTATATCTGTAATAAAATCCGGAAATGGGAAAATATTTTGACAATGACAAACTCCTGAAACTGTAACTGTCCTTTGATCATAACTTGTATTGCATATAGCATCGCTCGATACGTGTATTTCGATATTTCCATAATCCTGCGAATAATCTAATGTCAATGGTGATTGTCCGGATGTGATATAAGAATTATCAGACGATTTCCTCAGGGTAAAATAATCTGTTGGTATTGATGAAGTGTAGGTATAACTTCCTGCCATTTGATAATCGTAAGAATTGATGTAATAAGCTGCATTAGCTGGGTGCTTTGAGGTGTAGTACAATTTACATTTATACTGCCGCCGCGGGTATTATTCCTTCACAATAGCAATCAGCAAAAATGGGTAGTTCTGGGAGATTACTAAATGTACAATAATCATCATCATATGCATTTCTATATTGGCGCCATTTTGATTGTATACATAGTTTAAAGGGGTTTGCCCCTGTGCCAATACTTCATTCGAAAATGCATTTTGACTATGATGTAATCCGTTGGTATAGATGATTTAAATGTATAATTTTTAAATTAATGTAACCAGAAGTTAAATTATGTTGATCAGAATATTGATTATTTGAAATTATATTTTCTCCGCAGGATAGATTAAAGGTATTATCCGGCCATTGGTTATCATTATCACAATCACATTTTTTGATATCGTGATGGTTCTTGTTGTGGGGTCTAGTGTCACAACTTTGGTTTTTATTAATATGTACTTCAATATTTCCATAACCTGTCAAATAAGTAAATTGTAATGGGGATTGTCCATGTAAGATAAATTCTTGCGTAGATGCATTTCTTAAAGTAATCCAATCATCTGTATTGGATGACTCTATTCTTACTTGTTTATCTTCATCATATCCAGTGCTAACAAAATAATCACCTGCTGTGATATCGGTTTCTATTATTTTTGATCCACAATATAATACTTGTATACTGGAAGGATAATTGTTAGCATTGGAACAACAAGGATTTACAACGCTGATTGTTCTAGAAACGAATTGCCGAAACAAAGGCTATGCTGATTGATAAGAATTTCGATATTGCCAAAGCTGCTTAAATAATTAAAATTAATGGGACCAAATCCATGTGTGATTAATGTATTATCTGATGCTTTTCTAATAGTTATATAATCCGTATTTACAGATGAAGTGATAATATGAACCTTATTGTTGGTATATCCCGATGTTACACTGAATTCTGACGCTGTTTGTGTGGCAACTAACGTTGTGCCACATTGAAGGGGGACAGTATCAGCCGGATGTTGATTTTGATTATTACACGGTCCAATCACATTACTATTGATAAATTTAAATAATAAAACACAACACCAAATGAAGTACCTAAGCTTTGTAAAGCCTGACATGATAAAATTTGTTTTAGTTCATGTAAAGCTATTTCAGACTTTTGTGATAGTGGCTGATTATTCTTGGTACATTAAAATATGTATGAAATCCGTGAATTGAATTGACGAACCACATATTTGGAAGCAAAATTTCAATTCTTATCGAGGTAGATATAGATAGTATATGGATTGGTCCTTCTAAAACTATCAAGACCAATTGGAGTATCCCATTTTTGCATTTTGTAGGTAAAGTTTTAAAAGGAAGCATTAAAACAACTCGGAGTTCTATTAATTCATCCCAAATTAAAAGGTGTTTCGTAAAAATGAAATAAACCCTTTTTTGGTATGCAGTTTCAGATTCTATTTATGCTAAGAATAAAAAAGATAAATTCATTAATATTATTCAAACAGAATTACTCTACTCTTTACAATCAGCACCTTGCCCGGATTAATAATCAATTGACTATTGAATGGCAATTCCAAACCTACTTTTCACATTCGGCATCAATAATGATGGTACCTCGATACATAACCGGAGGAACAATACCAACATCCCAATCAGCATCGGTTGTCCATTGATTGCCGGGCCCGATAAAAATATATCTGCGACATTCATAGGCACCTAGGTCAAATATTCCTGTCCTGGGATAGCCGAAAATATCAGATGTCGGGGATGTTACGGTTGAATCACCCACATTTATGAGCGGACTATTAAACATGAGGTTCAAGCCATCATCATGGGTCAGCCATCTGCCGTCATCACCTGCGCCCATTACAATATTGGAAAATAATGGATCAACACTTTGATTTCCTGTTCCACTTCCTGAAATGATGTGCGGTGAATTTTGGTCTGATAAATTTATATCTGTAAGTAGGTCTGAAGGTAGCTCCACCAAGTAGAAAAATTGGGTCCGGTACCGATGCTGTATTCCCAAAATATACAATTTCTGAAACTGGGGTTGCTATTCCCCGAAATTCTCCAACTGAATTGAGTCTGTCTGACACAACTCCACCATCAATGGCAGTATTATTGACAAAGATGTGTTTGTAACTATGGGATTTGTATTTCCGTTGTTTCCCCAGCAGTACATACCTCCTGCCCGAAATGTTGCATGATTATTGTAAATTACACAATTGGTTATCGTGGGGCTTGCATTGCCGTTAAGTAAACCAAAATTGTCAATGCCACCTCCACCCGTAGCAGAATTATTTGTTATGACACAATTCAAAATAAGTGGGCTGGCTGTCCCACCATTGTACCCGCTATTAAAAATCCCTCCGCCAAAGGTAGCATAATTGTTGGTAATGAGACAATTGCGAATAATCGGACTGCACACATTTCCGGCTCCGCTTCCATTGTTGTAAATTCCACCACCTAATCCGTCAGTTATGGTAGCTGCTCTGTTATCATTGGCATCACTGATGATAAATCCATCTATAATTGCTGTATTATTTAAACCTGAATTACTTATCGTATGATAACTATTATCACTTACTCCTAAAAATCCAATTTCCCCGCTTAAAATACTGGTAAGTCCATTGGCCAAATTTCGTTGAAAGAATAGCGTTTCTGTTCCTGCAAAACTTCCAAAAATAGTTATCCCGTTTCGCATACTGAATGAAATGGCTCTGTTTGTTCCTGTAGTAGTTAAGTATGTTCCGGCTGCAACCCAGATCTCATCTCCTGCTGTTGAACTGTTGATAACTGATTGCAAATTATTACCTGATGCGGCGTTTGACCAACTTGTGGCATTGAACGCTCCTGCTCCGCTTTGTGTGACGTAACGAATAGCACAAAATGCGTTTGTCACAAATACATTTAACAGTATGAAAATGGTTTGTTTCATAGAGTCATGTTGTTCATAAATTGTTTATTAAAAATATTAACTCCATAACGATTAACCTCAATCAATCCCCTATTGATTTTATTACGTATATCTTTTTTCTGAAAAGTGATGTTTTGAAATCCATCATATATTACAAACTTTCCAAATAAATTTCAGATATTTGTATTTTATTGATAAATTGGTTTGTCAATAAAAATTGCAAATCGCTTAATACTTTATAAGATTAACAAAACAAAAATTAATTTGTCGTGCAAAAATTTAATTATCTCTCGCTTACCGTTCAGAGTATTTATGTTCTGATCACAGGATTACAGCTTATTTTCATACCTGCTACTCTACTGGGTATGTTTGGTTTTGACCCACCGACCGAAATATGGATTAAAGTCCTGGGCGTATTGGTGCTTGCTTTGGTTATTCCTTATTTTAGCATTAATTCAGCTGGTAGCAAAGAAGTGGTTCTGTCAACGGTTTGGTTCAGAATTTTTGTTGCTGCTGGTTTTCTCCTTTTGGTTGTTTCCGGTCAAACCAAAAGTAGTCTTTTGCTTTTTGCAGGTGTCGATATTGCTACAGCAGTCTGGACATGGTTTGAGTTAAAAAAGAAAAGTTGACGTCGTCTTACGCTTACTTCCCAAACCAATAATTCATTACTACATCTCCGGTAGAGTTTTCCATTTATGTTTTACGAAGGATCCATAGAAATCAGGACCAAAACAGACAATGTAAAAGTCTTGGTAAATTAGCCAATTACAAAATGTATTTTGGCTTCGGGAGGTAATATATTTTCATAATTCCTATAACAAGAATCTTTGACATAGATTATTCTATTCCCCTATGTAACCGTCACAACAAATACCTGCGATATAGTAGCTTTGTGTATTTCGTTCATTTCAACATCGATACACTAAAACGTAATTTTTTTATGCGGCTCAAAATATGAAAATAATTACAACCAACAAAACTTATATAGTTCTGTGTGTATAAAGATTGCACTTTTATTTATTAAAAACTATTTATAATAGTGTTCAGGTAAAAAAATACATTTGTTCAAATAAGTCA
>JADKGD010000062.1 GCA_016717145.1 Saprospiraceae bacterium | reverse complement strand
AATCGTTTTGTCTCTTTTATTTCACTTATATTTTCAAAGCACAATATATTTGTTTCTGAAAAAATATTTAAAGAAGGTCAAAATTATTCTTCCGGTACAATTATAAGATCATGGGGTTGATCTTAATCTTTTTGAAGCCGTTAAATAAAGCCGAATGGGAGTGAACTTGGTTTATTGAATCCGAAAAAATTATTTTATTCGCTGGTAGACGCGAAAGAAAGGTTAAAAATTTTGATCTGGCTAGAAAAGCTGTAGATTTCTCCGGTGCTGATAGACTGATCGAACTTAAAGATTTTAATCGTTCTCAGGTAGCTAAATTAATTAATGCTTGTGATTGTGTATTGCTAACATCAAAATCAGAAGGGTCTCCAATGATAATCAAAGAAGCTTTGGCTTGCGGTTGCCCAATCGTTAGTGTAGATGTTGGCGATATTAAGGAGCTATCAGATGGTATAGATGGAGTTTTTATAAGTGGTTTTGATTTTAAATTTTTAGCTGAAAATATAGATAAGGCATTAAAATTCTCTTACTCAAATTTTTCTAATAAATTAAGTTACATCGATAATACTATCATTGCTCAGAAAATATTAAATATTTATAAGAAAATAGCATATAAAAAAATAATTATGTCATTTTACATTTTTCGAAATTATACTGTTGAACATCTTTTTGCAAGGAGGATAGATATAGTGGGTATGATGAAATTCAAAATCTTCCTGCAGATTGCAATATAATTGTCTGGTTATATTTTTTACCGCCCATAATTAATGGGAAAGAAGCATCTCTGTTAATTAATAATTATTTAGAACGATTGAATTTTGTTCGTTTGAAAAAAAATAACAATCAATTTTTAATTGTTTTTACACTTTCAACACGACTTAATTCTATAACAAGATATGAAAATGATTTAGATCTGATAAATGCAATCGGATACTATAATAGTGAAATTTACAAAACCTCATTTGACCTTACAGTTAAAATATTAAATATAGACACTTTTCTTAATACATATGATATTAACGAAATTGTCGATTGGAAATATTTTTATTTGTCGCAAATTGTAATCAATCCTAAATTGGTATCTGACTTTAAAGGATGGTTCCGGAAAAAACTGGACGGGATTAATCTTATCAGAAAAAAATGCATAATACTTGATTTAGATAATACGTTATGGGGGTGGAATACTGGGAAGATGGCCCACAGAGTATTATGTTAGGGGGTAGTTATCCGGGTAGTGCTTATAAAGATTTTCAAAAACTATTATTGGAGATAAAGGAGACAGGAGTAATTCTGGCGGTATGCTCAAAAAATAATGAATCTGATGTCTTGAATTTGTGGGAAAACCATCCCGATATGATCTTAAAAAAAACTCATTTTTCTGCCTGGCGGATTAACTGGGATGATAAAGCACAAAATGTAATTGAAATAGCAGAAGAATTAAATATAGATACTGGTAGCATATTATTTATTGATGACAATCCAACTGAACGTGAACGGGTTAAAACTTCAGTCTCGGGTATAACAGTTCCGGATTTTCCTTCTGAACCATATCTCTTAAGACATTTTTCTGAAAAATTACTTGATGAATATTTCAAAGTTTATAAGGCTACAGATGAAGACTTAAATAAGACTGAGCAGTATAAATTTATAGCTCAAAGAAAGGATTTCCAAAATAATTTTAGTTCAATTGATGATTTTATTAGAAAACTTGAAATTGAGCTAACACTTAACCTGAATAATCCATATACTTTTTCGAGAGTAGCTCAAATGACTCAAAAAACAAAACCAGTTTAATTTAACTACTAGGCGATACTCAAAGTAGATATTAATAAATTTGATGAAATAGGTGCATTTATATGTACATTAAATGTTAAGGATAAATTTGGAGATGATGGTATTACGGCGGCTGCAATAGTTAATTTAAATATTTTGAATAAAGAAGCGGAATTAGACTCCTTTTTATTAAGCTGCAGAATTTTAGGTAAAAAAATTGAAGATACTTTTCTTAAACTAATATTAAATAAACTTTTGATTTGAATATTATTCGCGTATATTCAGAATATTTACCTACAAAAAAAAATATTCAGACAAATAATTTTTATCTTAATAACGGGTTTGAAATTATTAGCCAGGATGAAAATCATACAAGATATTGCATAGATCACTTGAATAAAGACGAACTTAATGATAATTACAAAATAACTATAGTGGATGAATGGAAGAAAAAGTAAAAAAAATAATGGCAGAAATATTCGTTTGCAGTCCAGAAAAAATTGACATTAATACAAATAAACATGATATAGATAATTGGGACTCACTTCAACATCTTTTATTTATTTCCAGACTTGAAGAAGAATTCCATGTGAATATTACTCCTGTTGAAATCGATTCTATAGTTGATCTGGAATCTGCCGTTAATATTTTAAGAAAAAAAATCGGGAATTAAGAGAAGCACAACTATTAATGCAGAAATTAGATCTGATATGATCGTAATTGAATTTATGTAAAATATGAGTAAAATTAAAATATTATTCTGATCATCTCAATAGTATTTCCGTCAAGTGTTAGAATATTGTTGATGAATTTGATCAGATTTGAAATAGTAAAAGGCAAAATTAAAATTATTTTCCATCATCCTTGCAAAAAATATAAAAATTGAAGCTTTTGCAAAAATTGATAGTTTTGCAGTAATTGCTGGTTTAGATGAATTAGTGATGCTTGAATATAGTTCAATACAAAGATTTACATATATAAGCGGTAACAGTTTATTTAAGATAAATAAAGAAGTATAGTAGGTTCACGATGCGTAATAAATACTAGTGCCGGGGAATGTTGAAATTGGTGAGTATTCTGCATTGGCTCCTAGATCTGATTTATTCTCATGGTTTATTTTGCCGGCAACACTTGGCTATTCCTACAAAAATAGTGGAGTTAAAATAGGTGATTTTTGCTGGATAATGCAAAATACATCTATTGGTCCTGGTGTTACAATCCAATCCAATACTATTATATTGCCGGGTTCTGTGATTGTCAAAAATATCCCTGCTGATGTGGTAGTATTCGATTCACCGATTCAACGAAAATCATTTCCAATATATTTTTTAAGAAAAATTAAGTGAATCAGATTTGATTTTATTAATTAAGAATTAACAATTAATTATCTTACTCAATTAAAATCAAATCAAAAAATAATTAATTTTTCGATTGATAATGATTTTATTAGAGTAAACAATGGTATAAACAAAAATTATCAGATACACTTTTCAAATATAACTGATTCAATTATTGAGGATAAAATACTATCAACTCAAATATTTTTTTATTATGATCTTCATTTAGAGATTATGAAAAATAAAAAACATGTTTGTTTTGATTTTAAGCGGATAATTAACAGCTATAGCGTTTTGCCTGAGATATTAAAAGGATTTGAGGACTATGTCTTTTTCTACTATGGTCTCAAATTTATTTATATTGACTATATTTAATTTAATAATTTAATTTTTATAATTTCTTGTTTATCTGTTCGCGAAAAGTACTAAGAAAATTATCAATCTTTATGATATAGAGTGTTTTTAATGAGTTCAAATATTTTCAGTAATGATTAATAAAAAAAAAATAGTAATAGTAGATTATGGTATGGGTAATCTTCGATCAGTTCATAATAAATTTAAGAGAATTGGAGCTGATTGTAAAATATCATCAATTAAAGAGGATATTGAATCAGCCGAAAAGCTAATCTTACCTGGTGTCGGACATTTCAAGTATGGAATGGATAATTTACACAAGTTTAAATTGATTGATATTTTGAATAAAAAAGTAATTGCTGAAAAAACCCCGATACTTGGCATCTGTCTTGGTACTCAACTTTTTGCCTTAATTCCGAAGAAGGTAATTGTGAAGGTCTTGGTTGGATAGATGCAAATGTTGTTAAATTTAAAGTATCTGATAAATTTAAATATAAAGTTCCTCATATGGGCTGGAATGATGTAGCTGTTATGCATAACAATTTTCTTGATCAGGAAATCAACTTAGAAGAAAAATTCTACTTTGTTCACAGTTATCACTTGATATGTAATGATAATGCAGATGTTTGGATGACCACTGAATATGATTATGAGTTTGTCTCTGCTGTGCATAAAAATAATATTTATGGTACTCAATTTCATCCTGAAAAAAGTCACGATGTTGGATTAAAAGTTCTAAGTAACTTCGTTAAGTTGTAATATAATTATGAATGATTCAGGATACTTGTTACTTCAGTTTGGTTTTATTAATTCATCTTTTTTATTTTTATTTTTTAATTTTTAATAGTCATGTTTCTTCCCAGAGTCATACCAGTATTGCTTCTTAAAAATCTTGGATTAGTCAAATCGATAAAATTCAAGAACCATCGCTACATAGGTGATCCATTTATGCTGTGAAAATATTTAATGAAAAAAAGGCAGATGAATTAGTCTTTCTTGATATTAATGCATCAAAGGAAAATCGTTTAATATCACTTGAATTTGTTCATAAGGTTTGAGATGAAGCAAATATGCCTTTTGCAGTAGGTGGCGGTATCAAAACTATTCAAGATATCCGTAGCATGTTAGAGAATGGTGCAGAAAAAGTTGTAATCAACACAGCTGCTTATGAAAATCCTGAATTTATTAAGGAAGCAGTCAATGCCTTTGGTCCCTCCACAATAGTAGTTTGTTTAGATGTAAAAAAACTTTTTGAAAAACAACAGTTAGTTTATAAACAGGGCACAAAAAAAGTAAAAGAAGATATAGTAGAATTTGCCCAAAGAATGGAAGAATATGGTGTAGGTGAAATTGTGATTCAATCTGTTGACAAAGAAGGTACTTACGACGGTTATGATATTGAATTAATAAAACGTATTTCTAGAGCAGTAACTATTCCCGTTGTCGCTCTCGGCGGTGCATCTGGTTATTCAGATTTTAATTTAGCGGTGAAGGAAGGATTTGCTTCAGCTGTTGCTGCAGGAAGTCTTTTTGTTTATCACGGACCAAGAAAAGCAGTTCTGATAAGTTTCCCAACAAAAAGTGAAATGGCTGAGCTATTTAAATAGTATGAGAATTTTTATCGACATTGGTCACCCTGCACATGTACATTATTTCCGTAATTTTATAAAAATTATGGAGGATAAAGGTCATTGTATTTTTGTCAGCGCTCGTGATAAAGAGGTAGCACATTCACTGCTAAAATATTATAATATTAATTTTGCATCCAGGGGTAAAGGTCGGAAAAGTTTATTGGGTAAATTGTTTCATATTCTTGAAGCTGACTATAAAATTTTCAAACTTGCAAAAAAATTTAAACCTGATATCTTTCTTAGCTTTGGTTCAGCATATGCTGCACATGTATCAAAATTATTAAATAAGCCTCACATTGCATTTGACGATACTGAACATGCAAAATTTGAGCATTTAATGTATTATCCTTTTTCTGACGCAGTTTTAAATCCTTCTTGCTTTGGTAAGAAACTTGGATCTAAACAGATATTTTTTGATGGTTATGGAACTTTGTTACCTTAATCAAAATATTTCCGACCGGATGATAATATAAAATCCCGACTTGGTATTAGTGCACAGGATAATTTTATCATTATCAGGCTTGTTTCCTGGGGTGCAAATCATGATATAGGGCAGAGCGGTATTAAATTTAATACAAAGAAAAGAATTATTAATTGATTGAAGGATAGATTTAATATTTTCATCTCTTCTGGAAGCTGAATTACCTGAGAGTCTTCAACAATATAGGTTAAAAATTGACCCTGCGAATTGCACTCAGGTATTGCCGCCGCTTTTCTATATATTGGCGAGGGTTCAACAACGGCTTCTGAATGTTCGGTGCTCGGCACACCGAATATATATGTTAATTCACTTACTGTTGGTTATTAAAAAGAACAGGATGAAAAATATGGTTTGTGTTATCATTTTAAAAGATGATAATGAAATAATAAAATTGATCGAGAAACTCATAAGTAAAAAGATTTAAATAATGAGTGGAAAATAAAAAATAAAAAAATGCTGAATGATAAAATAGATGTAACGGCATTTATGATCTGGTTTATCGAAAATTATCCTTCAAGTTTTCTCACAATGCGGGAAAATCCTGATTATCAACTCAATTTTAGGTAACAATGCAAATACTTCCTTATTTATACAAAGCTAACAAGATCTGCACAAGATGTCTGATGGACAATACAGTTAAAGGAATTACCTTTGACGAAAATGGTGAGTGTACTTTCTGTAAAATTCATGATGATCTTGAAAAAAATATCCCTGAATGATGAAACCCCCCACCGATTACAGATTCTTGTTGATACTATTAAGAAAGAAGGTAAAGGTAAAAAATATGACTGTATAGTAGGAGTAAGTGGTGGGCGCGACAGCACATATACATTATATAATGCTGTTAAACTTGGTCTACGACCGCTTGCGGTTCATTTTGACAATGGATGGAATTCTGAAATAGCAGTGCAAAACATTAAAAGTGCTACGAATATTTTAGGTATCGATTTACATACTCACGTTGCTGATTGGGAAGAATTCAAGGATTTACAAAGATCTTTTTTATTTGCTTCTGTTCCTGATGCTGAGGTCCCAACTGATTGGGTTATATTTTCCGTGTTGTTTGCAGAGGCAGCTCAATATAACGTAAAATATATTGTTCATGGTCATTCATTTCGGACAGAGGGTACAACACCTCTTACTGGACATATATGGATGGTAAATATGTGCAGAATGTCCAAAGAAAATTTGGTAAAATGAAGTTGAAAGTTTCCAAATATGTCGATGACAAAATATCTTTACTATTCGCTTTTTAAAAAAATTAATCAAATCAGGATTCTATACTACTATCATTATAACGAAAGGGAAGTACTGCGTGTTTTAGAAGACGAATTGGGCTGGAAGAATTACGGTGATAAACACCATGAATCAAAATATACAGCTTTCTTTCAGGCTTACATACTTACAAGAAAATTTAATATCGATAAAAGGAAACTTCATTATTCAGCTAAGGTCAGGAATGGTCAACTAACACGGACTGAAGCACTTGAAGTAATTAAAAAGGACCCTTATTCTGGTGGGATGGAGTCTTTGGACTATTGTTTAAAGAAGCTGGATCTTACTTATGATGAATTTGATAAAATAATGAGTGCTAAACCTAGATCCTTTTTAGATTATAAATCTTATTATAATCTAGTTAAAACATTAAAAAAACCAATCACATGGGGAAATAAAATTGGAATTGTGCCGGACACAGTTTATAAAAAGTATTTTAGTTTTGATATTTGATTCAGAGGGCTTTACTCTTTCTAACTTTGCAGGAATGACTAGTTATAATTTAATAAACAGTTTTTCTTATGCATTGTTCTTTGTTCGGCTGCTCCTACTTCAATAGCACCATCTTCCTTGTTTCAGTAAATTCGTTTGTTTGTATACGATAAATGTAAACACCAGAAGCTAATTCACCCGAACTAGATGAAGTATTAAATTGAACTTCATAAATGCCGGCTTGTTTGAATTCGTCCACAAGAGTTGAAACTTCATTCCCTAATAAATCAAAAACTTTTATTGATATTTGACTAGTTACAGGCAACTGATATTTGATTACAGTTGAGGGATTAAATGGATTGGGATAATTTTGTGAAAGCAAAAATTCTGTCGGTATTTTTTCATCATCAGTATTACTTGCAGGTACAGTATATTCTGAAGTGTTGTGATTAATAGATATTAAATTTCCTGACAGATCAGAAACTCCATTTACAGTTATTGTGTATTGTTGCCCAAAAGTATGTGCTGTTGTATTAATAATAAATTTATTCTGACTGGTTGAATTATTTATTCCAATAATATTTATTCCGTTGTTAATAGTGTAATTGGAAATGTTTAACGCCGAAGTACTGTCCAATGTTTCAGAAAATTCAATTTCCAGGTTAAACTGAGTCGAGAAGAGTGGCACTGACTATTTGAGGAGCAGTTATATCATAAGTATAAACTAAATTTTGAAATAAATTAGGTTCCAGTAAAGTCAAATTATCATCTTCGTAGATTCCCCAGAAAGGACTGGTTGAAAGCCAGTTAAGACTTGCTAATCCATTTGCATTAATAATATCAAAGTAAATTGTTACGACATCTGTCCAGCCGGAAGTATCTGACACAAGAGTTCCATTGTTGCTGTTATTAAAAGGTAAATCAATATTAACCCATATTCTGCCTTCCATTGGTCTGGTTATCGTAGCTGGGGAGTAGTAATTATCCGAGAAATTATGAAAACTATAATCTGTGTTTTAACTGGTTCACTGCTTATATTGATAGAGGACGTATCGAACCCAAAGACTATTGTTGCGCCGCCAATTGCATTCGTTCCTGTTATTGTGTTAACCTGTAAGAGAACCGCAAGTTGGGTACTGTCAACATTTATAACCACAAACCTGCCGTTAATGTCCGCAGCCGAAATAGTTGATGTATAAAGATTATTACTCCATAAATAATCAACTTTAATTTTTTAATCATACTTGCACCTTCTCATAACACATTAAATATTGCCTCTATTGTGTCCATTTTTTGTAAGATTTTTCATCAAACTTTTTGAGTTTTTCAACTGACGGTGTGTATCAAATTGGGTGCCTAAAAATAACAATTGCATTTTTTTGAAACAAGACAATTAATTGCTCATAATTAAAAGAGATAGGTAATATTTACAGGTAAATCTCATTTCTGAAAAAATCAAAACAGAACTATAAGAAAATAGTCTAATTTTAAGCTTAAACTAGTATGTAAAATTTTATCACACGAATAAAAAAATGTAAATAAATGAACTAATATTGAATTATAACTGATGTAATAATATTCGAAAGCACATCAACGTAAAAAGTATAAATCTAATATTAATAATTGGTCAAACGATTACCTCCAATTTTTTATTTCTGTTTGCACTAATTTTCTTTTAAATGAAGATTCTAAAATCTTTTAATGAAATAATCATTAACATCTAATATCTAAAACTGATTATCAATTACAATTCATCTTCCAATTAATTATTACAATCATCCTCATTCTACAAGCATAGCGCTATGTCGTTTACGCTCTCTTACCTAAGCAGTACCATCTTCTTCGTTTCCGAATAATTGCCCACGGTCAATCTGTAAATATATATTCCACTTGCTAACTGTTGACTGTTGATTGATCACTTGCGGCGGATTGAAAATTAATTTCATAACTACCTGCAAGCTTATATTCCATCAACTAAAGTAATTATTTCATTTCCCAGTAAATCATATACTATTAATACTTGCCGACAGTCGACAGGTGACTGCCAACTTATCTTTGTCCTTGGATTAAATGGATTTGGATAGTTTTGAAAAGTGTAAACTCAGTTGGAACCAATTCGACCTCAATGGCCTCTGAATATTCAAATTGTCCGTCGTTATCTATTTGCTTTAATCTGTATTGATATTTACTTCCTCCGGTTGGAAATTTATCAGTGTAACTATATTCCTTTAGTGAATTTGAATTTCCGTTACCTGCAACAAATCCAATCTTATTCCATTCTTGGGGCTCAGCGCTTAGCGCACAGCGTTCTACTTCAAACCCATAATTATTTACTTCGGTTTGGGTAATCCAGTTTAATGACACCTGATTATTCTTTACTTCTGCAATAAAAGAATTTAATTCGACGGGTGGGGATAATTTGATGCTGAGTTATGCTCAGGATCTATGATATTGCCGGAAAGGTCAGTTACATTATTTACTGTAACCGTGTATGCACCTGACTCGTGAGCTGATGTTGTCAGTGTTACTTCTGTAGCTGACAGTGAAGCATTCGAAACACTTATACCATTATTGATAGAATAATTATTAATGTTCTGCGCGGTGCTGCTGTTTAATTGCTCAGAAAAGTTTAAGACTAGTGTTGTTAGCTCAGTCAAAGGTTGCACTTAATAATTGTGGAGCTATAACATCGCTATTAATGACATAATTTAAATTTTCCGATATGCCAGGATTCCATAATGTTGTATTGTTTGCATCATAAATTCCCCAATATGGATTTATCATTAACCAGTTGAGTTTTAAAGTATCACTAGGGTTTATGATATCAAAGAATAAAGTAGCAACGTCTGTCCACCCATTACTTCCTGATACAATAGTTCCATTATTATTATTGTTGAACGGAAGATCAATATTCAACCATAATTTATCAGATGTTGGCTTTGTTACAGTTGCAGGGCTATAATTTATGCTGCAAAAATTATGAAAAATATAGTCTGTGTTAACCTGCGGATTACTGTTGAAGCTTAAAGCAGAACAGTTAAATCCAATCACAATCGTTGCCCCTCCCATATCATCGGAGCCTGTATTTGTATTTATTTGAAGAAGCACTTCAAGTTTTGAACTATCTGTGCTTATTACAACGAATCGGCCGTTAACATTCGTGGCGGATGTAATTGTGTTAAAAACAAAAAATAATATCCCCATCATAAAGAAACTAAGTTTGTTCATAGTGTCAATCCCATTTAAAAAAATCTGATACAATTAATTAAAACATCAAAACATTTCGTCAGCAATAACTAGTAACATAATTTCGAAACGAACCAAGTAAGCTCTTACTCCCAACCTAGAATTGTAGAGCTAATATTTGTGCTTAGCGAAGAAGCATCATCTTTTTAGTCTCCGTAAAAGTTTGTTCTGAACCGATCGAGGGATCTGTCTGTAAACGATAAATATAAACACCGGATGCGAGGTTCACTGAGTTGAAAATAACTTCGTGACTGCCAGCAACTTTGAATTCATCAACAAGGGTTGCAACTTCATTTCCCAATACATCATAGACTTTAGCGTTTGATGACCACTTACAGGAGACTGCCAGCTAATTTTCGTGCTTGGGTTAAATGGATTAGGATAATTTTGTGCGAGTTCAAAATTGATTGGAATAGTTTTTACTTCTACAAAATCTGAATAAGTAAATGAGCCATCCATATCAATTACTTTTAATCTGTACTTAATAACAGATGAATTATGAATGGATATATCCGTGTAAATATATTCCACTGGAGCGGTTGAGTTTCCTTGACTTTCAATAAATCCAACTTTTTCCCAATTCTCACCTTTTATGTCTTGCTTTTCACTTCTTTCAACCTCAAATCCATAATTATTAAGTGATGTAGCAGTGATCCATTTTAATTGTACTGTATTATTGTATAGAGTGGTTGCAGTAAAGGAAGTTAATTCAACGGGAATGATGAAGTTTAATAGATCTTCAAATTGTCCGATATTCCATAGTGATATATTGTCATCATCATACACTCCCCAGAAAGTACTGTTAGTCATCCACCAAAAACTAGCTAGACCTTGTGCGTTTGCAACATCAAAATGAATTGTTGCCACATCCGTCCAGGTATCGCCGCTAGCAACTGTAGTCCCGTTGTTGCTGTTATTGAATGGCAGATCAATATTGACCCATATTTTGTTGCTCATTGGTCTGGTAATAGTCGCGGGACTGTAGTTACCACCACTGAAATTGTGTATCGTATAATCAGTGTTTTTAATTGGATTAGATTTAAATGTTGTCGTTGAAGTGTCAAATCCGATGACGATTGTAGCACCTCCCATTGCATCACTTCCGGTATTAGTATTTATTTGAAGAAGGAGGGATACTTTCGAACTGTCATTATTAAGAATAATGAATCTTCCATTTACATTTGTAGCCCAGATAGTCGAACTCAAAAAGATTATAACTAATAGCGTTCTCAACTTCAATATTTTAGTCATTTAACCACCCTGTTAGAATAAAATTTACTGATTACCCGAAAAACTTGTTTTCTTGTATATTTGAACTATTTAATTTGTTCAAGTATTTAATATGTATCAAGTTGAGTGCCTGAAAATAATACTTGATCCTTTTGAAACATAAAGATTTGAATCGCAGATGGTAAATAATAAAGGTAATTTTTACTTAGAGGTATGAATTTTGAAAAATCTACAATTACACTAAGAAACATTATTTAGTTTTTTTTTTAATGTACATAAATATTGAAGTATGAAAAAAAACTGGTTGGTTCGACGATAAAGGCTGTGGGCATATAGAGATTGTCATTTAGATCAAAGTGCAAGTATGATAATTTGTAAATTTTTACATTCTAAAGTAATCTGGATTTCTTTAAATGCTTTACAAAATTTAAATAAAGTTTTCTGCCGGAGAGGGATTTATGAAGTGTTGTTCATTGAATAATGGTTGGCACAAGCTTAGTAAAACTTTTAACGATTTATATCTGTTTTATATTATTAATGTAATTTAATAAATAGCAGGTTTGTTTCTAAATACTATGAAAGTAATTAAAGTATATCAAAAAGGTTGTTGAATAAGTATTAATTCTGCATGTAGTAATCAATGACCCCGAATAACAAAGAAATTTAAAAATTATGGTGTACCTGACCCCCATCGCTTCATTGTACGTAATTATGTTTGTGGTAATCGGGTCATCTGTGCACAAGAATTTGTAATAAAATATTTAATAATTATTCTTTTGGGTGTGAGGGCTGTTATTTGGATTCTTTCATTTTTACAAGGGGAAATTTTATCAACTATCATAATTTCACAATTTATTCCGATAAAGTATTGCAATTATAAAAAAAAGTAAAGTGAATTGCCGTATTCAAATTAGAAGTAAAGAAAATTATTTCATTCAATAAAATACTCATCTTTATTTTGTATAGATAAAAGTTAGCTGTTGCTAATTAACTATTATTTCCAATAGTAAAGCACTATTTTCTTGACTATGATAACAAATAAAGCGAAATTAGATATACGGGTTAAGTATTGGGCAGTGGGTTAAATTGTTCTGCACTTGCTATATCTGTTAAATTGCCTAACTCATCTTATGTTTGAAATTGTAAAACTATTTCTTTTTTTTTGTTTTCTGGAGGGTCTATGAAAACCTGCTACTTTGTATTTTTAATTCTTGTTACATCTTTTATTGCCCAAGCACAGTGGAATAACCAAAACCCTGTTACTGAGGGTAACCATCTCTGGTCGAATTATTTTGTTGATGATAACACAGGTTGGATCGTCGGTACGGGTGGTTTATTAAGAAAACTACTAACGCAGGATTAGATTGGGTTCAGCAAAACAGTGGCACAACTCTAAAAATTAAGATCAGTTCAGTTTATAAACCAAAATACTGGCTGGATATGCGGTGAAAGCGGACTAATAATTAAAACCAATGATGGCGGTAAAAACTGGTTTGAGTTGACAAGCGGAACCACTGCCGAATTAACCGATTTGCAATTTTATGATCTTAATATAGGCTATATCGTTGGAGAAAATGAAACTATTCTTAAGACTACCAATGGAGGAACAAACTGGCTTATTCAAAATCTGGCTTTACTTATGATTTGTATTCTGTGGATTTTGTTGATGCATTTTTAGGATATGCTGTTGGGGGTAGAAGTTCAATCAAATTTCTAAAAACTACTGATGGCGGACTTAATTGGATAGAAAAGGCCATTGTTTTAGGTGCTGTGTTGAATACACCTATATTGAATTGTGTTGAATTTATTGATGCTAATGTGGGTTGGATAGGCGGTGAAGGTCAACATCTTAATCATTCTGGTTATATAGGTAAGACTACTGATGGGGGGGAAACCTGGCTTTCAATAACAATGTACAGACCAATTGACAATCAAGACTCAGTAAACACTGAACACGAAACTGACAATATTACTGACGTTCAAAGAGGTATACGTTCAATTTATTTTCAAAGATGCAAATAATGGTTATGCTGTTGGGGGTACTCGCGATGGCTGGTGGAGAAAAATTTTTACTACTACTGATGCTGGTAATACATGGCAAGTCAATTACGGTTATTCTGAACAGACTGGTTTACTTTCAATTTTTGTTAATGCAAGTGGAAAAGGGTGGGCAGTTGGATATTATGGAGTAATATATATAACAGAAAATAACGGTTCCTCCTGGTCTCAAATGCTTGGTGGGAGTATAAGTAGTTACACTGGTGATAGGATATATTCCATATATATGATAAATGATGGTGTTGGGGTGGGCTGC
>JADKGD010000061.1 GCA_016717145.1 Saprospiraceae bacterium | reverse complement strand
AATACGTCTCTCCGCCATTTAAATCTACTTGCTTGAGTCGGTATATGTAAGATCCATCCAGTGTTATCTTGTGGTCATTAAATATATAATTTATCGCTGAAGTTGAATTTCCGGCACCTTCCACCTTACCGATATGTTCAAAATCTGATCTTTCAAAACTTCTTTCAATATCAAAATAGTCATTGTTGATCTCGATTTTTGTCGTCCAGGACAACTCATTTACATCATCTTCCTTATTCCATGATGTATTAAAATTGACCAAATCAACAGGAAGTGGACTTAGCGCATTGTAAATATGCAATGGGACACTCATTCCGATCAAACCTCCCTCGAAAAGTACGTTGAGCTTTAAAGCCAAATAAGGACTTACATCTATCTGATCGGGATGTGTATAATCTACATACATACTATTAACAGAAGTGGAAATAACGGAACCTAATTGGCCATACACAGGAGGATTTATGGCCATGGTACCATCTGTAACTATCTTCAATTATCGACAAGTTGGAAACTGAATCCTTCAGCATACGAAGCATTTAATGTAAATACCGCATATGGTTGATTTGTAAAGAAAATTGGATTGATTTCAATATCATTGCCACCGTTTGTGATCACATTGGATGCTGTAAAGGATTGTACAGATGGCAGTACTGTTCTGGTACGTTGACTAAATGGGTTTGATACAGATGTGGAAGTATTATAAATGGCATAAGTGCCATCACAATTGGCTTTCCATAGATTCTGGATCCAGTAAGTTGTATTTGGAGACAAACCTGTTATATAGTGACAGTGTTTCCAGTACCATTATACACTACCTGTCGCCATATCCGATATATTTGCTGTTTGTTATCGGATCAGTGCCATTGAATGGTGGGGTGAAACTATTGACTGTATTGATTTTCACGACACGTCTGCTTCTCCGTTTCCTTTGATCCAGATGGCCGTGAATTGCTGTGTGCTGACGAGGGAAAATGTGATGGTGGTGGATTGGATGGTGGGTGTGGCGCAACCTCCATTGCTATTAGTGGTAAAGGCATAAGATGTTCCATATCCCGAACTTGTATTATTACAGCTTGTGGTGGCATATACCCTCAGGTAATAAGAAGTGCCCGGTGAAAGAGATGAAGTGGAAAGCCATGTATTAGTTGTGCTTCCCTGCGCAACACCGTTTCCATAAGTAACAGAGGGATTCGTACCAATAACCCAATAATAGGTAACTGTCGGACTACCTGCAGGATTTCCAGCAGACCAATCCAGATTGGCAGAATTTAGGCCTGTAGCAATTCCAGAAACGGCTACTGGTGATCCGGGGGTAATACAGCCTGAATTTGTACTTGTGGTAAAAGCATAAGATGTTCCATATCCCGAACTGGTATTATTACAGCTTGTGGTGGCATAAAACTCTAGATAGTGTAGAAGTGCCCGGTGAAAGAGATGAAGTGGATAGCCATGTATTGGTCGTACTTCCTTGCGCAACACCGTTTCCATAAGTAACAGACGGATTCGTACCAATAACCCAATAATACGTAACTGTCGAACTGCCTGCAGGATTTCCAGCAGACCAATCCAGATTGGCAGAATTTAGGCCTGTAGCAGTACCATAAACAGACTAATGGTGTGATCCGGGAGAATAAAGCCTACTATAGTACTTGTGGTAAAAGCATAAGATGTTCCATATCCCGAACTGGTATTATTACAGCTTGTGGTGGCATAAACTCTTAGATAGTAAGAAGTGCCTGGTGAAAGAGATGAAGTGGATAGCCATGTATTGGTTGTACTTCCTTGTGCAACACCGTTTCCATAAGTAACAGAGGGATTCGTACCAATAACCCAATAATACGTAACTGTCGGACTGCCTGCAGGATTTCCAGCAGACCAATCCAGATTCGCAGAGTTCTGTCCTGTGGCAATTCCAGAAACGGCTACTGGTAATCCGGGGGTAATACAACCTGAATTGGTACTTGTGGTAAAAGCATAAGATGTTCCATATCCCGAACTTGTATTATTACAGTTTGTAGTGGCATATACCCTCAGGTAATAAGTAGTGCCTGGCGAAAGAGATGAAGTGGAAAGCCATGTATTGGTTGTACTTCCTTGCGCAACACCGTTTCCATAAGTTACTGCCGTATTCGTACCAACAACCCAATAATAAGTAACTGTCGGACTGCCTGCAGGATTTCCAGCAGACCAATCCAGATTGGCAGAATTTAGGCCTGTAGCAGTACCAAAAACGTCTACTGGAGATCCGGGGGTAATACAGCCTCCGCTACCACTTGTGGTAAACACAGAAGAAGTGCCGTGACCTGAACTAGAGTAGTTGCAATTTGTTATGCCATATACTCTAAGATAATAATTAATCCCGGGAGATAGGGACGAAATAGGTACTGTAGTTTCAACAGTACTTCCTTGGGCAACACCGCTTCCATAAGTAACTGATGGACTCGTCCCAACGACCCAGTAATAGGTGACCGTGGCGCTGCCTGCAGGATTTCCTACAGCCCAAGCAAGATTGGCAGAGGTTAGTCCTGTAGTAGTCGCTGTTACAGCTACTGGTGTTCCAGGGGTAGTACAGCCATAAATGCCGCTAGTCGTAAACGCAATAGAAGTTATATAACCTGAACTTGTATTATTACAAGTGGTGGTCGCATACACTCTAAGATAATAAGTAGTCCCAGGTGATAGCGATGATGTTGTAACTAAAGATCCATAAGATGTACCCTGTGTAACACCGTTGCCAAAAGTAACTAGTGGACTGGTGCCTATCACCCAATTATAAATTACTGTAGGACTGCCTATGGGATTGCTTGGAATCCAAGATAAGGTGGCAGAATTTTGTCCAATATCATATACATCTGTAGATATAGGGGTGTTGGGTGTGGTGCAGGTAGGGGCATTTATCCAATCATCACCTTCATATACATTTACTTTTATATATGTTTCGATACCTTGATAGCTAGCCATTATATATGTGGTGCCTAAATTTAAGGCATGAAGAAGATTAACATCGTCAATATACGCAATAGTTGTGTTGTCAACATTATATTGTAGTTTAACAGCTTGGCTTAAATTTATAAATGTTGAATTATTAAGATAGCCAACTATACCTAATGGCATTGATTGTCCAAGTGGAATATTGATTTCATCATTTATAAAACTTATACTATCTAATTTAGAAATTGGTAAGACATTTATAGATAATGAGTCAATTGCAAATTTATCTTCATTATCTATAATAAATGCTATAATCCTTAAAGTTCCAATAAGATCTGGAGTTAAATCTAAATTAAATGATGCGTTATCTTGACCAAGTTCAAAAAATCTGTTACTTCCCGCATCATTTGAAACGATAACAGAAAGATTGGAATATTCTGAAGGAACTATTAATTGCACATTTATGACGTCACCAACATTATAAATTTCCTTATCCTTTGGATTTGAAATTGATATGCTAATTTCTGATCTCGAACTTTTTGTAATTCTTTCATCAGGAGATTGAAATTGTAAAGTTGGGTCAATTGGTGCCGGCGCAAAGCCGTTTTTATTCTGATCAAAATATGTGCTTGTTGAAGGATGCTCATCTAATAATAATTTAACTCTTTTTATTACTAGTGGGTTTTGGGAGAACTAGTATGTAAAATATCTTCAAAATTACTGTGGTCAATTAAACCGCCTCGTTGAGAATTGCTAGAACTATATAATCGCTAGATACATTAGCAAATAGTTTTTTCAAAAATTTATCACGACTTTCAAATTGCCGACAATTTGAAATTGAATTAATCAAAAAACTTTCATTAGCATCATTTATAGTATATTTCTTGTCATATAATGCTGTCGTTTGAATAGTGTGACTTGGCACTATGTGTTTATTAAGTCTAGGAGCGCTATTTAATGACATTATTTCGGGGCTATCACATCTCAGATTTGACACTGCTCCATTTTGTATAGATTTCTTAACAACAAAAAGTATATCAAGTGGTAATATTAAGCAAGGAGATAATAAAATGTTTGAAAGTAAGTAATTAGCAGCTTGAGTTCCAGAATGTGGGGTATTGATGGTGATTAACTTATTAATATCAGATCGATAGCAATTATATTTATTTTGGCCATTACAATCATCATTCTGCAAAATATATTCTGGATAGGATTCCCCCATACTATGCGCAACAATGTCAACCTTGCCGCAAGAAAATTTTAAACGTCTCAAATTAAAAAATACGTCATTTATAGCGCCTTTAACGACATTAGCATTTTTTGAAAAATGAAAGGAATTTGAATTTTCAAAATTAACTAAATAAAGTAAATCGGAATTATACCTTTCACTTATAATAAGTGAATCATATATCACTTTCAAGCTGGTTTTATTACCCCACAAACCATGAATTAATACGACAGGTGTTCTATATATATTTATTGAAAATTCATGAATTAGACTTTCTGTAGATTTATCCCAAATTTCAATTATTTCTTGTCGAAATAAACTACCTGTATTTAAATATTTAGGGTGCAAATAGTTAATCTCTAAAATATTTGAATTATATTTAATATTAATAAAGCTACCATAATAATCAGGGTTATTTTTGTTGGGATCATTCTTTATTCTAAAATCAAGATTTCTAATATTAGGTGATTTATTATCAACAAATTTTATTATCGTTGCTGAAGAACCATCTGCACATATATTTATTGGATTGACACGACTTTGATTAATGAAATATTCGTCAAGTTTATAACGTTGATTCAATTTGGATTCTGGATTGTTTTCAAGCTCATTATAAATCCCTATCCAGCTAGGTTGATTATTGGTAATTTCCCCTCTAACATTAAATGTGGTCTCCAAATTTGGAATATCTGTATTAATGGTCACAGTTGATGTATATAAGCCAACACCTGGAGGAGTAAAAAATATTGAAATTGGCAATGATTTTCCCGGTAAAATAGTATTTCCATTTTGCATTATGCCAAGACTAAATACACCACTAGGTTCAAATATTAAATTATTTATCTTAAGAACGGTTGAAGTATTATTAAAGAGAACTAATCCTTTATCATAAAAACTTCCCTGTGGTACACTTCCGAAATCAAGATTGCCTGAGACATTTAGTGTCCCAGATATTGTTGACTTTGGAGTCGTCTGGCTTCTTGGATTTGACTCTAAAACAGTTGTGTTATAAAATGAATTTGTTCCGTCACATTTAGCTTCATAAACTCTCACCCAATAAATTGTGTTTTGGGAAAGACCAGTAATTGTAACATTATTTGAAGAACCGTTATATACTATTTGTTCTCCATTTCCTGTATAGAGAGAATTTGCAGATGGAGATGAACCATGTGAAGGTGGTGTAAAACTATTAATAGTATTTATTTTAACAACACGCCGACTACCGTTTCCGTTATTCCAATTAACTGTCATTTGCTTGGCAGTCACAGAAGTAAATAAAATATTGTTAGCTTGTGTTGTGGGTGAAGAACACGTATTTTGTGAAGTTACATTTATCGTCTGAATATATGTGCTCGTTTGAAATGAACCGGTCAGATTATTAATTATGAGCACACTCCAGGTTCTTGTAATTGTTAAACCAGTAGGTACTGTTAATATTTGATCCAAATAAGAACTTGATAGTTGTACATCACAGTCTCCACTTACTGTAAATCTAGGACGAACATCATTGTTATTTAAATTGGAATTATTTTGTAAATCAGATGGTAAGTAACCTGCATTAACTACTGTAATATCAGACGGCCATTCGATTAGATCCGAATTAGTATGTCCACTGGCACAGGCTCCAAAAGGTGTATTCCATGGTTTGGTGTCGCAGATAGTACAAGTAGGTTGGGGATTATTTCCCGCTTGTATAACAGTGAGAGTTTTATCTGCAATTGTGATAGTCCCTGTTCGAGAAGAAGAATTAGGATTTAAAGTGTATGAATAACCTACTGTACCATTCCCAGTTCCACTACTACCTGATGTTACGGTTAACCAACTTGTATTATTAGAAATTGCTGTCCAACTACAACCTGGTGTTGGAGTAACAGAAACAGAACCACTTCCAGCGGAAGATGCAGGTGAAACTGATGATGGTGAAATTGAATAGCTGCAACCGTTACTGAGAACAAAATTTCTTGAATAATTGTGACTACTCGCTATATGGCTGTAATTAGGTGGTGATGAAGTATTATAACTTTGATGTGAACAACTAATTAATCCAGTCCAGTTTTGTGGAACTTTATATTGATAAAAACCTTCTGTACTATTCGTTGTCCAAGAACCAATATTGATATTTGCTCCCCAAGTATGCACATCATTATCATTCTTTACCGTTCCCGCAACATTATAATAATTGTTCGTATTACTATTAATAAATAAAAATGATGAGTTCATCCCTGAACTAAGCCATCCAGTTGGTGAACTACAATCAGTCGTTAAATATACTTCGTACCAAATTATACCGCTAATATTATTAGTTGCACCAGTTAATGCTACAATACTATTTTGACCATATCGAGCATTTTGGCCTCCTATAGTAACATTTGATGTACAACCTGCACATGGTCTGATAAAAAGAGATGTAGCTATGACTGTAGCATAATTATTTATTTCATTGATTCTAATATTAAATTGTCCGTACATCATGTATCCAAACTTAATATTTCCATCAGTGGATGGGAGACATACTTTAGCCCAAGAAGCAGTGCCATTAGATTCTATCGAAGTAGTGTAAGATTCTGCTCCAATTTTAGATATCGAACTCAAAGAAGTTAAAGCTGGTGAATTCAAATTTGCTGTTGGGTGAATAAACAAGCTTGATCCTCCTGAACCTTGTCCATTATAATAAACTTGCGGAAATTGAGAGATTTGAGCAATTGAAGTTCCAATAAAAATGCAAATTGAAATAAGTATTAAGCAACATTTGGTCCTAATAATATTTGTTGAAGTTACCTTTTCATTTTGGGGATATTTGAAGTTGAAATTAAGTTTTTAGCGTGGTATAGTTTAAAGTTTTTCTCACAAAGAATAGCTTTAGAGAACTATAACTTTTGACTCAAGTACAAATGTAAAAATTAAAATGTATCGTAGGTAGTGATTTACTATATATTTATTTGTATAATATACTGATATATATCATATTATGTTGTTTTTTTAATTCTTACCGAATTTTTATATCCTGACATATAATAAAATAAATATTCGTTTTTGCTGAATTGCTAAATCGTTTTCCAAGTCTGAAAATAAATTTCATCCGCTCGTCTATTTAATCGCATTTTTTATCATACATGGTTTGAAGCGGTCATTAGATGATGTATAACTTCGGTCAGAGACCGATCTGGTTATATCATTGAAGTTGAAAACGTCGATGATCCCGAAATGGAATGGTAACGACTGAATGATGGAGTGAAGAAGGTGTGCAGGAGGATGGAGATTTTATTTGAAAAATAAGTAAAGGTATTATCAAATAAATTAAATCATCTTGATCACAAGATTTCGGGTATCAAGTTGGATTGGTTTTTGATATCTATGATGATATATAAATTCTTCATAATATGGATAAAGAAAAACTATCCCAATATTGGTCAAAATACAAGGCCATTTTTAACACTCCTGAGTTTGAAAATCATGAATACTATAAATGGCTGGTGCTAGCTCAATGTTATCAAAAATGGGATTGGAATGCTGAGGATAAAGCTGCAATGTTCAAAAATACTTTTGATGTGAAAGGGTCAAAAAATATTTGGATGAGTGGTCAGTTTTACCCTGTCAAAATGATCGAACAATTTTTTGATATTGATGCGGATGATGTGACTTCTCAGTTTGAAATACTCTTTGATGAAACCAAAGAACTAGATGGCCGTATTCAGTCATTTATAGATTTCAATACAGCATATCTACCAAAGCTAAGAGATGTAAAGCCAGATGATACTATTGAGAACCATTACCACGGTGATCTTCGAGCTATATCATTATATTTAACACTACAATATCCTGAAAAATATTTTTTATATAAACACAGTATGAATAAGGCTTTTGCCGAAGTCTTTGAATTGCCTAATATAAAAGGAGGACAGGTCAGTAATTATGAGCGCTACCTCTCTATATGTAACGAAATACTGGACTTTATAAAATCTGATAGTGCTTTCATCGCGCTCTATAAAGAATTTTGTAGTATTCCAGGACACTATTCTGATGACTACCTTCATTTGCTTGTACAGGATTTCATTTATTCCATAGGTTCATATTTAAGGCCATCGGTTGAAGTTTCTTACTGGATATTCCAATGTAATCCTGATATGTTTGATCTGGTGACTGCACTTGATGATAATCTGGTGGAAACCTGGACAGTGACTGCTCACAAAGATAAAATAAAAGAAGGCGATAAAGCTATCATTTGGGTGACCGGAGATGAGGCTGGTTGTTACGCCTTAGCAGAGATATTGGGTGAACCAACACAAATTCCGATTGCAAAAGACGATCATTTATGGAAGGACGATCATAAGACTGAAATTAAAGTCAGAATTAATGTCACTCATGACTTTTCTGACAGGCCGATTTATAAATCTCAGATAGCTGATATCAAATCACTTTCCGGTTTTAAAGGTGGTAATCAAGGGACCAATTTTCAATCATCAAAAGAAGAGTATGACACCTTTCTAACTTTATCGCAGGATCATCAAGGGGTAAGGTACTGGATATATGCTCCGGGGAAAAATGGTGAAAAATGGGAAGAGTTTTATCAGGAAGGAATTATGGCCATAGGGTGGGATTTTCTTGGTGATTTGATGCAGTATGATGATAAAAAAACAATTGTTTCTAAACTTCAGGAAGCTGAAAAAACCACGGGATCAAAAAAAAATGATGCAACTGCCAATTTTGAGTTTAGCCATGTCATGAAACGAGGAGATGTAGTTTTTGCAAAAAAAGGTAAATTTGAATTTATAGGATACGGTATTGTGCAATCTAACTATTATTATGACGAAAACCGCAGTGAATTTAAAAGCTGCAGAAAGGTTGAGTGGTTAAAGAAGGGAGTTTGGAAAGATCGCGATATTGTTTTAAAAACATTGACAGACATTACTTACTATCCTGATTATTTTAAAAGATTACTCGAGCTTTTAGAAGTTGAACCTTTAGATAAAAAGAGACATGAAAATACATCCTTTAAATACGATTCTGTACGGACCTCCCGGCACAGGTAAAACTTATCAAACCATTCAAAGAGCGGCAGAAATCATTTCCGGCAACACCGTATTTGATTATGCTCAGGCTCAAAAAATATTTAATGAAAATCTGGGAAACAGGATAGAATTCATCACTTTTCATCAGAACTACAGTTACGAAGATTTTATCCAGGGCTTGCGTCCCGATACTGAAAACGGAAATCAGCTGACTTTTCAAAAAAGGATGGGATTTTTAAAAATTGCCTTGAGTATAAGCTCTAAAAACCCTAATTGAAAGTCAAAAGATCCAAAAGCAATATCTAAATCTTTAATATTTGATAAGCTTTGAAAAACTTAAAGATGGAAATCATCGACTTCTGAAAAAAATCTATATTTAAATCAAACAGCAGCAAATTTCTGGTATCAGGTAAAAGATGATCAAATTTTGATATTCAGCGGATAATTGAACTTAAAAATGAGCATAAGGTTTCAGAGAGCTTTAGAATGCAATAGTTCTGATTTGAAAAATTTATTAAGCCGATTTCATCAAAGAAAGAAAAGAAATCCGAAGAGGAACCGATTCAGGATGAGCGAAACAACATGCTTCTGATTTTATTAAAGAATACGACTTGGTTAAAAGTCAGTTGGATGAACTTTTAAAGAAAGATGCTTATGCTGAACGCCAACATTATGTCATCATCATTGATGAAATCAACAGGGCCAATATCTCACGTGTATTTGGTGAACTAATAACGCTCATAGAGCCTGATAAACGGTCACATGGAGAAATCCCGTTGCAATGCACCTTGCCTTCAGGGATGCATTTATAGTGCCGTCCAATCTTTATATTATCGGCACCATGAATACCGCAGATAAATCGATTGCATTATTGGACATAGCTTTGCGAAGGCGATTTGAATTTGAAGCTATGTACCCTATTTATGAGCTAAAAGAAAAAATAGTTTATCACAAAGATGTGCTCCAAAAAATAAATGCATCCATCATCTCAAGGAAAGGATATGATTTTCAGATTGGGCATGCTTACTTTATGGATTCGCAAACGTCTCTGGAAAATATCATGAATAAAAAAGTGATTCCACTATTGCTGGAGTATTTTATGAATGACAAAAAAGGAAGTAGAGGGCATTTTAAAAGTGCCGAGTTTACGATCCTGGAAGGTGTGTGGCCGATCAAAATTAAAACATCGTTGTGATCAATCTTTTGAATATCAAAATAAAGAAGTGTTTGAAGGGGATTTTTCTGAATTGGAAACTTTCCTGGATGAGATATGGCTTAGAAGAGAAAAATCAGGATTTTATTATACTGCTGAACAGGACCGTATTGAGTCCCAACGATTCCTACAGTTCCTACACAAAACCAATGAATTAAAGTCCAATAAATATATTGGAGTCATACATTTTGATGGACGGAACATAAATCTATTGCCCAAAATACTTTATAACCAGAATGAAAAATGTACTGATGAAAATGTACAGTCCGCTCATTTGCATGTTCTCTGGTGGCTGAGCTATTGCAGGAAAGTAAAATTTCCCAATTACCAAACTTCTTTGGGAGATACAAAAAGTGATTTTTTTGAAATACTCATTTATTTATTTTCAAAGTACACCAGAGAGCTTCTGTCTAATACTATTTATCAACATTATGAAGAAGAACAAAGAGAGTTGAGTTTTATTAAAGGTAGGATTCTGACTTCAGAATATATCACAGAAAATCTAGCCAAAGGAAGATGGCATAAAATTAATTGTGCTTACGACGCCTTTGTGATTGACAACCAGTTTAACCGAATCATTAAGCAAGTGACTACCATGCTCTTTCAAACAACTGAAATTGGGAGAATAAGAAGCACCTTAGGGGAAATATTATTCATACTAGACGAAGTAAGTGAAATACAAGCTACAGCTGATGAATGCGCCAATATCCAGTTTAATCCTATGTTTTCGTGTTTTGAGACGGTCAGGGATTATTGTACCTTGTTTCTCAGGCATAGTGTGTCATTCAGTTATAAAAATGATCTGAAGCTTTTTGCATTTCTGCTGCCCATGGAATATGTGTTTGAAGATTTTATTTATGGATTTATTGATAAGGAAATCGAAGAAATTCAGGCTAAATCGCAGGATTCTTCTACATACCTGGATAAAGAGAAAGTTTATGCACTCAAGCCTGACTTATTGTTGAAAATAGATGGCCGAAGGATTATCACAGATACAAAATATAAAATGGTGTATGCAGATCAGAATGATTTAAAAAACGGTATTTCGCAAACAGATATTTATCAGATGCTGGCCTATGGTGTTAGATTTAAGATCAATGATATCGTATTGTTGTATCCTGATACTGTAAAGAGGGAGGCACTTCAACAGTCATCGATTATCGTCAGAGACGAATTTACCGATGATATAGAAGTCAACATCAAAGCATATCAGGTCCCAGTGATCCAAAGAGCACTGCTTAATGATTTTGCTCTGGCTGAAAACAAGACTATAATGGAGATATTTGAAGAGACTAAACTGGCTTTGATAGATAGGATCAAGGAGATTTATATCAATTTATAGATATTAAAATTTTGATTGTGGCATTGGTTTACATTTTGTGATATCCAAAAACTTTTTTCATCTCTGCCTTGTCTGTAAAATGACGGGAGATTTCATATGTGGTCTTGCGATAGTTTTCCCCATTGTTGTGATAGAATATCTTAATAAACTGGCAATTTTATGTTCGAAAATGGTGCTTAATAAGGTACGATCTGACAAACCACAGGAATGCCCCCATAATATAAACATCAACCGGACTCCAGAAAAGCAAGTAGTCTTGAATAATTGTCCGTTTTGAAATAGTCAAATGACTTGATGTGGTAAAGACTTCCGATATATTAGTCTTTTTCCAGTATATCGTAGGTTTCGTCTCTTTCATCTCCATAGCCAAAGATGATAGGGTTTGTTTCTTTATTTAATTCTCCATGAATGTATTATGTCGGCAATTGGTTTTTTATACTGTAGATTTGTTGCTGTATAATTAAAATTAAGAATCATCACTTGTCCCAAAACCTAAATTATCCATATCAATAGGATTTTTGATATTGGTTGTTCATATATGTATTCAAGTGTTTTCTCATTTATGGGTGTTGATGCCTGAGAAGTTAAATAAATTTCCAGTTCATTTTTTATTATTTCGAAATAGGTATTTAGGTCATTCAGACCATTTAAGAATTGAGCTTGTTGTGGTAAAGCATTTGTTGAAAAACTTTTGATAAGATATTTTAATTTTTCATAATAAAAGTTTTCAATATCAACCCAATTTTTTTCACAAACATCGCCAACTACGGATTTGAAAAACTCAGAATTAAATTCTAAGTTTACTGTTTTGCGAGATGATGAAATAGGAGTTGGTTTGATTAATGCTTTTATATCGGAGAAATCTTTTAGCTCCCATTTATCCAAGGGATTTGTGTAATGGACTAAATTTCTATCATATGTGAAGGTCAAAAGCTCATTTGAAAAAATGTTTCCATGGGGAAATTGATTGTTATATATGTGTCCTTTTATCTTCTCCCAACATTTACCAAAATACCATAATATAAAATCAAGATAACTGGTTTTCCATGCCATGTGCCAGATCGAAGCTATTGCCGATGAGGATAAGTCGGTTGATGGGTCTGGATTTATTTATATTTGTTTTGCTCAATGACACTGGTTAAAAACTATAAGGCATTTTACTTATTTTTTCAATTTTCCATTGATGTCAACAATGATATATTTTCTCCATTCCAATAATTCAAATTCTATTTTTTTAAACTTAAATTGTTTTTTCCATACACAAAGGTAGTTTTAAAAATTAGGTTGTCAAGAATGATGCATGGGAAATCAAATGATAAAGACTGAATGCTATAGTGAATAAGCTGTGCCGGAGGATGGGTAAGGATAAAAAAGTGATGGTTTTTTACTATTTTTGCACTTGTAAAATTCCAATGCCAAGCTTATGAACACCGCCCTACATAATAAATTAGTATCTTTTATTTGGTCTATTGCAGATGATTGTCTGAGAGATGTATATGTCAGGGGCAAGTACCGGGATGTCATCTTGCCTATGGTGGTACTGAGACGACTGGATGCATTGCTGGAGCCAAGCAAAGAAGCTGTGATGGAAGAATTGGTATTTCAGAAGGAGGAAGCTAAATTTACAGAGTGGGATGAAAACGGATTGCGTCAGGCATCCGGTTATGTGTTTTATAATACCAGTCCATGGACATTGCAACGACTCCATGATACGGCTACCAATAATCAGCAAATATTGCAGGCCAATTTGAAGATTATCTCCAGGGATTCAGCAAAAATGTAAGGAAATCATCGATAAGTTTAAACTGGAAATCTCAGGTTCGGCACATGGCTACCAAAGATGTACTACTGGATGTACTGGAGAAATTCACTTCGCCTTATATCAATTTGACTCCTTTTGAAAAGGCAGATCCTGAAGGACGCAAAATGCCAGCACTGAGCAATCTGGGTATGGGCTACGTCTTCGAAGAGTTGATCAGAAAGTTTAATGAAGATAATAATGAAGAAGCCGGGGAACACTTCACGCCCAGAGAAGTCATAGACCTGATGACCCAATCATTTTGAACCGGTCAAGGATAATCTACCGCCTGTGATGACGATCTATGATCCAGCCTGGTGGGTCTCAGAATTTTATTAAAGACGAAGAAGGAGATCAGGGCCAAAGGTGATGTCTATCTGTGGCAAGGAAATAAACGATGAAACATACGCCATCTGCAAGTCTGATATGATGATCAAAGGCAATAATCCTGAAAATATACGGGTAGGATCTACGTTGAGTACGGATGAATTTGCAGGTACGACCTTTGATTTTATGCTTTCCAATCCGCCTTATGGTAAGTCCTGGGCGAGTGAACTCAAGTATATCAAAGATGGCAAAGATGTGATCGACCAGATTTGTGGTGCAGCTGAAGGATTATTGGGGAGAATTGTCGATGTGGATGCGACGCCAAGATCATCTGATGGGCAACCACTGTTTCTGATGGAATGGTCAATAAATGAAGCCATTATCACAAAGTCCGGCAGGTAGCAGGATAGCTTCCGTACATAATGGTAGTAGTTTGTTTACGGGTGATGCCGGTGGTGGTGAAAGCAATATCCGTAGGTATATCATTAGAAAATGACTGGCTCCGAAGCCATTATCCAAATGCCCAATAACTTGTTTTACAATACAGGGATCACTACGTATATCTGGATATTGAGTAACAACAAAACCGCTCCTAGAAAGCGCAAAGTGCAACTCATTGATGCCGGACCAATGTACCGCAAACTTAGAAAAAATCTGGGTAATAAAAACTGTGAGTTTGCTCCCGAGCATATTCGTGAAA
>JADKGD010000060.1 GCA_016717145.1 Saprospiraceae bacterium | reverse complement strand
ATCGCCAAAAACCGTCGCAAAGCACAAGCGTTATCTTTATCTGAGTAACAAGTTATCTTCTATCGTTTTATCAAAATGTCATATGGATAATATTATACCTATTGAAAATCAAGATCAAAAACCATTATCAGAAAAAATAGATACTTCCAACAGTTCTCAAGAGACTTTACAATTTACGCACCATTATGCTTTTATTATAGGGATAGATGCCTATGAAAAAGTCTCATCATTATCTACTGCCGTAAACGATGCAAAGAAAGTAGCAGAAGTACTAAAGGATAAACATCATTTTGAGGTAATCCCTCCATTGCTGGACCCGAAAGGAAATGCCATTCGCACATTATTACACGATACAATGCCAAAAGTAGTGGGGAATGATGATCGGGTAGTTTTCTATTTCGCAGGTCATGGAATAGCTTCAGACGGTGATGATGGTCCCACCGGATATATAGCACCTGCAGATGCCGATACGGCCGATATGAAGACATTTATACCCATGACTGAAGTGAAAGAAGCATTAAATAATTTGACTTGTCGACATTTATTGGTCATATTGGATTGCTGTTTTGCAGGTGCATTTAAGTGGACGAGCGGTACCCGAAGTATTAGATCGCTGATGCCTAAAAAAATCTATAAGGAACGATTCGATCGGTTCATTCATGATCCAGCCTGGGAGGTGATTACATCTGCGGCTTATGATCAGAGGGCTATGGACAATATTACAAAAGATCAATCGACTGGTGAAAGGGGATTGATAGCTTCAGAATCAGGTGAAAATCATTCTCCGTTTGCTTTCGCATTATTCAATGCGCTTGCCGGTGAAGCGGATGCAAAGACCGGAAGGGAAAGTGATGGATTGATTACGGTTACAGAACTGTATTCATATATACGAGACCAGGTAGAGCTTGCCACCATCGAAATGGGACAGCAAAAAGACAAACACCCGGATTATTCCCATTAAATAAACATGATAAAGGAGAATTTATTTTCTTACACCCTTATCATCGACTTAATTTACCACCGAGACCAGCTCGTAGTCCGTATAAAGGATTGCTATCTTTTGAAGAATCGGACGCTCCTTTGTTTTATGGAAGAACGGATGCCATCGCTGATTTAAAATCGAGACTGAATTCATCACGCTTATTAGTCCTATCAGGTGCTTCGGGCACAGGCAAATCTTCCTTGGTCAAAGCGGGATTATTACCCTGGCTTCGCGAACAAGGTCACTCTATATTACCCATATTACTACCTTCTGTTCATCCTTTGTCTTCTCTTGACCCGGTATTGACAAGTCTTGAAGAATCTAAATCCAATAATGGGGTATTGTTTATTGATCATTTAGAAGAAGTGTTCAGCCAATGTAAGGATACATCGGAGCAAGATGCATTTCTTTTACGATTACGACAAATCATAGATGATACGACTCGCATTCATTGCACCATCATGACAGTTCGCTCCGATTACGAATCACGTTTTGCACAAAGTGCTTTAAAAGATGTTTGGCCATCTGCTCTCGTTACCATTCCTCCTTTTAGCCTGGAGCAACTCATGGAGACAGCAGTCATGCCCACGATTCAGGAAGTAATGATTTTTGATCCGCCGGAGCTCATAGACTCGATCATCGGTGAAGTCGTGCAATCTCCCGGAACAATCTCTCTTTTATCCAGTACACTTCATGAACTCTATCTTACGTACGTTGCAAGCGGAAGACCGGACCGGGCAATGAATCAAAATGATTATGCAAAGCTTGGTGGAGTTATGGGAATATTATTAAAGAAAGCAGACTCATTATATCAATCTCTGGATGCCTCGCATCAATCGGTTATGCGCAAGATATTTCTCCGTATGGTTTCTGTACAGGGAGATTTGGCCGGAAAGAAATTACCGGTCGCAGATCTGAATTACTCCGGGCAAGAAAACCTTTTCGTGAGTGATGTCATTGGTAAATTAATAGATGCACGACTGATTGTACGAGACAGCAACAGTATAGAACCATCCCATATCGATTTTGTGCGATCCTGGAAAATTCTTTTAGATTGGATTCAACATATTGGACGCGACACACTGATATTAGGAGAAAGACTGAGTCAGCAAGCCGATCAATATGCCACATCGGGGAATAAGCAATTGCTATGGAATAAAAACCCGAACCTTGCGAATGCAGCTCGCTTGCTTAAATCACCTGATCATGTATTCAATGCTCAGGAGATCAATTTTGTTCGCAAAAGTGTAGCCCGTAATCAACTTAGAAATCGAATTGTCTGGACAATAACGAGTGCGACCATCATTGCATTATCCTTACTGGCAGGATGGGCACTCATAGAAAGAAGTCGTGCTGAAGAACAAAAAAACAGAGCGGAAGAACAAACTAAAATAACACAACAGGAAAAGGATAGAGCCCTTCTGAGTTTATTTGAAGGTCTGAATCTCAATATGAAAGCGGGCAACCCAGGTAGTCTTTGCATTAATGGTATTTGTGATACTCCAAATGAAGACAAAGAGGAGAAAGAATGGCAATCTCTTGGTGAACTCCCTGCTGAAAATATACCTCAATACGGACTCCCTTCAATCAAAAGTGTTTGTAGCTTCCCGGCAATTTGGGAAAGGACATATATTGGCATATGCGCAAGATGCTCTGACAAAACATAATGAAATCACATCGAACAGCGATAATTTATTATTTGCTCAAAATGCACTTGCATGGCTTACACCTCTGGAGCAGCATGTAAATTGCACGGCTGAAATAAAAATTATTGTTTGGGAAGGGAGGTTTTCCAGGATAGATATGATGCCTGAAGTAGAAGATTTTATTGCGAGGCGAGGTTGGAGTCTAAAGAGCATAAGTCAGGACGCGCTCAAGACCACAAGTCCGGATTCAATTGCTAAAGATCTGGAATGCGCAGCGGTGTTGTGGTATTTAAGCAATTGGGATCCTCCTGCAGACTTTAAACAGATCCATGTTCCACTCATTGAAAAATTTGTTCGGGAAGGAGGAGGATTATTAATCGGCGGCCTGGGATGGTCTTATCATGATCAATATAAAAAATTTTATCCTAATGGTAAGGATACTGTTTATAGTGGCAATGTGCTGGGTAAACCGTTTGGCTTATCTTTTACAAACGATGCATTCCAATTTGACCCAGACGCACCATTAAGACTTCTTCAAAGGCATTGAGCACCTACTTTCATTCCACACAAATTTTAGGTATCAATAAAATATGTTTAAGCAACTTTTTATAACAGTTACATCAAATGTATCAGTTATTCCCTTTCCTTCACCATCTTTATAAAAATGAACGGGTATGTTCGTTTTTATTTTTAATGATTGATTGAAAATTGAGGTTACATACTTACTGGATAATATTTTCCCTGATAACCCATAGAAAAAATGCAGGGAATAATGTGTAAAACCATTCTTTACCCTGGTCAATTTAAACCGGATTAGGTGGTCAATTTCACCGGATTACACAATTGTTAAAAAATAAGGTGCTTATCGTATACAGATATGGACTAGAAAGCTATATTTGTGGTGTTAGAGTCTGCGCGAATGATAAAAAAGTGCCTAAAATGTCTAGCATATGTGGAAAAGGCGAAAGCTGATATTTTTTTTGTTCGCAAAGCAACAAGTTAGCGGTCATTGTAAATCGACACCCTACAAATATTGACAAGACAAGACAATGGCAACAGAACAATATCCCAAAATTTATCTGTACAGACGAATTGTTCAAGCAAAACTATTCATTGACAAATTCTATTCTGAAAAAATAGACCTTGACAATATTTCTGACGAAGCCTATTTTTCCAAATTTCATTTTATAAGACTATTCAAATCTATTTACGGAAAAACGCCACACCAATATCTCACAACAGTAAGAATTGAAAAAGCTCAACAACATTTGCAACTAAACAAATCTGTTAAGGAAGTTTGCTTTTTAGTAGGTTTTGATAGTGTAAGTACATTTAGTGGACTCTTTACCAAGTTAGTCGGCAAGACAGCTTCCGATTATGCCAACCAATACAAGGAAAGAAAAACGAAAATTGAAACTACGCCATTAGCATTTGTACCAAGCTGCTATTCATATATGCACGGTTGGACAAAGAATAGCAATTTTGAAGATGAAAATAAATAAATCATTGCTGACCTTTGCATTGAGTTTAACAATTAAAAAGAAAAGCAATGATAACAAAATTGACAGTTACAAACATTCATGTCATAGACCAAAATAGTGCCTATGACTTCTATGTGAACAAATTAGGGTTCAAACTTGGGGACGACATTCCAATGGGACCAGATTCACGTTGGTTGACAGTTTCACCACCTGAACAACCAGACTTACAGCTTGTGTTGTTTCCAGTTAAGGTAAGCAAAATGTTTCCTAAAGAAGTTGCGGAATCATTAATTGACCTTATCAAGAAAGGAATATTTGGCTGCGGAGTATTGACCTGTACAGATATTTTCGCCACATACGAAGAACTTAAAGAAAAAGGCGTAGAATTTATCAAGCCCCCTACAAAGGAATTCTATGGTACAGAAGCATTATTTAAAGATGATTCGGGTAACTATTTTTCATTGCAACCAATAAACAACTTTGACAAATGAAAACAATATTTGACAAAATAACGAGAGAAGACTTAGTGCAAAGAATTAATTCACTCAATGAAAATAGCAAACCTACTTGGGGTAAAATGAATGTTTACCAAATGACCAAACATAATACTATATGGAACGAGTGGGTTTTAGGCAAGAAAGATTTTGTTTACAAACAAGATTTTCTTGGAAAAATATTTGGCAAAATGGCATTAAAGAGCAATACAAAAGACGACAAGCCCATTGGCAAAAATATGCCAGCAGGAAAAGCTTTTACAGTTAAGGAAATACTTGGCGACTTAACTCCTTTAAAATCAATTTGGATAGACCAGATTAAATCCTACGAAAACTATTCAAACGACAATTTCATTCACGACTTCTTTGGTAAAATGACCAAAGAGCAAATCGGAATTTTTGCATTTAAACATAATGACCACCATTTAAGACAATTTAATGCATAAAAAAAGAGTAATATGCAAGAACAAAAAGACATAATTGATTGCTACGACAAGACAGCTGAGAACTATGCAGACAAATTTATAGACGAATTAATTTCCGACCAATCAGACAAGAGAGAAACGCCTTTTCATTCAATCAAAAGCTAATTAGAAACAGCGTTGGCATAAAACCCCAATTTTATCAGGTTCGCCTTTCTTGGTGCAGGTGTTTTATATATATTAAAAAAACATTTTACAGATGAACGCTTTACTTTCACAAGTCCGTCTTTGATTTTTGGTTGGGACATAAGACCGAGTAAACGTGCTGACATTTGGTTATTAAGGACAAACTTAAGATACTCACCGTTCTTGGAGATTGATAAGAATAATAAAAAAATAGCTTGCAACATTTAGAGTTTAACTTTATTCAAGCTGTTTTTTATCCTCAAAGAATTAAGAAATATAAAGAATTACGATAGCTAACAAATAACCGTTCGTCGTGTCCAGCGGACATGCGATGAACGCACTGTTGAACCTGCCCACCCCGCCGCCGGCCCTTCCTTCCTTTTGAAGCACTGTCGTACTTCATCTGCCTATGGCAGAATCAGTCAGTCTTGGTAGCGGGGCCAAACAAAAAAAACGAATTTGATACAATATAACTATCAAATCAACACCTAAAAGTGGTTCTGTTTGCTCCGGAATCACTGGTTCAGTTTGCTCCGGTTTGAGCACTTCAATTTACTCCATAATACTCAGCAATGAACAAAGTATTTGCCAGGCCGACAGTATGGGATAAAAGTCCACTCGATAAATTGATGAGAAACGGAACTGACAATGATAAAATGATTAAAATAATTAATCGTGCTTCAAAAGATTAAATCAAGTGAAAGATTTTGACTACTAAGGATTATCCAAATCAGAAATCGTAGCTACATTTAAAGAATAGAAAAGCAAAGGTGTATAAACATAAAGCTGTGTACATTTAGTAATTGCTGGATATTTTTGTCTTATTTTTGTTGTTGAGACCAAAGATTTAAGGTTTTGAAAGAATGATAGCAGAAAAATATGATTTTATTAGTGTAGAAGATGACGATTATTTCGAGTTTGTCAGTATAGGTCCAAAAGGAGAAATCACAAAAGTTGTCCAATTTATTCTCATCGACCAAGAACGGAGCATTTACAACCTTGGATTAGGTGATAAAAACCCAGCCACAAATGAAATTATTGATAATGTTGCTACAAATAATAAAGACACAGACAAAATACTTGCAACTATAGGTCAAATTGGCCGACAATTCTTAGAAAGGAAACCTGATGCAGCAGTTTTATTTGAAGGTAATTCGAAATCAAGAAACAGGTTATATCGTATGGGCATTAGTAAATATCTTTACGATATTTCCAAAAATTTTGCAATTTTTGACTCAAGAACAAAATCATGAATGGGAACGTTTTAAAGAGAGTTCAGAATATAGCATTCATTATCAGTAAAATTTAATAAAATGGCTTATACGGTTATAGACAAAACTCCAAGTAAGGAAAAATCAGATTTAAAAAAGCAATCACCCAAGGACAACTTTCCAAAAAAAACAGAGAGAGCTAAAAAGCTATTGTCTAAAGTAGGACTACCTAAAGAACTTAAAACGGTAAAGGAGTAAAATCACGAAGCCATAACAGAAGCTTTGACGCCAGTTATGGCTATCGCCAAAACCGTCGCAAAACACAAGCGTTTAGCTACCTAATAAAAAAGACGAACGATATGAAGAAAGTGTATACTCTTATATTAACTTTATGGGTTCTTAACGTAATGGGACAAGACCTTGATTTGAAAAAAACGTTATTCTTTTGCCAAGTCATACTTTGGGGCAGACATTAATTACTTTTACAAGTTGCAACCAAGCTCATTTTTAAACGGACAAAATGAAGTTCAAGCTTTTGAAAGGAATAATTTTATTACCCCAGCCATAAATTTTGGGGCCACACATTTTTGGGGACACGCTGACTTTTTTGTTTAACAATTGCCACCTCACTAAGAAAAACAAAGGGCTGGAGAATTTGATAATTCAATTAGATTTAGAGCCATAACAGGTATGCGTTTTTCCCCTTTAGCCATTAAAGAAAATACTGTGCGCCCGTACCTAAGTTATAAATTTGCCCCAATACGGCTTAACCAAAATAATTTACAGGGCGAGCATTACAGAAAAACAGAAGTAAAATCAATATTAGGAGCAGGTATAGCTTATCGAACACCTAAGATTTATGCTTACTTAGGCTATGAACTGATTCCAAACAATGAAACTTCTATTTACCTGTCAAGAACTCAAACAGTAACATCAGCCTTCCCGAAAGGCGTAATTAATTTTGGCTTAAACTATTCAATTGAATTTACAAACGGTTCTTATTCCGACCCAATTCCACAACTTGATTCTTTGCTAAGAAGTAAGAACGCATTAGGTTGGGTTCTTTGGGATAGGACCTTCTTCGGCTTTTTCCTATAAAAGTTCAAGCTATGTCACAGAGCTTTATACTTTTTTAGACGACAAGGCAATGCCAAATATTTTTCCTGAAATTACAGCAGGCTATCATTTTTCAAAGTATGATTTTATTTTATCTGCCAATTTCCGACCAATCAGACAAGAGAGAAACGCCTTTTCATTCAATCAAAAGCTAATTAGAAACAGCGTTGGCATAGAAGCCTACAAGTTTTTATTTGACTATCACGGGTTCGCACCTTTCATTGGTGCAGGTGTTATGTATGATAATATTAAACTTGTTGAAACAGACAATACAACCGATTTTACGGATGAACGCTTTACTTTCACAAGTCCGTCTTTGATTTTTGGTTGGGACATAAGACCGAGTAAACGTGCTGACATTTGGTTATTAAGGACAAACTTAAGATACTCACCGTTCTTGGAGATTGATAAGAATAATAAAAAAATTAGCTTGCAACATTTAGAGTTTAACTTTATTCAAGCTGTTTTTTATCCTCAAAGAATTAAGAAATATAAAGAATTACGATAGCTAACAAATAACCGTTCGTCGTGTCCAGCGGACATGCGATGAACGCACTGTTGAACCTGCCCACCCGCCGCCGGCCCTTCCTTCCTTTGAAGCACTGTCGTACTTCATCTGCCTACGGCAGAATCAGTCAGTCTTGGTAGCGGGGCCGAAACAAAAAAACGAATTTGATACAATATAACTATCAAATCAACACCTAAAAAGTGGTTCAGTTTGCTCCGGAATCACTGGTTCAGTTTGCTCCGGTTTGAGCACTTCAATTTACTCCATAATACTCAGCAATGAACAAAGTATTTGCCAGGCCGACAGTATGGGATAAAAAGTCCACTCGATAAATTGATGAGAAACGGAACTGACAATGATAAAATGATTAAAATAATTAATCGTGCGTCAAAAGATTAAACTCAGAATCTGCATTAGGCTTTGTTACGAAACTGAATTATACAAATATTATTAAGCACGGAATTTTTCTCCCGCAATCGTAGTAATAACTACGGTGAGGACGGAAAAATGAGTACTGAAATAGATATGAAGTAGAATTTTGTTGCAGTAAATTCCTAATGCGGAATCTGGGTTAAATTAAGTGAGATCAAAATTATATATGAGAAAATAGTAAATGGCATTATAAAATAACGCAAGATACTAAAATTACTAAATTTGTAATTGTCCCTTGCTGACAGGCACAAAAACTAAATTTGTACAATTCAGAATGTTGCTTATATTTGCATAAACGTATAAAAAAAATTCATGTCTTTACAGACTTTTTCGCCAATGATTCCTTTTTTCTGAATAACCTGAAAGTTGCTGGATTTTTTGTGCGTCTATTTCAAAGTTCTACTCAATAGGAAAAGCGAGAAATCAAAAGAGAGTTGCCGAAGGTCTATTGAAAAGTTCATGAAGGTTTTGGTTTTGAGTAATTCAACATTTTTTGAAAACTACAATATTTTTTTGAATACACAATACCATAATCAAAGTATGCATTTAATTCAACTTAACTCTGATTTGAATAAATTGTTAGCAGAGCAATCGCGGATTGTCAATAAAAAGCATTAACAATATAATGAATAGTTCGAACATAAACTGAATGTTATTAAAATTATACTTATTTAAATTGAACTTATAAATTTAAAAGACAAAATATGACCAATTTAGAAACCCTGCAACGAATTAAAACTCTTACAATTTCAGCTTTGGTTGCTGATGAAATATTAATGGGAATTTTAGTTTTAAAAGGAGGGAATGCTTTGAACTTGGCTTATGATATCACAAATAGAGGTAGCATTGATATTGATTTCTCAATGGAGAAAGACTTTTCGGAAATGGAAAAGCAAAGAATATCAAAGCAAATTTTATCCTTGCTAAACAATGAATTCGAAAAAGAAAATTTCGTCGCTTTTGATTTAAGTTTAATGATAGACCACAAAAAGTAAATGATGCAGTAAAATCATTTTGGGGAGGTTATCTGTTAGAATTCAAAGTTATTCAGAAAAACAAATTTGACGACCTTAATGGAAATATTGATGCAATGAGAAGAAATGCTGTTCAATTGCATTCTGACAACTCGACTAAATTCACAATTGATATTAGCAAATATGAATATGTTACTGATAAAAGAGCTAAGGATATTGAAGGGGCAGTTGTTTATGTTTACTCTCCCGAAATGTTAGCCTTGGAAAAACTCCGAGCCTTGTGTCAACAATTACCTATTTACAAAGGAGTTGTTTTCAGCATGACCCCACGATCAAGAGCAAGAGATTTTTATGATGTTTATAATCTTACAGAAGCATTTTCTATTAATTTTAAATTACCTGGAAATATTGAACTTTGCAAGTTTATCTTTGATGCGAAAAGAGTTCCAATGACTTATATTTCTTTATTACCTGATCAACGTGAATTTCACAGACAAAGTTGGGAAAGTGTTATAAACACGGTAAATCAGAATGAAACTTTAAAAGATTTTGACTATTACTTTGATTATATGATTGTGACTTTCAAGCATTTGTTTTAAAGCCCCTTTGGATAAAATAATCTCCATTCTTCAGAAAATTCTTTATTACGTATGTCGTAGGTTAGGTAAAAATTATACTTCATATCTTTCTTAAATAAAGCTATTTCAGTTTCGCTATATCCTGCTTTTTCTAAGTAAAAACCAATCACTTGATGATAAGGATAAATAAAATCAAGTTGAGTTAAATAATAAGAGAGTTTAGGTCGCACTAATTTTCCCTTTAGCGAGCCTATATGCTTCTAAGACTTCAAATACTCCGCCAGAATAAACAGGTCTTACTGAAATATCTATTAAGGTTCTTTCAATATCTGTATATTCAAAGCATTGGTCAGTGCTGGATCTTTTTTCACACCGAGTCGGTTTGTAAACTTTCCATTTATAATTATTATTTTTTTTCTAAAAATGAAAAAGAAACCAAACTTTTTCTTTGACTACCTTGAAAAGCTTTATCGATAGACTCCTGTAATACAATATTCTCATCTCTTTTGTTACTTGGTGACGACTTATGCTCAAAATTTAAATATATAGTTTTGGGAATTTGCAATGACAGCTGATGCAAATAAAGTGCTGAATAATGCGTAAAATAGGACTCACTTTTCAGTCCTGATATTACTGTAAATTCATCATTTGTTTTCCAAGAATAGATTACCTTTGATTTCATTAGAATTGTTTATAAATGTATGTACATTTATAACTTCTCTTTTATTAGATAAGTCAGTACCTGTTTTGGGTATCTATTATCAGGTATGCCCAAAAATGACTATTTTCATTAAAAATTTCACCAAATTTATTTTCAGTAAAAGATTTTAAGTCAGATTTGTCAAAAAAATCTTCAATGACATTAAAGTAAGAGTCCAGTTTGTTTTTTCTGCCCAATTCAACCGATTGCAAAGCATATATGCTTTGCAATCGCAAAGTTATATAACTTTGCGCACAAAAGCAAGAGTTTTGAAAAAAATATTTAAAAAACAATATAATCGGCTGAAAATCAGCACAGTAGAATTGGAATAGGTGACGCTATTAATAACCTCACTGAAAGCATATATGCTTTCAGTGAGCAAAGATATGACTTTTTTTATAAAAAGCAACGAAAGCGCCATAAGAGCAGGAAATTTGCGAATAGAGACTGAGAGCAGGAATATTCAAGCGGCGTTTTCAAATCGAAATTAAAAAAAGTCAATTTACTGAGTATAACAAAGCATTGAACAATATTGCGGCAAAAATTACATCGAGAATGAGAAAAAACCTTAAATTTGGACTAAGAACAACGATTAAACATAGTAAAAGCCGCAACATCGTCAATGCAAACCGTTAGTCGTAATGCTTGGTAGACCATGCAGATAATAAACGAACAAAAATTTAAAAATGAAAAATGTATCTAAAATCTTAACTCTACTGTTAATTGGACTGGCCTCGCTTAATAGTTTGGACAGAAAAGTGACACCTCGAAAATGGATAATTTAATGGTTTATGGTCACGGCTTTATGTTTAGCGTAAAAGAACCTGTTGGCTGGACAGGTGACATTGAAATCGCTAAGGACTACTACTCAAATATTGTTTTTTACATAAGCAAAGACGACATAAAAAAAGGTGCTGCACTCATACAAGTATATAGTTTCAACAAACAAGACGAGAAAACTGAAAAGGATGTAGAATATGACATCAAAAGCTACAAAGATAAATACAGAAACCTGAAGCAACAAGACTTTTTGGTTTCTCATAAGGATTATAAATGTTTTTCAAAACTCGTTTATGTGGACAATGACTTTTACCAATACAAAAAGGAGTTTCAAACCGCAATGAACTTATCAAAACGACCAGCAACGAACAAGAACTACAAGCATTCAGACAAATAATTTCCTCTTTAATAATTCTAAAAGGATGACCAGAGGTTTAAACACTTCGCTTGACAACAAAATAGCACGAATGCGGTGGAAATAATTTAGCTACCAATTTGTCCATTTTTGGAGTAAGTTTTGCCTTTACTGTGACGGTTTTATAGGTTATATTATTTAGGATTTGGCCATCTACTATTTTTTAGATGTGTGTTTAGCATATTGCACGTTTGAAAACTATTTCAATTGATCATTGCTTATAAACCAAAAATCTCAACCTGATTATACTATTACCTCAAGCCGAAGGCTTTTACTTTTTCTGCAGCAAAAAGTAAACAAAAATGCCGCCGTGTTTTGTCTTAACGCTTAAAAGTCATCTTCCCAACGGAAACAAAAAAACTCGCCTTTACATCCGTTCTTTAAATATATTTACCAGTTATTTTAGATTTTTTGTTTGTACCGTCTCCAGTGACTTTTAAGCTAAAGACAAAAAGGCGGAAGACAACCCTCCTCCGAAAAAAGTACCTTCACCCTAAATATTTTTTATCTTCTGATATACTAATATTTGAACCGCTTTGGCTTATAATGTGGTCTTTACTATCCTGATTTTCATGCCAAAACCACTTAGTGCGGTAAATTTTTTAAAATAAATCACTATGATGCTGATAATCAGATATTTAAAACCGCACAAAATTTACATGGTACAAGTCAGGAAAAAAAAAGTCAGATATTATCGGAATACCTGCCCGACGTACAACTTTGGCAGGCGGGAATTTCTAATGCGGATTCTGGGTTTATCAGATTGTAAATTTAATTTTACGCATCCTGAGGTTAACTGGTGTAACTTCCAGATATTCATCATCCCTGATGTATTCCATACATTCTTCCAGTGAAAACTGAATTTTTGGTGCTATCTTGACATTTTCATCTGAACCGGAGGCACGCATATTTGTCAATTTTTTACCTTTGATGACATTTATAGCAAGATCATTATCCCTTGAGTGTTCACCCAAAACCTGACCTACGTAAATCTGTTCGCCCGGATCGATAAAAAACTTACCCCGATCCTGAAGTCTGTCAATAGCAAACGGCAAAGCCTGACCTTGTTCCATAGAAACCATAGACCCTTTAATACGTGCAGGTAAATCTCCTTTGTGTGGTTCGAACTGAATAAATCTGTGCGTCATGACCGCTTCTCCGGATGTGGCAGTAAGCATATTGTTTCTAAGTCCTATAATACCTCTGGAAGGAATTTCAAATTCCAAATGTTGAACATCACCTTTTGGCTCCATTACCTTCAGCAAGCCCTTCCTTTGTGTGATAAGTTCGATGGCTTTTCCTGAGGATGTCTCAGGCACATCGATGACGAGCAATTCGACCGGTTCACACTTGACACCATCGATTTCTTTGATGATGACCTGCGGTTTACCTACCTGCAATTCATAGCCTTCCCTTCTCATTGTTTCTATCAACACACTTAAGTGCAGTACGCCCCGACCAAATACATTAAATTTATCTTCGGACTCACCATCTTCAACCCTTAAGGCCAGATTTTTTTCGAGTTCTTTGTACAACCGTTCACGCAAATGTCTTGATGTAACAAATTTACCTTCCTTACCAAAGAATGGTGAGTTATTTATGGTAAAGAGCATACTCATCGTAGGCTCATCAACTTCTATTCTTGGAAGTGCTTCAGGTTGCAATGGATCTACTATAGAATCGCCGATTTCAAAGTCATCTATACCCACTACGGCACAAAGGTCTCCACTTCGCACTGTTGACACTTTAAGTTTGGCCAAGCCTTTGAATACATACAATTCTTTGACTCTAACCTTTTTCATAACACCATCTTTTTTGCAAAGAAGGTAGTCCTTATTTTCTTCCAGATCTCCTCTATAAACCCTGCCTATG
>JADKGD010000059.1 GCA_016717145.1 Saprospiraceae bacterium | reverse complement strand
ATCACAAGTGTTTAACAAACGGATAATATTAACAAACTTTCGTATTTTTATATTTTTTTAATATAATTAGAAGATCAATGAGTTATGAAGAAATTAGGTCGGCATGAGTGTCGCTTATTTATATAGTTCTATGGCATTTAAAAGAAACCAAAAATAAAAGTATGAAACAGTTATTTAAAGTATTCCATCGTTTGTGATCCTTCTTTGCTTGATATCACCGCATTTGGTCAAGTAAAAGAAATAGGGATACCACCAGGTTTTATCTAAGTATCAACAAACCACATGCTAAACCAAAGGAATTTTTAACCAATTATCCTTTGGCTTTAGGTACATGGAATGAAACACCAATTCCAATATCTGAATATACAGACGAAGAGCTTAAACTACAAGAAGAAATACACAGTACTTTATTGGACAAAGGTTTGGTGCTTACTTACAGCCCATTGCCTGACAAGTACCTTTATGACGATCGAAATGATCTTATTCCTGTTGAGCAAAGAGATATAGACAATGAACCCATAACACCTCAAACGTGGAAAAATATCACATTTGAACTTACTGAAATTGACGGGAGTAAATTAACAGCACAGTTAAGCAGGCCTAATTGGTGGATTAAACATCATAAAGCCACTGAAATTGGAAACAAAGTTTTTCTTTCGATTGAAGAAATGGGCATATACGGTGATGCTAAGTGGTAATAAAAATTGCCCCTATATCCCATGATACCAGACTTTTCCGATGCAGGACACAGGAAGTGTTTATGGAAGAAGACCAATAACAGGTAGGTTTGTCAGAACAGTTGAAGAAACATGGAATTTTGTATTTTCAAATGGTGACACCATAGGAAGTACACAAAAATCACCCGTTTTATTCAGAAGACCGAGGCATACATTCCAATTGGAGAAATCAAGATAGGGGAAAACATAAAGGTCTATGGAGAGAAGACAGCAAAGCTTGTTTCAAAAGTTCAAAGAGAAATCATAGGTGACAAAGAAACTGTATATAACTTAGAAGTATATCGAGACCACAATTTTCATGTAGGACACGAAGGCTTATTAGTCCACAACAGTTGTGCAGAAATTGTAAAACGGATCAGGAAGATGACCCCTGACCAAATCAAACAACACATTACAGATGGTTGGGATGTAGTGATTAAATCTTCGGATGATATACCTGCATTTTTTGGAGTGAGAAGATATTTTCAAGATTTGATGTCAGAATTCAGATATTTGAAAGAAGGGTTTAAATCAACAGCCGATATCGCTGACAATTTTAAAGCTCTTGATTTCTATAAACAAGTAGGGGGTTCAGGCAACAACATTGTGGCTAGTAAAGTTGTAAGCATGAAAACAACTAAAGTTGCTGATGTAAACACATGGAAGAATTACCCTTCTGTAAAATCAAATATTGATAATATAAAAGAAGGACTAGTAGGGAATAAGGGCATAACATGGAACGGTAAAGAAATTAAATTTACTAACCCTGAAATTCATGTTTATATGCCTAAGGACATTTATTCGCCTTCTTTAGCTTCAAGTTGGAAAACTACTTTAGAAGCATTACATCCTGAAATTAAGTTTGAAGTCACATTTTTAGAACAATTCATTAAATAAGATGGCCATTTGGTATATAAGTAAATCAAAAAGGAAATTAGAAGGTGTTGAAAACATTATTCCAATTTCTTTGGAAAAGTGGAGAGAATATGTTGAATCAGATTCTGAATTATTTTGGTATGAAGATAGTCCTTAGGACAAGAAAGTTTAAAAGTATCTAGAGAAAGTAATCTACCATTAAATATAATGTCATTTGCACATATGGACTTTAATAAGAAATATGGTCATGGCAATGTTCAGCTAAATTATTTAAATCAAGATGGTTATAGGTATATTTCTATACTTCATACCAGGGAAACTTTAAAAAGAATTGAAAAATACTTTCAAATAGCCCAGTCATTGGAAGCAAATTTATATAAGAATAAAACATTAATTGATGAGAAGAAAATGGAACAAATAAGGGATAAGTATAAATCAAAAGGTGGTAAGCAAGCACCAAATGAAGAATAAAAAACGCCATAGAACACAGGCTTTGATGAACATGCCGCCCTATCGGGACGGCACGTCACAAAGCCAAGCCGTTATGGACAACTTATGAAAAGAAAATCTGTGTTAATATTATCAGCCATTTTTCAATTAATTGTATTTGCCATATTTGGTCAAGAACAAAGTTCGTTTAACTATGCAAATTTGAATTCAACCTCTATATCTGCAGAATTTCTAGACAATGAAATGATTCTTAACACAGTAGATGGAAATTTTGATTGGCGTGGGTCATGGAGAGAAAATAACTGGTATTTTTTTGAGTTCAATCAAGAAATAGAAATTAATCAAATCAAATTGGGATTTTATGACAATACTTGCCTTGAAGATTGCAAACTTGAATTTCAATTAATAACTAATGACACAATTATTGAATTAAGTATTGATACACTCAAATCAATTTACAAACTAAAAATCTGCTCTGACAATCTCCTTATTAAAAGAAAAGATGTTTATCCAAGTGGGCCTGGCACATCAATGAAATAGAAATTATTAGTTGGACAGAACCAATTATAAACGATAGTGGAAATCCAAAAATCTTAATAAATAAGAGCAAAAGGTTACAAATCAAATATTCATTGATTGAGGGATTAGAAAAGAATCAAATTGCAGAACAACACAAAATATGGAAAGCAAGAAAGAAATTTTATAACAAGCATATTGAAAAAATTACTTGAACCACATGAAAAGAAGTTTTTCGAAGAACGGATTTTCTACGGAAATGATGAGAATTGGTATTGTTATAAAATGAACTTTTATACATCACACCTGAGTAATAATAATTTGATTGAATTGTTTGATAAGTGTGATTGTGATATTCGAGAACTTTTCTTTGAAAGAAAAATGAAACCGACACAAAAGATGAAATCCAAAGAGTTTAACTTTCTCAGAAACTTACTTTCGTATAACTCAGATTCAACTGAAATGGTCTTAACTAAATACTTGGATGGAGGCGATGCATGGGCGGGACAAGCAATTCCTCATATTTGTTTAATGGGTAGAGATAAATACATCAATAAAATTGATTCTCTGCAAAATGATCCAAATGTTTTTACTCAAGTACAAGTAATAAAGGGTTTAATTTATTTCAATAAGCCTGAAAAGGGCTTGGAAATCGCAAAAAAAATATTTGAAAAGGAAATACGAAGCTTAGCTAAAGATTCAATTTCTGTTTACGGCTACAATGCATTTGAAGCTTTACAATTAATGAATGAATATTATCCTAATGAAACATTGCTATTACTATTAGATCTTTACAAGAAATATAGGACCTTGTATCCTATAGAAATGAAAATTGATGATCATTGAGTAATGCATATAATTATGGTACTTTGATTGGGAAAAGAGTTGAATCGTTTCAAGGTTGCGATCAATATATTCTATCCTATATTGAATTATATCTAAAGAGATTTCCAAATTTATCAAACAATCCAATACTTAAAGAATTCGAAGGATACTTAAAAGAGAAAGCTTTCCATAATAAAGGCTATGACGATCATGGTGGCTAAATGCCTCCACGTCACAAAACCAAACCATTACCTGCAAGCGTAGCGGACGAAACAACCATCAATGAAAAAGACAAGAATTTACAAAATATTGACCTATTGTATTGCGACAGTTTGGATTGCAAACGGACTTTTTTGTAAGGTTCTAAATCTTGTGCCTAGACACGAACAAATTGTTACAAAAATATTAGGTGACGACCATTCCAGACTATTGACAATTCTAATCGGCCTTTCAGAAATCATTATGGCTGTTTGGATTTTATGCTTAGTAAGCATTCGACAAACTACGTGTTCACATTGAGTGATTTTTTAAATGCATCGGGAGCTAACTGAGCTATGTCTAGTGTTTTTAGGGAAGGTACTTTGGAGAGATACCAAACTATGTAATCATACGGGTTTACGCCCAATGCTTTACAAGTTCCGAATATAGTGTAATAATATCCAATATTGATGGCGGCATCATGATGTCCGGCAAAGAGATAGTTTTTGCGTCCTAATGCCAGAGGCCTGATGGCATTTTCTATGATATTGTTATCTATCTCCACGTGTCCATGATCCGTATATTTAATAAACTTGTCCCACCTCTTGATCATATATCCTATCGCTGTCCCAATAGGTGATCTTGGAGTCACTACGAGTGACTCTTTATCCATCCATTCTTTAAACTGATGCGTATGGGTTTGGCTTGCTGACGTTCAACTTGTCGTTGGGCATGTGTATAGTTTGCCTCCCTGCATTTACGTTCTATCTCATACAGATTTCGGAATGAAGGTCAAGCGTACTACTCCGAATTTGTCATTGCCCAGGCTTCGTGAAACTTCCTGCGACCATGCGCCCAGCAATGAAAAAATGATTAATATGTCCATACGCTTTGTTTATGATACTGTATACTTCATATGCGTCAGTTTGAAGGTCTCCTTTATATGTTTCATATGAATACATCGGACCTTCTCTGCCTCGTCCGTCCCGGTACTCAAAACAAACATACTGCAATTGAACTGAGGCCATGACCCACATATAGCCTTGTTGATACCTTGTTTGTGCTTATTGTCCATCACTTTGATGGTACTTTCATCCTGCTGAATATACGGTGCATCCAGTATTTGTTTTTTGATATACTCAGCCATAAGCTTCATATAAGGGCTGAGTTGGTGTACCCATCCATTCATGGTCGATGGCGCAATGATGACACCTTCGCGTTTGAATATCTGTTGCTGTCGATATTCTGGCAGGTGATCAACAAATTTTGCGACTACAATATGTGCCAGAAGACTTACGTCTGCCTCGCACTTTAATATGGGCTCTTCTACAGGCGGAGCTATAATGATGGCATCTTGCCCTGCTTTTTGTACTTGCGGCTATATCTGATGCGATATGTTTGCCTGGTTTATGGGCTAGTTTTTCAGATATTTCGTCTCCTATGTGAATATCTGCTGAATCGTGTTCAGTGTCGATGATTATCTCTTCTACAGGCAGGTGCTCGCACCTGGCTAAAAGCTCAGTCTTCCCCTTGTGGTCACTCTTCTTTTTGTCCTGTCGTAGGTAATGGTTTCCTTTTGTGTTTCAACCATCTCCTGAGTGTTTTCTTGTTCTCCAAAGATACTCAATTGTGCACCATCTGCATTGGCTATGAACCGTTCAGATTTACGACCATAGATGAGTTTTTGCAGTAGTGTAATCTGGTGGGCGAGCTCTTCGATCTTGGCTGCCTGTTGCTGGATTTCTTTGTCTTTCTGCGCTATAATCGCTTCGTAATTCATAGCATAAAAATACTATATTTATACGATTATATTACAATGTTTTAACCACTTTTTTTACAAATTTATCCTGTTTTTCTTATCTCATATCGCGGTCGTTGGTGCACGCCTATAAGTGATATTCCACTCAGCAACATGATCAGATGCTGGTAGCTGATACCAAGTGTTTTGCCTTTAATGATGTCACTAAGTTGTTCGAAACATCCCTGCTCCAGACGCTTATTGTGCACCACAAAACCATCTCGATCCCATACCAACAATTTGACAGTCCGGCGGCTCCGATTGAAGAATATAGCCACTTCTCCATTCATCGGGTCCGCTCCGAGTTCATTGCGTACCAGTCCGCTCAATCCATCATACCCTTTACGCATATCTACCGCTCCATTGTATATGTAATAGCTTTGATGTGCTCCAAAACCTAACATCCACTCAAGACTCTGATATCTTCAATACTCATCAGAGAATGTAAATCTATTCTCACCCCATTTGGATACTGAATGCTCATGTGTGGAATATAGGAAGGGAGCGACTTGAACCGGTACAAATTTTCTGTCTTTTTGACTACTTCAGATGACCAGATGAGCTTTTACGCCAATTATAAAATGTACTCTTGTCAAAGGGCTTCCTTCACAATATTTAATGATGCTTTGTCCCGATTGATTCCATTCTGATATCCACTGGTCAATTTGCTCTTTAGCGTATCGCATTGCTTATTTTTTTTGGCAAAGGTACGCTGTCAACTAGCGGGTTTGCAATATGCGGTTGGTCGAATGCTTACAGTGCTTATAAGACAAGATTAAATGCTATTGCCCAAATCGTAGTAGTTGCGACAATGAACACACTTGAATTTATCCTTGTTCCAGACTTGTTGCTTTGGGGGAAATTAAATTCATTGTTTGCATTTATTTTTATTTTAGTAGTTTACTACACCGAATTTTATATTAATAAAAAACAACTCAAATAACTCGATGCTATCATTTTTAAAAGACCATCCATTTGCAGTTGAAGCGTATTTTGAAAGTTCGCTGGTTTTGACATTTGCAGTTCCAAAAGAGCAATTACAAAATCTTATTCCAGAATGTCTGCAGCTTGACACATTTCAAGAAAAATGGGCTTTTGTTGCAGTTGCAATGGTTCAAACAAAAGACTTGCGACCAAAAGGTTTTCCGAAATTTATGGGCAACGACTTTTTTCTAATAGGTTATCGTGTTTTTGTTCGCTATACAAATAATGCAGGTAAAAGTTTACGTGGTTTGTATATTCTGAAATCAGAAACAGACAAAACGAAAATGGAATTTTTTGGAAACATATTTACCCATTATAACTACACCACTACAGACATAAAGCAAGTTGAACAACAAAACACAAAAGAAATATCCTCTATTCAATCAAAGTTCAAAATCACAATAGACAAAACGGAAGAACAAATTTCTCTGCCTGAACATTCCCCTTTTGCAGACTGGAAGGAAGCAAGAAGATTTGCTGGACCTTTGCCTTTTACATTTACCTATAACAAGGAAACTAAAGAAGTTTTAATCATTGAAGGAGTAAGACAAAACTGGACTCCGAATCCAGTGAAAGTGATTGATTGTAATTTCGATTTTTTAAGTACTCTAAAACTTGAAAATCCATTGTTGGCAAACGCTTTCATTATTAAAAACATTCCATACTATTGGAAAAAAGGCAAAATTGAACAATGGAAATAAAGAGACGAAATTTTCAAGGTATTAAATATTTTAAGTTTCAACCGACACTTTTATGTGGTTGGGTTCATATTATTAGCCTTAATTATTGGAAGTAAGTATATTTTCAATTGGCCTAACATTTTGTATTTATTGGTTGTTTTGGCTTTTATTTATGGACTAACTATGCCATTATTCGTCTCTGCTTATGTTTATGATTTCTCAGGCTTCTACAATTTTGATTGGTTAAAGAAAATGAAAATTGAAGATACAAAAGACAAATTCAATTTAAACATCAACGCAGGCTTTGACGAAACAAGTTTTATTATAGAAAGTATTTTGCCTAATTCCAAACTACAAGTGTATGACTTCTACAACGCCAAACAGCATACTGAACCAGCAATTATCCGAGCAAGAAAGGTGAGTTTGATTTATCCAAATACGCAACAAATCAATTCAAATTCAATTCCTTTATATGATAGTTCGGTTGATAATATCTTTTTACTATCAGCAATTCATGAAATCCGTAAACACGATGAAAAAGTACAATTCTTAAAAGAATGTCGCAGAGTTTGTAAGCCAAACGGCAATGTGATTATGGTTGAACACTTGAGAGATTTTCCAAACTTTGTAGCATTTACAATCGGCTTTACGCATTTTTTCTCAAAAGCAACTTGGAAAAAGGCATTTGAGGATGCCGGATTTACATCATTTCAGGAAATAAAGTTTACACCTTTTATGTCAATCTTTAATTGCAATTAATGGAAATACATTTTAAAATAATTGGTGTTTTATTAATTGCTTTGGCATTGGTACACATTGTTTTTCCAAAGTATTTTAACTGGGACAAAGAATTTAAATCATTGAGCTTAATTAATCGCCAAATGATGACTGTGCATACATTTTTTATCGCATTGACTGTATTACTTATGGGTTTACTTTGCTTGACATCTTCGACCGAAATAATTGGAAACAAATCTTGGTAAAAAATTGTCACTTGGACTTGGTTTGTTTTGGACTGTACGACTTATCATTCAGTTTTTTGGTTACTCGACTGACCTTTGGAAAGGAAAGAAATTTGAAACATTTATGCACATTATATTTTCGTTACTTTGGACATATTTAAGTACAATATTTTTAACAACATATTTTAATTGACAACGACAAGAAACATAGCGGACAGAAGAACACCAGCAGGTAACAACGTTATAAGTCAGCAAAAAAGTAAATCAATGAATTATAAAATTATTTTCATATGTCTGTTAATATCTAATCTTGGCTATAGTCAAGTAAATACAGTTATAGACAGCCTTAACAATCCAGTAGCCATGACATTTATCAAAGACGAAGTTTTTGTGGTATTACACGGATCGTTACCAGGAGAAGGAAAAATTGTGTCATTCAACGTTGCTGATCCTCAAGCTTCATATCAAATTCACATTGATAGCTTAACATACCCAAGAGCAATAATCGAAAAAGATAGTATTCTTTATATAGGATTAAGGGATGACATAGTAATGGTTGATCTGAGAAACGAAAACTTTCAATTTGACACTATCTATCATGAACAATTTTTGTTTCCCCGTTCATTTACATTTGACAACAACAATCTAATCTTTGCACAACAAGGAGCTCTAAGCAAAATTGACCTTTCGAAAACAATCTATGAAAAAGAGTTTCTCTTCTTCTTTGAAAACAATCCACTATCTATTGCAACCTACCTAAATTCAATTTTAATAGCTGAAGGTAAATCAATTCACAAGTATGACTTAAACACTAATACAATTTCTGAACTCTTAAACAATTTAAATTATGCTACATATTCAATACTAATTGTCGGAAACAATCTATATCTTGATCAAAGTGGTCTTATATTTGGTACTAAAGAAATTGTTGTCTTCAATTTAAAAGATTTAGACAGTGGTTCAACCTCATATTGTGATAATCTTGGAAATGCAATTGCTTTAAACGAGTATCAAGGAGCGATTTACTTTGCTGAACAAAAAGCTGTTTTCAACGGAATGCCAGAAGGTAAAATCCGAGTAATAATTAAAGAACCAGGCAATACTTTGTTTTCACTAAATGTTTTTCCAAATCCTACACATGACTTTATTAACATAGAAGGTAACAATCAATATAAGTACGTTGTGTATAATTCATCTGGAAGAAAAGTTCAATCTGAAACTGTTATGCAAAAGCTGAATATTTCAAGTGAACCAAGCGGAATTTATAATCTCAAAATATTCGATCAATTTGAACATTCATTAAAAACTGTGAAAATTGTAAAACAATAGCCGACTTATAACAAGCCGTAGCACGATCATGCCGCCCTATCGGGACAGCACATCACAAAGCCAAACCGTTTTAGTCTTAGGTCTTTTTCGACGAATTGATAGAAAAAAACCGATCAGCAAATTTAATGCTCTCCTGTTTTTGTAAAGATCGGATAAGCCTACAGGTTTTGGTCTAAATTATATAGATCTCCACCTTTAGCATATATTTTACACCAAAAATCTTGACAATAACGCCACCTTGATTCTTTGCTGCTTATCGGTTTTATTTTGGGTATCCTGTGTTTTACACAGATTCGTTCATTTACTTTTTAATTTCTCATATTGATTTTTTCATAGCATTTTAAATCTCAAGGGCTTGTTACTCACATTTTTTATAAATACAATGACCAAAAGAAATCCATTTTTCAGAAATTTTTTTATATTTAAACTTCTTGTATTTTAGAAGGTTAACTGTATCATTATAGCCTATTATAATAAAACAAAATGAACAAGAAAATAAACTTATCTGTACTTGAAGAAAACTTTGAACAAAGAAGTAAAGGTTTGCGAGCAAATTATAAATAGCGATTACTATTTTTAAAATTGCAGACCAAGTATTTGGGAATACTTTCAAATCAAAGGATGGTATGAATTGTTAATTAAACAATAAACCATGGAATCAAAACAAGCATTCTATGACGCTGCCAAAATAGATATCCATTATTATCAAAACATATACGACCAAAGTAACTGACCTATTGTCAAACGGACGAACTAATGTACTTGAAACATCACTTTCATACAATGAATTAGTAAGGGAGGAATATTCAAATATCAATTACCAAATAAATAAGCATGGAGGAAAATTGTCTGGTATACTGATATGGTAAATGATGGAGAAGGATATATTTATTGTGCCTTCGCTTAGTCGTCAGCAATGACTAAAAATTTAGCGGAACTAAAACGACTAAATAATAATAGTAGTAGAGCCAAAATGCTTTAAACTGAAGAAAAATCAGTGGATGAATATCGATTTAAACTTTTTTCGGAAGGCATTGTTGAGAATGACGAAATTAAGGTAAAAGAAACAATTACTCAACTTTGTACGAAAGAGCAGAAAAGTAGAAATAGACATTCGTTCTTTTTTAAAGATATTGTTTCTCATCCTGCACAAGGATATTTAAAGATCGCATGGTTAAATAATATGCAAATAAAAATCGATAATGAATTTATCCACAATGAAATTATACCTGTCATCCTAAACAAGAAATATGAAGATAACGAGGCTAAATTGATGACGAAAATGATAATTGAAGAGCCTCCATTAAATCACAATGGCCTCATTGGAAAAAGAGATGAGAGTAAGATTTGAGTTCTATAATACAATATTGGACAGGGACGAAGTCGAGACAATGCACGCCAACCTTGTTGACGAGAAGGAAGGTTTTTACAAGCTGGACAATATACCATTCTTGCTACTTTTCTTTAAACATTCCTAAGGACAAGGACTACAAGATCATTTTTGACTTCTTGAGTAAGGAAAGTGAAAAACTGGACTTTAGAGAAGCATGTATCGGACACAAATTAACCGACTAGGTGGAATTGCAACGAACGCCCAACAAAATGTTTCTTCATCGTGCGGTGAGGTGTAATCCAAAGTTTATACCTTCGTTCAACGTTTGGTGTCGAGGACAGGACGCGGCTTCTGAAAGGCACCACTGCAGAAACACAAACGCTAGCCATTATATTTTATTTTCATTTCTCTAATTCAAAAATCTCCCAAAACCGATCAGCAAATTTAATGCTCTTCTGTTTTTGTAAAGATCGAAGATAGTCGGTTTTGTCTCCAAATTATAGATATCTCCACTTCCAGGCATATATATTTTAAACCAAAATCTTGGACAAAACCGCCACCACATTTTTTAGCTGCTTATCGTTTTTTTTATGATGACTGTCCGTTTCGTAGAAAAAT
>JADKGD010000058.1 GCA_016717145.1 Saprospiraceae bacterium | reverse complement strand
ATTTTGACAAATCTTTTTTGTCAAAATTGCTTCGCATCGTTCAGTTATATCCTTAGTTGATAATCATAAAGGTTCAATTAGTACCGGTCGCTTCGCTTATTTCAATTCGCTTAGCTTTGCAAAACATAATAAAAAGAGCAAAGGAACATTCGCCCCTTTGCTTTTAATTTATTCACATCACAAAAACTTGTTTTTTGCTTATTCAGCGATAACCAGTTTTACGGTTTTATTGATATTTGCACCAGTAATATTTAGCAGGTAGATACCATTCTGCCTGCCACTGATATTAATGTTAAACTCATTATTGCCACAATAATTTTGATTTTCAAAGCGTATTGTTTAATCCGTTGATGTTGACAATTTTAGTGGCAGGTCGTGCTGGCATCTTCCAAAGTCATGATTTGATATTCCATATATCTAGATACAGTGATTTTCGTTACTTTAATGTCAAAACCTTTGTTGATCGTAATATTCATTTGAGCCGATTGCAGTATCATAAAAGTTGTACATATTCATAATATTGATCCATCATTATTGCCATTGAACTGAAATTTATCGCAATTTGTCATGATATAATCAAAAAATAATGAGTCGCTTGCAAATATTGTGCATTGACAAACAGGCAGGAAGTACTAGATTGCATGACTGACTAATGGGCTAACAAAAATTCCTGAATAAGCCTGATTCAGGCAAGTCAACATTTTGCAAACATGTTAATGTAAGACTGTCAATCTCTGGGTCTATCTCAACATAATTACAGCTGGAATCACTTACTATGGTACACCAAGACAAGCCATGTAACAAGCATTGGGTACGTAACAAGCATGGCCAAGTGAATCTTGGTACAAACAGCGTTGTCTGTTTTCGTTGACATCGCATTCGCAATCAGACCATGGATCTACGTACCCACAATCCGTACTATCCACGACAGTATATCCCCAGCAAGCCGCAAAACAAGCATTAGGGACCCGAAAGATATTGCCTCTAAAGAGTCAGTGGCACATATGAATGTATCAAACTCTGAATAGGCACATTCACAAACGGATTTATGATGCCGCAATCAGTACTATCAACAATTTAAAACCATAACATTCCGTATAACAGCATTGGACATAGAAAATATATTGCCCAAAGAATTTGAATACATAACAGATTATAATCTGTAGACAAGCTACATTCGTCCCAAGGGTTACTATCACATTCAGTACTATCTATTGACCAGTCATTCCCTCGTTATACCGCCCAACAAGCACTTGGAACCGGGTAAATGTTGCCGAGTGAACTCGTGCACAAAACGTATGTACTATCCGTCATGTTGACAATCACATCCCACGGATTGAGACTATATTACAAAGTGTACTATCCGTAACTATGAAAATCCAAGACACTCAGCATAACAAGCACTTGGTAACCAAAACAGTTTCCTGAAGAACTAGGCACAAACGGGACTCAATAAATTTGAGGACATACACAACCTCCCAAGGGTCAGGAGCATCATCACAAGGAATATTCGCCGGCGTAGACCCAGACATTCCACAAAACATAGATTTGGGGTAAATGGCAATGATTACTTAAGAGTCTTGCGCGCAAACAAAAGCCGTCGTATCTGTAATCTCCCAATTACAAGGAAAGACTTCAGCTTGAGCGCCAAAACCGGATCCAAGAATAGGACGAAAAGTAAATACTTGAATTTCATGATCTATATGATTAAAGTTTTAAAATTGTTATCGTTTAAGTATTATATATAATCATGGCTTTCCGTTGCACAAAGATAAAATATTTTTTTTTTGACGGATATATAATTTTTTAATTAGTTGAAAATCAAGCACATAAGGGCATAAAATATTTCAAAAATTTTGGTCAAAAGTAATAAAAGTAAAATAATGACCTTAAATTGGTTTTCATGCAACGAAAATATTCATTTTTGCTAATAATATAAAAAAGGAAGTTAATTAATACATTAGAATTCTTAAAAATGAATGGCTTAAAATTAATAATCTGGTTTCTTTTTATTGACAATATTTTCTTGTTCAGTAGATGAATTCGATACCACAAATACCGATCCGGTAGTCGTCAACCCGGAAATGGTTTATGTCAATAATATATTTGAAAAAGCTTCAATGTCCGCTTCACTTACCGGAATAAATGTGGAATGTATGACCATCCAGCTTCCTTTGAATTAATAGACGATAAAGGTAGAAAGTACTTAATGGTCGATGAATTTTCATTTAACAATTTTTGTATGATACGTCAAATATTAACATTATTGACTTTGTATATCCGTTGACCTTAGTTAATGAACTTGGAGACATCATCATTGCTGACAATCTATTTGATTTTGGTTCAGCAGTAGCCAATTGTATTCCCTTACACGGGTAATGCATGGCTAATAAATTTTGATAATTCATGTTTTAAACTTGAATATCCGATTACAATAAGCACAGAAGACAATACACTAGTCAATGTTATGAATGAAAGAGATTTTATACTCTTTACTGATACAACACTATGTTATTTCAGATTTCCTTTGATTTTGCGTGATGTGGCCGGTACAGGATACAACATACTAAATAGTGGAGAATTGTATAATCAACTCGCTTCGTGCAATAGTTTGCCCGGTGATACTATCATTTGGACAAGCAATTTTTCGTACATAGCATGTTATGAAATTAAGTTTCCCATTAATGTTAAAATATCAAATTCGGATAGTATTGTTGTGGTTCAGAATGAGACAGAATATGGGGATATATTATTACAGGGAAGAGTGGAAGATGAGCAATTTGATCACACTTTTGGATCAAAATCAAATCATAACAGTTGGAAGTGACACCGAATTAAATCAGTTGATTGATGCCTGTTCCGAACCTCCATTGACTGTTGATCTATTATATTTGTTACAAGGTGGCTTTAGGTGGCGATTCTGTTTCTGTTACACCATTATATATCCGTTTTCAGTGATAGATAGTATAAGTGGGGCCACCTTATTTTCCAATCAGAAATAGAACTATTAAATTTTACTGGTATTCCAGACTTTTTCAGATATTCCATCATTTATCCGGTTAGAATAAGACTTAGGTTACTAAACACAGAAATAGAATTAAATAACGTTGAGGATATAAAAACAGTATTGGATAATTGCTGATGTCAGGACAATATAAAATAAATTTGTATAATAGTCAAAAGCGGTACAGTTAGTGGTTGACGATCATATCATAACATTATGCAGATCCGGGGATCGGGATGGCTATCGTTTGATGTATACATCGTGTGCACCTTATATTTTTGCCATTGTCAAAAACTATTTTAACACAGATGATGATCGCAAAGATGTCTTACAAGAGATTTTCGTTCGAGATTTTTTTAAGCATGGACAGATTTGACGAAATAAAGGAAGTTTTAAAGCATGGATCAGTAGGATTGCCGTCAATCAATCCATTTCGGTTTTGCGAAAAACAATAAACTTATCATCTCTCACTCTCTGGAACTGGTCGATGATGTGAGACTGAAACGGTAAGTCAACTTGAAAATTTTTCAGAAAAGATTTACACACCATGCTTGCTGCCATGCCGGAAGGATATAAAACAATATTTTTACTTTCAGTCATAGAAGAGTATTCACACAAAGAAATAGAGAACTTTTGGGCATCACGCCCGAAACTTCCCCGCTCCCAATTATTCAGGGCAATAAAATGGATAAAAAAGAACATTTTTGAAGAATCAAATTTGATAAATTATGGCTTATTATAATAAATTGAATGACAAGTTACGTAGTCAGCGACCACTTCCTGAAGGACTGTCCTGGGAAAATATGGAGTCTGACATTATGAAAAAATTGGCGGTCAAAAAAACAAAGACATCTCCAAAATGTCAGGTGATCAAAATATTGTTAGTCAAAAAACTTCAGTTCAATCATCAATAAACGATGATGACATAACAAATACTGCTGTCACTTCTTCTAATAAAAAGGTTGTACCATCAGGATTAAACAAGATTCAAACGACCGTGAAAGTTGACTTAAAGACACCAGCATTATTATCGGAACAATCCATTAATGCTGAAGCGGCTTCAATAATTGAAGGAAATAATGTCAGTTCAAAAGGGAATATGATTTTGCCTGATGATGTCGGCAACGGGCAACAGTTTATAAATAGAGGCTCAGAAATAATGACTACAAAACCGAATACAGTTTTGGATGATATGCCAATTTTACTTGTACAAAATATTTCATTTTTGCCTGCCTTAAAATATTCAAAACTGATATCAACACAAAATAGTCATCTGACTTATGAATTAAATTTTGCTAAACCAGCCACTATTTTACCATCTAAAAATAAATATTTTGGTTATACAGAAATTTATGCATCAGGAGGTTTGAGCCATTGGAATCTTGATAAAATAAGTCATCAACTTTCGGGGGCGGAACTTATGTTTAATGCATCCGAAAAATCATTGACTTCTATTAATTTCGGAATCAGAACTGATATCTCATTGCGTAAACATATCTATACTTCTACAGGGCTTGAATGTTTAGGATTGTACAGTGTGTATGAATATGCAGGAGTAAAAGAAGTACTTGTGGAAAAAACCAACGTGGTGACCCAAATACGTTTTGATTTATTGAGCAATAGCTCGACAAATATTTATGGTGATACGACAGTTTATGAGAGCCAAAACAGAAATGCGAAAAAAAGGAACAGCATTTTTAATGTAAGCGTTCCGGTCATATTAGGCGTACAATCCAGAATGGGCAAATGGAATCTCAAAGCAGGTTTAGGCGGTTTGATTTCTTTAATGACTAAGGCACAAGGCAAAAATGAATATCAGGGAGATTTAGTAATCATCGATCATACTTCAGGCGTTTTCAAAATACCTTAGGTTTTGGTTTCACCGGCGAAGTTTCAGCCCAATATCAAATGTCAGATCGGTTTTTATAGGCACAAAATTGTCGGTTACCAAGTTTGCAAATACGTTTAACATTCCTGAAAAATCGATTGATATACCGACGATTTATGGTCTAAGTATCACCTCAGGAATGACGTTTTGACATCTGATAATTAAATGCACTTATTATTGGTAAATTTATGTGACTCATTATTATCAGTTTTTTTTATTTTATCTTTAACGATAAGTAAGTTTATTCTAGTATATATATATTTGTCGTTGCAAAATAAACAATTCATGCAAAGACGAACTTTCATCAAAGATACGGCAACTTTTACAGCCCTTGGCATAGCCACACAAGGATTTTCCATTGGACTTCCAACGATACTTTCTGACAAGGTCAGGATAGCCTTCATCGGTGTGGGTGCACGTGGTAGTGGTACCCTGGAGTTGGCTTTATTGCGCAATGATGTTGTAGTAACCGCCATTTGCGATATAGATAAAGCAGCAGCTACTCGGGCAGTAAAAGTGTTACGAACGCGGGTCAAAAATGCCGGCAATCTATACAGATAATGATCAAAGTTACAAAAACTTTTAGATCAGAAAGACGTTGATGCCGTATTTATATGTACACCATGGGAATGGCATACGCCTATGTCATTAGATGCCATGAAGGCCGGGAATGCGGTAGCTTGTGAAGTTGCCGGTGCTATGAGCTTAGACGAATGCTGGCAAATGGTGCGCACTTATGAGGCTACAAAAACGCCGTTTATGATCATGGAGAATGTTTGTTATCGTCGTGATGTAATGGCAGTACTCAACATGGTGCGTAAAGATATCTTTGGAGAAATGATTCATTTGGAAGGTGGTTACCAGCATGATCTGAGAGAAGTAAAATTTAATGATGGTGTAAATTATTATGGTGGTGGCGTTGAGTTTGGTGACAATGGTTATAGCGAAGCTAAATGGCGGACCAACCATTCAGTGTATCGCAATGGTGAGTTGTATCCGACACATGGTATTGGACCGGTAGGAAGTTTTATCAATAATAATCGAGGCAATCGATTTGAATATCTGACTTCGATGTCTTCCAAGGCGCGCGGACTTCACAATCATATTATTGATCATTCCAAAGGTGGCAAAGATCATCCTAATGCTAAAATTAATTTCAGACTAGGTGATGTAGTGACTACCAATATAAAAACAGCCAATGGAGAAAGTATTACACTCACTCACGACACCAATCTCCCGAGACCATATTCACTGGGATTTCGGGTTCAGGGCACCAAAGGTTTATGGATGGATGTCAATAAATCCTTGTATATCGAAGGTAAGAGTCCTGCGCACAAATGGGAATTGGCCGAACCATACCTTAAAGAGTATGACCATCCACTATGGCAAAAGTATGAAAATGATGCTTCAGGTGCCGGACATGGAGGCATGGACTGGTTTGTTATGAATGCATTTCTGGAGGCTTACAAACGCAATGAACCAATGCCGCTGGATGTATATGATCATGCGAGTTGGGCGGCCATTACTTGTTTGTCAGAACAATCCATTGCTCATGGTGGTGAACCACAATCTTTCCCTGATTTTACGGATGGACAATGGATGCACAGGAAACCTATATTTGCATTAGGAGATCAGTATTGATTTAAGGTTCATACCTTGATCTCACTTTCAGGTACTATTTCATATTTGTATCTAAATGCAAAAGGGAAAACAATAGCCAATATTAAGGCATAAGCACTGAAAGTAAACCAAATACTAGTCCAATCTCTGGACCCATTTGTAGTGAAAATATCTACTACATAACCACATGCCATTGCTCCCAATATAGAACCGAAACCATTTGTCATCATCATAAATAATCCTTGTGCACTTGATCTGATGGCAGGATTCGTTTCTTTTTCTACAAATAGTGAACCGGATATATTGAAAAAATCAAACGCCATACCATATATAATCATTGACATGATAAGTAAAAAGAGACCAGTATCAGGGTTGCCAATGGCAAATAATGCAAATCTTAAAACCCAGGCTACCATGGATATTAACATAACTTTTTTAATTCCAAATTTTGTCAGAAAAAATGGAATTGCCAGTATAAATAATGTTTCTGATATTTGTGAAATGGACATTAGAATGCCGGTATGCTGGACGGCAAAGGTGTTTTTATATGCTTCAACTTTTCCAAAATCACCCAAAAAATCCTGTCCAACCATATTCGTAATCTGCAATGCGGCTCCAAGTAACATAGAGAAAGCAAAGAAGACTGCCATTTTAGGATCTTTAAACAATATAAAAGCGTCTAACCCAAGTTTAGAAACCAACGATTTATTTTCAGTCTTTGATGCCGGAGGACATGCGGGTAAAGTAAATGCATATATTGCCAATATAATACCTGACCCAGCTGCTACCAAAAGTTGATTTTTACTGACTGTCCATCCTAATAAATCAACAATCCACATACCACAAATAAAACCAATCGTACCCCAAACTCTAATCGGTGGAAAGACTTTAATTATTTCAAAGTTTGATTGTTTTAAAATATTGTAAGACACGGAATTTGTTAAAGCAATTGTAGGCATATAAGTCATTGAAACCAATAACATCGCCCAAAACATATCATTTGGGTCACTAAGTGTAGCCGTCCAAATCAAAGGAAGAGCACTCAAAAAATGACAAATACTTAATAGTTTTTCCGAATTAACATATTTATCTGCAATAATTCCGATTAATGCCGGCATAAATAACGAGCTAATACCTAAAGTTGTAAAAATAGTGCCGATATCTGAACCTGTAAATTTTAATGACACAAAAGGTAACTTCCCAAAGATGTTAAGTAGCACCCCCAAACAAAAAACTGAAGAAAACTTAGTATTTTTTAACCGTATTTTTACATCCATAATACTATAAATAAATTGTGTGAAAATCCCTAAAAATTCTTAAATCAAACCATTTTGTTGATAATTTCTAACTTTCATATTCTTTGTTATACTAATTAAAATATCTTTTATTTTATCAAAATATTTTTATAATAAGCTGATGAGTCATTTTAAGTTCGTTATTTTGCCTGAAAAATAGAGTTTTTCTGCCAATTAGTGTTTTTTATGAGCTTAAAAAATAAAAATTCATTCATCTTAGGTATATCCGGTGGAAGCGGATCTGGCAAAACATCATTTATCAAGGATATAAAAGAACATTTTTCTGATCAGGAAATTTGTTTTCTATCCCAGGATGACTACTATAAATCCAGAGACCAACAGAAGGAGGACGAAAACGGGGTTAAAAATTTTGACTTGCCTGATTCAATTGAGATGGATGAGTTTTATTTTGACCTGGTTAAACTGACAAATGGCATTAATGTCGATCGTAGAGAATATACGTTTAACAATGAAACAAAAGATCCTGACATCATAATATTAAAACCTGCACCTATAATTATTGTAGAGGGCTTATTTGTCTTTCACGACCCCAAGTTATTTGCTTTGCTGGATTTGAAAATTCTTATTCATGCGACTGATACACAAAAGATTATCAGAAGAATTAAACGGGATAGGGTGGAGCGCAATTATCCATTGGAAGATGTTTTGTATCGGTATGAGCATCATGTTCTCCCTTCATTCGAAGCGTATATATTTCCTTTTTTTAACAAAGTTGATATGATAATTAATAACAACAGGTCATATGAGATGGGCAAAGATATGTTGGTTGCCTATTTGAAAAAAGTATTGCAAACTAAAATATTATAAAAATATTTAATATATTATTTGATAATTTTATAAAGATAACTTAATTTTGTAGCACTAAAAACATATTGATTGTTTTTAGTACGCTTCGTCCTGCTTAGAAGAATGATAATATCCAAAGGTTAGCACCCCAAATTCGTTTTATTATGTTAGCCGTATTAAATGGAGTATTATGTATAAAAGTTTAAATTATTATGTTTTAATATTTTGTCTTTCCCTATCGTTTTTTAGTGTAAAAAATGGCTATGCGCAACCAGCAAACTTTAAAGCCATTTTGATCGATGTTGACAAAAATGAAAAATTAAATCAGATATTTTCTGAATTTACCAGCTTTAGTTTTCAAACGAAAGCCTTTTCAAAACATGTTGCAAATAGGTCAGTTTCAGATCATATTTCCTTACAAATTGATGATAATTTGCAATGGGAATTTATGCTCGAACCTATATCCATTATTTCAGAAGAAACCAAAATATATACCCTTGGGTCTGAAGGGAAGTCTTTATACCCACAACCTATCAATGTAAAATCGTTTGTTGGTACCTTCGCAGATGGCCGTGAAGGTAGTATTAGACTTACCATAAACGGTTCATTTATGTATGGTATGATATCTTCAGAAGGAGATACTTATTATATTGAACCATTAAAATATTATGTCAACAACAGCCGAGAAGATCAATTTATTATATACAACAGCAAACATATAAAAGACGAGCATAAATATCATACTTGCTCCAGACCAACCGAAGATGCAGCTCAGATCGACAGAATAGATAATGGTACCAGAATATCTGGTGCCTGTTATAAAGCCAAATTGGCAGTTTTTGCAGATTATCTGATGTATACTGATGTCGCTCATCCTGGAGTCGACGCGGTGATAGACCATATCGTAGCAGTAATTAATAATGTTCAGGCAAATTATGTATACAATGGCAATGCTAATTTTAATGATGGCATTAATTTTGAAATCAGCGAAATTGTAGTCTCCACATGTTTGACTTGTGATCCGGTTTCCAGTCAGACAAACCCTAATATTTTGTTGTCTGAATTTTCTTTATGGGTAGATCAAAATGGTTTTTCAAACCCTTTTAACGCAGCACATATGTGGTCCAACAGGGATTTTAACGGGTCTGCTGTAGGCATGGCATTTCAATCATCCAATCTCTTATGTACAACAAAAGCAAGGGCCATTTTGCAGGATTGGACGACTACGGCCGCATTACTAAAAACAATGGTAGCCCATGAATTGGGCCATAATTTTAATGGCTTACATGACGGATCTGCAGGCATGGTACTGTCGCCCACGGTGTCCACAACGGATACATGGTCCACCACATCAAAAACTGTAATAAGTACTCAGATATCCAGTCAGGGACCATCTTGTCTTACAAGTTGTGGCGACCCCGCTTGCCCTAAAGTTGAAAATATTGTAGTGTCCAATGTTACAAATACTAATTTTACATTGTCATGGTCCGCTGCATCCGGTGGACTTTATACCATAAAAGTAAGAAACCTGGGCAGTACTGATTTTATTCTTGATATTACGACAATTTCGACATCTCTGGTCGTTTCACCTCCGGGTTATGGAATTTGCAAACAATATGATGTATTTGTTTATAACAATTGTGGTAGTTCAGGGTTGAGCGCTGTCCAACGAATATTCTTGAAAGGCCCCGATTCTCAGGGCTGCGCTGACTTTATAAGTGATAAAGCAGTATCATGGCTTAATACTACAGTTAATTTTATTGATAAGTCCATTAACGCTACTTCATGGTTTTGGGATTTTGGCAATGGACAGACTTCAACCTTACAAAACCCAGGTGTGATATATGGATCTGGTGGCACATATGATGTTACTTTAACTGTAAACAATGTGCATACTATGATTAAAAGTACTGCTGTAACAGTTTTGCCAAACTCAAGTGTACCATTCACAATGGAACAGGGTGGAAATTTTGAGTCCAACGCCAATTATTTTGCATCAGAAGCGTATGAAGGCATCGTTAATGTTTGGGAATATGGTACGTCAAATTATGCCCTTGCTACTCAGGGAAATGCATGGAAATCAAAACTTAACAGCGATATTCCTCAGGTGAATTCAAAAAGTGCTTTGTACACACCAAAATTTAACTTCACCGGATATCAAAATCTTACTTTGAGTTTTGATATTGGAATGGAAACAACTTTTTGCAATGCGCCGGTTGCTGCCCAACTTCAGTATTCCACCAATAATGGTTCTACATGGTCACGATTGGGAGATGCTCCGGGTTTTTACAATGCCGGGATTGGTCAATTTTGTGTTTTGGAGACTCAGATATTCAGTGATAAGACAGGCTGGGCATTAAATAGCAATTATAATCCGATGTCAATAGACATTAGTTTTTTAGCAGGTCAAACATCTGTCATATTTAGATTTGTAGTAAGTATTTCAGGCATTTACAGCTCTGGTTACTCAGTGGATGGCGTTTTGATTGATAATGTCCATATTGTGGCAACAAACCCAGCACCGCTTCCGTTGGTGGTAGGAAGTTTAAAGGCTCGTAAGATCGAAGGAGCATCATTACTTACATGGAATGTTTACCAGCCTTTTGATATTAAAAAATATTTTGTTGAGCGAAGTATAGATGGTATAAATTTTTACCCTATAGCCGAGGTAGATCAGGATACACCGGATCATACCGATTTTGAATATTATGACAGGAGTCCATTTATAAATAATAACTTCTATCGGATTGGAGCAGTAAGTTTAAATGGTTCCGTTACGTATAGCAATACGGCATTATTGGTATACAAGGAAGATAAAAAAGTAACAATCTTCCCTAATCCGTTAGATAAAGAAGGATTTTTAAACATTTACTGGAATGGGCAGAAAGATAAAATTGAAACGATTTCTGTCATTGACGCATTAGGACAGGTAATCATTTCTCAACAGACTTCAAATGTAAATGATCAACTTTATGTTGATTATATTCCCACAGGCTTATATTATGTAAAACTTACCTTTCTGGATGGTACCATACAACCGATAAGGTTTATCAAATTATAAATGTAGACTTAAGGTATCTATATCTTACATTAAAAAAAAGGCTATCCGGGTTTCAGGACAGCCTTAGATGTTGGTTTAACAATTACAGGTTGAATAATTTCTTATTCTGTTATTAATTTACAAGAATCATACCAATTAAAATTTATACCCCATTGTAAGCAAAATTCTTGAAGGAGTCGTTGCAAATGCATAATCCTGACCACCAATAGAAATACTATCTCCAAATTTAGCAAGATTGCCTTCAAAGTTCAGATCAAGCCTTAATTTCCATAAGTCAAGACCCGCTCCTGCTTGCCAACCATAAGTGGCAGATTTGAATCGTTGCTCATAACTCTTTATATCAACGACATCTGAGATCCTGTTGATTAATAAATGGCCTACAATACCTCCCTGAAAACGAAGAACACCAAGTTTTATACCTGCCATTAATGGTATATCCATATGGTTGTATTGGTCGTTTACAATGGTATTGAAAGTACCAGTTTCACCATATTCAATTATGGAATACGTTACTTTATTTGAATTAAACAAAATTGCCGGTTCAAGATATATGCCTAAGGCACTTAACCTGGTATAAATGCCAAAATGATGACCATATCCAGCGTTTTTAATGTTAAATTCGAGATGGTTATCTCCATTATTTGCAATAATCCCATCCTTTGCCAGATCGTATGAACTTAAACCTGCTTTAATACCAAACTCAATTTGCCCGTACGACATTAGCGCAAATAATTGGAAAACGGCGATCAAAATTAAATGACGTTTCATAATTTTGTGATTTTAAAAAGATAAATTAATATGTTTTGGTATTTTACAACAAATAAAATTGATAACTTATTAAATGATAAACGAATAAATGCTTTAAATATAGTTATAATTGCATTTAATTTAACTTATTTTTAACTGCCTCTTATTTCAAGGGGGATTACTTAAAGTTAATTATTAGTGTAGATAATTGATTATTATGATTTAATTTATTAAGTTATATTATAATATATCAAAAAGAATGCCGAGATGAATATTAAGGAAGTAGAATTTATAGCAAGTTATCAGAAAGAAAGTACTTGTCCCAAGGATGGTAAGCTTGAATTTGCTTTTATTGGAAGATCAAATGTTGGAAAGTCATCGCTCATAAACATGCTGACCAATAAAAAAGGTTTGGCCAAAGTTTCAATAACACCCGGGAAAACACAACTTATAAATTACTTTAGTATCAACAACAACTGGTACCTGGTTGACTTACCCGGGTACGGCTATGCAAGAGCTTCAAAAGATAAAAAAATTGGTTTCCAAAAGATGATTCGGGATTATCTGACACAACGTTCAACTTTAATAATAGCATTTATATTATTGGATTGCAGACATGAACTTCAAAAAATAGATAGAGAATTTATCGACTGGTGTGGATTGAATGATGTACCTTTTGCACTGGTATTTACAAAAGCCGATAAGCTAGGCAAAAATCAGGTACTTTCCAATGTTAATAATATCCAAAAGGAATTATTAAAAACATGGAATGAGCTACCTGAACAATTTATTACCAGTTCTGAAACAAAAGATGGAAGAAAAGAAATACTGGATTTTATTCAATCAACAATGATTTCCGTAATGGAATCAAACATTGAAAATTGAAATGACACAAATATTTCCACATATAATCCCAAAGATTGAAGAATGGCCTGTAGCACGTCTTAGCGAAAACAGGGCAGATTTTATCATAAGACTGAATAAGTTTGTTTTTGACCAGCTAGTGATTACGCATAACAATCATTTGTATGATGTGATCTCAAAACCATATATTTGGAAAGTCAGCGGATGAAGTTAAATCCCTGGAAAGTAGATCCTGCAGATGAGAAAACATACTGGAAAAATATGAGTCTGGAGCTGGAAGTGTCCACACATAGAGAAGACAAAGAAGATGCTCAAATCCTGTTATTAAAAAGAATAATAAATAGATATAACGAAGAAATTGTAGGCAACTTTAAACCAAAGACGTTTAAATTTTTCAGAATATTTTTAACGTCATTTTTCAAAAGAATTTTTAACAGATATTTTGGCAAGTACCAATGGAGATGGGGTGGTAAGTCCAAACTCCAGCAAAATATTAAAATAGTTGGTGACATCGACCTCATCCGAACTTTGTTTCAGAAAGGAACAGTAGTTGTATTGCCGAACCCATTATTCAAATCTGGATTCAATTATGGTTGGTTATGCCATCGATGCAAACGTTGGTCTTCCTTCATTTTCCTATGGTGCCGGACTTAACCTATTTAATGTCGAAATTATGGCATATTTTATGAATAGGTTAGGTGCTTTCAGAGTAGATAGAAGAAAGAAAAACCCTATCTATTTGGAATGCCTTAAATCAATGACTGGATTCTCTTTGTATGAAGGTGTAAATTGTATTTTTTTCCAGGTGGCACAAGATCAAGAAGTGGCGAAACTGAAGATAAACTCAAAGCTTGGTTTAATAAGTTCCGCTATCGAAGCACAACGATTGCATATTGAGGAAAATAGCACACAAAAGATTTTTGTTGTCCCTCTTAATATTGGATATCATTTTGTCCTTGAAGGTGCTCATTTAATTGACCAGCATTTACAGGCAGAATACAGAGAAACATATCTTCGTACAAGACATATAGCACCGACAATAACTTCCATTTTTAAATTTATTAAAGATCTGTATACAAAAGAATCAGAAGTGTATATGTCTTTTTGGGCATCCCATGGATGTATTGGGGAATCAGGTTGACGCCGATGGGAATAGTTTTGATAAATTTGGTCAAATAGTCAATCTGAAAGATTATTTTACATTTGAAGGCCAACTTTCGAGTAATAGCCAACGTGAAGGAATTTATTCAAAAATATTAGGAGAGGCAGTCGTGGCTGCATATAAAAAATATAATATTATTTTGTCTAGCAATGTTGTCGCTTTTGCGGCTTTTTATCATTTTTTTATCGAATTTGGAGAATTGGGCTTGTTGAATTTATTGAATCAAAAAAATCTAAAGTACCAAATAGATGACGTTACATTTAACAAAGATGTGCAAACTCTGGTCAATATAATACGGGAGAAAGCAGCCAGAAACGAATTACTTATCTCAGATGAAAACTGGACTGATCATAATCTTATTATCAAAGATGGACTTTATAAATTGGGAATTTACCATGCCGTAAATGTATTAACTGTTGAAAAAAGCGGAAAACTGTTGTGCGGGATCTGAAATTGCTTTATTTTTATCATAATAGGTTGGCAAATTATGATTTTGAAACCCTCATGAACTGGAAGAAAATATAACTTGAAAAAACAAATAAAAGATTGTGAATTACATTATTTTTGACCTTGAAGCTTCATGTTGGTTAGGGAGACCACCGAAAGGTTTAAATGAAATCATTGAAATTGGCGCTGTTAAAGTAAATGATTATAATGAAGTAATCTCTATTTTTAATCATTTTGTAAAGCCTACCATAAACCCAATTTTATCTGAATTTTGTAAAAAACTCACATCTATTTCTCAGGATAACGTCGATAAATATTTAATCTGAAGCCTGCATATCGTGCGTTAAAAGACCTAAAAGATGAACCGGGTTTGAAAAAAGCCGTAAAAATGGAAGGTTTTGAATTTACTGGCATCCACCATAGAGCCATCTCTGATGCTGAAAACACAGCAAAAATCTTCATTAAGTACTTTAAAGAATGGTCCGTCGGCTGAAATTACCTTCTATTTCGGTTGGCATATTATCATATTATTATTAATGTCAACTCTTTTTTCAATTATTAAAAATAAAATGATAAAAATTGGATTTTATTAAAGACTATATTATCAATCGTATACATATGTAAATATAACTATATTTAAAAAAATCTAATAATCAATAAAAAATATATTAAATTATTGTGTAATATATAAAATACTATTTATCTTTGCCCAGTGAAATGGAGTTGTCCATCTCATGCATTCCCAAAATGCAGTAATTAATAATTTATTTCTCAAAATAAAAATTGTTAATTATGTCTACTTTACAAAAACCTAAATGGTTTAGGAGTAATTTCGGTTTACTTCTTATGTTTTTTTTCTTTTTGATTTTTGATAACCATCAAAAAGTTTTTGGCCAATGCGTTAACTTTACAGCATACACAAGTGCCATAACATCAGAAACCAACCCTGGACAGGAAGATTAGGGATGGGTTTTATTCCCTCGTCGTCAATTCTTGTTGATAGTTTGGGTGCTTTTGATTCAGGCGCCGATGGTTTTGCAACAGGAACTACTATTGAAGTTGGTATCATTGATAGTTTAACTGGAATTACTATAGGAATACCATTGGCTTTTACCTCAGCAAGTCCTGGAGTTCTCAAGGGTCATTTTAGGATGAAAGCTTTAACAACACCTATCAATCTGGCAGCAGGAAGAAAATACTTTATTTTGGCAGTTGGATTTAATACCAGTGATCAAAATGGAAATGCTACTTTTCCTCCAAATTTAGCAACTAATCTTAACAACGGATCAGGATTAATAACTTTTGGAACTAACAGATATGGTTCTCAATTGACTTTTGGATGGCCATTGGATAATCTAGATGGCGGTCCTACAGGCAGATATCACGCCGGTACATTTACTTTTAAAAGTGTGCAACCGGTCTTAAAGACGACGATCAACAGTGCACAAATCACATCGAACAATAATGGGGTGAATGATACGATACGCATTAGTGTATGTGATAAGCTGTTAGATAATCTTAAAATGGATTCATTTGTCATTACCTCTTTAGTCAGTCCTCAAGTAAAATCGAACAGGTAATCACCAGCAGCGGGTGTACAGTGGCGCCTTGGGGAACCAACATATCAGCCTTGCCGGGATTATTTTTGGGATCGATGGCCACGGCTTCTCTTACAAATCCTGCTGTTGTCGGGACAGCTAGCCTCAAGTTTTTTGCATTTGTAGATGTGAATGGTAATGGTGATCCGGACCCGCTGGAGTGTCGCGGAGATACGATAGTTTATTTGGTCACGGTCAATCCTTTTACCGGTATTGAGAACGACGATAGAAGGTCAACAATTGGTGAATAATAATGATGGAATATCAGAGCGGGATACATTTATGAAGTGCAGTGCCGATAGTTTACATTTCACAGAATTTGTGGATACGGTAGGTATAACACGAAATGACTCAGTCAAAGTAATCCAGAAAATAACAAAAACGAATGTAAACTTCGCGCCAGGGGATGGAGTATTTAAAATAGGAGATTATACACCTGCCTTTGCCAGGGAAGTAAAATTGGCAAATAATGCCATGAGCGGAACTTTGGTGATGTGTTTCAGGATCTTTTTTGATAGTGATAATGATAATGTACTGGATGTTGGCGAGTGTGTCAATGACAGTATCATATATAGGGTCTTAGTGAATCCTAAGCCGACGTTTGCATTTACGGCGACGGTAAATGGAGATGCGCCTCAGAGTGTAAATAATAATACTGGTTCGGCCAGTCTGACGCTCAATTTTTGTGCAGGAGAATCCCTGACGTTGAGTGGATATAGCAGTATACCGGGCACACAGGTAAAATATTTAGAGGCCATACCATCAGGAACGGGAAATGTTACTTATAGTAATGCAGTTATAGGTATACCAAGAGCGCAAATGGAATTGAATCCTGTTCCGGGATTTTTTGCAGGAATTTACGGTCCTTATGGATTGACTCCGGGAACCTATACCGGCACATTAACCCAAACGCTTATCCCATATTATGATACCGACAATGATGGAAAGTATGATGTTGGTTTGGATTGTTTGGGGGATACCATTACAGTGATATATAATGTAACAAAACCTTATGCAGGACGTGATGCCATGGCCTGTGGAGGAAGTTCAATGAAACTTACGGGAACAAACCCGGCCACAGGAACATGGTTGGCACAAACCACTCCGGTCAACCCGATTGGAGCGACATTGGGAAATACAGTCATGGGAATGGCAACGGTTCAATTTGCCAATTCAGCTAACGGAGACTTTAAATTTGTTTACCAGGATAATGTGACAGGTTGTACGGACACAATGTCGATAGCAGTAACAGGCTTACCGGTCTTAGAGACGACGATAAACAGTGTACAAATCACATCGAACAATAATGGGGTGAATGATACGATACGCATTAGTGTATGTGATATGCAGTTAGATAATCTTAAAATGGGTTCATTTGTCATTACCTCTTTAGGCAGTCCTCAAGTAAAAATCGAACAGGTAATCACCGGTAGCGGGTGTACAGTGGCGCCTTGGGGAACCAACATATCAGACTTGCCAGGAGCATTTTTGGGATCGATGGCCACGGCTTCTCTTACAAATCCTGCTGTTGTCGGGACAGCTAGCCTCAAGTTTTTTGCATTTGTAGATGTGAATGGTAATGGTGGTATCCGGACCCGCTGGAGTGTCGCGGAGATACGATAGTTTATTTGGTCACGGTCAATCCTTTACCTGTTTTACAAACCATTTTGAATGAAACCATAATTACGACTGATAATAATAATGTTGATAATACTTTCATCTGTGGTAATATGTAATGACAATGTTGTAAATGTAACGCTAGGGACTTTTACAGACCTGGCTGGATCTGCTGCTTCTGATTTTAAATTCAAAGCTTACATGGATTACACTTCCATGAATGTAAATTTCACAGAGTCATACCAACCAACTGGGGTTTCCAATCGCAAGAAGACTTTCTGACTTTCCAGGCTATCAAGCTACTTTATCAAAGATAAATCCAGCGTTACCCGCAACAGCAACCATCAGGTGGAGGATTTTTGCAGATAATAATCTGGATGGACTGATCGACCCGGAAGAATGTCCGGGAGATTGGGCTGTATATACCATAAATTTTGAAATAACGCTACTCCATAATAACTTGCCCTGCAGAAATATAACAATAGATTTGCCTCCAACCGTTTGCTCCAGTGTCTTTACGCGGTCAGCTGCGGCAGCTACGGATAATTGTGCCCACATTGCCAACTGTAGTTCAGCTAAGCGGACCTGTAAGTGGCAGTGATTTCCCACTTGGCATTACACCAATCACTTATCAGGCAACGGATGGATCCGGCAATACATCTACATGTACATTTATAATAATAAGCCAGTTATGTCGCACCTTCATTGGGTTGTAAACCGATTCAACTATCATTAGATGATGATTGTGAGGGTGGGATTACTCCGACAATGGCTTTGACTTGGTGGGAAGGCCCAGGTGGTTCTGTCTTGCTTGGATGTGAGGACTTAATATACGATAAATGTAGTTGGACCAAATGGAGAAAATCTAGGTAATACAATGGGTTTAGCCCAATTGGATAAGACTTTGACGTACACAATTACTCATCCAAATGGCTTTATATGCTGGAACACAGTAAGCATAAAAGATAAAATTGCACCTACCATAATATGTCGGGATATAGCAGTAAATTGCCTGACAAATATTTCAACAGTCGCTCTACCTGTTGTAGATGATAATTGTAGTGCAAAAGCTGTTTTGGTCAAGTGAGGTTCATATGGCTTTACATGATCCAG
>JADKGD010000057.1 GCA_016717145.1 Saprospiraceae bacterium | reverse complement strand
GGCTTCAAAACTTGTTAATTTGTTCATGACTATTTATTTGTTTTAAAATATTCCTGTTTTAGTTTAATGGCTAAATCCAATGATTCTTTTGGCGTTTTTTGGCTTTTTTATTTCTCAGAAATGGATACACACAAAACTATATATTTAGCGGACAGATTGGTTATGGTAATGCCCATGGACCCATAGAAAAATATCAGGGTTCGTCAATAAAAGCATCATTTGGCAGGAAAATAGGTAAGTTATTTTTATTTAACATAAGTTTGATCGATGGTTCTCTTTAATTTTTCTATTGTATCGATTTCAAGGGTTCCAATGATTTTAACAATTCTTAGTGTATCAATAGTCCTAATTTGGTCGACAGCTGCCATTCCTTTTACCTTTTGATTTGATATGCTTATCCTTGTTGGATATTTTTTAAGCGTTGAAGTGATAGGAACAATTACAATTGTCTTTAAATAGTGATTCATTTCATCAGGCGAAACTACCACACATGGCCTTGTCTTATTAATTTCGCTTCCCAGAGTTGGTTCTAAATTAACAAGGACTATTTCGTATTGATTAATTTTCATTCCCATTTTGATTCTTCTTCGAAAATATCTTTAATCAATAATTCGTCATGTCCATTTTTTCGCATTTCTTTGAAAGATTTAGCCCAATCTGTTCGTGGTTTTGAAATTGGTTCTATTATTATGAAGTTTTCTTCCATTCTCATATTTACAGTATCTCCGATATCGTACTTTTCCAGAATAGTTTTACTTAACCGAAGTCCCTTTGAATTTCCTATTTGTATAATTTTAGTTAGCATGTGAATAATTTGACACAAAGTTATTACATTGTAATCACATTTCCAAATTTATTTTATTAGTGAGAACTTGTTCTTACACACAACAAACTTACCCTAAACTTTCGGGTTTTTTCAAATTTATATCAGGAAATTGGAGAGTTTATCTGCCCACCTTCAATTTATCTCATCAGACCGGACACAACTCCGACTTTACCATCATCCGTGACATCGGCTACGGCTGTGCCGAAGCGACCATAGATCTATGCAAAAAAATGAGATTTGAGCGCCCCGCCCCTTTTTGAAAACAAAGCGGCAAAATCACGGTATAAAATAAAAGTCAGATTTAAGCTTTGACACCTTTTTTGACCGCAGAGCACAAAATGACCGGTGCGCCTTTTTTTGACCGCAAAGCACAAAGTGACCTGTGCTCATTTTTTTGACCGCAGAGCACAAAGTGACCTGTGCATGACCGCAGGCACAAAGTGACCTGTGAGCAAAAAATCCCCCGCCAGGCATAGGCTGTGCCTACGTCTATGTGTTGCCATCCGACGCGTCGGACAATTTGATTTTGAACTACTACAGCCATTACATATCCATTATATCTATATCTACTAAACTTTCCAATCCATTACCTGAAAGGTCAGGAAATAAGCGAATGACTTGTGGTATATTTGATATTAACAATGCACTCATCGCATGTCCGCTGGACACGACGAACGCTTAGTTGTTATGCAATGTTATTTTTATCCACTATGTAAATTTCATTTGGACTATATGTTATTATTATTAGTTCTTCGTCAATTATTATCTCAGCACCTTTCCAAAGTCTATACTGAAATCTTTCGTCAAATCTATATTTAGAAGGATGAAATTCTTTTTCAATTGTTCCTTTTGTTTCTTTATTACTCCGAAATAATATTGGCCTTTTTGATTTTTTAAAAGTCCAATGACACTATTGTATTAAGGTTTTTCAAATCGTGAATATGGTAATTTTGTGTCCACAATTTTTTCCCGCTTTTATTGAGACTGCGGTAAGTCTGCATTCTTCCAAAATCTCCACAATAAAAAATAGTTGATTATTTTCGTCGAGAAGTTGTTTAGGTTCTGTTCCAACTTGTTTTTTTACCCGCCATAAAGTTTCATTAGTTGATAATTTAACACAAAATTCGCAATCTTGTTAAACGGCTGTTAGTGGCTGGCTTTTATTTATTGCTTTTCAATAATATTTTTTAAATAAATTGCAATATTTATTGTTTATCAATAATTTTATTTATATTTGCAGTTCATTTTTAAAATTAATTATTATGAAACTTAATTCCGATGTCGTTTTAAAAGTCCTTAAAGTATTAACTTGGGCGGGTTTTCTTGGTCTGTGCGTAAAGGCAGGATCTTTATTATTTTCTTATTCTGTAAGTATGTTTTTTAATCCAATAGGTGCAAAAAACCTTTATATGGGTTTAGATTTGTCCCAATTAAAGGAGCAAAGTAGTTCAGAGTATTCAATTTTATTTTTCTTTATCTTTTTAATTATTGCATTGCAAGTATTGATGTTTTTTGTCTTACTTCAAATTTTTAAGCACATAAATTTAGTTAGCCCTTTTGACGAAAAAATTAGAAAGCTAATTTTAAATTTAAGTATGTTGACATTTGGAATTGGTCTATTAAGTAAGCTAACTGTCGGGTTTTCTTCAAGATTTATAAGTCAAGGAATGAGTTTTCCGCATTTATTTGAACATATTGATATTGGTGATTCTTTTGTATTCTTTGCCGGAATTTTATTTTTTATTTCTGTCATATTTAAAAGGGAATTGAATTACAAAATGAAAACGAATTAACCATTTAACTTATGGCAATAATTGTAAATCTTGATGTAATGATGGCAAAGAGAAAAATGTCGTTGAATGAATTGTCTGAAAAAGTAGGCTTAACACTTTCTAATTTGTCGATATTAAAAACTGGCAAAGCAAAAGCAATTCGTTTTAGCACTTTAAATTTAATTTGTAAAATACTTGAATGTCAACCATCTGATATTTTGGAATTTAAAAACGATTAGTTTGATTTTAAGTACGATTTTTTAAGCTAGCCACTAACGGCAGAGTGTGAAAATACCATTTTTTTCATTCATCATTATAAAAATTGTTTTGTATTGAGTCCCACAACTAACTGGCTAATTATTTCCCTCTTTACTTTTAAAGTCCGTGATGGTCTTTCCATCATAACGATACACTCCGCTCCCAGAACCAAACCAAATACTTCCATCGTTAGCTTCCAAAAGCCCCAAAAAAGCTTGTTCTCCTGACGACTTAATTTCTGTTACAGTGGGTTCTTTATTGTACAAAGATTTTTGATCATAACGGGAAAGCGACCAGACCTGCCCCATACGAGGAGGTTCATCTGCACCTGTGGTCCAGATGTTTCCATTTTTATCTTCGATTATAGCATAAGCACCCTTCTGCGATACCTTAGTAAAGGTGCTGCCATCATAGCGCCAAAGACCGTGTGAAACGAACGATGTATCGCCTCTTTGATCTTCTATTATCGTCGCACCAAACCAAATATTTCCTTTTTTATCTTCGATAATTGACCAAACGTTGTTAAATGCCTTGCCATCTTTGTTTTTTAAAACGGTAAAAGTTTTTCCCTGCCCGACTTCGCCATTCAGACGGGCATCATAAACGAACATATCTTCTCCTTGTGCACCAAACCAAAGCTTGCCGGTTTTGTCTTCAAGGAGTAAACGAATACTGTTACTGGGAAATCCATCTTTTGTGGTAAAATTTCGAAAAGATTTACCATCGTATCGGCTTGATCCGAACCAGATATTACCGGTTTTATCTTCATAAATATGCAGCGCCATATTACTGGAAAGCCCTTCCTTTGTAGTAAAATGTTGAAAGGTTGTTTGCCCGGAAGGCAGGAGATAAACACCTGAATCTTTGGTGCCGAACCAAAGATTTCCTTTTCGATCTTCCAGGACATCCCAGAAGCTGGAGAATCTGGGCGAACTTATTTCACTTGATATATTAGTAAAAGATGTTCCCTGCCCGTCCGGCAGGCAGGCATCGTATCGAAAAACGCCTAAGTAAGAAGCAATCAAAATGTCTCCGTTTCTGGCTTTCTTTACATTCCGAACCATACTCATAGGCACCCTGGAGGTGTCCGCCTCTTTAAGCTGAGACTCTGAGTAATTAGCAGCTCTACTGGACTTGATATTATCTTGTGGTACATTTGTTTGGTTTTGTTCTTTGCAGGAGGCGCAAAAAATAAATATTAAGAGCAAACCAGATGTGTATTTTATCATTGTGTCATTTTAAGTATCAATTCCAACAAAGTTACAAGTCTTTGTGCCCGGCTTTAGTAAAACGCTTGTAATAAATTGTAAAGGATGTGTAAAAGTTGCTTGGATAGCATACTGTGAATGTTAAATACTGAATCTTTGCCAAGGGTCTACCATTTCATTTCTCATTTGTTCAACGTTAATTTCTTTTTTCAAAAACTCCAAGTTGTCATGAAGTCGGTCACTTGTTCGTGTGGGAAATCTGAGCTAAGTATGACTAAATTAGTGAAGACGGTCCTTTCTTCACCAACTGTGAATGTAGAAAACCCTGTTTCCTGCAGTTTCAACAACACCTGAAAATACTGTTTCTAAAATGGGTTTTCTTGGTTTTGAAATCCCTAATACCAAGCGCATAATTAACTTCATAAATCCCTTGACATTAAGACTTCTTACCCTTACATCTCCAGAGTTGACCGCAGTAGCAACTATTTTGACAAGAATTTGACTGTCTATGGGTATTGGTTTAGAAACTTCCTGAATTTGCAAAACTTCAGACTTTCGTATTTGGTGCAAATAACTGCCTTAATCTAATCATCGTAGTTTTAAAAATTAAACCCAAAATGAAATCCAGGTTCTCCGAAGACAAATTTCGACCATTTATCATCCAACTGTTTAAATCCATCAGGCAATTTTGTGTGATAAGCACGGTGGGTAATTGCAATTGATGGTTGAATATAAAATCTGTCCTTAAAAAGTTTGATGTGATAACCAACACGGTATGTATTGAAAATCTGAAAACCGTTGTCAATTTTTTTGCCTTTGTCGTTCAAAAAAGTTTGCAAAGTAGGCATTACATTAAGTTCGGTATAAAGACCTTTCCACAAAAATCGTTGGTAAGCCACTGACAAACCATACTCACGAACATACCCCGGAAATTTTTCTTCCGACTTTCCGTACGCTTTGTTTAAAAATGGGTGAATACCATTCGGCCAAGCATATTTCCAAGTTTTTGGTTCTAATGTAATTACATCTTTTCCTGTAATGCGATAGCCTAAATTGAGTTGAGCGAAGTTGGGAGGGTTTTTAGTATCTAAATTACCCAATAAAACAAATAAAGAGCTACCAACGAACCACCGTTTGTAAGTGCTGTCTGTTTTATCATATTGTGCTTTGAGTTGGAGCGTACTTGTCATCACTAAGACAAAACCAATGAATAAAATTTTCCTTTTCATTTCTTTCCTTTTGTTAAACGATATTGTAAAAGTAGATTGGCGAGATACAATAAAAATACAGCCCATTTCTTTGAACTTACCTCGTAAATTCAACTACTTGGGCACTCACAGTTATAGTTCTTCTGACAAAGAAAGGGGCAAAACCACTGACGTGTTCCTCTGTCATCACGTTGATTATGGCTTTGGAACCATTCAGCAAGTTGGCTTTCTTCATCATCGTTGAATACGCATTTTCGTACAGTTGCCTTTTGTTCATACCTCCAATTGCCAATACATAAGATGCCTCCGAACTTCCACTTACCTGATCAATTACTTTGAAGTTGTTCCCACTTAAGTGTACCTCAGTGATGTTTTGATTGTGGTTGGTAACAAGTGCGGTTCCGATACCACATGAACTGAGAAATGCCGCAAGCAATAAGAACATGGAATAAATGCCGATCTTTTTCATGGTAATAATTATTTATTTATTTATTTATTTTATTTATTTTTTTTATTCACGTATTAAAAATTATACCCAAAATCAAGCCCAGGTTGAATAATGTAGTTATTCCATTTTTTTTCTAGTAATTTAAAAGAAGCTGGGACATTAGCTCTTACAGGCCAGTAACTAATTCCAATTGCTGGTTCAAAAAGAATCGGCCTTTAAAAAGCTTAAACTGGTAACCTAAATAGAAGTCCAGATATAGCGTATATCCGTTTCCAATTTTTTTTCCATTTTCATCCATATATTTTTCAAAAGCATTCAATGCATAAACGGATGTATAAACGCCTTTCCACCAAAACCGCTGGTATCCTACTGTAGGAGCAAGTATGCGTGCATGTCCGGGATAATTCTCTCCCGGCGCATCAAATGAGGATGACCCAAAAGGGATACCTATTGGCCAGGAATAAATGGACCTTTTAAATCTAAAGGAAACAACATCTTTAGGTGTTATCCTGTATCCAACATTTAATTGTACATACTCAGGTGGATTTGGGTCATCAGGAATAAAATTTCCTAACATCAAGAGTGAACTTCCAACGAACCACTTTTTATAAGTACTGTCTTGTTTGGCATATTGAGCTTTAACTTGTAGAGTGCTTGCCATCATTAAAATCAAGGCTAACCATAAAATTTTCTTTTGCATATCTTTTTTTTATTTTAAACGATGGTGCAAAAGTAGATTGGTGAGATACTCTAACTCGTTCACTTAAGTTAAGAAATACGTTTTAGCTCTTTTTTTCAAGAATTCTTGCTCTTAGTCTGCTTAATGATTGTGGTTTTATACCTAAAAAACTTGCTAATTGGTGTTGTGGCACACGTTGAATAAGGTCTGGTCTATTTTGCAGTAAGTTCAGGTATCGTTGTTCAGGGGAAGAAGTCTTAAACTCGTCAAACTCTATTTGTTGTTTGACTAACAACTCTTCCGACAACATGCCACACATGATTTCAAACTTTGGAAATTTGCTGTTTATTTCTACTCCCATATCAGCATTTGAAACTAGAAGAATACTGTCTTCAACGCAACTAATGAAATAATCAGAAGGAGCTCTATTTATAACACAATGAGGTGTTAAGGCATCCATTTCTGTGTAGAAAGCTGTTGTTTTTTCTTCTCCGTCTCTTATGTAATAAACCCGAATACAACCTTTAAGAACAAAGTAGCTATCCTTCGATTTTTGTCCTTCTTTGAGTAAAGTTGTCCCTTTTTTTACCGAGCGAAATATGTCCAAAGAAACGATTGCTTGCTTTTCATCTTCTGTCAGCGAAATGTATTTTGATATAAAATCAAATAATAAATCTTGCATTGTTTTATGTTTTTACTTGTTACTGTCGTCTTTTACACTTGCCACCACCGGCTATGCTATGCGATGGTCGACCGATTGGGTGCATATCGTCATAGCTATTGTTATGGCTCCGTGTATCTGTCATCGTCATCAGTTGGAATTTGCTGGTGTTTAAAAATCCAAAAACTATGATTCCTGATGGTTCAATTTTGAAAACTATCGTGCAACTTTTAAAAACACAATCTCTTATTTGTGGGTCGCCAAAGTATATAGATTGCCTAAATAAATAGGGATTATCCGGAATACTTTGAGTTTTCCTCAATATTTGATTTTTAAGTTTTTTTGCCGCTTTGAGATTATCTGATGCTATAAATTCTATATGTTCCCGCAGTCTATTTTGAAATGATTTCTTATAGACGATTTTCATATTTCTCAATTACTTCATTTAAAGAATTTTCCAAATCTTCATGACTCATAAATTCGGCACTCCCGTTATTGATCTCTTCTAATTCTTTATGCAAATATTTCTGATTAGTCAGAAAATTTTGATCTTCATTTATAATCACTTCTTCATCAGATGTAAACGCGTTTAAAGATTGCATCACTCTGTCCAAGACATTTTCTTTTATGTTCAATCTTACTGTCAACATTATATTGAATTTAATATTTGATACCGGTTATTACCGATAATAAGTTTGTCATTTACTCCTTCAAAACCTTATACCTCTGGTCTACGAAAACAAAGATAAGGATTCCTGATGGAAGTGCGGATAAATTTATGGCATTTTGTTCTTCTGATATTTCCTGATTTAGAAGTAGCCCGCCAGGCTTAGGTTGTGCCTACGTCCATGTGTTGCCATCCGACGCGTCGGATAATTTGATTTTGAACTACTACAGCCATTACATATCCATCAGATCTATATCTATTAAACTTTCCAATCCATTAACTGAAAGGCAAGGAAATAAGCGCCTGACTTGTCATATACTTGATACGCTCTACTCATCTTTTCTCAAATGTATATCAAATCCGACAATTATTCCAACGCCAAAACGAGCCCTTCTAGGTACTTTTTGAACTCGTTTTTGCCAATGATGTTGATGAGTCTGCGAAGATTAAATACTGATCTCCTTATACATCCAAACACTTGAGAAAGAGTACGGCTTTTGCTCTATATTTCCTTGTATGTATTGCATATACAAATATATAAATCATTTAATATGTATGCTTAGTTTTGGTAGATTTATTTTATTTTAGTTTTTAGACAGTTTGACGGTTTAGGGCTTTATTTTTCTTTTCTACGGTATTTTTTATCAATATTTTTGCTCGTCAATTGATTTTGTAATTTGAGATTTAACTTTTCCAGTATGTTCTGTTGTTTTTGATTCAATTAGCATAATTAAGCATTCTTCTTTAGATGAAACTCTGTGATTGATTCCTTTTTTTACAACATAAAAATCCCCTTTTTGCATAACGAAATTTTCCTGATTTTCAATTTCCATCAACAAAGAACCTTCAACGATATAAAATAATTCGTCTTCACTTTCGTGATTATGCCAAGGAATTTCTTGTCCTTTTATTTTGGCTGCTTTAATAAATTGGTCGTTTACTTCTCCAATTATTCTGGGTGAGAAATATTTATCAACTTTTAAAAACTCATTTTTTAAATTCATAACTTAAATTTTTTTTCTTTTGATTATTTTACCTTCTTTATTAGAACGATGATATAAAAAAACACCTATTGAAAACAAAATAAATACAGTTATAATAGAATCTTCAATTCCAATTCCTCCGCCTGTAAACAAAACTGGACCTTCAAATTTAGAATGAATAATTTTGCCCATATCATCTAATCCTGTAAGGTTTGAACCATAAAAAGGTTGCGCAAAATTCCAACCTAAATGAAAGAAAAAAGGCAACCAAACTCTTTTAGTATATACAAAAAGCATTGACATTGTAAATCCCCAACACAGTGATACAAAAAAGCTAAACAAAGTTGTGTTCGGATTAAAAATATGGTAAGTTTCTATTACCATTATTATTAGAATTGCAATGTTAGTTCCTAACCAGTTTTCTAATTCGCGTAAAACTAAAGCTCTAGTAAAAAGATCTTCAATTAGAGCTGCAATAACCAGTTTCATGAATAATTTCAGGGAATAATCTTCTATAGACATGCTTATAATATGATAATATCCCAACAGATATAATATAAAAATAGATAATGAAATTGCAGAAAATCCAATTACAAATCCACCAAACATTTCTTTAGGTAAGTATTTTATTGAAAGTTCTTTAATTTCTCGTTTTTCATACCAGCGAAATAAAAAATAGTAACTTGAAAGTAACACCAAAAAAGAAACCAGATGGATTAAAGGGTCGGCAATGTTTTTGTCTTCGATTATACTATAAAATAGTGGTTTTGATACAAAATTTTGTATTCCTACAAAAAGAGAAAAGCAAACAGTTATTCCCAAAATTATTTTTGTAATTGGGAAATACAAGATTTTTTTGATTGATTGATTCATAATTGATTGATTGGATTGATTGAAGCTGACCGCTAACTTCTTATTACACACAACAAACTTACCCTAAACTTTGGGGTTTTTCAAATTTGTGTCTGGAAATTGGAAAGTTTATCTGCCCACCTTCAATTTATCTAATCAGACCGGACACACATCAGATTTTACCATCATCCGTGACATCGGCTACGGCTGTGCCGAAGCAGTCATAGACGTGTGTAAAAAAATGAGATTTGAGCGCCCCGCCCTATTTGAAAACAAAACGGCAAAATCACGGTATAAAATAAATGTCAGATTTAAGCTTTGACAGTTTTTTTTTGACCGCAGGACACAAAGAGTCTTGTGCGCATTTTTTTACCTCAGAGCACAAAGTGACCTGTGAGCATTTTTTTGACCGCAGAGCACAAAGTGACCTGTGCACATTTTTTTGACCCCAGAGCACAAAGCGGCAGTGACCTGTGAGCAAAATAAACATCAGGCTAACGCATATTGCAAAGCTGCTAGTTGACTGGCGTACCTTTGTAAAAAAATAAGCAATGCGATACGCTAAAGACAAATTGATCAATGGATATCAGAATGGAATCAATCGGGGCAAGCATCCTTAAATATTGTGAAGGAAACCCTTTGACAAGAGTACATTTTCTAATTGGCGTAAAAGCTCATCGAGTCATCTGAAGTAGTCAAAAAGAAAGAAGAAAATTTGTCCGGTTCAAGTCGCTCCTTCCTATATACCTTCACACATGAGCATTTAAAAGTATCAAATGGGGTGAGAATAGATTTACATTCTCTGACGAGTATAATGAAGGCTATCAGAGTCTTGCGAGTGAATGTTGGTTTTGGAGCACATCAAAGCTATTACATATACAATGGAGTGATAGATATGCGTAAAGGGGTGTGATGAGTTGAGTGGACTGGTACGCAATGGACTCGAACCCGGACCCGATGAATAGAAGTGTATATATTCTTCAATCGGAGCCGCCGGACTGTCAAATTGTTGGTATGGGATCGAGATGGTTTGTGACACGGCAAAGCGTCTGGAGCAGGGATGTTTCGGAGACAACTTAGTGACATCATTAAAGGCAAACACTTGGTATCAGCTACCAGCATCTGATCATGTTGCTGGGATGGAATATCCTTATAGGCATGCACCAACGACCGCGATATGAGATAAAGAAAAACAGGATAAATTTGTAAAAAAAAGTAAGAACAAAACGTTGTATAATACAATCGTATCAGCAAAGGTTTTTATGCTATGAATTGCAAGCGACTCTAAGCAACGCAGAAAGAACCAAAGAAAATCCAGCAGCAGGCAGCCAAGATCGAAGAGCTCGCCCGCAGATTACACTACGCAAAAAACTCCACTATGATCGTAAATCTGAACGGTTCATAGCCAATGCAGATGGTTTGCACAATGTGAGTATCTTTGGAGAACAAAAACACTCAGGAGATAGTTGAAACACAAAGGGGAAACCATTACCTCGACAGGACAAGAAGAGTGACCACAAAGGCAGCTTTTAGCCGAGGTGCATGACACCTGCCTGTAGAAGGGACAATCATCGACACTGAACACGATTCAGCAGATATTCACATAGGGACAGAATATCTGAAAACTGGCCCATAAACCAGGCAAACTATATCGCATCAGATATATACGCCGCAAGTACAAAAAGCAGGCAAGATGCCATCATTATAGCTCCTGTAAGAAGGCCCATATTAAAGTGCGGGGCAGACGTAAGTCTTCTGGCACATATTGTAGTCGCAAAATTTGTTGATCACCTGCCGGAATATCGACAACAACAGATATTCAAACGCGAAGGTGTCATTATTGCGCCATCTGACCATGGATGGATGGGTACACCAACTCAGCCCTTATATGAAGCTTATGGCTGAGCATATCAAAAAACAATACTGAATGCACCGTATATTCAGCAGGATGAAAGTACCATCAAAGTGATGGACAATAAGCACAAACAAAGGTATCAGCAAAGGCTATATGTGGGTCATGGCCTCAGTTCAATTGCAGTATGTTTGTTTTGAGTACCGGGACAGACGAGGGTAGAGAAAGGTCCGATGGATTCATTTAAAACATATAAAGGAGACCTTCAAACTGACGCTTATAGGTATGCAATATCATAGACCAAAGCGTATGGACATATTAATCATTTTCATTGCTGGGCGCATGGTCGCCGGAAGTTTCACGAAGAAGCCCTGAGCAATGACAAATTCCGGAAGTGAGTACGCATTGACCTTCATTCGAAATCTGTATGAGATAGAACGTAAATGCAGGAGGCAAACTATACACATGGCCAACGACAAGTTGAACATCAGCAAGCCAAACCCATACTGCATCAGTTTAAAGAATGGATGGATAAGAGTCACTCATGGTGACTCCAAGATCTGTAGGGACAACGATAGGATATATGATCAAGAGGTGGGACAAGTTTATTAAATATACGGATCATGGACATGTGGAAATAGATAACAATATCATAGAAAATATGATCGGGCCTCTGGCATTAGGACATAAAACTATCTCTTTGCCGGACATCATGATGCCGCCATCAATATTGGATATTAATTACACTATATTCGGAACTTGTAAAGCATTGGGCGTAAACCCGTATGATTACATAGTTAAGAAACATCTCAAAGTACCTTCCCTAAAAACACTAGACACTTAGCTCAGTTAGCTCCCGATGCATTTAAAAAATCGCTCGATGTGAACACGTAGTTTGTCGA
>JADKGD010000056.1 GCA_016717145.1 Saprospiraceae bacterium | reverse complement strand
TTTTGGTTACTTTTTTTGCAATGAAAAAAGTGACTGCTGTCTGCATAAGACAAAGTTTAGTTCGAAGTACAAACTATTTGCATATTTGATTTAAATCATTTTATCATAGCATTAGAAATACACTTATATATTACAGATTTAGCTAATTATAGAATAGAGTCAGCAGACCCTACTTACTTTATCCACAAAATTATTTGATTGAATATCTCTTGTGGTATTTTTGTTTTTCTTTTTCAGATTAGACACACCGGTATATGTATCAAAATTGGTGAGCTTATCATCCATCAAATTTTTCCAATCCCTATTCAATGGTTTTGTATCTAATTTTTTACCGGCCCACTTAATACCTTTGTTTATCATTTTTGTGAAGTATTCATTCTGATATGTTTCATCAGTATGTCCCATTCCTGTATAAAATACCCGGCCACCTTCATAATATTGATACCATAAAATCGGGTGATTATTCATCTCTCCACCGGTATAACTATTTTCATCAAGCGTCGCCAGAACAATACAATTGGAACGGATTGGTTCTCTAAAGTTATACCATTCATCAAAGTGTTTCCATGTTTTGCCAAAATGACTTGTGGCAGGAAATGATTGGTCAAGGATCTGTACAGTTGCTTCCTGTTGTTGTGGATGATTTTTGAATACGCCTCCGATAAGGTTTGTATACCATAACCAATCCGATTCTGTATCTGTAGCAGAGTGTATGCCCACAAAACCACCGCCATTTGCCATAAAATTTTGAAGGGCCGATCTTCCTTTTTTCCCAAGTATAGTACCTGTAGTATTCAGAAAAACTAGGACATCTGTTTTTGCAAGTAATGAATCATTTATATCCAGCGAGTCCTCTGTAAATTTGATATCCCAGCCTTCATTTTTACCCATTTTTTTTATACATTCGATACCGGCAGGGATGGAAGAATGTCTCCATCCATTGGTTTTTGTGAATACCAGAATATGGGAGAGACGAAGGATCAGAACAGAAGCTGGCGCAGCTGATAAGGCATAAACACATGACGGCAAACCATATGTATTTTTTCATAAATAATGCTATTAGGTTTTGTTGAAAGTTACAAACAAATTTAACTAAAATTTTTATGATTAATTAAAATATTTTTATGATGGTGTGAATAACATATTGCACAAATATTTAATTGCCTCTCTACCCGTGCATTCTCCATGGCCAGACCCCTCATTCTCTGTAAAAGATACCCCGGAATAACATCTCAATCAGAGGGTTGATTTCCACATCAGTATTGGAGGTAAATAAAGGAAATATTCCATCCGGACAAATTCTCAAAAGTATGTTTTAATAGCTAAGATACTTTTTCTGAAAGAGGTGCGATATGTTATACACATAAAACCTTAATGCCTGTAATCTGCAAAAATCATCTATCTTTGTGATCAAATTATAGATGTTATGCGCTTTTCCCAGTATCATTTTGTAGACGAAATCAAAACTAATCTGGAGAAGCTGGGTTTTAAAAAACCAACCGACATTCAGTATAAATGTATTCCCAGCATCCTGCGAGGTGAGGATTTACTCGCCATTGCACAGACAGGGACGGGTAAAACAGCAGCCTTTGCCATACCGATTATCCATATTCTGCATAGTAAACTCAATACCAAACGTGAAGATGGCATCAAGTGTGTGGTCATGGTTCCGACCCGAGAACTGGCTATCCAGATCAACCAGGTTTTTTTGACCTTGGCAAAAAATACGCGGGTAAATACATTTTCGGTCTTTGGCGGCGTAGAACAAGGTCCCCAAATTGCAAAACTGGAAAAAGGTATTGATGTTTTGATCACAACACCAGGACGAATGTTTGACCTGGTCAGTCAGGGCTTTATAAAATTAAACAGGGTAGAGCTCCTTGTACTCGACGAAGCAGATCATATGCTGGAACGCGGATTTGTAAAAGACATTAAAGACCTGATCCGTTTTCTACCACGACAACGGCAAACCTTGTTTTTTTCAGCAACTATAGACGATGAGATCAAGGAACTGGCTTACAAACTGACACCCAATCCCATTCGTATTCAGGTATCACCTAAAGATCCTGTGTCCAAAAATGTAAACCATTCGGTGATATTTGTAGATATGGATGATAAACGATATTTTCTCGAGCGAATGGTCAATGAAAATCCGGATAGTAAAATTTTGGTCTTTGTACGCACAAAAGTCAGATGTGAACGGGTCCAGAAAGCAATGGAAAGGGTAGGCATCCGATCCATCTTTATGCATGGTGGCAAAGAACAGGAAGACAGATTGACTACGCTAAATGCGTTCAGGAGCGGCGAGTACAAAATGCTGATTGCTACCGATGTCAGTGCCAGAGGCATCGATATACCTGATGTGGATTTTGTGGTTAATTATGATCTGCCCGATCATCCTGAAGCTTATGTACATAGGGTAGGGCGAACAGGTAGAGGTAACAAAAAAGGATTTGCGTATTCCTTTTGTGATAAGGATGAAATTGGGCTGCTTACAGCTGTGGAAGAATATATTGGTAAAAAAGTTACGGTGCAGTCACTGGAAAAGGATGACTATAAAGAGATTACAGACCTCACAGCATCCAAAACCATGGATCTTAAACAAATTCTGATCGAACTTACACCCGAAGGCAATAAACGGTATGGAAAAAAGAAAGGGAAGTTTAGTAAGTAAAAGAGCGCTTTTTATTTAAAGTACAAATGACAATTGACGAATTAAGAATGAAGAATTAAGAATTGAGCAATGAATTTCGAAGAACGAGCGACGAATTTTGAATCAAAAATTACGAAAAAATAATGAAAATTGGAAATCATAAAAATCACAAAAATCAAATAAATCACAGTTCAGACAAAGAGCCTTTCGACCTGTGAGCTGAGCGAAGTGAAGACCGCAGAGCGAACGGAATTAATGACGAAATACGAATGACGAATTTTATGAAAATTGACTTAAGTACAAATGGCGAAAAAATAACTCTCTATTTTATTGAGTCATGAGATCAGTATCATGTATTTGGATTTTCTATTATCGTGTACAAATGTATTGTGTTATCCTGATGTTTTTTGGCAGACTAGAAAATAACCTTGCCAGGTATAACTGGTTTTTGGTATCTTGTGTAAGATGTCGTAACCAACATTTTTTAAAAATTCCGATATTTCTTCGTCCCCAAAAGCCCTTAATGTTGCTGTGTCATTTCCAATACATGTTGACTCAACCTGGTCATTTATTTCATAATATGTTGATTCCCAATCCCAGGTCCATCGCTTGTCAGAACGGGGAATTGATCTCGAAATACGTTTATATTTACCTGTAAAAAGTTCTTTGGTAGATGTGTCAAATGTATCAAATAATGGTTGTGCATCTATCAGATCAAATATCAATAATCCATCTTTTTTTAATATTTTATGTATATTAATCAATGCATCAGATACTTCATCATCATTCACTAAATATGAAATAGTCCGACCAGTAATAAGGGCAGCATCAAACGACTTTTCATTACGAAAATTGATTACATTTCCTTGCTGAAAATAGGTAGCTTCAATAGTTTTTTTTGCGATTTCCAGCATTTCCTGGTTGAGATCCACTCCCAAATATTTATATGATGCAGCAACAAATCTTTTTGCCAAATTACCGGTGCCACAGCCAAATTCAATAATATGACGCGCTTCAAATTTTGTTAGCCATTCATCATAAAAAATGAATTCTGCATCATAATCAAACAGGTCCTGATACATGTCATGATATATATGTGCCAGCGACGTATAGAAATTCATAGATCAAGTGATTTGTTTTATTAATTCAATATAGGCCAATATAGTTCAATTAGTTCAATTAGTTCAATCCTTAGTTCAATTCGCTTTGCTTAGTTCAATTCGCTTCGCTTAACTCAATACGCTTTGCTTAGTTCAATTCTTCCTTATTTCAATACGCTACGTTTAGTTCAATTTGATTCGGTTGTTGCTGCGATCCGGTTGGTCGCAGTGCCTTCAGTATTTTGACAAATCTTTGTCAAAATTGCTTCGCATCGTTCAGTTATGTCCGAAGGACAATTGTAAAGGTTCAATTAGTGCAATTCGCTTCGCTTAGTTCAATTCGCTTCGCTTAGCAAAGCATAATTAAAAGAGCAAAGGAACATTTGCCCCTTTGCTCTTAATATATTCAACCCACAAAAACTTGTTTGTTTGCTTATTCAGCTATGACCAGTTTTACTGTTTTATTGATATTGGCACCAGTAATATTTAGTAGGTAAATACCTGACTTCATGCCACTGATATTGGTGTTAAACTCATTATTGCCGGCATTAATTTTTAGATTTTCAGCATGTATTGTTTGTCCGTTGATGTTTACAATTTTAGCAGTAATGTTGGCGTCTTTGACCGTATTGATTTGATATCTCAGCAAATTGGTTACAGGGTTTTCTGTTACTTTAATGTCAAAACCTTTGTTGATCGTAATATCTTTACTTGAGCTTAATGCAGCATTGGCAAAGTTGTACATATTCATAATATTGGATCCATCATTATTGCCATTGAATCCGAAATTTCCGTCGCAATTTGTCATGATATAATCAAAAAATAATGAGTCGCTTGCAAATATTGGGGCATTGACAATACAGGCAGGAAGTACTAGATTGCATGACTGACTAATGGCCAACAAAAATTCCTGGAATAAGCCTGATTCAGGCAAGTCAATATTTTGCAAACATGTTAATGTCAGACTGTCAATCTCTGGGTCTATCTCAACATAATTACAGCTGGAATCACTTACTATGGTAAGACCAAGACAAGCCGCGTAACAAGCATTGGGTACGTAACAAGCATGGCCAAGTGAATCTTGCGCACAAACAAATGGTTCGTTTTCGTTGACATCGCATTCGCAATCAGACCATGGATCTACGTATCCACAATCCGTACTATCCACGACGGTATATCCCCAGCAAGCCGCAAAACAAGCATTAGGGACCTGAAAGATATTGCCTAAAGAGTCAGTGGCACATATGAATGTATCAAACTCTGAATAGGCACATTCACAAACCGGATTTATGATGCCGCAATCAGTACTATCAACAATTGTAAAACCATAACATTCCGCATAACACGCATTGGACATAGAAAATATATTGCCCAAAGAATCCTGAACACATACAGGATTATAATCTGTAGGACAGTTACATTCGTCCCAAGGGTTATTGTCACATTCAGTGCTATCCACTACAGTCATTCCCCAGCATACTGCCCAACAAGCACTTGGAACCGGGTAAATGTTGCCGAGTGAATCCTGTGCACAAACGTATGTACTATCTGTCAGTATTGGACAATCACAATCCCACGGATTGACTATATTACAAAGTGTACTATCCGTAACTATAGAAAATCCAAGACACTCAGCATAACAAGCATTTGGTAACTCAAAATAGTTTCCTAAAGAATCCAGGGCACAAACGGGATCATAAATTTGAGGACATACACAACCTCCCCAAGGGTCAGGAGCATCATCACAAGGAATATTCGCCGGCGTTAGACCCAGACATTCCACAAAACATAGATTGGGTAAATGGAAAATATTACCTAAGGAGTCTTGTGCGCAAACAAAAGACGTCGTATCCGTAACCTCACAATCACATGGAAAGACTTGTGCCTGAGCGACAAAACCAGATCCAAAGAATAGGACAAAAAGTAAATACTTGAATTTCATGATCTATATGATTAAAGTTTTAAAATTGTTATCGTTTAAGTATTAGATATAATCATGGCTTTTCGTTGCACGAAGATAAAATATTTTTTTTTTGACAGTTAAATAATTTTTTAATTATTTGTAAATCAAGCATATAGGTTTATATAAATATCTGAAAATTTTTATGCAAAAGTAATAAAAGTAAAATAATGACCTTAAATTGGTTTTCATGCAACGAAAATATTCATTTTTGCTAATAATATAAAAAAGGAAGTTAATTAATACATTAGAATTCTTAAAAATGAATGGCTTAAAATTAATAATCTGGATTCTTTTATTGACAATATTTTCTTGTTCAGTAGATGAATTCGATACCACAAATACCGATCCGGTAGTCGTCAACCCGGAAATGGTTTATGTCAATAATATATTTGAAAAAGCTTCAATGTCCGCTTCACTTACCGGAATAAATGTGGAATGTATGACCATCCAGCTTCCCTTTGAATTAATAGACGATAAAGGTAGAAAGTACTTAATGGTCGATGAATTTTCATTTAACAATTTTTTGCAGGATACGTCAAATATTAACATTATTGACTTTGTATATCCGTTGACCTTAGTTAATGAACTTGGAGACATCATCATTGCTGACAATCTATTTGATTTTGGTTCAGCAGTAGCCAATTGTATTCCTCACACGGGTAATGCATGGCTAATAAATTTTGATAATTCATGTTTTAAACTTGAATATCCGATTACAATAAGCACAGAAGACAATACACTAGTCAATGTTATGAATGAAAGAGATTTTATACTCTTACTGGATACAACACTATGTTATTTCAGATTTCCTTTGATTTTGCGTGATGTGGCCGGTACAGGATACAACATACTAAATAGTGGAGAATTGTATAATCAACTCGCTTCGTGCAATAGTTTGCCCGGTGATACTATCATTTGGACGAGTAATTTTTCGTACATAGCATGTTATGAAATTAAGTTTCCCATTAATGTTAAAATATCAAATTCGGATAGTATTGTTGTGGTTCAGAATGAGACAGAATATGGGGATATATTATTACAGGGAAGATTGGAAGATTATCAATTTCCGATCACACTTTTGGATCAAAATCAAATCATAACAGTTGGAAGTGACACCGAATTAAATCAGTTGATTGATGCCTGTTCCGAACCTCCATTGACTGTTGATCTATTATATTTGTTACAAGGTGGCTTAGGTGGCGATTCTGTTTCTTGTTACACCATTATATATCCGTTTTCAGTGATAGATAGTACAAGTGGGGCCACCTTTATTTTCCAATCAGAAATAGAACTATTAAATTTTACTGGTATTCCAGACTTTTTTAGATATTCCATCATTTATCCGGTTAGAATAAGACTTAGGCTTACCAACACAGAAATAGAATTAAATAACGTTGAGGATATAATAACAGTATTGGATAATTGCTGATGTCAGGACAATATAAAATAAATTTGTATAATAGTCAAAAGCGGTACAGTTAGTGGTTGACGATCATATCATAACATTATGTAGATCCGGGGATCGGGATGGCTATCGTTTGATGTATACATCGTGTGCACCTTATATTTTTGCCATTGTCAAAAACTATTTTAACACAGATGATGATCGCAAAGATGTCTTACAAGAGATTTTTGTTCAGATTTTTTTAAGCATGGACAGATTTGACGAAAATAAAGGAAGTTTTAAAGCATGGATCAGTAGGATTGCCGTCAATCAATCCATTTCGGTTTTGCGAAAAAACAATAAACTTATCATCTCTCACTCTCTGGAACTGGTCGATGATGTGGAGACTGAAACGGTAAGTCAACTTGAAAATTTTTCAGAAAAAGATTTACACACCATGCTTGCTGCCATGCCGGAAGGATATAAAACAATATTTTTACTTTCAGTCATAGAAGAGTATTCACACAAAGAAATAGGAGAACTTTTGGGCATCACGCCCGAAACTTCCCGCTCCCAATTATTCAGGGCAATAAAATGGATAAAAAAGAACATTTTTGAAGAATCAAATTTGATAAATTATGGCTTATTATAATAAATTGAATGACAAGTTACGTAGTCAGCGACCACTTCCTGAAGGACTGTCCTGGGAAAATATGGAGTCTGACATTATGAAAAAATTGGCGGTCAAAAAAGATAAAAAAAGAAGACGATTTTTATTTTGGCTTCCACTATGTTTAATTTTAGGCTTGGGTATCGCTTATTTCACCATGCAATCAAATGTTTTTAATACTAACTTAAAGGTTTTGTCTAAACCAAACACAACAGCTCAAAATGGGCAAACCATTGCTTCTGAAACCACAACAGCAAAACCAACAACTTCAGCGTCTGAACCAAATATCCGTACTAACAATCCTATCAACAAAGACATCTCCAAAATGTCAGGTGATAACAATGTTGATATTCAAAAAACTTCAGTTCAATCATCAATAAACGATGGTGACATAACAAATTCTGCTGTCACTTCTTCTAATAAAAAGGGTGTATCATCAGGATTAAACAAGATCCAAACGACCCAGGAAGTTAAGTCAAAAACGCCTTCTCAAATACCTGAACAATCCATTAATGCTGAAGCGGCTTCAAAAATGGAAGGAAATAATGTTAGTTCAAAAGGGAATATGATTTTGCCGGATGGTGTCGGCAACGGGCAACAGATTATAAATAGAGGCTCAGAAATAATGACTACAATCCCGAATACAGGTTTGGATGATATGCCAATTTTACTTGCGCAAAATATTTCATTTTTGCCTGCCTTAAAATATTCAAAACTGATATCAACACAAAATACGTGGCCAACATATGAATTAAATTTTGCTAAACCAGCCACTATTTTATCATCTAAAAATAAATATTTTGGTTATACAGAAATTTATGCTTCCGGAGGTTTGAGCCATTGGAATCTTGATAAAATAAGTCATCAACTTTCCGGGGCGGAACTTATGTTTAATGCATCAGAAAAATCATTGACTTCTATTAATTTCGGAATCAGAACTGATATCTCATTGCGTAAACATATCTATACCTCTATAGGGCTGGAATGTTTAGGATTGTACAGTGTATATGAATATGCAGGAGTAAAAGAAGTACTTGTGGAAAAAACCAATGTGGTGACCCAAATACGTTTTGATTTATTGAGCAATAGCTCGTCAAATATTTATGGTGATACGACAGTTTATACGAACCAAAACAGACATGCGAAAAAAAGGAATAGCATTTTTAATGTCAGCATTCCTATCGTAATTGGAGCTCAATCCAGGATGGGTAATTGGACAGTCAAAGCTGGTTTAGGAGGTTTGATTTCCTTAATAACCAGGGCACAAGGTAAAAATGAATATCAGGGAAATTTGGTAATCATCGATCATACTTCAGGCATCTTCAAAAATACTTTAGGTATTGGTTTGATTGGAGAAGTTTCAGCCCAATATCAAATGTCAGATCGGTTTTTTATAGGCGCAAAATGGTCGGTTACCAAGTTTGCAAATACGTTTATCATTCCTGAAAAATCGCTTGATATACCGACGATTTATGGTATAAGTATCACATCAGGTATGACGTTTTGACAACTGATAATTAAGGACATTTATTTTTAGTAATGAGATATCCTACTATACATTCCAGTTTATATCTGTAAAATGGTTTAGTGAATCCATAATTTAATCCAATAGTTAGCCTTTTAATGTTTGCGCCTAAATTTACATATGGTTCGGTATTTTTGCCATAACCACCGCCTAACGAAATAGCGTTATCCGGATTTATATGGTAAGTGACATCAGAACCAATCATATAGAAATAACGCACTCCCTGTTTTGTATAATATAATGATGGATTTATGCTCCATTTGGAGTTAATCATTACATCTAATTTGGTATATGCAGTCATTCTTGGTTTGAGATATATTTTATAATAATTATCAGGAAAAGAAATATTAGGGGAATTGGAATGATACATTGATATTCCCATATTCATTAAGATGGAAGATGTAATATTTCCTTTAAATGCCAAACCTACATTTAAATTTTTATATTTATTACTTCCAGTAATGATATATTCATGATCAATACTAGGATCAAAATATTTTACTTGCATTTGAGATGGCCATTTGAATCCTACATATTCTAAAGAATCGGTTAATAGGCCATATGAGATACCAAGGGAGACAAAAGCTGGCTTACCTTTTACAAACGTGACACTTTTATGATAAGCCACATTTATCGTATGACCTCGATAATAATGGGAAGATTTTCCACAAACATTGTCTATATAATGATACCCAAGCCCAATCTTATCCCCATTCTTTAAACTAAATAGGCATGTCTATTGAGGCACCATAATTTATGAATGTGGATGCGTTACTTCTATATCTGATATTTTGAAAGTGTGTGATTACACGAAGACCACAAGCCGAACCTGTCAATCCTGGATTTAATTCCGTAGGTATGAGTGTACTTTGAGATGAAATGGCTAGCTGACTAAAACTAGTTTGGGATACATATACGAAAAATATAAAGGTGTACATATGTTTCATAAGATCTGGTTTAATGCTTTATGAGGCACATCTAAAATGGCAGATAATTTCTATTGTTTATGTGTACATTGTTTTTATCATTTCTGTAAAACGATGATATAAATACTTCTAGTATATATATATTTGTTGTTGCAAAATCAACACTTCATGCAAAGACGGACTTTCATTAAAGATACGGCAACTTTTACAGCCCTTGGTATTGCCACCCAAGGATTTTCCATTGGACTTCCAACGATACTTTCTGACAAGGTCAGGATAGCCTTCATCGGTGTGGGTGCACGTGGTAGTGGTACCCTGGAGTTGGCTTTATTACGCCATGATATTGTAGTTACTGCCATTTGTGATATAGATAAATCAGCTGCCTCAAGGGCGGTTAAAAGTGTCACGAACGCGGGTCAAACAATGCCGGCAATCTATACAGATAATGATCAAAGTTACAAAAAACTTTTGGATCAGAAAGACGTTGATGCCGTATTTATATGTACACCATGGGAATGGCATACGCCTATGTCATTAGATGCCATGAAGGCCGGGAAAGCGGTAGCTTGTGAAGTTGCAGGTGCTATGAGCTTAGACGAATGCTGGCAAATGGTGCGCACGTATGAAACCACAAAAACACCGTTTATGATCATGGAGAATGTTTGTTATCGTCGTGATGTGATGGCAGTACTCAATATGGTGCGTAAAGATGTTTTTGGGGAGATGATCCATCTGGAAGGTGGCTACCAGCATGATCTCAGAGAAGTAAAATTTAATGATGGTGTAAATTATTATGGTGGTGGCGTGGAGTTTGGTGACAATGGTTATAGCGAAGCTAAATGGCGGACCAACCACTCGGTATATCGCAATGGTGAGCTTTATCCGACGCATGGTATTGGTCCTGTGGGAAGTTATATTAATAATAATCGAGGCAATCGATTTGAATATCTGACTTCGATGTCTTCCAAGGCGCGCGGACTTCATAATCACATCATGGATCACCCGAAAGGTGGCAAAGATCACCCTAATGCTGCAATTAATTTCAAACTCGGCGATGTAGTGACTACCAATATAAAAACAGCCAATGGAGAAAGTATTACACTCACTCACGACACCAATCTCCCGAGACCATATTCACTGGGATTTCGGGTTCAGGGCACCAAAGGTTTATGGATGGATGTCAATAAATCATTGTACATCGAAAGCAAAAGCCCAGCACATAAATGGGAATTGGCCGAACCATACCTTAAAGAGTACGACCATCCACTATGGCAAAAGTATGAAAATGATGCTTCAGGTGCAGGACATGGAGGCATGGACTGGTTTGTTATGAATGCATTTCTGGAGGCTTACAAACGCAATGAACCAATGCCGCTGGATGTATATGATCATGCAAGTTGGGCGGTCATTACGTGTTTGTCAGAACAATCCATCGCTCAAGGAGGCGAACCACAATCTTTCCCTGATTTTACAGATGGGAAATGGATGAACAGAAAGCCTGTTTTTGCTTTGAATGATAGCTATTGACCCTTAATCTTTAAATTAAGATCACATCAATGCACCTACGATTGTTGCCGAAAACAAAGAAGCGATGGATCCACCCAAAAAACGCTTTTAAGCCAAATCCTGACAGCGTTTTTCGTTGCCCGGGAGCAAGTGATCCGATGCCTCCTATCTGTATGCCTATACTGGCAAAATTGGCAAATCCACACAACATATAAGTGGCCATAATGATTGATTTTTGATTATGCAGATGAATTGCATTGGCCGGGTTTTTTAATTCTGCCAATTGCGTATACGCTACAAATTCGCTGGCAGCAAGCTTTATACCAAGCAATTGTCCCATAGTCATAATATCTTCTTTGGCCACGCCAATCAACCACATAAGTGGTGCAAAAAATAAGCCCAACAGCGTTTCAATAGAAAGTTTGGAGTATTGTGTATAATAGGCTATGCCATTATTTAATGTAGCGTCATTATCGGACCAACCTAAGGTAATTTTCTGCAAATTTAGGTCACCAATCCAACCAAGTCCAAAATTAATCATGGCAATAAAGGCAATAAAAACTAATAACATGGCGGCAACATTAGCCGCAAGTTTTAAGCCCTCAGTGGTTCCATT
>JADKGD010000055.1 GCA_016717145.1 Saprospiraceae bacterium | reverse complement strand
ATAAACAGTGAAAAATCTTAAACAGTTTATATCAAAGTTATACAAATGATGATAAGTGTGGCATAATAACTCACCTGCTTTTTTAGTTGCTGCATATGGTGAAATTGGATTGTCAACATTGTCTTCCTCTGAGAATGGAACCTTTTTATTATTTCCATAAATAGAAGAAGATGATCCAAATATCATTTTTTTGCAGCCAGCAGTTTTCATTGCTTCGAGCAGATTTAATGTTCCAATAACGTTTGTATTATAATATTCAGATGGATTGAGAATTGATGGACGGACACCGGCTTTTGCTGCTAGATGTATAACTAAATCCGGCTTTTCATTGTTTAAAATTGTATTTAAAAACGATGCGTTACAGATATCACCTTCAAAAAAAATAAAATTTGAAGATTGATTAAGGATGTTTAGATTATTTACTTTAACCTGTCGATCATAAAAGGGATCAAAATTATCGATTCCAATTAGTTTAACATCACCTTTAATTAAATGTTCACCAAGATTAGATCCAATAAAACCAGCTATACCGGTAACTAAAATTTTAACCATTTTATTTTTTTACTTTAATTTTGTAAATATTAAAATCTTGACTCTTGTTCAAATATTACTTTATCTAATACAAAAAGCATCCATATAAAGTAACCTGAATCTTGCTCTCTATTTTTATTTTTTTCACAAATATCTTTGATAATTTTACTATTTAATCCGACTTCTTCCAGGCGTGAAAGTTTATTAATATAATTATCAAATGTGTGTTCCTTAAACCACTCTCTTATTGGAATGCTGAATCCTTTTTTGCCGGCTTTTAATAAATCGCCCGGAAGTTTTTTTCCCAATGTTTTTCGCAATATAGATTTTGTTTCGAATCCTTGCAATTTTACTTTTTTATCAACTTTTACAAGAAATTCAACTAAACGATGATCAAGGAAGGGAACCCTTGCTTCCAGGGAATGTGCCATGGAAATCCGGTCAACTTTTGCAAGCATATCATTCGGGAGTGAAATCTTCAAATGGAAATGCATCAATTTATAAAAATCATCTCTATAGCTGCACGTCTTAAAAAATTCAGACAAAAATTCACTAGTTTGATATTGATTATCATCGAAAAGAAAAGATTTGATTTGTTAGACTCGGGAATCCACGAAGCTTTTTGAAGTAGCCGTTTTCAAAATCTAATTCAAACGCAGATAGAACTTTGTAAGTTCTGTTTAAAAAATACCGCGGCTTACCTCTTGAAAATTTTGAAATATTATTTACTCCAGCTGGTACTATTTTCCTTATTATATTTGGAATACTGGTGTAATATTGGCCAAAATTAATTAGCTCGTATGTAGGATAGCCTGATAACGCTTCATCGCCCCCATCACCTGTTAATACCATTTTAACATATTTACGAGCGTACTCACAAACAAAGCTCGTTGGTATTGTGCTGAAATCGCCAAAGGGTTCATCAAAATGATTGACAACTTCTTTTAACGCTTTACTAAATACTGATGAATTAAAAGTAGCTTCATGATGAGATGTCTTAAACTTTTCGGCTACCTGCCTTGCTAAATCTCGTTCATTAAATTCCTTGTCATCAAATCCAACTGTAAATGTTTCAACAGGATGGTTACTTGTTTCGGACATAATCGCCACAATACTTGAGGAATCGAGACCGCCGCTCAAAAAAGCTCCAAATGGTACATCAGCACGCATCCGTAGTTTAATGGAATCACTAAATAAATTTTGAAATTCATCATAAATTTTATTTTTATCTGAAAGCATACTGCTTTCATCTATTGCAGGTAAATCCCAGTATTTATTTTTAAGAATATTACTTCCGCTCACTATTAAATAATGACCAGCCTCCAATTTTTGAATATTCTGAAAAAATGTTAATGGTGCAGGGATATATGAAAGTGACAAATAAAGTTGAATCAATTCGGTTCTGATTTTCGAAGGAACGCCAAAAGCAAAAAGAGATTTAAGTTCAGACCCGAATATTAGGGTATTATCCCATTGTGTAAAGAATAATGGTTTTTCACCTAAACGGTCTCTTGCTATAAATAATTGGTTTATATTTTCATCCCATAATGCAAAAGCCCAGCACCCATTAAATTTTTGTAAACATTTTACGCCCCATTGTTCATAAGCATGCACAATCACTTCAGTATCAGATGATGTTCTGAATTGATGTCCCATCGTTTTCAGTTCATTTCTTAATTCTATATAATTATAGATTTCTCCGTTAAAAACTATCGCAATGGTTTTATCCTCGTTATAAATGGGCTGATCGCCGGTATCCAAATCAATAATAGATAGGCGCCTATGTCCCAAACCTATATTCTGATTTATATAAAAGCCTTCACCATCCGGTCCACGATGCTGCAAACTGTCAGTCATTTTTTTTTGATCCACAATCCTCTGCATTTCCACTTTTAAATATATAACCGTAACCTGTTTTTTCTATTATTTCAAGTGGTCCATCAACATCCGAAACCAATACTTCTATTCCCGCCGCCAATGCTTCTACTACGGTTAATCCAAAGCCTTCAAATAAAGATGGTTGAACGAGTACGTTATAATCTCTTAGATGTGTATATATATATTCTCTGTCACATAATCCTAAAAATGATACATATTTTGTGACACTCAGTTTGTCAGTTAATTTCATTAAGTATTTCAAAGAGGATCCCTCGCCGATAAAATCTAAATGAATATTCCGAACACTGTATTTATTTATCAGGATATTTAATGCATTAATCAAAATATGTTGTCCTTTAATTTCGTGCTCAAGCCTGCCAACCTGAACAATCTTAAAAGTTGTTGAATTATTATTATTCTTTAAAAGTATATCGTCTACTTTAACCATTATAAATAACTTTTGAATAAAAACTATTGCGTGCAATGTCTTTTGTACGGCTTCCGATATCGCAAATAAGCGATCATATTTTGAATGAAATTTAGTGCTAAGATTCATCGCGTGAACTGTTAAAATTTTTTTTGCATTAATATAAGATAGTATTAGTGAAGCAATGCTATAATTATGACAATGAATCACATTTGGTTGATACTTTGTTAGAATATAGTTCAAATTAATTATGGGGATGGGATTTCTACTGCCGATGTTTCTTTTTATCAAATGGACTGAAACTTTTTTTGATATTTTAGATATAAGATTTTTATCATACAAGTATTAAAACAAGAATACTAATATCCGCATATTTAACCTGCTCATTAATGATATCTACCAGCATCGTTTCTTTACCGCCTGTAGGGAATGCATATATAATATGTGCGATTTTCATTTTTGAATCTGACTCATCAACTTAGATTTTGTTACCATGTCAATCATTATAAAAATCATTATAAAAATTTGTCCGTTATAAAATGTCTCACTGTTTAGAGAGATTATGGATAATGCAAATAAATACGTAAAAAGAATTTTTCCCCAAATCAAACCTTTATTTTTATAACTGTAAATAAATAATTGAATTATAAAATATAAAAATATTAAACTGCCAACTATGCCATATCTTGTTATCAGATTTGGAAAAAGTACATCGGCTGAATTAAATTGTTCATATCCCGCGGGCAGAGTATGTGATATTGTTCCAAGTATAAAAATTGGTTTAAGAATATCAAAATCCGGTATAAATCCAACTCCCAAAATTATCCTTGTTGTATCATCAAGTACATACATTAAGCGTTCATAAGTTAATCCAAGTCGGAAAGTAAATGATCCTTGATGGTAGAAGAAATTTAAGTCGTTAAAATCAAATCTTCCGACCATATCGAATTCACTAAAAAGTGACTAAAACGAATACCAATAATCGGAAAAAATATGGGACTAAGAAATAACTAATAATAAAAAACGAAAAAACATAACCTATTGTTCTTAATTTTATCCTGTACTGAAAAACAAAGAACAATATTAAAACGATTATTGTAGCTATTATTGCACCTCTGCTCTGAGCAAGTAAAATTACAATAAACAACACAATGGATAGGGCATATTTTATTCTTGGCTTCGAAATTGTAAATAGGATAATAACAAAAAACGGAATAATGTAATATGGAATGTTTCTATATCTTGCTGCTCCAAACTCAGTGTCAACAGCTTCTGTATCGCTAAATGAATAGTTAAATAAATATTGGGAAATGTATAGGATGGAATGAAAAAGAGTTAAAAGAATAAAAAAATATATAAATTTTTGGTAGTCACGTAAACTAAATGAATTGATTAAAAAGAAAAAAGCTAAATAACCGGTTTTGCGTGTCGTCCGAAATATCTGCATCACCGTTGTTCCGTAAGTAAAAAAATCATAAGCCATTGCTACCGCTAAAAATATAAGGAAAACAAACAATATCTTTCTTATGTCATTTAATTCATTATCATTGTTGTTTTTTCTAAAGGGTAAAGTTGCAAAAATAAGTAGAAGTGCTAGATCGCCATGTTGTAATGAGATACTTCCTAATAAAAAGTTAGGGTCAGAAAGCTGCAGATAATTTGATGAAAGTAATGCAATAACAATTAACGTCAAGTATTTATACTTGCTGAAAAATGCCCAAAGACCTATTAGAAAAAGTAGGACACTAATTAATTCCATTACCACACATCATTTATATTAAACTATACCTGTTAAAAGTAAAAACAGATAAAAAAGAAATTCAATTCTATGAACGATTCACATTTTAAATAAAATAGCAATTACATTATATAATTAAATCTACCTAGCCTGTACTTTTATAAAACAATTTAATTATAAACTATAAAATAGAAAGAATTTTCTTTACTGCTATATCAGGCGTTATATATTCATCTACAAACTCTTTTAACTCCTTTATTAAGCTCTCCCTTTCTGCATCATGATTCAGAAAATAACTTACAATTTCAGCAGCTTTATCATAAGAGGGTATAGAAGGCAAACTTACTTTATTGAATACAATGTTATAGTCTTTTTGATATTCCGGCAAAGGTAAAATACCTGAACCAATTGCCTCAAAAACCCTAAGATGTACTCCATTAATTAATCCAACGTTATTTTCAATAGGATATATCTTCCCGCAATTTAATATAGTGTTTACCACTTCGAATGATAACTATTCATTAGGGAAAATGACTTTATCTTTTAAATCCGGGAAATAACTGAACCATCTTTCCCAGCCTCTGTGTCCATAAATGGTCATATTAAATTCTGTAAATAAATTGTAGAATTTAGCTCTTTTATATCCCCACGGATCAACAGTTGGTGAATACATTGAAGAAACTGCAACCAGATCACTACTATATTTGTTTGCCTCAATTTGACTGGGAGTTTTTAAATAATTTACATTCTTATCATAACCCGGTAATAACAGTTCTACATTCTTAAAACCGGTTTTTATTAAATATTCCATCCAATAGCTATCCGGTGAAAAAATAATCTGCTTCGTAAAAAACCGGTGTCATAAATTGTGGCCGGTTTTGAAGGTAATATGGGTTATCTCCTAAATAAAATACTAATTTCGATATTTTCTTAATTTCTTTGGCAACTTTTAAATCTAAATACTGGTCATTATAAACTAAAACTAAATCAGGTTTCATATTGTATATTATCTTCAAATATTCTTGATTAATTTTATTCATGTAGTAATTAAAATGATGCTTTTAAACGCATTGGTAAGCCAATTGTTTTATTAAAAATCTTATTGTTCAATTCAGAAAAAAATTCCCAATAATTTACTACAATCGCCTGATGTCCAAGCTTTATAATTGCATTAACTAAAGTATTTTTTAGCGAATAAGAATCTGGTATTAATAAAACAATTTTCATTTTTTATTCCATATTACTCTAATAATTAAGGTCCATTCAATAGAGTTAAAGTTGTTCACTCTTTCAATTTTTCTTGTTTTAACAATAACTGTCTAGTACTAATCAATATTTCAGGTTCTATTTTTAATAAAAAATAGCCCGCAGTAATTATTCCAGCAAAAAGAGAAAAGGACATTGAATAAACAGCGCCTAGTACTCCATATTCAATTATTAAAAATGGTGCAGATACCGCTACTGTTATAGTGGCCACTAACACACTTAATAAATAATATTTTTCTACACTGAAATAAATAAAAATATTACCAAGAAGCATAAAGACAGGCCAGAAAGGTATCAGTGTTAATGATATAAGATTAAATACTTGAACAGATTCACCAAAAGATTTTCCAAACAATAAGCTTAAGAACGGATCACCAAAGAAAAAAAAGAATTAAACCAATTAATATTCCGCCAAACAATACTACACTAAACAATAAAAAATATATTTAACTCTCCTGGTACTATTAAACTCTTTTAATTGAACAAAATAAGGCGCTAAAGCATAAAAAAAGGTGACATAAAATATTGCCATAATTGAAAACACTTTATAACCAGCAGAATATATTCCTAAGTAGTAATTATTTAAAAGAATGGGTAAAAGTATTATCGGTATAGAAGGATAGAATACTTCAAGATTTGTAGAAATACCTAATTTATAAGTTTTCTTAAATAGTAATATTACGTCCTTAATTGAAAATCTAATAAATATTTTATTGTTTGCCCCTAAATACTTTATAATTTGGATAAGGGCTGATAATAAAGGAGCGAGACCCGATAATAAAATAAGTAATGGAAGGTTCTCTGGATCTTTAACAAATAATATTACACCTCCTATAAAAATTAATTGTCCAATTAAATTACTAATTGTAGGTATTATTAAGTTCTTTTTGCAATAAAAAGAAATCTATATTAAAACATAAGCAATTACAATGATATAGCCAATAACTATAGATTTAAGAAAAATAATTGAGAATTAAAAAAATATAGAACTACACTTAAACTTATAGGAATTGTAATAATAATAATAATAATTGAGCGGATATTATATTACTTACAATGTTGGTTTCTTTTTCTTTTCTTTCTGCAATCTCCCTTACTCCATAAGGCCGAAGACCTAATAGTGCAACTGGAATTAAAGTGAATTGCATAATAACTGTGATTAATGTGAAAGTCCCATAACCCTCAGGTCCTAAAGCTCTAATTATTATCGGAAAAGTTATCAATCCAAGGAACCTGATTAATAAATCACCACTACTTCTAAATGAAAAGTTCAGAATCAATAATTTTAAATTTCTTACTCTTGTTAATTGCATAATTTACATATTGGCACAATTGTAATGAATGATTAATTGTTTAAACACTCACTTCTCTTAATTTTTCTTTAACCATATTGATCCTGCACCAACAATTTCCCCATTTTCTTTAAGATATTTTGTAACAGGGCATACGCTAATAAATTTTTCATATTCATAATGTAGCAAGTAATTTGTTGTTCCAATAATACTGAAGTCATTATTACAACATAAAAAATGCTTCTAAAAGGTATTGTTCATTCCAGAAAATTGCAAGGATAATCTTCTGGTGTAAATATGTCATGAATGTGAACTAATACACCAGATTTCAAAATCGGGAGGATTTCCAAATATTCGAATAACACATCACCTTGTGGTCTAATTATATGTGAAGAATCAATAAATAAAATATCATTTGCTTCCAATTTTTCAAAAAATGAAATGTCTATTTTCTCTACTCGTTCTTTTACTATTTCAACATTTATTTTTCTTAACCAATCACTTTCGTACGGCTCTATACAAATATGTTTACAAGTATAGTCCGAATCTTCAATGATATTTTTTTTAATAGCATTTTTAGCCATGAGTGTAGAATGACCGCTCCCAATTTCAATAATTTTACCCGGTTTGAATACACGAATCATATTATAAAGGTACTCAGCATCGGCAGGGGGGAAGGGTCCATCTTTATAACAAAATTCAATTTCATCATTCAATTTTTCAATAGGAAAACCAATTAGTTCCTCGGAAAATTTAAATTTACTCAAGAGTTTTAGTTGGCTTTCGACATTAAGGTTAATCCCGGGTAAGTTCCTTTTTAATCTAAGAGATCTGTACAAGTACTTCGGGTTAAACATAGGTTCATAATAGTGGTCGATTATTGGGTAAACACCAATATTGAACATCACACTTTTACTAAATGGAAGACTCTCGAATTTTCTTTCCCTCATTAACCGGAAAAAAAAAGTAAAAGAATGGTTATTGGTAAAAGCATGAAATCAAGAATATGAATTATGAATGATAATAATTCGTTTCTTACCTTAATTATGATTTCCCTATTTCTTACCCCTAGTCGCTTCTTAATCTGTAATTTAATTATTTTCATTTTTTATTTATAAGCAGGATTTGATTGCTAAAACATTATTAATACTTTCTTCAATTAAACAAAAATAAAAGCAAATTATCCAATGGGTTTTACAATAAATTCAAGCTGATGATTAAGTCTTGTTTTCAAAACTCGATTTCTTAACAAATAATATAAAGTCCTGACCAAACCTCTATATCTTAAAAAATATTTGGTATTAAAATCATCTAAATGAATGATCTGAAAATTATTTTTTTTTCAAAAAGTATTTTAAAGATCCAATTGTATGTCTTGAAAGATGCCCGTCAATTTCAAAGACATTATTACAGTCTAGGGCACAACCTATAATTAAATTGAAGATCGTTTGGTAGTGCGCCTGTAAAGACACCATTTTCGGTTAAATAGTATTTAATGTTTTCAAACAGAATTGGGTAATCGGTTTCTGAAAAATGTTCAATCCATGTACAAATGAAATTACATCAAACTTATTTTTAAAGTTTTCATTCAATTTCATTATGTCAAAGTTATACAATCAATATTAGTATATCCTTCATCTTTCAATTCTTTATTAGTGTACTCTACATTTTTTTGGAGATATATCCAGACCATAAACCTTACTAAAATATTTCGCGGCATAACGTAGTGTTAAGCCGGAGCCGAATCAGATTTCTGCAAATATCAGGTTTTTATTTAAATAATATTTCAGATTAGATTTTATCATTTCAAAATGACTGTCATTCTGAGGTTTGGAAATTGTATTGTAGTTTTCTCTAAAATTTATTTCGTAGTAGTCATAATGTTTACCCCAATCAACATCTTTATTAGAAAAGTTATTTTTGTTATCCATAGTAAAACTCAATTTTTCTTTAATGACATTAAAATTAAATCACTGTATTTTCCTTCAATGAAAACCTGCTTTTTCATTTCGCCTTCCTGAACAAAACCAAGTTTTTTATAAACAGTAATTGCATTTTATTTGTTTTCACAACTTGAGAAACCTTCCTGATTTAAAATATTAAAAGCATAATTGGTATTAGATTAACAGCTTCTTTACCAAATCCCTTCCCTCTGGCAGTTTCATCACCAATAAATACACCCAGCCAGCAGGTTTGGTGTATCACATTAACTTTAGAAAGAAAAATTATTCCAACAAGTTCATTGTTCGATTTATCTTCTATCCCAAAGTAAACATTTTTGTTAGAGCTGTCTTTAAGAATACTATTATACCATTCTTCCTCCTGCACATCTGTAACAGGAAAAGGGTGGGAGAGAGTCAAGTTTTTCAATTCAAGATCATTATGCCATTTGAATGTTTTATCAAAATCTTTTTTGTCAATGCTCTTAAATGAATTTTATTTCCTTCGATCATTTAATTAATTTTCCATATTATATTTTGCTAAATTTTCTTTCGCTGTATCTTTGAATTAATAAATTCTTTATAATCAACTGGCTTTGAATTCATATAGTTTAATGCATTCTTACCTGTGTTAGCTATCAAATCTAGTATTGTCACGTAAGGATTAAATTCACCATATAATTGGGGATAATTTGTTTTTGAATAATTAATAAATTCCACACTTATTCCTGAATTAATAAATCGATCGAATTCCAAATATCTCAAAGCACCCAATCCAGTCATATAAATATCTGCCCCTAATTCTTTTGAAATCTTTACTATTCTCTCCGTACTTATGCCGTTTTATACCAAGATCAGAAGACTTAAAAGATCTTTTCATTATCAAAAGAAAGATAATTGCTAATTGTTTTAATCGCCGTTAAAGTAACATCTAGTAAACTTGAACTAGTATTAAATAAAATGCCCTCAACAAGCCGATCATATCATTATAATAAGGTGCATTTTTATAATTAATTTCTAATTGGTTTAAATGATTTTCTCCAGTTTCCTTCTTCATGGCATATGATATTATTATTTTTCATCTCTATGAAATTTTTGAGAGGGATAGTTAACCATTTTGTACCATCCGGCGTTTTAATATCCACTCTGTTCATTAATGATCTTTTAACAAATTGCACATCATCATAAAAACATATATATCAGCAAAGCTTTTATTTGCTCAAAGAATTCATACCATTGAAATAATATGGTTGCATACTTACAATTCTTTTCATATTTATTTAACCAAATAATTTAATAACTGCTTTAATAACTAAATTAATCTGCTCATCAGTCAATGTTGGATAAATGGGTATTCTAATAAGTCGATTAAAGAATTCAACAGAACCTTTTAATTTATCTGGATCAAATTCACAAATTCTGTTGTAATAAGAATTGATATGCAATGGATTATAATGGATATTAACACCAATTCCTTCAGCGTCTAATGCTTCAAGCAAAAACGATTTATCGTCTTTTGCAACAAGTATGTTAAACAAATGCCAATTGCCTTCAATATTTTTAACTTCAGGTCTTAAATCAAATCCTTTAATATCTTTAAAAGCTTCTGAATATTTAGCTGCAATTTCTTTCCTTCTGTTATTCAGTCTATCAAGTTTTTTTAACTGAGTTCTGCCCATTGCTCCAAGAATATTGGATTGAACATAGCTGTTACCTTTGTCAACATATTCATAATATCCTTTTTTAAGCGGATCGGTTAGATACGTGTGTTTGTCTGTGCCTTTTTCACGCATTATGATAATTCGTTTCGCAAGTTCATCATCATCAGTAACAATGGCACCGCCTTCACCAACTATAAGGTTTTTTGTCCCGTGAAAGCTAAAACAGGTAACGTCAGCCAGCGTTCCTGTTTTATTTCCTTTATATACGGCACCTATAGATTGTGCACTATCCTGAACAACATATAGTTTATATTTTTTTGCAATTTCATTTATTGCATCGATATCACATGGAAAACCTGCATAATCGATCGGACAAATTGCCACAGTTTTACTTGTTATTGCTTCTTCAATTTTATTTACATCAATATTTCGGACAGAGGATCTACATCAACAAGTTTTACAATTAAGTTATTTAAAATTGGAGCCAATGCTGTTGATGTGAAAGTAAAATTTGGTACAATAACTTCGCCCCCGGCAGGGAAGTCCTTAATCATAAACGCTAGATCTAGTGCAGCAGTGCAATTAATTGTAAAGAATGCATGCTTTACTCCGAGATAAGATGCTAGTTCACTTTCAAAAGCCCGGCATTCAGGTCCGTCACCACTAACAAAAGTAGAAGCAACTGCATTGGTAACAGCCTCTATATCATCTGCCTCAATAGTTGGTTTGTATAAAGGTACTTTTATTTTAGATACCGGCTCACCGCCGTTTATCGCTAACAATTTATTTGTTTTGTTCATTTGTTAAATCGTTTTAAAGTGTGAATAGTATTCGTAAAAAGTAAATGCTTTTATCATATGGTCAATACCATCTTCAACCGTTAATTTTGGTGTATAGCCTATAGTTCTAATTTTTTCATAATTTACTGTAAAATGTCTAAGATCTTTGTCTTTCATATCGGAATCAACAATTGTGTATTCAATTTTTTGTTTTATCAGATTAGCTATATCTTTTTTGGAGTAATTCAGATGATCTCCGCCGGCATTATAAACACCGCCTTTCATCTTATCATAATTTTTTAATGTAAATAAATAACAGTCAACTGCATCGTCAATATGAATAAATGTCCTCTTTGCAAAGCTGTCAAACAATACTAACGCGCCCTCTTTAATGTCTCTATAAGTAAAATCATTAACCATTAAATCCATACGCATTCTTGGGCTTAATCCAAAGACAGTTGCAAACCGAAGACTTATTGTATTTTCTTTTTCCTGGACAATCTTCTCTGCTTCATATTTTGTTTGTGCATAAGTGCTTACCGGGTCGATCAAGGTGTCTTCATTACATGGTTTGCCGGATTTACCATACATCGATGTCGTAGATGCATTAATAAAAATTTGATCTTTACTTATTGAATTAACTAATTGCTTGGTCGCCTCTACATTAATAAGAACTGCCGAGTTTGGGTTTGCAGCGCAAGCTGGAAAACCGCTTATACCCGCAAGATGAAATATTGCATCGTACTTATGTAAATCACTAATAGGGTTCCTGATATCCTGTTTTAATATAGTTAATTTCCTATTTTCAACTAAGTGCAGGATTGGTTCGTAACCATACATAAAATTATCAAGTATTGTTACATCAAAACCCTCACTTAAAAGTCTTGTGGTTAATTTTATGCCTTTATAACCGGCACCACCGGTAACTAAAATATTCAAAGTATTCTCCTTTAAATTAAATTCACACTAAAAAATCGTTTATCTGCAGGAGTCAAAAAAATTAACAATAGTTAAAATGCAGTGATAATCTGAGATCGCCCTTTTATTTTAAAAATTGTGATCTAAAATTTTAAAAACTTAAGTCTTTATTTTGAAATAAAATAACAACTTAATTTAAGAAAAATATTGATATTATCGTAAAATCAAGCTTCTTATAATCTAACTGATTACATTAAAATATTTCTCATTAAACTTTGAAACTTTTTCAGAATCGGACAAAGGTGTGTTCTTTTAATCCAGTATCCAGAATCAAGCATCCAGTACCTGTACTTTGGGCGTATTCATAATATTTAATTGAAAAAAGGGCTGTGTTCTTTTTAACCAACATCCGGTATTCTTCTTTAACAATTGATTATTGAGCATTGATCCGCCGCGGCGGATTGAGCATTTAATGGTATCCAGCGTCTTGCATCTTCCGTTTCACGTCTCTCCGATTAACATATCACCTGGGGGTTTAACAACGGGTAACATCACCTGGGTTCAATCTCTCGTCTCCGCCTGCTAACTACAAACTAATTACTACTCACTCCTAAATTCTTAACCTGTCCGCCGTGGCGGATTTTTAATTAAAAAAAAGGGTAGGGGTGTAATCTTTTAATCTAGTATCCGGTATCAAACATCAAGCATCCAGCATCCAGAATCAAGTATCAAGCATCCAACATCTTGCATCTTCCGTTTCACTTCTTTCCGTTTTACGGCTTTCGTTTCACGTCTCTCCGATTAAAAGAAGTAACATATCACCCCTACAGGGTTTTAATAAATTTGATTGGAATTTATCTCTATATACATTCCACCCCTATAGGGTTAACATCAAAATCAAAATTCGGTATTCAACATTGAAAATTCTTCATTCTAAATTCCTGCCTACTGAATATTAGTTATTGTCAATTGATCCGCCGCGGCGGATTGAGCATTTAATGGTATTGCGTCTCCCGTTTCACTTCTTTCGTTTCACGTCTCTCCGATTAAAAGAAGTAACATATCACCCCTACAGGGTTTTAATAAATTTGATTGGAATTTATATCTATAGACATTCCACCCCTATGGGGTTGACATCAAAATCAAAATTCGGTATTCAAGATTCCTTGTTCGGTGTTGAGCATTGATCCGCCGCGGCGGATTCAGCATTCAAGATTCTTAATTCTTGCCTACTGTTTATTGAAGACTGTCCACTTGTAGACTGAGGACTGACTATCCTGTTTTTCGTTTCACGTCTCGCTTTTCACTGTTTCCCACTCTGCAGTTAAATTTTTTTCAATTATTAACTTATGCAATAAACTGAAGTCTATTAGATCACTGGAATTAGTAAGTATTGATTTAATATCTGATAGATGCTTTTGAACATTTCCTTCTTTATAAAATTCAAGTTTCATAACAATCACGTACTCAGGAGGTGCTATATTAATTTTACTTCCGGCAAAGTCAATTTGTTTACTATTTTGCATTGCCCAAAGTTGTAATTCGGAGTTGCCTGCAAGATAAATATCTGCTTTAAAACCAGTCTCGTGATGAATCAGATTAAAATGTCCCCTTGCACTTCTGTTCATTTCGGTTCTAATAACTTCTTCAGGTGGGCAATAAAATTGTTCTGAAGGAAATGCTTTTAAGAAAATTTCAATATTTACGTTATTAAGATTTATAACCAAATCAATATCGTGTGTCACTCTCGGGTCTCCATATACGATAGATGCAACGGAGCCGGTAACAAAATATGGGATTTGATACTTCCCAAGTATATCAATGTAAAGCGCAAAAAGATTAAGATCTTGCATATAAAAATATTCTTTTTACTTTCTCTATTATTTCTTTTTCAGTTAATTCAGGATGAAATTTTTTAATTGATTCTGTTTTAAGTTCTTTAGCAGCATAATAGAGACTAAGTGATAGAAACAATTTTTTTTCTGGTGTAAATTTTTTAATTGGATTTTCCATATACAGAATTTACAAATCTTTAGAGATAAAACTTTAATACAAGAAGCATTTTTATTTTTTTCCCCCAGCTAAAGCAGTAGGCTATTCTCTCGCTTTTTCGCTCATCAAAAGAATTTCGTTAAAATATTATGTAGTGTATTTACAAAGATCAAATTTGTAATCCTCTATATCTGCTATAAAAAAAAACATCTAAGGCAATCAGAATAATATTTTAGAAATTATTTTGCGAGAGCATATTCTTTTGATACTCGTATGTTGGTAAAAAGAGTTTTTTATAATTTTGTTCTTATAATTACTGGCTTAAGGGATGGTAGAGCGTTTTTGGTACAGATACATTTTTATGATATCGAAGAAAAGATATTACTCACCATCCCTTTTGAGCTTCTTAAAAACTGAACAGTACTTAGAGATTCCTCATTAGCTGGAAATCCCGAATAATTTACGAGTGAAGTTTCACAAGAAGCCTTAAGCCGTTTTCAAAAAACAAACAAATTACGGAGATCTACAATGGATATTATCAAACAAGTTGTTGGCATTGACGTATCAAAGATACTTTAGCTGTCTGTTATGGAACAGTTGATTTACAACAGAACCAACAAATTACCGAGTCAGCAACTTTTACTAATAACATTAAAGGTTTCCAGGAGTTAATGTCCTATGCACAGAACAAAAAGAGGACAATTAAAAGCACCTCTTTATTTTGTTATGGAAGCAACAGGGATTTATTATGAAAACCTTGCTTATTTTCTGAATGAAAAACATCAGAAAGTAATTGTCATTCTTCCTAACAAGACAAAGAACTATTCTAAAACTCTGAGTATTAAATCTAAAACCGATCCACTTGATGCTAGAATGATTACTCAATTCGGTCTTGAAAGACAGATGCAGATCTGGTCTGTTCCAAGCCCTCTAATGAAGGCCATTAAAGCCCTTACTAGAGAATATCAATCCAAGAAAGACATTGCTACTCAAATTAAAAATCAGCTGCACGCAGAAAAATATTCCCACAAGCCATTGAAAGAATCCTTAAAGAGGAATCAGGCAAGCTTAGCATTCTTTGAGAAACAACTGACAGAAATAGAAAAACAAATCAAAGATCTTGTCAAACAAGATGATGACTTAAATGACCGGATCAATAAAGTTGGGGGGGAAAGATAGAAGGAGTTGGATTTATGACTATTGTTTCTATCATCTCAGAGACAAATGGTTTTGCCTTAATTGAGAACGCCAAACAACTTGCCAGTTATGCAGGACTGGATGTAGTTTATAATGAATCAGGGCTTAAGAAACATAAACCCCACAATATCAAAAAGGGAAATAAGCATTTACAAAAAAGCTGTTTATCATGCTCGCACCTTTCTGCATATAAGTATAATCCGAAATTAAAGGATCTTTATCTACGCTTAGTCGCAAAAAAGGAAAAAAAAAAGTTGCTCTAATAGCAGTTTAGAAAACTTCTTCTTCTGATTTTACAATTTTTACAAAGAACGTAGAGTAT
>JADKGD010000054.1 GCA_016717145.1 Saprospiraceae bacterium | reverse complement strand
TTTCCAATGTTAATAATATCCAAAAGGAATTATTAAAACATGGAATGAGCTACCTGAACAATTTATTACCAGTTCTGAAACAAAGATGGAAGAAAAGAAATGGATTTTATTCAATCAACAATGATTTCCGTAATGGAATCAAACATTGAAAATTGAAATGACACAAATATTTCCACATATAATCCCAAAGATTGAAGAATGGCCTGTAGCACGTCTTAGCGAAAACAGGGCAGATTTTATCATAAGACTGAATAAGTTTGTTTTTTGACCAGCTAGTGATTACGCATAACAATCATTTGTATGATGTGATCTCAAAAACCATATATTTGGAAAGTCAGCGGATGAAGTTAAATCCCTGGAAAGTAGATCCTGCAGATGAGAAAACATACTGGAAAAATATGAGTCTGGAGCTGAAGTGTCCACACATAGAGAAGACAAAGAAGATGCTCAAATCCTGTTATTAAAAAAGAATAATAAATAGATATAACGAAGAAATTGTAGGCAACTTTAAACCAAAGACGTTTAAATTTTCAGAATATTTTTAACGTCATTTTTCAAAAGAATTTTTAACAGATATTTTGGCAAGTACCAATGGAGATGGGGTGGTAAGTCCAAACTCCAGCAAAATATTAAAATAGTTGGTGACATCGACCTCATCCGAACTTTGTTTCAGAAAGGAACAGTAGTTGTATTGCCGACCCATTATTCAAATCTGGATTCAATTATGGTTGGTTATGCCATCGATGCAAACGTTGGTCTTCCTTCATTTTCCTATGGTGCCGGACTTAATCTATTCAATGTCGAAATTATGGCATATTTTATGAATAGATTAGGTGCTTTCAGAGTAGACAGAAGAAAGAAAAACCCTATCTATTTGGAATGCCTGAAATCAATGACTGGATTCTCTTTGTATGAAGGTGTAAATTGTATTTTTTTTCCAGGTGGCACAAGATCAAGAAGTGGCGAAACTGAAGATAAACTAAAGCTTGGTTTAATAAGTTCCGCTATCGAAGCACAACGATTGCATATTGAGGAAAATAGCACACAAAAGATTTTTGTTGTCCCTCTTAATATTGGATATCATTTTGTCCTTGAAGGTGCTCATTTAATTGACCAGCATTTACAGGCAGAATACAGAGAAACATATCTTCGTACAAGACATATAGCACCGACAATAACCTCCGTTTTTAAATTTATTAAAGATCTGTATACGAAGGAATCAGAAGTATATATGTCTTTTGGGCATCCCATGGATGTATTGGGGAATCAGGTTGATGCAAATGGGAATAGTTTTGATAAATTTGGTCAAATAGTCAATCTGAAAGATTATTTTACATTTGAAGGCCAACTTTCGAGTAATAGCCAACGTGAAGGAATTTATTCAAAAATATTGGGAGAGGCAGTCGTGGCTGCATATAAAAAATATAATATTATTCTGTCTAGCAATGTTGTTGCTTTTGTGGCTTTCAATCATATTTTTATAGAATTTGGAGAAATGGGCTTGTTGAATTTATTGAATCAAAAAAATCTAAAGTACAAAATAGATGACGTTACATTTAATAAAGATGTGCAAACTCTGGTCAACATAATACGGGATAAAGCCTCTTCTAAGGAATTACTTACCTCAGATGAAAACTGGACTGATCATAATCTTATTATCAAAGATGGACTTTATAAGTTGGGAATTTACCATGCTGTAAATGTATTAACTGTTGAAAAAAGCGGAAAACTGTTGTGCGGGGATCTGAAATTGCTTTATTTTTATCATAATAGGTTGGCAAATTATGATTTTGAAACCCTCATGAACTGGAAGAAAATATAACTTGAAAAAACAAATAAAAAGATTGTGAATTACATTATTTTTGACCTTGAAGCTTCATGTTGGTTAGGGAGACCACCGAAAGGTTTAAATGAAATCATTGAAATTGGTGCTGTTAAAATAAACGATTATAATGAAGTAATCTCAATTTTTAATCATTTTGTAAAGCCTACCATAAACCCAATTTTATCTGAATTTTGTAAAAAACTCACATCAATTTCTCAGGACAACGTAGATAAATCTAAAACATTTCCGATAATCATTCAGGATTTTATGGATTGGATTGGCGTTTCTGAGGAAGATTATTGTTTAATTTCCTGGGGTAAATATGACAAACACCAATTAAAACAGGATTGTGAATTACACAAGATGGAAACAGATTGGCTTGACCATCATTTTAATCTGAAGCCAGCATATCGTGCGTTAAAAGACCTCAAAGATGAACCTGGTTTGAAAAAAGCCGTAAAAATGGAAGGTTTTGAATTTACTGGCATTCATCACAGAGCCATCTCTGATGCTGAAAATACGGCAAAAATTTTCATAAAATACTTCAAAGAATGGTCTGTCGGCTGAAATCATACTCTATTTCGGTTGTCATAGTATTATATTATTATTAATATCAACTCTTTTTCAATTATTTAAAATAAAATGATAAGAATTGGATTGTCTTAAAGGCAATATTATCAATCTTATACATATGTAAATATAACTATATTTAAAAATAGCTAATTATCAGTAAAAAATATATTAAAATATTGTGTAATATATAAAATACTATTTATCTTTGCCCAATGAAATGGAGTTGTCCATCTCATGCATTCCCAAAATGCAGTAATTAATATTTTATTTCTCAAAATAAAAATTGTTAATTATGTCTATTTTAGAAAAAAGATTCAGGTCATTAAAAGCAATAATAAATTGCTTTTTGTTAATGACAATCACATTGTGGAATGTTAATATACATGCCCAATGTACTTCATTTAATGGTAGTACGGGAATTGACCTTACAGGTAACCAAGCTTTTACTGGTAGAATGGGAATGAAATTTACTGTCAATACACCCATTAGTGTGACCAGGTTAGGCGCATTTGACAGCGGTCAAGATGGTTTTAATGATACGATAACTGTTGGAATTATAAATTCTGCAGGTACTGTTGTTGTGCCATCTTCAGGTACTCCCATAACTCTTTCTGGTGTTATCGGTACCTACAATGGACCATTTTCCATGATTGGAGGATTCCCGCCGGTTACCTTAGCGCCTGGTGATTACACCGTTTTAGCTTATGGTTATGGAGCGACTGAAATGAATGGTAATTCAAATTTTGGTAATTTAGCAACCGTTAATACAGGTGGAGGTTTAATCACACATACTGATTCACCCTGGGACGGTACTGCAGCAATGGGAACACCAGGAAGTTCACACGCAATCGGTGGATTTCATGCCGGCAATTTTTCATTTCAAGCAGCTCAGCCTGTTTTACAAACCACTTTGAATGGAACTATAATTACGACTGATAATAATAATGTTGATAATACAGCATCTGTGGTAATATGTAATGACAATGTTGTAAATGTAACGCTAGGGACTTTTACAGATCTGGCTGGATCTGCTGCTTCTGATTTTAAGTTCAAAGCATATATGGATTACACGTCGACAAATGTAACTTTCACTGGCGTAATACCAGCTAACTGGAGTTTCCCAATCGCAAGAAGGCTTTCTGATTTTCCGGGCTATCAGGCTACTTTGTCTAAGATAGACCCAAGTCTGCCTGCATCAGCAACAATCAGGTGGAGGATTTTTGTAGATAATAATCTGGATGGACAGATCGACCCGGGAGAATGTCCGGGAGATTGGGCAGTATATACCATAAATTTTGAAACAACGCCACCCATAATAACTTGCCCTGCAAGTATAACAATAGATTTGCCTCCAACCGTTTGCTCCAGTGTAGCTACATGGTCAGCTGCGACAGCAACCGATAATTGTGCAACATTGCCAACTGTAGTTCAGTTAAGCGAGCCTGCCAGTGGCAGTGATTTTCCCATTGGTATTACACCAATCACTTATCAGGCAACAGATGGATCCGGCAACACATCTACATGTACGTTTAATGTGATAATAAATGATTATGTCGCACCTCCTTTAGGTTGTAAACCGATTCAACTATCATTGGATGATGATTGTGAAGGTGAGATTACCCCGACAATGGTTTTGACTGGCTGGGAAGGTCCGGGTGGTTCTGTCTTGCTTGGTTGTGAGGACTTATATACAATAAATGTAGTTGGACCAAATGGAGAAAATCTAGGTAATACAATGGGTTTAGCCCAATTGGGTAAGACTTTGACGTACACAATTACTCATCCAAATGGTTTTATATGTTGGGACACAGTAAGCATAGAAGACAAGATAGCACCTACCATTACATGTCGGGATGCCGAAGTTAATTGCCTTACAAATATTTCAAAAGCAGCGCTACCGGTGGTAGATGATAATTGTAGTGCAAAAGCTGTTTTGGTCAATGAGGTTCATATGGCTTTTACTTGTGATCCAGCTTACATTGGTAAAGTTACCAAGACCTGGATCGCTGAGGATAATGCAGGCAATAAAAGTGCTCCGTGCACACAAACAATTTATCTCTTGAGATCTTCAGTTGCCGGTATTACGCCTCCACCAACAAATGTAATACTGAGATGTTCAGATGTTTACAAAAGAGATGATAAAGGATTTGGGTATCCTTCTCCTGATACAACAGGTGTTCCGCAATTGGGATCCATTAAGTTATATCCACTGTCCCAATTAAATATGGTATACTGTAATTCTATAATAGACTATACAGATGTTCTGATTGTAGATACGAAGTGTAAGAAAAAGATTATGCGTACATGGGCCATAACTGAATGGTGGTGTAGTACCGCAGTTCAGAAATTTTTAAGCATACAAATTATAGATATTATTGATGATATAGCGCCAGTGATTCCTCAATTACCACATATTACTGTTACAACCCAAACAAGAAGCTGCTCTGCATCTGTTGACTTACCTAAATTAACGATCACTGACAATTGTAATGTTGTGTATAAGGTATTTATCAATGCTACATTGGCAGGTATACCAAGTGGATATGTTGATGGCAATGGTGGTAAAATGGAGCTTGGTGTTGGAACACATACCATTGAATATACAGCTATTGATGAATGTGGAAATACCAGGAAAATGTCCTATAGGATTACGGTTAGAGACAATACAGATCCTGTAGCCATATGTGATCAGTTTACTACTGTAAGTATTAAAACCAACGGGTATACTGAAGTTACAGCCAGTGCAGTAGACGATGGCAGTTTTGATGAGTGTGGAGCAGTGACACTCAAGGTGAGAAGAATGGAAGATCCGTGTGCCTTTGGAGCCGATACGGCATGGTATGACAAAGTAGGATTCTGTTGTCTTGATGCAAATCAAACAAGAATGGTTCAATTGCTGGTAACAGATGCCGGAGGCAATACGAACATTTGTATGGTAAGCGTCAATGTACAGGAAAAAGTAAACCCGACGATTTCATGCCCGGCAGATCGTACAATTAACGATTGTTTATTTACTTTTGATCCGTCACTTAGTGGTTCCAATGCTGCATTTGGTGCAGCAGTTATTACGGACAATTGCCCTGCCAATAACACATTGGTACCTAACCTTGATGATCAGCGTAATCAATGTGGTATCGGGTTAGTAGTCAGGACATTTACTGTAACAAGTGGTCCTATAGCGCATGGTACCTGCACTCAGACAATTACATTTGTGAATAGCGATCCATTTTATATAAATAGAGATAATGCACTGGATCCGGATGATGACATCGATTGGCCAAAAGATTATATAGCAACAGGTCAGTGTACTTTTGAAGGCTTATTGCCGGAAACCTTACCTGATTCATCAAGGGCACCGAAGATTACAGAAGATGCATGTGACCTTGTAGGCACAAAATATTCAGATAAAGTATTTCAGTTTACGACCGACGGTGCCTGTTATAAAATAATCAGAACATGGACAGTCATAGACTGGTGTCAGAAAGACGATGCGGGCAAAAATCTGATATGGACGTATGAACAGGAGATAAAAGTGATGGACAAAAACCCACCGGTTATAACCAGTACTACTGTACTTCGTCTTGCGCTTACATATGATGGTGCGTGCAAAGATGGTGATGTTGATCTTATTGCCACCGCTACAGATTGTACACCTGCAGCAGATTTAAAATGGAGCTATACCATCACTCGAGGAGGGCTGGTGTACAAAACAGGTTCAGGCAATAATGCTACAGGAACATACCCTATAGGTATATATAACATTGTATTTACTGTGGAGGATAAATGCGGCAATGCGTCTACAACTTCCTATAATTTTGAAATCAGAAACGCAAAAGCGCCTACAGCAGTATGTAAGCAAGGACTGGCATCGACCTTAGTATTAATGGATACGGACGGCAATGGTATAGGCGATACACCTATGACGATCCTTAAACCAGGTTTTTTTGATAATAAGAGTGGCCATGTATGTGGATATCCTGTCCAGTTGAGTTTTTCAGATGATTCTGACGATACATTGGCCATCTTCCGATGTGCTGATAAAGGAAAACGTCCAATAGAATTATGGGTGACAGACAGCAATGGCAATACATCAGTATGTAAAACCTTTGTAGACATACAGGATACCAATATACCAAAATTATGTCCTGCAAATTTGGTTTCCAATGTGTCTGGAAAGACAGTAAAAGAAAACAATGAAGAGATACAGAATGTCAGTGTTGAAATTAAGGGATCAGAAATCAATCCTACACTGACAGATTTCAGTGGTGGGTATGCATTTGGATCGGTTCCAACAGATGCAAATTATCAGGTCATACCGTCAAAAGATGGAGATGATATGAATGGCGTAAGCACCTTGGATATTGTAATGATACAAAGACATATTTTAGGCATTGATAAATTAAGTACACCATACAAATTAATTGCAGCGGACGTAAATGGCAGTGGCAGAATTACCGCGGCTGACCTTACTGATTTAAGAAAGCTTGTACTCGGAATAAGTCCTTCATTGCCTGATAATACCTCATGGAGATTTGTTGATGCGATGTATAAATTTCCGGATCCGAATGATCCGTGGATGACGCCATTTCCTGAATTATACAATATCGAAAACTTATCCGGCAATATGAGTATAGATTTTACTGGAATAAAGATCGGCGATATAAATGGCAATGCAAAAGGGAAAAATGGCATAAATGAGACACAATCGAGATCAAAGATGGGCTATACAATGTTTGATACCCACCTGAAAAAAGGGGATATCGTCGAGCTACCTGTCTACGCTGGAGAAGCACATACATTATATGGCATACAGGTTAATATTGTTGGGTCTGACATGATCATCCGAGAAATCAAAGAAGGAAAGCTGGCTATAAAATCACAAGATTATGTCATACCTTCTGTAGGATCGGTATCTATGAGTCATGTATCAGCCAATGGTACGCATCTGTCAAAAGGAGATGTACTATTTGTTATTGAGGCAGAAATACTAAAGTCAGGTAAGCTGAGTGAGAAGTTAAGTCTTAATCGTGCTATGTCGCCTGAAGTATATGTAAATAGTGATATGGAGACAAAAACGATTGGTCTGGACTTCAGATCAAATACAAATGGATCATTTGAGCTTATAGGAAATAGTCCGAATCCATGGAATACAAATACAAGTATATCTTTTGTATTGCCAAGAGATGGCAATGTAACATTCAAAGTGAAAGATTATAATGGCAGGAATGTGATCACAGAAATCAAACAGCAGAATGCAGGAATGAATGTGATCAATCTTCAGAAATCGGACCTTGGTCATTCAGGTGTATACATCTATGAATTGAGATTTGAAGACAAGGTCATTAGAGGAAAGATGATACTTATAGAATAAAATTAAAAAAACTGAAATAAAAAGGCTTGTTGGGTTTCCGGCAAGCCTTTTTTTATTTAACAAAAAGCATATTAAATTTTTCCTTTTGTTGATAGCCTTTTATACGCTTCTTTTAGCGATCTTAGTTTTTTTATATCATAAATACCTTCTTCAGGATCAGGATTCATAAGCTGCAGGTGACTGGAATATACTTCTGAATTATTTTTATCATTTGTATTTTTTTCATAAGTGAATACTGAAACTACACCCAGGATGGCAAATAGTACAGCAGCTACAGATATGTTTCTATAGTACTTAATTTTTTCAGAAGACCGGGATTTTTCCAGTTTAGATTCAAGTTTAAACCAAGCACTATCTTTTGGCGCAACTTGGTGTTGTGACGCTTTTTGAATTAATTTAGAATGGTGTTTTGTATCCATGATAAACATATTAACTATTTAGTTTAGACATCAAAATGTCTTTTTTTTTGATTAATTCCAGAAGTCTTTTTTTAGCAAGAATAAGTTGGGATTTAGATGTATTAATACTAATACCCAAAATGTCGGCAATTTCACGATGTTTGAAATCTTCAAAGACGTATAAATTAAAAACCGTTCGGTATCCGGCAGGAAGCTCATCCATTACAGCCATTATTTCATCAAAAGTAAGAGAATCTTCGTCGGTAGGTGTGATATCAGCAATATCCTGTTCGGGCAATTCAACGGTCATGCGCAGATTGTTTTTTTTACGCAGATACATAAGTGATTCATTGACCATGATTCTTCGCATCCAACCTTCAAAACTACCCTCACCTTTGAAATGATCTATTTTTGTCAGAATCTTAAAGAAGGCGTCAATAAATACATCCTCGGCATCGTGGCTTAATTTAACATATCGCATACATATAGCAAACATTTGATCTTTATACATTTCGTATAATGCTTTTTGCGCCTCAGCTTCCTGATTTTTGCATTTAACGATGATATGATCAATATTTGCTGACAAGTTTAAACAACATAAGATTTAATCCTATAGTATAAAGATGCACATTTATTTGTTTTTGGTGTATAAAATGTGGATTAAAAAGATAATTTTATACAATATTCATTTTCATAATAGAGTGATATCCTCTATATATAAATAAGTACCTTTAACTATATAGCAAAAAAGAAGCAAAGCATTTTATGGTTTGACCATATAACCATCTGTAGATACATGGTTTACAAGTTCAGAAGATTCAGTGTGGATTTGATTTAATTTAATGATCAACTGGTCCCTGTGTTTAAAATATGTTGGAAGTTCTGTCATATTCATCGGTAAAGCTGAAGGCAATTTTTCCTTTAGGTGATTGACTTGTCTGCCATTTTTCCAAAACCTAAAACATACGTGAGGTCCGGTAGATAGACCAGTAGATCCAACATAACCAATCGTTTGGCCTTGTTTTATCCTTGCGCCCGGTCTTATTCCTTTGGCAAATCTGGACATATGGAGATACTGTGTTTCATAGACATTATCGTGTTTTACCTTCACATAATTTCCATTACCAGCGCCATAAGCAGAAGCAGAAATAACTCCATCAGCTACAGATCTGATTTCAGTACCATAAGGTGCTGCGTAATCCGTTCCAAGATGAGGAATCGTGCGACCTTTGATCGGATGGAATCTTCGAAGATTATAATTGGAAGAAATTCTTGAAAATTTAACAGGCGCTTTTAGAAATGCTTTTTTGGCAGGTCTGCCTTCAGAATCAAAATAGCCTTCATTATCTCTGGTTTTATACAACAAAGAATAGTTGTCTCCATTTTCATTTGTATAACAGGCAGCAATCAATCTTCCTACGCCAATATTTTCGCCATCAATATATTTATTTTCAAATATTAATTTAAATTCGTCACCTTTCCGCGTATGATAAAAATCAACAGAACTTGATAAAGCATCTTCCATCAAATCGATAACATTAGGATTTATGCCTTTGTCTTCCAGTGCATTCCATAGTGAAGATTCAATTTTGCCATAAGCAAATTCTTCACACACTTCCACTTCTTTCTCAACGAGTTTCACCTGAACGGAGTCCCTAAAATCATATACCACGTATTTCAGTTTATCAGGCTCGTAAACAATGGCTACGGGCTTTTCATCACATTCATGACGCTTTATAACATGATATTTATTTCCAGCCTGTATGTTTCTAATGTTAAAAATACCTTTAGCTTCGTGTTCGAGCAACAATATAAGGTTTGCTGTCATTCCCTGAGCGCTCAGAATGCTTCCAAAGAACTCATTTTTTCTGATAATATTTTTTTCAATGTGAAAAGAGTCCAGATTAAACCCAAACATTTTTTTAGAGCAGGTGACACTTTTACTATTGTCATCTGAATTAAGAAAACTTTGCCTAAAACCTTCAGCGTGGTAATTAAATATGAAAAAAGAAGCTATGATTAAAGAAACGGCTATATCGATATAACGGTTTTTAAGCTTACTCATTTTTAATGGTGTAAGATTCAAAATATAGGCGGTTTACGGTGAAAAATAAAACTTAATATGCTCTCTATGCATAAAAGACTTCGCAAGATAGTTTCCTCAGTTAAAAAACCAAAATAAAAACTGTTAATATTTTTTAACAATTCTTTCTTTGGAAAATTAATGACATAGTGTGATTTTTATTACAAAAAAAGTTTGTCTTAAACAATTTTGACTTAAATGATTATAATTTAGATTTTAATAAATTAATATTAAATTTAATGTGATGATCAAATCGGTAAAATTTTAATTTAAATTTTCTGCCAATGCAAAAGGTTATGTGAGGTCCTCTTAAGTAATTTTTGCGTTAAGTTTGATACGAATAGAAACATAGCAAGAAAACAATATTAAATAATCAATGCCTTTGATTTTTTTAAAACACCTGAAAAGTACTTCATTTTTATCTGTCATACTTATGGTATTTTCGACATTCCAATATCAAAATCTACCAGTTTCCTAATGAATAAATTGTGTTGAATTGTTATCTTTGTATTTTTAATTCAAGGCATGCAAACTACCCTAAATTGTAACGGGCGACTATTAACATTGAATACCCCAATTGTAATGGGTATTATTAATGTTAATGAGGATTCATTTTATCCGGCATCAAGAGCAACATCAATACACCAAATTCTTTCAAAAGCAGAAAAAATGTTGAAAGATGGGGCATCTATCCTCGACTTAGGAGCTATGTCGAGTAGACCTGGAGCCCGGATAATGGACATAGATGTTGAACTTAATGGCATAATACCTGCGGTAGAGTCAGTGTGTAAGGAATTTCCTGATGCAGTGGTTTCTGTAGACACACTAAGAAGCAAGGTTGCAGAATTATGTGTTCATTCAGGTGCATCGATGGTCAACGACATTTCAGCAGGTGATTTTGATCCGGAAATGATTCAGATTATGACCCGGATGAAGGTACCTTATGTAATGATGCACATGCAGGGCTTACCTGCTACTATGCAGCAGAATCCAACTTATACTGATGTATTAATGGAAGTATTGAAGTATTTTGTTGAGAAAGTACATAAGGCCCGTCTGGCTGGGATTACAGATATTTTGATTGATCCTGGTTTTGGATTTGGGAAGACCCTTGATCAAAATTATACCCTCATGCGTCATCTTGAGGTATTCAAGATTTTTGACTTTCCGGTTTTAGCAGGTATATCACGAAAATCTTTAATATGTAAAGCATTAAATATTAATCAAGAAGATGCGTTGAATGGCAGTACAGCACTGCACATGGTTGCTTTACAACGTGGTGCATCAGTATTAAGGGTACACGATGTCAAAGAAGCAGTGGAATGTGTAAAACTATATAAAAGGTTGACTGATTAATTTTTTAGTTGAATTGAAAAGGTATTAATGAAGTGTTAAATGTATAAAAGCATGGTACTTTTGTTTTATCTTTAGTCGTTTTTACAAGCAAGCAGCAAAATAATAATTGGAACAAAATTCAGACATAAAACATATTCGGGAACCAAAGAAAAGCATATTCTTCTGGATAAGACGGACGTTATTGTTTTTGATTTTGTTAATTTTAATATGTATATTGTTACTTCAATCTTCAGGAGTTCAGACCTGGATTACCGCCAAAATTACAAATTATATTTCTGAAGCCACAAACACTACCATAACTGCTCGTCGGGTTAAAATCAGTCCATTTGATGGATTAATATTGGATGATGTAAGCATTTTGGATGTATCTTCAGACACAATTTTTAGCGGAGGAGCTGTCAATGTCTCTCTCAGGAAAAATTTGTTTTATCTGATAAATAATAAACTTGATTTGTCTTATATCGGACTAAAAAATATAAAAATAAATATTTTTACGGAAGCAGGAGAATCAAAATCAAATATTCAAAAATTTATTGAGGCGCTGTCTTCTTCAAAGAAAAGTACAAAACAAAGTGCACCCTTAGATCTTAATCTCAAGGAAATTGATTTGTCCGGTATCCAAATTAAGTTAGACAATAGAAATCAAGGATATTACCAACTTATTACTTTGCGTGGTGGTAATGTTGACCTGAATTATCTTGACTGGACTTGCATGGATTTTGATATTAATGAAATTATTCTGGATAAACCAACGTACAATAAATATATATATGACTACTCATGCAATATTATAGAAGACTTAGCGATACCACAAAAACATGCTGAGAAGGATATATCTCCAAATAATGATACGCCAATTTCGTTGACAGTCAGAAATTTTGGTATTTTCGGGGGTCATTTCGGTATCGCCAATGAATTGGTAATACCCACTAAAAATTATGAAGGTAAGCTTGACTACGACAATTTTTATTTTGACAATATTCACTTGGACCTTCGCAATATCAATTTTCACAGCGATGGAGATGTTGCTTTTGATCTGAAAATACTCTCTGCCAAAGACAATACCGGCTACATCATCGAAAATATTGCTTGTGATTCAATAGTGATTGGAAAATCTTCGATTGTACTTCCAGCTTACAAAATTATGATGGGTAAGTCTACCGTAAAGGAAAAACTTAGCCTGAGTTTTGCAGATTTTTCTTCGTTTGATGATTTTGCAAATAATGTTGTCATTAATGCCACGTTTAAAGATACTCGTCTATATTTGGAAGATCTGGGTCACTTTATCAGAAGTATTGGAGATGCGAATTTTGTAAGGAATAATATTAAAGAATATGTTGATATCAGCGGGAGGTATTTTGGCAAAATCAATAATTTGGCCGGTAGAGATGTTGATATAAGAATGGGTGACAAACTTAGCCTTGCTGGTTCCTTTAATACCAGAAGTCTTCTTGATCCTGACAATACCGTGTTAAATATAAGGCTGGAACGATTTCAGACAAGCATGCGTAAAATAAAAATGATTGTTCCTTCTTTTAATCTTCCACCGAATTTCAATAAACTTGGATCAATCAAATTTGAGGGTAGATTTGACGGTTACTTGCAGGACTTTGTAGCTTACGGTAAATTAAAAACAGATCTTGGGGCCGCAGAACTCGACATGAGGCTGGACATTTCAGAGGGAACAAACAAGGCTCAGTATTCAGGAAGTTTGAATCTTCAAAATTTTAATTTGGGCTTATGGGGAGATAATCCTGATTTTGGTTTGGTAAATTTCAAATCTAAGGTTGATGATGGGAAAGGTCTGACCTTAAATACAGTAAAGACAGATCTCGCCGCCACAGTAAAGTCCCTTACGTATAAAAATTATGAATATAAGGACTTTACCATTGATGGGATAATTGATAGAAATACGTTTAAAGGCAGTTTCAAAATACAGGATAAAAATATTGATTTTGTTTTTGATGGCGCATTTGAATATCTCAACGAAAAAGCTTTTTTAAACTTTTCATCTGATATTAGGAAAATTGACCTTTATGCGCTTAATTTGTCTAAAAAACCTCTGTCAATAAGTGGTAAAATGGACATTAATACTGTAGGGAATAATATTAATGAATTTACAGGTAATCTTGATATTAAAGACTTTGTACTACAATCGAAAGATTCACTATATACAATGAAACAAATCAGTATTGCGTCTAAAGAAACTACTTCAGGGAGCAAAAAACTGACGATTTCAAGTGACCTCGGTTTGATTGACATCGATGGTAAGTACGATCTGCCAAATGTAGTCAGATCCATTAAAAAAGTTATCTATTCAAATTATCCTTACATCACTAAACAATGGAAAGATGATGTCGCTAAGTTTAGTGTAGATCAAAAATTTGATTTTAATATAAACCTTGAAAACAGCAGAAACTATTTGTCATTATTAGGGTTGGAAAATAGTTACTTTGACAAATTTAGCCTGAAAGGAAAACTCGATACGTATAAAAATCAAATTTCTTTGGCAAGCTCCATACCATATCTGCAAATTGGCAAAGATTCCATAAATAATATGCAGATATTGGTAACCTCAGATATAAAGTCAGGCGCTTTGATATTGCATATTGACTCAACCTTTGCAGTTGGGAAGCACTTTAATCCTATTGATCTGCATACAAATATGAAAGGCGATACCGTAGATTTTGTATTTGATACTGAAAAATTAATAGACTCTTTGGCAAATTTTGATATAAAAGGAAGGTTGGTTCCTCATACTGAAGGTTACAGACTTACGCTGGCTGATAACTCGATAACTATGTTAGGTTCAGTTTGGAAAATTAATTCCGGCAATAATGTAATCTTTGGCAATAAGTATCTCAATATTGATAATTTTATTCTGTCCGATGGCGTACGATATATTGAAATTAATGACATAAATAATTATAAAGGCCTTAATCTTGAGATTTCAAATTTTGATCTTGATATCATTAATGGAATAATAAATTATGATAAAATGAAATTTGCCGGAATTACAAACGTTTCGGCAAATGTTATGGATTTATTTGCTGAGAATAAAGAGATTAACGGATATGTTAATATACCCAAATTTTTTATCAATGGTGATCCATATGGAGGTGTTTACATTGATATTACCAAACCAGCGATTTCTCCACTTAAAACAAATATTTCGATCGGCGATTTTCTTGCTATAAGTGGTACGTATGATGAGAAATTAAAATATGTAGACTCAAGAATTAAACTCAGGAAGGCACCATTGTTCTTATTGGAATACCTTTTGAAAAATGGTATCAGTGATACTGAAGGTGAGATTGAAGCAGATATGACATTCGGAGGTCCATTAGACAATCTTGATATTAATGGTCAGGGCATCATCAATAATGCAAAAACACGTATTAAATTTACAGGTGTCACTTATTATTTTGATAAACAAAAAGTAAAATTATCCAAAACCAGCATTGATCTGAATGGAGGTGTTATTACAGATGGTAATGGAAATAAGGGTTCTGTAAAAGGAGGTTTAGTGCATAATATGTTCAGAAATTTTGGCGTAAATGCCACAATATCAGGAAATAATGTAATTGGTCTCAATACTACCAAATTGGATAATCCAAACTATTACGGCTATGGTATTGGTCAGCTTTCTGCTGAGTTTAAAGGATCGTTTGATCAGTTAAATATGAAAATTAATGCTGTTACAGGGACAGGAACTAAGTTATACATTCCTGTTGGAAATGCACAAGGTGCGGTGGATGACAGTTTTATAAAATTTGTTAAAAAATCTGATAAGTCTGTAGAAATTTCAAAACAACCCTTTGTTGTCAATGGAATCAATGTAGAAATGTCAATGACATTAACGCCGGAAGCAGAGGTGAGTTTAATTTTTAATGAATCAAAGGGTGATATCATCAAAGGAACCGGTCGCGGAAATATTAAGATAGATATAACGAGAGATGGCGATTTTGAAATATTCGGAGATTATGAAATTGAACAGGGTCAATATTTATTTACTGTTCCACTATTACCGGTTGGAAAACAATTTGTAGTGCAGCGGGGAGGAACCATCAGATGGACAGGGGATCCGATCAACGCAACACTGGACATTACCACCAATTATCGAACACGAACGCCCATTAAACCATTTATTGAAGAATATTTAGGTTTGGCAGGTCAAGAAACTACAAACCTCGCAAACCAGCGTACAGAGGTAGATTTAATTCTAAAATTGGGTGGAACTTTATTTAAACCTACCATCAATTTTGATTTGTCTTTTCCCAATTTAACCAGTGAAATTGCATCATTTGCAGATAATAAAATCAGGATTCTGAGATCAAATGAACTGCAATTAAATAGTCAGGTTTTAGGATTGATCGTCTTTAATACTTTTTTGCCTTCTAATAGGGTATCCGATGTATTTGGTGCAGCAGGACTGCAGTCTGCAGGTATCAATACCCTTAGTGAGTTTTTGTCAAATCAGTTATCATTGTATATTACGAATTTGCTTAATTCAGCTTTGCAGGAAGGTGGATTGATTTCCGGCATCGATTTTGAATTAGGTGTGCGAAATAATAATCTGGTGGCCGGTGGGAACATCCTTCCTGATGAAATAGAAATCAGATTGATAAATAAATTTAGATTTTTAGAAGAACGATTATCCTTTATTGCAGGTGGTAATTATGTTTTCCAAAATCAAGGCATTTCAGTAAACCAGGTATTACCCGATTTTGCTTTGGAATTGGTATTGACTGATGACAGAAAACTAAAAGTCAGGCTCTATGGCAAAGGTGATCTGGACCCCATTACTATAAATGGGGGAAGTTTGAGGCAAAAATATGGCTTAGGTGTTGCCTACAGGACAGAATTTGGCTCTATGGTTGATTTTGAAAAAAAAGTCAAAACCGGTTTGGGTGAGATTTTGAATAAATAAGTCAAGTGCATTCCATTTAAATAAACATAGACATTTCTGAAAATGGATGAGGCCCCAATGTTAACAAATCATTAGAATTGGCTTGCCCAAAAATGTAATAACTTTGTAATCTTAGAAGTGACTTTTTAAAAATGAGTAGTCTTAATGATGTAATATTCGACGCACTTGTTATATTATAACCAATTTTTTAACTTTTTAAACTTATTGAAATGTCAATCAACTTATTAGACTTAGTAAAAGACCAGGTTAGCGGTGTTTTAGCTAAACAAGCCAGTAGCTTTCTGGGTGAATCAGAATCATCAGTAACTTCCGCATTAGGTGGTATGATGCCGGCACTATTGGGTAGTGTAATCCAAAAATCAGCTTCTCCATCAGGCGCACAGGGACTTATGGATACTATTGGTAAACTCGACCTTGATTCTCTTGGCAATATCGCCGGCTTATTCGGTGGTGGAGCTTCAAATGTAAATGGTCTGCTTAATTCCGGAGGTGGAATGGTAGATATGCTTTTAGGAAATAAAATGGGCGGTGTTGTGGATATTATTTCAAACTTAAGTGGTATGAAAAGTGGGTCTACATCATCATTGCTTAAAATGGCAGCACCTTTTCTAATGAGTGTCATTGGAAATCAGATAAAAGGAAAAGGACTTTCGTTTTTTACGGATCTTCTTATGGGTCAGAAAGACCATGTTGCAAAAGCACTTCCGGCAGGTTTGGGTAGTGTGCTTGGATTTGCAGATTTTGGTACTTCAGCACCAAAAGTCAACGTTAATATGCCATCTTCTTCAATGCCTTCTACTGAAGGTGGAAATAACTGGATGAAATGGTTATTGCCTATTTTATTAGGTGCAGCAGTATTATACTGGTTGAGTACTAAAGGATGTGGTTCAAAAGCAGTTGATGCTACTACGGATGCTATAACAGCGGTTGATTCTGCTGCAATGGATGCTGCAAATACTGCAGGTGCAGCGATGGATTCAATGGGTGCTGCAATGGATAAATTGTTTACACATACTTTAGCAGGCGGCTTTGCTTTGGCAAATGCATCAAAAGATGGTATCGAAAGTAAACTGATCACATTTATTGAAGACAATACTAAAGTGGTAGATAAAACGACTTGGTTTGATTTCGACAGACTATTATTTGATACAGGTAAAGCAACACTTCAGGCATCTTCACAAGAACAATTAATAAATGTGGCTGAAATTATGAAAGCATTCCCTAAGGTACATCTTAAGCTTGGTGGATATACTGATAATACAGGTGATGCTAAGGCAAATTTAAGATTGAGTACTGACAGAGCTTTTAATGTTAAAAATGAGCTGATCAAACTAGGTGTCGATAAATCAAGATTGGAAGCAGAAGGATTTGGAGATAAATTCCCTGTAGGTGATAATGCAACCGAAGAAGGTCGTCAGCAAAACAGAAGAATCAGCGCGCGAGTTTCTCAGAAATAAGTAGTTTTTTCATAAACATAGCTTAATATCAGATCCGGTCTTTCTTTCGAAAGATCGGATTTTTTTTGTATATTAATTTTACTTTGTCAACTTTATAAAATTCACTTCAATATCTCTATTATCTAGATGTAAGCTTCCAATAGCTATATGTTTTTAAATAAATGAAACATATTAAATGTGAAAAATTGCTTCTCAAATGTTGGGTTAACCCAACATTTACATAATAACTGGACCACCAAGTTAAGTTGACAAAGTAGAATTAAAATGTACAAATACTTAAATGCTTCACCAAGTGATGAACTCCCCATATGGGACTTGGTTTATATGGAGCTAAAGTTCCATCGGCTACTTTCATTTTATATAGTGACATCAATTCCGTTTTTCTTTTTTGACAAAATGTGCAATCTGTTTTTTACACTTTTTTATTTTAACCCAAATAAGTTATTAGAACTTTGTTATGAAAGCCAAAAGGCCAATAAAATCAAGACTTTTGGTGAGGAAGCATAGTGTATGCTATGCTGACAAACCAAGTGAAGTGTAAAGACTTGATTTTGCAGGCATTTTCCTTGGAATAGATTTTCTAATGACTTTTTTGGGTTTAATCATTATAATTATAAATTATTTCCGTATATTTGTGTACCGTTGTTGAGAATTCAATAGTTCCCAAGAAAAACGATTGACCCAGTTTTTAACCAAACTGGGTTTTTTTATGTCATAAAATTTTATGCCTTGAAAATACTCCTCGTAACGCCACCTTTCACCCAACTTAATACCCCATATCCGGCAACAGCTTATTTGAAAGGATTTCTGAATACATTAGGCATGTCATCATATCAATTTGATTTGGGTCTTGAGGTTGTTTTACAGATTTTTTCTTCTGACGGCCTAAAAAAAATGTTTGATTATGTGGAGGAAATTGATGTTGAGCTATCTGAAAATGCCTTCCGCATCTTCGCTCAGCGTCAAAGATATATTCATACCATAGATGATGTGATGAATTTTCTTCAAAATAAAAACCAGACCCTAGCCATTACCATTTGTTCGGGTGGATTTCTGCCACAGGCATCAAGATTTAATCAGGCTATGGATTTTGACTGGGCTTTTGGCACCATGGGTATCCATGATAAGGCAAGACACCTTGTTACCTTGTATCTGGAAGACCTTGGGGATTTTATTACTGAAAACATTGATACTCATTTTGGTTTTAGCAGATATGCAGAGCGGTTGGCAAGAACAGCTACACATTTTGATGAATTGTACACTTCGTTATTATCGGCCAATGCGTTTATTACTGATATTTTAATTTCAGTATTGGACAAACATCTGGTAAAGTATCAACCTGAAGTTGTTTGCCTGACTGCACCATTCCCCGGCAATGTTTTTAGTGCATTCAAATGTGGGCAACACATTAAATCTACATATCCTGAGGTGAAAATTATTTTTGGTGGAGGCTATGCAAATACAGAATTAAGAAGTATTTATGATGAACGTGTTTTTGAATTTGTGGACTACATTACGCTGGATGACGGCGAGGCACCTTTGCAGCATTTACTGGAGCACCTGGAAGGTAAACGAGATAAATCATTGCTGAAACGTACCTTTTGTTTGAGTAGCGGAGTTGTAACGTACATTAATGGCTCACAAGCATTTGATATTCCTCAAAGGGAAGTAGGTACACCTGACTACAGCGATTTATTGCTGGATAAGTATATATCCGTCATTGAAGTAATCAACCCGATGCACAGACTCTGGAGTGACGGAAGGTGGAATAAGTTGACCCTGGCACATGGTTGTTACTGGGGAAAATGTTCGTTTTGTGATGTCACACTGGACTATATAAAACGATATGAACCGGTGAGTGCAGAACTGTTGTGCGACAGGATAGCGGAGATAATAGCACAAACGGGACAAAATGGATTTCACTTTGTAGACGAGGCAGCACCACCGGCCTTAATGAGGGATCTTGCTATTGAAATTCTACGCAGGGGTTTGACTGTTGTGTGGTGGACAAATATTAGATTTGAAAAAAGTTTTACTAAAGACCTCTGCATATTATTAAGGGCTTCGGGTTGTATTGCCGTATCGGGAGGACTTGAAGTAGCTTCTGATAGATTGCTTGAAAAAATGAAAAAAGGTGTGACAGTGGCTCAGGTCGCCAGAGTAGCTCAGGCATTTACAGATAGTGGCATAATGGTGCACGCTTATCTCATGTATGGATTTCCAACACAAACCGCTCAGGAGACGATCGATAGCCTGGAAATGGTGAGGCAATTGTTTCAGGAAGAAGTGATTCAGTCCGGTTTCTGGCATCAGTTTGCGATGACGGCGCATAGCCCAGTAGGAATGGATCCGGCGTCTTTTGGGGTAAAACAAATAGGGCCTGATTTTGGTGGTTTTGCAGAAAATGATTTTTTTCATGAAGATAGGCATGGCGCAGATCATGAATTATTTTCTGAGGGGCTAAAACATTCTATTTATAATTTTATGCAAGGTACGGGCCTTGATGCAGGTCTTGACGTCTGGTTTGATTTTGATATTCCCATTACCAGCATCGATGCTGATTATATAGAACGGGTTTTACTCGATGAAACAGCTTTGGTGTATAGATCACATGATCAGCTTGTTTGGCTTGGCGGAGATGCTATAGAGATGATATTGACACCGGTCAAAAAATCCGGCAAGGTTGTTAAGTCTGTCGAATATGCAGAAATCATCGTTTGTGGGAAATTGGAAAACTATTCTATATATTTTGATCGCCCTACAGCTGAATGGATTATATTATTAATGGAAGAAGCCAGCCCCATGTCAGGTATAAAATATACATTTGAAAAATTAAAATTATCTTATGAAGCAACTGGACTCATAGATTTTGATGATTTTATAGCTTCCGATGCATTTGATTTATTTCGGTCTCATGGTCTGGTTTTTGTGTAAAAGTGATCGTATTTTTTTAAACTGAATGCTTTACATTTCCTGACCATTGTATATCCAATTTTATTTACATCTGATTTTATTGATTAAAATGATACATAAGCGAAATGATAATTGAAACATTTAAAAATAGCGAAGTGACCGGTAAAATCATTGGAAACATCATGAATCATGGTCATCACATAAATCATAAAAATCATGGTTCAGACAATTTTACGCACAGTCTGAACGGTGATTTACGACTGATTTTTTTGATTGAAATGATAAATAACAAAATATAACGATGATAAATGCATCATATAAATTTAGTGAACTGACCGGTAAAATCACAAGCTAAATCATGCATCATAATAATCACATAAATTATAAAAATCATGGTTCAGACAATTTTACGCACAGTCTGAACGGTGATTTACGACTGATTTTTTTGATTGAAATGATAAATAACAAAATATAACGATGATAAATGCATCATATAAATTTAGCGAACTGACCGGTAAAATCACAAGCTACATCATGCATCATAATAATCACATAAATCATAAAAATCATGGTTCAGACAATTTCACGCACAGTCTGAACGGTGATTTACATCTGATTTTATTGATTAAAATGATAAATAAACGTAATGATAAATGAAACATTTAAATATAGCGAACTGACCGGTAAAATATCAAGATACGCCGTGCATCAGCATAATCACATAAATCATAAAAATCACGGTTCAGACAATTTCACGCACATCCTAAGGGTGATTTACGACTGATTATTTTGATTGAAATGATAAATAAACGTAATGATAATTGAATATAATATATCTTTAATACCAAATTATGCATAAGCAAGTTAGGCAAAAAACGGATGAATAGTGTTTTAAAATCAAATTGCAGATCTTGATTAGTTAAAGAAATTTCGATGGCAATGGCCATTTAAAATTTAAGCGACACTTGGAAAATAACAAGTCCATTTTTTAAATTATTATTTAGATACCGAAAATGGTTTTAACAATATTCTAAAATTCGTAATTAATAATTAGCATAATGAATAAAATACAAGAATATTTAAAAATTAGTAACTTTTTTTGCAAATAGAACTTTTTTATTGTTAATGTGAAACGTAATTATCAAAATTTTTAACATAAGTTTAAATAAAATTCTATCACTTAGCAGACCTGAGAACTTTGGGACCTTTGGAGTGACTGATGACTCAATTAGATTTTATGGATAGAATGGAGATCAAACACTAATATATTCAATTTGGAAAAAAATTTTTGAAAATTCTATTGAAGGGTATTGTATTATAACTTTTTTTTGAAAGTGTATTAATTTTAAATTCTGATTTAAAAAAGAACACATTAGTTTATTATTTAGTAAAAACTACAATTTATTGAGACAAGAAAATATGGATTTAATTTTCATTGTCACAACAAATAATTTAATTTCAACAGAATTATTTGATTCTACAATTATAAACTACTTTAGTCTAGAATCAGGGATTAAATTAATGCAATACTCAGTTACGCCCAGGTATGATTACATACATACAGATGTATTGGGAAAAGAATCCATCGAAAAAAATGAAATATGGAAAATCTTAGGAGAATATAATGGGCTACTTTGGGTCGTGCTTTGGACAGGGGTATTGATCGCATTTGATGTAGAGACAGGAGAAGAAAAGTATATACTTAGAAGCCCATAAATCATGCTGAAAACAAAGGATTTGGCGGAGCAAGGGTATCCATTATGGACCACAACTGTCAAAAGATATTTGGTGTTAGTTATGATAGATATTGGGAGTTGGATTTAGATAATCCGACTGAAACCTATTTATATTATGACATTACTGAAAGTTGTAATCAATTTAAAATATATGCAGATTCTATGCATCAATTTTGGGATGGGGGAGATAGGATTTTTGTAAAGGCTAGTCAATCAGCTGAAGAGAATAGGATAGGAGTTTTCAGCAGATCTCAAAAAACCATCACATGGAGCTATGCCATTGATGAATTAAAAGATGTATGGCCATGTATCAGCAATATCGCATATGCAGCCGATAGGTTGTACGTGTTGGGTAGAAATGGCACCTTATATATGATTGAAGATGACATGCCATTGACATAGATGGATGTCTGAATAGCTTACAGTATAGCGGATAATGTCTGAACGGTGATGTACGACTGATTTTATTAACTAAAATGATAAATAACAAAATATAACGATGATAAATGCAGCATATAAATTTAGTGAATTGACCGGTAAAATCATAGGCTGTGCCATGAAAGTACATAGTGTATTGGGCAATGGGTTTCAGGAATTAATATACCAAAGAGCCTTGGAAATAGAGTTTAGAAAAAATAATATATCTTCCAACAGAGAGTTTGAGATGCCTATATTTTATGATGATATTCATATAGGTACCCGAAGAGTTGATTTTTTAGTGGAGGGTAAAATATCAGTTGAAATAAAAGCATTATTGGAATTAGAAAAGGTGCACTATGCCCAGGCCATCAATTATCTTGAAGCTTATAATCTCGAAGTAGGATTATTATTGAACTTTGGTGCCGTAAGTATGCAACATAAGAGATTTGAAAACAAAAAGTACAAGGAGTCATGAGTTATAATAATCACATAAACCATAAAAATCATAGTTCAGACCATATCACTCAGAGTCTGAACGGTGATTTACGACAGATTATTTTGATTGTTATGATGAATAATAGGACAGCAAATGATAAATGTACAATACAAATTTAGCGAACTGACCGGTAAAATCACAAGCTACATCATGCATCATAATAATCACATAAATCATAAAAATCATGGTTCAGACCATATCACTCAGAGTCTGAACGGTGATTTTCGACTGATTATTTTGATTGAAATGATGAATAACAAAATATAACGATGATAAATGCAGCATATAAATTTAGCGAATTGACCGGTAAAATCACAAGCTACATCATGCTTCATAATAATCACATAAATC
>JADKGD010000053.1 GCA_016717145.1 Saprospiraceae bacterium | reverse complement strand
ATCTTTGATTTTCCAGTTCTCTTCTTGTGCGAATGTTGAATCCATTATGAACATTGAGATTAAAATGATTAATAAATTTTCCATATTTTTGCGTAGTGCCGCCAAATTTATATGTATAACTTAGTTACGATTAATTAAAAACCATTCTTTACGCCTGATCTTTTAATGGCAAACAAAGATAGAAAGTCATTTTTATTTGAAATTTAGGTGTTTTTTTTGGATGACTCAAATGTTAATGTGGCGTTTTGGGGTTAATATTTGGAAAAGTTAATTTAGCACTTGACATTGTACTAATTGCAATTTGAGTTTGGGTTAGCACATTGATCTTCGGCCCTCAACCACCCACTTTGATTGTTATACTTTACCTTAAGCCACTTTCCTTACAATCTACAATAGATACGGATGATTCTGATGGCACAGTCGTGATAAGTTTGCTTTTATATTGGGTTCAAAATATAACATAGCTTTTCTTTTGTCGTACGCACTGATGGATACGCCTAGTTTTTGACCAAACACGTATCCTTTGGATTTTAAAATGTTTACTCCATTGGCATCATTGGCTTTTGAAATCAGCACCCATCCATTATTGGAAGTACCTGTGATCATGACATTAGTACCATCCAATTGTTGTGGTATTACCGTCAGAATTTCTGCAGTCTTATTTCCTTGTTTGCGTACATTTAATCCTTTGGTATCGTCGTCAGTAATGAAGGCTACACAGGTGCATTGGCTAGCATCCACTTCCGTTTCTTCATTTTTATTTACACATTTCTCAAAATTAGTCAAACTATTTTCATACTTTCTGGTTTGGTGGTTTTTTTGATTCATGGGTATGGTGAGTATATTCTTCTCTAAAGCCCATATAGCTGTACTAACATTGGAAGATAGCGTGTGGGGATGTGCATGCAAAAATGTAATATAAAGTTTGTTGTTTTTTTTATAACCATTAAATCCATATATCTCTGCATTAGTGGTACCATAATTGCTCTCTTGCCATTCACCAAATAATACTTTATCTCCATCGATGGTAAATGAAATATCGATCGTGGTTTTTAAGCCATCGTTTTTGAAACAATAATCTTGTGATGTAACATGAAGTGCTAAGCATAATAGTGGAATAAAATAAGTCCATCTCTTTTGGATTTTTAATTAACTAATTACTTTTTATTTGCTGATAAATTATTTAAAAACGCATGATCATGCGTTGCCGAATAATCGATGATTTTGTTGCCCTGATAATTGAAATATTGAGCCTTAGGCAAATTTTGAATACCTTGTAAATTGCATAATTTATTGTTTTCCACATCAAGCCACTTTACTTTTGGTGCTACGATGCCCATAAGATCATTCAAATTATTATTATTGAGGTTTAGCCGTTCGGCTTTGGGCAAATGTAAATTTTCGATTTTTGATAATCCGCAATCATTAATGATCAGAGCAGATAGTTTTTCCAGTTTAGACAAGCATGCAATGTCGCTGAGTTGTGATTTTTTTATGCTTAGTCCTATAATATTGCCTTTCTGTAAACAAACAGTTATCAGATCATTCGAATTCAATAGTTCCCAAAAACTTACAAACTTAATATCAAGAATAGTTAGTTTGGTTTGTGTCAAAATCGGTTGTATTGATGCTAAATCCTCAGACCCTTTCGCAAAAGCAAAGTCAAGTTGGCCTGGCTTTGCTTTATTTTGACCTTTTTCCATAAGAATGATCATTACAAACAAACAAATACCAAATACACTCAAAACAATACCACCTAAATTAGCCAAACGCTGTCCATATATAATCTTGGTCAATCCTAAATACAAAGTTAAGATATATGCTATAATGCAAAGGACCATTAAAATATACGCGACCCAAGTTGGTAGCTTGAGAAGCCAACTATTGGCATTTTGATCCATCAAGGTGGCAAATATGTAGCCAAGTATACCTGTAACTGCTAAAGAAAGTAAAAGACTCTTCATTGCTTAATTCGGGTTTATTTTCGATTTTAATAATCTTAAAATATCTTGATGACCATTGTTTTCTGCCATTATCAATGCATTGATTTCTCCCAACGTTTTATGGTTATGTAAGGTCGTGATATCTGGGTTTTGGGTAAGTAATAGTTCGAGTATTTTAGGTTTATTTTTTAAGACAGCGTATTCTACTGGTGTGTATGTAATCACGCTAAAGTCAGGCACTATATGGAAACTGTAGTAAAAACTGAATCATTTCTATATTGTCATTGTATATTGCATGATTAAATATTTCTGAGGTTTTAGTCTGTATACCTAAGCCTGATATTTGCATACTTTTTAGGCTTTGTAAGTCGTTTTTCTGCAAAGGCTATTCCTGTCCGAGTCACTAGATCTTCTCGACTTCTGCACATTCCTTTGGAAAATAATAAGTCTAAAATAGCCAAATCATTGTTTTTTAACGCATGTTTTATGATATTACTCAATTTGTTATTGCAAATGATTTTAGAGCTTATATCATGATTTGTTAATGTTTTTTTGAAGTAAGTTATCTTTTTGTGGTAAACTAATATTTCAATGATTTCAATAAGCTTTATGTCATTGGCAAGTAACGTCTCCATCATCTCTACAGATTGGATATTCCAATCCAATTTATTGGGATAATGGTACATTTTCTCATTTTTAAGTAACATATCAAGAAAAGCAAATAATCCTTTAAAAGATGTCATACAAATCGAACCAAATTTTATATCAAAATTTGCCAAATGGCATTTGTAGTTTCTATAAGTCATCAGATAAAAGCGTCCTCTTGTTATACAAACTCTTTCAAATATGTGTAGATCTGTCGCTTTCATTGATTTATTTGATTTTGTAATTCAGATTTTATATCGTGGCTGAGATAAAAAGGAGTACCATTAACGTTAAATTTAGATTTATACATGAGTAAAAAACGCCCATTCGAATAATTATCTATAGCATGCCAGGGAATAAAAAGGGGCTGATGTCCAATCACAAAAAAGAAGGTCGGTTTTAAATAAAGACCTTCATCTTCTACTGAATATCTCAGCGTACTAGTATAGTTGACACCACCTATGATGCCGCTGCATTCCATTAACTCGTCAGGTGTACTTGTAGCAGAATAGATATTAACTAAACTTGACCATCCGGAATACCTACTCAAAATCAATAATACACTACCCCAGATTAATGGAAAAATAATGCAAAAAAGAAGCATTACGATGATGGTAAGTTGTGAAGCGGATGGTTTCATTTCTTTTTTAATATGAATAAATTTTTAAAAATATTTTTCTCTCTGGATTAAGGTTTCTGATTAAGTTTATGATGTGTTTTCTGTTGTATAAAACTTTATTCAATAAAAATTCAACATCGTATCATATAAAGAGCACATGCAAAACAGGAGCAATCATAAGGTATTATATTGAAAAGAAATAAAATAACATGAGTCAAAAAAGTCAAACATTGAAACTTGTTTTTGTATTGGTTTCTATTTAAGATTTTCTAACATAAATGCTTCTAATCATCAGATGTAGCTACTTTATTTTGAAGTGTAGACATCATCCCACTTCTACTTTTTAATTTACCTTTTATTTCCTGCGTTTTTATAGGAAGGACTATTGAAATACCAAGCAACATGTTATCATCTTTTGCTGTATAATTATGAAATATCGTATATTGGATACCTTTATTAACAAATGAAAGATAATTTTCTTCCATACCTGCATTTGACTTGCCTCTGCCTCTGAAGTAGAAATCAAAGTTAAATTTTTGCCAGCTACTACTATCTAAACTGTTAGGGTATTGGAGTTCTATTTTCTGTTTTGTGCCATACCGATATAACAAATAAGCATCATTTTTTTCAGTGCACACTGATGTAATTTTTTGGTTTTTTGTGGCAAATGAAAAAACATTCACTTCATTTTTAATACAAAGACATGGCTTTGGGCTTTGAACAAATAAACTTATAATAAAAAGATAAAACAATATCATTTCTCTATTTTTGGTGGATTAAATAGATAGCATCCTTATATTGGAAGACAGCAGCTCCATTTACCAAGTTAAAAAAACCATCATTAGATAGCTCGATCGGTCTGTCTTTCGTGACAAAGTTTACTTTATTGCCTTCTCTTTTAAATTCAATGGTGTAATCTGTGGTCATTTTGCCTATCAAGTCATCAGCATAAGAACTGGTTTTTGTTTTTTAATACAAGTCAGTACAGCCCCGTCATCTTCAATTTTGTCATTTTCTAATGTAAGTGGATGGTCTGTGAGTTTTACAGATAACTTAGTATTTTTGAGCATAGTGGTCATAGAAACTACTTTCGAAATATTAATCGTAGAAATGTCAAGCAGGCTCTCTTTAGCATCAATATTTGATACAATAAATTGGTTCGCTTTGTCTATAAGAATACCTTCATATTTCCGGAGACCTTCCAATTTTTCTACCACATACTTTGATATAATTCATTCTCCATTTCGTTGGCTTTAATGGCTGTCCGGTGGGTAATGTTTCTGTATTTTTTCCAAAAATCGTTAGGTATGTTTTTATTATCAACTTCTGTCCTTTCTCCATTTAATTTGTATTGGGTCTTTATTTTGTTTATTTCAGTTTCTTCCCATTCTTTGCTTTTTGCATATGCTATTGGCTCGTTTTTTTCTTTACCCGGATAATATGCAGCTCTATAGGTAGGTAATTCTTTTCACACTAAAGTCCGAAGCATCAATCAAATAAATGTGGAAGCCATCAAAGATGCTTAAAAACTTGCCATTGCTGGAAAATACATTTTGCGAATATTACTACTATACACCAATCTTGTTTTTTGATCTTTAATAAGTTTTCCTGATTGGTCATATATCAACAGATGTCCAAAAGATTCGGGTTCTATGAATTGATTATTACCTTCAAAAGTCAAAACAAAAACTGTGTTTTATCTGGTGTAAGAATGAAACCGTCTAGCTGCAGCCCAAAGGGTATTATCAATTTGTTGACTAAAACCTGCTTATCAGTCGTTTGAGGAAAAAAAGGTGTTTGGTCATTTTTCTTAAAACAAGAGAAGAGTGATGATAGGGAGTATAACATTAACAGGCTTGTTTTGCTTGAAAGAAAATTGTTCATTATTCTTATTTGATGGCAAAACTATAGCTAGTTTTATCTATGAGATATATTCGATTGTTATGCGGTGGTTTGTGATTAAAAGATGGTAGTCAAGGCATTTTATTCGGTAAGAGCAGTAGGAAGTGCAAAAGCATATCTTTCATAATTATCAATATCGCCACGACAAATGACTTTACCGTTCTGGTTATCTAAAGAAACTCCTTACTTATTCTGTAAAAACGAAACCTGAATTGCAGCTATGAGCTCTTCTTTTTTTCTACGCGATACATCGATGACCGTTTCATCATTCATCACGACTTGTCCTCCTTCGCCTTTAATGTATTCTTTGAGATGTTTGAGATTAATTAGATAAGATTGGTGGATTCTTACAAAACCATAGGCAGATAGCAACTCATCATATTCTTTAAAGATCTGGAGACGACTAGTTTTAGCATTTCGAATATAAATATACTATAACTTGTATCTGCCTGAACATAAATAATGTCCTCTAAATTTATAAATGATAGACCATCTAAGGTTGGCAACACTAGTTTGGCAGGAATGGGAGACGACGGATCAAATTTCCTAATGATTGTATCTATTTGGCTTTTTTATAAGCACACTATCTTTATTGATTTTTTGTACAGCCGTTGCTAATTCGTCTGGATCGACCGGTTTCATAAGATAGTCAACTGCACTAAATCTGAATGCTTCCACAGCATATTGTTGATAAGCGGTCACAAAGATTACACTGAAAAATAAATCATCTTTAAAATAAGCTAACACATCAAAACCTGTCTGCGGCCCAATTCTATATCCAGAAATATCAATTCCGGACGCATTTCCTCTATCATTATAATTGCTTCATTACTGATCCTGGTCTCCTAGTACCTCTACTTGTGGACAAACGAGTTTTAATAGTTTTGTTAGTGTACTTCTACTTTTATTTTCATCATCGATAATAATGGCTATAATCATGGCAAGTCTATATTATTTTGATTTATATACAATGGAAATTTAATTTCTATTCTGGTACCTCTAGGTAAGCCTTGATCATCAGTAAGATCAGATATATTCTGTTCAATAGGAACATCAGATATATCACTTATCGTAGTCAGTATTTCTTGGATCATTTTTGTTCCTTTGGATTGATGTTTTGACTTCAGAGACATTGATTTTACTCTACCTATTCCATTATCTTCGATCGTACATATAAATTGATCATTGTTATATTTGGTAAAAGAAATGATTAATTGTCGATTGGTTTCTCTACCTACAAGACCATGCCAGATAGCATTTTCTACATGTGGTTGTATAGCCATAAAAGGCATAAAAGTATCGTCGATATCTAATTGATTGTCTATGATAATGGTATAATTCAGGTTATTATCCAATCGTAATTTTTCAAGCTCCAAGTAATTCTGCATGGTATCTTTAACATCTTTAAGCGAGATATAGTGAGATGTAGAATTATCTAATATTTGTCTAATCAATCTAGAAAATTTGGTTAAGTATCTGACAGCTTCCGGCGCTTCATTTGACAAATGAAATCCTGGATAGAATTAAGGCTATTAAAAATGAAGTGTGGATTCATCTGAGACTGCAATGCCTTTAGCTTTAATTCTGCTATTTTGTTTTCCAGCTTTTTTGAGCAACTTCCTTGTTCTTAATTTTGAGATACCTTATATAAAAAAATAAATATCCAGCAATGAGACACATGAATGCGCATATGGTTAAAAACCACCATGTTTTCCAAAAAGGGGTAAGAATGTATAAGGAAAGAGATATATTACTTGAACCTTTGATACCTCTGCTATTAAAAACATTGATGTCAAGAGTATATCGGCCTGGTGTGAGATTGATAAATGTGGCCGATTCTTGTTTGGTCAAAAGATTTTGAAAAGTATCTCTTCCAGAATACAATATGACTTGAAATTGTACCTGTTCAGCAAAATCAAACTGTAAGGCCTCATAATCAATGGTAATGCTGTTATTATTATGATGCAGTATAATTTCTTTAACAGTTGAAGTAGGTGAGTCAAAATTTTGTAGTATTTCGTGTGTCACAGAATTATACAGCTTGCGCACGATCAATTTGGGTTTCTTGTCTTTAAAATGTTCAGGATTGATTTTTTGTACACCATCTTCATTACCAACATACAAAAAGCCGGATTCATCTTTTCGATATAATCATAGTTATATATAGGTCGGTTTAATCCATCTTTAAGACTCAATTTGGTTAGATTGGTTAAGCCATGAAGATTAAGGTGACATATCGTCAAGCCGTATGTATTCCCTATAACAAATCTTTCTTTATCAATGACCTGCAATGTGTTTACCATGACCATTTCCGTATTGTCACTTAACTTTAGTACGTCGTGAAAGGTATATTTATTAATTCCAGTGTATTGATATCTATATATACCATCATAGTTTGTGCTGAACCAAAGTTGATTATTAAAAGTAGCGATATTTACAAAATGCCTGCTTTGGTCTTTCATATCTGCTTTGACAAATTCGTCATTTCTAATGACATAAACACCACATGGAGACGCTAAAATGATTTCTTTATCATAAGTTGCAAATACAGTTCTGGCATATTTTTCACACCAATGGCTAGTCAGTTCTTTGATTTCTCTTTTGGAATCTATAGTAGAAATGGATGGCCCTACCAATACAATTTGATTGCTGTTTTTATTGTAATAAAGCTTTTTAAAAGCACCAGACAATATTTTTTTTGCTACTAAATTATTTTTAGAATCATGTACATACAAAAATTGTTTTGCTGTGAGCGAGTATACATTGCCTTCACTATCCACTTCAAAATCAAGGACGTAGTCATCTTTCAAATCATTCGCCTTTAGACCAATGGGCTTCATACCATCAGGATTAGCTAAAAAAACAGCTGCACTAGTTCTAGCATATACATTTTTAGCGCGGTATTTTACATTTCTGATCGCGCCAAGGTGTTTGATGGAATCATGATTTTGTAATAAATCATAAATCATGTTCTCTTTTATCTGTACCAATCCTGATAGACCACTAATCCAGATATTATTTTGAAAATCTTCTTTAATATAATGAGACAGCGGTAGTTTTAGATTCGTATCTTTATTGATATTGAGGTACCTACCATCAGGGTATTTTACGATAAGTTCATGATAATCATGGATTACCCAAAGCCTATTTTTAGAATCTAAATGAAAAAAGGAAATATTCTTCAAAGTATCAGGAACTTGATAAATCTTTTTCATGGAAGGGTATGCCATAATAGTTTTCCCATCATTAATTTTACACCCATCTTTATCAATATGAATTTGAATGGATAGCGGAGATTTATAATTGAGTTTTATCGGAGTAGCGATGCCATTTCTACACTCGTATGTGTTTTGTAGTGTCTGTATCAACAGTCCTTCTTCATCATTGAGAACGATAATGTTACGTACAAACGTACTATCCAGGTTTTGAAATTTAAATTTGTATGGACACATTTTACCTCCTGCATACTGCATTATTCCTTGCTGCGTGACTGCAAAAACATCTTTTTTGTATTCAAATAATTTAAAAACATAACTAGGTTCATTGCCATCGGAAGTTTTTATGTGTTTAAAATTTACATAATTGGTAGTGTAAGCAATGCCACCACGACAGCCTACCCAGATTTTATGGTTTGAATCTATCATAAAAGCGTCCATCTGATAACCAGGTATACCATCCGGTTGGCAATAGTTGGTAAATCTTTTACCATTGAATCTTGCTATTCCAGATGGTGTACCTACCCACAAAAATCCAAGACTATCACTCCATATCCCGGTAGTATACTGTCCAGAGAGCCCATCCTCAATGCCAAATATGCGTGTTCTGAAGGTTTGAGCTTCAGCAATCTTCATGATGGTCAAACTCATGATTACACAAATCATATTGTCGCAGAAGCAAAGACATGCGCAAAAGTTGTTAAATTTACTCTTATTTGGTAACAATATTGCAAAATAATTAAGACAATATCTCCAATTGCCGAATTCTACTTCAATACAACCACATTTTGGTTACATGTCGCCATATATAAGTTCTCTATTTTTGGTAGATATGTCTACACCTACTTTTGTGCTATAAAATATTAACAAAATGAATTCATTGTGTAATACAAAATTTAAGTTATATTATCTAATACCTCTGTATACGGTATTATTGTGGTCTAGTGTCACACTCCATAGTCAGTGTTTTCCTACCGGAATCAATTTAAATACACAAAGTGCTATTGACAATTTTTCAACAAACTTTCCTGGTTGTACACATATCCTTGGCAACGTGACCATAACAGGTGTTGACATCACTAATTTATCAGGACTATCTTCCATTTCAATGATAGATGGCTATTTATTTATAATTGACTGCCCAGCATTGACTACCACTGCTGGCATAAATAGTCTATTAAGCGTAAGCGGTGAAGTTAAAATAAGAAATATCCCTTCCATGACAAACCTTACAGGTTTTAGTGCACTTCATACCTGTGGCAATCTAAATATTAATGCTAATCAAAACTTAGCCCATATCTCCGGATTTCAAGCCTTGCAGACGGTCAATGGTTTTGTAAAAATACATTTTAACGATAACCTGCACAATTTATCTGGACTTCAAGCCTTGCATGATGTGAAACAAATTTTTATTAACAATAACAATATACTTACCAATCTTACGCCACTTGAACAAATCCAATCTAATACACTCAACTTTCTTGAAATCAAAAACAACCCACAGTTGGCTATTTGTCATATTTCAAATTTTTGTACTTTTTTGGCCAATGGCGGTAACTATACGATCATTAATAACCAAATTGGTTGCGAAGATAGAGAAATCATTTTGCAAAATTGTTATCCAGGCACTTGCGGATATAGTGGTATCAATTTCTATTTCCAAGCTCATATCGACAACTTTACTACTAATTATCCTGGTTGTCATACCATCAAAGGAAACGTAGAGATCAGAGACGTGAGTTCGCTATCTCCCTTTAAGTGTTTTACAAAACATTGATGGAAATTTAGATATCTTCAATCATAATAGCTTGACTAATCTATATGGATTACATAACTTGACAAGTATTTCTGGCAATCTGAATGTATATGACAATATCTCATTGGCTAATATATCAGCACTTTCTAGTTTGGCAACGGTAGGAAAAAATATGTACATTACTAATAACGATTTTCTAAGCCAAATAGGCGTTCTACCAGCACTTAACAATATTGGGGAAGACTTCCACATAGCTTCCAATAACGACATGATTTCAATCGGCGATTTAACCAATTTAACCAATATCGGTAAAAGTTTAATTTTGACGGAAAACAATCAATTGTCTTCTTTAAACGGATTGCAAGCACTTCAAAACGTCGGTAAAAACTTGATCATTTTTAAGAATAATATGCTTGTAAATTTAAGTGAGCTTAACAGTTTAACAACGATTGGAGAAAAAATTATTTTAAATGAAAATACATCTGTGACTAGTTTTGTTGGCCTAAACAATTTGACCACAATAGGCGATGGAATCGCTTTGAATAATTGCTCTGCCTTCACCACTGTCGGTTTAACAAATTTGAATACTTTTGATGGGGATTTAGTTGTTGTAAACGTACCAAATATTTCGAATTTTGATGGTTTACAAGGTATCATTAATATGAAAGCGCTATACTTAGGAAAATAATCCCTTGCTCACTTCATTAAATGGCTTAGACAACGTTGTTTCTTTAGAATATTTGATAATCAAAATGAATGAAATGTTAACTGACATATCGGCATTAGATAATGTAAATCAAAATTTGATGTTGAATGCAAGCATTACTAACAACTCAAGCCTATCGATGTGTGGTCAGGTAGCCAGTATTTGTGCTTATTTTGCCGATTCTACAAATCCTGGAACCATATCCGCAAATGCACCTGGATGTACTACACGACCAGAAGTGACCAGTCATTGTAGTACCAATCAATGTACTGGCGACCTTAACTTTTTTGACCAAGCAGCCATCAACCGGTGGCCAACCGACAATCCTAATTGTCAACACATCATTGGCAATATAACAGTCAGTCGCGCAGATATCATGGATCTCAGCCCACTGCAGCAAATACTTACGGTAAGTGGAAACATAAACATTGAAATGAACCCTTTGCTGACCACTATTCAGATGAATCACATCATTGATATTGGAGGCGATCTTAACATCAATGACAATATCATTTTAAATACCTTAAATGGGTTTAATGGACTCTTAACCTTGGGAGGATCAATGATTATCAATAACAATATTATACTCCATACTCTAATTGGCTTTAACAATATTCAAAACATAATTGATAACCTATATCTTGGTAATGGAACCTTTTCCACTGTCAATGCATTCCAGGCATTAACACATATTAATGGAACTTATTCTATTATTGGTACAGAAATGATGGCTATTCCTACCATTCCAAATCTAGTTTCCATTGGTAAAAATCTAAACATTAGCTCAAATCCAAACATCTCAAATTTAAGCCCACTACAATCGTTGACACATCTAGGCGAATCCTTAAATTTGAGTTCGTGTAATAGTATTGTTAATCTTACTGGCCTAGAAGGGTTAACAACATTGTCAGGAACATTGTATTTAGATCAAAACCTTAACCTTTATCAATTTGAATGGCTTACAGAATCTTGTTTCAGTAGGAAGTATTCAATTATTCCAAAACGCATCAATGACTTCCTTGGCAGGATTAAATAATTTGACCACTATAAATAATACACTAGGTATCTCCTATTGTGATAATCTTGCTGACTTATCTTCCTTGCTACAGCTAAATACGATAAGTGGATCGGCTATAATTCAACATTGTCCAGCTTTGATTAACTTTAATGGACTGAATAATTTAACGACAATTAATTTGATTTATATTTTAAATAATGCCCAATTAAACGATGTGTCTGATTTACAGAATATAAACATAACCAGTTTAACACACCTAGATATTTCTAATAATCCTGTGCTTGCTTATTGTAGTAATCCAAATTTTTGTACCTACTTGGATAATCCAGCAAATAGTGCCAATATCATTGGAAATGTTTCTAATTGTGCTTCTCGAGATCAAGTCATCATTGTGTGCCACCCCAATGATTGTGGCTGGAATGGCGATATCGTATTAAACAGTCAACAGGATCTTTTCGATTTTTTTATCAATTATCCAGTATGTAATAGGATAAGGGGTAATGTGAGAATAAGTGGAAATGATATCGTAGATGTTACGCCTTTTTTACAAATTACAAAAATTGATGGCAAATTGCAGATCGAAAACAACCCTGTTTTAACATCCTTGCAAGGTATGCAAAACATTGTTTCTGTAGGAAGTCTTGAAGTATTGACCAATCCATTACTTACGTCTCTAGCTTTTAATGCTTTGACACAAACTGATGGGGATATTTTTATCGGCTATAATTGGATTTTAGCGGATTTGTCAGGATTGAGTTCACTTTCTTTTGTCGATGGTGATCTTTTCATGTGGCAATTTAAGTCTAATCAATTTTCAAGGTTTAAATAGTTTAAATACCATCTCAGGTGACTTGGATATTTATCGCAATGACGAGTTAGTCAATTTGCATGGTCTGAGTGGTCTGACATCTTTGGGTGGATATTTAAAATTGGTGTATAATAGAAAAATGATAAATCTCGATGGTCTGCAGGGCTTATCTTCCATACCGAAAATTTTCACTAGCTGAAAATTATTTGATGGAAAATCTAATAGGACTAAACAATGTTACAAATATCGGTGGAGTTGATCTTTACAACGGCAGTGTTAGCTTAGTTTCTTTGGAAGGATTGAATAACTTAACGTCAGTAATTGGTGACTTTTCGATTTCAAATTATAATGGACTTCCAAGATATATCTGCCAAGACACGTTAAATAGTGTCAGTGGAAGATTATCATTAATTAGTGTTCAATCACTTCCAAATATACTTGGTTTTCGAATTTGACAAGTATAGGTAATGGATTGACCATTTTGGCAGCAAAATCTATATCCAATCTTGAAGGGCTCAACAATGTCATAAATTTGGCGGGAAATATTTATATTACTTCAAACGACGCATTGATATCTCTAGATGGGTTGGGCAACTTGGTAGTATCATTAGCGGCAATTTAACGATAAGTTTTAATGCGATTTTGACTGATATTGGTGCTTTGAGTAATGTCACTACTTTGACAGGAGATATGGAGATCACATACAATGATGTTCTACCAAATTTAGGAGGTTTACACATAAGTCAAATCAATGGTTATCTCGGCATTGAAAATAATAATGCAATGATATCACTACATGGATTGGAAAGTTTAAATAGTTTGTCTTCACTTGCCTTCACCAACAATGCTTTATTAACAGATATTTCGTCCTTAAATCATCCCATCATTATCACTTCCAATTTATTTATAGAAAATAACCCATCGCTCTCAGACTGTGACGCTAAAGCTATTTGTGACTTTGTAAATCAACCAAATGGTAATAAGTTTATCTCAGGAAATGGTACAGGCTGCAGCTCAGTAGCAGAGATCCAGGCTCAGTGCTTAATCGTATTGCCTATAAATTTTCTATCATTTGATGGCTACAAAAACGGATCGGTAAATAAGCTGATTTGGACCGTTTCTCATGAAATAAACAGTAAAGAATATGTGTTAGAAAGAATGAATAAAGAAGGCGTATTTTTCACTATAGCTACATTGATCTCTAATCAGGATCATTCAATTGTAAGCACCTATAACTATGATGACAATACTCCATTGATAGGTGCTAATTTGTACAGAGTAAAACATGTAGATTTTGATGGCTCAGTAGTATATTCTTCTCTTGTTCAAATTATAAATCAACGTGACGACCAAATCAAACTCTTTCCTAATCCAGTTTTTAACACTTTGAATGTATTAATGAATACCGATGAAAAAAGGTCTTATATATTGACCAATAGCTAGGCAATATGATTTCACAAGGCATATTACAAGATGAAAGTAACATAAACATGGAAAAATTTGAGGATGGGCATTACTTTCTTCATCTTTCAAACCAAATCTATAGAATTGTAAAACTTTCCAAATAAATAATTTTTATAACTTTTTAGCTATAAATATTATGAATACACATATAAGCCTTCAAGCATTAGTCCGTTTTTACTTCAAATGCCTATTTATACCTTTCACTTTACTATTCATACACTTTACTATAAAATTTTTGAACAGCAGTTATTTATCCCACAATTTTGTACTGTTTTTAATTCTAATTGATTGTTTTGTTAATTTAATATGTACAGATGTCTTCCCCAAAGCATCTGTACTTTTTCAAAGTAAAATTTATGCCTGATAAAACCATTTCACAAAGCTTTTCATCTTATGAAGTCGAATGTAATAACTCGGCAATCTTGATCGCGGGTGTTTATTGCAGCAACTGTGGGGTCATCTTAAAAACAAAGAATATCTTCTAGCCAATCTTATCCAGTATTGTAGACTTTCTTTTCCAATTTTGAAGATAAATATGTGTGCATAATTTTGTTTCTCTGACCTCAACGACCTATTAACTTTATATTTCCATATATCTCAATGGTGTCAGAGATAAGTAGTATTATACCTTTCAAAATACTTTTTCCTCAATTTTAAGTATTAATTTTTTTATTTACACCTACTTTAATATTTCCCGACAATCAATGGAAAATGGCTTCGAGACAGAAGCTTCTGCAGTTGTTGCAGTCGAAAAGTGAGGCCGTATTTGATGCCATCATTAATAATTATGGCAGTTTTTTTTCTTTGATGATCATACCACTGTATGTATTGGCCACATCAGTACTTTTCAGAAAAAGTACGCACAATATGGCAGAAAGAGCCACAGTCATCACTTTTTTATTTGGTCATCTGATGATATTTCAAGCTATCCTGAATTTAATCAGTGCCGTCTTCCATCCTTTTTACGAATCAAAATATTTGGTTATGGGTGGCGAAATAGCTATTATTTTTATGCTCAGTTTGAGATTTTTTAAAGCATCGATAATTGATTCTATTTGGAAATCTATTATAATAGCTGCTTTTGTATTTATGAGTATGCAATATATTCTTGTAGGCACTCAGACATTCCTTCCAATTATATTATGGCGAATATACCATCCCCTTTTTAACTCTTTAATTTACAAAATATGAGAGAGCTTTTTCTTTGATCGTTGTTGTAGTATCTTCTGTGTATCTTCAAAGAAGTACAAACAACTGAATTATCATACCATCAGGTCCAAATGACCTTTCAAAGCAACGTAATGGTCAAGTAGCGGAATATATAAAAATAATCTTGACCTTGAGCAAAAGTTAACCACTGCTCACCATGAAAACTAAACTTAAGGACTGTGAAATGGAAAGTATGAAAAAGAAGATTTGCTGAAAGATGTTACAATAAAAAACATGGAAGACAACCTCATTTTCGTAAAAACTACGAATGCTGACCTTTCAAAAAGAATGGATGATCTTTCGCTCTCAAACAAAGTTAATGTCGATATCATGAAAAAACTGCTCGAAGAAGCGGAAATACAGCATCTAAAAGTGCTTAATTTGTCATTGGCCCTTCAGAAACAGGATTCTCTCAATATACATCTGGTAAAACGCTCCAAAAAGAATATCTCTGAGCAAAAAGTAAAAAAATCATTAGAAAAACTGGGTTTTGTATTTTATTAGAAACACGATATAGTCACAAAATAAGATGGAAAAAAGTTATTTCGGTATAGTCACCATGACCAATCTGGAAAATGTTCGACCCTCCAAAGACAAATCAAAACAAAAAACTGGCTCGTTGATTTGATGGATGAAACCCGCATCAGATTAGTACACTATCCGGACTGTCAGCAACTGATCATCTGGCTACCGGTAGATGGTGATTTATATCAGAATATGGTGATTTATAACTCCAAATCAAAACATGAAATCTGGCGTAAAGAAATCAGAGAAATTATCAACGGAAGTATCCAGATAATATTAGATACCCCGTTTTTAAACCAGGTGAGTTTTTATCAAAAATCACCAAAAAGGACGGGCTCTGTTATTATAGTGTACTTAAAAATTTAAAAAAGGCATCATCCCAAAACAACCTATCACTGTTCCTGAAATAGAGCCCGACCTAGACAAAGCCCCCATAGTATACAGAGATGGATTTGGCAATATCATACCCGATCAGGATTTGAT
>JADKGD010000052.1 GCA_016717145.1 Saprospiraceae bacterium | reverse complement strand
CTAAGCCACGAATACAATATTTTAAAAGTCATCGATCATCCCGGTGTTGTAAAAGGACTTCAAATTTTGTCAAACAGCAACGCGGTTTGTCTGTCATTGGAAGAGCTTCGGTGAAGGAGAAAGCTACGTTCAAAAATTTTTAAAAACATCTACACCATGAGATTTTTTTGACATCGCCATCAATATTGCTGATGCTCGGCCTATCTTTCATTCTTGAATGGTATTATTCATAAAGATCTGAATGCAAATAATATCCTGCAACTAGTGGTAATAAGATAAAAATCATTGATTTTGGCATTTCTATTTCAAATCATATTGCAGATCAGGAAGTCCTTAAGCCGGATATGATAGAGGAATGACATACAGTAATTTTCACCCGGAAAGTTCAACTGTCACAGGTTATGCCATATCACCTTCAAGTGATCTCTATTCTCTGGAAATTGTCATGTATGAAATGATTTCCGGCAAACCACCCATTTGATTCAATAGATGCTATGGAAGTCATTCATTTTCATTTGTCACGAAAGCCGGCAAATCTCAAAATACTGTTTCCAAATCTTGCTACCGGTGTAGTAAAGTTAATTGCAACATGTCTGAAAATCCTGAAGAAAGATACCAGAGCGCCGTAGGTCTATCCTCTGATTTGAGGGGAATTATCTGCACTACTTCGAACTGAGACAGAGCACTGAAAATTTTATACTCAAAGGCAACGACCGGTCAGGTAAATTCAGAATAACTTAAACATTATATGGGAGAGAAATGATCTGAATAAACTAAATCAATGTCTGGAGGAGATAAAAATTCAAAAAACAATGTTGACGCTCGTATCCGGATGTCCCAGTTGGCGGTAAATCTGTATTGGTCAAACAATTCAGAAAAATGTGCTTGAAGGTCGTGGCATTTTTTATGGCGGGTAAATTTTGACCAGTATAAAAAATATACCTTACTTCGCTTTTTATCGGGGCTTTTGACGAAAGAAGGATTAAGAGCATATTATCAGAGAGTGATGAGATGATTGCTGAGTGGAGAAACTAATTTTAACTGCCTTAGGTTCAAATGCTTCATTGGTTACAGAGGTGTTCCTGATCTGGAAATGATTACCGGTAAATTACCACCAACGCCAAAATCTCAAACCAGCTGAACAGGAGTTCAGATTCAGGATGGTTTACTGGATTTTGTGTATTGTTTTACTACCCAGGATGCTCCTCTGGTCATTTTTCTTGGATGATCTCCAGTGGGTCGATCTTCCATCACTAAACCTCCTGGAGCGTATTCTCACGACACCAAGAAAAACGAATTGCTGATCATTGAAAGCTTACCGAAGTAAGGAAGTGACAGATATCATCCCCTTAGATCTACAAAAGAACAAATTATAAAAGTAAGGGTCAGTTTTTAAGAAATGTTACTTAAGCCTTTGGATCAGGAAACGACTATAAAAATAGGCGTCGAATCATTTGGAATGGATATGACTCAGGCTCAGGATTTAGGCACCCACGTGTTTTCCAAAACACGAGGCAATCCTTTTTTTATTAATAGATTTCTTCAATCTCTGTATGAAAACAAATATGTATATTCAAATGATAAAGGTCGTTGGGTTTGGGACAAAGTGACGCTCGAAAGCCTCGAGTTTACGGATAATGTGATTGATCTTATGGCCAGAGAACTTGCCATGTTGCCCGAAAGTACGCAAGATATTATGAAATCTGCATCATTACTGGGCAGTACTTTTAATCTTACAAATCTATCTCTCATTACCGGTAAACACAACCTGAAATATTTGACATCCTTTCTCCGGCACTTAAATCGGGCTATATTCTGCCGATCGATAAATTACAGGTCTTTGTCTTTTATACCAAATAGGTACTCAATCAATGGTCATGGAAGATTCAAAAAGGTGGATTCGGAGTTTCAAGGTTTCTTCATGACAGAGTTCAGCAATCTGCTTATGCTATGATACCGGTAGACGCAGGCAGCTGCCCACCTGGAAGTGGGTCGAAAGCTGTTTAAAAATACACCAAATGAAAAACTTGCTGATGAAGTTTTTTGATATTGTCACACATTATGCTGATAATCTCCATCTTTTAACAGATAATGATGAAAAAAATCACTGCAAAAATTGTTTTTGCTTGCAGGCAAAAAAGCAAGATTCTACTTCTTATGATGTAGCAGTGCGGTATCTCAATCTCGGACACGAACTGTTGCCAACTGATTCATGGGATTCAGATTACCAATTGACATTTGACCTCTTTCTGAATTGGTAGAATGCGAAAATTTAAATAGCAATCAAAAAAATCTGAAATACTATTTGAAGAAATTCTGAAAAACGCCCGAACAAAGTTTGAGAAACTTAGAGTATATTATATTCAAAACTCATTATATCTAAAAATTGGAAACACTGCCAAAGCACTTCAGACAGGAAGGGATGCCATGAAACTTTACGGCATTTATTTTCCTGAAGGAACAGGGGCAATAAAATTCAATAGTATTTGGGAGTTGATGAAATATCTTTTTTTGTTTTCTACAAAATATAAAAATGACGAAAAACTAGCGGCCATCAAAGAATGTGCTGATCCTGAAATACATGCCGTCAATAAGTTTATGATCGATATAGCTTCAAGCGCTTATCAGGAAAATCAGAATCTTATGGTCATAGTAGTTTTGAGACTCATTCGGTTTCATTTTAAACATGGCTATACAGACGGATCTATCTGGGGTTTTGCAGGGATTTCGACTCTAACTTATTCTGCATTGGGACTATCAAAATTAGGTTTCAGATTATGGGACTTAACTATTAAGTTAAATAAATTGACACGTTCTCCTGTGATCAAAGCAAAGTTAAATTATACACTTAATGCCTTTTATGCCCATTGGCGAATCCCTTTACGTGATACGCTGGATGATTTAATCAATGTCTTTAAAGAGTGTTTCATGAATGGTGATCAAAATTTTGGAGGGTATGCTATATCGACCTATTTCTGGAAGATTTCAGCCAGCGGAATGCCTCTTCATGAAGTTCTTGATCATACTAAAGAACATATCAATTATCTTAAAAGAACCAAAACAGAAATAGGATTGAGTTTTGCAGTTCCTAGGGTGAATACCGTACATAAGTTGGCCGGAATTGCCGTAAATAGCGAGGACCTCAATTATTCAAAGTATGATGGTAAAAATTATGTAGAGGAACTGATTAAGGTTGGCAATCAAACGAGCATAGCGTACTATTACAATTCCAAGCTGCCACTTTATTTTTATTTTGAAGATTTTAAAGAAGGTTTAAAATGGGGGGAAGAAGGTTTAAAATATCAGGCTAATATCCTTGGACAATACTTTATATCAGAATGGTATTTTTATATGGGGCTAATTATATCATCCTGTTATGATGATATGAGCGATAACGACCGGAAAAAGTATGATAAAATTTTTAATACCTGCTTAAAATGGTTCCGTCATTGGGTGAAAGGATGTCCTGAGAATTTTTGCCAGCAACTATATATTCTTGAAGCAGAATATGACACCATGCGTGGAAGACTGGGTACCCCAATTAAATTATATGAAAAGGCTATAAAAGCAGCTGAAACAAATGGATATTTGCATTTAGAAGCCATAGCCAATGAACGGGCTTCCAGGTTGATGACTAAAGCTGGTCTTGAAAAGCAAAGTGTACATTATCTGAAAGACGCTATGCAACTTTATGACAGATGGGGCGCACAGGGGAAATGCAAGCAATTAGCTGCCAAATATCCTGATATTTTTGCTTACCAAAGAGATAATTCGATTTTTAATTTGCAAACCGGTATTGAGGCAAAAACTATTGTTTCAAGCAATTCTGTTCTTGATCTTAATACTGTACTAAAAGCGTCCCAGATCATTGCCGGCGAGATAAAACTGGATGACCTTTTAAGCAGGTTGATATATATTATTATAGAGAATTCGGGGGCTCAGTATGGAGTGCTTATATTGAATAAGGCAAACAGACTGTATATTGCGGCAGAAGGGAATTCTGGCCCTGACCAGACTAAGATTTATGAACACATGCCGGTGATAGATAGTGAAATACTTCCGATGTCAGTGATACAATACGCTTGGCGAACCCAAGAGCAGGTTACAATTATAAATGCAATTGGCGATCCGAAATATATGCACGATCCATATATTGTTAACAATAAAGTATTGTCTTCAATCTGTATACCTGTGACAAATAAAGGCAACAGAATAGGATTGATTTATCTGGAGAATAATTTAATAGAGGGCATATTCAGCCCAAGGCGTATGGAAATTCTAAATATGCTGACCGGACAAATCGGCATAGCACTTGAAAATGCATTATTGTATGAAAATCTCGAAGAAAAAGTAAAAGAGCGAACTTCCGAACTCGAAACTCAAAAGAAGTTTGCTGACGATGAGCGTAAAAAATCCGATGATTTATTGCTCAATATTTTACCTCTTGAGATAGCAAATGAACTTAAGAAAAACGGGACTTCTGAGGCAAGGTTATTTAATAATGTTACTGTTATGTTTACTGATTTTGTAAACTTTACAAAAATAAGTGAAAACCTTTCTCCCAAAGCATTGGTGGAGGAATTGAATCACTGTTTTGAAGCTTTTGACCACATCATTGCCGCAAATGGTTTGGAAAAAATTAAGACAATCGGTGATGCTTATCTCGCTGTATGCGGTTTACCTCAAGCAAATCATAATCATGCAGATCAAACTGTCAGAACTGCCATAGATATCCTTAAATGGGTTAAAGATCCCGTCAATAAATGTAAATTTGATATTAGATTGGAATTAATACGGGTGCGGTAGTGGCTGGTATAGTAGGCGTAAATAAATATGTTTACGATATTTGGGGTGATACAGTAAATACTGCGGCGAGAATGGAAGCAACATCTTCACCTGGTAAAATAAATTTATCAGAATCTACATATGCCTTGGTTTCTACATCTTTTTCATGTACTCACAGGGGGAAAATAGAAGCAAAAAACAAAGGTCTGATCGATATGTATTTTGTAGATTTGGGTTAACTTTTGACGTAAGTAAGATCATTGGTACATCCGGCATCTTTGTCCGTTTGTTTAATATTAATTGTTTTGCTGGATAAAGTATAAGGATTGTCAGTACATGGCTCACCTTGTGGACACACACTAAGATTGCTACTTGTAATCGTGTATGTTCCCGTCTCTATAACTGTGCTAACGTCACTTCCTTTAGTTAAAGTCGTTTTGCTACTATACGTATTATCAGATTTGAATACAGCCTCAAGACAAATTTTTAACTCTTGAATTGCATCATTATAACAGCCATTTGAAAATGTTAAAGTTCGGTTGTCCATTGGATCAGTACAATTCGAAAAGATTACTTTTGAGGCCTTCCATGTACCGATAATTTCATCCAAAGGACTATCTTTTTTACAAGAAAAAATTCCAATTACCAATGATACTACCATTAAAATTTTAAGTGTTTTCATTTTCTTTTTTTTTGATGTTAAAGAATTAGTAAATATAACGTGAGTTCGATGAATAGTTAGCATTATTTTGTCATGATTTTTGCATTTTCTAAGCAAAAATCTCGCCAAAACATGTGTTATTGACTCTTTTTACCACGGGTTTTCACCCGTGGTTACTAATATTTAACCCTTTCAGGCATATGCGTCAACTTATAAAATTTATATATATAATTATTTAATATAAAAGAACCTGTTTATATTTGCTTTAGATATTAATAAACATAAAACAGGTTCTCAAAATGTTAGACAAAAATAATCAATTTTTCGATTCCGAAAAGATTTTATCGATTTCTTTTGAAACAGAATTCATTAAACGCAGTAATTATAAGATCAACCCTTGTCTTTTATTGACATCATTTATAATTGTTATGGCTAAAGGATCATATTCATTAAGGAGTGGGCGTTAAAATATAGTACTTTTAGCGAAACCATTATATCTTTTCAAGCGATACATAAAAAGTTATCCATCAGATGCCTTTCGTTTTTAGAAGGGGTTGTTCAATATGTTTTGTCGAATGCAATTTTTCACAATACAAGGTATAACCACGCTATTTTTGACAAATTTAATCGTGTTATCATCGAAGACAGTACATGTATTAAATTATGTAACGCTTTGTTTGAAAGTTTTTCAGGAAATAGCAATGGCCTTGTTAAAAAGACCATGTCAAGAATTCAGTTTACTTTCGATTTAAAAGGTGGTCAATGGTTAAACGGTAAGTTAGGAACGTATAAAGTGACAGATAATACTTTTTCTACTGACATTCAAGATCGGGTAGAAAAGGGAGATTTAGTTTTAAGAGATTTGGGGTATTGGAATCTTTCAGCATTTCGGTATTTTGTTGAGAATGAAATATTTTTTTTATCTAAACTAAAGGTTGGCACAGCAATATTTAAAGTGGATGGGGGCAATTTAGATATTCAAAATTTATTAAAATCATATGACAAACAAGGTGTTAACCAGGTAGATATGCAAGTACTTATTGGGGTGCATAAGGTGCCGGTAAGAATAGTTGGTTACAAACTTGATAGCCTACAGGCACAAAAGAAACTAAGTGCGTCTAAAAGAGTCGCCATAAAAATCAACCTTTATCAAAGTTGGCAATGTACCTTACCTCATGGAACATATTTATAACTAATATCGAAGCAGAAGGTTTTGAACTGACCAAGATAATAGACATCTATAAGCTAAGGTGGTATATAGAGATGCTTTTCAAAAATTGGAAATCAAATTTTAATTTTGAAAAGGTGGTTTCAGCTTCAAAAGGTCCGGATCCGCTTAAACCTGAAATAATGATGTATCTGAGTTTGATTTTTATGGGGGCCTTTTTTCAACCCAGTTATAATATTTTTAATGAAATTTTACTTACAAAATCAAAGGTGATATTGAGTCCATTTAAATTTGCCACGAGATTTAAAAGAAAAATAGTCGAATATTTAAAACACATCATACTCAACATTAATATGACGTTCATAAAGGAAGAAGTACTGAAATTGCAAAAGTATTGTTGCTATGAAAATAGAAACGACAGGAAAAATATGGGACAATTAATTTATAACATATCTCCTTAGGTTGACGCATATGCCTTTCAGGGTTTTATTACTTCATAATACTATCAAATTAAATTATAAATAATAGATATTCTCTAAATTTTGCATCGAACTCACGTTAAATATACAAATATCTGAGGTAGCTTATTTGACAAATTGTTTTTTATCTGATTTAATCCAGGTTACCAATGTCGTAATGTTAAGGCTCAATCAGAGAGTCTTTCTCTTGCAACAGAAGATTTTGAGATGAGTAAAAGTTATAAAAGTTGTATTAACTAAAAGACATTGTCCTGATTTTGTTACAAATCATTTCATTGGATATTCATTTCTATTTATTTCTGTGGGGCTAATACAGATATGACTTTTTAAAATTTTTACACTAAAATATATTAATGTATGGAATGTTTGGCCACAAATGATGGTTAAATATTTAAACAATTTAGGGATCATGTAATCATTTATCATCTCTAATATTTATCTTTGATCTTTTAATTTACTTTTTGCATACATATGTATTTAAATCTTTTATATTTGGTGAAACTTAAGCTATGAATATTAGCAAGCTAAAAAATTATATTCTCAATAAAGTTAAAACTGAAATTCCTAAGAATTTGACTTATCATGGTATTCATCATACCTTGGAAGTCATGGAAACTTGCAATAAGTACATCAAAAGAATGCATATTTCAGCTCATGATGCACATTTATTAAGGACTGCTGCTTTGATGCATGATATAGGTATTATGTGGAATTATTTTAACCACGAAGATCAAGGTATAAAATATGTAAAGGAGTTATTGCCAAAATGGTCATATACGGATAAGGATATTGAAGTCATATGTAATTTAATACATGCCACCAGGCTCCTCAAAGTCCTGTGACAATACTAGAGCAAATTTTATGCGATGCTGATGTTGATTATCTGGGTACTAACCGGTTTTATCCGATAGGTCAAACATTGTATAAAGAGTTTTTGGAATATAAAGTAGTGATCGACGACGAAAGTTGGGATCGCCTGCAAGTTAAATTTTTAAGCAATCATCGATATTTTACGCCTTTTGGAATTAAGTTCAGAGAGCCTGTTAAACAAATGCACCTGAACCAAATTAAACAAAAATGGGGATGGCCATAGGGACAATGAACCAATCAGGGTAAAATCCTGATAGTTACCTACGGGTCTTTTACACGTTGAATAATATAATTAAAGTAAAATAAATGTCATCATATAAGGAAATAAACTGGAAAAGTATTTTTTCTATACCATCTTTGATGTATACATTTCTGGGCATATCCTTTGCTATTATCGCATTAAAAGGTTTTATGATTCCGAATCATTTTCTTGATGGAGGTGTGACAGGGATTTCTATATTATTGCATGAAATATTTCACATCAATATAAGTTATCTTCTGGCGGCGCTCAATATTCCATTTTTGTATATTGGATATAAAAAAATTGGTACCACATTTACTATTCAGGCTTTTATGGCGATTATGATCATGGCTATAGGAATGAATTTTGTAAACATCCCAACTGTAACACACGATAAAATTCTGATTGCGATCTTTGGTGGATTTCTGATAGGTTTAGGTGTAGGTTTTGTAATAAAGGGAGGTGGCGTCATTGACGGGCTTGAAATTATTGCCGAGTATACGAATAAAAAATTTGGATTTACTACAAGTGAAATTATCCTCTTTATCAATACCTTAATTTTTTTGACTGCAGCGTTTTATTTTGGCCTTGAGGCCGCAATGTACTCCATATTGACATATTTTACGGCCACAAAAACAGCTGATTATGTTGTAGATGGATTTGAAGAATATACCGCGCTTACCATAGTATCCAGGGACTATGAATTGGTAAAATCCATAATTGTAAATGATTTTAATAAAGCTATTTCTGTATATAAAGGCGAGAGAGGATACCTTCCTGGTTCCTTTGATGTCAAATACGAATGTGATATCGTTATGACTATTGTGACAAGACTTGAAATTCATCGGATCAAAGAAGCTATTTCTGAAGCTGATCCGGCAGCATTTTTTATGTACAAAGTATTAAGGAGGTAACCGGTGGCATTATTAAAAAAAATAAAAAACACTGAGGTCAACTTGACCATATCCTTTAAACATACTTTTATTTCAAACAGTTATTACCAGAATTTTTCATTCGCATTTATATTGTTTAGAAAGTCGACCATTTGGTCATGACCTTTTTGCTTGATCTCTTTCCACTTGCTATCATCCAGAAGACTTATGCCTTTTAGGTTTAATTCAATATATAAAGACACTCCTGATTTGTTCTTTTCTTGTTTTTGCTGGCTATTTAAGGTCAGGAGTTGATCATAAGTGAACTTATACCAGGTAAATTGTACTTCTTCTTTTTGGCAATCTTATCCCAAAAAAAAGCCCACCCTGAGGGCACTTCTTCTATATTTAATTTATTCGTATGTAAACTACTTAGTGCCAAAGCGATAATATTTTGGACCGGATACCTATACATAGGTTCAATAGGTAAATTATCCATTACGCCTCCGTCAACATGCAGTTCTTTATCAATAATTACAGGTGGAAAAACACCCTGAATAGCAATGCTAGCTAGAATCTGTTTCCATGCTTGCCCCCTTTCATGAATTTTAAGTGAAGCTTTTGAGTAATTAGTTGAGATGCAGTAAGTGGTTATCCATAAGTCTTCCATGCAAGTGGTCCCGAACATATATTTGAGATATTCAGTAAATTTTTTGCCTTTCAGAAAAGAAATTGCCGGCATAGTTAAATCGTTTGAAGTCAGTTTGCCTTCCACTGATTTTTTAAGATAGAAGTTAATCTTTTCTTCCTCAAAATCACAATAAGCCATTCCTAACCCATATAATGCGCCGGCACTTGTGCCCCCAAGGAAGTCAATTTCTACGCCTGCTTTTAACATTGCTTGTACGGCTCCAACATGGGCAAACCCTTTAGCTCCACCTCCACCCAGAACGATGCCATTTGCACGATTTGTAATTATCCTGGACAATCTTCGTATATCTTGCTGGTGATTTTTTCTCAAATGAATATGTAAATCTGGATTTCTTTTTTCTAACCATCGAGCGGTTTTGTGAGGAGCGGGTCCATTTTCAGGATGTATCAAAACGAGATACTTTTTTTTATTCAGAATGTTATCGTTATATAATTCGAGATATTGTTCGATATCATAAAGATTACTGACAGCATAAAAATCAGAAACAACAATAATCACGTCGGAGTAAAGAACACATTGTTTTGACCATGCGAAATTATCTTCACTGCATACGAGAAAATTAATGCCGTCAAAGGAATCAAAAGAAGCAAATAATTCAGAATTATCTGAATATGCCTCGTGGTTAGTAATACTACATGATATTTGCATGTTGCCAAAATGATTTTTTATGGCATCCATCCATACAGAGCCATCATTATCAGGCTGAAGATTGATAATTGCGATATTTTTAGGTGGCATTTGAAGGTGAAGTTGCAGCTCATTTCTTCTTAAACGCCGGATGATAAAATTTGTTATTTTAGTTGAAAATGTTGGATGAATGGTAATGATGTCTATATATTCTGATTCAGTGAGTTCTAACACTACGGATGGTCTGATGGCTACTACTGATGCAGTTCTGGGTTCAGAGGTAAACAATGCGAACTCACCTGCAGGTTCTCCCTCTGCAATATCCCCTAACATTTGGATTTCTTCATTTATTTTTAACAAAGCGCGGCATCGGCCTGATAGTATTATAAAAAGAGAATTGTCATTATCACCCTGTTGAAATAAATATTCACCCGTTTCGATCGTCTTGATTTTACCTTTTTCAAGAACCTGTTTAAGCAGCACATCATCCATGCTGCCAAATAAGCGGGATAAAATCGTCATATAGTGAATTTCTAATGCTTTTTGATTTTCCATTTAACTATTAGTATTATCAGATTTCTATGATGTAAAGTTAGAATTTTATTTCCTCTATTTCTATAAAAAAGTAGATGAAAGGAAGTTTAAAAACACATACGGAGTGGGGGAAGCTCTGAGCTTTGCATCAATTATAGCGTACCCCAAAGCCCCATCGGGGCGACATTTCAGATAAGTTAAGATCGATGGCATAGGTACAACCAATACCAGTCGGGGTATCTTCTGAGCTTTACAGCCATTACAGCATACCCCAAAGCCCCAAAGGGGCAATATTTTGGAAAAAGCAACCTCAATAGTCTGGTACAAAGCCCCATCGGGGCGACATTTCAGATAAGTTAAGATCGATGGCATAGGTACAACCAATACCAGTCGGGGTATCTTCTGAGCTTTACAGCCATTATAGCATACCCCAAAGCCCCAAAGGGGCGTTATTTTGGAAAAAGCAACTCAATAGTCTGGTACAAAGCCCCGTCGGGGCGACATTTCAGATAAGTTAAGATCGATGGCATAGGTACAACTAATACCAGTCGGGGTATCTTCTGAGCATTACAGCCATTATAGCATACCCCAAAGCCCCAAAGGGGCGTTATTTTGGAAAAAGCAACTCAATAGTCTGGTATAAAGCCCCATAAGGGCGACATTTCAGATGACTTGAGATCGATGGCACCAGGTTCTGGGCCTTGCTACAAATATATGAACCCAAAGCCCCTAGGGGCGGCATTTTGGAAAAGCAACTCAATAGTTGGCACAAGCCCCATAGGGGCGAAATTTCAGATAGTTTGAGATCGATGGCATAGGTTCTGGGGTTTGCTACAAATATAGCGAACCCCAAAGCCCCATCGGGGCGACATTTTGGAAAAGCAACTCAATAGTTGGCACAAGCCCCATAGGGGCGAAATTTCAGATAGTTTGAGATCGATGGCATAGGTTCTGGGGTTTGCTACAAATATGGCGAACCCAAAGCCCCATCGGGGCGACATTTGGAAAAATATGGCGAACTACAAAGCCCCATAGGGGCGATATTTTGGAAAAAGCAACTAAATCGTATGCCAATAAGCCCCATAGGGGCGTCATTTCAGATGACTTGAGATCGATGGCATAGGTACAATCAATACCAGTCGGGGTATCTTCTGAGCTTTACAGCCATTATAGCATACCCAAAGCCCCAAAGGGGCGTTATTTTGGAAAAAGCAACTCAATAGTCTGGTACAAAGCCCCATAGGGGCGACATTTCAGATGACTTGAGATCGATGGCATAGGTAAAACCAATACCAGTCGGGGTATCTTCTGAGCTTTACAGCCATTATAGCATACCCCAAAGCCCCATCGGGGCGACAGTATGGAAAAATATTTGGAAAAAGCAACTAAATAACCTGCCACAAAGCCCCATAGGGGCGACATTTCAGATGGGCTGAGATGGTGGATGGAATCCTCGCTTACATGCAGTGCAATTCTTATGGCTTGCTTGAAAAGAATTGTATGGAAATATTATTTAATATACATTCTGATATAGAGTTTAAGTAATATCTTTATCTTGTAAAATATTAATCATAAAAGATGAAATTTTCATTATGCAAACATCTCAAAAGATTAAAAATAAACATTTGAAACATACCCATATATGAGCGCATCTTCCATTTTTTCGTTTGGCAATACATTTGTCTTGCTTGGTTGGCTGCTTCTGGTAATTTTCCCTTCCTGGAAGTATACCCAAGCAATTATTTTACATGGCATAGTATTCATTTTTTCCATCTTATATGTATACATATTTTTCAAAGACATCGGTAGTTTTGATGTCGATAGTTTTAGTACATTGGCCAATGTAAAAGCGTTATTTCAACAAGACAATGCGGTGGCTGCCGGTTGGTTACATTATTTAGCATTTGATCTTTTTGTAGGCGCCTATATTGTTAGGGTATCGCAAAAAATGGGCGTATCTCGATGGCTGTATACCTTATTGCTGCCTTTTACGTTTATGTTTGGTCCTGTGGGTTACCTTATGTTTTTTATTGTCAAAATTGTAAAATCAAAAAAAATTGATGACATTCATTAAAGATATTTTTCGAAAAAACGTAATCCTTGCGTATTTGGGCTTGGTATTTTTTATCATTGCCGGCCTACTTACATTGTATGCATTGTTCAATCCGGTCGAAGTACTTGGTGTCAATTCCATGATCAAACCCATAAAATTTTGTTTAAGTACGTTTTTGTATGCCTGGACTATGGCTTTGCTGTTACATTATGTCAATAATCAAAAGCGCGTAAAATGGTACTCCTTTTTGGCATTTGTAGTCATGTTTTTTGAGAACATTGTCATCATTATTCAAGCATTTCGCGGTAAGTTATCGCATTTTAACCAATCAGAATTGGTGGGTGGTATTTTATATGCACTAATGGGCGTGATGATTGTTTGGCTTACTACGGCAACGCTAGTCATCACATTAAGATTTTTAAGTCAGAAGACTTATACCATTAGCAGGCCTTTAGCACTTTCAATCAAAATTGGTTTGGTGATGTTTGTAATATTTAGTTTTTTTGGTGGTTATATGAGTGCGGTAAATTCGCATAATATAGGTGGTGAGATGGGACAGGCAGGTCTTCCTTTGCTCAATTGGAGTACTTTGTTTGGTGACCTTAGGGTAGGTCATTTTTTTGGTATTCATTCCTTACAAGTCATGCCATTACTCGGATACTTCTTGTCAAACAATATAAAAGATGATTCCAAAGCGATAGGGTTAATATGGTTGGGTTCTTTGGTTTATTTTAGTTTTATTTGTTTTACCATTTATCAGGCTACTCATGCAATTCCGTTTATAATTTAACAAAAATGAAGGTAGATTTTAATAGATAATTTGAAGCAGACATAATCGAAAGACCGACTAAATAAAAATTTCTCCTATGGAACTTAGCATAATCGAACTTAACATGAACAGGTCCTTAGGATTATTTGATTCTGAAGAGTGTCGAATGTTGTTAAAGACCTACGATGCATACTATCAGGAAATTGGATTTAATGTACCGTGGGTTGGATATTTTGTTTTGAATGGAGGACAGGTTGTTGGTTCTTGCGGCTACACAGGACAACCTAAAGACGGAAAAGTTGAAATTGCGTATTGGACATTTAAAAGATTTGAAAATAAAGGTATAGCTTCATTTTCGTGTAAGGCACTCATTTCCATCGCACAACAATTTGATCCAACAATTACCATTACGCCAAAACGGCACCTGGAATACAATGCTTCTACCAAAATATTGCAATCCAATGGATTTGTTTTTACCAGAGTCGTTCAGGACCACGAAATTGGAGACGCATGGTTATGGACACTATTTTAACCAAAATGTCAGCCCTCCGGGCTTTAACCGCAAAGCTCCATTGGGGCAAACCGCAAAGCCCCATAGGGGCGATATTTTGGAAAAAGCAACTAAGTAGTCTGGCACAAAGCCCCATAGGGGCGACATTTCAGATAAGCTGATATCGATGGCGTAGGTACAACCACTGCCGGGCGGAGGAACTTCAGGGCTTAGCTGTAATTATAGCATACCACAAAGCCCCATCGGGGCGACAGTTTGGAAAAATATTGGAAAAAGCCACTAAATAACCTGCCACAAAGCCCCATAGGGGCGACATTTCAGATAGGTTGAGATCGATGGCATAGGTACAACCAAAGCCGGGCGGGGACTTGGCTTTGCATCAATTATAGCGAGCTCCAAAGGGGCGTTATTTGGAAAAAAAGCGTACCCCAAAGCCCCAAGGGCGTCTTTCAGATAAGCAAGATCGAGGCGAAGCACCCAATCCAGTCGGGACTTGAGCTTTATAGCCATTATAGTATACCCCAAAGCCCCATCGGGGCGTTATTTTGGAAAAAGCAACTCAATAGTCTGGTACAAAGCCCCATAGGGGCGACATTTCACATGACTTGAGATCTTGGGTGTCTTTTTTTTTTATGATAATGTCTCCCTATAATTTCATAAAATGAAAAAGGTAACTGCTTTTACCGAATAGATGAGCTATATAAAAACCTGATGGCCATTGTGATACATTTATTTTTCCATCAAGGGGCATTGATTGTACTATTTGTATAACTTGACCTGAAGCATTATAAATGACTAGCTTGGTCACTTGATCTGGTGAAGCTATCTGCAAATAATCCAAAGCCGGGTTAGGGTACACGAACACCTTGTTGTGCTGCTGTTCCTGAGTAAAAGTAATGACATTGGATTTTCCTTTGGTCACATTGTCCAGAGTTTTTACGACTCCCACGCCGTCCGGATATCTGCCATACGTTTTATTGGTTGCACAGGTGGCAAATGAAAAAGTATCGATGGGTGCAAAGTAATTTTCTTCAGCATCAAATATGCCGATAAATTCACCTGATTTACTTAGTTTAAAATTGGTATGGAAGTCACCTTGAGATTGATCCTCATCTGCCCAAACTGTCAAAAAGTTTTACTTTCTAAGGTTATATCCGGCATCTTCCATTTGTTTGGCACACTTGCATTATCAGACAAATATTTATCTCCCAGATACACATCTTCGGTATCACCATTGTAGATTTCTACCCAGTCATCATATTCTCCTGCTTCATCAACAATCGTATTATTGTCCGCCATAAATTCATTAATAAAAAGTGAAGGCGTTTTTGTATATCCGATGTCCTCCACAAAATTGTCGCATACAGGCCAGCGGGATTCCTTACCAGTCTGATCTTTGGCAGTGTAATAGTAACTTATAGTGCCTTTCGCATTTACATTAATATTGATATTGTATGTATTGTCATTGGCTAATTCATCGGGACTTACACCATTATCTTTGACAATCTGAACTATAAATGGCCCATTATCTATCGAATAGTTTATGGTGACTTCTGAAGGTGTCTCTGAAGTGAGGAAACATGATAGGCGGACATTTGTACTGGTCCTGACTACGTTTCTTAGTTCGAAAACTGGAGATATATTTATATTCTGGACCTGAATTTTGGCACTTTCCGACCTTTTAGCTACATATTCCTTTATTCCATATTTTACATGTGCGCCTAAGGGCTGGTCAAATGAAGACAGAAAATCCTGATAGCTATATCCATAATCCAAAGCTGCGTAAGTATCATTGACCCTGAATGGAGCTATTTTGTTTTTTATGTTGTCCATATAGGCATTCATAAAGGCCGGATTAAAAAAATCCTTAATATACTTTTTGAGATAGTACCCATATCTGATTTTGTATTCCGGGACTTTTAGCAAATTGTTAAAAATGGGTCTCAGATCAGTTGGATGCGCCCAGGAGTAAATATTCCGGTTTGACCAATCTTCATTAAACCAGTCGATACCATATGTATTGTCAACGTCGAAAGTTATAAGTTCATATTTGTTTTTTTGTGGGTTGAAGTACAGGTAAGCATTATTTTTATTAAAAATCGGATTGTCCCAATGTCCTATCAACACTTCCATAGCCATGGTTTTCAGATAACTATCCACATCAAATTTTTTCTCCAGCTCACACCTGAAATCCGGATTTTCCGTATCATTCAGTGCTTTAATAAATTCCATTAAAGTGTAGTAATCAGGATCTGCTAAATTGTTTTCAGCATGATATACCGATTTGCTGTAAACATTTGTATTGGTACCTCTAAATAACAAAGTCAGCACCATAAAAACATTTGAATAGCTGCCCATCAGGATTTTTGTGACGAGCTCTAAGGTAATCCTCATTAATGTGTTCAACATTGATATACAATCCTTTATATTCTTTGTTGATGTACAATGCGACATGGTTGGATCTGCATGATTCTATCCCTGCCAGTTTAAGAATGTCCCAATTCAGTTTTGACCTTATAATGGAGGGATCATTGTGTTCGCCATTAAGATTAAAATCAGACAAGCCATAAAATTTTTTTGAACCAAAGTGATTGAATTTTATTTTGAATGACTTCTTTTGAGATACCCTGGATGTATTACCTCGTATCCTGAACCCAACATGTTGAATGGTGTCTTTATTAGTTCCGTCATTCCAATAAAAATTAGCAGGATATTCATGGTCTTCCGACAAATTGGAGTCGTCAAGCAGCATCATTAGTGAATCCGGATCTATGGTAATATCTATTCTTGGCACAATTTTATCGTTAAATGCAATGCCTGCATCAGGTAGCGATGGCTGCAAAAATGAAGTCATTTGACACCATATAATGATAACCGTTATGAATGTAATTTTAAGAGACATATTTGGTTTTGAAATGATTTATAAGATTATTTTGTATGTGGATAAACCCAAACTCCAAACTTATTGAGGAAGCTTCATATTATATATCAATCGTTTCACGCTGTATTTTCCCGAGCCGTTTGAAATTAGTAATAATAGGCCACCACAAAGAGCTAGATTGCGCATAAAATATAAAGCATGCAGTCGTTGATATTCCTGAGGATCATTCCAAAATGAGTATACGATTAAGGTAAAAGGTACCCAGTATGCCAGCAAAAGAAGTGCTCCAAAACTGGAATAATACCCAATCAAGACCAAAAAAAAGCGCCTACTATCAAGCTAAAAATAATAGCGCCTAAGAGCAAGTCCTGATGCCAGGTAATATGATAAGCTGACATGGTGGCTTTTGTTTTGTCAAAAAACACAAGAGCATCAAGGGCTTCGTATGTAAATAGAAAGGCTATGAGAATTCTTCCCAATAAATCAGCTATGTCTTTCATTTTTTATATCATTTATTTAATACGCTTCAACATTGACTTTATTATCTAACCATTTTTCTATTGCTTTTGTTACATTTTGACCATCCATTGCCGCAGAAATAATACCACCTGCATATCCTGCACCTTCACCACAGGGAAACAAACCTGAAATGTCAGGATGCATCATGGTTACCGTATCCCGAGGTATCCTGACTGGGGCCGATGTTCTGCTTTCAACGCCAATGATATTTGCTTTGTTTGTTACATAACCCCGCATCTTTTTATTTATTTCTACCAATCCTTTTCTAAGTCTCTTAGCAACAAATGAAGGCAAAATGGAATGCAAGGAGCTGAAATCAACCCCGGGATATATGAGCTTTCATTCAGATCATTGGATACAATACCTTGTACAAAATCTTCAACTCTTTGAGCCGGAGCTTTCTGACTTCCGTCACTCGCCTCAAACATTCGTTTTTCAACTTCAGCCTGAAAATCAAGCGCCGCAAAGACGCCGGTATATCCATGTTTTGCTAGTTCGTCAAGTTCAATTGAGGTGACAAATCCTGAATTTGCAAATGGGCTGTCACGCCTGCTTAGTGACATACCATTTACTACAATTTCGCCGGGTGCAGTAGCAGGAACTACCAGACCACCCGGACACATACAGAATGAAAACACACCTTTATTTTCGACTTGAGTCACCACACTATAGCTGCTGGCAGGTAGATTTTCTTCACGTTGTGGTTGATGATATTGGTTTTGGTCAATGTAGGCTTGTGGATGCTCTATCCTAAGCCCCAAAGCAAAAGGTTTTGCTTCAATCAGAATGTTTTTATGGTGTAATAAATGATAAATATCCCTTGCAGAATGGCCGGTTGCCAGTACTACTGCATCGCTTGTAAAAGACACTTCGCCACACTTTACCCCTGTTATCTTATTATCATGTAATATAAAATCTGTTACCCTTTGATTAAAATGCACTTCACCTCCAAATTTTTCAATAGTGGCTCTGATTTCCGCAATAATTATTGGCAATTTATTTGAGCCTATATGCGGATGTGCATCGACAAGTATGTCAGGATCGGCCCCATGTTCAACAAGTAGTTTTAACACTTTTTCTATTGTGCCACGCTTATGAGATCTTGTATACAACTTTCCGTCACTATACGTCCCAGCCCCGCCTTCACCAAAACAATAATTTGAATCAGGATTTACAATGCCTAGTTGTTGTATGTTTTTTAAGTCGCGTCTCCGCTCACGGACATCTTTGCCGCGATCCAGAATAATTGGTTTTAAACCGCATTCAAGACATTCCAATCCGGCAAAATATCCGGCAGGACCGGCTCCAACAATTATAATAGCTTCTTTTGCCGAAACGTCCTTGAAAGAAGCCGAGACCAACGGCTTTGGTTCATATACTTCATCAATATATATATCGAATTTAAGTAAAAACCAGGGCCTTTTTCCTCGTGCGTCAATAGACTTTCTGATTAGCAAACTTTTTGTAACTTTTTCGTATTCCGTACCTAATTGATGTTTAATTTGGGTATTGATAAAAGCCATATCATTAACCTTGTCGGGAAATACCTTGACTTCTATTTTTTTGATCATGTTTTAAATGAAGAATTTTATCTTTTGGAGAGACAAATTTACGGTTTATTTACTTTACAAAGTCAAAGCATTTGGAAAAAGGTGTGAAAATCCTTTAATGATTTTTAATATATGCATACACGGGATCAATGCCCGAAATAATATTCTGAAATCTCATAGGAAAAACAACATCAGGAACCAGGGTATTGGATTCGTTTTCAGTTGTTTTTCTGAAACTTTGGAATAGTTAATTCTTAGGCACGATTGTGATAGATAATAACTTTCAGTGGCGCCAAAAAAATTTGGTTTACCGCTAGTAGCTTCTCCCAGGATTGTTGCTTTACATGTTCTTTTTAATTCCATAGCATGGATGATTCCTGCAGAATAAGTTTTTCGACACAATTACACTTCTTTAATCAAAGTGTCTTTGATAACATCTCTGACATTAATTCAATGAGTTTTGAACCTTGTGATACAACGCCGCCGCCATTCAGCTTAGATCAAACACTATTTTACGAATGGGTTTTGTTTTAAGTGTCAGG
>JADKGD010000051.1 GCA_016717145.1 Saprospiraceae bacterium | reverse complement strand
AGAGTCCGACTGGGCTGATTATGTGTTTGATAAGGAATATAAGTTAATGTCAATAAATGATGTAGAAAAATTTGTCCTGGCTAACAATCATTTACCCAATATTCCTAAGGCCACTACCGTCCAAAATGAGGGACTTAAGATGTCTGAAGTGTCCACCAAAATGATGGAAAAAATAGAAGAAATGATGTTGTATATCATCGCGCAGAATAAACAAATCAAAGCCCTTCAAGACGAAGTAGCCCAATTAAAAATACAAAAATAAAAGATACATGAGACGTTTTATAATCTTAATAGTATTCTGCATGATACAATTATCAACCTACGCTCAGATAAGTATCGATGCCGAATTAGGAGCAAAACTGGATGGGAAAACCAAGTTTCAGGATATCAAGACAACAGTCTGGAGTCATCTGACAAACAAACTTACGACTTTGGACAAAAAAGATTCTATAGCCAGAAAATCTATCCTCCGCCAAATGAAGATGTGGAATCGACAGTTTTGGATCAATGAATATTATACCAATGAAAAAGGAGAAGTAGATCCACAATCCAAAGTCATCATGAATGCACTCGCTAAAAGGAATAGAGAGAAGCCGAAGGAAGGTTCTAGGACACAAGCGGAAGGATGGGTTAGCAATGGACCGATGATTAATTCGGACCCTGGAAGAGGTCGAGAATTGATGATTGCCTTTCATCCTTTCTGACCAAAATACCTTGTATGCAGGATCACCCCATGGTGGTTTATTTAAGACTACTGACGCAGGTGTCTAGTTGGTACCCAATTTCTGCTTTTGTAGCTTCACTGGGCATTTCTGGTATAGCAATTAATTACAATAATCCCGACATTATTTATATATTAACAGGTGATGGGGATGAATCAAGTAATGGTGCAATAGTTGATACTTTTGGTTATAGGTCAGCATGCAACGGCGTGTATAAAACCGTCAATGGAGGAGCAAACTGGAGTAAACTTCCTGATTTTCCGGGTGTAAGTCCCTCTACTATGTATCGGGGAAGAAATCTGATAATACATCCAACTGATCCAACGATTTTGTTTGCTGCCACTTCAATAGGCTTGTACAAAACTATTAATTCAGGAGTTAGTTGGGCAATAGTAACCGGGAATGAGAATATTTGGGATGTTAAGTTTAAGCCTGCCAGCCCCAGAAAATGTATTATGCAGGGAAATAACAATATCAAAAGATCAACAGATGAGGTAATAATTTTAGTCCATTGCCTGTTACCGGTCTTCAATAATGCCAATAGAATTTCGATAGCGGTTACACTTGCAAATCCAAATAAAATAGCTTTACTTGCTGGTAGAAGCGATATCCAAAATTCTCTTCAAGGAGTTTTTATATCAAATCAATCCGGTGATAATTTTTAAACCCATTATATCGATAATGATAACAATCTGTTCTACAGTTATATTGATCTTAATAATATAACTAATCAGGTAGATTATGATAATGTGATAGCCATTGACCCGACAGATGAAAACATTATTTTAGCAGGTGGGTTATGTCTATGGCGGAGTGAAGATGGTGGTTATGACTGGAGTCAGGAGACTGCCTACTGGCCGGTAAGTGATTTTTTGCACGAATATATTCATCCGGATCAGCATTTTTTAGCATATGCTCCAAATGGAAAATTATATGTTGCCAACGATGGCGGGGTGTATTATAGCATGGATAATGGTGATGACTGGGATTTTATTGAGACTGGGCTTAGTGCCACCCAATTTCACCATTTTGAATGGGAAAATGACGAGGGTGACCCTTGGGGCGGAGCCCAAGATAATGGCATACTACAAAGAATTAATGGATTCAGATATACGATATATTGGGAGGAGACGGATACGATGTGATGACAGATCATCCCTGGAGAGCAGCTAACGGTAATAGTGATAGATATTTTTATTCTGTTAATGAAATTATATAGGAATAAATGATACCGATATTTCAGTTCCTGAAAATGTGTGTACTAATTGCCCAAAGAATTTTTTTGGCAACCTAGCCATGGACCCTCTTGATAATAAATTTATTATAGTTGGATACCGAATCGGAATATTCGGAAGCGCAAATGCGGGGGATGACTGGACTTCCGTCGGTACCCATACCAGGAAATTGGAGCATTTCAACTTAAACAACGTTCCGGATATAGTATATGTAGCAGGGGCAACCAATACTACCAACGGACTTTCAGAAATATGTTGCATCTTCATGGATCCTATTAATAATCCACCACTACCCTTATGTCGGCAAACTTAAAAATTACTGACATTGAAATCGACAGACTTAATAAGCGATCAGGTGCATATAGCTTGTGCAGGCACCATGAAATGTAAAAGTATTTACTCCTTAAATGCTGGAACCTCATGGGAAAACATTTCCTTTAACCTTCCAAGATGATCCAGTTTTTTTCTATTAAAAGATCCATGGTGGTTTGTACGTAGGAACTTCTATAGGAGTATATTACAAGAGGGGCCGGCATCAGTCATTGGGAACCTTATTATAATGGTCTTCCACCCGTTCCCGTTACACAAATTGAAATTGAAGGCAATTTTGTGCATATTTCAACATTCGGACGAGGTTTATGGACAACTTTAAAATACACTAGTTGTACGGATAATCTAATGCTTAGTGGTGAAGCAGTTGGTAGAAATTATTATGAAGCTTCTGGAAATATCCAATCAACTCAAACCATTTTATCAAGTCCTGGTACTAATATAATTTACAGTGCAGGAAATAAAATAACATTTTCAACCGGTACACACATACAGAACGGAGCGAAATTTAAAGGTTATGCCCAGCCATGCGGGAGCGAAGTTGATCTTGCTAAACCAAGCGTAAAAAACAGTAACCATTTGAAACAGTTAAGAAATGATGCCGACGGCCAAGTGAATCTTTCAAAGCAAAACCAAACAAAAACAAAAGCAAAAGACACACCTGTACAAAAAGAAGAATCCACAAATAAAAATTAAAAAGTGCTCAATATATATTCATTAATAAAATAAAAATCTATTTTTGAAAGCGGAATTGGCTCAACAATTTATGTCAAAACAATAACAATTTGCCCAACGTAAATGGCGACAATTTTTATGTAACAATATAATATTGGAAAACAAGGCAACATGGCACTTTAATGCACAAAAACAATTGATAAGGCGTATTTTTATTGCCTGGGTTATATTTTTATGTTGCCTCCATCTTAAGGCACAAAGTGTCTTTTTTCAATCGTACACATCGGCGCAAGGTTTATCCCAAAACAGCATTTATAGCATGGCTGAAACACCTGAGGGATTCATGTGGTTTGGAACGCAGGATGGCATTAACAGATTTGATGGCAAAAACTTTGTGTGCATCAGACCATACATGTCTCAGCAAAAAGCCCAAAGTGCTAATTTTTCAAAAATGATTACTGCCTTATATTATGACCTTAGTGATCATTTGTGGGTTGGTACAACTAAAGAATTACTGATATATAACCGGTATCTGGATAGTTTTTATTACCCAAAACAATTTTATACCGGTTTTTTTATACCCTCCAATATTTGGTTTAAAAAAATAATCGAAGATAATAACGATAATATTTGGGTTATAACCCAAGATGATGGGGTATTTTGTTATAGTAAAGTACTTAAAAAAATGGTGGAAATACAATGGGTTGGTGAGGCACAAAAAAAAATTGGAACTATTGTAAAGGATTTTTCAGGCCATTTATGGCTTTCTACACAATCTGAAATGTATCAAATTTCAGAAACCAAACTTATACCGATCGGCATTAAAACCATACTCAGAAAACCAAATTTGACCATCACTGATGTTTCTGTCGTTAGCAACAAAATTTGGATAATTACCAACGGCTCAGAAATTGTTTTAATGGATTTGGATGGCAAAAAAGATTTTAAATGTACAAATTTTAACCACGTATTTTCAGGAAATAAAATGTTGCAGGATGTCAGACTCATCCATCAAAGCGATAAAAACACTGTTTGGGTTGGTAGTCGCAGTGATGGATTGATCAAAATAGATCTGGATAAAAAAACATTTGTTAATGCAGGGTCCACAGGCTCTGCTTTTGCATTAAAAAGTCAGTTTGTGCTTAGTTTTTTCACAAATAGACAATTTGTAACATGGGTAGGGCTAAGTGGTGGAGGCATTGCTAAATATGACAAACAAAAAGTGCAATTTGAATACTGGAAAAGCAAAGCAGTGACCGATGATCGATCTTATGACAATATGATTTTAAGTTTATTTTCTGATAATGACGTAGATTTTTATGCAGGTACTTTATATGGCGGTTTACTTCACACAAACATCAAAACAAATAAATTTCAGTATTTCCAACCACCACCTAATAAATACAATAAATCCGACTCAAAAAATATTTATAACATAATAAAAACAGATGAACATAATTTGTGGATGGCGACTTGGGGTGGTCTGTATAGCTTTGACCAAAAAACTAATCATTTTACCCAATACACTGATCCTGATGATGAACAAACCAAAGAATTGACTTTTGTTATAAAACTAAAAAACCAACAAAAACTACTTACCGGTGGATATCGTGGTGGACTAAGAATATTTGATCTGAATACCAAATCCTGGGAGAATTGTCGGGACAAAAATTCTTTTCTAAAAAGCTATTTACTCCGGGTTAGATTTATGGAAGAAACAAACGATGGCAATATTTTAATGTCAACAGAAGCGCAGAATCTGGTAAAATATAATTATCTGACAGGGGAATTTACCAGATATCCGCAACTTTTGGCAGTATCCGAGATAAAAATGACCTGATCAGAAAGTTTTCTGAAGCTGATGGGCTTCAGAGCACAGAATTTAATACAGCATCCTGTCATAAAGATAAGTCCGGCAGGCTTTGGTTTGGTGGTATAAACGGTTTTAATATGGTAAATCCCAGCCTTTCAAAAGAAGATACATTTTCACCTTCACCACTCATAACAAGTCTGAATGTAAATAATAACCCTTTTATGTCTGATATGACTCCGCCATACCTTGACTCCATAATCCTAAGTCATGACAAAAATTTTATCAGCATTGAATTTCAGACTCCCAATTTTTCACAATCTGAAAACATTGTGTATAAATACATGCTCACAGGAGTTGACTCGAGCTGGGTCAAAAGCGGGTCAAGAAATTTTGTGGGTTATACACAACTTAAACCAGGATCATATACATTTTTAGTACAATCGGCTAATAATAACAAAATATGGTGTAAAAAGCCAAGATCACTTTTTATAAAAATATTACCACCATGGTATAAAACCAATGTGTTTATTTTGCTCACATCCATCTGTCTTTTTTTACTAAGTTATCTTTTTGTCAATGATCGGATTAAAACTTTTAAAGCAAATGAAAAACTCAAAAAGGCAAAGGTCTCAAGCAGAAATGCAGGCGCTTCGATCGCAGATGAACCCGCATTTTATATTCAATTCACTAAATAGTATTAACGCTTTTATCATTGAGCATAAAATTGGACTGGCAAGTGATTATTTGACCAAATTTTCGAAACTTATGCGTCTGATTCTTGAGCATTCAAAACAAGAGTTAATAACACTGGATAAGGAATTGGAATCGTTGAGGCTCTATTTACTTCTGGAAAAAATCAGATTCGATAACTCGTTTGCATTTGATATAACAATAGATACGGATGTGCAAGAAGCGGATATCCGTATTCCGCCGCTTATCATCCAACCATTTGTTGAAAATGCCATCTGGCATGGTCTTATGCATAAAAAAGAAGGAGGCCTGGTTCAGATTTCAATAACGCTAAAAACATCCGATTTTATCGCGATAAGCATCAAAGACAATGGTATAGGTAGAACAAAAGCAAAAGACCTTAAAACAAAAGACAGCAACAAAGACAGATCTTATGGTATGCAAATTACAAAAGAACGGTTAAAACTCCACCATCCTGATAATGATGTAAACGTTATTGATCACTATAATGACTTCGATTCCATGTCCAATGGCACTGAAGTAATTCTAACTTTAAAAATAAAATAAATCTAAGCACTTATCATTGATGATGAACAACATTGTATTACTACGTTAACCTGGACTTTAAAAGAATACTGCAACGATGTTGAGGTCATAGGTACAGCAAAAAACGGAATGGAAGGCTACGAAAAAATAATGGAGCTACATCCGGAGCTGGTTTTTTTAGATATTGAGATGCCTGTCATGAATGGTATCGACATGCTTGAAAAAATGGAAAAGACTGATTTCCATGTTATTTTCACAACGGCATATGATCAATACGCCATTAAAGCAATTAAATTGAATGCAAGTGACTATTTGCTAAAGCCTATAGACAAAGATGAGTTAATACTGGCAATCGATAAAATAAAATCTTCAGAAGGTGGTCATCTGAATAAAGAAAAAATTCAGTTTTTAAAGCATAATTTACATGTACTTTCATCCTTACAGAAAATAGCCATACCTTCGTCTGAAGGTATCATGTTTTTTGATTTGTCTACCATTGTACACCTTGAAGCCAATAGCAATTATACCGTCATCTATTTTAACAATAATTCTAAAATTATTTCATCAAGAACCTTAAAAGAATTTGAAGACTTATTGCCGTCTGATATATTTTTCAGATGCCATCATTCCCATTTGATAAACCTGAAGTATATTTCAAAATATATCAAAGGCGAAGGAGGTTTTGTAGATCTCGGACAAGGTAAACTGGTTGAAATATCCAGAAGAAAAAAACAGGAATTTCTTGATATTATTAAACAATAGCTTACTTCATTCTAATACCTGACGCTTATTTTCTTTCTTCTTTTCCAAATGATAAGCTATTGATTTATGCACGGCAATACTTGCATTCAGTTCAAATCCAACCAACATGATAAAACTATTATATTGAATCCAAACCATCATAACCATCAGTGCTCCTATCGAACCATATATTTCATTATATTGTCCAAAGTGATTAATGAAAAAGCTAAAACCAAATGAAGTCAGCAATGATAATACTGTCGCAATTATAGAGCCAATGTTGATAAACGGAATCCGTCTGTGCATGGAAGGACCAAAAGTGTAAATCAGACTTATACCGGTATACACCATAAAAATGGCAAATAACCAATTAATAATACTAACAAATATTAACAGAGATTCCGGGATGTGATACGCGTCCCTTTAGATAGTTTATAATATTGCTTTCTACAACCATTAAAAAAAAGAGAAACAATCAATAAACCAGACAGCACGATCGTCAGAATAACAGCAACCAATCTGGTTCTTAACCAATGTCTTTGTTTAAAAGCGTGATTATATAGCTTCAAAACCTGACATCAGGTTTAACATGCCATTAGATGAAAAAAAAACAAAGCCAGGATCGCACCCAATGACAACAAGCCATCCCGTTTTATAGATGTAATGTCCGTTATGATGGAAAATATGTAGTCATGGGCATTTTTTGGAATGACATCGATCAATTGCTCGCTCAGCATTGCCGTATAATCCTTAACAAACGTAAACAAAGGCAGCAAGGTAAAAAGAAAGATTATTGCCGGAAAAAAATAGAAAGAAATAGTCTAAAGGTAATGGAATTTGCCCTTGTAGTAAGGTTGTCTTTCTGTGTTTCTTTGATGACAAAAGTCACTACATCAAATAACGGTATGCCCTGGAAGCCCGGAAAACTATATACTTTTGATTTCTCAATTATCTTTTTGACAAAAGGATGTTCGGCGATATAGTCATTAAAATACTTCTTTCTTTTCAAAATAATGGCCTTAATTTTTTAAGCATATATTCAGGGCAAGATACTCTTTTATCAGTATCCATATCTATAAAAAATAACTTTACCATGGCACTGTGAATTAAGCGTTGCTCCTCATTATACACTTCATTCGTAAAGCTTATCATTTTGGTAGGCAGCTCAGAGAGAATGGTCCGGATCGTCAATTCCTCATCATATTTTGCAGGTAATAAAAATCTGGCGTCAACATGAACTACGGGCATCATTATCCGATACACTAACTCAAGATCTCTGTATAATAAACCAATATTACGCATAGCCTCTACCCTACCTATCTCGTATAGTTGGGCATAATTTCCATAATAAAGATAACCCATCATATCTGTCTCACCATACCTCAGTCTTTTTTTAAAATCGAAACTATACATAATAGCGGCATTGATGGTTACATGGATGTGCGCTCCAGGGGACAAGTCATACAATGAGATCCTCCGCGGGCTCTGGAAAGTTCATTGGATGGTAAAGTGATTATGGTTTTGGTAATGGTTTTTGGATCGATTGTACCTGCATTTACCTGATCAATAAAATCTCTTGCGTGTATTATTCTATACCCTTGTTTTTTAAGGCTTCTTCAGTTTTTGGATTTCTGTCATAGGTCAATGCCACACCTGGTTTTAATGCAACCAGATTACAGCCGTCCGTCCATTGTTCTCTTTCCTGATAGGGCGAGATGCCATCTCCACTAAAAAATAAAGTTAATTTTAGGATTGATTTCATGGATAAAAAGTCTTTACAGAATCATATACGATTTCAGCAACATTTTCTAAAGACTTTTATATTCGAACTTACGCCATCAAACACAATAGGCTTAAAACATACAATATCATTCTGGTCTATCATGGTAAAAAGTGTATCAATATGCATACAGGTACGATCAGAAGGAATATTAATTTGTGCCACGTTTGACACCAGACCTTTTTCAAACAATACATCTTTGACACACTTGATGGCATAATCAGTTGTCCTTTCTGAACATCCTATCAAAAACAAAATCGTCATTCAACATCATCACATCACCTCCTTCCATAGACACCACTTCCCCTTTTTTGAAGGCGGAAATTTGTCCAAATGATTTAAATTTATGATTTTACCTTTGGCACTAAGGTCTTTAAATAGTGGGTGGGCATAAAATATAAATCGGGTCAACAGGTTTTCTGTATCTGGCTGATTTTGCAGCTTTTGTAATGATAATATGATCTTTGATTACAACAGCAATATCTCTGGTAAATATAAAATTAGGAATAGGATCAAAATAAATATGATCTTCGTCTATGTGGTAACCGGTAATCAGCAAAAGGGTTAGGGCTCTGTGACTCAATGACATCATAACACCTTTGTCAGACGGAGGCAATTCTTCGTAATCGACAATTTTATCAATTAATTCCTCTTTGATATCCGGACTGGCTTCAAAGCCTTCTTCAATAAGTCGCTGTGTATCCAGTACATTTTCTTTACCTATAATATGCTGTAGCACCCTTCTGAAAATATCATGTTCTTCTTTCATCTGAGGCAGATGTACGATATCATCAAAAAGCAATTCTTCAGCTTTTTTAGGCGAAATCCTTGGGATTCCATCATCTGGCCTATGAATAATTACTTTTTTGAGTGCCCCTATTTCGGAGTTTACATTCAGCATAAGATATTTCATTTGGTTTCAAACGCTAAGGTATGAAATAACAAAATATGAATGACAGAATTTAAAAAAATTAGCTTTGGAAAAGATTAACTTCCTTTTATCTTGAAGACCATAATTCCGCATTGCAAATCATAAGTGCCTTTTTCAAACTCAAATTCTTTTGCTTTTCGGATGGCAAGAGAGACAAGGCTTTTTTTGGCTATGGACGACATGCTTGCATTAAATTCCGCTTTGGTCACCACTCCTGCTTTGTTGACACATACATTTACACTGACTTTTCCGTTCTCATCTGCGAGAATAAGAATGCTGGGAACTTCTTTGATTTTCCGTCTGCCCAATTCCTGTCCGGATAGCTCAATAGTAAGATCGTCATCTATGACAAAACTATTTACATAATTATCTTCTTTGGGCAAACCATCATCTATGATCTTTGGTTCAGAATCATCCACCACAGATGAATCTCTTGGAGGATTGTTGAGTCCTCCACTTGCTGCATCATCTGCTTTTGTGCCTGATGAAAGTACTTCACCTTCAGAAACTTCTGTAGGTTTTTTTGTCTGATCGTCATTTCCCATATTTGTATTGTCTGACGGTAGAGAATCAACATGGTCGTTAGGAGTAGTTTTACCTGGTAAAGTTTTAGTAGGATGATTTTTTGTTTTAGTAATGCCGCATAATGATTTTGCTTTCATCTCTGCTGAAATACTGCCCAAATTCATGGCTTGTTCATAATCCTGACAGGCTTTAATCAATTGATTATCACTTTCATACATTGCAGCACGCCACTCAAGATAATCAGTATTTTTATTATCAAGTGCAACGGCTGCACTAAGGCTGCTTATCGCAGCTTTTACATCATTCATTGCTGCGAAAGACCGGCCTAATAATGCTGCCGATGCTCCCGTAATGCCTGTCAACTCTATTGACATCATGGCGTCCAGTTTGGATCCTTTGTATGCCGCAAGACCATATTTGGCCATGCCTCTGTGTATGATGGCATCTTTATTTTGTGCATCCCTGCTTATGACAATGTTATACTGTTTGATCGCATCCTCATATCTACCCGTTTCAAACAGATACTCTGCCTTCACATAAATAAATCCTATTTCTTCATCCAGGACTTGAGCCCTCATGCTGCCCATGGCAACAAAATATGTCACTATTAAAAATAAATTTCTGAATGTCATGTCTTTTAATGTTTTGTTATGATATAAAGACAAAATAAGCTATAATATTGTTAGTTAAGAAATATTTAATTTTTTGAATATATATCCAATTTTAAGCTAAAATTATTTTTTCTTAAATGCAGCCTTAGGTTTGACTTCTTTTTTCTTAAATGCATCCGGAATTTCAGCCTCTATCCATGACTTTACGGTCTCCAGACTAACTGTCTGTAAATAATCCCCTTCCACTTTTTCTCCATTTACCTTAGGCACTTTCAGGTTGTTTTTTCCAAACTTTATATATGGCCCCCAACGACCATTTTCAATTGAAATTTTTTCTGATGGCCAATTCTGAATATAGCGATTGCCTTCTTTATCTACTTTTGCGTCAATCAACTCAATTGATTGTGCCTCATTTATAGTCTCAAGCTTAAATCTGACTGGAATATTAATAAACAGATCATTCCACTTAATAAATGGTCCAAACCTGCCTTTACCCTTCGTAATCGGAAGGTTTTGATAGTGACCTAAAGGTGCATTTTCATCCATTTTAGCATCAACAAGTGTTATGGCCTCATCCATTGTCATTGTCATCGTATCCATATTTCTTGGAAGATTCACGTACATATCACCCATTTTGATATAAGGGCCAAATCTTCCGGTATTTACCGTCAATTCCTCGCCTTTATATTTACCTATGGTCATTGGCAACTTAAATAGTTCCATGGCTTCTTCAAAAGAAATGGTCTCCAGGGATTGACCTGGCTTCAAATTGGCAAATCTTGGTTTTTCGCCCTCTTTCACTTCTTCTCTGTCTCCTATCTGAATCACCGGACCGAATCTCGTCATCTGAGCGATGACAGAATGTCCGGAAACAGGATCTATACCCAATTCCCGTTTCCCCTTAGCACGTTCAGCATTTTCCATGGTAAGTTCTACTGTACTGTGAAAAGGTCCATAAAAATTCGACAACATAGATTTCCAGTCCTTACCATCTGTGGCAATTTTATCCAGTTGATCTTCTACATTGGCCGTAAAACTATAATCCATAACCTGCTCAAAATGCTCAGACAAAAAATCTACTACTACCATACCTAAATCAGAAGGATAAAGACAATTTTTTGTTGTACCCGTGATTTCTGATTTTATTTCAGATTGAATGCTTCCATTTTTTAATTTCAGATACTGGAAATTTCTTTGTACACCTTCCCGACTTTCCTTAGTGACGTAGCCCCGTTCCTCTTCCATTATTTTGGATATGGTCGGTGCATAAGTAGATGGTCTTCCGATGCCAAGTTCTTCGAGTTTTTTCACCAGACTGGCTTCTGTATATCTTGAAGGTGGTCTGGTAAAACTTTCTACGGCTTCCATATAATTAAGGTCCAGCATTTGTCCTTGTTTCAAAGGTGGCAACATACCTTTTATATCTTCATCTTCGTCATCATCAGTTGACTCCATGTAGACCTTTAAAAAACCATCAAATTTTAATACCTCTCCGACGGCTTCCAATTGTTTGTCCCTCATCGTAGAAATATCAATTTTTACAATCGTTTTTTCTATTTCTGCTTCGGACATTTGAGACGCAATCGACCTTTTCCAGATCAGATCATACAATCGTTGCTGATCTTTGTCATTCCATATGTTTTTACGCTCTATATAAGTAGGCCTGACGCTTCGTGCGCCTCCTGAGCATTTGCTGCCTTTGATTTATATCTTCGTGTGTGCAGATATTGTTTACCAAAACTGGATTCTATCTCCGCTGCTATGGCTGTGATGGCTGTTTCACTAAGATTGGACGAATCCGTTCGCATATAGGTGATATATCCTTCTTCATATAGTCGCTGCGCTGTAGACATCGTTCTGTTAACTGCAAAACCCGAGTTTTCTGCTGGCTTCCTGTTGTAAAGTGGATGTGGTAAATGGTGCCGCAAGGAAATCTTTTTAAAGGTTTCTTTTCGATGCTGTGAATGGTAAATGATGCCCCATTTGATTTTTCAAGAAATTGTCTTGCTTCCTACACGTAATTTATCAATCCTTGTAGTATATACTCAGCCTTCAATGCACCCTTTTTTTTCGTCCTCTGCTATTGTCTACACTCAAAAATGGCAGTCACTTTAAAAATGCAAGATTGGTAGAAAACTTAGAAATGTCCTTTCGCTCTCGACAACAAGTTTTACAGCGACCGATTGTACCTACCGGCAGAC
>JADKGD010000050.1 GCA_016717145.1 Saprospiraceae bacterium | reverse complement strand
CGGAAGTGATTCAATGATTTTTTTTATGTCATCATAAAATCCCATGTCCAACATTCTGTCAGCCTCATCAAGTATAAGGTACTTGATTTTATCAAACTTAACATTGCCCATATTGATATGGCTGATCAATTTTCCAGGCGTTGCTACAATTATATCTGCATGACTCTCCAGCCCTTTCCTCTGTACTTCCCACTCATTACCACTGCCACCGCCATAAATGGCAATAGACGACACCGGAACAAAATAGGCAAAGCCTTGTACCCGCTGCTCTCATCTGAACAGCCACACCCCTGGTAGGTACTATAACCAATGTGCTTGTACCATTATGTGGCCTCTTACAGCCATCTTGTGCAGCAACGGTAACATAAAGCGGCCGTTTTGCCTGTTCCTGTTCGCGCACACGCAATTAAGTCGCGACCCCCAAGTATTTCAGGAATAGCTTTTCCTGCATTAGCGATGCTTTTCGAAACCCATATAGGAAATTGCTTCCAATATCCGCTCATCTAAACCTATTTCCTCTTTGAAAGTCATGTATGTTTAGTTCTTTCCAGAACAACTTATGTATTAACAAAATGCAAATATAAAAAATTATGTGCACAAAGTGTTTAATTAATGACACAGTTTACTAGACCCATACATTTGCAGGTTGTTTTGCCTAATTATAAATATTTATTTGTTATGAAAGAAAAAAACCAAATGCTTGAATTGATATATGATGAAGAATTGGTTCATCAGGCAGAACTATTACTGGAATCAAACAGCATTTTTAATTTGTCAAATATTGGATCAAATCTATATGTTGGTAATGTCAAAGACGGTAAAATATACGAAGTCGAAATTCAATCCCCATTTGCAAAAAAACAAAAAGCATCATGTGATTGTGTGTTTTTTACACAACATAAAATCTGTAAACATATCATTGGGCTTTTGTTTGCCATCAGAAATGAAATAAAAACAAAACAAGAAACAAAGGAAGTCATCGGGGAAAAATCAAAACAAAAACTCACTTCCTTAAATATTAATCAGATGCTGGACGAAATAAACCCATGCTGGATTTAAAGATTTTTGTAAAACAATTGCGAGAGAGGACAAAGTTTACCCTACTCAAAGTACATTTCGCCCAGTAAAATAGATCTGAAAGACAACAAAGAAAATATAAAACATCTCCAACGCCACATCCGGATGAATATAGGCCAGTCAAAGATCGGGCAGCGCTGTTATACGGTAATCGTCCATGTACCGAAGATTTCGGAGACCAGATCCAGGGATTGTATCGCACTGTCCCAATACCGTGAAGCCTTTAATATTTATGAAAGTGCTTTGCAAAACTTGAATATGTCCGCCATCATTATGAATATCAAGGGAGATCAGTTAAAAAAAACTTATTGGAATTATATCATGGCATAATTGCTGATTTTCTTATTGAAAAAATACCACGGAACTTAGAATTGAGTTGATAAATTTTTTTAATGGATCTGTCAGGTCGTTCGTATTATCGTCATGATGATTTGGAAAATAATATTTTGAATCTTGTATTAAAAAGAATAAAAACAAGATACTGAAAGGATAAAAATAGCTTTAAAAGAGTTAATAAATTCCAGAAAAAAATAAAGAAGAAATCATCATATTACTTGCTTTATATCTAAAGATGCAAGGCAGGTTCACAAAAATGAAATTGTATTTCTGGCTCCTTACAGCACATATTTGGTAGAAATTGCAGACCAGTTGATCGGAAATAAGGAAGAAACCCTGTCTTTAAAGTTGTTTGAATACCTCCGTTCAAAAAAACATTTTGATAAAAATATTATCAACAGACTGCTTTTTATACAAGATTTAACAATAAACCAAAATTAAAAAGAATGTGCGCAGCTGGCACATACATTCCGAGATTTGAAGTACATCGATATTCTGAAAAGAGAACTTGAAGATGAAGCATATAATTTAATGCCATTGTTATCATTGAACATCAGTTGTCAGATATGAATGCGGATCCTTCCATTTATCATCAAAATATATAAAAAGATCAAACTGGACAGGCTTGCTAAGCACTTCCTGCAAAAAGAATCCAATGTGCACTCGTTCAGCAAAGCGTGCCTTACATAAATATGAAGCTGCAGGTTTAGCCTCACTTTATACTGTTATAATTTCAGAATATCTTGACGATCATCTTGGTGAAAATGCTTTTTGAATATCTGGAATCCATAAAAAATCATCTGGTCTCCCAAGATAAACAATGTGTATATTAGCACCGAGATCAATGTTGAAAGATAAGTATGCACACCGACCAAAAGTTGGTGGACATATTTGAATAAGAGCAGCATAATTTAGGAACGTTTGAGACTGAGTTAAATATATGGTACGTTAATTTTTTATAAAAATAAGTAGACCCCTTGAGTAAAAGGGTTTTTAATTAATCCAATCAAAACTGATGGCTTACACATGTTATGTCCATTACATAGAAGTAAATAAACGTTATCTTACGGTAATATACGTATATTACCGTAAAGATACGTTTATACCTAAATACTGTTAAATAAGATTTTTATCGTTAATATAATTTACTATTTTTCACACAACAATAGACGCAATTTTCCTTCTCATACCGTCATCCTGGACATCCATCAAAGGCTTCGTCGGCATTTGGTGCTTTGCACTACACTCGCCACCCATCCGCTTAGCGGTTCACTCCCATCAAAGGGCTTGTCAGCATTTAGTGCTTTGCATTCACACTCCCACCCTATCCGCTTAGCGGTTCCTCCATCAAAGGCTTGTCAGCCTTGGTGCTTTCACTACACTTCGCCACCCATCCAATTAGCGGTTCACTCCATCAAAGGCTTGCAGCCTTTGTTGCCTTGCCTTACACTTCGCCACCCATCCGCTTAGCGGTTCACTCCATCAAAGGCTTGTCAGCCTTTGCAGTGCTTTGCACTTACACTTTTCGCCACCCATCCGCTTATGGTTATCCACCAAAGGCTTGTCAGCCTTTGGTGCCTTTCACTAATTCGCCATCCGCTTAGCGGTTCACTCCATCAAAGGCTTGTCAGCCTTTGGTGCTTTGCACTACACTTCGCCACCCATCCGCTTAGCGGTTCACTCCATCAAAGGCTTGTCAGCCTTTGGTGCTTTGCACTACACTTCGTTCATCTCTATTGTTTGTTTTTTTTTGAACGAACGGCTTCAAACCGGTACGATCCAAATAGAATTGCTGACTTTTTAAGCAAACCCTATTAACAATATCACTATGGCATACTTTCCATTCATTTTTACAGCGCTGAACAAATAAAACTGTGTATTTATTTGATTAAATATTGTTCTTATTTAACGCTTCAAACCACAATCCATCAGAGAATAAGCTCCCGATTGAATCATTCTGAAGACCTCAGTAGTTCTGTCAGGTACATAAGCTTTAAACGCTTTGTAAATATTAAAATGTTCCGGATACGTTTTCATAGCTTCATAGTACATTTCCCGGTCTGTAAAAATCAACCGTTTGTCCGCTTATCATTTCGGACCCCAATCAACAAAATTTTTCAGCTTCGCACTTAAATATTTTGATGCCTGACGGCTCCACAAATTCCATATACAATAATTTGCGGATGATGCCTTCAAATATCACGTCGCTAAACAATGCTATCAAATGGTGGGCTTTATCAGCTTGCGCTAACTTTATCGCTGACCATTGATCAGCCGTGATTCCATTTATAATCAAAAAGTCAATAAATTCTTTTTCAAGACCATTAAGTTCTATCTCGGACAGTAGTCTGTATTTTACCATTATGTCCCAATATATTACACTCAATTAATGACTAAGGTCTTAAAATAAATTCGTTTTATCTGTCTTTTGTCTGTTTTTGTAATAATTTCAAACAATACTCTCTTCACCTCATTATCATAACCTTCCAATATTAAGCACGAATCCTCTGAATTTATGAGCACAAATGTAGGGGAAAAATAACAGGAGAATTCCAATCATATTACTCTCTTTACCAAACGATACAAAGGGGAGCTTTTTTTTTTATTAATATATGATTTTAGCACAGCGTTGACATTTTGAAAACTGCTATAATAAACATTGATGCCTTCTTTAAAATTGTAATTTTCATTTTCAAAATCCTTAGTGCTTGTTCACACTCAGCACAACCAATAAACGAAAACATAATAAGGCTCATCTGTCTGAATTTCCGAAGATAGCTGTACTTACCCCATTTATCCGTATAGCGTGCTTTCTGAAGCTTCCTTCACTGACCTCAATGGTAAATATTCAGATTCTTCAAACTCATTTTCCTCAGTTACATTTCTATAATTCAGGTGCTTATAAACTGTCAAGATCTTCAAAGTAAAAAGGTCTCCCTTTCATAAAATATATTTTAAAATGGTGTGTGGCCAATTGAAGAGTGTCACTGCCCCGTATGGTGATTTCTTCCATTTTATCCAATTTACTATCTGCTGCAGAAACAAAATATAATTTATGTACGTCGCAATCAATGTGCTGTCAGATTTCGATTTCTGTTTGTTCTCCTTTTTTGAAAACATAATACTTTGTGCTGTTCATGATAGTGACAAAAACATGATCGAAATCAGACTTGCTTAATAATTTCACTGGATTCCATTTACAAAATGGGAACGAAAAAAAATAGTCCTCATCATTTCTAATTGCAACGGTATCGAAAATCACCCTAAGCTTCTCTTTATGCTTTAATTTCTCAAAATTATTGCCATCGTATAAATACTCCACGTCAATTTATAAGGCATGCAAGCCAAATCCATGAGACCGTTATCAAGCTTATAAAACATGACTTTGCCGGAATCCAAATAAGTTGTTTCATTAAAAAATTGTCTGTCCTATTATAAAAATCATATCCACTGATCTGGCTTTCTGATACCTTGTCATTGAATCGTTTGATAACAGTGTTTACCTTATTTATTTTGCAACTTATAAACAATGTGATGATAAAAAGGAAACTAAATTTTACTGTGCCGACTATGTTAATATGTCTACAGAGTTTGGTGAACATAAATTTAATAACGAAGGATCAAAAAAATATAAGACCCAAATGTACCAGATGTTTTTTTATCCATTTTCAAGTTCAAAAATTGTTATTTCGGGTCTGGTATTAAATCGAATTTGCCATAAATGACCCAATGCTCTGTTAATATAAAGTGTTCTTTCATTTGTTAAGTGGAATGTGCCGGAAGTGTATTTTTTGTTCTTAACCGGCACAATTGGTGCGTCTAAAAAAGGTGGCTTTAATTGCCCGCCATGCGTGTGACCTGATAAAATCCAGCCTTGATAATTGTTCCAAATTTCTACATCACATACGTCAGGGAGTTATGGCATAAGACAATATTTGCTTTTGTTTTTTTCGTAATTATCCATTACTTTTCAGGATTAAAATTCAGTCCCCAATAGTCGTCAAATCCGATAAAATTCAACCTTCAATGTCTAACTGTTCATTTCTTAAAAGTTGAATTCCATTTTCACTAACCATTTTGTTAGTATTAATCCAGCTACTTCCTGTTGACCCCAATTTTACCATAGTCGTGGTTACCTAAAATCCCGACGGTTCCCATTTTTCCTTTCACACAATGTTTGAGAACTTCTTTTAAACAGTCATATTGAACTTCGTCTTTGTGCATGGTTACGAAGTCACCTGTATACGTTACAAAATCCGATTTATATTTTTTTGCTTTTTCAAATGGTTTAATGATATACGTATAATCATATCTTTTACCAACATGAATATCGCTAATTTGCATTAATGTTTTTCCGATTAAATGTTTTGGGAGATTTTTAACCGGCATTTATTTTGACAAATTCAACCCAAATGGTTCAATTTGCCAGAAATAAAGTCCAAGCATCAAACATACCAAGACCTGTTAATCCCAAAAACTATCCTTAATAAATTTGCGTCCTTTTCATAAAATGTTTTTGACCAGCGTTAATATTAGCATTTTGTTTATTCCTGCTCAGATCTTTCTTTTTAGGATAGTATTTCATCCCATTTCCAGTTTTTTGGGCTATATCTATAAGTTGCTGAGCATCTTGCCAATGAACGCTTGGTGTCTTGCCTGTTATTATGAAATACAATTAGCCAAACTTATTTTTTCAACTAAACAATGATCATTTAGTCATTTTCGCCATTCTTCAAATGATGATGCATAATCATTAAGAGTCGTCATGTAAGCAATGTAGTTAGTAGTTAGTTATTTTTTTTGTTGCATTTATCCATTCATTTATAATAGCTGTCAATTCAGCTTTTCCATTTTCTATATCCTGAAAACTTTTAAAAATTGCAATGGCCCTATCGTTTTCTTTCCACATTAACATTTTACTTTTATTTTCTATCAATTTGTCTTTCGGTTGTGCCTGTTTTTTTGCGCCCCTATGAAAAATAAGCTGTATCTGTTTGGTCGGTGGCTGAATTCTCATCGTAATTCTGTCTTCGTTATCAATAGAATAATTTGGCCCATTCCATTTTATGTTTTCATTCAAATTTTTGTCAGATGATAAAATGCAATTTCGTAATTCTTCAATTTCTTTTCTAAATGGATGAGTTTGTTCGTCTATCAATTGCGTTACGTCTTTATTTTTATTTACCATCTTATATGTTGTTTTTTGTAACTAGATCAGCAAGTTTTTGGGTGCTACTTCGCAATATGCTGTTGTCAATGCGTCAATAAATAAGTCTTCGTGTGCTTTATTCATTTCTATAAACGTCCAGCCCTGTTTGCCCCCATTTGTCTACCGGGAAAATGATTGTCCTGGCAGCGCAAGAAAATACATCCTGGTCTATTTCTGACAATTTGATACAAGCTCTTTTTTTTTATGTCGTCATAAGTTACAAAGATTTTCTTTTTCACTCTGAAAGAAGTTTTTTCAAAGTGTGCTTCTTCTGTTGTTTTTGCGGAAACGACAGTGCCAATGTTGAAAGTATCAAAATTGATACCATTTGTCAAACGATCTTAGGTGGTTCGTTACGGTTATTTCTTGTTTATTTTAATTTAATAAAATTATTAATTTTACAGTCAATTGGTTGCCTTAAGGCATAAAGTAAAAGGCTTTCTACCACGTTGGTAAAAAGCCTTTTAATCCATTGTATGATGTACCGAAGGCGGGACTCGAACCCGCACACTATTGCTAGCACTGGATTTTGAGTCCAGCGTGTCTACCAATTCCACCACTTCGGCAATGAATCCATTAGATCTTTTCTAAAGGCCTGCAAATGTAGAAAGATTTTCGCGAATACGCAAAAGATATTTAGATTTTAAATAAAAATCTTTGATTTTATAAGGGTCAGGTCAAGATCTTGTCCGGTTGAACTTCAAAGTCAAAAAAATGTTCTTTTGTTGTTGCAAAGGCTTTCTTCTACAGATCCAACTTTCAGACAAAATTTTTTCATACGAAGCTTGATCAAACTTCATCTTCAAATCAAAAATCCCTTCATTTATGTCCATCATCTCCATCAGAAAACTCTGAGAAAGCGGTTCATTGGCCGAATCTTCGAGTATGTTGTACAATTGAAGAATGTATTTAGTACGTTCGTATTCGTCAGATAAAACTTTATAAGCTGTATTGACTAATCCCGATTGCTCCAGTATTTCGTCTTCCTGTTTGGTCCTGTTCCAAGGTGTGTGTATGATAATCAGGATGATAAGACCTGCTTAGCTTATAATACTGTTTTTTGAGGTGACCCAAATCAGGAGAAAAACTGGCAGGTATGCCAAAAAGAGTAAAATATTCTTTCGGTAGACTCATACAAAATGGTTAAAACCACCTGGAAATATCCAATCCAATAGCAAAGAGCATTAATCCCATTAAAAGAATAAATCCTGCATAGTTGACCACCTCCATAAATCTGTCACTTGCCACTTTACCTGTGATAACCTCCCAAAGCAGGAATACAACATATCCCCCGTCGAGAGCCGGAATTGGCAATAGATTGAAAAAAAGCAAGCAGTATCGATAAACTTGCCGTCATGTTCCAAAAATCTCCAGTCCCAGGTGGTATCAAACATAGAAGCGATAGAAAACACTTCCCTAATGAATCTTTGGCTTTGATCTTACCTGAAAATATATGTCCAAAAGCCTTAAGTGATCACTAAAAAGTTAACTCCCATTTACTACCTTTTGCAAAAGATGGCATCAGGCCAAATTCTTTTCGACAGATTTACTCAGGCAGTTTTCAACAGGATCCAGCTATACCTATGGATTCCTTTGTCAGAAACAGTTACATATTTTAACTCCGCAGGAACTTGCAGGGTCATAGGTTTTCCATCTCTTTCTATTTCTATTTCTTTGGCTTCATTAATAATGATTTCTTTACTCACAAGGCCTGCATTAAATTTTTTTAAGGCTACACCACCTGCAGAAAGCACCTTGTCGCCATCTTTTAATCCTAACTCCATACCCATTGAATCTACGGCCATTCCATACTTCGCATCCTCTATTTTAATATAGCTCTCACCCCAATAAAATATCATCATTGAAAATATAAATATACCAAGAAAAAATTGACAGTAACACCACCGACCATAATAATGAGTCTTTGCCAGGCTTTCTTAGACCTAAATTCCCAGGGCTGAGCAGGTTGTTTCATTTGTTCTTTATCCATGCTTTCGTCTATCATACCTGATATTTTGACGTACCCTCCGAAAGGAATCCAACCTATACCCCACTCAGTATCGCCGATTTTTTTCTTAAATAAAGAAAAGTATGGGTCGAAAAATAAATAGAACTTCTCTACTCTTGTTTTGAACCAAATAGCAGGTAAATAATGACCAAACTCATGAAGAACCACCAGAATAGACAAACTTAAAATTAATTGTAACGCTAGAACGACTATATCCATTTTAGGAATTTTATTTCAAATATTATTAGTTATGAAACAAGTAAACGAACTTTATTTCGAAAAAGTTTAATTTAAAAGGTGCAAAATTTAGTTTAATCTTTGCACATTGCTACCATTGATTATAAATTATTCCATAGCTTTATGAAAAATTTTATACTATGTTTCTTTTTTATACCTTGGAACAGGTAGATCAACATGTTAAACTTTCCGGTGATGAACACCAACACTGTTCTAAAGTACTTAGGAAACAACAAGGAGATCAGATTTTTGTAACTGATGGTAAAGGCCATATATTTACCTGTAACATTTTGTCTATCACAAAGACAGAAACCATCTGCAAAATCGTATTTAAAGAAAAAAAAACTGAGCCTTCCAGCCAGCTGACCATTGCCATATCACCTACAAAAACGGCGGCACGGATAGAATGGTTTGTTGAAAAAGCGGTAGAAATCGGTATTTCTTCAATTATCATATTTCAGGCGCAACGAACAGAAAAAAAATCATGGAATCAAACACGTCTCGAAAAAATAATGGTTTCCGCAATGAAACAATCTATGAATGTGTACTTGCCTGAACTTCAATTTTGCAGCTCTCTGGCAGATGTCATAAAAACAAGTGACCACATTCATCAAAAATTTATAGCGCATTGTGATGGACCAACAACCATATTAAAAGATATAATGGCAGTTGGCAAAAGTGCCATTGTACTAATTGGCCCAGAAGGTGATTTTACAGAAAGTGAAATATCCCTGGCGCATGACCATAAATCTACTCTGTTTCACTTGGTGAAGCTCGTTTACGCACAGAGACAGCAGGCATCGTAGCATTGTTAATGATGAAATTTTAGTCTTTATTGCCATAAAAATCTATCCGGCAAAACAACTTCCAAAACAAATTTACCTAAAATCTGATAATGACAAATTATATTATTTTTAATTATATCTCCGCGTTTTCTTGTTAATCTTTGTTAAATAGTATGGCTTCAGTACATAAAAGGACACTATTGTCATCAAATGGATATAATTTTGCAGTGCAATAGCCATCAATACATCGCTAATGCAAACTAATATGAAATATTTTATAAGGATTTCTGTGTTACTTTTTTTTATTTTCCACCATTTTGGTTGTAAAAACAAAAGCCATAGTTATAAACCAACAACCACGATTATTGAAGGTCAGATTACATCACCCGAAGGACCTGTAGTTTCATTAAAAGGAATAAACGAAATAAAATCTACACTTGATCAGGCAGGTAAATTTTTTATCCAGGCTGAACTTGATCAAAGTGGCATCTACACCCTTGATTTTGCTGGTCAGCTTTTGCATGTATTTATCATTCCGGGTGATCGGATTCAAATTACAGGCGACTACCGAAACATCGGAGGAGCTATATTCAAAGGAAGTCATAGTCTTGAAAACAAGTATCTTTTACAATATCATAAATTAATTGAGACTTCCGGTCCTCAGGACTATGAGGCATTTTTTACACAAAACGAATCTGATTTTTTGACAGCTGTAGACGACAGAAATCAATTATTGATCAATGACATCCAGGAATTCCAAAAGAAAAACGGACCTTTTGATGCCATATTCGGAGAGCTTTTATCAAATGATGTTGTTTTTGAAGCTGCCAACATGAAAATGAATTACCCTGAGTATTTTCAATACTTTAAGCCAGACAGTGTATTAGTTTTAAGCGATACGTACGATAGTTTTTTTCAAAATTTGGATACTGATCTTGAAGCCAATCTTTTTGTCCCTTCGTTTGCAGAGTTTTCTGCTTTGTACCTCGAATTCAAGACCAAACAAGATACGGTCAATACCGATACGCCATTGATAATCCGAAAAATGGAACATGTGAGTCAGTTGTTTAATGAGGTAAAAGTTAAAAATTTTATATATCATCGATTGTTTTCCTCTACAATAGACCAGTCCATAAATGATGCTTCCTTAATCATTGACAACTATCGCAAACTTCAAACCAATCCGGTTTATCTTGAAGAGGACATTAATACATATAATTCGTGGAGCCATCTGATAAAAGGAAAAAATGCTCCTGATTTTACCTACGTTACAGTCAAAGGTAAAAAAACAGGTCTTTCTGACTTGAAAGGAAAAGTGGTATATATTGATGTGTGGGCAACTTGGTGTGGCCCATGTCTCAGAGAAATTCCTTCGTTGGAAAAATTGGAAGAAAGGTATAAAGATGACGCCAATATTGTTTTGTAAGTGTTTCCGTTGATACCGAAAAAGCACTATGGGCGAAGATGATAAAAGATAAAAATATGCACGGTATTCAGTTATATGCTGATGGAGATTGGAATTCCAGCATAGTAATTGACTACAAAATAAGTGGAATTCCCAGATTTATCATCATAGGTAAAGACGGTAATATTATAAATGCAAACGCACCGAGACCTTCATCCAAAGAAATCGTTTCAGAACTAAAAGACGCATTAAAATAATAAATGGTAATGTCTTTAGTTCCAAACCAGTCCTACCATGATCTTTACTAATTTAAAAAAAAATATAATTACCACTGATCTTGAGTTTGATGTGATTTTCCCCTTTGAATTGAAGGAAACTTCAAACATACATTTTACCCCGGTTGATGTTTCTATACTTGCTGCGAGATATCTGGCCACTAATGAGGATTCAAAAATCCTGGATATCGGTTCAGGAGCCGGAAAATTTTGTTTGATCGGATCTGCTTGTTCTGAAGGCACTTTCACGGGTGTGGAGCAACGAAAGAAATTCTGTGTAATCGCGGATGGTATTGTCATAAAATATAATCTTGCCAACGTAACATTCATACACAGTAATATTACAGACGTTGTATTTTCAGATTTTACAGGATTTTATTTTTTTAATGCTTTTGATGAAAACAAACACATAGCAGATCGTATTGATGATGAAGCATTCCTTGGAAGAGATTTGTACGAAACCTATTCCAATTATGTAAAAAAACAACTTCATACTATGCCAAAGGGCACAAAGCTTGTCACTTATTTCAGTTATTCTACCGAAGTTCCTGACAGTTACACACTAATGGAAAGTTCATTTGAAGGCAAACTTAAATATTGGGAAAAATTGGAGTGATGTTGAGGGAAATATTGTATCAAATCAAACACCAGCTTGCAAAAAACAAATATTCGGCAAAAAAGAAAAGCCAAAATCTCATATAAAATCGGGATACAGAATCCGGAAATGCTAAATTAACTTGTGATGCTTGCACAACGAATGCAGCACATGCCATAGCATGGCAAATCAACAGATACCAGTTTTGTGTGTATAGGCCCAGATTATTGTAACCACGTAGGCAATGCTCACCATAAAAACGCCACATCTGAATGCCAGCTGCGGTGAATAAAGCAAGGCAAATGTTTTTATTTTGAAAACTTTGTCGCCAACCACATCCGGCAAATCCTTAAACCATGCTATCGCTATGCTGAATGCAAGCACAAAACCTGTAAGAGCAAATAATTCACCGGGAAGTTTTTCATTGATTAACGTAGTGATGGAGTACTTTTCTTCTTGTTGTGCTGTAAAAACAAAATGAAGATACATACCTAAATTCACCAATAATCCCCTGACCAAAGTTATTGACAACGCAGCCGGTAAATGATGTTTTTTCAACTGAATGGGTGGGACGGAATATGCTGCGCCTATTAAACAGATTACCAAAATCAAACATCCTAAAACAACACTCATGTAAAAACCTAACAACAATGCCGCTACAAGTGAAATCCAGACTATGACATGTGCGTGTCTCAAAGTGAGCGATCCGTCAGCAAGCGGCAATTTGGGTTTATTTATTTTGTCCAGATCGATATCAATAATTTGATTGAGTCCGACAACAAAAACATTGCAAGCTATTCCGGCAATTAAAGTGCCAATTAATAAGTCAAGATTACCTTCAAATCCTTTTCCTTTTAGCGCAAGCATCCACAGTGTGATGATACTCACTATCGATCCAATGATCGTGTGTGGACGACCAAATCGCCATAAAGTTGTTAAAAAATCAATAAGTATCACTAGAGCTGATTTTGATGGTGGTAACAAATGTTGGAAAACTGAAATGCTGTTTAACTTCAATTAACGAAACATCATAAAAATGGTTGGAAAACATCCTTCTGTACTGGTTGACTTACCTGGATTTTCATATCGACATATAACCATCAATTAATACTGTCAATAGATTAACAGGAAAAATATAAGTAAACACTAATCTTTTGCATTCAAACGGTTTTATAAATGGTGTTAGGATGAATACCCCTGGTATGGAAGCAAAGGTCACAAGTACAAAATTTATAAAAGTTGGTTGCACAAGTTCTACAATCAAGAGATTGGAATTAGTTTGAAGGATTTTTGAAACTATGGCCAACTGTTGTTCTTTCTCAAAATGGTGAAAAGCATTATACATTGTAAAATACCTCTTATTATCAGGTTGCACATCAAGCACATCAACAGTTTCCGTATTGTAATGTATGTCGGGATATGCGGGTATATTAAGCGGAAATTTGTCTGATAATACTGAAGACAAATTGTGTATATTTAATTTATGATGTACATAATGTGCAGGTAGCCGCTGCCGCTGCATAAATCTGTAATCTCAGTAATTTCAGCTTTGTCAAATCATTTTTATGATACCCGGAATATTTCTATACAATCCGAATTTTGATACTAATATACCAATATTCTGCATCTGGAATCTACGCAATAATGGCGGAAACCAATTAAAATCTTCCAATTCCTTTAAACTCATTTTTCCGGTTTAGACGCGTATGTCAAGTGTTGATCCTCCTTATAACTTGATTTTCATCAAATAGTTTCTAGTTTTTTCTACGATCTTAAAGTACAATGAAGTCAGGACGACTGGATTCGAACCAGCGACCTCTAGCACCCCATGCTAGTACGCTACCAACTGATAATCAAGCATTTATATTATAATAAAAATAGCTACTTTTTATATGGATACCTTAACAGATACTCATTTGATTAATAAAAGAACTTTTGTTGCTGTTGCGACTGCGTAAATATACCACGTTTCTGCCTCAATATATTATATATCCCATACTATATTTTGCAATGAACTACTTTTTTATTACTTTTCCAATACCGATGCTTGTGCTTCCTGATAGTTAATCATAAACTTTAGAAATGGTAAATCCCGCGATATATCCAACCTTATATTGTACTGTGATGATATTTCTATATATCCTGCATCAATGTGTGGGATATGGAGATATTTTACTAGTGGTAGATGCGTTTCGTAATATGGTTTCAATACTTTTACCCAAATAGGTATCAAATGCTGCTGTGTGAGCTTATATTGGATCTGGTCCGTTAGCACAACTCCATCCTGCAGCCGAAATTCCTTGCATTGATATATATCTGTGACACTTTCTCCCTCTATAACAAATATTAGACTCATATACTTACCTGTTACCATACCCTGAAACGTGATACCAGCTGCATTACAATTTATGCAGGAAGATGAACCACAAACACCTGCAATGGTACTAATTTGTGCTCACCACATTCTTCAATAAAATAATCGAATACTGCTGATATCCTGGAAATAAATTCATTTTTTGAAATATCATTGTAGGTTCTGTGATCATCTAATATCGAATGTAATGCTTGTACATCCATTGCTGATATACTTTGAATTATATTATCGTAGGAAGTACTCATAGATGTTGTATTTTTAACAAAAGTATAGAAAATGAGTGATTTTACTCCGTTATTTTACCATCATAATGGTTATTTATTATATTTACCCTATCTATTTATATACTAAGAAAAGATTATGGATTATTTCAAAAATCTGTGTTGAAGGGATATTTAACTTCACTCAATGATGCTGCGGTAGTTGCGGCATATACTGAGTATAAACTATACTTTAACAATCCAATTACCCAACAGAATATCAGAAATGCAAAGGAAGAACAATTTCAGGAGGGGTTTCTGAGGGGAATTGTTTGTAAAGATTATGGGATACACTATCAATCCTGATCCGAATTATAACCTCACTACAGAACAAAAAAATGTATCTGACAGCAAAAAGCGGATGGAGCTATCATTATAAATGAAAAGGTAACAGGGATAATAGAATTAAAAGGTACAAATACCATTGATCTAGGAAAGGTACAACAACAAGCATTTTACTATCTGAGTGCTCACCCTGAAGCGGTTTATGTAATTACATCCAATTTTGAGAAACTCCGCTTTTATATACAAAAATCCAATGAGTATGAGGAGTTTAACCTGTTTATGCTCTCTCAGGATGAGTTTAAGTTATTGTATCTATGTATATCATACCAGAGTATAAGTGCCGGGATACCACTCAAAATAAAACAGGAATCTATTGTTAAAGAAGAAAACATCACCAAACAACTCTATAAAGATTATAGCAGTTTTAAACAGGATTTGTTCCGGAGTTTGTGCGAATGGAACTCAGAAGTAGATAAACTCACATTATTTAAAGCATCACAAAAACTTATAGATAGGTTTCTGTTTATATTCTTTTGTGAAGATAACAATGGCTTGCTCCCGGCCAACTCTATATCTGAGATCATAAAACATTGGAATAAACTCCGGGAGATGGATGAGTATCGACCACTGTATGATATATTTAAAAAATACTTTGAGTACATCAATACCGGAAGAGCTGCAGCCGGAGATAAACAAGAGATATTTGCATATAATGGTGGATTGTTTAGTACAGATATTCTGCTGGACCATATAGTAATAGAGGATAATGTTTTGTATGCACACACTCAGAAACTATCTACCTATGATTTTATCAGTGAGGTGGATGTAAATATACTAGGACATATATTTGAGCATTCACTCAATGAGATAGAGGAAATACAAGCTGAGCTCGAGGGTGATCCTATAGATAAATCCAAAACAAAACGTAAAAAAGATGGAGTTTTTTATACACCTAAATACATTACTGAATATATAGTAGAAAATACAGTAGGAAAGCTTTGTACGGACAAAAAAACAGAACTTGATATAGATGAGGATGCATTTGTAACAGCTAAGAAACCCAGTGAACGCAAACCACTACTAGAAAAACTAAATCTTTATAAACAATATGTACTATCGCTCACTATATGTGATCCTGCATGTGGTAGTGGTGCATTTCTGAATCAGGCATATGTGTATCTGCAAAGGGAACACCAATATATAGCTGATCTGGAAAGCAAGCTTTTTGATGCTCCTATCACTATTACAGATGTAGTGCGGATATCCTGGAGAATAACCTATTTGGTGTAGATATCAATGAAGAATCTGTAGAAATAGCAAGATTAGCGCTGTGGTTGCGTAGTGCTAAAAAAGGGAGAAAGCTCAATAACTTATCTAATAATATAAAGTGTGGTAACTCCCTGATCGATGATCCTACAGTAGCAGGAGATAAAGCTTTTAAGTGGGAAGCAGAGTTTCCAAAGGTATTTACTAAAGGTGGTTTTGATGTGGTAATTGGGAATCCACCTTATGTTTCTTTTAGTTCAAATAACACTTTTTATTCAGCAACTTATAAAGTTTCAAGTTCTGTTGATTTATATAGTTTATTTTATGAAAAAGGGTGTTATTTACTAAAACTTGGAGGTATGCTTGGTTATATTGCTCCAAGCTCATTGTTTACTAATATAAATTTACAATCGTTAGAACATTTTTACTTAATAATTATAAAATTAATCAAATAATAGATTTGGGTAGTAATGTATTTAATTCAGCTTCTGTTGATTCAGGAATTTTAATACTAACAAATGTTAAAGAAAAGAACTATATAATCAAATGTGCTGGAAAAGATTTTAAATATAATGAAATAGAAAATAGTTATTTTTTAGGTTTTAATAATTTAATTTTTAACATTTATTCAAATGATTTAGAATACAACCTAGCCAATAAAATTTTAAGTAATAAAACTATACTCTCTGACATTGTAGACTTTGCTAGAGGTATGGAATTTGGGTTTAACAGTGATATAACAACTGATAAAAGGTTAAATGACAATTATAAACTGATTGTATGTGGAGGAAATATCCACAGGTATTTTATTACATCTTATAATAAATATGTTGAATTTGATAGTAATAACCCAAACATTTATAAAACTGAGAAAATTTATTTTAATGAAAAAATTCTATTAAGAAGAATAGGTAATAAGTTAGTTTGTGCTTTTGACGATAGTGGGCTTTATAATGTTTGTGATGTATATAATTTAACTATTAAGTCTCATCCATTAATTAGTTTAAAATTTATTGCTTCATTAATCAACAGTAAACTGATAAATTTTTATTATAATATTAAGTTTAAATCAGCAAAATTACTTTTTCCAAAAATACCTATACAAAACTTAAAGTTATTACCTATTAAATTAACAACCAGTGACTTAGAAAATATTTTTATTGATTTATATAATCATATACATAAATTAAATTCTGAAAATATGAATTTAGTAAATAAATTCATTGCAGAATCCAAAGTAATTTCCACATACAAAATATCACAGGTAAGCTAGAAAAGTTCTATGAGAATGATTTTAAGAGCTTTGTAGGAGAGCTAAAAAAAAAAAGATATTACTATCTCTAAAGGACCAGGATGAGTGGGAAGATTATTTTAATACCTACAAACAAGAAATAAACAACTTACAAGCTGAGATTGATAATTCAGATAAAGAGACAGATCGGATGGTATATGAGTTGTAAGGGTTGACGGAGGAGGAGATAGCTGTAGTGGAAAATGGATAATATAGAATAATGGGGAATAAACAAAGTGATCAATTATTAAAGGAATCATTATTTGATAAATATAATAGAAACTTGTGTTTACTAGCTAAGGAAATTCCAAGCTTAAATTTGGATACTGAAAAATATTATTGTCCATTGTGCTTTGTTCCATATCATAAAGATGCAATTTACGGTCCAAATTCATTGTTAACTTTGGAACATATTATACCCCAAAACTCAGGAGGAAAATTATGTACGCTCACATGTAAAAATGTAATAATGATTTAGGTTCAAAAATTGACAGTAGTATTTCAGAACATAACAAATTACATAGCTTGGTAAATAATAAAGCGTAATAAAGCTAAATACAGAAATCAAACTTGGAAAATAATATAACAATTGGTGGATCTATTGAAACTAGAAACAATGATAGTATGTTTTTGCATATGGATGGTAAAAGAATGAACCCAAACTTAAAGGAGAAGCACAAAATATTTTGAGTAAACCATTTAAAGCTACTTTTAAAATTAATTTACCTAACCTTGATATATTGATTGCAGCTTATGTCAAATCAGCGTACTTATATACTTTTAGCAAACTTGGGTATCCATATATCTTTACTAGTAATGCTGAGAGAATTTAGAACTTCAATTATTAACTGTGATAAAAGTTTACGAAAATTTGTTTTAAAGGATCAATTAGGTATTCCAGGATTATATTTAATAACTAATCCAAAAATTTTGAAAGGGATATTTAGTATCACTACCTTTTAATAAAGGATCAAATATTGAAAATATCTCAGTATTTCTTTCTGGTTTTACTAAGGAGGAAAACAATTTACACCCAGATAAAAATATAAAATTTAACGTTGCTTCAATAGATGAATTAGATATATTAACCAATAAGAATGATTTTATGTTACCAATTACACATTGGGGTTGACAAAATAATATCCTTATATCTTAAATTTAATTTTATCATAACGAAATTTAGTGAACACTCGTACCAAATTATTACAATATTATTTATCTTTAATATTGTGTACCATCTTCAAACCGAATTATGTGAGGATTTAATCCTGGAGGAAGATGATATTTTCTCAAGGGATAATGGTATTTCTAATAGCTATGCTTGTGAAATTTGGATAAGAAAAAAAGTTGAAATACTTCACCCCTATTATAGGATACATTACTATATATACATATTATAGATATAGACACCATTATGTTAGTAAAAAAGGGAGTAGAATACCCATTTCCACCTCCTCTTTAACTTAAAAAGGAAATTAATACAATAAAGGTATGGACCAATCTTCTTCTTTGAACGATGGTTGTATTCCAATATAAGCAGTAAGTGTAGTTTTCATTTCTTCCAATAGTACTTCGGTATATTCCGGATTTGTTGCTATCGCATCATGGACGGTACCAAGCGGTATATCCGGATATTTATCTTTCATATCTCTACATATCACATTGAGTATCAGGTGACTTTCTATGGTTTGTAATAATATTGCTAAGTTATTTTTACCTGAATTTGGTAGATTGTATGTTTTTTGCATAGTTTTAGTATTTATACATAACACATTTATATCTTCAAATAATGATGCTACTTGAGAAAGTGTGCGCGAAAGATGTTCCTTTCATCACTATTAAATCTTGGTGGATAAAACATGACTTTAAATAAGGATTCTTTTCCATATTTTCTATCATTTTTAATATTGTATTGGTTTTTAATTGAATGTACAATCCCCATATTAACAGCTATAAACTCATAGATGTACCCAGACTGACCAAATCTATGTATAAAGATGTAGATGGATCTATGTTACCTTGTTTAAAATTTCATCCTTTGATTATACTATCATATATCTTTGGTTTTACTTGATTTATATCGGATAAACAGTTTTTCAGGATATTATAAATATCTGAATTGATCATACCGGGGAGTAAAAAGAACGATGAGAGAAAATGGCTGTGAATTTAAGATCACAACTAACAATATTTTTACCATTTAATCTTAAAAATGATTGCACTCAATTTTTAGTATTTACAACAGAAGTATGCAAACGAAACTTGTTTTATCCTGATTAAAGTGTATGTGTCTATTATGTAAAGAATGTAACGATTCATACCAACTGTCCAGTTTTATATTTTGATATTTTGATATGAGTATTTTGTTTTCATCCTCAGTATTTTTTTTATAGATATTATACAACCCATTTCTTTTTTCTTTAAATCCTTCTATAACAGCGTCGTAAGCATGTGTATATAAATCATTGTAAATATAATCTTTTGCTTTGTTTATATCCGTGACAGTTACAGATTGTATATCCTGAAACATTTCAGGTATTTATCTATGGTAGATTTCTAAGTTTGAGTGTTTTTTAACTTTTTGAAACAATGCTCCCTTTTTGGGGGTTATCATTGTATGAAGCTAAAATATATTCTTCCAAAGATCGATTTCTATACTTTTTCTGAAAAATCCAAACCAGTACATTTAGTATCTGTATGTAATGATCATCTGTTTCTATTATATCGTTTGAAATGAGGAAAACCTAAGTATTCGAAATAATCTTGAACATGATCTTGCAATATTTCAGAAGAAACCGGCGCATAGAAGGTATTTGGTGTATTGTCGTATCTTACAGATTGATGTATAGCTTTTACTATCAAACTAAGTATTATCGCTACCTTATCTTCCTGGATGGATGTTATTATTACATTGTTTAACAAAAGGTGGATTAGCTGTAAGCAATTTTCTAATATTAATACCTTCAGGTATAAGTATTGATGTTGTTTTATAAGTAGATGGTTTGAGTAATTTATTTGTTTAGCTTTTTTAACAGGGAGCTGTATCATCTGTTAAGACCACTTCCTTAGCTGCTGGAAGTAAAAAGTTGAGTTGTTAAATCTGTATTTGAAAGTACGAGTAAAGAGTTAAATACCATAAGTGTTATGAATAATTAAATTAATAAATGCTATCTGGTTACAAAAAGTAATCTGATAAGTATTCTTTTGGATTTGGTTGATTTACCTTTGATTAGGAGAAGGCAGTTTTTAGATACATTTTTATCTCCTATAGGGTAAACAAAGATAACAAATTTTTATGAAATATTTCAATTTTACTCCCATATTTTACTAACATAATGGTAAATATATATTAATAAAATAGGTTACATGGATAAATATAAAGTAGTTGAATTTGATGGTAAGGATTATGTGTCCCAAATAGATATAGAGTATAAGATGGTTGATGTAGAACAGTTTACATCATGCGGATATGATGTTATACAATCAAATGTGGTCCCGGATGAAGATGGGTATGTAACTGATGATCTTATATCAAAGATAGATATCAAGCAAAAATCTACCGATGTAATCAATGTAGCTACCGGAAGTGGTAAAACTACAGCTATATACAAGTTGATAAAAAAAATACTATCCGAGGATAAACAATCTATCATTATCATGGCTACTCCATTCAAATCGCTGGTAGAAAAGGATATGAGAGAACTTACGGGGGAGAAATATGGAATTGATACGGGAATAATCACTAACTACAGATATCTGGATGAAGAACCCAATAAAAAGATGTTGATAAATTTATACTTGAGAATATATCGATTACAGATTTTGTAAATGGTAAAAGGATACACATTACTACTATAAATGCACTACTTCGTAATCCGGGAGATACAGCATTTCAACAAAAAAGTTTTAAAACATATTATTTTGAGCTCTTATTGAAGTATTGCGTAAAAAGTAAGCAGAGAGTATATATGTTTTTTGATGAGATACATGCATCTATACATAACTTTAAGAATGAATTTATACACTACCTAACCATGTGGAAAAAAGTAGTACATAAATGTATAGTATCTACTGCTACTTATACCGAACCTGTAAATATTGTGATCAAACATCTAGCATATCTCACTGATGATCACATACATATACTGGAATCCAATAGGGTAAAAAGAACAGATGTATCACCCCTGGATATGGTATTTTTTCCAGAAGAATACAGCTTAAAAAATTATAAAGACCTTGTACAATATCTATTACACTGGATAAATAAATATATCACTTCTGATGCTCATTTTCATATAATATGTTATTCTAAAAACTTGCTAAAAGTATACATGCTGAAATAGAAGGTTTAAATCCCAATACCCAATTATTAACATCGGATACAAAAGAATAAAAAAGTTTCCTTGATCAAAATTTAAATAATATTGGTACTAATTTTAGTACAGGAGTGGATATAAAAATCTCGGGATTTGCTAATCATAATATACCCATGTAAATACAGTGATGAGTTAATAAAAGGAGAAGAAGGTATATTTTATGATGGATTACCTACGATATTACAATCGGTAGCAAGATTGAGAAAAAAAGGGAGGTATTATTTACCATACCCCAATAAAAGCTAGTGATACAAAGTGAGATGTTCGAAAAGTTAAGAACACTATACCTTATTACAAGTATGAAGGGTATATAAAACGATATAAGGTACCCAAAATGGTAGATGAACAATTTTAAATAATGAAACTAAAATACTGAAGACGTACTTAAAAAGAAAAGCTATTTTGTAAAAGAAAAAATAGACACCTATGAAAAATATAGATGTTATCAATAACCAAACGAAAATTACAAGGCCTGTAATACAATTTCCTAACGAAAGTACTTTTATATTGGAAAAAGGACAAGAATATTTAAAGTATGCAAGCTATAAATCCGGTAAATTTATCACTCCATATGTAGTATGGGCGGCTCTACATGATCAATATATAAACTGTACTCTGGATAAAATAGTATATCTAAATAGATATGGAGTTTTTATCGAGTTCGAAATCGGAAAAATAAGTACACAGTTAATTACTTATAATAGGTATCATAATAAAGGAGCTCAAATACTTAGATTTAAGGATTATTTTGCACTAATAAAAAAGCAGCTAACAACGATAGATATTATTGATATAAAAAGTGGATTACCAAAACAAAACAAAGTGCACCTAAAACTGGATGGAGAAAGTATAGCTATCTCCCGGCTTATAGCGAATGATAAATTCTATTTTGCAATGGTAGATAGTTATTTTAAGCTATTCTTCCAACCATAGCTACAGATATAACAGATCGGACCACTTATCTCAAATTTGCATTAGCACATTCTAATAGTTATAATATTGCTGCAGGTACTTTTTATACTACCTTAAATAGTATCATAGATGAATCTATTCAACAACTTCAAGGTAAAAGGTATAACTTAACACAAATAGCAGGTCTCCCCTACTTTAGTGAGCAGGTCATTACTTCTATACAGGATACTATAGGTATCATAAAAGAGCTTGATGAAATAATACAGATACAAATAGGAGAATTAAACAGATCATTTTGGAACTTAAAACTATACAAAAGAAGATATTCTTGGTATATTTCTGGAAACATTTATTGATCGAGAAAAAAGAGATAGTAAAAACGCATACATTATAATAGGTAAAAAGTTATGATGATAGTGATAGTGACACATACGCAATATAATACATAGTACTATTATTGTGTTAGTGTCACCAAACATCGAAGATAATATCTCGCGGTATGTATAGCTTTATAGGAGTAAATTCCATAACTACTTGATGAATCCTCATGGTAGGTGTAAAGAGCTTTCAATTACAGTTGCACGGTAGATTTGTTTAGGTGAGAAATATAATTATTAATAATTATCCCACTTATTCTTATCAGAATTTTGTAGCTTTTTTCTCTTATTATATTCTAGGTAAATCGCAAGAGAAATACCAACAATTAAAATGACTGGTAATCCAATCGCAAAATCCGGTTGTTCTTCAAACCACCTGTACCATTCATCACATATTAGGAAAAATGATAGTATAAGTACCTAAATCCTACAGAAATTCCAAATATGGATATTTCCATCCATTTCATTGATACACCAAAATACTTAAGTATGTAGCAGAAAATTATTATAATTCCCACATAAAAGGTCAAAAAGTAACCATCGCTATATTGTACATATAAAACATATACTAACAAAGTTAAAAGACATAAAATTACTAATCCAATAATAACATATCCTAGAAGATCTATTTTTT
>JADKGD010000049.1 GCA_016717145.1 Saprospiraceae bacterium | reverse complement strand
ATCAGGCATTAGTGCGATTAATTGAACTAAAATTGGTCTGATTCCACTTGTATTTCCAGCGGTAGCCATTTGCAAACCTTGGTTACACAATTGTCTTGCTTTGTTTCGGTCTTTCCAATGGTATGAATTAAAGTCGCTGTCAATGTGTTTCAAGAATTGAACATCCATTGCGTTGCCTGTAACAGCATTACGCAAATTGAAATCTAAAGAGCCAATTTCGCTTATTAAATGCTTTGCCTCTTTGGTGTTTTTACCCCTTATAACTTGCTCAATAGTTTTCTTGTATTCTTGAATATGTGCTTCAACTTTATCCATATTCAAATCGTCATCATCACTATTGGCTTTTATTTTTTCTATTAAGTCTTCCAACTCATAGAAAGCGTCTTTTAGTTCTTGTTCAACCTTTGGCCATTCAGCAACTTTTTCAGCACTATCCAATTTCAATAATTCTTTACGTAAGCCATCAAGAATTTTCATTTTTCCATCCGCACTTCCTTTTTCATTTTCTAATTGTTCTTCAAGTGCTTCTAATTTTTCTGAAACTTCATTGGCACTTACTTTTTGTGCTGTTTGTTTTGCTTTTGAAATTTCTTTGGTTAGAATTCTTCTGTTGGCGGTTCTGTTTGTTTTATTTCAATTTCTAATTCCTCTGTATGATTTAGCAAAGGAAAATAAGCTGCTGAAACTTCATTAATTGCGACCTATCAACTTTTATAGTTATATCAACATCACTACCTTCTGGAAGTAATGCAGGCAATGTTTCTCCTGTAATTATTACTTCAATAATTAAATTATTTAAGACTGGATTTGTTCCTTCTGCATTATAATCACCTTGATAAATTGGAATTCGAATAATGTCTTTAATCATTCCGGGTCTAATTGCACTTCTTGTTTTTAAACCATTTATTACACCCTGTAGCAGGGACTTTTTATTTTTTTCTAAACCTTTAACTGGAAGAAATAAATCTTTGTCTTCTGTATGGAAAAATTTTGCAATTCCAATATGATAGGGTAGAACTTGCATTTTGTCAAGTCCTCCAATTCCTTGTAAAATGCTGAATTGGTGTGGTTGACACTCTAATTTATTACCTGCTTCATCATAAACATTTATTTCAAAGGAGTTGGAACGACCTTCAACTAAAAGCACATCAACAATTGTTGCTTTTTCGCCAATTAGTTTTTTACCACTTGACCAAGCACCATCAAAACGAACTACATCAGCGTAAATCTTTTCAGGGAAAGTTCCTGTTGTCTTTTCTTTTAGCACCTTCAAGTTCACCATTTCGTCTAATTCAACGGTGGTAGCTTCGTATTTAATATCCAATTGAAGTTTGGTTTTATCTCTTGTGGTTTCTTTTACTTCGTCTGAAACTGAAATTGTCGAAGCAAACAAAGCAGCACCTTTGGCAACTACTGTCATTGGGTCAACAGAAGTATCAACTTTATCTGTGATTTGCTCTTTAAGCATTCTTCGTAAGATTGGCGAATAAGTCGGACCACCAACCAAAATCAATGCTCCAAGGTCAGAACCTTTTAAATTGTTGCGTTTCAATAACTCTTTAGTAATGTCAATTGCCTTTTGAAAAATTGGAGCAACTGCATTTTCCATATCTTTTTGAGTTACCAATACGTCAATTTCAGGTTCTTCTCCATTTTCATCTTCAAAAGGTAAGTCACCTAAGTTTGAAAGTATATTGTGAGAATCTTTGAATGACAATTGAATTTTTGCTTCTTCCTGCATAGAATTTTACGCATTTCTTAAAATTTCTTTTTGTGAGATCTTCCAAAACACTATCAATAGCATAATTTTGTTGAAGATTTGGAATTATAATTTGGTCAACAATTGCTTCATCTAAATTTTTACCACCAAGCCAATTATCGCCATCAGTATCTTTAACAGCTAGAATGCCTTCTTCTGCTTTAATCAAAGCGGCATCAAAAGTTCCTCCACCAAAATCGAACACCAACCAAAAGCCGTCTTTACTTTTTGAACCAAGACCATAAGCAGTGGCGGCAGCCACTGGTTCTTGTAATAGTTCAATATGTTTAAACCCTGCAAGTTTTGCGGCTTGCATTGTAGCTTCGTTTTGAGGATTTAAAAACTTTGCAGGAACTGTAATTACGATAGAAGAAATGTTTTCATCTTGAACAAATGATTTTAGTTTTTTCAAAATTTCAGATGACAATTCATCCGATGAAAAACTTTTATTCATATTGGAACATTCATAAGAATGTGTTGTTCCCATTGTTCTTTTGAACTCTATAAATGTGTTGGTTTTTCCTTTTTCTAAAGTTTTTAATGCTCTTGCATTATCATTCTTCATTACATTAAAAGCCGTATCACCTACAAGAATGTCTTGCCGTCTTATTGAAGTGGATACAAGACGGAAAAGTATCTTTTAATGTATCAGATTTTTTAATTGTCGGAACTCCATTTTCCATTCTTGCAATTGCTGAATTGGTTGTTCCTAAGTCAATGCCGTAGTCAATTTTATTTCTCATTTTCTGAAATTGTTTTATTGTTTAATAGCCAACAGATACTTCAATTTGGGCTGTTTGAATCATTTTGTCGTTATAGTTAACCTGCGGAATAAGGACTTTTGAAATTATCTTCAGAGTCCTTTTCAAGATTTTCATCAGGAATTGAACTTGTTACAATTACTTTCATTCCTTGATGAAACTGTTTGCCTAACAGTTCAGGCATTTCATATCCGTTAGCTGAAAGATTGTCTTTCAATTTTCCAACCGATGCTTGTAACTGTTTCAAGCCTTTTGTTTTTGAATCCATCAAATTGATGTTTCTTTCAATTAGATTGATTTCACTTGCAACTTTCAAAGCCAAAGAATGGTCAGGCTCTGCGTTTGGTGTGGCTTGTAAAGTTGTTTTCTGTTGTTCAATTAAATGCAATTGAGAATCCATCAATTCGGTTTGTTTGCCAAATTCTTTTACCAAACTTTCTTCAATAGAAGATTTGGTTTTGCTCAATTGGTCAATAAAATCAGTTTTATCAGTTTGTTGTCTTTTGCTTAATAGCCAATATAAAAGACCTGAAAGTAGGATTGCAGAAAGCACTCCGATAATTCCGTAAAGAGAATTTTTGCTTAATGATTCAGAAACTTCTGTGATTTTACCTTCGTTTTTGTCGCCTGTTTCCTTGATTTTTATACCAAGTTCATTTGCTGTTTGAGAAATAGCATTGCTATTTTCTTGCGTTTGACTTCTTAAACTGTCAATGCTTTTGTTGGTATTTAAAAGTTTAGAATTTAGATTTCAGATTTCAGTTTTCAGACTGTTTTCCGATTGAAGCGTATTTAGCTTTTCCGTTAAAGGCTTAATTTCCGTGTCTAAATTTTCTTTGGTTACTTGTGTAAATGCACCCAGTGAAGAAAATAGAAGTATTGCCAATGTTATTTGTTTTTTCATTTTAATATTCTGATTTTTGAATTTTAGATTTGATTATGTTTATAATAGATTGTTGTTTACTTGATTGAGAAGCTTTCTCATTGCTAGCCCTTATTACTATGTCATAAATTTTTTTCTCTTGTTCATTTATTTGCCTTTCTTTATCAGAATCGCTTCTCAAAAATTGCCATTCCTTTATTTTGTTCATTTGAGAATTTAAAATTTCCAATTCCATTTTGAAGTATTGAGTAGTTTTGATTTCTGTCAGTTTATCTTCTGCTTTTTGTAATTCTATTTCTAACATCTCAGAAGGTGCTAAATCAACAACAAATTCCTTGCTATAAATCATATACTCATCTACATATACTTCAATACGGTGTTTGCCAACTGAATAAGTACAAGTACTAATTACCCCAGCCTGATAAGTTTATAACTTTTGTTTTTGTATTGATACTAGCTGTTGTGGAATTTGTATATCCCTTGGGTGATATTTTATCATTAGAAGAATAACTTCCATCTGTCTTAATGTATTTTTTGTAGAATGTTACATTTTTATTTTCAAAACATTCAACATTAAATTTCAAACCAATAAACCTTGTATGTTTTTTGTACAAAGGGTTTGTAACTGGTAGTGGATTATTGTCTTTATCTGTATTTGTTATGACAGAAGAAATAATTTTGAAAGGTAATTTTGGTGGAATCGACTTGTATTTATTTATGATTTTATCTATTGGTAAGCTTTTTTGTGAGTTTTCTCTAAGCCAATTTGCTAGCTCAAAGAACTCAGTTTTAACTTTAGTATCATTATTTTCTTTGATTTTCTTTAAATTATTGTCGGTAAGTATATTGGCTATCAATTCATTTACTTTTTGCCAGTCTAATGAATTTTTTATATTATCATCAACTATCTTTTGATTTATACTTTTGCGTCCTAATATAATTTCTATATCTGTTTCTTCTATTAGCTTTACTTGTAGTTTTATTTTTCTCTTATTTTCTTCATAGGAATTTTTAATAGACTGTAATACTTCTATCACTTGTAAAATTTCTCTATCTTTCATTTCTTCAAGCGTTACTATGCTATCTTGTATTCTATCTTTTGTAAGCTTACCAACTGCAATTGACTCTGCCAATTTTGCTAGTTGTAAAGATTTTCAAAGTAATCCGTATCGCTTTCGATTTCTTGAAAATGGTTAAAAGAGTCAATACTACATTGAAGAATCTCACCTGCAACTTTATCTGTAATTGATGAATACTTAACATTTGATTCCCCAAGTAGAGATTTCAATTGCTTTAATTTCTCAGAAGTCTTATCATAAAGTATTTTACCAATATTAACAGCATTTGCCTTATTTGCTTTATGTCTGTTTTTTGCATCTTCAATCAGTTTTTCAATTTGTTCTATAGGCTTTTGTACAAAGCCTTTTAGGAATTCCGGTTTAGCTGTAAAATCAATATTTCCCAATAAATCAATGAAATCACTCTCCTTACACTTTTTATTTTTTTGAATTTCCCGTTCTATTTCATGAAGAAATAATAACTGTAAATCATCTTTTGAAATTTTATAGGTAGTGTCTGTAATATCTGCTTTGTATTTTAGCGCAAAATCACTTTCTAAAAATTGTATCTTTAATCCTATACCTGCATAGAGCAAACTGTTATCAACAACTGTTTTTCCAAATGCCCTAAGCAAATATAGGGTTGAGATATTTTGAAAAGCCGAAAAATTCCTTTCATTTACTTCTCTTTTTCAACCAATTTTTTCCAGATGTCTGACGCCCCTTGTATGTTGGATTCTCTTAACTCATCAAAGGCAGGCTCATCGGTAATTGGATTGCCCTCATAAAACCAAAAGAGGGCAGCAAGCATTTTATCTTGACCAAGGTTAAGATGTGATGATGCATACTCAATATTATCTTTGGATCTTTTCAATGGACCTAGACATGGAAATACTGCCAGATTTAGTTCATCAGGAATTTCTTGATCGGCCTCAACATACCTTTTGAGTTTATTAAAATTTCTATTTGCCAGAGCAATTTTTGCATTTGCAAAAGGCCTAATATTCTGAATGGGTTATTTATAATTATTTCCATAATAGATTCTATTTTCTAAAAAAAGTAGATGCATCAATATTTGAAGTTGAAGCATTGCCACCTTGAACTGTATAAAGTGTAATAGTTGCCGTTGTATATCCCTCCGAATTATTTTGAAAAAATTGATTACCATCAAATTCAGAAAAATTGGTATCTGATTCAAAGTAGCCATTACTATTACAAGGATTGGATAAATTAGGGTTCCAGTCATTACCATAAAAACCTCTGATCAAGTAGTTGCCTTGTGGTATCCGTTTAATCTTGTAATTTGAAGCCTTTTGCACATAGGACTTTCTAATAGTTTTATCAATATCTACATCATACAAACAAACGATAGCTTCGGAATTACTACCATTTTCAATTGTCAATGATGCTAACCCTTCAAATTCACCATCCCCAAAACAATCATTTAATGGGGAGTCACCATTAAAAAGTTGATTGTTTTTCCACTCGCTTTCAATAGGTTGCGATGGTCTACCTTCATCGGATCCAAAATCATTTGACTGGTCCGAATTTACTGCTTCAGAAAATCCTGATGAGTTTTGATCTGAAAACTCTGGTGAAATTTCATCAGGAGTATTCCTTCATTTTCGATCGGTGGTGTATAGATTGTTTCTGGAGATCTATAATTACTATTATTAGATGATTCATATATTTTAATCACAATAAAATAGCTATAATGAAAAGTACTATCCACAAACAACCATTATTATTTCGTTTACTTTCCGGCTTTTTTAATATTCGTTAACTGGGCTTTAAATTTGTAAGTGAAGTTCTGTTTTGTGAATACCGTGTCCTAAAATCTTGACTAAGATCCATTGCACCGATAGTGGTAGTCACATCCCATGCTTCATTTACCTTTTGTTTAAGCAGTAGTAATGCGGATACTTTAGTCCCATTATCATATGTATTCGCAATTTTTTCTTGCAACTTGTTAATTTCAACAACACACATTCCTTGAGCATCCGATGCAATTCTTGAACTAATTCCTAAATATAATTCATCAGAGTTACCTAATACACTTTTTATATTGTTTAAATATGGTTTAGCACTTATTAATAGTTGCTTTCCGTTAGCAACTGTTCCACTCCTTCCTTCAAACTCGTCAATAAGATTTTTAAGTTTTTCAAAGTCTACTAAAATTTTTGCTTGCTTATCTCTTTCGGGTTTTTCGTCTATCCATTCTTGCAATCCTTCTGTATTCTCTTGACATCTTTGTTTGGCAATATTTCCAAATGCTAAAGTTTTCGCCTTACGGAATAAATCCATTGATGCTTTTCCCGGGTCTGTGTCTGTATCTTTGTAATGTGAAAAATAGTCAATTCCACATTGGAGTATTTCATCCGAAACCTTGTCAGATATAGATGAAAATTTAAGATTTGTTATCCCTAAAATGGATTTGAGTTGGTTTAAATTTTCTACAGTTTCATTATATAATATATTCCCAATATTAACACTATTGGCGGGATTTGCTTTTCGCTTTACTCGGGCTTCTGCAATTTTCTTTTCAATTTGTTCTATTGGTTTTTCGACAAATCCTTTTAGGAATTCCGGCTTAGCTTTAAAATCAATATTTCCCAATATATCAATGATGTCACTTTCTTTGTACTTTTTATTTTTTGAATTTCTTTTCAATTTCATGAAGAAATAATAACTGTAAACCTTCTATTGAAATTTTAAAGGTAGTGTCAGTAACTACCGCTTTATATTTTAACGCAAAATCACTTTCCAAAAGTTGTAGCTTTAGTTTGATCTGCACTAGTTAATAATCCGTTGTCTGAAAATGATCCTCTGAATGCCCTTTGCAGATAAAGGTCGAGATATTTTGAAAGCAGAAAAGTTTCTTCAGTAACTTCTCCTTTTCAACCAATTTTTTCCAGATATTTAATGCTCCTTGAATGTTGGATTCTCTTAACTCGTCAAAGGCGGGCTCGTCGGTAATTGCATTGCCGTCATAAAACCATAAGAGAGCAGCAAGCATTTTATCTTGATCAAGGTTAAGATGTGCTGAAGCATAGTCAATATTTTCTTTGCTTCTTTTCAATGGGCCTAAACATGGAAATATCGCCTGACTAAGTTCATCGGGAATTTCTTGATCTGCCCCAACAAACATTTTAAGTCTATTGAAATTTTTTTTAATAGCGCAGTTTTTGCACCTGCATAAAGTCCAGTTTCTGAAAGGATTATTAATAATAATTTGCATGGCTAATTATTTTCTTTCTGTTACTGCAAAAAATTGATGCTGAGCAGGATCAGCAATCCTGCCTACAGCCTGAGCACCGCCTGGATGTACGGCTACAACCTCCTTTATCGCAATAATATCAGCATACCTGATTAATTGAGCAATTGCTTTTATTTGGTCATCTGATCTGCTCTGTCCAAAGTCTTTTATATTCCAGGATATAAAAGTTGTCTCACCCTTAGTATGACTAAGATGGGATAATGATAAAATACAAACAAAATACAAAAAAATAATCCGTTGCATAGCGTAGAAGTTTATCAGTATTCACAAAACCCGACATGTAAATACTTAATAATTTTTATTTCCAAAGCATCTTTAGAAATTAAATCAATTTTAAAGTCCTTAACTATATTATCATTTGCAAAATACTGTTAAATTGAATGATATGGCTTCATATAATTCAAATTTTATCAATATTTATTTTAATAATTTAAAAAAGATTGTTTTTCAACAAGTTGACAAAGTTAAATTTATTATCTTGGGATATGAAAAAGCTATACTTTCTTGGTCAATTTTCTTCAAACTCCTTTTTACTGGTAGATTTCCCCCCAGAAGCCTGTGGAATAGTTGTCTCTTTGATAGTAAACGTTAGCGTCATTACACTATATCCATCGCAGCCAATTTACCCCAATCGGTCATCGGCGTTGACAATCGTGAAGTCACCACCATCAATGCCAATGGTTCTTTCACCTATTGAATAAATGGCAAAATGCATTGACATTCCAGTACCTTTCTATGAGTGGCATCGAATCAAAAACAGGCTATATCATTACATCATCCTATCCTGTCTTTACCCTTCGCTGATCTGGAAATCCGATCCCAAAGAAACATCTACACAAATAGAACAGACACTTCTGATTTTAATGAAATGGTATGGACAGGTTGGGATGAGATGGTAACATCACCTATTAGCCTTGGAAATTCAATTAACAAGAACACACATCATCCCTCTACGCCCTCAATATCCGCTTCAAAGTATCCTGCATCGCTTGCTTAAAAGGCTATCATCCTGTGACAACAATCGGTATAAGTCCAGTTCACTTTTCCGTTGTTGGCCCATCACTTCATCAAACATTTTTTGAAGGCAATGTCTCTGTTTTGAATATCCGGATTTGATGCATATTTTTGTTCAAAATCAGGGTGCTCTTTCATTTTATGAGCCAACTGTATAAATTTTGCCCTTTGTTCGTCCGGTGTGGCCTCCCATCCCTGAAACCATCGCTCGTTAAAACTTTTAATGATCAGGTCCAGTTCACTTTTATCTTCTTCTCCTCCATGCGCTCCACGTGGATTTGGATTTTGTGGAGCCACTTCTGTTTCTGCGGCATCAAGGCCTATGGCACTATTCAGTTTGACCCTTTCAAGTCCATAGGTAGAGAGATCAACAGAGTTGAGCAATTCGTCCAGTGTATCTTTGTTTGGGTCTATGATGACAGTTTCGGTATTAAAAATTTCAAAAACCAGAACAGTTTTTCCCATACCACGATTTCATAAGGCATGATGGAAGCCATCTGACCATAAATCTTTACAAATTGTTTGGCTTTGATTTTGTAGTCTGCTTTGGCAGTTTCTTCCAGTTCAAGCCCTGCATTAAACCGCTCTGCCGCAATATCGATAATCGGACTCAACTCTTGTGCATTCACTCCCTTGAAGTATTTTTCCACAAAATCTTCTACTTCGCTCCATTCATAAACCCCGGGATCATCCAGCGATGCTTTCAACTCGTGCAACACATTGATATCAGTGGCCTTGCTTAGGGAAGTAGAAGTGTAAAACGGGTCAAATGCTTTTTTGATATCTTCCGTGGAGTTATAAAAATCCAGGATAAACAAATCTTCTGTCTTTTGCCCAATTTATCTGCAGACCTGTTCAACCTTGATAAGGCTTGTACAGCCAATACACCTTGCAACTTTTTATCCACATGCATGCCGTCATCTTGGGTTGGTCATATCCGGTGAGATATTTGTTGGCAACTACCAACATGCGATAGTCGTCATAATTGACAAATCTGGCTATCTTGTCAGTGATATACCCGGGATCTGTAGGTTTGGTGGTATCAAGAGATGTTGGAAAATTATTGATGGTATCTTCCGTGTATTCTATGCCTTTGATGGTTTTGGTGCCGGAAAATGCAATGGCTATGCGGAATGGCTTGCCTCTCTCATCGAGCAGCTGACTCAACGCCTGATAATAATAGATGGCCGATTCTATACTTTGAGTGGCCACCATAGCCTTGGCCTTTCCTTTCAGTTTTTTGGTATTGACCAGCTTGGATACGAAGTGGTCCAGCATAACTTCCGCTTTGGTTGCGATGGTTTGTTTGTTTTGCTCTACAAATTTCCGGAGTTTCTTTTGAGCTTTAGTCGTATCAAAAAGCGGATTGTCTTCTATAGACTTCTCTATTTCGTAATAACTTTTGTATGTAGTATAATTGGCCAGTACATCCAGTATAAATCCTTCTTCGATAGCTTGTTTCATGGAGTATAGATGAAAGGGTTTGTATTTGCCATCTTCTTGTCTCACCCCAAATCGCTCTAAGGTCGCATTTTTGGGCGTAGCGGTAAATGCCAGGTAAGAAGCATTGCCCCGCATTTTTCGGGAGCGCATCGCTTCCAGGATGATATCTTGTGGATCATTGTCTTCATCTTCTTCATGTCCGTTAGATTGATTTCCCATCGCCTGATTCATCTCGCCGGCAGCGGATCCACTTTGCCCACTATGTGCCTCGTCAATGATCACTGCAAATCTTTTGTCACTCAAGTCTGCAATGCCATCTATGATAAATGGAAACTTCTGAATGGTCGTGATGATGATCTTTTTACCTTGCTCCAGACTATTTTTTAGGTCAGATGATGAGTAGGCTGGAGCTACAATATTTTTTACTTCAGAAAACTGTTTGATATTTTCCCGCAATTGTTTGTCGAGCAATCTCCTGTCCGTGACCACAATCACCGAATCAAACAATGGATTGTCCAAACCTTTGCTGCCGGGTAATCCTTCCCGCTCCGGATATGCTTCGATCAACTGATACGCTGCCCAGGTGATTGAATTGGATTTTCCCGAACCTGCAGAATGTTGTACCAAGTAGGTCTGACCGACTCCTTTTTGACTGACATCAGCCAACAGATTTCTGACCACCTGCAACTGATGATACCTTGGGAAAAATAACGTCTTTTTAGTAAGCGCATCTGTATCACTTCCGTCAAATCGTACAAAATGCTGTATGATATTAGCCACACTCTTCCTGGTGAAAATCTCATCCCACAGATAGGCTGTTTTATGACCAAATGGATTGGGTGGATTACCTTTGCCAAAGTTATGTCCAAGATTGAAAGGAAGAAAAAATGTCTCTCCTTCATTGAGCCTAGTCGTCATATAGGCTTCATCCGTATCAACCACAAAATGGACAATACATCGTCCAAATTGTAACAATGGTTGTGAGATGTCTCTTTTGTATTTATATTGGTTTTGACCATGAACTTTGGCATTTTGTCCGGTCCAGTGATTTTTGAGCTCCATAGTAGCAAATGGCAATCCATTGATAAAGATGACCATGTCAATTTCTTCTCCGGGATTGGTAAGTGAATAGTTGACTTGACGCGTCACACTAAACTGATTGCTTTCAAAATTCTCTTGAACCTGTTTACTACTACTTGCAAGTGGTAAAGGATACATCATCGTAAAATGGGCTTCATCTACATCCAGTCCTTTTCGCCATAAACGAAGAACCCCATATTTTTTGATCATTCGGTCTAGTCGCTCCATTATCTTGAGCTTCCAGTCACTTTGTTTTTTGAGTTTGGCCAGTTCATCTTTTTGGGTTGTCTCCAAAAAATCCCAAAATCGGTTTCATCAATACCATATTTTGCATTATAATCGTGGCGTTCACCAATATAGTATCCATTGCCACCACGATACAAAGCTTGTCTATCGCTCGCAATACCAGGTGCATTAGATCCCTTAAACTCTTCCAGATTGGTCCCTGTGAGATGTTTTTCTATAGCGGCTTCTAGTGCTTGTTCGTTGGTTTGGCTTGGCATTTGATTATCGTTTATTATTATTGAGTTTTCATTTTTCCGAATTCCAATCAAATAAAAACTCGCTCATTATCAACACTTTATTTTATTTCCGAATTCCAGTCAAATAAGACCATCTATTATTTAGGCCCAGTATGGAATGTAAGTTGTGAATTTTTTTGAATCGCTTTCTGGGTCTTTGATTTTATTCTCCCATTAAGACAGACTCTTTTATTAATCTTGATATTTGTGAAGCTTGCTTGTCATGCATCCCAAACCTTTCTGAGCGAGCATTGGTCATTCCTCCTTGTCCATAGTATTGAATTATACTATGTTGATAACGCTTCAATACGCTCTTGATCACCCATTTCTGCGAATGTTTTTGGGGCGTACATGATCACCTTAAAGCTATTTTCGTTCTCTTCAAATAGTAAGGGTGGTAAACCAAAAAGTTCTATTGACGTCACAGCTTTTTCAAATCCCGACCCACGTTCTTCACAAATATTATATCGTCTAAATGCTTGTGCTAATACCTCATTGCGAGACTCGGGTGTAGTTCTGATCAATCGATCTATTTTTTTACTTGGCAAGAGCCGACCAGGATTTGATATCTCAATCCTGTCTTCAAATAGTTCAATCATAGGACCACTACCTCGAATACTAAAGTCTTGGTGTATCAAAGCATTCGCAATAAGCTCACGAATGGCAATTTCTGGATACATGGATGTTTCCCTACGCAACGCATTTTTAATTACCTCACTGCCTGGCAACAGACTTTTTACAAAGGAAATTAATCCTTCAAATCCTATAGCATATCCTTTATTACCAGGAAACTCCTTGCTGCTTCCTACTTTTGTACGTCCATCGTATTTTATAACCCTTATGCTTTTTCTATTCAATGAATCAAATTCTGCAAGTGAATGGGCAGCTGCCAATGCGCCAAAATTAGTAATATAGTACCCTTGCCCGTCGATGTCATCTATCATTTTTTCATCAATAAGCCAATTCATGATTTCATCCTGTGTTGTGGGAACTGGCCTTCCAAGCAATTTGCAAATACTGCCATAATCAAGAAGTGTCAAAACCTGTATTTCATTTTTCAATGTAGAAACATGAAGCTCTTCATATACCGGTGTTTTACTATTTAGCATAAGGCCACCTATCTCGGGTCTTGATGCCTTGCGCGTACTGCCACCACTTCTGATATAACTTTCTTCCATTCCTTTGCCACTTAGGCTTACAGGTTTTACAACACTTTCTTTGATATGAATATATAGTATTACTTTATCACGATACTCACTTATGTGGTGGTCTATGCTCACAAGTGGTTCGACAGAATCTCTACACAGGCTGGAGAGTCGTTCGATGATGTTTTAGCTTTATCAGGATCAATACCATTTACTTCTGCAGTTTTGTCATCGATCCCAAATACTAAATATCCACCACCAGGATGGTTCGCAAATGCTGATATATGCTTACATAGCTTCTCATTCTTGGGCGATAGATCATCTTTCCAATCAAGTTCATTTAACTCTTGGGGTATTTTATCCAAACTTTGATCTAAAAGCTTTCTTGCTTTTGCTGTCCACGCCTTCATTTACGTATTCAATTTATTCATTTTCACCATTTTCCGAATTCCAGTCAAATAAAGACTCCTTGATTATCAACGATTTATCCTTTGTTTCCGAATTCCAGTCAAATAAGATTGATCCCCCAAACATAGCTAATATTTTAAAAAGTTGTACGTTTTGCACTACCAATTTGATTAAGTACCTTGTCAGATAAGCCTCCCAGGTTGTCAGGTAAGCTACTTAGGTTGTCAGATAAGGTCATTAACTTGTCAGATAAGCTTGATTTTCTTTTTATTTCCATTTTAGTCTATTCCTAGTTTAACATCACTAACCCGCATATAAGTTCTCCACCCATTTTTACTCATCGCTATCAAACCATCATATCCCACTAGATCTAAGACAGCAATCAACATGATTACCTCCATTTGGTCTTGAAGATCTTTGCTTTTTTGATTGGGATAATCATCTGGATCATTAAATGGTGGTTTTTTGGATTTTTTTGCCAAACACCGCTATGTATTAAACTATCTCGAAGTTTTTGTAAATTTTAAAATCAGGTTTTGTGCTTGAAGCCATTATTATCCAAATGCTTTCTAACCTTTTGGATTACCTGATCATCATAAGGCTTAATGTTTGAAATACTTTGGAGTAGATTTGATTTATGATCATTTGTAAGGCTTTCATCAAAAGTATCAAAAAATGAAATGGCTGTTTTTTTCAATTCTCCTTTTAAGTTTTTCACTATTTTCCCAATAGTGCCTTCAGCTTTGGCATTTCCATATTTTGATCCTAATCGTTCAATCGCTGCGAAAAGTGGCATTATAGCCAGCTCGCTATATCCCAATGCTTCTGCATTGGCCAAGACATGGCCAGCGTCTTTGATTGTAAGTCGGTCGAATGCATCCATTTTATCCCATTTAGTTAGACCATCTTGAAGATAAGTAGGTAACGCGGCTGTACTCATCAATATTTTTTCTGTCATACCAAACCGCTTGCCACTAGGTGTCTCAGCACTAAAAAAGATTAGCTCACCATCATTGATAATCAATGGTTTATAGTACACTTCTGACGCTATAATAGGTCTAAGTAACCAGCATATCACCCATAGCATTTGATTTACACCATCTATTGACAGATCATCATGCTCTATCACTACGCTGTTTCCTTCTAGAATGATGTGGTTTAAGTGCTTGGTGCGATTAGCCATACTAAGAGTGTTGGCACCAGGAACAAAGGTGATTTTACTTCCCTTATAATGAAAAGTAAACTCATGTTTTATGTAACAACCCATCAGGACAGTTTCTATCTTGTAGACATTTGTTGCGGCCCCAATCCTCAGTTCATAACACTCAGCAATGGTTTTCCCATCTGCATGGTTCTTTGAAGGACCAATCTTGCCACTGATAGGTCTATCTTCTTCAACTAAACCATCAAACGTTACTATACCATCCTGCATAAATGTAGCGATGGTATCATCGTATTCTATATATGCCTTGCTAGCATTAGTATAGACTACAACATCTGATGAATAAGCCTCATTTACGTGCAAAAAATCCGCTCTGCCTTGATACACTTTGGATGTGTTCTCAGCTAGTAATGTCCCTATCAAGTCCATATCAAGTCCTATGTTTAGCTTACTTTTATCTTCCCCGTCACAGCACTATTGATCAGCGTCGCCTTATATTCCTTCAGCTTTTCGATTTCCTTTTCTTTCAGGGAAATGGCATTGGCGATTTTAGAACTAGATCTCTCAATAAACTCAGCTATTTGGATTTGTTCAGATGGACTTGGTACCAGAAATGTACCGTTTTTCAAATCTGAATTTCCAAGACCCACCCTTGTAATACCATTTGAACAAATTTCAAATTGTGCATTGAATAATTTAGTTTTAAGTGCTTGAAATAAATATTTACTATAGTTGTCTTGATGGGTTCTTATTATTGCTAAATGATAACCACAAACAACATTGGTCAATTTCTCCTTAATAAAAGTTGGCACCGCAATATCACTTGCTGTTTCAGAATCCTTGGTTATTACAATATCGTTTACTTTAAGGGAAAATTTAGTGATTTGATCATCAGATGCTGTAGCATTCATAAGATCCATATCATCAGTGATATAATCGTTTTTATACACATCTGTATAATTGCAAAGCCTGACATCTTTTTCATTTGATTTACTATGTTTATCAACATTACTTGGAAAACAGTAAGCTAAATACCTAAGTTTCTTCACTTCCCACCCATCAGGAATCTCCCCAATCCATTCCACACCGCTGTCCTTCATTTTGACATTTGGGTCGAGCCCGTGGGTAACGACTTTATGTATAAGTATTTGTCTACGTTCTTTTAGCAGTTCTATTTGTTTTTGTTTGATGGCGATGGCCTTATTAATCAGGGTTGTCTTTTCGTCCAGGAAGCGGGCGATGGCGGTTTGTTCAGGTAGTGGTGGAAAAGGAAATTGGAATCGTCTAAAATCCAAATAACTGATGTTTTGTCTAAGTCCGGAACCTAATCCATAGATAACTTTGTTATTGTCAATTGCTCTAAAAAAATAATGAAAAAACTTAGAATTAGCTTTTGATTTAAATCTCAAATTTAAATATGCATTGGTAATAATACCATCGTATTCTGATATGGAACTTCTTAAACTGACTCTATCATTTTGTAAATCTGTTGGTCTGACAATCAAATCACTTTTATTTACAAATTGGTAAGTTTCAAATGATTCTGGAACCAGCCCTGTTAGTTCTTCTTCACCTTTTACGCGAATATTTCCATAACTTAAACAAAGAATGGTATTTCGAATCATTCCTTTGTTTCTTTCCTTATTTTCAAAAATAAAACTAAGGCCTGGTAATATTTCCCAATGCTCAGGAATCTTACCCAGCCATTCCACACCGGAATCTTTGTAGAATGGGTATTTGCTTACATTAATCTTCATGATCCCACATTTCTCTGTATATGTTTATATAATCTGCGGTAGCTTCTGGGTTGATATCCCAATAATACCTACAGAGTTTTTTGTACAGTGACAATACTTTTTCATCACCACAAAAATCCAGTAGCCCATCCAGTACGCGTTGTATCGTTTTGTCATCTCGCACACGATAGGTGATCAGTCGCTCTACTTCTGGCATATAACTGACATAAGCTTGCTGATTTAATGCTTGGATTTGTACTGCCAAAGGTTTTATTTGCTCTATCAAAGGTTTTATGTTATCTATCATATGGTTTGATTTTTTTGATATGACTTTATCTGAATTAGGTCGTTGCAAATGAGCTAAATTGAAAAGGAATCTCTCCCAGCCATTCTACACCTGAATCTTTGTAAGATCGGTATTGTGAAAAATTATTGATCATTGATGTTGTTTTCAATTTGTTTTTTTGATGCAAGTATAAACTCATGTAGCTTTTGTTTGAGCAAGTGGTTGGGCAGATATTCTGTAATGTATTTAGCGACTTTAATATTGGCTTTGTCAAGTTGCAATAATTCAACCAACTCGTTATTGCCTTCTGCACAGAGAATGAGCCCAATCGGTTTTTCTTCACCTTCTTCGACTTCATATTTTTCAAGCCACCTTAAATAAGCTTCCATCTGCCCTTTATAGCCGGCTTCAAATTTGCCAATCTTTAGATCAATCGCCACCAATCGTTTTAGCTTACGATGATAAAACAACAAATCAAGGTGATAATCTTCGCCATCAATAATCATTCGTTTCTGCCTGGCGACAAAAGTAAAACCTACCCCAAGCTCTAAAATGAATTTTTCTAATTCAAAAAGGATAGCTGTTTCAAGATCTTTTTCACTGTAAGTATCTTTTAGTCCTAGAAAACCAAGAACGTAAGGATCTCTGAAAACCAAATCAGGACTCATTTTATTTTCATCCCGAAGTAATGCTAATTCCTTTTTAATCATCTCTTCGGGTTTTTGAGACAAAGCGGTACGTTCAAAAAGCATAGAATTTATCTTGTCACGAAGTGTTTCTACGTTCCAACTTTCGACATTGCACATTTGTGCATAAAAATCGCGTTGCAGCTCATCTTTTACAGGCAGAAGTAACTTAAAATGCGACCAACTCAATTGTCGCCACAGCGTAGCGACATTTTCAGCTTCGCAAAAAAGTTGGGCAAATTGAATGATGCGGCGCAAATTCTTTTCCTCAAAATTTTTTCCATATTCTTGTACCAATTGTCGCGACAGCGTAGCGACAATCTGTTTACCATATTCTGCACGTCCATTGTTCAGTATTTCTTTATTTATCCTTGTGCCTATGTTCCAATACAATGCAGTTACGCCCGATGAAACAACTTTGCTCACCTTATTCTGGCATCGTCGATCATTTGCTTTATTTCAACAAAGAGTTGTTTTTCGTTGTGCTGCATTTTGTCCATATTCTTAAATCAAGTTTAATATTTCCCTGATCAATCCATCACTCTCTTCCTCCAGTTTTAGTATATCTGCCGTCACATCTTCGAGACTTCTCAGCGGTTTATGACGATAAAAGTATTTATTAAAACTAATCTCATATCCTATCTTGGTGGCATCCAGATTGATCCAAGCTTCATCCACATGGGGTTTGACCTCACGAAGGAAGTAAGTATGAATATCTTCTTTCAGCGGTACATTTTCAGTATCTCTCAGATCACCTTCTGTCTCATATTCGATATACCCACCTTTGGAATCAGACGGAAAATACCCATAATCTGGTAAATCCTTCTCATCACAACCGAGGTGATCGAGCAGTTTCTCCAGCTTCTCACCACTGAGCTTGATACTGCTTTTGATGACTTTAGCAGCTTCTGCATCATACCAGCTGACGGCATTCAGTATGGCATTTTTTTCTGTTGCAGAGAGCTTTATTTTCAGTTGCTTAATGACCTGATCTACTTTTTCTTTAAATTCATTAAAATCATTGTATGTATCTTTCCCTACATGTTCCATCAGACTTTTGGCTATTTGCATGAGATCGAGTTGCTTTTGCCATGTATCAGGGTGCACCAATGCCTTGCTTTGTTTGGCATTCAGGTTCATATCTTGTTTTTCGCACCAGTCCAGGATTTCTTTTTCATATTTTTGGACATCGGTGTAGATAGTATCACCATACGTTTCATAAGCCCATACCATAGCTTCTTTGAGACTTTTATCATAACGCAGTTCTCCTATTTTTTCAGTAGTAAATTGTGCTTTTAGTCGTTTAGGTCGTTCGATGGTTACTTTATAATAACCAAAATCTTTATTGTCAAACAATTGAGATGATATTACCCCTTTTATGTTTTCAACAATAACTTCTTTCTGATCCAATACAGCCATGCTTTCATATGCGGTCACAATTTCACGAATATGCTCGGGAGCAAACTCACAGTTTTTATTACCCAGATTTTTTCTAAGTTTGCGGTACATTGGTCCGGCATCAATGAGTTGTACTTTGCGCTTTCTGAGAGCGGTTTTGTTGTTGCTCAATATCCAGATATACGTAGTGATCCCTGTATTGTAAAACAAGTTATTGGGCATTTGGATAATGGCTTCGAGCCAGTCATTTTCTATGATATACCTACGGATATTGCTTTCACCACCACCGGCATCACCCGTAAACAAACTACTACCATTATGTACGGAAGCTATCCTGCTACCTGCCACACTTTGTGATAATGGCTTCATTTTATTGACCATTTCCATCAGGAACAGTAGTTGCCCATCAGATGATCTTGGCGTCGCATCCACATCTGACAATTCCCTCCCCAATAATCCTTCAGCTGCACCACAAATCTAGGGTCGATCACATCTTTGCCATCTTTGATATACTTCAGTTCACTCGCCCATGACTTACCATAAGGTGGATTGGAAAGCATAAAATCAAATGTCGTCCCTGCAAATTCATCCGTACTCAGCGTAGAACCTACGCGTATATTTTCGGGATTATTGCCCTTGATCATCATATCAGACTTGCAGATAGCATAGGTTTCGTCGTTGATTTCCTTGCCATAAAGATAGACATCACCTTTGGCCCTGATCTCTCCTTCTTCGTCTTTGATAAAATTCTGAGATTCCGTCAGCATACCACCACTACCACAGGCTGGATCATAGATCGTCATCACAGGCGGTAGATTATCCTTGACCGGTTCAAAAATGATGTGGGTCATCAGGTCTATGACTTCTCTGGGCGTGAAGTGTTCCCCGGCTTCTTCATTATTATCTTCATTAAACTTTCTGATCAACTCTTCGAAGACATATCCCATACCCAGATTGCTCAGCGCAGGCATTTTGCGTCCTTCGGGATCTGCCTTTTCAAAAGGTGTCAGATTGATATAAGGCGAAGTGAATTTTTCCAGTACATCGAGCAACACATCCTTGGCAGCCATGTGACGCACCTGAGATTTCAGCTTGAACTTATCGATGATTTCCTTCACATTTTTGCTGAATCCCTGGAGATAATCTTCAAAATTGGCCTGCAATATTTGCTGATTATTGGTAGCTGTATCATGAAGTCGTTGCAGGGTCCACGGACTGGTATTGTAAAACACATACCCCGATGCTTGTCGCAATCCATTTTCATCCCACTCTGTAAATTTAGCTTCATCGCGTTGGAATACCAATTCTTCCATGATAGCATTTTTGCTTGGCTCCAGCAAAGCATCCAGCCGTCTCAGGACCACCATAGGTAAGATGACATCCCGATACTTGCCCCTGACATATACATCTCTCAGACAATCATCTGCAATGGACCAAATAAAAGAGACTAATTTATTATGTACGGCGGTGTTCATAAGCTTGGCATTGGAATTTTACAAGTGCAAAAATAGTAAAAAACCATCACTTTTTTATCCTTACCCATCCTCCGGCACAGCTTGTTCACTATAGCATTCAGTCTTTATCATTTGATTTCCCCTGCGTAAATCTTGACATCCTAATTTTTTAAAACTACCTTTGTGTATGGAAAAAACCAATTTAAGTTTAAAAAAATAGAATTTGAATTATTGGAATGGAGAAAATATATCATTGTTGACATCAATGGACAATTGAATAAATAAGTAAAATGCCTTATAGTTTTTAACCAGTGTCATTGAGTAAAACAAATATAAATAAATCCAGACCCATCAACCGACTTATCCTCATCGGCAATGGCTTCGATCTGGCGCATGGCATGAAAACCAGTTATGCTGATTTTATATTGTGGTACTTTCAGAAATGTTGGGAAGATGCATTTGAAAATTATAATTATGATAATGAAAGACCCCTGTTTTTCTATTTATTCAAATCCCTTGATTAGTTTTTTCTTATGATCGACCGTCATTACTAATCCAATATAATTATCCGAAAATAACCAAAATACAAGAAATATATAAACTCATTGAATATGGTAGTACTAAAAATACTAACCACACTGTCCAAGTTGAAATTAATTCAAATTTTTCAAATTGATTCTTGATGATCTGGAAAATAAAAACTGGGTTAATATTGAAAATCTATATTATCAAGAATTGAAAAAAAATATTAAGCAGCACCAATCATTTATTAATTCACCAGACTATTCAATCCATACAAGTTTGAACGAAATAAACGAACATTTTGATATTTTAAAAAAGGAACTCGAAGCCTATCTAAGGTCTTTAGACAAACTATCTAAAACGATACAATACATAATTACATTTACGAAGCACCAATACCATCAAATTTTGGAAAAGATGAAAATTTTCAAATAAATGATGTAATGATGCTTAATTTCAATTACACTGCTACCACTGAAATGTACAAAAGACCAGGAAGTGATGTCATTCATATCCATGGAGAATTAAACAAAAAAGAAAATCCTATTATTTTTGGGTATGGAGATGAACGGGACGAGACCTATGATGTATTAGAAAAGGCTAATATTCCAGAAGTCTTTACCCACATCAAGTCATTTGACTATTTCAAAACGGACAATTATTCAAGACTACTTGCTTTTCTGGAGTCCGAATTTGATGTTTATATTATGGGGCATTCCTGTGGTTTGTCAGATCGTACCTTATTAAGCACCATTTTCGAACATAAAAATTGCCGGTTTATTAAGATATTCTATCACAACAATGAGGAAAACTATCGCAAGACCACATATGAAATCTCCCGTCATTTTACAGACAAGGCAGAGATGAGAAAAAAAGTTTTGGATATCACAAAATGTAAACCAATGCCACAATCAAAATTTTAATATCTATAAATTGATATAAATCTCCCTGATCCTATCTATCAAAGCCAGTTTAGTCTCTTCAAATATCTCCGATATTGTCCTGTTCTCAGCCAGAGTATAATCATTAAGCAGTGCTCTTTGGATCACAGGAACCTGATATACTTTGATGTTGACTTCGACATCATCAGTAAATTCGTCTCTGACGATAATCGATGACTGTTGAAGTGCCTCCCGCTTTACAGTATCAGGATACAACAATACGATATCATTGATCTTAAATCTAACACCATAGGCCAGCATCTGATAAATATCTGTTTGCGAAATACCGTTTTTTAAATCATTCTGATCTGCATAGACCATTTTGTATTTTGTATCTGTGATAATCCTTCGGCCATCTATTTTCAACAATAAGTCAGGCTTGAGTGCATAAACTTTCTCTTTATCCAGGTATGTAGAAGAATCCTGCGATTTAGCCTGAATTTCATCTATTTCTTTATCAATAAATCCATAAATAAAATCTTCAAACACATATTCCATGGGCAGCAGAAAAGCAAAAAGCTTCATATCGTTTTTATAACTGAAAGAAACACAATTTCGGAGAAACAAAGTACAATAATCCCTGACCGTCTCAAAACACGAAAACATAGGATTAAACTGGATATTGGCGCATTCATCAGCTGTAGCTTGTATGTCACTTACTTCGTCTAGTATGAATAATATTTCCCTAAGGTGCTTCTTATTCTCCCAATTTTCAGTTGTTTGAAAGAGCATGGTAGTCACTTGCTTAATGATTCGGTTAAACTGGTTGTCAATCACAAAGGCGTCGTAAGCACAATTAATTTTATGCCATCTTCCTTTGGCTAGATTTTCTGTGATGTATTCTGAAGTCAGAATCCTACCTTTAATAAAACTCAACTCTCTTTGCTCCTCCTCGTAATGTTGATAAATAGTATTGGACAGAAGCTCTCTGGTGTACTTTGAAAATAAATAAATGAGTATTTCAAAAAAATCACTTTTTGTATTTCCCAAAGAAGTTTGGTAATTGGGAAATTTTACTTTCCTGCAATAGCTCAGCCACCAGAGAACATGCAAATGAGCGGCCTGTACATTTTCATCGGTACATTTTTCATTCTGGTTATGAAGTATTTTGGGCAATAGATTAATTTTTCGCCCTTCAAAATGGATGACACCAATATATTTATTGGACTTTATTTCATTTGTTTTGTGTAGGAACTGTAGGAATCGTTGGGACTCAATACGGTCCTGTTCAGCAGTATAATAAAATCCTGATTTTTCTCTTTTAAGCCATATGTCATCCAGGAAAGTTTCCAATTCAGAAAAATCCCCTTCAAACACTTCTTTATTTTGATATTCAAAAAGATTGATCACAACGATGTTTTAATTTTGATCGGCCACACACCTTCCAGGATCGTAAGCTCGGCACTTTTTAAAATGCCCTCTACTTCCTTTTTGTCATTCATAAAATACTCCAGCAATAGTGGAATCACTTTTTTATTCATGATATCTTCCAGAGACGTTTGCGAATCCATAAAGTAAGCATGCCCAATCTGAAAATCATATCCTTTCCTTGTGATGATGGATGCATTTATTTTTTGTAGCACATCTTTGTGATAAACAATTTTTTCTTTTAGCTCATAAATAGGATACATAGCTTCAAATTCAAATCGCCTTCGCAAAGCTATGTCCAATAATGCAATCGATTTATCTGCGGTATTCATGGTGCCGATAATATAAAGATTGGACGGCACTATAAATTCATCGCCTGAAGGCAAGGTACATTGCAAAGGGATTTCTCCATGTGACCGTTTATCAGGCTCTATGAGCGTTATTAGTTCACCAAATACTCGTGAGATATTGGCCCTGTTGATTTCATCAATGATGATGACATAATTTTGGCGTTCTATTCTAACATCTTTATATAAAACTTCATCCATCAGACTTTAACCAAGTCGTAAGCTTTAATAAAATAAGAAGCATGTTGTTTCGCTAATCCTGAAATCCCGATTAACTCTTTGATTTCTTTTCTTTCTTTGATATCGGCTTCATAAAACTTTTTCAAATCAGAATATTTCATTCTAAAGCCGCTGAAACCTTTGTCATTTAAAGTCCAATTATCCGCTGAATATCTAAATGCATCATCTTCCACCGCTATAAAATATGCTGTTTCATTTATATAGATTTTTTTCTCAGAATCGATGATTTTATCTTTAAGTTTTTCCAAAGCTTCATCAAATATTAGAGATTTAGATATTGCTTTTGGATCTTTTTCACTTTCAATTAGGTTTTTTAGAGCTTTATCAGCAATTTTTTTAAAAATACCATCCTTTTTTTGAAAAGTTAACTGATTTCCGTTTTCAGTATCGGGACGCAAGCCCTGGATAAAATCTTCGTAACTGTAGTTCTGATGAAAAGTGATGAATTCAATTCGAGTACCTAGATGATCATTAAATATTCTAAGCGCTTCATTGTAATCACCCACAACTCCACCTTTGATAATTTCTGCAGATCTTTGAATGGTTTGATAAGTTTTACCTGTGCCGGGAGGACCGTAAAATATATTATTTAAAGGAAATTTTGGCATAACTTTTCACTTACTATTTTAAATTCATTTTGATAAATATCATTTATAAATTCCTGATTAGTCAAATTTCGATACGGACATTTATAATTTCTATTTAGTTCTGTTAATAAGCCTTCATTTATAATATCTTCATAGCCTTCATATTTTTCAACGCTATTCCAATAAGCTTCAACTTGTCCGCTTCTATTTACAAATTTTCCGAATTTATCATTAAGAACCTTTTGAGAAATAAAGGATAGCTCGGTTTTATTATTAATTATTGAAATGCTTGCAGCGTATCTGAACCCTATTATAAATACAAGTCTGTTATTATTTTTCCTTACATTAAAGCTTATTCTTTTATCATCATATCTTAAATTATTTGATTTCACAAAACTTCTTATCATTTTGAGGAATGACTCGAGTTTTTCCTGATCAAAAGCATTTTTAATCTTTGAATACACATTGCTTTGAGATGATTCTATAATATCTAATATAGTTTCATATTGCTCTTTTGTTGCTATAAAATTTGTTCCCTGATTTCCAGCCTTTAAATCAATATGTTCATCAATTGAATCTATAGCGTCCTTCAGTACTGGTGAAGCAACTAAGTTATGAGTAATGTTAATATCTGCTTTTAATTCGCTTTGATCTTCTTTTTTCCATAATTGATCATCTGGTGACGATAATCTTTTGTGGGGCTCAGAAGTTACTTCTGCCAGAGCATAGCAACCAGCATCACTTCCGGTCATCCAAATAATAACCTTATCTCCTTCCCTTATCTTATCCTTATGAGCAGTGACAGTCCATGTATTCACAAGATCTTCATTCAACCCAGTTTTAAGATCAAACATATCTGGATTGCATTGGAATATCCAGTAAGAAACTTCAGCCGATGGCCTTAAATATGAACCTATGGAATAAATGAAATCCTGTACAAGCAAATGAAGGTAATCATCAGAATAGTGTCCTGGAATACTACAAAATTCTTTATATAGTGCGATGAAAGCACTATCAGATTTTATAAAGTCCAGTATTTCGTTACATAAAGAGAGGTAACGCTCATAATTACTGACCTGTCCTCCTTTTATATTAGGCAATTCAAAGACTTCGGCAAAAGCCTTATTCATACTGTGTTTATATAAAAAATATTTTTCAGGATATTGTAGTGTTAAATATAATGATATAGCTCGAAGATCACCGTGGTAATGGTTCTCAATATTATCATCTGGCTTTACTTCTCTTAGCTTTGGTAGATATGCTGCATTGAAATCTATAAAGGACTGAATACGGCCATCTAGTTCTTTGGTTTCATCAAACAATATATCAAACTGCGATATCACATCTTTAGCATCAATATCAAAAAATTGTTCGATCATTTTGACAGGGTAAAACTGACCACTCATCCAAATATTTTTGACCCTTTCACATCAAAAGTATTTTTGAACATTGCAGCTTTATCCTCAGCATTCCAATCCCATTTTTGATAACACTGAGCTAGCACCAGCCATTTATAGTATTCATGATTTTCAAACTCAGGAGTGTTAAAAATGGCCTTGTACTTTGACCAATATTGGGATAGTTTTTCTTTATCCATATTATGAAGGATTTATATACCATCAGGATATCAAAAACCAATCCAACTTGATATCTGAAAACTTTTGATCATTATGATTTAAATTATTTGATATTACCCTTACTTATATTTCATATAAAATCTCCATCCTCAGGCACACCTTCTTCTTTCTCTCATTTAGTCACTTCCATTTCACTGCGCTACCTGCGTCCGCTACGTTCCATTATCGTTCCTTCCATTCATTCCTTCATCAGGAGAGCCTCCGGTCTCCCGCAGCATACGTATCTTCGTCACTCCATTTCACTCAGACTATACAATTTTTTTTTCGCAGGCAGCATTAGCGCATAACACACATCCATTACTTCGGCTAATGCTACCTTTGCTCAATCTAAGTCCATTGTTCGTTTCATTTCGTTCCTACTATACCCATGCTTTTTTGCACTGCTCTTTTGCCTGCCCACAATGCTCTGCTTCATATACTGCGGCTACGCCTGACTTATTTGTCGGGTGCTTGCTCCATTGCATTTTGGGGGTTAAATAGTGGATTATTTGGTCAATTTAGAAAATAAGTTAGATTCCACTTGTAGATTACAGTGACAAATGATATTTAAACTTAAATTAATACTAAAATCAAAATCAATTTATAAATTTGCGTATTAAAAAAATAACCAAAGAAGCAACACTTAATTATGAAGTCCCAAATAACAATATTATCAATCATCTTTTTATTTTTTTCAATTAAACCTTACGCACAAATCGTCAAATTAAGTGCTTTACATTACAAGGAAGTTTGGCAAAACAAAATTCCAATTTCTGGAGGATTAAAGGTTGGTGTATTATATGGAGTTAGTGAAAACATGAAAGTTCAGAAGAGTTTTTTCGTCAAACTACCTAAAGGTACCTACAACCAACTCTGCGTAAAATTCAATTCTAGAGACGGGAAATTTTTTGCAGATATGCAATATGACATAAGTAAGGTTAAAGAAGGTCTTATTGAATTAGAATATCCAACAAAGTACTGGCAATCCATCCAGGCATATACCACTGACAAAATCGCAATTTTAGCTAATATTAGCAAATTATGTAATGAAGGAGACCAAATTCTGGTTCCTGCATCTTGGAATAAAGCTGAAATTCAGAAAGGAATAAATATCATTCTAAATTCAGACAAAAATCCCAAAATAGAGATTTTTGACCTTGATAGTAAAACGGCAAGCGAAATAACATGTGAAAATTGAAAGGACAAGATAAAGTAGCTTATAAGTGCCTGTGCAATATACCGTTCAACATGCTTCCAAAGAGATATGAACTCAATGTTTTACATAAAATAAAAAAAGGTACAGTTATTTCTTATAAATCCTATCCTATTACCATAAAAATATAATATCTGTTTTTATGAAATTGAAATTTTATGTGGTGATAGTTATAGCAGGACTATTCCTATTTACGATCTTGATTGATAAAATACTTTCTCCTATATCTACCATTTACAACATAACAGCAAAAACAGAAAAAGCTAAATGTTTTATTGTTGACATTGGTGGAAGTTCGTTTAATATTTACAGAAGTACAATTTTTGACGAAAATGACTCAATAATAGTCGAAAACTTTTCGGGCAATTTTCGATTTTTAAATTCTGCCTGGGTCGAGTTTGAAAGAATTTCTTTAGGCTCAGTCTTGATATCCTTCCAAAATGATACATTACAGCCGATTGGAGCATTTTATAAGGATGAAGAATTAGTTTTTAAAACCAAAGACAAATTCCAAATTATTATTGATAGTATCGAAGTAACAAAAAATGAAGGTTTCAGTCTTATATTTCCAATTACAGGTATTTTTGAAATAGGGGGTGATGTCGCTGGTCAAGTGGAAGGAATAACAACACCAATTTTAAGGGAAGGTACAGTGACGATGGCGGCTAGTTCAAAATTATCTAAATCCTACTATAAAGCAGGTATAGAAAATTTATATATGGGTGATAAACTTATTTTTGAAGATCAAAAGGAAAACGCTATAGCTTTTGTATCAATAGACAATCAAGACGCATTGAATATTGCGTTTAGAGTCGAAGCTACAAAAGCAGTCAAACTCAAACCTGGACCTAGAGACATAAATTCAGAGTTTAAAAATCTCTGCGACACTTTATGATAAATTTGTAAATGACAGGTTTTATCAATCACTCTCATTGGTTGCTGCGTGTGTCTTGGTTTTTACTAGCATTGGTTCATTTACAATTGATTTTTTAAATTATAAAGACAAACTTGACAAATGAAATTTGTAAATAGTAAAATAATATGGATATGGATAACGACTTTTTATTTATCCATATAAATTTGATTACTTCACAATCCACAGTTCACTTGCAATCTACAGAAGAAGGTAGAGGTATTGTCAAATCAAGAGGAAACGAATGTTTTATTATAGCTCCGGATCATTTGTTCCCACGTAAATCATCAGAAAAGGTTATTGTTTCAGGTGATAATCAAAAAATCTCTAGAGGAAAGTACATTCAGTCGTATCCAGCTGATATCGCCATAGTAAGAATAGAAAGTGGTGCCGATCAGGAATGTAAAGAGTGGAAAACTGTACAAAACTATAACTCCTTGCTTGAAAAAACCAATGAAGGGTATATCGAAATAAGAAATGATGATGGCAGTTATGATCATGAGCCCATGTATCTGAAAAGTAAGAGCATGAGTGGTATTACAATTTCTCCAAAAGACAATAGTTTTGAATTTTCAAAAGGAATGAGTGGGTCTTCTCTGTTTACAAATTTAAACGATGAGAAAGTTTATTTAGGTATGTTACTTTCTGTCGATGAAGAAAATAGTCAATCCGGAAATGTTTTTCAGGCCGACGATATGGAAAGGATAATGCAAGAGTTTTTCAAAATGAAAATAGTAAAGCAAATATTGAATTGAGCGCAAAAAAGTTCAATTATAACAATTGAAGAGGATGGATTTAAATTTGATCTTACCAATATCAAAAAACAGGAGAAAGAGTTACTGTATTTATGAAGGTTACCAGTTTAAATGCGGATAACAAAATAGAGATAAAAAGAAATAACACAAAGCTGTTTGATTATAATGGTGGGTTTTCTGATGCAACTTATTTGAAAATTAGTGGTAAAACAGAATACAATACGGTAGGTGGAAGTGATTTTACATTTACTAAAGGAATAGCGGTCCCTGTTGAAATTGTTTTTGAAAATGTTAGTGAATCTGATGGTGTGGCATTATTAGAACTTAATGTGAATAAAGGTGGATATAAAGTTTTGAAGTTTAAAGACATTAATTATGACGGTGTTACTTATAAAAAGCCCATTGCATCAACTCCAGCTTTGAAAACCATAGAAGAGGATGGATTTAAATTTGATCTTACCAACATAAAAAAAACAGGAGAAAGAGTTACTGTATTTATGAAGGTTACCAGTTTAAATGCGGATAACAAAATAGAGATAAAAAGAAATAACACAAAGCTGTTTGATTATAATGGTGGGTTTTCTGATGCAACTTATTTGAAAATTAGTGGTAAAACAGAATACAATACGGTAGGGAAGTGATTTTACATTTACTAAAGGAATAGCCGTCCCTGTTGAAATTGTTTTTGAAAATGTTAGTGAATCTGATGGTGTGGCATTATTAGAACTTAATGTGAATAAAGGTGGATATAAAGTTTTGAAGTTTAAAGACATTAATTATGACGGTGTTACTTATAAAGCCCATTGCATCAACTCCAGCTTTGAAAACCATAGAAGAGGATGGATTTAAATTTGATCTTACCAACATAAAAAAATAGGAGAAAGAGTTACCGTATTTATAAAAGTTACCAGTTTAAATGCGGATAACAAAATAGAGATAAAAAGAAATAACACAAAGCTGTTTGATTATAACGGAGGGTTTTCTGATGCAACTTATTTAAAAATTAGTGGTAAAACTGAATACAATACGGTAGGTGGAAGTGATTTTACATTCACTAAAGGAATAGCGGTCCCTATTGAAATTGTTTTTGAAAATGTTAGTGAATCTGATGGTGTGGCATTATTAGAACTTAATGTGAATAAAGGTGGATATAAAGTTTTGAAGTTTAAAGATATTAATTACCAAAATTGAAAGTTAAATTTCTAGTTGTTATTATGTGTTATACCTTTTGTATTTCAAATGCACAATCTACAGTGCACTTGCAATCTACAGAAGAAGGTAGAGGAATAATCAAATCAAGAGGAAACGAGTGTTTTATCATTGCTCCGGATCATTTGTTCCCAAGAAAATCATCAGAAAAAGTGATTGTTTCTGGAGATAATCAAAAAATCTCTAGAGGAAAGTACATTCAGTCGTATCCAGCTGATATCGCCATAGTAAGAATTGAAAGTAGTGCCGATCAGGAATGTAAAGAATGGAAAATAATACAAAATTTTAACTCCTTGCTTGAAAAAACCAATGAAGGGTATATCGAAATAAGAAATGATGATGGCAGTTATGATCATGAGCCCATGTATCTGAAAAGTAAGAGCAATAGCGGTATCATAATTTCACCAAAAGATAATAGTTTTGAATTTTCAAAGGGAATGAGTGGGTCCTCACTGTTTACAAATGTAAACGGTGAGAAAATTTATTTAGGTATGTTACTTTCTGTCGATGAAGATAATAGCCAATCTGGAAATGTATTTCAAGCCGATGATATGGACAGGATTATAAGTGAATTTTTCAATGAAATTGAAATAATTCCTGATACTGCTAAAATTATTGAAAGTGATGGAATTAGGTTCGAATTTATAAATGCAACTTATAGAAGACTAGCCATAGTTGATAATTCTGAAGTTACACGTATTGTGAGACATACTGTAAAGTATAAAGTTACAAGTTTT
>JADKGD010000048.1 GCA_016717145.1 Saprospiraceae bacterium | reverse complement strand
TATTGAAATCTAGCTCCAGATTCGAATAACAGCGGTTCATGAATACCCAGGTCTACATAACTGGCAATTGTTTTGGCGGTATCTTTCATTTCCATAAAATTAGGCATTCTAAAAAAAAATCGCCCGTACCAGAAGTATGGGTGAGCAATTGCTCAATTGTAATTTGACCGAATATTTTTTCTGGAAGATTAGGTACATATTTTATAAGCTTTTCCGTAAAGTCAACTTTTTTTTGTTCGACCAATTGGGCAATGGCAACAGCAGTAAACATTTTGTTCATAGAAGCAAGATTAAACTTAGTATTGATATCATTTTTGATATTTTTTTCTTTGTCTGCATGCCCTTCAGCTTTCTGATAAATGATGTTGTTTCCTTTTGCAATAAGTACTGTTCCCGAAAATCTATCCTGTTCAGCTAAATTTTTGGACCATTTGATTGATCTCCTCAATTTGTTTCAAGTTCATTTCATTGGCTTTGGTGATTGCCCTTATTTGCATTAATTTATTTTGGTGTCAATCGAAATGAAATGAGTCTTAAAAAATTCATACCCAAAATTTACAGCATAAAAAAGTCGCCTGTTACCAAATGGACTTTTGGGTTGGTAATAGTATAATTTCCCACTTCAATAATTGCAGTCCAATTCTGCGCTATATACATCAAAATCTCCCATTGGCGTACGGCCCTTCGTAAACAACACAGGTTCCCCTTTTATTTTATAGCTCTTGTCCCATCCCTTAGGAATAGATATGTAACCTGGTGCACCACAATCAAAATGAGCTAAAACTTCTTTGTTGTTAAGTTTTACTTTGACTTCTAAGATATGATCAAGATCAATAGGAATGACATCAGGCTGTCCCAATAAACTGTCTTCTTGCAAGATAATCTTACTATTTTTATAATCTAATGTTATCGTAAATCCCACAAATGTTTGCATACCAATAATGCCCACTACCTTTTTGGAAAAAAGCATCTGTCGTGGCATTTTTACAGCAGTCTTATTTTTTAAGGTCAAAGACGCAAAACTTATGTTCGGTATAAGCACTTTTTCTTGTGTACCCACAAATTCCCCTTGTGGTGTTACTATAGTGTCTAAGCCATTAACTTTGTATTGATTTGCCAGACTATCCCATAACATAATGTCTTCAGTACCTGTATCAAAAATAAAGTTGTGAGTAGCGTTTTCAGCTATTTGAGCTTGTATAATAATCAAATTTCTATCCATGGTAAATGGGATTTCAATTGACTTATTTTTTTTTGAGCAAGTGTTAAGTTTGAAGCTAAAAGACTGATAAGTAAAAATAAATTAATTTTCATTTTGATTATTTACAGTTATTGATTAAATTTTCCAATTGTACTTTTAAATTATTTACACTTTCACTTGTCATACCTGATAGGGCTTGTTTTCTGTTTTCAGAAATGATGGGGTAAATATTTTCAATTATTTTGGAGCCTTCTGTTGTTATTGCTAATTCGAATTTTCGTCTGTCTTTTATATCAACTCTGCGCCTTACATATTTTTTTTTGACTAATAAATCAATGATTCTGGTAATAGAAGCAAAGTCCTTAAATACCAATTCTGCAATTTGATTTTGTGAAAGATGTCTGTTTTCCTGTAATGTTTTTAAAACTAACCATTGGTCTATGGTAATATCATAACCACTTTTAAGAATTTGGTTTTGGAGCAAATTTCCGATATACCTTAATTGATTTTTCTAAGGTATAAAAAAGAATTTCATCTAATTTTTCCATTATACTAAATGTATTTGATGCAAATATATTTGATATATCAATTACAATTTCCTTTTAGCGAAATTTTAAATAATAATTAACATCTAGTAAACGTGCACCTTTACGGATTCGGGTTGTTTCCAATTTAGACCCTTTTGAATGCATTTTGTCTAAAAGTATGGTTGCCATATAACGTCTATTGCACATTAAACATCTTTTTTAATGTGCAATAAACATGTTTTTTTCATGTCATTTTGGCGATGTAGTTCATCGCTCTTACTTAGCTTCTACGTACGTACAACACAGCAGGTTTTAATATTATTATTTGGTTATCAATAAATAATATATTAACTATTTTTATAATTTTTATCTAATTTTTTTACCATTAATCACGCTAATTTAGTGATTTCCGGAAACACTACATCATCACAATACTTAAGAATTAATTAATCAAAAGATTCATTTTACAAAAATCATATTTTGACAAATTTATAATTGGATATACTTTGATCGTCGCTTGTTCTAAGGTAATATAATCCAGGAGCTAAAAAGTTAACATCTATGATTCCGGATACTCGATTGCCATTCATTGGCACTAGTTGTCCAGTGGAGTTGATGATTTCTACTTTTAAATCGCCTAGCCCTTCTCCATCAATATTAAGCCAATCTGATACAAGTGTAGGCCATATGCGAATCTTTCTATCATCAGAAAAATTAACTAATTTTGTTTCACTCATAGATGATTTACCATCTACATCATATTGGACCAAACGGTAGTAGTTTTGGCTTGTAAATGGATTTAGATCGATATATTGATAATTCGTTTTAATATCGCTTGTGCCTTTACTTGTCACCTTCCCAATATTTTGAAAATTAATACCATCTGCACTCTTTTCAATTAAAAAATAGTCGCTATTAATCTCTGAGGCTGTCACCCAGTCCAAAACTACCTGTTTTTGTCTTTTTTTAGCATCAAAGGAAATCAATTTTACAGGTAATGGTGCCGCCATTACTAATATCAATTGATTGCCTACTTTATTTACAATGTATCCATTTGTGACATTGATCTGGACAAAATCACCAGACATTACGCCTGTGCTTCTTATGATTTCCATTCCGGCGCCCAGGTTTAATCCCCGCTACTGCGATATTCAGAATGCCACTTGCCACCATAGTACCATGGATCAATAAATGGTCATGCAACTCAGGCGCAGTTCCATTTACTTCGATATTCAGCCCTGATCCCGCAGTTGTATTGCCATGAAATTCAAGATGCCCGGGAGAGCAACCAGGATTAAGCCAACCGGTATTTACCAAACTTCCGTTAAATAAAAATCCACCAATTCCTTTTATAGTGCCCGAATTATTTACGCCAATATTAAATATAGTATTAATAGAAGTTGTCCCGCAGTTGCTTAAAGTGCCACTATTGGCAAAGCTTCCAATACCGTTCATTTCTACATCTGTTGGAGCATCTGTTTCCCACATTCCAGTATTGTTAATGGTAGTTATTTCTGGAGATGATTTTTCCCCCTAACCAAGTCAAAGTACCGTTATTGGTAAACGCCGCACCAATGGTAGGATGTGGCATATAATCTAATGATACTTCATTGGTGCTTATTTTGACAGTTCCTGAAGCATTGATCAAAATCGGTACGCCATATCTGCCATTTATCCAGTCAAATTGACCATTTACTACGACATTACCAGTACCACTTACATTGGCGTCTGTGGAAGAAAACTGTCCATTTACAATCAATGGAACATTCAGGGTAACCAATGCATTATAAAATGTGACGTCTGCACTTGCAGGTAACTTATTTAATACAACATCATTAGAATACAATACATAAAACTGAGATGGATTGCCTAAATTTGTTCCGGCATTTGTTACTGCATTTAAAGCAAATATAATCGAAATATTTTCAAAACCCGTTGTACTTCCACCCGCATTAAAATTGATGTCAGGACCATAACTGGTAAAAATTCCACCATTGCCAGTTATATTCGCATTCTGATTTAATGACCCGGAATAATAATTTGTTGATCCCAGAAGATTGATATTACTATTGTTAGTCAAGGTTAATCCTATGCCAAATGCTGTAGCACTTGCATCAACATTGATGATGCCATCATTGATAAATGAACTAAATCCGATGATGCTGGAATTGTAAAAATCTCCCAAAATAAATGAATCCGCCTCTATGCTGATTAAGTTATTATTAATAAAAGACGATCCAATTCCGTGGCCTATACCTCCGCTTGTGATGACATTGATGACTCCCTCATTGACTAAATTTCCACCAAGGATATTGCCTAATAGATTGCAGGAAGCATTACCTTCACTTCCAATGGTAAGTGTTGCGCCATTAGAGACGTATAAGTTACCTTTTAGCGTACTACCTTCCCAAAATGCGTCTGTAGTCTTGAGGAAAATGGTGCCGGTTCCTTCAACAGATCCATATCCCATTTTCAATGAACCTGTTATATCCATTGTAGCATTTTGGATGAGCGCACCTGCGCTGAATGTACTACAAGGATAGGATCCAATGATGTAGTCCGCATTGGCTGGCAAAGGAGAGTTGGATGTAAAGCTTGCTTCAGCAATATTAATTTCATCAATGTTTTGAAAGATGGAGCCAATTGCAGATGTGTGATGTAAGAACCTCCCGGTAAAAGAAAGTTTATCAAGATTTTTTGTTATTTAGCTTCCTCCAAATGTACCAATGTATGACTAAGTAAATTAAAACTCATCATTACCACCGCCATCCACAGTACCATTTTGATCGATACCCCTTTAATGAAATTCAATTGGGTATTGCCATTGACTAATAGGCTGCCATTATTGATAAACTTTACATCCATCTGAAAGTCAATGACCCCAGCAGCTAAATTGATGGTACCATTATTGATAAATAATTCTGAACCCAGTGCGGGAAAACCACCTGTCATGACATTGTCAAGAGCAGAAATATTCATAATTCCGTTATTGGTTATAAGGTTTCCTGCTGTCCTTAGTTCACCATTTAACCAGTTTATCGTACCTAGATTAAACAAGTCGTCTGCTACCAGCCTTTGATATCCTTCTAAGCTACCTTGTATGTTAAGGATGCCTGTGCTACCAATATTGAGATTGTTGTAGATATTTCCATATTGCCAATTTAAAGTACCATTGACCGTAAAATTTCCTGTAGTGCCGAAGTAACCTGCACTCAAATTCATAATACCATCTATAGTGATGTTGCCACCTACAGATCTTCCAAAGTTATAGTCTGGTAGCGTTTCCAGGGTGAAAATACCTGTACTACTCAAGACAATATTTACATCTTCTCCAAAACCACATTCCTCATTAGCCCAATTGAAATTACCATTTATGGTAAATGTTCCTGAACCTACAATCTGACCACCCAACAGGTTCAAATCATTCATTGCAACATCTCCATTAATTTCAATATTGCCGCCGGATATCGTGACATCATCAGTTGGGTTAGGCACAGTGCCTGTACTCCAATTTTGTGGATCTCCCCAAGACTCTGATTGCCACGGAGTACCACCACCAATCCAGGAAATATTGGCTGCATTGATGACATTTGTAAAAGATATAAATAAGAGAAAAGCAAAATGTAAAAATTTCATGATCTTAGTTATTATAATTGTTAATTATTAATGTAGTGGCTAATTTTATAATAGATAAAGTGAAAACGAGAGAGAAATGGTTGCCTGCGGTCAAGGATGTTTAGACAAAAAGTATGTTTTTATCGATAAGGCAAGATAAAAATAAATTGAGCTCGCCTTGTTACTATCGCTATGCCATGAATCTTGGTAGAATGATATACATAATATATCTTTGCATGATATGAGTTCTGGATACCAAATATATGATAAGGCAGGATCTTATTATCTTACTTTTCAAGTGGTTGATGGGTTGATATTTTTACACGAAAAGTTTATTGGAGATAGATATTGCAGATATATGATGGATTTAGTGCTTCGTATTCAAATTGGAAATTTGGCAACACTTAGACGTAGGCGCAGCCTACGCCTAGCAGGGTGGTTGGTCGGGTGAAAGGAATCTTTCCTAAATATTATCATAAACTCACTGATTTAAAATCAAACAGGGTAAATGAGTAAATCAAGTAATGCCTTGTTTATAAAGAAATTATCTCTGCCAATTTTCTTTTTTTGGATTAGCTCCAACTTTTCCAGTTGGTCCAAATATCTAATGGCCGTATTTCTGCTGATATTCAAGTCACGCATAATATATTCAATCTTTGTATATGGATACCTGAAAAGGTTATTTAGCAAGTCCTGAGAGTAAATTTTTGTTGCTTCAGTTCTTATGATCAATTTATAATGTTGCATTGCTGAACTCATCTGTTTTATCACATGGATTGTGTTTTGAGAAGTATCAATGATAGAATCCAATATATATAAAATCCAAGGTTCCCAATCATGTGAATCTCTGGTGTATTGAAGCAATCTGTAATATTCTGATTTATGTTTGATTATGTATCTACTCAAATATAGAATGGGGAGCGTTAATAAATCATTTTTAATCAGATAAAAGTATGTTAATAATACGGCCTGTCCTTCCATTTCCGTCATAAAAAGGATGGATACTTTCGAATTGATGATGAATAATGGCCATTTTGACCAATGGATCGACATCAGATATTTCATCATCATTGATATATTTTTGCAAATTATCCATTAATGAAAGTATAGTATCATAATCCTGTGGGGGCAAATAAACCATTTGTCCGGTTGCTTTATTTAATAGCTTTGTTCCTTGGCAACTTTCTAAAGCCAGCAGAATTACTTTCAATCTGTGCTTGAATTTCAAGAATCACCCTGTTTGTTAAAAGACCTGAATTTTTTACAAGTTCAAAACCTTTCTTTAATGCATTTGAGTAAGCATGAACCTCCTTTACGGCAGAAGAAATAAAGGATTGAGCTTGATAGTTCGATTGGTACAAATCATCAAATGTTGAAATTATATTTTCTATTGCAGAACTCTCTCTTGCCTCTAGCAAAGCAAGCGTATCAATCAGAATATTTTGATTTGGGATAGATGCGGCTATGCCTTTAAGTTCTGCCAGATACCTATGTGCTTCTGCAGTTTTCTTGAGAATCCTTTTGGATTCAATATCCTCCTGTGGAGGAAGTAATGCTATATCACCCATTTTTTCCATTTATTGGTTACAAAACATAAATATAATCCATATTTTAATATATTTGGGTTGTGTCGCTAAGATATAACCCAAATAATTTAATTTATTGATTAAGTCATAATACCCCGCCAGGCGTAGTATTTACTACGTCTAAGTGTTGCAATGGCTGCGCCATGATTCAAAGACAGAATAATTGACTTATGCCAAAAGCAAAAAACAGAGAAATAAATTTGTTTAGTTGATAATTTCATATGCTTTAAAGTGCCGGGCCGTTCATGCAAATACCCATGCAAGGCGCGAGTTTATAACTCGTGCTTCTACCATACACGAAAGCCACACGATAGAAAGTAAACTTTTGTTGTTTAAAACCTGATCGTGTCAGTTTCCCAGCTGGGCGTAGGTTCAGGCCGTTATCAGGCCTGATAAATGCACCTACGTCGTCTTGTTGCTATGGCTATGCCATGAATCTTGGTAGAATGATATACATAATATATCTTTGCATGGTATGAGTACTGGCAATCAAATATATGATAAGGCAGGATCTTACTATCTTACTTTTTCAAGTCGTTGATTGGGTTGATATTTTTACACGAAAAGTTTATTGGAGATAGATATTGTTGATATATGATGGATTTAGTGCTTCGTATTCAAATTGGAAATTTGGCAAGACTTAGACCTAGGCGCAGCCTATGCCTAGCAGGGGTTTTCCTGCTCGGCTATCACATAGTGGTCAGAAGGATTATTGACTTTATTGACGGCCAAAAAGTCAAATTAACTGAATGATCCCAAAGGGTGATGCATGACAAAACATCAAGTGAGGCCACCCGGTACTTGGGGCGGCGTCTTAACAATCACTTCTATACCTTGTATTAACAACTTCCTAAAAGCATCCAGATTAATACAAAACTACTATAGTTCCTATACAGCCTCCTCCTAATTTTGTTGCTCCGTAGCCGGCGATTAATCCTTTAAAAATATTATTCATGGTATATTGATTTTTGTTTCTGCCAGGTCCGCTTCTATATGAACGGCTGATGTTGCAACTTCTGAAAGTTTTTCATTAGCTGCTTTCTCTCCATTAAGTTTCGCTTCACGCAAGGATGCTGCGTGTAATGCTAACTCTTTTATATGATCAAACATAGCATATAATTCTTTAAGTTTAAGGGAATTTTAATTTTAGTTCCTGATTTTAAAAATACAAAGATAGCTTAGTAAATGATGTAAAACATTACACAATTATTTGAAATATTTACATGATTCCTATTTAAATGAATGGGCGGAAACCATTTTCAAAGGTGTTCGAAATCAAGTAATTTTTAAAAGATGTGTTCCTTTTTTTGGTAACAATAAGAAAATACTTACTATCTTGAAAAAGAGAAAAGTGGTTGATTTTTATTTTTTTTATCCCGGTCGAAGTCTGTGACTTCGATCCCAAACATTAAGAATTTTTAATTCGGTAACTTCTGATGTTAAAAAAAATGTATCTTCGCTATACATATAATATAATCAATGCATGGACATAAAATTATTAATCAGAATGCTTTGCATTACATTACTTTTACCTGATGCGATAACTTATTTCAGGCTCGACAGATATTGACCCACTTTACATCCAATCTCACTGTTGACCAGATAGAGCTCATCATCGAGGCATCCAGAGAGTACACTACTGTATTATTTCCATCAGAGTATTAGTCTTTGATTTGATAGCCTTGGTCTCTGACCAGGGCTATTTTTTTGGGGGGTACCGATATTAATGGCATAGCAATTTCAAATTGCAATATGAGAACCTAATGACTAATGCCATAATTTGAGAATTCATTAAAGCTACATCTTTGTATCACATAACACTCTGACATCAAATATCAAATGATCATCTTCACCTAATGAAGAGGACATTCAATTGGTCAAGTAGTTTAAATTGCGAAGTTATGAACAAAAAAAATTGTCTCTTAATACTTATTATTGCTTTCTTAATTTTTTGTTTTCTACTATATTATCTAGGAGCATCCGTTTTTGCAATTTTATATTGATGTAATAAATAAAGCCCCAAACCAACGTCCGAAGCCTAACCAATGCAACTGGTGTATTTAAACTTGGTCTTTGACCAGGGCTATTTTATTCATTTCTATTTTTATCTAGTTAGTAAAAATAAAGTTCCCTTTTTATGAACTTTGTCATATCTTTGCATCATGCGAATAATTTCAAAGCGTACATTACGAGAATTCTGGAATCTTTATCCTGATGTTGAAAATCAACTTTTGGGATGGTATAAAGTAATGGAAACAGGAAGTTTTTTTCATTCGAATGACATTTTAGAATCATTTCCTTATAGTAGATCAATAGGATCAGGCAGATATGTTTTTAACATTAAGGGTAATCAGTATCGCTTGATAGTTAAAATTAACTTTGATTTACAATCGGTTTGGGTAAGATTTGTGGGCACACACCTGCAGTATGACAAAATAGATGCATTAACCATTTAAATATCAATATAATGAATTGGAAAATCATAAGAACAGAAGAAGAATACCAAACAGCCTTAGGCAGACTCGATGAAATTTTTGATTGCAAAAAAGGAGATATACATTTTGATGAAGCAGAACTTTTGGTTATGCTTATTGAAAAATATGAAATAGAAACTGAACCGACTTTTAAAAATCCTGATCCCATTGAGGTCATAAAATATAAGATGGAAGAAAATGAATTAAGAAATAAAGATTTGGTGGAAATCATAGGCAGTAAAAGCAAAGTTTCTGAAGTGCTGAATAGAAAACGAAGACTGACTTTGGAAATGATCAGGAAGATAAGTAAAAACTTGCATATCCCAGCTGAACTATTAATAAATGAATATGAGTTAGCGCATTGATAAAATTCTATTTTATCTTAACGAAACAACTCAATCATGACTATTTGAATTTCTTTAAAAGGAATATTTTTAAAACAAGATCATGACTCAAGCCTTTTTGGGGAATGGAATTCAAATATGGAGTCTCCTGAATCAGAGATACACAATATCCAACCCATAAAAATAATAGCATAACATTTCATAAATATTAAAATCTAATGACAGAACAAGACAGTATCAATGAAATATTCTTCAAATTTTTAATGGAATATAAATTTGAAGGATCTGGATTACTCAATAATGGATAAATACATAACTGCATTAGAAACTTTATCCAATATTGGTAATTCTGGTTATAATTTATTTGATATAAACAAACGCAAGGTTTTATTTTATTCATCTAACTTCGGGCAATTATTAGGTTATGTTCAGACAGATTATGTGAATATTGGGCAGCAATTTTTTACTGACAAAATTCATCCTGACGACAAACTAAAATTAAGTTTACAAGGCATTTCAACCTTAAAAATATTAAATTCATTATCGAGTGAAGAAAAATTAATTCACAAGGAGATCAAAGAGTATAGAATGTTAAATGCTCAAAACAAATATGTAAGGCTAATCGAGCAATATCAAATCATAGAATTGGATAAGAAAGGTCAGATTTGGCTATTAATGGGAGTGGTTGATATTTCTCCAAATCAGGAAGAGTTTAGCGGAATTAAAGTTCAATTATTGAATTTCAAAACCGGGCATTTCATTCCCATGGACACTCCATCAAAAGCACAGATTGAATTAACAAAAAGGGAAACAGAAATTTTGAAACTTGTAAAGGAAGGTTATTTAAGTAAGGAGATCTCCAGCAAACTTTTTATTAGCTTACATACTGTAAATACTCACCGGCAAAGGTTTTTAGAAAAATTAGGAGCACAAAATTCAATGGAAGCAATAAATTTTGCTTCAAATTTTGGACTTATTGGATAAATATAATGATAAATCAGTATTGTATGAGATAGCGGTTAGGAAGACCTTTGTACTTTCTTAATCACTTTCTAAATATAATATTATGATTCGTGCAATTTTTCTTTTATTCCTTGTGTTATTCACATCTCATCTTTATTCGCAGATAACCCAAACTGTACGCGGAACAGTAGTTGATAATGCATCCAATTTGCCAATGGCATTTGCAACTGTTGTATTTCTAGATACGGACCCATTGATTGGTACAACAACAGATGATTCCGGAAATTTTTCAATTTAATTCAATGGCAACAGTGAGTGCAAGAATGTTAAGCGTTGAAGAAGCAAAACGTTATGCCGGAGGTTTCGATGACCCTGCCCGTTTAGCATCTTCGTTTGCAGGTGTCGCCAGTAACACAGGTGAAAACGGCATAATCGTGAGAGGCAATGCACCTAAATTTGTGCAATGGAAAATGGAAGGAATTGAAATACCCAATCCCAATCACTTCGGCGATTTAAAATCTTTCGGTGGGGGCACGTTTACGGCATTGAGCAGTCAGATGTTGGCAAATTCCGATTTTTTTACAGGCGCATTTCCAGCCGAATACAACAATGCCTTATCAGGCGTTTTTGATATATCAATGAGAAAAGGGAATGCCGAAAAGCGGGAACATACATTTCAAGCCGGTATTATTGGTATAGATGCCTCATCTGAAGGTCCCTTTAAAAAAGGCGGCAAAGCTTCTTATCTATTTAATTACAGATATTCAACACTCGCTTTATTAGCACCTTTATTACCTGAAAATGCTGGCAGCTTAAAATATCAGGATCTTTCGTTCAAGCTCAATTTTCCAACTCAAAAAGGAGGTATATTTTCAGTGTGGGGCATTGGTCTTGCTGACAGGGCTGGTGCAAAAGCTAAAACCGATATAACCAAAAGAGTGTATAATGACGACAACAATGATAATGAAATAAAGCAGTATATGGGCGCAGCAGGTCTAAGCCACAAGTATTTTTTTAAACATAACGCTTACATTAAAACAACTTTGGCGGCAACTGTAAACGGTACCGACTGGACAACCCAAACACTTAATCAAGAATTGACTTTACGGCCGCAAAGTAAGATTTCAATAAAAACTGGAATTTTGTTTTGTCATCTTTTGTCAATAAAAAATTTAATGCAAACCATACAAATAAAACGGGTTTACTGGTTACCGGGATGAAGTATGACATGCTTTTAAATAAGTCGAAGACATTGGACAGTCCACCACAGGAAATTGTTAACACAAACGGATTCAGTACGCTGATTTCAGCTTATAGCCATTCATCAGTTAACCTTACAAATAAACTGGTCATGAATATGGGTATTAACAGCCAAATTTTTACCTTAAACAACCATTATACTATTGAACCCCGACTGGGCTTTCGACAACAAATCGGTAAAACTCAATCAATCGGGTTTGCCTATGGATTGCATAGTCGATTAGAACGTTTAAACTTTTATTTCAATAATTCACTTTCAACCAAAGAAACCGAAGTAAACAAAGATCTTGATTTTACAAAAGCGCATCATTTAGTCCTGAGTTACGAATGTAAGATTAGCGATTTAGTCCATTTTAAGATAGAACCTTATTTTCAGCAATTATACTCCGTGCCTGTAATAGCTGATAGTTCTTTTTCTTTCATCAATCTACAGAACGATTGGTTTTTTGCGGAGAAGCTAAAGAATACAGGTGGCGGAAGAAATTATGGCATTGACCTTACATTTGAAAAGTACATGTCTAAGGGTTACTATTATTTATTGACGGCATCTGTATTTAATTCGGAATATAAAGGTGGGGATAATATATGGCGTGGTACCAGATTCAATCGAAATTATGTGTTTAATTTTTTAATTGGCAAAGAATGGCAAGTTGGTAAAAGCAAACAGAATGTTTTTAGTTTAAATACACGTGTGAGCTATCAAGGAGGCAATCGATATTCACCAATAAATGAAGCAGCTTCGCTTTTAGCAAAAGATATTGTCTATGATGAAACAAATGCCTATAAAATGCAGGCAGACCCTGCTTTAAATATTCATTTCACTGCAAGCTATAAAGTAAACAAGAAGCATAGTTCACGTGAACTGGCTTTAAAAATACTTAATGTTACAGGACAATCTGACTTCAACGGACATAAGTATAACTTATTAAATAATAGTATAGAAAAAGATCTGGCATCTGCTCTCATTCCAAATTTGAGTTACAAGATTGAATTTTAAACATCATTCTAATCTGACAAAGCAGGACAAAAGTCTATGGCTTATCTCAATTATTTCTAATATAATTAATTCAAAAACAATTAAAATTTTAAATCATGATTCTATCATTAAGGATGATCATTAAGATGATATTTACTTCAATTATCATATGTTTACTATCAATAAATACTTTTTCACAAAAAACCAGACTAGATGTAGTGCTAAGTTCCGTGAACACGAACTTTAATTATGGAAACTCAAACAGCGTTCTTCAACCATATAAAAAGAAGGTTTCCGGTATACAGTTAGGGGCTTCATTTCAAGTAGGCCTGACTCCTTGGTTTTCAATTGTGCCTGAGCTTTATTTCACTATGAAAGGAGGCAGACTAAAAACAAATAATCCTATCAATATCAATGAATCAACTGTGCGCTTGTATGAAGGTGAATTGCCATTGTTGGCAAGATTTCACTTTGGTCAATTTTACATTAATTCAGGTCCGTACCTTGCTTACACATTCGCGGGCAGAATGAAGATAGAAGGCTCTCCGGCCATTCCAGAAATATCAACGAAAATTTCATTTGACGATTCACGTGATGCCTTTAAACGTTGGGAAATGGGTGCACAGGCAGGTGCAGGATACGTTTTTCACCATAAAAAATCCAGAATCGCCGTGGACTTACGCTATTCATATGGCTTAACTAATATATCTCAGGATTTGGATAGATATAATAGAGGCCTCAACCTGAGTATTCGTGTTTCCAGGTCGGAAAAATAGAAACCTTAGAAAAGTTTAGTTAACATTTTTCGTCTTTGCACTTCTTGAGCGAATCATTTTAATTCTTATGGATTTAATCATTTTATTCAAATATTACATCAAAATTTAAAGGTAATTTCATGAAAAATAAAAATATATTAACAATCATTTTTCTTCTTGTAGGAATGGTAATATATGGACAGAATCGAGAGTCAAACAGAGCTGAAGGTTCGTGGTCCGGAAAGATGAATATTCCCAATGGACCAACCATCACATTATTATTTCATTTCAAAGTTGTAAATAATATAATACGGGGTACCTTCGATATTCCGGAACAATCAGTTAAAACATGGTCTATGGATTCTGTTTGGATTGTTAAAGACAGTTTGTTTGCAGAATTTTCGAAAAGGTTAGGTGAAGGAACTATGTATAAGGGACTATTCCTTTCAGATGATGGCGGAATAGATGGGAAATGGTATTTCGCCAATGGAGCCATAAGTCCACTACAGTTAATGCCTACGACTTATGAATTCATACAAAAAGAGTAATTTGAATCCAATATTCGAAGGATATAAGATACTAAAACTTATCGAAAGCACTCCGACCAAAGACCAGCAAAACACAGGCACTTGCTGGAGTCACGCCACCACTTCTTTTATTGAAACGGAAGCCATTAGGCTTGGGAAAAAACCTGTTGTGCTGTCACCAATGTTTTTTGTTGGTCCCACCTATCTAAACAGGGCTGAGAGTTATATCAGAAATCAGGGCAATCAGTCTTTTAATGAAGGTGGTTTGACATTTAACGTATTGAAAGCATACAAAGAATTTGGAGTAATTCCAGAAGAAATTTATTCAGGTAAAATTGATAATTCTTCTGTCCATGATCACTTTATTATGGAATCAGAAGCAACGAAAAAGGTAAGACAATACGTAGCAGAGGGACGAAACAACATGACTCGTGAAGCATATAGAAAGTCAATAGCAGATATCATTTATAAAACACTACCCAAAGCCCCGGAAAGCTTTATTTATAAGGGAAAAAATTATACGCCAAAATCATTTGCTGATGAAAAAATTGGAATAAATCCTGATGACTATGTGGAAATTACTTCCTACACTCACCATGCATTTTATTCAAAATTTGTATTGGAGATGCCATCAAATTGGAATAATAATTTGTATTTAAATGTTCCATTAAATGATTTTTCTGAAATAATTGACCACGCATTGGCAACCAATTATTCCGTTTGTTGGGATGGCGATATTCATGATGGTTTTAGCAACGGCTTTTGCAAACTAAGTAAAGATGTAACAATTAACCAAGAGGTAAGGCAAACAGCCTTTGATAATTACACCACACAGGACGACCATAATATGCATATCATTGGTATGGCAGAAGATAAGGAAGGTAAAAGATTTTACATTTTAAAAAATTCTTCACCAATGTCTGATTGCGGCGGTTATGTGTACATGTCAAAGGACTACCTTCTTTTAAAAACAATTTCTGTAATGGTTCATAGAGATGCAATTCCAACAGAAATATTGAAAAAGATAAAAGTTGGTTTATAGGTTATTTCTAAAAGCTAGACTGTTGCAAGCATATTTATATCTGTTGATAGTGGCTCTCCAATTAACAAACTTTCGTATGTTTATATGTTTAATGTGATATAGAAATCAATAAGTTAAGAAGTTTTGTTGATAAACAGTTGTGCATATAAGTAAGTTAGTGGCAAGCTTGCCAGTCTAAAACAAATTACTACCAACATCGTTTTGACGATATTGTAAGCTCAATTTTTTAGGAAACCTGCGAATCTCCGAAATCATAACATAATTATAAAAATAAAATCATAGAGTATGAGAAATCATAAACGCTCAGTAATTACATTTATTTATGCCTCTGTCTTACTATTATTCTCTTTTTCTGCCAAAGCACAAAACAATAACTTTACTACAGGTTTTGAAGAAAGTTCAATTTCAAAAATATTAGGTCAACAACGTAAAGTTTGGATACATATTCCTATCAGCAATGGAGGGAATGAAATCAAAAACAAAGATCGTTATCCTGTCATTTATGTCTTAGATGGAGATGACAATTTTAATGCTGTCGTTAGTATAACCGAACACATGAGTCAACAAGCACTTTGTCCACCAATGATTGTAGTAGGGATTTTACATCCAGACAGAATGATTGACTTAACCATAGGTCCGGATAATGAATTTCCTAATTTAATTGGTAAAGGGGATCAATTCATGTCGTATGTTGAAAAAGAATTGATTCCTCATATTGATTCAACTTATCTTACAACCTCATTCAGAACTTTTATAGGTCACTCTGTTGGCGGTCTAACCGTTATAAATACTTTAATACATCAGCCTAATTTATTTAATGCTTATATATCACTTGATGGTGCAATTTGGTGGGATCATCAAAAAATTGTGAAAGAAGCAAAACCTGCTTTAGCAAAAAATAATTACCAGGGAAAATCATTGTTTATAGCATTGGCAAATCGCATGGAAAGAGGAGTCGATACATTAGCAGTTCAAAAAGACACCACTGAAAATACAATACTTATTCGTAGTAATTTGGAATTTATAAAAGATATTTCCAGAAACAAAAATAATCAATTGCGTTTCAATCATAAGTATTACGAAAACGATGATCACAGTTCTCTAAGATTAGTTGGGGAATATGATGGTCTTCGATTCATTTTGATTTTTATAAATTAAAATTTACAACAGTGAAATAGAAAATCCAAATTTCAAATTGGATTCTTTAATAGTGGCACATTATAAAAATGCATCTGTGCAAATGGGTTACCTTGTTAAACCTGATGAACATCAGATAAATAATCTGGGTTACAAAACAATGAGTCGAAAACAATTTGAAAGAGCAGAAAATTTATTTAAACTTAATATTGCCAACTTTCCTGAAAGCGCTAATTGTTACGACTCTATGGGAGACCTATACCTTGCAAAAGGAGACAAACTTAAAGCTATAGAGAATTTTAAAAAAGCATTAACTTTTAAAGAGATTCCTGAAACAAAAGAAAAACTTGAGATATTACTGAAAAAACAAATAAATAAATAAATAAGCCAGCTATTAACAGCGGTAGCTGTTGCACAACACCAATCAAAAATCCCGATCGAAGTCTGTGATTTCGATCCCATACATTAAGAATTTTTAATTCGGTAACTTCTGATGTTAAAAAAAATGTATCTTCGCTATACATTTAATATAATCAATGCATGGACATAAAATTATTAATCAGAATGCTTTGCATTACATTACTTTTACGGTAGTAGGTTGGATTGATGTATTTACAAGAGATGATTATCGTAAAATCATTATAGATAGTCTCAGATATTGCCAAAAAGAAAAAGGGCTTGTTTTGAATGCATATGTCATAATGAGCAATCATATTCAACTGATATGTTACACTAATGAACCATTCCTGTTGTCAGATTTTGTAAGAGACTTTAAAAAATTCACATCAAAATCGATCATCGAATCCATCTAATGCTTCTGAAAGTAGAAAAGAATGGATGTTAAAGCTTTTTTCTTATTACGCTAAATACAATAAAAAAAATAAAACTTATTAATTTTGGCAGCAAGATTGCCACCCAACAGAACTTGAAAGTCCTAAATGGATAAATCAGAAGCTTGCGTACATTCATTTGAATCCAGTGCGAAATGGTTTGGTAAACAAAGCCGAAGATTACCTTTATAGCAGTGTTGGTATTTACTTATGGCAAGAAGGTTTCATTGATTTAGAACTGTTAGAGTTAGATAATACCATAGGGTTTTTAGATAGTTGATAATGAATTACAAACCTGTCCGGCTCTTTAGACGGATTCGTAAAATATAGGATCGCAGTTGCATTTATAAGGCCTGATAACGGCCTGAAACTGCGACCATCGGGGGTTGTGAGAGGCGCACCGTGGGCATCATTGCTCACGGCTGTCTACTCGATTCGCTGAGCTAGGTTTTTATTCCTTCATCAACCGAATCACCTGCCCGCTACTTGTCAGACGCAAGTAGTACACACCTGAGGGAAATGCCGTCATATCCAATTGACCGTTGTTCTGAACATTGATTGACAAAATTTGTCCAACCGTGTATTCACTAAAGTAAAAGTTTCCGCCTCGGCATCTTCTAAGCCAAAATTGTAAAACACCATTGCCCGGATTGGGGAAGACGCTCACTTCGTTCTTACCATATTGAGCAACCGATATGATTTTGAACATTCAAATCGCCCGTCAAAGCCAAGTTGTTTGAGACGATAGTATGAAATGCCTTTGCTTGGCGTGACATCCTTAAATATATAGGTTTGAGTTGTTGTAGTCGTGCCATGTCCTGGGCAATGTGCCAATCATTTCAAATTTGTTGGCATCTTGGCTGCGTTCAATATCAAAATAGCTATTATTGGTTTCTGAAGCTGTTGACCATTTTAAGGCAATGACATTGTTATTTCGTTTGCCTGTAAAGCTGATTAAACTAACCGGCATCGCTGACAGGTATGCACATAAAGTTGGAAGGGTAAATCCGGGAGGATTTGTACTGTTTTTTAACCAGTTAGCAGGTGTAACATTACCGCTATTGAGAGCAGCCAAAGCAAGAGGTACTGTATTTACCGGTGTGGAGCCACAGATAAAACGGGCATTGTTCACTTCTGCGGTAAACCAGTTGGCATTGGTGCCGGTAGTAAGCGCTGCCGGCTTTTCGCTGGTTTGGCCACTAAGAATGGCACCCGTACCATCCCAGGCTGCGGCTGTGGTGGCTGGTGATGATTCCACATTCATGTGCATTCCTGCAATAAAGCTGGGCGCAGCAAAACTTCCCTGATATGCTAAGATCTGGTCACCTGTGCTGGCCAGACTGAAAGTTGCATTAAAGGGGGGTGTTCCCGGTGTTGTATGTACAAGTGTTCCGGCAGAACCTCCACCTGATTTAGTGGCGGTTACTCCGTCAATGGTAATTTCCTGTCCTGCGCTCAAAGCTGAAGTTGCTGTAAAGGTCATTTCCGACTCTGTGGCAGCACCCGAGTTAAATGAATTAGTACCGGTACGCCAGCCAAAATCGGTAAACTTAATAACCGTTGTGCTGGTAATGGCTTTCAGCAGAACAAACGAAAACTGGTCGGGTGTAGCACCAGCATTAGCTACATACCCGGAAAAAGCGATATCGCCTGCAACAAGTGTTGTCTGTGCAAAAGACTTTGACGCAATGAGTAAGGAAAGCATCAAAATAACAATGCCTATTTTGTTTTTCAAATAAGTAAAAATATTCATATCAATATGTTTTTAATAATTAATTTTTTTAGACTCAAAGGAGATTTGGAAGCGAAAAAGGTTTTTGTTTCAAAAGTAAAAGAAACAAAGGAAGAATTTTTTATTTTTTAAATATTTTTTTAAATAAAAAACAAATTTCACACCTGTTTTTTTTCCTGACTGGAGGTGAGGCTACAATATCCGCTATCTATAGTTCCACGTCACCCCACCACATCCCCAGTTGCGTGAAAACCCGCATAGTCAACAGTACAGACATATCGCCAGTTACAGCAATCCAAGACTGCCGCATAGTAACAATCCAAAAACACGCAACAAAAACAAATACAAACGTAAACATCTTATTTGGTCGAAGTACGCTGGGTGAACAGTTGATTATATCTTTATATCTGTAACAAATATATACATTTACTTCAAATTTCCAAAAAAGTATATGTTAATTTTTGGTTTTTTTTGTAAAAATGCATATAAACGTGTTTTTTAGTGAATTTGTCACACAATTGGGATGTTTTTTGGAATTGATCGAAATAAAATTATACTTCGGGTGTCTTTTACAGGGGTCTCCTGTATCCTCGCGAATGGATCGAATGGATAGGAGGTAAGCATGGCCCAGTATGAATTCGAACCGATGATAAGCGTTTATAAACGATTCGGATCGGATCCCAAAAACGTTGTGAAAGAGGTAGCTATCCCGATGAATCAAAACATAAAAAAAGCAGCCCCAATCTTACCGGAATCAGGGCTACAACTTACTACATTTACACCATATAGATATCATAAACTTTATCAATCCTTCTCTTTTTATAGCTACAGAGAGTATTTTTATCGCAGATATTTGGGAAAAAAGAACAACATTTCATTAAGTTCATTTTCTGGGCAGAGCACTAGTTTCTCCGCGTACCAAAAAGTTAGCCCCACTTTTTTGATTTGTCAAAAACTCAATCCGACACCTGGAACTGTTTGAGCCGCACAAAAGCCCCGATTTTAAGCGCGAATTATTTATTAGTTATTTTTGAGCAAACTAACACTATTTTTTATATTAATAGTGCCCGCACTTCCATTTACCACACTGCTACTATTGGGTGGTGCGTTGTTATCTGTCATTTCTACGTTGTCCAATATCAATCTTCCATTATTGGAGATACATCTACCAGTGGCTCCATTGCCACAAATAAGATCCAGTCCTTTTATGGTAACATCTTTATTAGCGTTTATAGTGAAAATACTACCAGATGTTCCATTTGCACTGACGGTAATGTTTTGAGTGGCAGATATCACCAGGTTTCTATCTATTGTCAATGGTGTGTTGATGGTTATGGTCTGATTATGGAGACTTGGATCAAACTCGAGGGTGCTCCCGGATACTGCACAGCCAATTGCATATCTTAGGGAACCATAACCGGCATTGCCAGTATTGGAGACTGATTTGCAATCACTACAATAAGATGCGGGAACAGTGGTAAGCCAGGCATTGTTTTCATAAAATCCAAGAGGTCCGGGAGCATTCAAGTTACCCGTTTGGCAGGTATTGTTTCCACAATTAAAAATTAAATTTGTCGTAAGCGTTGCCGGCAAAGTCAGCACATACCAGTCGTCAACTTTAGTTGTTGTATTGTTGTCACAAATTAATGTCATGACTTTCCGCCATGCAGTTGAACTATTTCCGGTGCTCGCAGGTAGCGTATTCCAATGATAACAATACACATTAGTGTAGGCATTTGTGTTTTTGTAATAAATATTCATCTCAGGTAAAGATACATAATAATTTAATACCAATACATCGGATTTTAATCCATTGATGTTATTTACAGCAATTGTCTTAAGGGTATTATTTTCATAAATATTGAAACAACCATTGTAGGTCGTCCAGCTACTAAAATTAGTTTCAGATGCATTGAGATCATATGTATAATAAACGGTAACTGGACTACAATCTATGGAAGTAGCGCTTAAACATACGGTATGACCTAATGGGTTATAAGAATTATTAGCCGGACTGGCGGCAACCGAAGGAAATATAACTGGGTTTGGATTTTCTATTAACAAAACACCATTTGTACCCGCTGCAAAAGTTACAGTTCCGCCGGAAACAACGGCTGTTTGTCCCGTATAAAAGTTCCTGAGTATGGTCCCGTTTGTCCATGATGCAATTGAAGTTACATTGACAGACACGTTTCCCGAGGCACCCATAACAACCATTACATTATCTTGGGCATCAGACCTTGACAATGATCTTTTGAATGTATATGGCGTTGTGTTGGTCTTTAGGTGCGCCCCAGCACCTATTGATGGATGTTTTTGACGAAATTGACCTAATTTTTTCCAATGGACAAGTACACCTTGATCTATACTATTCCAGTTCATGTCTGATCTTGTGGGTTGATCTCCCGGTCCTATTCCAGCCAGCCTTTTGGTCTCATCTCCATAATAAATCTGGACAGCACCTGGCAGAAGTATAAAAGTGGATCCTTCGTTTATCAGATTATTCCTATCTGATAAATGGGTATCATGTGATGATATATAACTCAAAAAATTCCATGCGGGATCTGGATTTGCAACAGATGCATAGCTGCTATAGATATTGTCAATCGTGGCAAAATTGCCTCCTTGTCCCTGAAAGTTGAAATTTATTAAGGCATCAGTTTTACCGATGTTGACGGCATCTTCGTATTTTGTGATTCCAGAACCATAATTTTCACCAACCATCCAAAACGGCTTGTCATCCAACTTTTTAGTTGGGTTTTCTGCTTTCCATTGTGCCAAAGCATTATCCGCTTGTGTCTTTAATGTGCCCCAATGGCTGATCTCAATATGTTTGTAGGTGTCTAGCCTGAATCCATCGACACCATATTCTCTCACCCAGTCTGTGAGCCACTTGACAATGTGATTTATGGGCGTACGTGGTAATCCTGTATTGTTAAAAAAAGTATTTAGTTCTGCAACTTCCTGGGCTTCTTTTGTCGCATTCCATTTCGTCTGTAATACTGGCGGCAAGCTGACATTAATTGTTGATTCACTTATAATATCAGGCAATCCAGCAAGGCATGATTGCAACTCACCACCACCAGCATGGGGCACATGAAGCAATATCATCTTTTCTTATCCATTGGGATGACCACCAATTGGTACAGTCAGACCACCCAAATTCTGTCATGTCTTCTGGCGTATCATAACCTGTATGATTCATCACTATGTCCATCACTATCCTTATGCCATGTACATGAGCTGAATCTACCATCGACTTAAAATCATTACTGGTGCCCATGTTAGCATCCAGCTCTGTCCAATCCAGAGCATAATAACCATGATAACCAAAATGTTTTTGGAACTCCGGCACCATACCCCACCCAGGTACATGCCCATGTATTTGTTCTATTGGTGGCGTAATCCATATGGCATCTACACCGAGACTATCAAAATAGCCTTCAGATATCTTTTGTGTTAAACCAGCAAGGTCACCACCATGAAAACCCCCAACCAAGTCTGTTGTTCTTCCATAATTCACGTTATTGGCACTATTTCCATCTTTAAATCTATCTGTTACCGCAAAATATACAGTGGCATTATCCCATGTAAAATAATCCCCGTTTGTATTTCCTCCACACCCATAATTTGGATCATATGTATAGGTATGGGTTTGAATTGGCGTGGCATTTCCTTGTCCATCAGTTACATATAATTTGATTACGGTTGTTGTAGTCAAATATAGATTCAAATTATTGACTGCTGATAATGAAGAAGAAGTAGGCGTACTTCCATTTGTGGTATAATAGATGGTAGCATTGGATGAACAATCATCAGTCGCAGTAATCTGGATATTCTGTGCACTATTGAAAACAATAGGCTAACCAGCGTCACAGAAAATAAAGGATTATTTGTATTGGTATAAGTACGAACAACTTCATTTGATGCGGCAAGTTCATCATCATATGTTTTACTTTCGACAAATGATGTTGGAGGCGGCGTATTGGGGAATCCAAATGGGACTTTGATGAGCGTAACAGTCGTACCATCCACGGTGTAACGTATGATCACTGGATCTCCATCCGGATCTGTTGCGGTTATATTTAATGATGTCGGCAATACGCAATTGCCCGATGCTGGCAACACTGTCAATAAAGGTGGTCCATTAGGTGCGCAAAAATCCTATGAGGGTTGTATTAGACCATCTCGGTGCTCAAATATGTAATACCCGTTTTCACATCTTCCAATAAGATCTGCTGTCTGGGATACTCGTCCCAAGTATAAATGCTATTACACGCAATCCACAGCTACCGGAAAAGTAAACAATACCAATCACATCCAGGTTGGTTTTGAATCATCGGCATACATCTGGCCAAAGTAGTATTGGCTATCGATCCTGTTGGAATATCTGACCGTTAATGAATTTCAGCATTTTCCCATGTGGTTGGTCTTTAAAAACACCATCGAGTGGCGGCTGTAGACCTACCGCATAGGTATGCGCTTGTATGATCAGTTGCCCCATTTGCATCTACCCATCACTTTGACAGTAGTGTTTGTGCAATATTTAATGTCATTCCATCTAGTCCACTTTGGCTTGATAAGTGTAGGGATTGATCCATCCCAATGTCATAATATATAATAGGTGAAGGCCCTGTATTGTCATAAATATTAATTGTTACGACAAAAGTATTGATGTTGGTTAAGTATGGCCCAGCTGACCGACGTTGACTGAAGGCGTGGATTACCGCGGTATCCGGCTGGTGGATTTGACGACCATCCTGTGCGCTCACCCTGATAACATCCATCAATCACATCTATTGAGCACTCAAGTGTTTGAATACCCGGAACCACTATTAAAAATCATGTTGCTACAACTACAGCACAGGAAAAGTAAAATAATACCAATCACATCCTGCTTGCATAAGCGTCATATTTACACCTGGCCATGTCGCATTTTCATTGGACCCGGCAGGAGTTGCTCCCCAATAATAAATTTTGGCATTTGGCCATGCTGCTGGTTTCTGAAAATATACTGTAAGCGGAGTTGTAGGAGGCAAACATTTATTGTCAACTGGTGGTGATACAGTGCTAAATGGTACAGAGCACATGAGATGTAAGATTTGTAATGCGTAGAAAACACTAAATGAAGCCATAAATGATTTATTTTTAAATGTCAAAGCTTATACAAAAATTCTATGAATGCACATTCAAACCGGGCTTAGTGTCTGAATGACGTAAAGGTAAAATTAATTATTATTATGAGTTACTTTAAATGCAAAAAAATGGAATGACACATTTAACTATTGCAATAACAAAATTCAAATCAACCAATACTCTAAAAAATTCCGTTAGGCGTAGTTTCAGGCCGTTACCAGCCCGATAAATGCAACTACGTTCTGTGTATCTTTGGCTGTGCCATATCCCAGCTACACCATCTCCAAGACATCCCTTCTTGCCCGACTCGTTTGTAGTGTTGCCATGGCTGTGCCAAGAACTTGCAAAAGTGATACAATATATATCTTTGAATGATGTGCGGTACTGATACCATATGATTGATAAGGCAGGGATCTTACTATCTTACTTTTCAAGTCGTTGATGGGGTCCATATTTCATACAAAATGATTATGTCATTTTGAACAGTTTTGATATGGCAGAAAACACAAAGGGCTTCAAATTTCGGGCTTAAGTTGTGTTATCGAATCATGTCTTTACAACATCTTGAATGCCGGGAAAATGGGAATCCTGTCGGATATTATTAGGGAATTTAAAAGACATACTGCATCAAAAATTTTGAAGGAAATAAAAGAATCTACTCGCTAGAAGTACCGGATGATTTTACTGAGACTGGCCGAGAAAGTTTCTTTGCTTGAGGATGAGCATCAAACTTTGTCCAAAATCCATAATGACAAGTATTTAAAATGCCTTATCTTTGTATTTAAATTTTATACCATGCAAGAAGTAATATTTGTAATTAATGAATCAATAGATTTATGGTTGCATACTAAGCTTAGGCTTGTCTATATTTACCGAAGCAGACGATTACAAACCTTAAAAGAAAATATTATTGATGCTGTTTCATGCCATTTTGATGACAATACAAAGCGAATTGTCAGGATGCACTTTGTAAAAGATGAAGTATTGACTGCATGAACTTTCAAGAGATGAGTCAGGAGCAAGTTTGAAAAAGTTAAGTAAATTAGGGACTACATTGTCACAAGGCAAAATGGCAGTCACATTCTGTCTGACTAAAATCAAAATGGTGAAAAATGAACAAAATTATTACAATTCCTAACCATGACCCTATCAAAATTGGCTTCTTATCTAAAATAGATGTAAATGATGTTGCTACAGAATTAATAGAAATAACCAGAGAAGAATTATTGAAAATTATTAATGAATGAGATGCATTATTATTTTATTAAAATTGTCTTTTAATAAGGATCAACACCCTTTGTTAGGCGTAGTTTCAGGCCGTTAACTGTACCTGATAAATGCAACTACGTCTGTGTGTAACTATGGCTGTACCATATTCCCTGGCTTTTCGCTAATTGCCTGGCAAGTACTAAAAAAGGCTTCGCTTTTTTTTTGCTTATCTTAAAATGCGAACCGACGCTTGGAAC
>JADKGD010000047.1 GCA_016717145.1 Saprospiraceae bacterium | reverse complement strand
GGTCGAAGTCTGTGACTTCGATCCCATACATTAAGAATTTTTAATTCGGTAACTTCGACGTTAAAAAATGTATCTTCGCTATACATATAATATAATCAATGGATGGACATAAAATTATTAATTAGAATGCTTTGCATTACATTACTTTTACCTGATGCGATAACTTATTTCAGGCTCGACAGATATTGACCCACTTCATCCAATCTCACTGTTGACCAGATAGAGCTCATCATCGAGGCATCCAGAGAGTACACTACCGTATTATTTCCATCAGAGTATTAGTCTCTGGTTTATAGCCTTGGTCTCTGACCAGGGCTATTTTTTTGGGGGGTACCGATATTAATGGCATAGCAATTTCAAATTGCAATATGAGAACCTAATGACTAATGCCATAATTTGAGAATTCATTAAAAAGCTACATCTTTGTATCACATAACACTCTGACATCAAATATCAAATGATCATCTTCACCTAATGAAGAGGACATTGAATTGCTCAAGTAGTTTAAATTGCGAAGTCATGAACAAAAAAAAATTGTCTCTTAATACTTATTATTGCTTTATTAATTTTTTGTTTTCTATTATATTATCTAGGAGCATCCGTTTTGCAATTTTATATTGATGCAATAAATAAAGCCCCAAACCAACGTCCGAAGCCTAACCAATGCAACTGGTGTATTTAAACTTGGTCTTTGACCAGGCTATTTTATTCATTTCTTTTTTATCTAGTTAGTAAAATAAAGTTCCCTTTTTATGAACTTTGTTATATCTTTGCATCATGCGAATAATTTCAAAGCGTACATTACGAGAATTCTGGAATCTTTATCCTGATGTTGAAAATCAACTTTTGGGATGGTATAAAGTAATGGAAACAGGAAGTTTTTTTTCATTCGAATGACATTTTGGAATCATTTCCTTATAGTAGATCAATTGGAACAAGCAGATATGTTTTCAACATTAAGGGTAATCAATATCGTTTGGTAGTTAAAATTAACTTTGATTTACAAACGGTTTGGGTAAGATTTGTGGGCACACACCTGCAGTATGACAAGATTGATGCATTAACCATTTAAATATCAAACAATGAATTGGAAAATAATAAGAACAGAAGAAGAATACCAAACAGCCTTAGGCAGACTCGATGAAGTTCGATTGCAAAAAGGAGATATACATTTTGATGAAGCTGAACTTTTGGTTATGCTTATTGAAAAATATGAAATAGAAACTGAACCGACTTTTAAAAATCCTGATCCCATTGAGGTCATAAAATATAAAATGGAAGAAAATGAATTGAGAAATAAAGATTTGGTGGAAATCATAGGCAAAAAGTAAAGTTTCTGAAGTGCTGAATAGAAAACGAAGACTGACTTTGGAAATGATTCGAAATATAAGTAAAAGCTTACATATTCCTGCAGAACTTTTGATTAATGACTATGAGTTAATACATTGAAGAACTCCCCGATGGTCGAAGTCTGTGACTTCGATCCCATACATTGTGAATTTTTAATTCTTTAACTTCTGATTTTAAAAAATGTATCTTCGCTATACATTTAATATAATCAATGCATGGACATAAATTATTAATCAGAATGCTTTGCATTACATTACTTTTACGGTAGTAGGTTGGATTGATGTATTTACAAGAGATGATTATCGTAAAATCATTATAGATAGTCTCAGATATTGCCAAAAAGAAAAAGGGCTTGTTTTGAATGCATATGTCATAATGAGCAATCATATTCATCTGATATGTTACATTAATGAACCATTCCTGTTGTCAGATTTTGTAAGAGATTTTAAAAAATTCACATCAAAATCGATCATCGAATCCATCCAATCTAATGCTTCTGAAAGTAGAAAGGAATGGATGTTAAAGCTTTTTTCTTATTACGCTAAATACAATAAAAATAATAAAACTTATCAATTTTGGCAGCAAGGTTGCCACCCTATAGAACTAGAAAGTCCTAAATGGATAAATCAGAAGCTTGCGTACATTCATATGAATCCTGTGCAAAATGGTTTGGTAAACAAAATGAAGATTACCTTTATAGCAGTGTTGGTATTTACTCAGGTCAAGAAGGTTTCATTGATTGAGAACTGTTAGAGTTAGATAATACCATAGGGTTTTCGGACAGTTGATAATGAATTACAAACCTGTCCGGCTCTTTAGACGGATTCGTAAAATATAGGGATCGCAGTTGCATTTATCAGGCATAACGGCCTGAATAACTGCGACCATGGGGAAATGGTTGGACCACAAGTCACACCTGAAAAAGGAGTAGGAATCTATGAGTATGACAAAACTCAAGGTCCGGCATGTGCAGTTGCTTGTGGAGCCGGAACCATTTATCGCAATTATTTTGTCAAAGTGCAGGGTCAGATTGGCCAAACGGAAACCACTCAGATAGATTGCCTGGATGACTTGGGATATTACTTTGGCAATGAAAATGAATCTCTTTGGAAAATGCGTAACGGATATGCATTAGCTACCAGACAGGGTCTTTCTATAATCGATCAGAATATAAAATCACTTTCCAAAGAAGAATATCAGCTGGTCAAAGGTAAATTAAAAGTTGGCATTCAAAAAGACACTCAAGTAACCATCAGCAATGATGAATTATTGGTAACACAAGTGTATTGTTCTGCTTTGCCAATAGCCTATTCATCTATAGATTATTTAAAATGGGAATCTTTCGCACGGTTAATCCTGGAAGCCACTTATGAAGCTACATTTCATGTTGCCATTCAAAATTATCATTCCACAGGAAATAACATTTTGTATTTAACCTTAGTAGGCGGAAATGCTTTTGGCAACCCTTCACATTGGATCTTTGATGCCATCCGACAATCGCTTGACAAGTTTTCTGATGTTCCTTTGGATGTAAGGATGGTAAGTTATAAAAGGACCAATCCTGAAACAACTGCTTTCATCAGGGCTTATACAAAATAACAGTTATTTGATATGTTTTGAAATTGATATTGTACCATTTTATTTGCGGGTCATCATGTCTTATTCCCATCTACAAGCGTGAATTTAACACATGATGACCCACTTAATTATGTCCACAATCGATAAATTATTAGTTATTTTTGAGCAAACTAACACTATTTTTTATATTAATAGTGCCCGCACTTCCATTTACCACACTACTACTATTGGGTGGTGCGTTGTTATCTGTCATTTCTACGTTGTCCAATATCAATCTTCCATTATTGAGATACATCTACCAGTGGCTCCATTGCCACAAATAAGATCCAGTCCTTTTTTTGTAATATCTTTATTAGCATTTATAGTGAAAATACTACCAGATGTTCCATTTGCACTGACGGTTATGTTTTGAGTGGCAGATATCACAGGTTTTTATCTATTGTCAATGGTGTGTTGATGGTTATGGTCTGATTATGGAGACTTGGATCAAACTCGAGGGTGCTCCCCGGATACAGCATTCAGCAATTGCATATCTTAGGGAACCATAACCGGCATTGCCAGTATTGAGACTGTTTTGCAATCACTACAATAAGATGCGGGAACAGTGGTAAGCCAGGCATGGTTTTCATAAAATCCAAGAGGTCGGGGAGCATTCAAGTTACCCGTTTGGCAGGTATTGTTTCCACAATTAAAAATTAAATTTGTCGTAAGCGTTGCCGGCAAAGTCAGCACATACCAGTCGTCAACTTTAGTTGTTGTATTGTTGTCACAAATTAATGTCATAAGCTTTCCGGGCCATGCAGTTGAACTATTTCCGGTGCTCGCAGGTAGCGTATTCCAATGATAACAATACACATTAGTGTAGGCATTTGTGTTTTGTAATAAATATTCATCTCAGGTAAAGATACATAATATGGTATCAATGCATCGGATTTTAATCCATTGATGTAATTTACAGCAAGTCTTAAGGGTCTTGTTTCACAAATATTGAAACAACCATTGTAGGTCGTCCAGCTACTAGAATTGTTTCAGATGCATTGAGATCATATGTATAATAAACGCAGTAACTTTGGACTACAATCTATGGAAGTAAGTTAAACTTACTATGCAATGACCTATTGGGGTTATAGGAATAGTAGCCGGACTATGAACAATAAAATATAACTGGGTTTGGATTTTCGCTTAACAAAAACACCATTCGTACCCGCTGCAGAAGATTACAGTTCCGCCGGGAAACAACAGCTGTTTGTCCCGTATAAAGATTCTTGAGTAGGTTGTTTTGTCCATGATGCAATTGAAGTTACATTGACAGACACGTTTCCCGAGGCACCCATAACAACCATTACATTATCTTGGGCATCAGACCTTGACAATGACCTTTTGAATGTATAAGGCGTTGTGTTGGTCTTTGTGTGCGCCCCAGCACCTATTGATGGATGTTTTGACGAAATTGACCTAATTTTTTCCAATGGACTGCTCACCTTGATCTATACTATTCCAAGTTCATGTCTGATCTTGTGGGTTGATCTCTGGTGTTCCAGCCAGCCTTTTGGTCTCATCCCATGAATAAATCTGGACGCATTGGCAGAAGTATAAAAGTGGATCCTTCGTTTATCGATTGGTTTCATTCTGATAAATGGGTATCAATGTGATGATATATAACTCAAAAATTCCATGCGGGATCTGGATTTTGGCAACAGATGCATAGCTGCTATAGATATTGTCAATCGTGGCAAAATTGCCTCCTTGTCCCCTGAAAGTTGAAATTTATTATATATCAGTTTTACTGATGTTGACGGTTATGTTTCTTCATATTTTCAGATTCCAGAACCATAATTTTCTACCAAATCCATCCAAAAACGGTTTGTCATCCAACTTTTGAAGGCTTTCTGGTTTTCCATTGTGCTGTTACTTCATCCGCTTGTGTCTTTAAATGTGCCCCAATGGCTGATCTCAATATGTTTGTAGGTGTTCAGTCGAACTAATGACACCATACTTCTCTCACCCAGTCTGTGAGCCACTTGACAAATGTGATTTATGGGCGCATGGTAATCCTGTGTATTGTTAAAAATAGTTCTTGTTGACTTCCTGGGCTTCTTTAATGCATTCCATTTTGTCTGTAATACTGGCGGCAAGCCGACATTAATTGTTGATTCACTTATAATATCAGGCACCCCAGCAAGGCATGATTGCAAATCACCACTGGCCCACATGAGCATGAAGTAATATCATCTTTCTTATCCATTGGGATGAATTCACCAATTGGTACAAAGCCAGACCACCCAAATTCCTACGTCTTCCGGCGCATCATCATAACCCGTATGGATTCACTATAACCATCACTATCCTTATGTTAGCCACATGAGCCTTTAATCACCATCGACTTAAAATCAATATCGGTGCCCATGTTAGCATCCAGCCTTCACCAATCCAGGCATGGGTAACCATGATAACCAAAATGTTTTTGAACTCCGGCACCATACCCCACCTGGTACATGCCCATGTATTTGTTTCATTGCAGTAATCCATATGGCATCTACACCGAGATTCATCAAAATAGCCTTCAGAGGAGCCTTTTAAGTTAAACCAGTAAGGTCACCACCTCATGAAAACCCCAACCAAGTCCGTTGTTCTTCCACAACTTACGTTATCGGCACCATTTCCACTCCTAAATTCCATTCGTTATCGCAACATACAGTGCGGGGCATTATCCTGCCTGTAAAAATAACGTAATCCCCGTTTGTATTTCCTCCACACCCATAATTTGACTGCAAGTGTATAGGTATGGGTTTGAATTGGCGTGGCATTTCCTTGTCCATCAGTTACATAAAATTTGATTACGGTTGTTGTAGTCAAATATAGATTCAAATTATTGACTGCTGATAATGAAGAAGAAGTAGGCGTACTTCCATTTGTGGTATAATAGATGGTAGCATTGGATGAACAATCATCAGTCGCAGTAATCTGGATATTCTGTGCACTATTGAAAACAAAAGGGCCAGCCGGCGTCACAGAAAATAAAGGTGGATTATTGGTATTGGTATACGTACGAACAACTTCATTTGATGAGGCAAGTTCATCATCATATGCTTTTACTTTCAATGTAAAATTAGATGTTGGAGGAGGCGTATTGGGAATCCAAATGGGACTTGCTGTTGTAACAGTTGTACCATCCAGGGTGTAACGTATGATCACTGGATCTCCATCCGGATCTGTTGGTGAAGAGACGTAATGAAAATGTTTAACACACAATGCCTGATGTTGGTAACACCGTCAATAAAGGTGGTCCATTAGGGCTGCAAAATCCTACAGGGGCTGTATCAGACCATCCGGTACCAAATATGTAATACCCGTTTTCACATCTTCCAATAAGATCTGCTGTCTGGATGCCTGTCCCACTATTAAAAATAATATTAATGCAATCCACAGCTACCGGAAAAGTAAAATAATACCAATCACATCCAGGTTGATTTTGAATCATATTTACACTGCCAGGCAGTATTGGCTATCGATCCTGTAGGAATAGCTGACCAATAATGAATTTTAGCATTTGCCCATGTGGTTGGTTTCTTAAAAAACACCATGAGTGGCGGCTGTAGACCTACCGTATAGGTATACGTTTGTATGACTGAAGTTGCCCCATTTGCATCTACTCCCATCACTTTGACAGTAGTGTTTTGTGCAATATTTAATGTCATTCCATCTAGTCCACTTTGGCTTGATATGGTAGGATTGGATCCATCCAATGTATAATATATAATAGGTGAAGGGTCTGTATTGTCATAAATATTAATTGTTACGACAAAAGGATTGATGTTATTATATGGCCCAGCCGGACTGACGGTGACTGAAGGTGGGGGATTACCGCAGTATCCGGATGGTGGATTTGACGACCATCCTATGCCTACCTGATAATATCCATCATCACATCTATTGAGCAAATCGGGCGTTTGAATACCTGAACCACTATTAAAAATAATGTTGCTACAATCCACAGCAATAGGAAAAGTAAAATAATACCAATCACATCCTGCTTGCATAAGTGTCATATTTACACTTGGCTGCTGTCGCATTTTCATTGGACCCGGCAGGAGTTGCTCCCCAATAATAAATTTTGGCATTTGGCCATGCTGCTGGTTTCTGAAAATATACTGTAAGCGGAGTTGTAGGAGGCAAACATTTATTGTCAACTGGTGGTGATACAGTACTAAATGGTACAGAGCACATCAGATGTAAGATTTGTAATGCGTAGCATACACTAAATGAAGCCATAAATGATTTATTTTTAAATGTCAAAGCTTATACAAAAATTCTATGAATGCACATTCAAACCGGGCTTAGTGTTCGAATGACGTAAAGGTAAAATTAATTATTATTGCGAGTTACTTTAAATGCAAATAAATGAATGATACATTTAACTATTGCAGTAACAAAATTAAAATCAACCAATACTCTAAAAAAATTCCCCGTTAGGGGTAGTTTATAACAACGTCTGTGTGTAGCTATGGCTGTGCCATAATCCTAGCTAAGCACCATCTCCAAATGGGCCCTTCTTGCCCGACTCACGCGTAGTGTTGCCATGGCTGTGCCATGAATCTTGGTAAAAGGATACAATATATATCTTTGAATGATGTGCGTACTGGATACCATATATGATTGATAAGGCAGGATCTTACTATTTTACTTTTCAAGTCGTTGATGGGGTTCATATTTTACACAAAATGATTATGTCATTTTGGACAGTTTTGATTATGGCAGAAAACACAAAGGGCTTCAAATTTGGGCTTAAGTTGTGTTGTCGAATCATGTTCATAACATCTTGAATGCCGAAAATGGGAACTTGCCGGATATTATTAGGGACTTTAAAAGACATACAGCATCAAAAATTTTGAAGGAAATAAAAGAATCTACTCGCTAGAAGTACCGATGATTTTACCGAGATCAGCTTGAGAAAGTTTCTTTTGCTTGAGGATGAGCATCAAACTTTGTCCAAAATCCATAATGATAAGTATTTAAAATGCCTTATCTTTGTATTTAAATTTTATACCATGCAAGAAGTAATATTTGTAATTAATGAATCAATAGACGGCGGCTATGAAGCACAAGCTTTAGGCTTGTCTATATTTACCGAAGCAGACGATTGGCAAACCTTAAAAGAAAATATTATTGATGCTGTTTCATGCCATTTTGATGACAATACAAAGCGAATTGTCAGGATGCACTTTGTAAAAGATGAAGTATTGACTGCATGAAACTTTCAAGAGATGAGTCAGGAGCAAGTTTGAAAAAAAAGTTAGCTAAATTAGACTACATTGTCACAAGGCAAAATGGCAGTCACATTCGTCTGACTAAATCAAATGGTGAAAATGAACACCATATTACAATTCCTAACCATGACCCTATCAAAATTGGCCTCTTATCTAAAATATTAAATGATGTTGCTACAGAATTAGAAATAACCAGAGAAGAATTATTGAAAATTATTAATGAATGAGATGCATTATTATTTTATTAAAATTGTCTTTTAATAAGGACACCCCCGTTAGGCGTAGTTTCAGGCCGTTATCAGGCCTGATAAATGCAACTACGTCTGTGTGTAACTATGGCTGTACCATAATCCCTGGCTTTTCGCTAATCGCTCAGCGTACCGAAAAGTTAGCCCCGCTTTTTTTGGGGCTTACCTTAAAAATGCAAACTGACACTTGGAACTGAGCATTTTTTCACTATCACCCCACGTTCGGCGTTTTCTATGGTTTAACCAAGCATTAATTGATATTTTTTTAATACATAATTGATATTTTTGTTGTTGATGAAATCGGTTGTACATGGTCCATTCACAGAGTTATCCACATCCTGATTTTTAGGCTGCAAATGAAAACGAATAATCCGCTTTATATTTTATTTTATTTTTAATGCACGCGAAGAGCGTTTTTACTATTTTGTTTCTGACATTATTGATGGCAAGCATTTTATTTTTCTTATCCTCTGTTATTTTTCTTTGGTAATAGGCCGCAAAGGCATTTTTCCGCTAATGCTAGCTACTGCTCCCAGATGCAGCAGCGTTTTTAATGACTTATTGGCAATGGGAGATACCTTATCTTTTCCTTTGTACCTCCCTGATTCCTTTCCAAATGGCACTACACCACAATAACTGCCTAATGCCTTGGATGTTTCAAACTTTGTGAAATTATGGGTTGCACAGAGGAATGCTACCGCTACGATTTTACCAACACCCGGTACGGATTGTGCGATCTTATAGTTGTCGTAGATGGATTTATCGCTTTTTATTAACTCCAACATATCGGCTTCAATTTTCTCAATAGCTTCATCTAATTCATTCACTATTGGCTTATTAATTTTTTCTAACTTTTTTTGGAGTTCTTTACCTTGAAATTTTTTATTATCATCTCTGGCTTGTGTAAGTTGAGCTTGATTCTTGCAAGCTGTGATCTTTTTTGGTATTCAACCTTAAGTTCTGTGAGCGTCTGATCACATAAGGTATAAGGCTTTAATTTATCAGCAAATCTGACCCCATAGTCCGCAATTCTTTGAGCATCAATCTTGTCATTTTTACCCCTGCTGATCCCGGTACTTTTCTTGATTTCAAGTCCAGCAACAACATACATGGTCACCTTATGTCCAGCCAGGCATTCAATAAGAAGATTGCTATAGATTCCCGTATGTTCCATGATAAACTCAAAGGAATGTTCAGACTTTTTTCTTTGGCTAAACTCTTAACCAATGACTGAACTTGCTTAATAAATTTATTTAAAGCAGATGTTGTATTTTCTACTTCTTTCTCCAAAATATAGTCATTTTAAAAACGAAGAGCAAAATTGATTTTATCTTTAGAAATATCAGCCCCGATAGTAAACTTTAACATAATAAAACTGGTTTTAAAAAATTAAGAAATGACGAATTTAAGTTGAGTAAAAAGGTGAAGGACGATTACCTTGTTAATGGGTTTTACCCTAATTTTCTATCTGTCTTTTTAACCTTTTGAGCAAAGTGTGGATTAAAACGCCGAATAAGGTATACTTAGTAGGTTGCATAATTTGCCATACTTTGTCTCAACTTTTCCACAAAATTAATACTTTTCAACACCCCCCTGGACACCCCATGTAATACATAATAATATATGTAATATGATAAAATTAATGGAAATGCAAATCTAAAGGTAGGTTCAGGCCGTTATCAGGCCTGATAAATGCAACTACGTCTGTGTGTGGCTATTCCATAATCCCAGTTAAGCACCATCTCCAAATAGGCCCTTCTTGCCCGGCTCACTCGTAGTGTTGCTATGGCTATGCCATGAATCTTGGTAGAATGAAATACATAATATATCTTTGCATAATGTGCATACTGGATACCAAATAAATGATAAGGCAGGATCTTACTATCTTACTTTTCAAGTCGTTGATAGGGTTGATATTTTTACACAAAAAGTTTATTGGAGATAGATATTGTAGATATATGATGGATTTAGTGCTTCGAATTCAAATTGAAAATTTGGCAACACTTAGGTCAGATTTGCTTGTTGGGTCGTTCTGTAAATTGTTTTACTCGTTGAGTTATCAATTCTTTATAGGCTGTTCGATGATCTTCTGTCAAAAAGGACATATCAATCAGTTGAATGGCTTCCGATAACCATTTAATGAGCCTTTTATTGACTGCATTTATTTGTTTGCCGTTAAGTTTTAAACCCTTGCCGAAGCGGTCAAAATAGGCGGAAAGGGCTGAAAAAGAATTTCATAATATTCAATAAACTTATAAATTTAAATGGGTTATAATTTGAAACGATATTTGCGGTTTACTTCAATTTCTCTACTACTACTTACTGCAATAAATGCTGTTGTGGCTGGTGTGTTGTTTATCATAGACCCATCTGGACATATGATGGGTATGAGTGTTTTATACATAAAAGATTCACCATTTAATTCATATTTAATTCCCGGAATAGTATTGCTGATCGTTAATGGACTCTTAAATTTTATAGCAGCATATTTCGTATATAAGGAAAAGCCATTCGCTTCATTATTGGTTATTATCCAAGGAATTCTACTGAGTGGATGGATAGTAATACAGGTGATCATGGTTGACGACATTTCACTACTTCACATTATTATGTTCACTATTGGCACTATATTGACAATATCAGGATTTCTACTTTTAGAGTTATTCAGAAAAGATAAAAATCCCTGACATGGGTATTCGTCAGGAGGGCTGAAGTGCAAAATTTGGGCAGCAGTTTTTTAAATAAACATTGGTAAAAAATTTGGCTTTTGTGCTTCGATTTCCCAACCGAACGCAAAGCCCCAAAAAGTTGAACCTTTATATTTTTTATTACGAATTAATTTTATATAAAATCAAAAACCGATCAGCAAATTTAATGCTCTTCTGGCTTAGTAAAGATCAAATCATGTGGGTTTCGATTAATAATATATGTCCATTACTCTTTTGCCCAAGTGGTAATCCCGAACTATGCAATAGAATTTCGTTCTGAGGCTTGAAAGAACTATAAAATAAGTGATCTCGCAAATCAGGCATTGTTACTACTAAGGTGAATTAGGGAAATCAATCCGCCTTGGCGGAGCCTTATTTTGCGGTAATTTTAAGCCGGAATAGATTTTCTATTGCATAATCCGGATTATAGTTTTACAACCCCTGCCTTGCCGGCAGGCAGGTCTGGTGGTATGTTTTTTATGGCATTTTCTAGACTGAAGGCTCTTTCACCTGGCCATTGAATTTCCAACTAATGTATTTCACAATACTAATTTTCTAGTCTTTGGTGAAAAATTGACTTTCATTCTAAATATTAATTCCACTTATCTTTTAAATATTTGAAATCTATGGCGTATATTTTTTGATACTTGGGCATTTTTTTGGCACAAGAACAGTCATTAGCGGTCATGCTACAAAAATAGGGAACAATCTCGTGTTGCTAATTCTGAATAATTCAACAACATAAAAAATGGGTCAACAAATTAGTTTAACGGATGTTAGTACATGATTTATTTTCTTATCCAAGTTTGTTTCAGGTGGATAGATAAGTGCATCTTAATTGATATAAGCCATATTCTAAACTGTTATAAAGCATTTGAAAATGAAACTAATGAAATATTTTTTATTGACTTTAACTTGCTGCGGACTAACTTTTATCGCAAAATCTCAAAACACAAGTGTAGAAAAATCTACTTCCGGAATCCAAATAGGAGTATTAGGAATCTGGTTTTACAACGAAGCAAAACTATCTGACAAAATATCATTAAGAAGCGAATTAGGGCTAGATGCTGGAATTTTTGGAATTATGCATTCCTACGAAGTTGGTTATATCTTGATACCTGATATTACTGTAGAACCAAGATATTATTACAATCTAAACAAACGGGTTACTAAATCAAAAAGTATTGCTGGAAATAGCGGAAATTTTGTTTCATTGAAGACCAGCTATTATCCTGATTGGTTTGTGATTACTAAAAATGATAACTTAACACCTTATAATCACATTGCAATAATACCCACCTGGGGAATAAAAAGAAATGTAGGAAATCATTTTACCTATGAAACCGGAATAGGATTTGGTTACAGGTATTATTTTGCAAAAAGTGTCGGGTTTATGGAAAATCAGTTAAACAGAACCCTAAATTTACATTTAAGAATTGGTTACCGGTTTTAAACTGAATTGAATATGGTGTACAAAATTTGCAGGCCAAAACGATATACGACAAAGAAAGTACTGGGTGCACGAACCCTTACATTGGTATTGCCGATAGTTGGGCTGGACATTGGAGCAATCAGCAGCCTTAATTCTTTTGTATTGCGGTTCGGGATTTGACGAATAAAGCCCGGCTTTAGTTCTTAATATTTAACTTTATCAAACAGCCATGTTGGTGCATCTGATACGCAAAGCAATGAATCGTTCCTCATATTACTTCTGTACGCACCATCTTCCCCAGTTGCCTCCTGTGAACTCTTACTCCTTAGTTTACCACCCCGGCCTTGCCGGCAGGCAGGTCTGGTGGTCTGTTTCAATCCATATTATGCATCGGACCTTCGTTGTGAGAGCCTAAATTACTATAAAAGTAAGACTTTTAAAACGCAAACATAGTCACCAATATGGTGAGGCTTTAAAAGTCAATGAAATGATTGCTTTTGACGTAATTTTGGCTCGTAATAGATTTTCTGATGCATATTATGGATTATTTGGCAAAGTCAAGGCTAAAGGCACTTTTACCTGTATCCAGTGTTCCTATCTTACATTCTTATTTACCGAGCCTAAAGGTTTCGAGGATAATCCACACCCTATTTTCACCTCACCTGCATTGTCTGCAGGCTGGTCCGTATTCATCTGCAATTGAAATCTTAATTTTCTATCATTGTTCAAATTTTTTTAAACAATTCACCTAAAATACAAAATCTCTCTTATATTTGTGAAGAATGTTCGATCAATTTTCTTTTGTAAAAGGATATCATATGTTTTTGATTGGGCATAATTAACGAACTTTCCCTTTTTTGGATGTTATACACCTCTCTCAATATATATGTACAGTTGCGTTTATTATAAGTTATAGGCAAGCAAACCACCCGCAAACTGACATCGTTATAAAAAGATAAACACACAAGAAAAATCATGAACCATAAAATACTTGCTATTTTGACAATTCTGATTTGCTTGTTTTGTATAGCGACAAACCTTTATTGGTCTTTTCATCGAGACATTTATCCTGAAATTTTCATAAGAATAAATATTACGACTGCTTTCCTACTCATCTTGATTGTGCTTTTGCCGCCCATTCAACAACGACTAAAAAAATGATAAGAAAGAAAGCATTTACAACTAAACTTTTTAGTAGTTGGAAAAAACTTGGACCAGGTCTAGTGACAGGTGCAAGTGACGATGACCCGTCAGGAATTGCAACATATTCACAGGCAGGTGCTTCATTTGGACTTGCAACCTTGTGGACAGCGATTATTGCTTTTCCTCTCATGGCTTCTATTCAGCAAATGTGTGCGAGAATTGGATTGGTAACCTCTCAAGGTTTGACAGGGACACTTAAAAAACACTATCCAAGACCTATTTTATATGTGATGCTGTTGTTTAGTTTTCCTGCCATTGTAATGAATATTGGTGCTGACATTGCAGGTATGGGAGCTGTTGGAAATCTACTATTTCCAGCTATTGATGCTAATTATTTCAGTGTTCTTTTCACGATTATTCTTCTTGGTTTAATAATATACCTGCCTTATCATAAAATTGCATCAGTTCTAAAATATTTGTGCATTGTAATGTTGGTTTATTTTATAGTTCCTTTTTTATATAAACAGGATTTCACAGAAATTCTTAAAGCGACTTTTATTCCAACTATAAAATTTGACAAAGACTTTATAGCAATTATAGTAGGCATACTTGGCACTACCATTTCACCGTATCTTTTCTTTTGGCAAGCATCTGTAGAGGTTGAAGAAATGAAAAACAAAAGGAAACATTTGATTGTAAATAAAAAGATAATTCATGAAATTAACCAAGATGTTGATTTTGGAATGACTGTTTCAGGATTTGTTATGTATTTTATAATTCTTACTACTGGAACTGTTTTATTTAAGGGCGGTATTCATCAAATTGACACAGTTGAACAAGCGGCAATGGCATTAAAACCATTAGCTGGAAACATGGCTTATCTTCTTTTTGCCATTGGTGTAATTGGAACAGGACTTATTGCAATTCCTGTATTGAGTGGTTCTATTTCTTACATCATTACCGAGACCTTTGGCTGGAAACAAGGACTTGACAAAAAATTTCATGAAGCCAAAAGCATTTTATTTAATCATCGCTATTTCGTTAGTACTGGGCTTATCATTAAACTATGTAGGCATTACTCCAATACAGTCATTGATTTATACGGCTATTTTGTATGGGCTAACTGCACCTGTACTAATTGCAATCATATTACACATTTCGAACAACAAAGAAATAATGGGAAAAAACGTCAATGGAAGACTAACAAATATTCTAGGCTTTACAGCATTAATTATTATGACAGTTGCTGCTGTAGCTTTAATTTATCTGCAATTTTCAGGCAAGTAATAAACTGTGAAAAATGAATAATTCTAATTCAAATGACAACAACAATGAATAAACTTGAAAATAAGTGGTATCTTGAATTAACTTTGCGGCCTATAGCACGGGTTGCGTCAGGCAGGGTGACGTTCAAACTTAGAGCTTTGTGCTTCTCTACTGTTTTTGTGCTTATTGACAGTTTTAAATTATGAAAACCACCCACCTTGTCTTGCCATACGACTACTTTTTAAATTGTTAAATAATGAATCAAAGATATTTGTTATTTTCCCACAATATTCTGCTTAATCAATGCAATAAAATAGTTTACTGTCGCTAAAATACTATTAATCAATGAGTTGAATGATGTTTTGCAGCCATCGGGTTTTACAGCCGTTGGCTGCAAATTGGCTGCAAATTTTCACCATCTTAGATAATGGCTGCAAATTGGCTGCATTTTTTTTGAGTTATTTTGATCTCATTAGACAATCAATTATTTCATAACTCCTTGAAAAACAGACGCCAAACAAGAAATTTCATGCGATTTTATCTTGTTTGGCGTTATGAATTGTGATCTCGACAGGAGTATCGCCAACTATTAACGTCAATATTAAAATTATGATAATCAATTATTTACAATTAAAACATATCTTTATATGTTACATGGTGTCTACTTGGTAGCCTATATTTTAGTGCAATTTACGACTATTTAGGGACTTGAACCCTCAAATCTTGCACTTTTTTTTTTGCTTTAAAATGAGACTTGAGCTATGGTTTTTTAAGCTTACTTTATAAGACCAAATTGATCATTTTTCATAAAAAGATTATTTACCTATAGAATAAATTAAATTATTTGGTTATATTGATGAATCATTTTCACCTCACCACCACCATTTTCCACAACCTGACAAATTTCCAACTTCAATTCTATGTCATATATTCCTGGAGACAATCGCCAGGTGATCAATCCGAATACATCAGATAGTGTGTCGAAATCAACCTGCCGTTATCAGACTTAATAGTCATAATAACTTGCCCGGAATACTCCGGAATGAAGATTTAAAGAAGCTTAATTGTTCGATTTGTACTTCCATTATATAAATTCTATATGCTAACAAAAGCTATGCACTAACCATTTCACTTGCCATCAATAGTTTTTAAGATTGTACCAAATTATTGCATTACTAATGCCTGAACCAAATAATTCCAGAATAAATACTATTCTAAGATAGAAAATTGAATAAATTTGAGTCTTAAACACCCACACCATGCTCCATACACTCCACTTCCATCTGAAATTTACGTTTGCTTGCAAGTAGAAACGCAAGTATGCTAACGGAAACCAATCATTAACGCTATAAAATTAAAATAATCATGATACGAATCACCTTACTACTTTTGGCTATTTTCTCAAAAACTTGTGTGCAACCAAATCCTGTGCCTGTGCAGAAATCACAGATTTTATTCATCTGAATAGTCAGGCAATGGTAGATGCATTCCAGAGCACATTGCCGATTGGCTGTACTATCTATAAAGGTCAATTGCGAATTGCTGGGGCTGATATCAAAAACTTACAGCCACTCGATTTTCTACAAGAGGTTGGAAATCTATTTATACATGCCAGTTTAGAAACAACTACAATCAAAGGCTTTAAAAATCTTGAAAGAATAGAGAAAGATTTGGAAATAAGTGGAATAAATAAGTTGGAATCCATAGATGCTTTTCCAAATCTACGGTATGTAAAAGAACGCGTGATAATTTCAAGCCTTACAAACTTAAAAAGTATAAAAGGTTTTGAAAAATTGGATACGATCGGTGAGTTCTTGGCATTTCATACAATAAGTCGCTTACTGATTTACCTTCATTACAAGCATTGAAGTCAGTAAATGTAGTTCAAATAATAAACGATTCTTCACTTGTCAAAATAAGCGGATTTGATAAATGTATTGAAATTAAAGAAAAAGTATTAAAAATAATGTCAAGCTAAAAACCATTGATGGCTTTGTAAACCTCCTAAACAATGAAACAATCAATATAGATGGTAATATGAATTGAGTGATCTTTTAGCGTTCTCAAATTAACCACTACCCAACCTAAAAATACAAAATCAAAAATCTTTACGTGAAATATCTACTTTCAAGAAATTAGAAAAAATCGATGTAGTTTTTTTGCTATCAAATAATGAGAACCTTGTCAATATCTCTAATTTTGAAAAGTTACAGTCCCTGGGCTCAAAGCTTACTATTGAAAATAATCCAAATCTACGTGTCTGTTGCGGTTTATTTAATGCTTTGCAAAATTCCACATGGTTAAAAAATATTATCATAAATAATAATGTCAACGGTTGCAATTCCAAAGATGAAATAATCATGAACGGCAAATGTAAGTAAATGGGTTATACTATTATTTGCTTTGCATTTTTCCGGAGCACGTTGCTGTTGATTTGACGGGTATCAGGCGATGTAGCTCTGCCCAGGCCGGCAACTTCTCAGACCCTTTAGAACGTGGATTTCCGTCCAAGATAAAATATTGGCTTGTTTGTCAAAAGATATTTTGTAGCCGGTATAAAAACACTCCAGGATATCTTTTTATATGAAGACATCCTTAAATAACTAAGAGTATTCCAAAATTTAGTTAAATACAATCTGAATTTTACCACTTATTAGTACAGTTTAAATCATTTTTTTATCGATCGGTATCGAGTTCGTGATAACGACCTGTGCGTTCGTTAAACCGACCTGTGAACAACCTTGACCGACCGATAAGGTAACGTTTTACCGACCAATAATGGTACCGTTAGACGAACTAGAGACGAACTCCAGACAGTACCATTTAAGTAAACATAAATAAACATATTATAAACTATTAAAACTTCAAACGCAAAAAAAAAATTGAAAATGCCAAAAAAAATGCCAAATCGAGCGTAATGGCACCATGGGGCCGCGAAATTTTTAGCTGTCTGACTTATAGATTTTGTCATTGCTTTTTGACTGTCTGACCGGCCATAGTAAGGAAGATTTCGGGCCTCCAATTGCCTATTATTTTACCCATTGTTTTGTCCAGTTTTTCTTAGCCTCTGTTTCCGTCTTTCCTGGCAGGAAATATCTTTTAAAAAGTAACCACCCATTTTCATAGATTTTCCAAGACCTCCACTTTAATCATTACTTTAGTTTCTCCGTTGATGGTAAAACATTTGATATTTGGCACCTTTCAAGCCCATAGTTGAATTTTAATCGTTTTCCTTGGCAAATTACCTTGCAAGCAAATACAAAATGCCTTTAAATCAAAAAATATGGCATTAAGTCTTGTCTTCTTCTTTTCCTCCGTGGACCAATATCTATATCCATCAGTTCCCAAATTTGAATATCATGTTCCAAATTTTTTACTTTCCCTTTTTCACCAACCTCAATTGAATACCAAAATCACCCTACCCAATTTGCCTTTTTGCGTTTTTGCATAATTTTATTCTTTCAGCCTACGATAATAGGATTTGTTATCAATTATTATTCTAAAATTTAACACACCTTGTGAAAGTTTATTCTGTATGATGGCATTTTTAATGTTTTTAATATGCATATTTCCGTAGCCAAACCTGGCTGATTTCTATATTTTACTGGCTACCCCAAGATTTTTTGACCTGCCGAAAGTCCTTTTCCCGATATTTATTTTTCACAACTTGTGAAGAACTTGTGAAAAGTATTTTCCCGATCATCTCACCTTTGCAGCAACAAAAACATCCACCACCATGCCAGCAGAAATTTTAACCACAGACGATCTTCGGGAATTCAAAGTCGAAATTATCTCTGAAATAAAACAACTCTTTTCAACCCAACCTGCCAATGTGCAAGTGGAGAAACGTTTCCTCAAAAGTGCAGAATTACAAGAACTTTTGGGTATGTCGCCTGCTTCCCTGCAAAACCTTAGAAATGCCCGTGTCTTGCCTTACACAAAAATAGGCGGTACTTTTTACTACGATTGGGAAGAAATAGTTCAGCTTATGGCTAAGCTTAAAAAGCCAGCCAAACCAAAATTTTCTTAATCATTTCACTGCAATCAGATCATGAAACTCAATACACAACCCTCTGTCAATTATATAAAACACATTGATGTTTTTTTCGAAATTGTGCATACTGTTGATGCCATCAACTATACCCATATAGCACTTTATCTTTCACTCTTTCGTGTTTGGAATATTTCTTTTTTCCATAATCCATTCGAACCCACCAGAGATGAACTAATGAAGTATGCCGGGCTTAAATCAAAAGAAAGTTATTATAGGATTATTCGGGAATTGGAAAACTTAGATCTCCTTCGGATATTATCCATCAAAGTCAAAATATGAAAAAGTTTTTATTGCCTTTCTATGCTTGGAATACAATACAGATAGTATCAAAATATCAGTTTGGGGATTGACCAATCATGAGCACTTACTGCCTCACAAGCAAAAACAAATTCTTTTCAGGATAACGTTTCTGCAACTATCATTGACATTAAGACCAAAGCAAAACTCTACAACGGTCGCGGGTCTTTAGTCCTGGAAAAAACAGTCATCATAAAAGATGGTATAGCCTCAAATGGCACAGCACCTTCTAACCCTAGCTTCAATCCACTCACTGACCCGAGAATATGCATCCCAACTTGACCATCGCATTTCTTCACCATCAAATATCAATGCTCATGCAATCAACCAGGCTAAACAAACATCCCGTCCCGGACTCCGTCCTGCAGGAATACCGACGGATCCAAACGCTGATTACTCAAAGCGACTTTAATTACGACCATTTTGTAAAACTAATGGAAATCCATGGCAAGATCATGTATGGACAAAGCTTTAAGCTATTCCAGGAAGACAACCATGTTTTACTGCAGTTTTATGCCTATTTCACAGGAGATCAAAGTTTGTGCAAACATTATGACATCAATCTCAACAAAGGACTATTCCTATCCGGCAAAACAGGTGTAGGTAAGACCGTTCACATGAAGCTCGTACGACAGTTTTTAGGCTACAAGGATCGATTTAAAATGAAACCTTGCCAGCAATTATCGCTCGAGTATATGGACCAGGGATCACCAGTCTTAATGCAGTTTGGACGCAATTATGTGGACCACATTGACCACAATACGATCAATACATCATACTGTTTTGATGACCTCGGCACAGAAGATGAAGTCAAACATTATGGCACTCAAACCAATGCCATGGCTCAAGTCATCCTGATGCGCTATAACTTATTTCAGGCGCGTCAGATACTCACTCACTTCACGTCCAATCTCACAGCTGACCAGATTGAGCTTCATTATGGCGACCGTGTCCGTAGTCGTCTCAGAGAGATGTGCAACTGGATAGAGTACACCACTGACTCCAAAGACAAACGAATATAAGACGTACATGGTTTTTTGGGTTTTCGTCTTTGCAGCTCTGGCGCCGGCCGGAGCTGCTTTACAAACCTATCAGACAGATCTTTTCAAATTTTTTTTCACATGTTGGTTTTGTGAATTTTTCTTTTAATCCATGCAGAAAGCTGTAAGGGGAAAGTGGCGGCTTCGACAAAAGTTGGAGCTGCACTTTTTTTTTGAGTAATGCTCTTTCAGTCAGATCGTAGCACGAAACTGTCTGTGCTTCATAAATCCCCTTAAATAATATACAGCGAAAGTTGGCGCTATAAAGCGCTAGTTTAAACTAAGGAAATTGCGAAATACAAAGTTTCAGAAATTCAAACCGTAGAAATTTTCTAAAGACCAATCTTTCCAGCACAATTTTTTTTTCAATTTAGCATCCCCACTTTCTTTGCGTTAACTCGAAGTTAACGCAAAGAAAATAGATTTAACTTGCAGCCCAGAGGCCAGCATGGTGACTGAATGGTGCGAAGCAATCGAGTGAACGATTTCAATCGATAATGAAAGTAATAAACAACAAGTGGATAACATTAACTCTAGCTGACAATAAATGATTAATTGATGGATATTTTGCCATAGTCTGGCAGTCCAGTCCAATGGAATAAATATACTTTCCTGGTATCCGGCCTTCGGAATTTGATAAGATCTTGAAATAAGAACAATATTTATTTTTTGGTCATGTTTGAAAACCGAAAACGGCAGATAGAGAACAGCAGAACAGCTCAGGCACAAACAGAAAAAGAAACCATACGCCTGCAGCTGCAGGAGATAGAAACCTTCACCAAAAAAATAGACCAACTGATAGCCGAAGGTTACGATCCCCAGCTGGACGATGGGGTAGAAAAAAACATAGCACCGTTACAAAAGAAAGGAATGCTCAGAGCAGAAGTGCTAAAGACAACCGGAGGGAATAAGTCGCAGTTGGAGAAGTATTTGAATGCGGCTTGGTAGGATGGGGATTAGGGATTAGTTATTGGGGCCTGGTAATTAGGGGGTGAAAATTAGGGATTTTGGTGAGAAGAGGTACTCAATAACATTATCATAGTGTTATTGAGTAGTAATTAGTTCCAATTCTATAGTTATTCTGTCACAAATATTGACAAGATTTGTGATAAAAGCTTGAGTTTTTTATCACAATAATATGCTAAATATGTCACAAATATATACTAAATTTGTGACAAAATACAAAGAGTTTATAAAATGCAAAGCATTGAAAAACAAATAGAAAGGTCAATAAAAAGCAAACCCAAAGGTTCTTTGGTTTTACCAGACGATTATTTGTCTTATGGCACTTCAACTGCTGTTCGAAAAGCCTTAGATCGTTTGGAAGATAAGAAGGTGATTATTCGGGTGGCTCAAGGCATCTATGTAAGGCCTAAAATCAGTAAATTAATAGGTCAGTTGGTACCATCGGCAGAAGAAGTAGCAGAAGCCATTGCGAAAAGAGACCGCATAAGAACACTTCCAACGGGTAGTTATGCCTTAAACGCTTTGGGCCTAAGTACACAAGTACCTATGAATATTGTATTGCTCACAGATGGTTCGCCCCGGGTAATAAAAGTGGGAAAGCGTAAGATAAAGTTTAAAAAGACCACCCCAAAAAACCTGATGGCCAAAGGCAAAATAAGCCGCTTAGTCATTCAGGCATTAAAAGAAATCGGCAATAATAAAGTAACCGACGAAGAAGAAAGGAAAATTTTAGCCTTACTGGCAAAGGAAGAAGAAAAAGACTTGAAGCACGATATCGCTTTAGCACCAGTATGGATTCAGAATATAATGAAAAAAGCACTGACTGATGGCAAAAATTGATTTTTATAAAGTAGATAATGCAGAGAAAGAAGCTGTTTTTAATGCTATAGCTTCCGAAATGAGAATGACTCCTTTCGCGGTAGAAAAAGATTGGTGGGTAAGCCGTACCTTGGAAATCATCTTTCAAATGCCTATTGCTGAGCATTTGGTATTCAAAGGAGGCACATCACTAAGCAAAGCTTGGAAACTTATCAATCGATTTTCAGAAGATATTGATTTGGCTATTGACAGAGATTTCTTTTTAGATCCGAGAAAGATTGGTCACCAAAAGACATAAGCAAAGTTCGTAAAGAAGCAGGTATTTATTCTACAGGTGCTTTCTTTGCAGAATTACAAGAAGAGTTTCTAAAAAAGGGTTTCAACAATCTTCAATTTAATGTGATAGAAGCCAAAGACAGCGATCAGGATCCAAGAATCATAGAAATATATTATCCCAACATCATTATTGCACCATCGGACTATGTATTGCCACGAGTACAAGTAGAAATAGGGTGCAGGTCTTTAAGAGACCCGTTTTCTTTTAAGACTTTTGGGTCGTTGGTAGATGAAGTATATGCAGATAAGGAATTTGCAGAACTCTTTGTGTTCCAACAGTAAATCCGGAACGCACTTTATTAAGATTATTTCTGCTGCACGAGGAGTTTCAAAGCCGACTGAAAAATTCGGTTGACAGATTGAGCCGGCATTTGTATGATGTATATCAATTGTCTAAAGCAGGTATAGCTGAAATGGCAATAAAAGATAAAGACTTGTATGAAAACATAGTGAAACACCGGTACAAATTTAATAAAGTACCTGGCGTAGATTATAGCCTCCATCACCCCAATGCGATCAATCCAATACCAATACCATCAATGATGAATGACTGGGAAGCCGATTATGCCAAAATGAAAGAAGATATGATATACGAAGAAAATAAGCCATCTTTTGATGATTTGATTACCAATTTGACCGTTTTGAGATCTCAACTTCAGGCATTGGAATGGCAGTTTGAACTGGAGTTTCCCATTCCTAATTGATTATGACAGAACAATGGTTCATACAAGACAGACGTACCCGACGCTCAAACCAAATACTGGATCCACAAAGACAAAGTGATCACCATCATTCCGGGAAAGGATATCCATCTTTAATCAGAATCCAAATCAATACTTGAATCAACAAATTCCGAGGGATTTCTTTCAGCAGGCTGACAAAATACACTTTGACGAAAAGCCTTGTAAAGAGTTTGATGTTCTTAGAGATTTTGACGAATCTCACTTTAACGTATTCAGAAGTGAGTCAGGAATGCCAGAATCTATTCCTAACGATCAGATATTGCGTAATCTTCAAGTCTATGCTGCAGAAGAGATTTTTAAAGTGGTGCTGTTTTATTTTTGCAAAAACCCTGAAAAATTCTTTGAACAAGCAATTATTAGGTGTGTGGCATTTAGAGGTGAGACTAAGAGGTTTATAGATGACGATAAAATATTTGTAGGTCCTTTACCTTTTCAATTTAGGCAAGCTATTAATTGGGTACGAGGCAAAATTAACGTGGGATATGACATAGAAGGCCAAGGTTCAAAAGCCAGAGTTGAAATTTGGGAAATATCCGAAAGCGTATTCAAAGAAGCCATTATTAACGCTTTGGCGCATAGAGATTATTATGAGAAAGGAGCCGTGACTACAATTGAAGTATATGATGACAGAATTGAAATTTCAAATCCGGGAGGATTACTATCGGCGGTTAAGGGTGAATTTGGAAAACGAAGTATGTCTAGAAATCCTTTAATTTTTGGTCTTTTTGCCAGAATGAAATTGGTTGAAAAAATTGGCTCAGGTATACCTAGGATGAGAGAATTAATGCTTGCTCATGGACTTCCCGAGCCAGAATATAATATGGACGGCATGTTTTCAATAACTCTAAGAAGATCTGCAATTGAAGCAAAAATGTCGGAGAAAATGTCGGAGAAAATGTCGGAGAAAATGCCGGGATTGTTGTTAGAATTAATCAATGAAAACAAATATTTAACAATAAAAGAACTTGCTGAAAAGACTGGAAAAACAACCAGGACAGTTGAAAGATACCTAAAGATTTTGAAATCAAGTGGAAAGCTTAAGCGAAGTGGACAGGCAAAAGTGGTTATTGGATCCTAATAAGTAATTAGAAAAACTACATTAAATATGTCAAATTTGGATACAAAAAACAATTTCCGGACAAGATGATCTTTTTAATTTTTTAAATCTTTGACTACACTTTTCAAATCAGAAAGTATTTGCAGCCATCATATAAACGTATTCACAACCCAAAATAATACTCCTTGAGCTTTTCCGCCATCAACAACCTCCTCATGTGAAGAAAATCCTGATAGTGTTCAACATCCATTTCTATATTCTCTACAGGAAGACAATCGGCCTTAAGATTTTCTTGCAGAGATTCCTCATGATGTATTCCGCTCAATGATAGTGCTCCAGTTGCCATCTGTCAGAAGTCACTAATTTCTGTGCATCAAAACAGCTTACACAATACAACCCCATCTTTATCCAGTAAATATCGCTGCTTTTCATCATCCAATGATATTTCTGAGAGATATTCGAGGTCGCCATTTTCATATTTAACTTCGAATAGATTCAACAGCCTGGCCCCGACACTAATCTGATCTCTGATAAGATCATCCATTTTATTATTAAGGTCAAAGTCTGTTTCAAGATTGCCTTGACTTAATATTTCCCCACAACTATTGTAGAATAAGAACATATAATTTAAGGAAGCTTCTACCTTAATATACAATAGCTTTTCATTATTACAAAAATTGACTACTTTAGCAGTTATGGTATCAGGTTTGGGAAACGTATTGTATGCATATGTTACTATTTCAACAGGAAGTTCTGATTGAGAAATAGGCGCCAATAGCTCCCAAGGTAAAATACAATCTTTAAAGAGGGCATCATCTACAGATTTACCACATGATGACATTGTACAGATAATTAATGACGATGCAAGTATCAAATTAGCAATATTTCTCAAGGTAATTTTATTTAGTTATTGTTTAAATTTTTTTAGTCCCTTTTAATGTGCAAATTACTGGTTATTTTTGTAAAAATGTGGAATTAATTTCTTCTCTCCTCATATCCTAAATATTATGACTTATGCTTCCTGTTTTCATGCACATGATAAGTAAGTGAATATTTTTCAGGTCCATCTCGCCAATCTTCTTCCATCAGGCAAAATATCTCTTTTTCAGGCAAAGAAATAGATCCATATTTTCGTAGCATGCTATCATAGTTAATTATAAAAAATGGTACAAATTGTAAAATGGATTTGAATTCCTGACTTTCAAATTTTACATCAGAATAATTAAAATCCAGTGTAATATATGTCGGTATCGGTGAGGGATTAGATTCATCAAATAATTCAAGATTAACTAAGGATAGCTTTGATCCTAATTTTTCATATTTCATCAACCATTCAAGAAATAAGTCATCGTCATTTGGGCCATTAAGGTCGATTTCCGATAGGGCCATTTTAGCATCGTCTTCACCATTCAAATATTTACCCACTAATGCCATGCTAGTATACAGATAATAAAAAGCATCAAAAGTATCATGTAAAAGTTGTGGGTATGTAAAGCTGGAGCGAGCGCCTGGTACTTGTCCAACCAATGCAATAAGACATTTTCAAAATCAAAATTATTTTCGGTGGTCCGTTTTCTGTAATAATTATAATTCTTTTCTGGGAAAGATATTAATAAGGTAACAACGTTTCATGAACAGGATTGGATCTTTTGATGGCCTTAAATTTATATAATTACGGTATATAACAAAAGTTATATTACTTTATAGTTTGTCTTTTTAATTTTTAAATCTTTGACTACACTTTTCAAATCAGACAACATTTGCAGCCAGCATATAAACATATTCTCAACCCAAAATAATATTCCTTCAGCTTTTCCGCCTTAAGCTATAGAAACTCATCTCACCACAGTAACACTCCCTTTATATACCTTCCTTGCCCCATTGACAAAAGTAACATCTGCCATCCAACTATATGCGCCTTGAGGTACTATTGATCCCTTATAGGTACCATCCCAAGACTCTGCAGGGGATGTATTTTCCAATTTATTTGATGTCCATACTGACTGACCCCAAGGTGAATATACATTGATCTTATAAGTTGCAAGACCTACACCTACAGGTTTGAATACTTTTACATCTCCTTCACCATATTCAGGTGACAATGCATTAGGTGCAAAAAATGTAGTGATCCATTCCGGGGCTATGGGTTTAGTAATGCTATCAATGCAAGTAAATTGACCGTTGTTATCGTTATATACTGTGAGCTTGACCAATAGACTTCTGTTGACATCATACTCATATACCGGACTCTTATCATCGGACGTATTACCATCGCCAAATTCCCACAAGGAGCGATCAAAATCTATAGATAAATTATTAAACCTTACTTCACCCAATATATTATCATCATAATCACCTTCATAATCAAAATCAGCCACCGGTTGATCAAAGATCTTAATAGGTGACATTATCGATAATGTATCTTTACAAAACGTATTGTATGTGGCGATCAAAGCAATATTGTAGGTTCCTGAAGCTTCAAAAACTAATTCTGGTTCAATTACTGTTGTCGTACCCTGACCTTCAATATCCCATATGTATGATATAGCATTGATACTTTTATTTTTAATAACAATGATGTCTCCTTCACAGGCTTGCTCCTTGACTTCAAAGTCCGCAATGGGTTGTAAGTATATGTCTAAAGTCTTTTTTAAAGTATCTGAACACAAAAATTCATTTTTTACTGTGAGTTCAATATCATTTGTAGAAGCAGAATTGAAAATATTAGTGAAATTTGGATCCTGGCTGAAAGGTACATTGTTTATAGTCCAAACATTATCGATATTGCCAATTGAATTATTAATAAAATTAACACGCATGGGTACACCACACACTGAATCCTTTTTGACACTAAAATCAGCAATGGGCCTAGGGGTGAACAGTAATAGTTTTTATAGTGGTATCAGATGGGCAGCCATTATTAGTCAAGCTGATCAGACGTACATTGTAAGTTCCGGGAAATGTAAATGTATAATTGAGATTTTTCTCAACAGAAGATGTACCATTTGCAAGGTCCCAAATGAAGTTTTTGGCAGCGTTTGATAAATTAGTAAAATCTATAGTAAGATCTTCACATCCACTTTCTTTGTCAGCTTCAAAATTACAAGTAGGAGATGAAAGGATATCTATGGTATTGTAACTACTATCTATACACCCAAATGTACTCTCAGAAATCAATAAAACATTAAAAATACCCGAATCTAATGGCAACCAAGTTATATTTAAAGTACTAAAAGACATACCGTTTAAGACCCATTCCTGACCAACGCTTCCCGTACTCAGATTGGAAAATGGGATAGAATCATACCTATGGCAATACTTTAGATTAGGGAAACTAAACTTACTTTCAGGTTTTGGATATACGATGATATTTAAAATAGACGTATCCGAAAAACATCCAAAAGCATCATAGACTGTAAGTTTTACCTGAAATGTGCCGTCATTCTGAAATATATGTATCGGATTTTGGGCACTGGAATTGGAAGTCATGTCGCCAAAATTCCAGTCAAAATTACTGCTTGGTGTGCTGCTATTGGCAAATGATATTTCCAATGGTTCACATCCGGAAAATGTCGAAGGAGAAAAAGAAGCCGTAGGAAGTCCAATAACGCTTATCGTTTTACTGACACTGAAAGGACAATTATTGACCAATGAAAAAGCGGTTAAAGTAATTGTATATATACCCGCTGTATTGTAAACATGAACACCACATACATCAATATTTCCATCGCCGTAATCCCAGAGTACCCCGCTGATGTCTTTACTAAGATTATTGAAGCTTACTGGTGAGCCGGCACACACAAATGCCGGCAAATCAAAATCTACAAATGGGGCTGGAAGCGAAGTAACCCTAACTGTATCAGTATCAGATCCGCAACGACTGGCATAAAGTATGGCGGTATATGTTCCTGATTGAGTCATTTTAAATAAAGCTACATCACCGGATGCACCGGATAAAGAACCATCAGGGGCAATTAATTTCCAGGTATTTATGGCACCCGGAGTAGAAAATGCGGTCAGTACCAAAGTATCATATTGGCAAAATGACAAACCTGGTACTTCTATAAATGCGGTGATGTCAGGTGGATAAATCGTAATTTCTTTTGTTAGACTGTCTATACCGCAAGCATTGGTGCCAATGTAAAGTATATTGTATGTAGATACGCTGTCATTCGGTGTTATATAAGTCTGTGCTGGTGGAATGGAATCATTGTAAATATTTCCATTGCCCATATCCCAAAAGAAAGTAGTCGGACTACCCAAAAGAAGTGTTGGCAAAATCTATCGTCAATGGCGAACAGCCACTTTGTTCGCTTACTCCAAAGTCAACAATAGGATATGCATTAACACGAACCGAATCAAGATACCCGACCGTTCCGCATTGATTGGTAACAAAAAGAGCGATAATAAATGTGCTATCATTGTTGATGTGATCTAAAATTAAGGTAGGCGGAATAGAATCACTGTATGTGGTATTATTAATGTTCCATTCAAAACTAATACCATCGCCACTACTTTGGTTAATTAACAGAAGTTCGAACGGTGCACAACCTTCGTCATCTGGGAGTATAAAAGCTGAAATAGGTCTTGTGGTGACATAGATCTGCTCAGATGTCGAAGCACTACACATAAACTGATTAGTAAGCTCCAATGTAATAGTGTACGTTCCTTGATTTGTATATTTATGGGTGATCGAATCTGCACTGGAAGTAGTGCCATCACCTAGGTCAAACAAGATGGTATTGTTTCCTATTGATTGATTAATAATAGTAATATTTTCATTAATACAAGTCAATCCATCGATATCAAATAATGGTATAGGTAAGGAAATGTACAATAAATGTTTTTGAACTACACGCACGACATCCCTGAAGACTTGCTTCTGTAAGGCAGTATGTGTACGTATAAGCACTATCCAAAGTCAGCTGTGTGATATCAATAATTCCTGTATTTGGATTTACACCTACTCCAGACCAAACGCCAGTGGCTGGAATGTTTCCTGACAATGTAAATGATGGAGTTCCTTCACAAGTCTGTTGATTGGGTCCGGCATACAGATTGACACCTGGGTTTTTATGTCTATATTGACTGTTTGTGTTTGAGCACATGAAGTATTGGGCTGAAAACTATATGTATAGGTTTTCATTCCTTCACCGGCGTTATTTAAGTTGATAATGCCGGTATTAGGATCGACACCTTGACCTGACCATGTCCCACCATTTACACTTGCAGTAAGTGTAAACAAACTATCGAAAATACATAAAGTGATATCAGGTGTAATAGTGATGACTGGTTTTTCAATAAATTTGATAAAAGCAGAATCTCTAACTTCACACTGATTTCGTTTGTAAATAATCGTGACGGGCAAAACAGAAACAATGTAATTTTTAAATCAATCAAGTCAGGAACGGAAAAATTCCCAAAGAAAAACTAAACGTACCTCCAGATGGATTTGCATCAATAATTAGAATGTCTTCCAATGAAACCATTCCATTTCCCACACAAACAAAGCTCGTGTCCGATGCCGAAATTATAGGGAAAGCTTCGACTCTAACATTTATATTTTTTTTAATGGCACATCCATTGGCATCCTGATAAAAATAGTCAACTGGGAAATCGCCTATCCCTCGAAAGATTTGGATTAAACAGACCTGATGCTTTGACAGCTGGATTCCCTGACCAAGTACCTGTGGGTGGATTGGCGATAAGTTGAGTTATTGGTGTATTTTTGCAAAGTATAGTATCTCATATTATTACATTTTCTGAGGCTAACCTGTAATGTAATATTGGCTAAACTTTGACAACCTACCGGACCTACAGTATAGGTAATAACATAATTGCCGGGACTCAAGGGCCTTGGATCAAAAACACCTAAACTTATATTTGTGATACCTTGACCGGACCAGGTGCCTCCAGTTCGATCTGCTCTGAGTGTATCAGGACTGCTGCTTTGGCAGAATATTTTGTTAGGGTCGGTTATGGTGACGGGATCACGAGAGTTGACCACCAGCTGAACAGATCTTGTGATGGTGTCACATTCGGCATCTGCTTTTAACGTGATGGTATATGTACCGGGCAAATTGTAGGTAATTGGCCCGGGATTTTTTTGATTTGATGTTGTCGGACTGCCACCAGGAAAGGCCCAGTTGTATGATTTGACATCACCAGTTACATTTACAACCGGCGTGTAGGTAGCGGTTTCACAGAACATTGGAGGTGTATTTAAAGTTACAACGGGTGCATCTACCACTTTAAGTCTAAATAACCATTCTTTTGTACCACAGGCATTTTTGGAATTAAGTTTAAAAGTATAGGTCCCAGGTTTTGATATTGTAAATTTGATTGTGTCTAGGATATTAATAGTGTCAAGTGGATAACTTTTCTCAAGTTTAAGGATTGAAGAATCTAATACAAAAATTGTATCTTTAAAAATATCGATACTAGGGAATGTCCATATATTACCTTTTGACCATTGATTACTTTTGTCAATAAGTGTGATGACATCATTTTCACAAACAACACTATCTTTGGCAGACTCAGAAATATTTACAACGGCATCAGGATAATCTACAACATTAATTATTTGTGTAATTTCATGTTCGCCACAACCATTTTTGACTTTGAGTTTTACAGTGTATGTGCCGGGAGTAGTATAAGTTTTGCTTGGATTTTTTGCAGTAGATGTTGTTCCGTCATGGAATGTCCACAAGTAGGCATCTGTTAAAGTCTCATCCACATTGCATGATTGATTGATAAAATCAACTTTTTTATCAACACAAACTGAATTTGTATAATCGAACTTTGCAACAGGTCTGTGGATTACTGTCACAGGACTATTATTATTATGACAAGAATATATGCTTCCACATTTTTTCACCGCCAATAGGCAAATTTGATAGGTAGTTTGATTATCTAAACATACTTTATTTAATGGGATATTGTAAATATGTTTTTGATTTGCAGTGGTCGTCACACTATCTTTGGTACCATCACCCCAACTCCATATATAGTAGCTCACATTTGGGATGGTAGAGTTGTTTTGTACTTCAAACTCATATCCATCGCACACAACAGTAGAATTTGAAAACAATTTAAACGATGCAATAATATCACCGCAATCCTTTCTATTACAAAGACATGGATCTATATTATTCTGACTTTTTGTTAGTTGAACTAAGCTAATAAAAAATAATACCAATAATTTAATTCTTATACCAAATGTTTTCATACATCTTTCTTTTTCCTGGGGTGATAGCCATGATCGGACAAGTATATTCACTGTTGTATGGTACGTCGTCTTCCATACCCATGAGATTACAGATACTGCTGCGGGATATGTGATAACTGATCCCAATCTCAAATTGCGGTCCAACAAAATTCTGCAAGCCACCCAGATTTTCTGAATACGAAAAACTCATTTCCAGTTTTTTACCATTGCTTACAGGAATCAAAAAATCTGTAGTAAGCGTCATCCATGGAGTTTGGCCTATTCTATTTCCTGGTGCAGTGTGATAATAAAATCCGATTCCAGCATTTCTAAGGTATCCTGCCCTGAATCCTGCTTCAAGATAGTCGATATTTCCTTGCTTCTGATACAGTACCATAGGTCTGAACGTAAGATATTTTCTCGAAAAATACACCGGAACAAATTCAGCTTCTGCAAAAGCTGTGAGTCTGTAAGGATTGCTGTTTTTCAACCCCAAAACTGAAACTGATTGATTGATCTCGCCATCTTCAATTGAATAAAATCTGTACATCGCAGCCCCAAAATTAGTCATATATGCCTTGGTGCTTTTTTTATTCCAAAGTGAACGGAGAGAGACCCCAAAACCCGGATTAAAATACCAGGAAGACCGACCCTGATTGGGCGAAACAAAGCTGGTAGGATTTACATTGCCATACTTCGGGTCTAACTGATCTGACCAGATAAGCCTGGAAAAATCAATACTATTTACTCCCCAGGAAAAATCCACACCCAATCGAAAATTGTGGTCACTATATTTAGAAGCACTGAATGGCAGAAAAGCAGATGATAAAAATCCCATCTCTAAAGTCCTGTAAAGCCCTGCCCCTTCTTCATTATAGTTGATTTTAGCTCCGATATCAATTATACTGCAAGGCATAGTCTCTTCAAATAACAAACTCAGCGTTTTGTATCCATTTCCACCATCATTGTTCCATTGCATCTTAGACCGCAACTTCCAACTTTGAGCACCATAGCTACCGGTAAGTGATGGGTTAAAAAGAAACCTGTTTTGTGCAAAATTCTGATATGCCGGATCTTGCCCTGATACGTAGAATTGAATTAAAACAAACATGGCCATCCAAAGTGATATTCTTTTTTTCATAACTTAGCGCTTTAATAAATATAGTTTAGCACGTGTCAATTACAATGCATTCCCTTTCTTTGGTCAAATGTATACTAATTTTAAAAAAAATAGATATTTTATTTCTACTTCATTTATTATTATACCTATTGCGGAGAAAATATCCAATTCCCGAAATAATCCTTTTTATAAGTACCTACAATATTCCCATACTTATCTTTTGCCACAATATTTCCAAAATAGTCCTTTGAAGGTTGCTATGGTATTCCCATATTTATCCTTAGCAACAGTATTGCCAAAATAATCCTTACTATAAGTTTCTTGTCCATTTATATGGCTGCAAACAAAATAAAAAATGATTAATAAAAATGCGGTCCTAAAATGTAACATAATATTTGTTTTAAATTTATTATATAATACTTATTTAAGCCACTTCGCAACGCCCCCATGATGCGAACATGTACCTCTCTGGTTTTTACTAAAGGAATATGTCCCATCAGCACATACAGCACAAGCACCGCAGGAATACTGTGTGTGTTGGATTGAACTTCATCATCATCATAATGTTTAAGTATATCAGGTGCTTAATGGGTAATTTTCAGGATCTTCATCCCAAGTTACAGGATTGTCATCTGAAACATAATCGATAGTTTCCTTTTGAACTTCAGAATCGTCATCTTCAGATTGATCACCATAAGATTCAATGTCTTCTGCTTCATTTTCATCAGAAATATTTTGGAGTAGGTATTGAAACTGCTTGGGTTGTTCTCATATTGAAATGAACTATTTTGTTCACTTTCCTGAAAATCCTGATAATCTTTGTTCGTACTTGAAGAAAGGTAGTATATTAAAAAACTGCTTACTAATAGTAATATTCTCATGGATTTGAATATAAAATTGTTAAAATTATAAAAGAACTGATCAGTCAGCTTTTACTGTGATGCATGGATTGGATGGGGATGCCTCAATTGTACCAGAAAAAGTTACAGTATTGCCATTTGTCAACGTCACCACATTGGCCCAATCGAGTACATCTCCACTAGTCATTTGAAAATTGACCACACCTGGAGTGGAGCAATTGTTTGGAATACCAATTTTTGTTATCGTACCGGTAGATTTCCCATTTACAGAGATTTCTGATTTGGTGACATTAAAGGTCTCTAGGGTATTCCAATTGACATATTGTCCGTTTGTGATGTAAAAAGCGAGTTTGCTATATTGACAGTCAGATTCTATTCCAAGATTTATAGATAGAGGGTCTTTGCATGAATTAT
>JADKGD010000046.1 GCA_016717145.1 Saprospiraceae bacterium | reverse complement strand
GACTTATTACAGAAGGGTAACCACAAGCACACTCAATAATGTCGCTTGTACAGCCAACAGCAATTGTGTAACTGTCTTTGTCAACGATGTTACCGGCGGCACAGTAGCAGCAGATCAAACAGTATGTAGTGGTGGCGATCCTGCTGCCTTTACATCTGTGGCATCTACAGGAAGTGGTACATTGACTTATCAATGGCAAAGCAATACTACAGGTTGCACCGGAACATTTACCAATATAGCAGGAGCAACTGGAGCAACGTATGATGCGCCATCATGCTTAATTGTGACCACATATTATAGAAGAATAACCACAAGCACGCTCAATAATGTTGTATGTACTGCCAATAGCAACTGCTTATCTGTAACCGTAAATAATGTAACAGGAGGAACAGTAGCTGCTGACGAAGTGGTATGTACAGGTAGTGACCCTATAGCGTTTACCATTCCTACGGCATCCACCGGCAGTGGCGTATTGACTTATCAATGGCAAAGCAATACCACGGGTTGCAATGGAACATTTACAAACATAGCCGGAGCGACAGGTGCAACTTATGATCCACCTGCAGGATTTGCAGTAGCTACCTATTTCCGCAGAGTAACCACAAGTACACTCAATGGAGTTGCCTGTACAGCCAATAGCAATTGTATTACCTTAACTACTTTTAACTGTACAGCAAGCATCACAGACCCATGTGTATGTCTCAATAATGCTACCACAAATACCAATGGACAATTTAGTGAAGCAGATTAAAGTAAATGCTCCCGCCACAGGTTTGGACAGTGACAGTATCAGGTTTGTTCTCCACCACCAGTCCAGCACCACCAGCTGCACCAAACCCAATCACAGTGGGCACCGTGTTAACACCCAAATGGGAACGATGTTCACGTTGGATGGTCGCCATATAGAATCCATAGGATATTCTATATCTGTATCCAACAGCAGGGGAACAACATTAACCATCGGAAATACCTGTAGTTATCCTGATGCTATGATCACCAACCTTCCGTTGGAAATATGTCTTGGCACCAGCTTACCACTTACGGGCAATCCTGGTGATGCCAACATCATATCGAGTGGCTTTTCTGTAAATGGTGTACCGGCTACGATATTTAATCCACCAACAACAGGCAATTATACCGTTGTATATACAGTCAACGGAGGTTTGCCAAAAGCATTCGGACCTACTGACCCTGGTTGTATTCAGGCAGTTTCTTTGGTAGTAGGCGTCTTCCCTGTACCGGTGATCACCAAACAACCAAGAGACATAGGACTTTGTATTGGCGCCAGCGGATCATTTAGTCTGACAGCAACGGTGGCCGCGCCATCAACACTGGCATACCAGTGGCAACAACAGATCAATGGTACCTGGGTTAATATACCGGGAGCTACATCAGCTACGCTGCCAATAATAAATGTCACCGCAGGGGACAATAATGAAAGATACAGATGTATTGTCACAGCATTAAATGCCAATGGTTTCGGATGTCCGATCTTCAGTGATGTAGTCATCCTGCATGTACATGAGACCATACCGATGGTATGTATGGGAAACATAAACTTCAGCCTTGATGCTAATTGTGAAGCGACCAATTTTGTAGACATCTTCCTAAATGGAGACATCGTGAGTGCAGATTTTTATGAAGTGATCATAAAAAATGGCAACGTTGTCATAAACCTTGCAGATGTAAAAAATTACCTTGGCAAGTTATTGACCTACCAGGTCAGAGACATTTGTGATAACAATAGCTGTTGGGGTACCGTGCGATTTGAAGATAAACTTCCACCGGTGATCGACTGCGGTCCCGTGATAACCATACCATGTTATCAGGTAGCAGCCTTCCTGGCAGAAAATATAAACAATGTTAGTTTCAGACCGGTTTATTATGATGCCTGCGGTCCTATAACAGCGGTGTTCACCACTGAACAGTCATTGGCAGCATGCGAGGGTGGTTATATTATCAGAAGATGGACAGTCACCGACGGCAGCGGTAACAAAGCTTATTGCGAACAAAGATTTAATATATCAAACAGGGTAACGTGGTTACCTCCTCAACCCTTAGTATTGCTAACATGCAAGGATGATATTTCCCCTGAAGGAAGCAGTCTGGCAGGCGTAGAAGCAGCATATCCATATTTTTTAAAATGGTTTGGTACCCATTCCGATCAATGGCGTATGTAACTATTTTACTACGTACTCAGATATAGAATTTGATGCATGTGGTCCTCATTGCCACGGTAATAAAAAGTAATCAGAAAGTGGACCATCCTTGACTGGTGTGCCGGAACAGTATCAGAATGTACCCAGATCATCAAAGCGATAGATCTTGAAGCACCCACATTTATCCTTAAAGATACGATCGTAAGTACCCGTCCATGGGATTGTACAGGAGATTTCTTATTGCCAAACCCTGGGAATTACATGACAATTGTGATGCTAACCCAACATGGGAAGTGGTAGCACCTGAAGGCGTATGGGTAGTGAAAACTGCTAATGGCTGGAGAGCAAGCAACGTACCATGTGGTGTAACCACATTTACGTATGTAGCTACGGATTGCTGCGGAAACAAAGGAATAGAAACGCTGGACGTAACTTTAAAAGACAAAACACCACCGGTAGCTGTTGCAAAACGTGACATCGTGGTAAGTTTGGTACCAGGTTATGATGCCAACGGACAGACTGACGGTCAGGCTAAAATATTTACATATCACATAGACAACGGATCATTTGATAACTGTAGTGGTGAGAACTGGAAGTGAGAAGACCTTTAGGTACTTCATGTGGTAATGATGGATTGGTTATTGATGCAGCTGGAAACAGACACAACAACAACAAAACATTCAGCAACGCAAGCAACAGTGGTGATTATTCTGCCAATGATACAGATGGCGGTGCGTTTGTTAAATTCTGTTGTGATGACCTTACTACAGCCGGAGCGGATTTTGACGGAGACGGCATCCTTGATGTAGGTTACCACCAGGTCATCCTAAGAGTATGGGATGATGGAAACAAAAACGGTACCATCGGCGAAGTAGGCAAAGATAACTGGAATGATACATGGGCAAATGTAAAAGTAGAATGTAAGATTCCACCGATTATTACATGTCCTGCAGACAAGACCATCTATTGTGACTGGGCTATCCAAACCAATGTACAGAGTGGCACACCGGGTACAGACAATACAAAAGCAATTGCTGTGACAGGTGTAGACTTTACAAAGACAGGATTACCTACAGCATATGGTGTATGTGTAAGTCCGATCATTACATTCTGGGATAAAGAGAATTTCAATGATTGTGATCTTGGAACCATCCAGCGAACATTTATCGTGAAAGACAAAGGCTTTACCACAACATGTATACAAACAATTACTGTACAACAAAGTCTTACAGCTATTCCATGGCAATTTATACAGTCTTCATTGAGTACTACACCAATTCCGTTGACAGGCGCCAAAGCATGCGAAGGTCCTACAGATGAAGATATCAAATCAAAAGGTCCTAAATATACTTCAGGTCCATGTGATGTGATCGGAGTTACTTGGAATAAAGAGCAGTTTGATTTTGAAAATGGTGTATGTAGAAAATGGAGAGTTAGATACGATTATTGGAACTGGTGTACAGGTTTACCAGGTGGACCATACTACAAATACTGGATATTTGAAGATACAAAAGCACCTGAAATGACATGTAGAGATACGATGTTTGTTGTAGGTGCAGATTGTAGCCTTGTGCCAATGATCAGTAAAAAAGCAGTAGACACAAGCGGATGTATCAATACAGGCTGGTTGAAGTGGGAAGTATATGTAGATTTATGGGCTGATGGTCAGGAAGATCTGTTATTCTCATCATTCTATTTTGGAGCAGAAGGCGCTGAAAGATTCGTAAACGGAAGTGTTGTAAAACAATACAAACTGAGCGGACCACAGGCGAATGTAGGATCACAGAATGCTACATCAAGCGGACAGGAATTGAAGATCACGTTGCCATTCCCAATAGTGGGTAAGATGAGTAACCACAAAGTGGTATGGAAAGTAACAGATGGCTGTCATAACTTCACTTCATGTCATGAGTCGTTCATGGTAGTGGATAAGAAAGCACCGACACCGGTATGTATTCCATTGACTACGGCATTGATGGCAGATCCTGACGGATCAGGTCCTGCATTGCCAATGGTAGAATTGTGGGCATGTGACTTCATGAATAAAGCGTACGATAACTGTACAGCATCAGAAGACTTATTGTACACATTCGAAAACGTAGCACCGCAAGTTACTGACAAAGTAGTATTTGGCAGATTGACTAACATCGACATAAAACACTATTTTGATGCAACAGGCGCATTGTCAGCCTTCCCTGCGATATCATCAGCAGAGAAAGTAATCGAAGCTAAGTACTTAAGAGGTGAAGGTGGCATCCAGTTATGGGATCCAGCGACAGGATGTAGTGCAAAAGTATGGTCAAGCAACGTATTGGTACCTGGTCAGGCACACACAGATGTAGACGTAAGGGTAACCGTATGGGATAAGAAATTCAATTATGATTTCTGTTGGACCACACTTAGCTTAATCTGTAACACTTGTGAAGGCATACCGGCCTCATTTGTAACGGGCAACGTATCTACTGAAAATAGTCAGGGCGTAAGAAATGTACAGATCAGAGCCAGTGCAAACCTTCCTGAATATCCAAAGACAGAAATGACGGACATCAATGGTAATTACGAGATGCCGATCCTGGCATTGACAGAATTGGAAGCATTTAAAGATGGTGATGACATCAATGGAGTAAGTACACTTGATTTAGTAATGATACAACGACACATCCTGGGTCTTCAGTCATTGTCAAGTCCATATAAGATCATTGCAGCCGATGCCAATAATGACGGCAAAGTAACTGCATCAGACCTTACGGACATCAGGAAACTGATTCTGGGTATCACGGTGGACTATCCGTCCAATACATCATGGAGATTCCTGCATTGACACAAACGATGGATCCGACAAATCCATTCCCATATGCAGAAAAGATGCCTGTACAGGCCGGAACAACATCCATTTGTAACTTTGTAGCCGTTAAGATAGGAGATGTAAACGGTAATGCAAGCACCAATGTATTGAATCCTGGAGTAGAAGCAAGAACAAACAATAATGTAGCACTGGTAGTGACTGAAGCAGCTTATGAAGCAGGTTCAACTGTATCTATCCCTGTTACAGCTGCTAACTTCAATGATGTATTCGGATATCAGTTTACGATGAACTTAAATGGTGCAAGCCTTGTAGAAGTACAATCAGGTGCTATTGAAGTGAATGGAAGCAATGTAGGCGTGCTTAAGAATGATGTAGTAACGATGAGTTTTGCATCAAAAGAAGGAGTTACGGTAAGAGAAGATGAGACATTATTTACACTTGTCGTAAAAGCCAACAAAGCTGGAAACGTAAGTGACATGATGAACCTTAACTCTGCAGTTACACCTGCAGAATCTTATGTTGGAGACGCTTTGGCAGTTGGAAAAGTTAGCTTGAAAGTAAGAACAGCACCGGTAGTATCTATCGAGTTGTTCCAAAACGAGCCAAACCCATTCAAAGGTCAGACCACTGTAACATATAAGATGCCAAATGCAGCACAGGCAGTCATTACAGTAACTGATGTTACAGGAAAAGTCATCACTGTCAGAAAAGCAGATGCAGCCAAAGGATTCAATAGTGAAGTATTCACCAAAGAGCAATTAGGTGCAAGCGGTATCCTGTTCTACACATTGACAAGTGGCGGGTTTACAGCTGCTAAAAAAATGATCATTGTGGAGTAGGGGAGACTTTAAATAATGACAAATAAAGCGCTTAGTAAATATAATGTTTGCTAAGCGTTTTTTAATTATAATGTAATATGGAGTTTATACTAATTTATAAAGGATCGTTATATATTGATTACCAGAATTACAAATTATTGTGATTTCCCGATATTTAATTTGTCTAAAATCAGCAAATTTTAAGTATTAATAGTACTTTTGCACATCCGTTATTAAACATTAAAAATATATAATGAAAAGTATTTTAAATTTATCGTTTGTACTAATTTTGGGAGTAACATTCTATACGTCTTGTAAGAAACCTGCTGTAAGCAACACAACTGATACAAAGGAAAATGAAAAAGTTGACAAGATTGTCTTTATAGATATTGATACATTATTGAGTAAATATAATCTATATATGGATAAAAAAACGGAATTGGAAGGTCAATCTAAAACTGCTGAAAAAGCACTTGCAGGTAAAATCGAAGCATTCCAAAGAAGATACGGTAAGTTTCAGCAAGATATTGCAGAGATTCAACAAAAAGCTAATACAATTGCACCTGTTGAATTAAAAAAAATGGAAGAAAAGTTTTCACAACAGCAGCAAAACCTTGCCAAAGAAGAAGAATCTCTAATGAAGCAAAGAGATAATGCTGCTTTAGATTTAGAGAAGAAATTACAGGAAACCCAGAAAGACTTACAAAAAAAGATAGACGACTATTTGGACAAGATAGCTGAAGAAAAGGGCTATGATTTAGTATTAATGAAAGGATCTACAGGTAGTGTGATGTTTGGTCGAAACACTTTGGATATTACTGATGATACCGTTATAAAGCTTAATGAAGAATACCAGGCATCAAAAAAGTAAATTAATTTTTCAAGCCTTCTTCTTTAGATAGGATTTAAGTTAAGGTATAATCTTTTTTGAGCATTACTTTAAATGATTTCATTAGGCGAAGATCATAAATAAAAAGGAACCAAGAATTAAACTTTGGTTCCTTTTTATGTACAATTAAAAAAATAAATTATTTTAATTTGAACTGACCTTTTCCAACAGGGAATCCATTATTATAAATTTCAATTTTATATTCACCTTTAGGTAATGAGTCAGAAATAGACCAATCAATACAAGCATTTGTATCTTCGTTTTTATAAGTTACTTCACCTGATGTTGTATATCTCACTTGTGTATTATCAAGTTTGTTTGTCAAGACACCTGAGCCTTTATCTTCGACAGCTATAGTTTCTCCCTGTGGATTTATTATTCTGATATAAAACTTTTTTTGTCCGGAAGAAGTAACCATATTTGTCTCAGTAAGAAAACAAACTCTAAGCATTTCAACATCTTTTGCTTTGCTTTTTTCTTTCAATTTGCCGTCATCCTTTACTTCATAACCTTTTACCTCAAGGAAATTAATTTTTATTGCGTTTGCCATATCGACCTTGCTACCCAGAGCTTCATTATTTTTGACAAGCATCTCTTTTTCTGAATTCAGGACAGCCTTTGATTGGAGAATTTCTTCTTTAGCTTTTACTTCTTCTTCTACGCGCATTGTGAGTTTGGTATTATCATCAGTTAATGTTTTATTTTCATCTTTTAACTGTTGAAGGTCTGCCATATATTTAGCCACATTTGCATTTAATGATTTAATCTCTGATTTAGCTTTTTCAACTTCCTTTTTAGTCCAGATAAGGTTGTTAATCCTCTCTTTTTGTGCTTTCAATTCTGTTTTTTGACTATCGATTAAAGCATTTAGTTGCGCATTGTCTCCTCTCATATCTTCAAGGCTTTCCAATGCAGCCTGATAATCCTGATCCAGTTCTGCCTGCACTTTCTGCAGCTCTACCATTTCTGATTGTTGAGTTTGATTACTTGTAGTCAATTTACTGTTTACATACCATTGATATCCATTCAATCCTAGTAATGATATAATAGCGACAATAGCAATGGCCGTAAAATTTTGTTTTGATTGTGGTGTACTCATATTAATAACTTTTATTTTATCCTTTTAACGTTGTAAATATAGTATTTTATTATTTACTTTGACTTGTTTTTAAAAAAATGGATATATCCCATTATAAAAGTGTGTCAGTGTAAACCCTTACTTATATGTTTTTAGATCAAAATTACCTAAAGAGATGCCTTTTTATAGATATTGAAACTGTATCGGAAGAAAGCGAATTTAAGTTGTTAAGCGATGAAAAAAAAGAGCTGTGGAAAACCAAAGCTCAATTGATTCAAAAAAATTTGATAACTGAAAAAAATGAAAATGATTTAGATATATTGTACCAATCTAAAGCAGGGATTTTTGCCGAATTTGCAAAAGTCGTCTGCATTTCTATGGGGTTTTTGAGTTTTGATGGTGAAGATCCTGTCAAGTTAAGAATAAAATCTATTGCCGGTGATGATGAGCATAGAATATTAAGTGATTTTTCCAGAATATTAGTAAATCATTATAATGATCCTGAAAACAGCAGGATTTGTGGCCACAATATTAAAGAATTTGATATTCCTTTCCTTTGCAGGCGTATGGTCATAAATCAGATTCGATTCCCAGCCATTCTTGATTTAAGTGGAAAAAAACCCTGGCAGACATCACATTTATTAGATACAATGGATATGTGGAGATTTGGAGATTATAAGAATTATACTTCATTAAATTTATTGGCAGGCACGTTAGGAATTTCTTCTCCCAAAGATGACATTGATGGAAGCATGGTTGGACCAATATTTTGGAAAGATGGTGATATTGACAGAATAGTCAATTATTGTCAGAAAGATGTTGTAACTGTGGTTCAGATTATTATGAGATTTACTGGGCTGTCATTGTTTTCATTCGAACAAATAGAATACATCAACCAAAAAGAGTAACATATTTTGATTTTTTTATATCTTTGCGGCATATGAAGAATATAAGAAATTTTTGTGTGATCGCACATATTGATCATGGTAAGAGTACTTTGTCTGACAGGTTGTTGGAATTTACCGAAACAATTGCAGAAAGAGACATGCAACATCAGGCACTTGATGATATGGATCTTGAAAGGGAAAGAGGAATTACTATAAAAAGCCATGCTATTCAAATGTATTATACCCATACTGATGGCGTAGAATACACTTTTAATATGATTGACACTCCCGGGCACGTAGATTTTTCATATGAAGTATCCAGATCTATAGCTGCATGCGAAGGTGCATTACTTTTAGTTGATGCATCTCAAGGCATTCAGGCACAGACAATTTCAAATCTTTATTTGGCAATTGAACATGATCTTGATATTATTCCTGTTCTTAACAAAGTTGATATGGAATCTGCCATGATTGATGAAGTCTCTGATCAGGTCATAGATCTTATAGGTTGTAAAAAGAAGATATTATCCTTGCGAGCGGTAAAACAGGAATAGGGATAGTGGAGTTGATGAAAGCAATTGTGGATAGAATCCCTCCTCCCAAAGGAGATCCCAAAGCACCATTGCAAGCATTAATATTTGATTCAATGTTTAATTCATTCCGTGGCGTCATAGCATATTTCAGGATTTTGAACGGTACCATAAAAAAAGGTGATAAAGTAAGATTTTTTAATACCGGTAAACAATATGAAGCTGATGAAATCGGCATTCTTCAGATGACTCAGATTCCAAAAAATGAGTTATCCGCAGGGAATGTAGGATATATTATCACGGGAATCAAGGAATCTAAAGAAATAAAAGTAGGGGATACCATCACAAATCACTTAAATCCTTGCTTGGAGGCTGTTCATGGTTTTGAAGAAGTTAAACCAATGGTTTTTGCCGGAATTTATCCTATTGAAAATGAAGATTTTGAAGACTTGAGGGATAGTTTGGAAAAACTTCAATTGAATGATGCTTCTCTGGTTTTTGAGCCTGAATCATCCATTGCGTTGGGCTTTGGTTTCAGATGTGGTTTTCTTGGCATGCTTCACCTTGAAATTATTCAGGAGCGTCTCTCTCGCGAGTTTGATCAGGAAGTAATTACCACAGTACCAAACGTGTCCTACTATTCATATGATCACAAAGGTGAAAAAACGTTGATAAATACACCTAATGATCTTCCTGACCCAACTATGTTCAGTAAAGTAGAAGAACCTTACATCAGAGCACAGGTCATCACAAAACCTGAATATATTGGAGCCATAATGACATTATGTATGGACAAACGTGGTGTTTTGACTAGACAAACTTACCTGACTCCTGAACGGGTAGAGATTACTTTCGAAATGCCACTTGCAGAAATAGTTTTTGATTTTTATGATCGTTTAAAATCAATTTCACGAGGATATGCTTCTTTCGATTATCATCCGATTGATTACAGGGCTTCTGATCTTGTAAAATTGGACATTCGATTGAACAGTGAACCGGTAGATGCTTTATCATCTTTAGTCCATAGAAGTAAGGCGGATTACATAGGAAGAAAGATGTGTTCAAAGCTAAGAGAGTTGCTGCCCAGACAACAATTTATGATTGCAATTCAGGCGTCTATAGGCGCAAAAATAATTGCTCGTGAGACAATATCTGCTTTGCGTAAAGACGTTACTGCCAAATGTTACGGTGGAGATATATCCAGAAAAAGAAAACTTCTTGAAAAACAAAAGAAGGGAAAAAAGAAAATGAGACAGATAGGAAATGTTGAAGTACCTCAAAAAGCTTTTTTACAAGTATTAAAATTAGAAGATTAAAAGTAAATTTATGAAAATCATTTTTATTGCATTACTAACTTTAATCCAGACTGTCTTAGCTGCTCAAAATCAAGACATTGAGATCATTGAAGAAAGAGGTACTTCAGATATTAAATTATTTGCATTAAATAACACTGAGGATGATTTGGATATAACATTAAATCTGGAGTCTGTAGGATTTACCTCTTCAACCGCGATTCCTGTAAAAAAAATGCTTCCGGCAAAAGCCAAAGAACTTTTAATAATCCTGGTACCTACACCGAATGTAAGCTGTGAATATAAGACATCTTTATCTTACAAAAAAATAAAAAAAGTACTGGCAACATCTTCAGGACAAGGTCAAAAGAGGAGAACGACAAGCATACAAATGAATACATCAAAAATTAATGTTTTTACTCAGGACGGCTGTGGAAGATGTGAGTTCGTAATTAATTATCTTGAAAAAAATAACATCCCATATGTTGAATTAAATACTACAATTCATGAACCAAATCAGGAACTTATGTTTAATAAATTGGCTGAAACAGGTTTTAAAGGAAATACAATCCAAATGCCCGTAGTAATTTATAAGGGTAAAACAGATTATGATATTAAAGATCTTAAAAAATTTGTAAGTCAACTTCAATAATTCAACTTCCTATGATTTATTATTTTCATTTTATTGAGGTTGAATAGAAAAATAAAATTATATTTGACCATATTTAATTTCTTATCATGATTGCAGCCATCGTTCTAGTCTTTATTATTGGGTATTTAACCATAGTTTTTGAGCATCCCCTAAAATTGGACAAGACTGTGCCGGCTTTAGCCATGGGCGCTGTTATGTGGGCAATTCTTTCCATTGGATATTATGCAGGATGGGTTGATATTATAGATGGTCATGACCATATATTTAGTATGACAGGAGTTACCGACGCTGTTACTTTGGAAGCGAATGAAGAAGGATTTACCAATACACTATTACATCACTTAGGTAAAATAGCTGAAATTCTTATTTTTTTAATAGGCGCGATGACGATTGTTGAATTAATAGATTTACATCGGGGTTTTGATATTATCAAAGAATGGATATCTACAAGGGATAAAAGAAAATTGTTGTGGATTACAGGAATTATAGCTTTTATTTTATCATCAATCATTGATAATCTTACAACTACCATTGTGCTTATCAGTATTTTGAGAAAATTGATACACGATAAAAATGAGCGCATGTGGTATGTCTGTTTGATTATAACTGCGGCAAATGCAGGTGGGGCCTGGTCTCCAATAGGTGATGTAACGACAACAATGTTATGGATTGGTAAAAAAGTGTCTAGTATTGGACTTATGGAGTACATTATACTGCCTGCCATTGTTTGTTTTGTTGTTCCTTACTTTTTAGCCTCATTTAAAAAAGTGTTCCGGGGTACTATTGATAATCCTAAACCCGATATTGACGAACGTGCCGTTAAGTTGTTAAGCAGTAGAAAGATGTTATATCTCGGACTTATAATGATTATTGCAGTGCCTGTTTTTAAAACATTAACACATTTACCGCCTTATCTGGGTATGATGTTGAGCCTGGCAATAGTATGGGCTGCTTCTGAATTTATACATCCTGAAGAAAATTTTAATGACGATATTAAACAAAAATATTCTCCTCAAAAAGCACTTTCAAGAATAGAGATTTAAAGTATTTTGTTTTTCCTGGGAATATTGTTATCTATTGCGGCTTTTGAAACAATGGTTGTTGGTTCGGCAAGCGGCTTACGTTCAGCTGCCGAGGCCCTTACTGCCGCTATTCCAAACCAAAACATTGTTATCATTATAATCGGAATAGTATCGGCAATTATTGATAATGTACCCTTAGTGGCTGCTGCAATGGGTATGTACGATCAACCGCTTGATGATAGTATTTGGCATTTTATAGCCTATGCAGCCGGTACTGGTGGCAGTATGTTAATAATAGGATCTGCAGCGGGAGTTGCAGCGATGGGTATGGAGAAAATTGACTTCATCTGGTATTTTAAAAATATTACACTACTGACGGCTCTTGGTTATTTTGCCGGATGTTTAGTGTTTATTATGATGACTTAGTCATTTATAAAGGTTTGTTTTTAGGGAATTAATAATTAAATCGTTTTATTTGTGGTATATTATTAAAAGCCATCTAAAACGGAATGCGATATTTACTCCTCTTTGTTTTTGGAATTTACTGCAACTCTGTTTTTACTCAGGCAGATCCATGTACAAACGGAACTCAAAATTCATGTAAGTGTACTAATGCGCCATTTTGTGTGACTTTGGAGTTTTGGATGGTTTCAATATACCATGACTCTGTTTTCGCATCCTAGTGACGGACCTGATCCTATGTGTCCTGGACTAAATAATACCCTTTCTCAAAATCCAACATGGTTTGCTTTTATTGCAAACTGCTCGGCAATAACCATTAGAGTATTTTATAATAATTGTATAGATGGTCAGGTCCACTTCTTGTCGGATTCCCCCAAATCGATTTTGGCATTCAGGCAGCAGTATATTCAAACTGTAGTCTAAACCCAAGTTCCGTGGTAGCCGGAGGTTGTGGTACTTCGTCAACTGGTTGTAATAATAATAGCAGCAGAACACTTACAATGACTGGACTTATAGTAGGGAAAATCTATTATTTCCTTGTCGATGGCTGCTGCGGATCAGCATGTGAAATAACTATAGATGTACTTACTGCACCTTGTCCTCCTACATTGGGCCCATGGTCAGCGAGTGGCATTACAGGTCCCGCAACCTTATGCGTCAATCAGGTCGGAACGTATACATACAGTACTATAACTGGTGGTACAATATATCACTGGTATTTGAATGGAGTGGAGGATGTCACACCTGATAAAGTTGATGATACGGCGATAACTTCATTTACTCGAAATTGGTCGTTTGCTACCCCAGGCACCTATCAACTTTGTGTAGATGCTGAAAATGTATGTGTTATGGTATCCGATCCCCCAGCCCCTCTTTGCAGAACAGTAACTGTTATTGGCCCTGAGCCAGGAACCATTACCGCCTTACCTACACCGGTTTGCCCCGGGGCAACTGTAAATATCAATACTACAGGTTATGGAGCCAATGTTAAATATATACTTATAGTGAATTCAGCAGGTATAATTGTTCAGATTACACCTGGAACTGCTGCTACATTTACTTATAATTTTTGTGCGGATTTTACAGCGTATGCGTATAATTACCCTGTTGGCTTGGGTGTGCCTCCGGTATTAAATGCAAATATTTCTACTATAATGTGTGCAACAGCTTGTTGCATCCTTGATATGGTACCATTTTCTTTTGATGATGACATTGCCCCGGTTTTTACCAACCCGCCCGGTCCCATAACATATTCATGTTTTGAGGATGTCCCACCAATTCCAATGCTAGATTATACAGATAATTGTAATCCTGCAGGCATGGTAACAGGAACACAAGTAGCCGCATATACTAACTGTGCTGGGGGCACCATCACAAGGACATGGACTAAAACAGATTTGTGCGGTAATGTGGCTACCCATGTTCAGGTCATAACAATTTCACCAATCCCTGTTGCTACATTAAGTAATCCTCCACCAAACATAACCATACCTTGCGCTTCCATTCCTTTGCTCGGTGTATTACCTCCGTTAAATTACTCTAATAATAGTACAGGTTCTTGTTTGATATCAGGTACAATAATTCCAACCAGGTTGGATAACATTACAAATTGTATAGGTACAATAACATACACATGGACAGCAATCGATATATGTATGCGTACAATTCAGCACATTCAGGTGATCACTGTGAATCCTCCCGCGGTCGCTGATTTTCAGAATCCTCCTCCCAGCAGTAACATACCCTGTACCTCAATACCCCTTCCCGGGGTATTACCGGTACTCATGTATGATAATGGTGAAGTTGGGTCATGCAGAATGTTTGGTAACGTAACACCCAATAGAGTTGATAATATAGTGAATTGTGCGGGTACAATTACGTACACTTGGAATGCAACTGACATTTGTGGAAGACCATTAAATTATCAGCAGATTTTAACAGTTTTACCTCCCCCGCTTGCTGCCTTCGTCAATCCCCCACCAAGTACTTCAATTGATTGTCCGGATATACCATTATCGGGCGTTTTACCTCCCCTTAATTTTACTAATGGTTCATCCGGTTTATGTTTGATACAAGGAACTGTTATTCCTAACCGTGTTGATAATATTGTAAACTGCGCGGGCACCATTACGTACACCTGGCAGAACCGTAATTTATCTTATCTCGTCAATACTTGCACCAATCACCGCACAATTCACCAACCCGCCCGTACACCATACGTCTTACCTCCACCGGAGCCGTTTTGGCTAGTCCTCCCAATATGACAATAAATTGTCCTTCGATTCCTTCTGCCAGGGTACATTACCACCTTTAACTTATACCAATGGTTCTTCGGGTTCTTGCTTGATTTCCGGGACTTTGATACCAACCAGAATGGATAATATTGTAAATTGTGCTGGAACGATCACGTATACCTGGCAAACAATAGATTATTGTAATAGAACTAATTATCATACTCAAGTTCTTACGGTTTTACCTCCACCGCTAGCAGTTTTGGCTAGTCCTCCCGCAAATATGACAATAGATTGTCCTTCGATTCCTTTGCCCGGAGTATTACCACCTTTAACTTATACCAATGGTTCTTCGGGTTCCTGCCTGATTTCGGGGACTTTAATTCCTACCAGAATGGAAAATATTGTAAACTGCGCAGGAACTATAACGTACACCTGGCAAACAGTAGATTATTGTAATAGAACAATAAGTCATACTCAAGTTTTAACTGTTTTGCCACCGCCTCGATGCTGTTTTGAATAACCCTCCGGCAAACATGACCATAAATTGTCCGGATATACCTCCTGCGGGGTCATTGCCTCCTTTGACATATACAAATGGATCTTCGGGCTCATGTTTGATTTCCGGCTCTTTAATACCTACAAGGATGGAAAATATTGTGAACTGTGCAGGAACAATAACGTATACCTGGCAGACTACCGATTATTGCAACAGGACAATATCACATACTCAAGTATTGACTGTCTTGCCACCGCCGGTAGCTGTTTTGAATAACCCACCTGCCAACATGACTATAAATTGTCCGGATGTACCTCCTGCGGGGGTCTTGCCTCCTTTGACATATACCAACGGATCTTCTGGCTCATGTTTGATTGCCGGCTCATTAACACCTACAAGGGTAGACAATATTGTATTGTGAGGTACCATAACGACCTGGCACAGACACCCCCCCCCAAATTGTGACCCCCCGCAGTTCCGAACTATACAAGTACAAGGCTGGCAAGCAGGCTGATATATTGTAATTGAGAACAATTACTTACACCTGGCAAACAACGGATTACTCAAGATGCTTTCAGATATTGACCGTTTTACCACCGCCTGAGGCGGACTTTATAAACCCTCCGGCTAGTCAGATCTTAGATTGCAGTCAGATGGCACCAATTGGGTTACCCCCATTGTCTTATGCTAATGGAGGCACAGGTTCATGTCTGATTTCTGGTTCTGCTATTCCTGTAAGAGTTGATAATGTTGTCAATTGTGCTGGAACGATAACCTTTACTTGGTCTTTCTCAGACTTCTGCAACAGGCAAAAGCAACACGTGCAAGTCTTGACAATTACCCCTCCACCGGAAGCATTTCCAATATCTCCGCCTGCCAGCGCAACCATAAATTGTAATGAAATTCCACCTGCGGGCACCATTCCTGTCTTAAACTATTCTAATGGCCAACCCGGAAGTTGTCTGGTTGATGGAACCATGACAGGAAGCCGTCTTGATGAAATAGTCAATTGTATAGGAAGGATTACGTTTACCTGGACAGCAACAGATAGATGTGGGAGACCGTTGACGCATATACAAATATTAACCATTCTTCCACCTCCGGAAGTGACATTGATCAATCCTCCTGTTTACACGACTCCTTTTACTTGTGCGGAAGCTAATGTGTTTGTTGCGCCAAATATTATGTATAGTAACAACGCTACATGTTTATTAGAAGGTTCATTATCACCCGTTACAACAATTAATTATACGCCTTGCGGGGGCACCATAAATGTTAGCTGGGCTGGTCAGGATGCCTGCAACAGACCTGTAAGTTATAATCAGATTATTATTGTCCAACCAGCATCGGCACCATCTTTTATAGGACCATTGCCTCAGGACATAACTGTTGCATGTAGTGACTTGAGTAGCTACTCCATTCCATTAAATTATTCAAATGGTGAAACGGGTACATGTTTATTGTCAGGTAGTATAACAGGTGTTTTAAACCAGCCTGTATCCATTTGTGGCGGTCAGGTCATGGTTACTTGGTCAGGAACGGATCAGTGTGGTAATGTATTATCCCATATTCAAAATATAACAGTTCAGGAAGCTGCCCAAGCCGCCTTTGTTAATACGCCACCGCCAAACATTACAGCAACCTGTGGAATGGTTCCGACTCAAATACCTTTTCTTTCATTTTCGAATAACATTTCCGGAATTTGTCAGATTGCAGGTTCAGTACCTGGTATTCAAAGTGGCAGTTATGATGCTTGTGGAGGTACCATTCAGTTTACATGGCAATTTACGGATCTTTGTGGCAGATCTATTGTCTTTAATCAGAATATTAATGTTCTGCCAGCTTCGAATCCAATTGTTTTTTTAAATGCGCCGGCAGATATTAATTTGCCTTGTGGTCAGGGCTTTGATGTGCCCGTAGATTTGTTTTTTTCAAACCTCCTTGCAGGTCCATGTAGAATTTCAGGGGTAGCAACTCCAGTTACTCAGGATTTTGGTAATTACAGAGTATATACATGGAATGCTGTAAATCCTTGCACCAATATTACAATAACAACTACTCAAACCGTGACTATTGTACCGATTCCTGATATAGTCATAGATCCTAATATGATTACTATTTGTGAAGGTGAATCTTACAATCTTTCTACAATTGCGGTTACAGATTTAAATGGTAATCAAAACACCGTAAAAACATATCATACTGAATCACCTGCCACCAATTTTAATAAAATTACAAATCCTCTGGTATATCCGGATGTATTTCAAAATACATATGTAATTAAGATAACAAACGCATTTGGGTGTTCTGATGAAGAAATTGTTCAATTTAATATTAATGAACAAATAGGACCAGGTGAAGGACTTGTTGGAAATGAATGCAGAGATGAGTCTCCTGTGAATTTATGGACCTATATCTCAGGTGTTTTTGACCCCAATGGCTATTGGGAATATAATGGGTCAGGAAATATTAATATTAGTGACCCTACCAGCGTAAATTTCAGTAATGCTAATCCTGGCTTTTATTTTTTTGACTATATTGTTGAGGGCACTAATGGCTGCCCCGGGGATACTGCATATGTCGTTATTGATCTGGTAAACCCGGGAACATTTACAATTGGCAATATTGCGTGCTCAGCAAATTTTCAAACATACTCAGTACAGTTGACTTCAATAGGTTATACGGTTTCCACAACAGCAGGCACAGTAGTGCCAGGTGCCAATAATTCATTTACCATTACCAATATTCCAATTGCCCAATCCATTACAATTACTTTTTCAAATACACCAAATAATTGTACTCCACAATCAGTAAATATTTCACCTCCAAATTGTAGTTGCCCTCAAATTAATGCCCCTATAAGCAATGGTGACTTATTGGTATGTCAGAATGCATCAAATGTGATTTTATCTGTAACCGTTGGAGCTGGACTCAGTGCAAATTGGTATTCGACACAAGTAGGTGGAACTATATTACAGGCCAATTCTTTGACATATAGCCCACCAACAAACACAACAGGGAATTTTACTTATTATTGTGAAGCCATTGATCTTCAGAATGGTTGTATCAGCAATTTAAGGACACCGGTGTCAATTGAAGTAGTTTCAAATCCTGTTGTAAATAATGCAACATTGAGAGCTTGTGACATAAATTCAGATGGAATTACAGAATTTGATCTAAATTTGGCCAAAAATCTGATAACTCCAAATCCGGCAAATAATGTCACTTTTTATTTGACTTTGGCTGAAGCAAATAGTGGGATGAACCCATTAAATCTTATCTATACTAATACAACACCAAATCAAATAATTTTTGCCAGAGTTACAAATAATAATAATTGTATTTCTATTACGCAACTTACTTTGGAGTCAATTAACCCACCAAACTTCACCGTTAATGTTGTAAACGAGACATGTCTAAATGCAAAAGATGGATCGATTCAAGTTGTGGCGCCTGGAATCAATACTTATAAAATTAATAGCCTTCCATGGACAGATATCCCTTTATTTAATGATTTGGCACCAAACACTTATTTGGTTGCGGTAAGAAGTGTCGACTTATGTATTTCTACGTCCAATGTTGTCATCGATCCGGGTCAGGTACTTACTATTGCTTCTTATACAATACAATGCAATAATAACGGAACAGCAAGTCAATCGAATGATGATTTTTATGAAGTATCATTCAGTGTTTCAAATTCAATAAATGCGTTGAATCAATATGAGGTGTTTTTTAATGGAAGTTCCAAAGGATTGTTTAATTACAACATTTCCTCAAAAATAACATTGCCGGCAAATGGCATGACTGGTTTACTCGAATTTAAAGATCTTGTTTTAGGGTGTAAAACGTCCAAAGTAGTAAACAATCTTACTCCTTGCTCCACTGATTGTCAGATTACGTTTACACAATTTTCAAGTGTATGTTTTGATAATGGTACACAGTCTGATGGTACTGATGATTTCTATACAATAAAATTATTTGCAACCGCATTAAATGGAAGTAATACAAATATGTATAACGTGTTGGTAGATAATGTAATAAAAGGTACATTTTCATACGGAACACTTATTAGTTTTGTTCTGCCGGCAGATGGCAATATTCCGATCATTTTACTTAGAGATGTCGATGATATCCAGTGTATTTCAAATGTGCCCATTTCTGCCTTAACAGCTTGCTCAGGAAGCTGCCTGATATCAAAAACTATAACAAATATATTGTGTAATGATAACGGGACTATAAACGACCCGGGAGATGATTTTTTTACTTTTGATATAAGGGTAACTGGTTTAAATATTTCTGCTGGTTGGCTTATTCAGGGTGACCCCACTCTCCGAGCGTACAATACTTCCTATAAATTGGGCCCTTACAATATTGCTTCAGGTAATATTATAAAACAAATTTATGACAACGTAGATAACAATTGTACCTCAACATTACAAGTGCAAGCTCCATCAGTCTGTAGTTCGCCTTGTGTACTGATCATTGAAGAAAAGATAATAGGAAACTGTGATGACAATGGTACCGGGAATACCCCAGAAGATGATAAATTTTCAGTTTCTTTCAAGGTTAAAATTGTTAGTGGATCTGCAAATTTTTATTATGTTACAGATGGGTCAAAGATATTTGGGCCATTCAATTATAATCAAACAGCTAATATAAATAATCTACTGGCAGATGGATCTTCTATTACATTATCTATTTATGATGGCATCAATGCCGGTTGTATTCAATCATTTGTAATATCACAATTACCTTGTTCAGGATGCAAACAAACAGTCAATGCAGGGGCTGATGTCATCTTAACTTGTGCACAAAACACTGCAACGCTCACAGCTAACGCTTCAGAATCAGGCGTATATTCATGGACAGGTCCCAATGGTTTTGTCAAAACAGGACAAACAATACAAACATCAACGCCTGGAACTTATATTGTCTCCGTATTATTTCCGGATCAGTGCGTAGCAACGGATATGGTTACCGTTTCAAAAGATAGTGGACTACCTGTATCAAATGCCGGGCCGGATGGGGTTATTACATGTACGAAAAAAGATGCTATGCTGACAGGAACAAGTAATCTTAATTCAGGAGTAAAATATGTTTGGACAAACAGTTCAGGAGCCGAAATAGGGAACACACTTAATATAACATTAAATCAGCCAGGGTTTTACTATTTTGAAGTGATTAATCTTACTAACAACTGTGCTTCAGGAAAAGATGAGGTGGAGATCAAAGATAATACAACTATACCTGCAGCCATTATATTTGCTGACCCAGGCAATCTGCTGGATTGTATTATTGGCTCGGTCACTTTATCAGGCCAGCCTGTCGATAATGTTATCTTTAGCTGGTTGTTTAAGGAGACTGTTTATTCAAACAGAAACTTTATTGTTATTGATGAAGCAGGATTAGTAACAATGACGGCCATAGATACCATTAATGGCTGTATAAATAGTGCACAATTGGAAATTATAGATCTGCAGGATTATCCCATTTTATTGCTGGAACCTGTGGAACCTATAACATGTGCAAATAATAGTACGATAATCAGTGCTCAAAATTCTCCTGCTGGTCCAAATCTAATTTTCCAATGGTATAATTCGAATAATATTGAAATAGCCGGGGAAACACAAAATATGTTGTCGGTCGACATACCTGGAATATATTTTGTGATTTTGACTGACACACTGAACGGCTGTAGTAATAAGGATTCTATAGTGGTTAACCGAATTGGGGACTTTCCTCAGATAACAGTTCCTCCTGATAAAATTTTATATTGCTCCAAAGCTGACACGACACTAAGCGTTTCTATTATTAATCCTGTTGAAAATCCTATCATTAATTGGTCTTCAGCAACAGGTATAATTGAAGGTCCAAAAAATACAACAAATATTAAAATATCCGGAGGTGGTCTTTACCGCGTGGAAGTAACTTATCCTACTTCCGGTTGTAAATCTGTAGCTAATATTACCATAGTCGTAGATGATGATGCCCCAAAAGCAATATTGGCGCAAAAGATGATGAATCCTGCAAAGGTGAAAACGATGGTAGTTTTAATATAACAGGAGTTTTGGGTGGTGCAGAACCTTATAAGTTCAAATTAAACAATATACCTGTGAATAGTTTTGTCAATTTAGCACCTGGGGTATATAATTTGGAAGTACGGGATGTGCATGGGTGCACATTTGATACCACTTTTGTTATTAATGAAGGAAATCAGTTTAATTTAACAACTTTGTCGCCTTTAGAATTAGTCTTTAATCAACAACAAATACTAAGTATAATTACTGACTTAGATTCGAATGAAATAGCATCCGTTGTGTGGACCCCATCCGAAAATTTATCTTGTGACACATGTTTAGTTACAACATTGACAGCTAAAAAGAAGTAACTTATATTGTAGTTGTGACGGATATTTATGGTTGCGTTGAGATTATAAACATTTCAATAAGGGTTAAAGACAATACCATTGTCACAATACCAAATATAATAAATGGGTCCGGAGGAAATAATAATTATTTTACAATCTATGGCAATGAAGGTTTATTAATGATAAAAAAGATGAGCATATTCGACAGATGGGGCAACCTGGTATTTTTAAAAGAAAATTTCCTACCCAATATTCCTCAGGAAGGTTGGGATGGGAAAATGCGGGGATCGGATGTTGTTCCAGGCGTTTTTGTATATACAGTTGAATATATGACCAATTTTGGTTCTAAAGTGATTTCAGGTGATATTACAGTGATTAAATAGACATTTTAAAGATAAAAAAACAAAAGACGGTATGAATATTCTTGTCGTTAGAAATAATGACAAAATGAGTTTAATTAAATTAAAAGATAAAGAATTGAATTGAACATGCTATATTTACCAATGTTTTAAACTAGAAGTATTACTATTCGAATAAAAAATTATTACTATTTTAGTTGAAATAACTTTTCATGTAGGTTTATTTCGACATTCTATGTAAACTAACTACAAATATATGAACTGGTCTGAATATCCGTATTTTAGGGTGGCAGTGGTTTTTGCCACGGGTATATTTATTTTCAATTACTTTGAGATTGACAATCCCTATGCTGTTATCCCATTAATCATTACAACTTCTTTTTATGTACTTCTTGAAATATATCGTATTGGTGGAATTGAAAATGCTGACCTAAAATGTTGGCTTTTCCTACTAATATTTCCCTTTTTAGGTGGGTGTGTACATAATTTTCACCTGAATACTCAAAAAGCAAAAATTATTGCGCCTACAGCACATACATCGTGTCAATTAATTGGGGTATTACAGCTCAAGCTAAAGTCGAATTCAAAAATTAAATACCTTTTTTCGGCAGAATTTATTAAAAATTCAGCAGGGGTCCAAAATCACATTGATAATGAAATTATTGTTTCTTTTGACTCGTCGGACACCACTGCCGTAAAATATAGTGAAGGTGATAGAATCATTTTAGTCACCAAATTGAAATCATTAAAACCTGCAACAAATCCTGAATCATTTGATTACACAAAGTATTTACAGTCCCAAGGCATTTACCAGCAAGGGTTTGTAAAAACTGATAGCCATCATCTGATTTCAAAAAAATGTTTTTCATTTATAAAAAATATCGCCCAATCTACCAGACAATTTTCTGAAGTTACATTTCAAAAATATATTAAAAATCAAACCATACTTGGCTTGGCCGAAGCACTTTTGTTAGGTAACAGACTCCTGATATCTGATGATATGTATGATGACTTTGCCAATACAGGTGCCATTCATGTGCTTTCAGTTTCAGGTTTTCATGTTATGATTTTTATTAGCATATTCGTATGGTCTTTTGAAAGAATTAAGCATTCATCTTTTCAATGGAAAATATGTAAGATTTTTACACTGGTCAGCATTGTTTGGTTTTATGTAATTCTGACGGGCATGTCACCATCAGTCATTAGGTCAGGAATCATGGTAAGTATGTATGTCATCGGTAAAAATATTTTTAAAAGTGTAAATAGCTATAACATTCTGGCTTTATCTGCAATAATTATGTTGATGTATAATCCAAATTATTTATTTCAGGTTTCTTTTCAGTTTTCATATATGTCGCTTTTAAGCATCCTATATTTTCAACCAAAAATAAAATTATGGTTTACAACAGAGTCCAGACTACTTAATTTCATTTGGGGTTTAACAAATGTTTCCATTTCCGCCCAGATATTGATCATTCCATTATCAATATTTTATTATCATAAATTTCCTGTATATTTTATACTTAGTGGTATTGCAGCTGTTCCGCTCGTTTCTTTGATCATATATTTAGGGGCATTTGTGGTGATCTGTGAATATATATTTATGCCCATTAATTTGATAACTGGCCCGGTATTAAATTTTATGCTTCATCTTTTGGCAGATACAATTTCATGCATAAGCAAATTACCTTTTAATTCTGTCAATAATATATGGATGAATAGTATGTCACTATTGTTGGCTTTCACATGTTTAATGTCACTTATAATATGGCTTGAGATCCGCAGTATATTATATTTTAGACTTGTATTATCCACGTTATTTTGTTTGATTGTATTAAATAAAATCAATTTCATGATCTCAAAGCATCAACAAAAGATTTTTGTATACGATGTTTATGGTGGTACATTAATTGATCTTATGATAGGGCATCATTTAAAAACGTATAAAAGTGAAAATATAACAGACAAGAATGCTAATTTTGTAGCTGGAAATAATAGGATAAAACATTTCTGCACCTTAGAAAATACACCAAACATTATGCCTTTTAATTCAAATGACATACATTATAATGATATACATGTTTATGTTTTGGATGGGAAAGATATCCCTAAAAAGACTGATTCAATTGTTGACGTAGATCTTTTGATAGTTTCAGAAACAAAAGACAACGATCCCATCAAAGTTTTATCACAATTTAATCCAAATGTAGTAGTTTTGAACAATAATGTACAACCTTGGATAGTTTCAAAATGGCATAAAATTGCCTTTGCTGAGGGCATAGTTGTACATGATATTAAAAAACAGGGCATCTACATATCCAACCTCAATAATATAATAAAATCTAAATTAGAATGAAGGCAGTTATATTGAGATATGTACTTAGAATTCTCCTTTTAAGCGCACTGCTTTTTTGCAAAAAAGGGCTGGAACTGAATAAAACATTTATTGTAAGTAACCTGTACGATATTCTTCATAGCATCATAGAATTTTTTATATTTTTTACAATTGTCAATATTGTGACTACTATATTGGTCATCATATATAGATTGCGCAAAAACATACCTTATAAATTTACAGATAATGTTATAAATGGCATAAATAATTTATATTACATCATCGTCACTTTCGGAATAATGATGATGATCCTGGGTTTTTGGGGCATCAATTTCAAAGACTTATTAACGTCTTTAAGCATAGTAGGTGCAGCAATTGCAATTATATCCAAGGACTTCATATCTTCCATTGTAAGTGGAATCATCATCAGTTTTTCAAAAGAGATAAATATTGATGATTATGTTAAAATAGGAGAAAACAAGGGAAAGATTATAGACATTAATTTATCAAAAGTTGCTCTTCTTAACGACGACGACGATATTATTTACATTCCAAATGATAAGGTATATTTAGCAGAAACCATCAATTATACCAAAAGGGAGCTAAAAAAAATAAGCATAGATTTTGAAATTGACTTGAAATATTTGGTATCAATTGAAGACTTGGAAACCAGTATAAGTAAATCACTCAAAAGTTTTCATAAATTTATTGAACCCGACTCTTTTAATATTAAGATAGTTGATGTACACCATGAATATTTAGTGCTCAAATTTCAATGTAAATTGATAGAAGTAAACAGAGAAGTTGAACGTATGATACGTAAAATGGCCATAAGACTTATAGCAAATTCGGTCAAAAAGACATAATTTAAATGAAAGTAAACATAATGGCTTTTTAAAAAAAGTACAAAAAATATTTTGCCATATTATTCAATATTTTGATATTTGTATATTATTTCTAAATTAAAATATTTAATCGCTTCATTATTATATTTTTTTGTATTATCATGAAAACTAATAAGCAAAATAAAAACATCAAAAATCCGAAGCCGGATGATCAAGAAACTATCAAACCGAAAAAAAAATTAGCCATAAACGATTCAAAGGTCAATATAAAGTCAAAAAAATTCTGGGAAGAATTATATGATGACGAAGGCGAAGAATTAGAAAAATATTTACGATAATTGTCTGCCTAAGGGTAATCCATAGCTTTTTATTCAGGGTATTCCATGAATTTTACATTATTAACATATCGTTATCAGTTGTATACGTAACAATTGTGTCCTTAATACGTATATATCATATAAAACATTATTCCATGAACAATTTTTTGAAGAATGCAAAATCCTTCTTCTCAAACGTTTTTAAAAAAACGAAGAAGGTTGTCACTTTTCCTCAGGAGGAAGAGCAGGACATGTTTATTGGTGTTTGATATTGGCTTAGTCCTTCCCCCCGGAATCATTAAACACAATTTCTCAAGAATGTTAGAAAGTAAATCTTATGGTTTATTTCCTAACATTTTTTTTTGGGTTAAAACCAACGTTTTGTTTATTTTTTTCGTCTATCGTTTTAAGTATCATCATGCATGTATAAGTGAAATTTAGTCTTCAACATATTGACCAAAAAACATTAATCGAAGGATGCATAAAGAATGATCGTAAACATCAGGAAATAATGTATAAACTCCATTTTGATAAAATGTATCAAATGTGTCTCAGATATTCGAAAGACGAAGTTATTATATGTAGCATTATTAATGATTCATTTTTATCTGTTTTTAAAAATATTCACAAATTTGAATCCCGTGGATCTTTAGAAGGCTGGATCAGGAGGATTACATTTAATACAATGGCCGACTACTTCAGAAAGGAAAATAAACAATTGAAGTTTTTACTATTGGAAGAAGCAGCAAATAATTCGATCATCAGTGAAGGGAACAAGGATGATTATGACGATATCATATTAAAAGTCAATACACTGTCAGGCTCATTTAAAGAAGTATTTATCAAATACGCCATAGAAGGGTATAATCACAGAGAAATAGGGGAGGCCTTACATATCTCAGAAGGTACTTCAAAATGGTATCTGGCCGAAGCCAGAAAAAAATTACAACTTTTATTCAATTTTTCAACAGATAGTTATCAATATGGAAAATAATAATTCTTTAGATAAAATTAGAGAAATGGGGTGGGCCAGCATGCATAAAATACTGGATCACGAAATGCCGCAGAAAAAGAACGAAAAAGAATGTTCGTATTCTTTTTACCCATCGGTATGTTGGGACTTTTTGTGATGGTTTTTTTATCATACAATAATTTATCCCCAGCAGTTTCAAATAGTGTGACTCCCTTGCCAAAATATACACCATTTATCAATAAGAAGATTGATATAAAGCCAATAGCTGAAGTTTTAAATAATAAAAACGAGTATGGCTTAATTCATACAGATAAAATATTAGGAAAAGAAAGCTTAAAGGAAAGCTTCAAAGAAAACTTAAAAGAAGATGCAAGCAGCGCTAAATTTAATGGTGCCACAGAATCTAAAGAATTATTGCCAAATGGACACTCAACGGCTCAGGAATATGTATCAACTGACGTTTCAACATCAACTGAACAAAAGAGTGCGCATAATCTGGAAGTGAAGGATCTTGAACTTTTGAACAACAATGTTCGTGATAAGGTAACTATTTTACAATTGCTACCCATCTATGTCTTTCCGATTACTTATAACGAGAATATACCTAATCCTGAATTGCCGATAAAACCTTTTAATACATCTTTTCATTTTGGTATGCTCTCATCTTTAGCGAGTGCTGATTTTAAAGAAATATCGAATTATTTTATTGGCATGCACACCAATAAAAGCATCTCAAATAGATGGGCTTTAACTGGTCAGTTAGGCCTAAGGACTTATATAAAAAGTAATTTTTATCTTCAAAATAAAGCTGGAGACAATAATTTGGAAACAAATTTGTCCGATGCTTTTTTGCTGAGAATAAATCACTTACAGAAGGTGAGTTAAATGTATTTAATACTGCCCTGATCAATGAAATTACCAATAAAGTAATTTATGTAGAATCTCAAATTGGTGCTAAATATACTATATATAAACAATTTAAAATAGCTGGTGGAATGTCTGTTAGCAGGTTTTTGAATGAAGGTTTCAATATTAATAGTAATGCTCAAATGCTTTATGCCTCTATCAATCAGACTTCATTCCCTGCTACGAATACTAATGAATTGTCAAATGATAAAATTAACAATATAAAACCTTTACACAAAAAATGGCTTTTTGGACTGAATATTGGCGCTGAAACAGCCATATTTCATCATGTCCAACTATTCAGCAATTTTAATTACAACATTACAAAACAATTGACATCTTTACAAGACAGGTCAGAATTAAGTGGATCACCATATGCATTACAAATTCAAAATAGTAACGTAGATGCTGATAGAAGATATAATATAGAGCTTGGTGTAAAGTATTACTTTAAGTAACTTTTTTCTCTACACTTAATAGGGTAGAGAGTTTGTTATTTGATTAGAGTCTGCTTAAAGGGGCTCCAACGCCTGGGCGGGGGGCCCGCCCCCCCCCCCCTTTTTTCTTTTTTTTTTTTTTTTGACAAGGTGCAACCTGCCTTCCTGGCAAAGAGATTAGTGAATTTCTTTTTAGTTTCCACATGATCCGGATCAGGTACGCAGCAATCGACAGGGCAAACAGCAGCACATTGAGGTTCCTCATGAAACCCAACACACTCTGTACATTTGTCCGGTACAATAAAATAATAATCATCCATAATAGGTTTTTGAGCATCTGAGGCATCTACAGATCTGCCGTCTCCTAATGTATATTGCCCTTTGACACCGGTTCCATCTTTAACGGACCATTCCACACCACCTTCATATATAGCATTGTTTGGACATTCAGGTTCGCATGCCCCACAATTTATACACTCATCGGTTATAATTATCGCCATATAAAACTAAATATTCTGAAATAAAATGCAAAGGTAAATCAAAATCGGTCAATTTGACATTTTCTCTCTGTATTTGCTTGTTAATGTATTGATAATGGAGAGCACGATATATGCAAGCACAATATATGATACCGATTCATACTTAAAAATAACAGCAATAATTATAGCAACAACTGCCATGATATAATGATAGATATTATCCTTCCATTGTTTTGTCAAGCCTTTTGTAGAAAACATTCTTAACCCAAAACTTACCATCATAATACTAAGGAATAATGGGGTCAACAGATAGTTAGTTTTTCCATCAAAAACAAAACTACATAGTAACAATATGGGACTCCAATAAAAATCACCGATTTGAATGGCAGCAAAACCACAAATAAGATTACCTGATGTAATAACTGAAGGAATATACTTTTTCAAAACATTTTATTTTGTGCAAACATAAAAATTTTATTGCACAGTTTGAAATCTAATACTATATTTTACTTTGATAATCTTTAATGTAAAACAATAGGATAGGCAAATAGCACATATTCTATTTAACATAATATTAATTATGGGTTAAATATTAAACTTCAACAGCCGTCATCGTCATAGAAAATTTTGGATTTCCCACCGTAAATTCCATTGTGTAACCTGCAAATTCCAAGCTGTTGAATCCTTGTATCAAATTAGCTTTTGTTTTAATATCCTCAGTCACATAACCACTGACCGTCATACCTTCCATTTCCGGGTTTGTAACGGTCATCTTATAACATTTGTACCCTAAGATTTCTTTAGTGTCTGCCTTGTCATATTCCACTTTGGATTTTGATGCTATTTCTTTTTGTTGTGCATTCTGAGCTTCATCAATCCTTGACTCTATCCACATCTTTTGACCCATCATATCAAAAAGCATATTCATCGAGTTTTTTGCTTTTTCGATATATACTTTCATTTCTACCATACCACCCATCATATTCATAAATGTAACGTGCTGCTCACCTTTGAAGTATAGTTCAGTTTGTGATCCTTTCATAGCTTCCATCATCATAGACGTATTTGGATCATCTGATGCTACTTTAGTTATTTCCATTTTCACTGAACCTTGTTCAAGTACTTTTTGAGCATTAGATACATAATTAATTGATAATAAAGCTACTGTAAATAAAATTGACAATATGTTTTTCATGTCTTTAATTGAATTTGTTTAAAATTTTATAATAATGTTTTAATAATATGTAATGTAAATATATAATTTCTGAATTTAGTTTCAAAAAAGGATCAAATATAACTTTATTAGCACTTATTTAACCATTTTGGCTTGCTAATTCTTATTAATTTAGTCAAAATTCAGCACTTTGCCAAATAGCTTCCGGGTAGCTTATACCAAGCTGGTCAGTGTATTTTATCTGATCAGGCAAAGTCATTTTATTTGGATTATGAATATATTGGACAGGCACCTTATTCCAAAGCAGGAATCCAATATTTAATAAACTCACCGTTGGCATCATATCTTTTTGCCTGAGACATGACATTAAAGTACCTGTCTTCTTTAGGATCAGCTCCAACACCTGCGATGTAATTCCAATTTCCATAATTTGAACAAGGATCATAGTCAATGAGTAAAGATTCAAAATACTCAGCCCCCATGATCCAATTCATTTTCAAATCCTTAACCAAAAAACTGGCTACATTTTGTCTTCCACGGTTGGACATAAAACCTGTATCATTTAGCTGCCTCATATTAGCATCGATAAAAGGAATGCCGGTATTCCCTGATGCCCATTTTGAAAATAATTCAACGTCTGTGTTGTTTGCCGGCTCCACATTTCGAATACCGTTGAGTTTAAAAATTTTATTACCATATTTTTTGCCCATAAGCCGAAAAAAGTCACGCCATAGTATTTCAAAGTAAAGCCAGTAAGTGGATTCATTTTTTGTGACTTCCTTTTCGTACCTGTTTTTTTCGGCAATAACATATTTTGGTGATAAACAACCCGATGAAAGCCAGGCAGAGAGTTTGCTTGAAAAATCCCAACCCATGAGATCATTTCGGGTTTCTTTGTAGGTGTCGATTAAATGACTTTCCCACAGGTAATAATTAAGTTGATTTTTAGCCTCAGTTTCTCCGCCTTTGAATTTTGAATTTTCCAAATGGCATGATGTGACGTCATTTTTACCAAAAGTCTTCAGAGTAGGCACTTCTCCCCTATCTAATTCCGTAATTGGAAAAGGAATGGATTGTGGTGCAGATAAAGCGTCTCTGAGTGGAACAATGTTTTCTACTTCTTTTCTGTAATTGGTAAAAATATCAGGTACCTGTGAAATTGGAAAAGGCAAATCTGCAGTATAATAAAGCATCTTACCTCTTGCAAATCTGAGTTCTTGCCCTAATGTCCATAAATTATGCTCCAATCTGTCCTGAACAAAAACTTCTTGTTCCGTTCTTTCCCTATTACAATATACAAAACTTGATTTGGTCTGTTTTGCTATTTCAAATACTTCGTCTTCAGGTTTGCCTATTCTTATGATTAAATCGCCACCTTTATCCCTGATGTTTTTTTGCAAATCCAATACCGATTCAATGATAAACTTTGTCCTGAAATTTGAAATTTTTTCAAACCCAAAACTGGTTTTCCCCCAAAATAATCGTTCATCAAATACGTATACAGGAATAATTGAAGTAGCCTTTTTTATTGCTTCACAAAGCATTTCATTATCATGTAGTCTTAAATCGTTTCTAAACCAAACTATGGCAATATTATCCAATTGAATGTTGATTAACTTTTGGAGAGAACAAAATTATATGTATAATGTTATCAAATAAGGTCTGTTTTTATCATATTTGTATAAACATATGATTTATTTATTCCAATTCTTTGCGGCCACTTCGATCTATAAAATTGTTGCTGGCTTGTTGGGATCCCATTATTAATACATCCTGTATATTTACGTGTTTGGGTCTTGTTGCTATAAAAAACAATGTTTCAGCCACATCTTTAGATGTTAAAGGTACAAAATCTTCATATATTTTGGCCCGTTTTTCATCACCATCAAATCTCACCAACGCAAATTCAGTTTCCTCAACATGTCCGGGAGATACCTGGCTCACCCTTATACCATGTTTAAATAAATCCAGCCTCATAGACTTGGTCAAAGCATCTACTGCAAACTTGGTAGCAGCATAAACATTGCCATTTGGATACACTTCATGACCTGCAGTGGAGCATATGTTGATGATGTGCCCCTTACCTCGTTTCACCATATCAGGACTGATCGCTCTGGTTATATACAATAAGCCTTTGATATTGGTATCTATCATTGTTTCCCAATCTTCCAGCTCTCCTTCATGAATGGGATTAAAGCCTTTGGCAAGACCAGCATTATTTATCAATATATCTATTTTTTTCCATTCTGGTTTTAAAGTTTTGTACGCTTTTTTAACAGCATTGGAATCCCGAATGTCAAAATGAAGTGCCAGGACATTGACACCGTATTTTTTTATTAATTTGGTCTTAATATCTTCAAGTCTGTCTTTCCTACGACCGGTAATAATCACATCATACCCGTTTTTAGCAAATAATTGTACTGTAGCCTTTCCTATTCCCGAGGTTGCGCCTGTCACCATAATTATTTTGGATATTTTTGTCGCCATAACTTTTTATATTTTTCTTATTGAGGCTAATACTGTTTCAAATTCTTTTTCAAAATCTTTAAAGCCCGGAGTAGCAGGTCCGGAAAAACCAGTGTGAATCTTCACAATTCTATTTTTTTTATCAACAAAAAGTAAGGTGGGATAAGCTAAAATTTTATCTAATTGGGGAATTTTTTTACCAGCTGCCGTTTTATCATAATAGCCACCCCATAATACTTCATGTTTAAGATCCAGCTTCTCTTTAAAACGTTTTAATGCTGCTTTTGAATTCTCTGCATCTTCGTACCTTTCGAATCCTATACTTATTAACGCTACTTCATCATTGGGATATTTTTCAAAATAGGTTTTTAAAAATTTTGTTTCATCCATACAATTTGGACACCAGGTACCAAAGATCTGAATCAGTTTAATCTTATCTTTATATTGTGTATCCTGTATACTGACCATCTTGCCTGATTCGTTTTCAAACGAAAAGTCCAGGACATCGTTGTTGACAATTTTATTTAAACTATAGGCACTTTTTAATGTCGCCATGCTGTCCTTACGGGCTTCCCAGTTTGTGGTATATTGACTACCTGATCGGAATGTACCTGTTATGGATCCATCTTCCAAAATTTTACCCAAAAACTGGAAGGCGTGGGCACCATCAAAAGTTGACAGATACATTTTTTTATCGTACATCATACCTTCCAAATAACGATAATCACCCGTCTCAGTCAGAAATGTACCCGTTATCTTATGACCATTTTGGTTAAAAATTCCAACTGCTGTATACTCATCTTCTGTTCCTATTTCAAATGTACAAGCCCACTTTCCGGAAATATCAGAAGGGATTTTATTGTCGACTTTTGTAAACCGATCTGTGACACCATGTACCGCTTTGAAGGGTATTTTATAATTTTTTTTATAATTTACGATCCATTCTCCTTCCATGACGCCGTCTTCATAAATGGCTTTAATGTAGGTATCATACACCGGAAATCTTATATAAACTGTATCTTTGGCAGTTGCTTTATCCCGGCCGAAGTCGATATCTCTTACTTCAATACGTTCTTCTGCATTATGAATGACAATATGGAAATTTGATGAGTCGTCATAAATTACTTCAAAATTGAATGGTAGTTCAGAGTCGTTATCAAACTTTTTTACAATATCTCTGTCATCGCCGTACTTCATTGAAGGCTGTCTGTCGAGTAATAATGTAGCCCTCCATATTCCCGGAGGAATTTTTTCAAATGTAGCATTTGGGGCGACACAACCACAAAAAAATAAAACCGGTAAAACGTAAAAAAGATTTTGCATTGTGCTTTGTTAATTGAACATTCAAATAAAGAAATTTTATGTCTTTTTTAATAGGTCGTCCTATTCACCCTTATCACCTACAAATTGATCTTCTTTATTTTTAAATAAAATATTAAATGTTGTCAGACTACCATATATCCTGGTGATATATTGCTGCAAATTCACTTTATCTTCGTCAGACAGTTGACTGGCATTGATACGCTGTTCCATAACCCTGATCCTGTCTCTGATCATAACAATTTTATGAAAAAATGCATCTATCGGAATTTCTTTTGGTTTTAAAGAGGCATCTTCCGGTTTAAGTATCATTAGACCATTTTTCCATTTATCTCCTAATGGCACTACCTCACTGATATCGGACCATGTTTTTAGAATTTTAATCAAAGATTTTTCAGCTTCTGTAAAGCTTACTTTGTCTTCAGGGGCTATTCTTTCAATCACATCCCATGCGCTATATTCTTTGCCCACTATCTTGATACCATATGTCATAAAACAAACCCTATATCCAGCTACTTCAACAGATACCACTACCCCTTCACCAAAAGCAGGATGTTTAACTCTGGATCCAATACCCAAAATATTTTCCATCTTAAATTATTTTTAATTTTTATTAAACGGTGCAAATATAATGCTTACACATATCATAATTTACAAATATATGATTTGATTTTATAAAAGTAGCTCAGTCTAACAAAACAAGACAGTAACAGTTTCAACAACTCAACATTTTTTTTTATCTTTGCTCCACAATCATCTGAATGGCTCGCTACCGACATTCACTACGCATTTACCTAACTTTCCATTTAGCATCTGAGACGCCGCAATCCAGTAGGATGCGGTTCTTTCACTATCTCATGCTTTTTTAGCATTCGATTTGCTTTGCAACCGTTCAGTCATCCTTCAGGGGCCGGGGGTAACGAGGCAAAACGACCGACGAATGATATGAAATGATCTGAATGATCTGGAACAATGTATCGGCTATGACAATTTGCTCAAGGGTTGCTACGCATTTACCTAACTTTCCATTTAGCATCTGAGACGCCGCAATCCAGTAGGATGCGGTTCTTTCACTATCTCATGCTTTTTTAGCATTCGA
>JADKGD010000045.1 GCA_016717145.1 Saprospiraceae bacterium | reverse complement strand
TTTAATAGCCATACTTTTTGTACGAACTAGACATTTGATCAAATAAGTATAAGACATAGCAGCAAACGAAACATTGGCTCTAGTATATTGTTGAATTAAAATAAAATATAGATATGTGTATAAAACAGTTGTTGCCTAATTTATGAACATACCAATGAAAACCAAGGATGAATTAAATAAAGAAATTATTGAAACTATTACTAAAATTCAAGAAAACTATCCCGAATTATCAAAGTTTGAGGATGAAATGACCATTACAATTCCTTATGAACAAAAGGTGGAAATAAACGAAAAAGCCTTAATTGAATACAACGATTCATTGCAAGGAATGGCAAACGAATATGCCAAACATTCCAAAAAACATATTGTGATCATCGGTGCAGGTTTTGCAGGTTTAAAACTGGCAAGAACATTAAACAACCACCCAGACTACGCCATTACTTTAATAGATCAAAATAACTACCATCAGTTTCAGCCTTTGTTTTATCAAGTAGCTATGGCAAATTTAGATGCAAGTAATATTTCTTTCCCATTGCGAAATATATTTCAGAAAAGTAAAAATGTAACGATTCGTGTGACCACCGTGACAAATATAAACACCGAAAATAAAAATATAGAAACATCCAACGGAATTTTTACTTATGATTACTTGGTTATTGCCACTGGGGCTGTTACCAATTATTTTGGAAATACGGCGATTGAAAAATTTAGTTTTCCTATGAAATCGACCTGGGAAGCGCTACAAATAAGAAATACGCTACTCACACATTTTGAAGATGCAATAACCGCCAACCACTCAAACTCTAACAAACTTTTGTCGATTGTAATTGTAGGTGGTGGTCCTACAGGCGTAGAACTAAGTGGCGCATTAGCCGAAATGAAAACTGATTCGTTGCCACTAGAATATCCCGAATTGAATTTTGCTGAAATGAAAATTTATCTCTTGGAAGGGACACCAAAATTATTGTCAGCAATGAGGGAAGCATCTTCGATAAAGGCAAAAGAATATCTACAAAAGTTGGGTGTTACAGTGATGTTAAACACATTGGTAAAAGAATATGACGGTACTCAAGTTTTATTACAAGATGGATCTGTTATTGAATCTACTTTTGTTATTTGGGCAGCGGGCGTAAAAGGAAATATTCCAGAAGGCATCCATCCTGATTTTATTTCAAAATCAAATCAAATCAAAACCGATAGTTACCATCGTGTTATAGCTGCTGAAAATGTTTTTGCCTTAGGTGATGTAGCCCTTATTGAAAGTGATTTACATCCAAAAGGATTTCCACAATTAGCAAGTGTGGCCATTGACCAGTCAAAAAATTTAGCGAATAATTTTTTGAGATTGGCAAAAACAAACCTTTACTTCCATTTCAATATGTTAACAAAGGTAGTATGGCAACGGTGGGTAGAAACAAAGCCGTAGTTGACTTGGCCAAACCCAAACTAACCTTTCATGGTTTTTTTGCTTGGTTTATCTGGATGACCTTGCATTTATTTTTATTAATAGGATTCAAAAATCGTTTAATAGTTTTTATCAATTGGATATATAAATACTTCACCCACAACCAATCATTAGCCCTTTTATTTCCACCGTTATCTTCAAAAAACAATCCATATAATTCTATTCAAAAGACCAAAATAAAATGATACAAGACATGGAAATGTATCATAGTAATTTTGTTCCTTCCTTAGCTTCTCGCATTGTCATGATCGACCCCAGTTAATAGCACTATTATATCCAACACTTACTTCAAAATCAAAATAGTAAACTTTATACATGGAATCAAATCAAAAATTATCGTCGGTTTGGAAATTCATCTTCACAATTATTTTGTGTGAAAGCGTAGGAATTATTAGTGGCCTGCTTGCCAGTGCCAGCAACAACTTTTGGTTTGATAAAGTGCAAAAACCAACTTGGAATCCACCTGCATATTTATTTGGACCTGTATGGACCATATTGTACTTGCTGATGGGCATTTCGTTGGGAATTATTTGAAATAACAAAGCTACTGAACTAAACAAACGGAACGCCTATTTAGTATTTGCCACACAACTATTTCTAAATTTTTGTTGGAGTATTTTCTTTTTTCACCTTCACTCACCAGCCTTGGCATTAGCAGATATTATTTTAATGGTAGTAACTATTATTCTAACCATATTTAGTTTCTCTACATTCTCCAAAACAGCAGCATGGCTGCTTGTTCCATACATCGCTTGGGTATCATTTGCTACCATTTTAAACTTTACCATTTGGAATTTAAACAGATGAAATCCCCATGACCGCTCCAGAAAACACATAGGAGAATGATTAAATAGGGGTTCCATCTGATCTTATAACCAGGTCACCTGAGGTTACCCAGTTCGTCGTTTTCTATGGTTTAACCAAGCATTAATTGATATTTTTTTAATACATAATTGATATTTTTGTTGTTGATGAAATCGGTTGTACATGGTCCATTCACAGAGTTATCCACATCCTGATTTTTAGGCTGCAAATGAAAACGAATAGTCCGCTTTATATTTTATTTTATTTTTAATGCATGCGAAGAGCGTTTTTACTATTTTGTTTCTGACATTATTGATGGCAAGCATTTTATTTTTCTTATCCTCTGTTATTTTTCTTTGGTAATAGGCCGCAAAGGCATTTTTTCCGCTAATGCTAGCTACTGCTCCCAGATGCAGCAGCGTTTTTTAATGACTTATTGGCAATGGGAGATACCTTATCTTTTCCTTTGTACCCCTGATTCCTTTCCAAATGGCACTACACCACAATAACTGCCTAATGCCTTGGATATTTCCAAACTTTGTGAAATTATGGGTTGCACAGAGGAATGCTACCGCTACGATTTTACCAACACCCGGTACGGATTGTGCGATCTTATAGTTGTCGTAGATGGATTTATCGCTTTTTATTAACTCCAACATATCGGCTTCAATTTTCTCAATAGCTTCATCTAATTCATTCACTATTTGCTTATTAATTTTTTCTAACTTTTTTTGGAGTTCTTTACCTTGAAATTTTTTATTATCATCTCTGGCTTGTGTAAGTTGAGCTTTGATTCTTACAAGCTGTGATCTTTTGGTATTCAACCCTTTAAGTTCTGTGAGCGTCTGATCACATAAGGTATAAGGCTTTAATTTATCAGCAAATCTGACCCCATAGTCCGCAATTCTTTGAGCATCAATCTTGTCATTTTTACCCCTGCTGATCCCGGTACTTTTCTTGATTTCAAGTCCAGCAACAACATACATGGTCACCTTATGTCCAGCCAGGCATTCAATAAGAAGATTGCTATAGATTCCCGTATGTTCCATGATAAACTCAAAGGAATGTTCAGACTTTTTTTCTTTGGCTAAACTCTTAACCAATGACTGAACTTGCTTAATAAATTTATTTAAAGCAGATGTTGTATTTTCTACTTCTTTCTCCAAAATATAGTCATTTTAAAAACGAAGAGCAAAATTGATTTTATCTTTAGAAATATCAGCCCCGATAGTAAACTTTAACATAATAAAACTGGTTTTAAAAAATTAAGAAATGACGAATTTAAGTTGAGTAAAAGGTGAAGGACGATTACCTTGTTAATGGGTTTTACCCTAATTTTCTATCTGTCTTTTTAACCTTTTGAGCAAAGTGTGGATTAAAACGCCGAATAAGGTATACTTAGTAGGTTGCATAATTTGCCATACTTTGTCTCAACTTTTCCACAAAATTAATACTTTTCAACACCCCCCTGGACCCCCCATGTAATACATAATAATATATGTAATATGATAAAATTAATGGAAATGCAAATCTAAAGGTAGGTTGCACCTACGTCGCAGTGTTGCCATGGCTGTGCCATGATGCTTGGTTGATTGTTTGATTTTCTATAATTTTGTTGGATATGAATACTGGATATCAATTATATGACAGATCAGGAGCATACTTCCTTACCTTTCAGATAGTGGATTGGAAAGTTTATTAGATATAGATCTAATGGATATTTAATTGCCGTAGTAGTTCAATTTCAAATTGAAAATTTGGCATCACTTAGACGTAGGCACAGCCTACCATGGACTTTGAAACCTATGAAGAAAAAAAGCAAAACCAAGCAGATGTAGAATTGATTTTTATGTAGTTTTGCGCCAATAAAAATGTGAAAGTTGAAAATTATTAGAAACCCAAAAGTTGATATGGTGTTCGCCAATTACCCTTTCGTTGTGCGGGATAAAATGCAATTTTTGAGAGAATTGGTAATTGAAACAGCAGAAGAAACAAAAGGTATAAAAGAACTGGAAGAAACATTAAATTGGGGCGAACCAAGTTTTGTTACGAAGAACGGTAGCACCTTACGAATGGACTGGAAAGAAAAAAGCCCTGACCAATATGCAATGTATTTTCAATGCTCAAGTCGGCTTGTAGACACTTTCAGGTTGTTATATGACAACAAATTTCAGTTTGAAGGTAACAGAGCAATTGTGTTTCAACTCAATCAAAAAATTCCTATTGATGAATTAAAAGAATGTATTAAGGCATCATTGACTACCCATAACGTAAAACATTTAATGACATTAGGCATTTGACACACAAAAAAGCAGATTAAAACTATATTAATAGAAGTACATGTGAATAATCATAGCATGGCAAATATACAGAGTCAATTAGATAAATCTTTCCAATTTCCGGATTCATATTTTAAAAACCCGAAAGTTTAGGGTAGATTTGTTTTGTTTAATCTTAGTTAGTGGTAACTCTATGGATTGGATTGTAGATGTTAACCAAATGTCAAACTTTAAAGCATCACTTAGAATAAGGTGCAGCCTAGCAGGGCTGTTTCCCAACCCCAGACAATTCTAATTTTTGGCAATTTTTTAATTTTGCTGCCGTTTCATAGAATTTTGTATCTTTGCTTAAAATTTTAGAAAGTCATCGCAACAGACAAACTACATACCGACAGCATTAAACACCATTTCAAAAGCAAAGCTGTTTTTGAAAAGAAGGATATTGTTGGCTTTTATGAACAATTCGAAAAGGACATAAAACCGACTACGATAAATTGGCGTGTTTACACCTTGGTTCAAGACGGCGTTTTGCAACGCATAGGCAGAGGGAAATTTAGACTTGGCGAGGGAAGAAAATATATTCCCGAAATTTCATCGGTAACAAAATCTATTTTCAAAAAGCTGAAAGCAGAATTTCCTTATGCCAATTTTTGCGTTTGGAACACTTCTGTTTTAAATGAATTTATGCAACACCAACCCGACAGGTTTTTTTTATTAGTGGAAACAGATAAAGAAACAACAAATTCGGCTTTTTATTTTTTGAGAGGAATAAAAAAATCAGTTTTTATTAAGCCAACCAACGATATTTTAGAAAAATACATAGTGAATGAAAAAGAAATATTTGTTATAAAACCACTTATTTCGGAAGCACCAACGCAAAACATAAAAGAAGTTGAAACGGCAACCATAGAAAAAATGTTGGTGGATATTTTTTGTGATGACGTGATTTTTTCGGCTCAACAAGGTGCTGAAAAGCGAACTATTTTTAAAGAAGCATTTGCCAAATACACCATTAACCAAAGCAAAATGCTTCGCTATGCCGACAGGAGACGAAAGAAAGAAGAACTGAACCAATTTGTAAAAACGATTACAAATTTATGGCAGCAATAAAAATTAACTGCCGTTTTATAGATGATAAACTTAAATGAAATATCAAGCGAGTGGCTAAGCCAAGTGTCAAAGCAACACCGTAATGCGGACAGAATCCTTGCAGAGAAAGTTATCCGTGCGTTGTTGCTGTTGGAGGGCTTGGCAAAACAAAAACTGTCCTTTGTTTTCAAAGGAGGAACGGCTTTAATGTTGCATTTCAATTCAACCAAACGACTTTCAATAGATATTGACATTATTCTTTCGGATGAAATCAAAGATTTGGAAAGCGCTTTAGATGCAATCATAAAAGAACAAGGATTTTTAAGGAAAGAGCTACAACACCGAATCACAACTTCAAAAATCAAAAAGAAGCATTACAAATTTTTCTACACGCCTTTGCATAAAACCAATAAAGACGAAGAATATGTGTTGTTGGACATTCATTTTGAGGAAGTTAATTATGTAAACCTCATTTCATTGCCAATTCAATCGGACTTTGTTCCAATCATTGACAAACCATTGAGCGTAAATGTGCCAAGTTTGGAAGATATTTTGGGCGATAAACTCACTGCTTTTGCACCCAACACCACAGGTATTCCATATTTCAAAAAAGACGACAGTATTAGTATGGAAATCATTAAGCAACTTTACGACATCGGAAATCTGTTCGATAAGGTAACCGATTTGGATACCATTAAAACTACGTTTTATCGTTTTGCAAAAACCGAAATTGATTATCGTAATTCCGAAGGAATAAACGAAAGCGATGTATTGGAAGATATTTATCAAACGGCTCTTTGCATTATAAGCAGAGGAACAGATGGCAAAGGCGATTTTGAAGAATTGCAAAATGGTATTAGGCGAATCAACAGTTTTATTTTTTCTGAAAGTTATCACATTGAAAAAGCAATTGCCCACGCTTCAAAGGCGGCTTATCTTTCGACATTGATACATTTCAATGCAAAAACGATTGATAAGTTTGAAAATCCACTTCAACTAAAAGATTGGCAAATCGACGAACCGCTCAATAACAAGTTGAACAAACTCAAAAAGTCCAACCCCGAAGCGTTTTTCTATTGGTATAAAATTTACGAATTGAAAAAATAAAAATGAAGGCTGAAGATTGGATGTACAGTACTCAACGAAATTATAGTGGATTAGAAAGATTACTGGACATAGATGTAGCAGATATTTAATGGATTTAGTTCTTCAAATTCAAATTGAAAATTTGGCAACACAAAGACGTAGGCACAGCCTAAGCCTAGCAAGGTAACAGTTTTATTATTTATGGTTTCGGTTATAGTCTGTAATTATTGATAGTTTATTATGAAATGTAAATTAGTAAAATATGGAATCGCAGTTGCAAACTGCGACCATCGGAGTTGAAGGAAAATTAACAGCCTATAATAGCGGGTTTAACAAATAGGTGGCGAACTTTTTAAATATATGGAATACAGAAGATTAAAATAAGATTGATTATTTTTATAACTTCGCCATTATCTCATTAATTAAAAAAAAGCATGTCAATTCAAACTTGTTTTATTACAAAAAAAGAATTATCAGATGATGATTTATTGATTTTTGCTTCTATCAGACCACAATTGGCTGCTTTAATCAAAAACGACTTCCCGACTATCACCAACAAACATTATATCAGCCATGAAGCCCTGAATAGCTACAGGACAAAATATCTGGAGGATCTTATAGGCAAAGAAACCAAAGAATTAAATAAGCTCGACAAAGATGTTATCGAAGCTATGAATGCCAACCTATTATTGTCTCAAAACATTGAAACAGATATAGAAGGCACTTTTACTTTAGGCCAGCGGATTGCAGACAAAATAGCATCATTTGGAGGAAGCTGGACCTTTATCATCTTCTTCTTTTCGTTTATCCTCATTTGGATAGCCATAAATATCTGGGTGCTGTTATGGCAACCATTTGACCCTTATCCATTTATATTATTAAATTTGATCCTATCTTGTCTGGCAGCCATTCAGGCACCGATTATCATGATGAGTCAGAACAGACAAGAAGAGAAAGACAGGGCAAAGAAGTGAACACGATTATAAAATTAATTTAAAAGCGGAACTGGAGATTCGTTTGTTGCATGAAAAAATCGATCATCTCATCGTTCATCAAAATAAACGATTATTGGACATTCAGCAATTGCAGCTTGATTATTTGGATGAGCTGGCAATCAAATTGTCCAATAAGTGATTGGTGCCAAATTCTTTTATCTTTGTCTTTTAATTAGATATTCTTCATTTGATACTAAAATCACTTAAACTAACCCATTTTCGCAATTACGAATCCGGACAACTGAATTTCCATAATAAAGTCAATGCTTTTGTTGGGATGAATGGAATGGGCAAAACCAATATTCTCGATGCGATCTATTATCTCTGTCTGGGTAAAAGTTATTTCTCAAATGGTGACAGGTTTATCATTATGGAGGATAAGGACTTTTTTAGACTTGAAGCTGTATTTGATACTGAAACTGATACTGAAATTGTGGTTATAAAATCTCAATCAAATGTCAGAAAGGAAATAGAAGTATCGGGCAAAAAACTGAGTAAAATAGGCGAACATGTAGGACGTTTTTTGTGTGTCATCATTGCACCTGCGGATATCCAGATGATGTTGGAAGGCAGTGAAGAACGACGAAATTTTTTAAATAATACCATTGTTCAGACGGATAGACAATACCTTGAAGACTTGATTTTATACGGCAATTTGCTTAAGCAACGGAACGCACTTTTAAAGTCTTTTGCCGATCTGCGGTATTTTGATGCTTTACTTCTGGAATCTGTAAGCAATGGTATGTATGCACCGGCACAGCGAATATATGAACGACGTGCGGCGCAAATAGGACAAATGAAACAGATTTTTGAAGATACTTATGCAGACATTTCAGGTAGACGGGAAAATTGTGCAATAACATACCAAAGCCAATTAAAAGATTACGATCTGGAAATATTGATGAAGACCAATGAGCACAAGGATAGGATGCTAACCAGAACAACAAGTGGTGTACATAAAGACGATCTGATTTTTAGTATGAATGGCGAGCCTCTCAAAAATTTTGCATCTCAGGGTCAGCTGAAATCCTTTGTTTTATCTTTAAAATTGACACAATATAAATTGCTTGAAATCAACTCCGGTAAAAAACCAATACTTTTACTGGATGATATTTTTGATAAATTGGATCAGCATCGCGTAAAACATTTGTTGGCACTTTTGAAGGATAATAACTTTGGACAGGTTTTTATTACTGACACAAATGAAGATCGAATAAAAATCATATTGGACGAACTAAAAACAGAATATAGTATCTTTACGATCGAAAATGGTTTCGCGCATATACAATAAATTAAAAAAAAATAATATAAATTTTATGTCAAGGCATAATGACAAGAGTATCAAAGAAGTGCTGAGCGAGTATATAGCCAAAGATAACAAGGTATCTAAAGGGTACCACACAGCACAAATACAAGACATCTGGAAAAAGGAGATGGGGCCAATCATTTCAGGATATACACAAAATATATTTTAAAGATGGCGTATTGAAAGTTTATCTTACTTCTGCTCCACTAAAAAAAGAATTACTTATGGGAAAAGACAAAATCATCAACATCATAAATGAAGCAGCTAAAGAAACTTTAATTACTCAGGTAGAGATTTATTAGAGACTATTTTGGATAGCTGTTTTTGGATACTTCCGGCAATTGCTTTTTTACCCCAAAAATGCAACATAATGAGAATCAACACATTGATGCCACCGACAATAAGAAATCCAATATAGTTACTGCTGAACATGTCGCCCAGAAAAAGCGCTAAACTTATAGCAAAAAACATATAGGTTAAAAATATAATGCCTACAAATATTAAGATGTACACCAATGAGGATAGTATAATTGATGTTTTTGAAACTATTATATTGGCGAGGTCATCGATTTGTTTTTTAGTATACGCAACCGTCTGATCTACTATATCATCTACCTGATCCAGCACAATAAACTTGAGCGATGTGTACAACGAACTGGTAAATCCATCCTTACCGTCGACGCCGTTTTTTTCATTAATTCGACGCTCTATTTCTTCTACCAATTTTAGAAGAATCAATTTTAGAAGAGAAGTTAATTTACTGAAATTCATGTTGATTGTTCATTACAATTAGTAGTTCAATTATTGTGCCATAACAAAAAAGCCACCAGCTAAAATAGCTAGCGGCTTTATCAAAGTACCAAAAACTATTATTTTACCGCAATATGGCGAATGAGCCTGTTTTTTTAATATTTTTAAGTGTACCGCATACATCAACTTCGGCTTCAATCGTATAATAATATAAACCTTGTGGTAGCGCATTTCCTCCGACATTCCACGATAGGTTTTTGCCCGAATGTACCATTCTGCCACCACGCTCAAATACATTAAATGATTTGATAGTACCTGATCTAAAATCTGTACGTTGAATGTCAATCACATCATTATTGCCGCTCAGATCGGGATTCACTATATTGGGTAATAAAAATGCCGGTGCTCTGTCTGTGGTCCCAATATTAAACGATTCATTGATGGTATTGCATCCGTTGGATATATTTACTGTCATACTTCCTGCATCAGTCACCTGATTGTTTACACCTATAGCACCATTGCTCCATGAAATTTCGACATCATTTTCTTCATAATTTTTGAGGTCTATCTTAAGGGCTGCATAACCTTTAAAACAAGAAATATCCTCTTTGAGTATTTGGTATGCAACGGCTTCTTTTTCTTCTAAGGAGATATCTATCTTTTGTTCGCAACCGATTTTATCTTTAATTTTTAAGATGTAATCATCTGGTTTTAAACCATTGACAAAGCCTGATTGTAATGCGTACAACTGTTCGTTTATATAGTATGTAAATTCACCTTTGTGTTTTCATATCTATAAATATCTTTCCATCATTTTTGTCAGGACATGAGCCGGTGATATCCAGGATATAATTAAATTTCTGACCAAATTGCAGGTCATATGTGGTCGAATCAACACAACCCAGAGCATTCACGACTGTTCTGTAAACTATTGTATCTCTTGAAAAAGTTTTGTCCAGTAAGTCCAGTTTATTTCCGGAGCATACTATGTATTTTTTAAACAAGTTAGTAGATACAGGGCCTTTTATATCGAATGGTTCAGAGATATTGGTACATCCATTGGAAATTTCTACAGTATAATTTCCACCGGAAGTGATTTTGTTTTCAACACCTGAAATACCATTGCTCCATTTGATAGTCACCTGAGATTCAGTATAATTTTTAAGTTTGACTTTTAATACAGTGAAACCATCGATACATGAAATATCGTTAGCTACCAGTTCGTATTCAACTGCTTGTTTGTCAATGATTTGAATACTTTCAGAAGCTTTACATCCGTACTGGTCGACTATTTCAATAAGGTAATTGCCAGCACCAAAATTTTTGAAAGATGCTCCTGTTAATTCAGCCTCTGCTCCATTTATGTAATACTTATAAGTGTCACTGGACAATAGTTCGAGACCTATATTTGCATCATTTTTATTCGGACAACTATATGTAGCATTTAAGGAAAAGGCTATTTCATTGGTAAACTTAACGATATGTCTTGTTGTATCAATACATCCGGATGGATTCATTTTGGCCAGCACAATAGTCGTATCCTTTAGGTATACATTGCCTTCCAATTCATATGTTTTCCAAAACAAATGTTATGATTTTCTGTCGTATTTTTGCAAAACAATTAAATCCGAGGAGTAAATCGACAAACAGGCTATCATTGCAGCTTCTTATATTTGCTGTCAGGCTGTCTATTATGGCCTTTGCGCCTTCGGGTATCCACGATTCATTAAAGGCGACGATGTAACTACCATATGGTACCGAAAAGTTACTGATGCCGGGTTGATCAAACAGGGTATAGCCACCTACTGTCAGGTCTACATTTTGGAGTAAAGTGTCCCCGCCATCAATCACATTATTTGCATTAACATCAGAAAACGATCTGATCCTTATATTCCCTATTGCCTGATTTAGCGTTAATGACAATGGTTCTGAAGTATTTTTTACATCCATTCGAACCCGTCAGTTCCAGCGTATAACTTGCACTCTCATTGAGAATAATGTAAGGGGTATTTCCACCTTGGTTGGAAGGTATTGTCACCCCATTTTTAGCCAATTATAGGAGCTTACACCAGATATGCCAGGAAAACAAAGTGTATCAGGAGCACAGCGTTCAAAACATCCTGGTGGCACAGTGAAACATCGGGTCCGGCAATGATTTCGAGGACGTTACTAAGCCCTTGACAGCCATTGATATCTTTGCTTTTACAAAATATTTACCGGGTAAATTTGTCGTAATGGCTGCTGTTTTTTTACCGGTATTCCAGGTGTACTTTACATCAGACATTGGATTGGCGACTTCAAAAGTATGGTTTTGGCCTTCACAAAGCAAGCCATTGCTGTTTGTTTTAATTTGAATGCCCGACGGCAGGCCATTTACTTTTACTTCGACAGGGCCTATGATGTTTGTACAACCAGTTGTATTGTTTTTTAATTCGACACTAAAATTATAGCTGCCCACAACCAATTGGCTGCCATTGGCTTCGGTAAAGTTTAAACTGCTATTTGTGCTGTTATTTTGCCATTTGTAGGAAAGGTCAGAAGAAAGCGGTACTGAAATATTAAAATCACTTCCCTGACAAAAGGATACCTTATTTCCAAAATACAGGGTAGAGGTTTCATCAAAGACAACTTCCGATGTGATAGATGATTTAGGAGCAGGAAGCACATTGACTATCAACGCATCAGGCTTGTAATTACAACCGTTAACATCAGTTACCGTAACTTCATAAATGCCTGAAATTTTTGTATCAATTTTTAATGTAGACGCTTCATTTGTCCAATGCCATTTTACACCTCCCAAAGGAGCATATAATTGTGTCGTTCCACCTTCACAAAATTCATTTCCCAATGAACTTTGTATATTGCCAACCAGTGAATTCGTTTTAATATCTAAGGCTTTGGTCCATGTGGTTTTGCAACCGAATATTGATTCAAGATCAGCTGTAACAGTATATAAACCGGCATTGATGAAATTGTGGTGTGCCTCAATAGCCTGTTGAATATTGATGGAACCGGATGACACATCATCATAATTCCACTTGACAGAAAGGATCGTTTTTAGAGAATCAATGGTAAATAAAGTTGTTTCTTTTTCACACAAAGCTTCCAATGCAAGGATGTTGCCTTTTGGTTGCGGATGTAGCGTAATTGTTTTGATTAATTCATCCGTACAACTTCCGTTTGAAATGGTTAGTTTTATGGTATATGTGCCTTCTGAAGCAAAAATATGTACAGGGTCAGGTACTGTTGCAGAATTGTCCGCACCACTGCCCGGATCTCCAAAATCCCAGGACCAGCTTGTAATATCATTGCCCGGAATAAAAGTTGAACGGTCATAAAAATTAATTAATTCACCCTGACAACCATTGTTAAAATCGAAATCAGCTTTAACTGGAATTTCTACGACCTGCGTGATAAATTTTTCGCATGCTACTCCGGGATTATTTGAATCATCAACAGATACTACATGGGTCACTTTGAAGTAGCCTGCATTACTGAAGTCATGCACCGGATTGGCATCATTACTGTAATTTGAAGCGGACTTATTATCATCAAAAACCCATTCGTGGCTATTGGGAATAATTCCGGATGCAGTACTCGTAAATTTTACAGTATTACAATCATTATTAGAAAATCCAAAGCCAACTGTTCCGATTGTAGAAGCGCAAAAACTAATGGTATCAGGTGCAGGCGGATTGATTGGGTCACAAACATCATAAACACCGATGCCATCAGAAGAATTGTTGCATCCAAAAGCATCTACAACGGAGACAAAATATAAACCAATATCAGTAGGTATATATGTATTTGTTGTAACACCAATGTCTATGTAATTTTACTCCAGTTGTATGTTTAACCGTCTTCTGCATCCAAGGCGAACAGTTTAGGATAGGCAGGGCTTGGATCGGTCAGACAAACGTCTGTATTGTCCGGTGTGGACAGACTGATATTGGGTTTTGGTAATTCAGACATGGTAAAACTGGTGACACCTTTACATCCTTTTACGTCTGTTACCTCACAAGTGTAGGTATCCGGATATAAAAATGGTTTGTCCAAAACAGAAACATTGAGACCTATTGATGACTTCCATTTATAGGATTGGTAATTTGTATTGGTTTCAACTTTAGCGGTCTGGCCTTCACATAGGAAAGTCGGATGTATAACGACCGGTTCAGGTAAGGCGTATACGGTTACACTTTTTGAATACACGCCTGAACAACTGGTAAGTATGATAGAATGTGTCCCAACCTTGCTCAATTGCAAGGAAACTTTACCGTTTTCTCCCTTGATAATGGTGGCCGCGTCAGAAGGTGAAATTGTCCAATCATATGTCAATGATTCGTAATATGTAGCTTCCAGCACGTATTCGTCATAAATACAGGATTCGTCTTTGCCAATAAACGTAATGGTTGATATTTTTGTGGACTAACACCTATTGCTGGTGACAAACAATACAAGCCCGATAGGTCCAACTGTTGCAACTCAGCCTTATATGGCCCATCAGTTGTCCATTGTACAAGAACACGATCTCACTTTGTGTTTTGTGATATTGCCATCAATTCTTTTCCAGGTATATTTTACTTCATCCATATTACTTTCTGCTTCGTACAAATTGTCATTGCCTTTACCGATGGCTTTTTCGCCTTTTATACCTTTTGGTAATAAAGATTTGGGTAAGACATAAGCTTCTTTTGATTGAATGGCATCACAATATGTTTGGGATGTTGTTGTAATTTTTAATTTTGAAATACCATTCGGAACCACATATTGAATGTTTGCCTTATTGGTTTCTGTGCTTAACAGGTTGCCATTTTCATCCTTTATTTCCCATTTTTCGATGATTACAGGAACATTGTTTTCATTATAAGCGGTAGCAACTGCCAAATCACCGGAACAAATCTGATCATTGTCCAATAGCAGTTTGTATTTACTTTTAAGAAATACTTTAAGTTCGTCAGATCCGCCACATTTAAGATAACAATTATTGTATGCCACATTGATAGTACCTTCGTTGCCTGAGAGCCATTCGATGATAATCGTATTTGATCCCTGTCCGGCGGTAATCATACCACCTGTTGCAGTCCATTGATAATCAGTGGCACCATATTTTGAATGGTATATATTTCTTTAGTATTTTACAAACTATTGTTTGTCCGGCAATGTGAGCATCCTCTGATATTATCGGGATATTATAAATTGCTTTTTTAGGACATAAGTCAAAGTTACAACCGGATACTTCAAGTTCTACGATACCTAATGGTCCTTTGCCCCAATCGATGGTGATAAATTTATCTGTACTTTGACCTCCACTTTTATAGTGCCGTCGCCCAGTACCTTCCATTTAAAAAAACCCGCAATCATCAGTGGTGTAGGTAGAAGTTGTGTTTTCACAAATAGGAATGGTAAAATCTACATCGATATCTTTGAGGATTTCAATACATATAGAACCTTCACTTATACACTTGGTGCTACCGCTAAAACTTACAGCCGTGATACTTCCTGAGCCACCATTTCCCCAGGTAACTGTAATTTCTGATGCCTGATAATTGATACTATAGGATGCAGCTCCGGTTACGCTGATGCTTAATGGTGGTTGTGGTGGAAAAGAACTATTGGGATTGATAAAGCCATAAGTGAGCGTTGATCCGGCGCACGCTTTGGCGCATTTTTCTCCATTGTCTGCAGAACATGATAAGGGGTCTTTTGGGAAGATTTCTATAGGCAGATTGGGATGAACGATTACCAATAATGAATCACTGTAAATCTGGCCACTATTTCCATAATAATTTGCAACAACTTTATACGTACCATAACACTTATAACAAATTGCAAAAGCTCTGTATTATAATCCATGGTTGTAAATGCACACGTCGAATCAGGACCGGTCACATCGACACTAAACTCTACTCCTCCCTGAAAAAGTTATATTGGGAAAATAATTTTCACAACCCAAACAAACATCAGTATTGCCTATAATTCTGAAATTCTGTGCTTGTACATGACCGAGCAGGAATGCGCAAAAAATCAGCGAAAATATCATTTTAGAAAACATGGAATTGAATTTAACAGTGATCAATACCATATAGATAATAAGAAGGGTTGATTCGTTCCCCTCGGAAGTATTTTAATTTTTTCAAAGGTACACGCATCAAAAACTGTGTGCGGTCATATACAGGTATTTTTCATCTTTGTCCAGGGCACAATTGGCGGTTGCCTGACCAGTCATAATGGTGCCAAGATGCCGGCTATCCTGGCTATAAACCAATACGCCTCCGGGACCTGTAGCGAAGATATAACCATTGTTTCCTATCTTCATACCATCAGGCAGTCCTCCTAAAAGTGGATACCAGATGGGTGACATCTGCAAACAAACTGGTCGATACAATATTTTTTGTTCGTCAAAAGGGTATACTTACGCCATAAAGCTTTTCGGGGATCTGAATTTGCCACATACATAAACTTTTCATCGGCTGAGAAGGTAATGCCATTTGGTTTGCTAAGTGTGCTGTCAAGTAAGGTCACAGTACCATCATTTTTAAGTCTGAATATACCATTGAAGGACAGTTCCTTGATGCTGTCCTGATCTTGTCCGGGTAAGCCATATGGAGGATCGGTAAAAAATATATCTCCGTCTTTTTTTATAAAGAGGTCATTGGGGCTGTTAAATTTTTTTGCCTTTATATTGGAAATGGCAGAAATAAAAAGAATCTTCGGGTACTAAGCGGCAGAGCATTTTGGCAACAGCTCTGTTGCCATGCTGGCAAAAGAATTAAGTTTCGGATGCATCCAGCATCAGACATTGGCACCTTCTGTACCACCTTTTTTGTTTATGATGGTATATCCGGATGGTTTCAGATATGTTTGTTTGCCGTGAATGGAGTCCCATGAAAATATTGTATTTTCAGGTACATCCGTAAAAATAACTTTTTGTTCGTTTTCCAGCCAAAACGGACCTTCCGACCATTTGAATCCATCGGCCAAAATTTCAAAGACCGCATTGGAATCGATGATATTGAGCATTTCCTTATCATACACTTCAATCCTGGTGCCGGGTACTCCGATGGCAATTGATTTTTTTTCTTTGCAGAATAGCACAATGATAGTGTCATTGACAGACAAATGAGGTAATATTTGAGATCCTGGTTTGGTTATTTTTTATGTAATAAATTGATAAAGAGATACAGTTTCCAGAGATTAAACAAAGCTATAGATGGACTGGCTGACAACATATATTTTTTTTAATATTATTTTCCATTTTTTATACATCCATTCAAAAGATGATATCAATCCATATTCTTCAAGAAAAATATATTTTCTGATAAGCCGGGTTGGTGGATTTTTTGTTGAAAAGTAAAGCCAGATTTGTTATTGCGTTTTCTGTTTTACGAATAAAAATATGAGCAGTTTAAGGCCGTCATGTATGACAGCATTGTCGATATGCCGGATTTTAATTGATTTTTTTTCAAGCGAAAAAGCATACAACAAGTCCTCGTATCCATAGCCAATGACCGATTCGTCAAATAAATTTTCTTTAAACATACGTTCAGGCATCAGAAAGTTATTGGATTGAAAATTGAGATATGGGTCTTTATTTCGTTTTTTGGCCGATAAGGCTTCACGCTTAGTACCGTAAAAGCCAGTGCAATATTTTTTAGTATTTGTTGGTTTTTTTGTTGCGTATTTAGACCTCCGTATATAACCGCTTCTGTTGGTAATGCAGCAATATAATTTTTATAAAATCTTTAGATTTGATGGTAGAATCGCCATCCAGAAATAGGATATATTCAAAATATGCTGCTTTTCCAAGCCAGTTTCTTATTTTGCTTCTGCCTAAATTTTCTGACATTTCAGTATAATTGATATTTACTTTAAAATGCCAGTCCCTGTTTTTTGTTTGTATTTTTCTTCGGATAAATCATCAAAACATAAGATTTGATAATTGATATTCAATTTGTTACACTGTTTTGCCAAGGTGTAGACCAAGGCCGAACGTCCTGATTGTATATAGGGATTAAATAGACAGCATCTCTGAATCATCACTTTGAATGGTAAAGTAAAAGGATTATTGAATAAAAACGTTGATTTATGCATCAAATTTTAATTTTGTTTGTTTTTAATGAAACGTAATATAAGACATGGCTTCAAATCAGGATATCGACCTTTTACTGAAAGACAAGATGCTTTCAGGTGATCTAAAGGAAATAGCACAAAAAGTAATGGACACCCAAAGGATAAGCAACGAAGATGCTTTGGTGCTTTTTGAAAAAGGAAGCCTTGATTTTTTGGGCACTTTGGCTAACCATGTACGGGAATCCAAACATGGAGATACAACATACTTTAACCGGAATTTTCATATCGAACCCACTAATATATGTTTGTACACATGTAGTTTCTGTTCATACTCGCGACTGATTAAAAAGCGTGAAGAAGGCTGGGAATATACCATGGATGACATTATGGAAATTGTGCGTAGTATGATGATCAACCTGTTACTGAAGTTCATATTGTTGGTGGTGTATTGCCACAATACGATGTAAAATTTTATGCAGATTTGTTCAGGGCGATCAAGGCCCACAGACCTGAATTGCACATCAAAGCACTCACCCCTGTAGAATACCATTACATATTTAAGAAAGATAGCTAAGTTATGAAGAAGGCATGCAAATCATTGATGGAAGCGGGTCTTGACTCTATGCCTGGCGGTGGTGCAGAAATTTTCATCCGGAGATCAGGGGACAAATAGCCGGAGGCAAGTGTAGTGGAGCACAATGGTTGCGCATCCATGAAGTGTGGCACGAACTGGGTGGTAAATCCAATGCGACGATGCTGTACGGCCATATAGAAAATATTGGCATAGAGTCGATCATATGGATCAGTTACGTCAACTTCAGGATAAGACAGGTGGCTTTCAGACCTTCATACCGCTCAAATTCAGGAATCAGGACAATCAGATGTCTCATCTGTCCGAGACAACAGTAATCGGAAGATTTGCAACTATGCCATCTCAAGATATATCTGGATAATTTTGATCATCAAATCCTATTGTGCCCATGATCGGTTTGATTAAGCCACAATTAACCCTGGCCTTGGTGTAGATGACATAGATGGCACGATCGATGATACCACAAAGATCTACTCCATGGCCGGTTCGGAAGAACAGGGGCCATCAATAATTACAGAACAACTGGTCGCCATGATCAGAAGGGTAGGGAGGAAGCCGGTAGAGCGCGATACGTTGTATAATGTTGTGATGACTGATTACAGCGATGTAGTATTTGAAGATGATAATACTTACAAAGGGGTATCTTTCGTTGCCGGTGGTGTAACGAATGAACCGATTATAAAACGAAGTATGTCGTGTAACAATTTGCCATAACTGAGGGCATGCTCAAAACTATTGTATCGGGTTTCAAAGATAAAGAGCAGCTTTTTTCCGGATACTTTTATCTTACTGTCAATTCCAAAGCTGACTTGGTTTTTTTTGTCGCTGCCTCAAAACCATTATAGAAATTATGTAGAGTTTAACCCGATTCATACAAAAACGTGTACCTTTATACAAAATGTACGATGACCAAGTTTTCAACATAACCGCTCGGAGTGAAACCAACTTTGGCATTAGAATTGTTCCTAATTGCTTTTACACCGTTAATACTTTTGGCTAGCACCTCAACAAATGCGGACATTTTTTTTCAACAGTCTTTGGAGAGACCTCATATAAAATGAATCGGCAATTACAGGTAGTAACATAGAAATAGAAAAACTGCGAAAGCGATGGAAACGGCGTGTTTAAAATCCGTCAGTGCGGCTTTCTGACCTTATCGGCAATTATGAAAATGCTCCTTCTATCTTAAGGATTTATTCAAATGAAGGAAAAAATATTTTTACCAATCGTTTTCGCAGACCATCAATTTTGTGTTGACTCCGGCTAAAAATTTCTGTGCTTTTCATGATATGAATCAGATATCTGATCGATCTGGTGACACACAAAGTGACCACCTTTGATGGTTCTAATGTTTTTGCCGTAAATGATGCGGGAGAAAGTAGCTTATTATGATGAAAAAGCATCCCAGCCATCATGTATAAAAATACAGTGCTGAAAATCAACAGAAACAAAATATACAAAATTTTGTTTTCAAAGATGTGCCTTTATTCATCACAATGAC
>JADKGD010000044.1 GCA_016717145.1 Saprospiraceae bacterium | reverse complement strand
TACGACAATGAGGATATTTACGGTTCAGATTTAACGAAGACGAAAGTAAAATACTTATTGGCACTAATATAATGGACATCTATAATCTAGGTGAATTAAATATTGCAGATACATCTGTTACTATGTTGACAAAAGTCAAATAAAGATGCTTGTTTTGCTGTAAGGTATATCCGGGAACCAATTTTATATGTATTCTTCAGACAATGGTGGCGACGAAAACAGTCATTTGTATCTGGCCGGTAAAATGATACCATAGTTAGGGACGTATCGCTGTGCCCAATGGTGCCAATCGTTTCTCGGTTGGAGTGACGATAAAAAAAAGCAATGTTACATCAGCAGCAACAAAAGAAATGTAAAATATTTTGACCTCTGGAGAAATGGATGTAGCAACCTGGAATCCAACGCGATATATCAGAATGACTCCAGTTATGATGTGTCATTGATCGGTCATACCAGAACGTTTTCTTCTCATGACAAAGAAGTCTCACTACCGATAAAAATGAATTATATATTTACGACAGAACAAATAAAATTCTAAAAAAAATCCGTAGTAAAATGAAGCATCTTGGTCAGTAGTGCCTTTGAAAAAAAATGACAGTATCATGTATTTTACAACCAACGACGGTAGTGAATTTAGTTTATTTGGTAAAACTACATAATAACAGTGGTAAACAGAGAAGATCTTTGAAGATAAATGGGATGTAGCAGGCATGAGTCTCAGCGAGAATGAAAAATACCGCACCTGTTTATCAATAATGATGGCAAAGATCCTGCTTTTTGATCATGCTATTGGAAAACCGGTGGTTTCCACTATAGAAAGATGGCGATGTACTTGGCGTTACGATATCTCCCACTGAAAACATGCTGCTAAGCATCAATTGAAAGCACTGGTCCACGCAACATATCTTTATAATGTAGATTCAAAATCACTAAAAAAACTTACCAATACATTAAATGCTGAAATAGATGAAAAAGATCTGGTAAAAGCAGAAGTGGTGCGGTTTACTTCATTTGATGGTACTGAAATACCAGCTATCTATTATAAACCTCAACAGGCAGACAAAAACAACAAGGCCGGAGCTCTGATATGGGTGCATGGCGGACCAGGTGGCCAAAGTCGTGTAGGTTTCAGCAATGATATACAATATCTGGTCAACCATGGATATGCCGTGCTTGCTGTAAACAATCGCGGTAGCAAGCGATATCGTAAGTCATTCTATAAAATGGACAATAAAGACCATTCTAATGGTGATCTTAAAGATTGTATCTGGGGTAAAAAATGGTTGCAGCAACAAGAATATATTGACACTTCTGCCATTGGCATTTACGGTGGCAGCTATGGCGGATGTATGGTGCTCGGTGCGCTTGCTTTTCATCCTGAAGAATTTAAAGTCGGTGTCAATCTTTTTGGTGTGGCCAACTGGATGCGAACACTTAAAGTATACCTCCATACTGGGAATCGTTCAGAAAGCACTTTATGATGAGATGGGTGACCCATATACGGCAGACAGCATTAGACTTAAAAGCATCTCACCGTTATTTAATTACCAAAAGATCAATAAGCCACTACTTGTTTTCCAGGGAGCCAATGATGTTCGTGTCCTACAGGCTGAAAGCGATGAAATTGTCGCAGGCGTAAAGAAAAACGGAATGTAGAATATATTCTTTACCCTGGCGAAGGTCATGGTTTTGTAAAAAGAAAATGAGATCATACGAGCAAAAAGACACTTGAGTTTTGAATAAATATCTTAAACCGAAAAGGTCCTTAAAGATTAGCACTCAGTATTGGGGATTATTAAAAGAATTTATTTATTAACTTTTGGTTAATATAATAGGCTAATAATTTTGTTATGTATAAAAAGTTAAATATTTAGACAACAATCTAAATAGGTTCTGTATTTTAATTTTTGAACACCATCAAAAATAATTAAAAATGAATCTTAATACACAAATATTAAAAGCTTTTATGGCAAATCTTTGATACCTGAAAAATATTCCATGGAGATTTTGTCTAATAGCGGATGGGACATTTTTAACCTGAACTCTATTCAGAAAATTCATTTTAGAAAAAAAGCCAAGCTTTATAATAATGGATTTGTTGTTGATTGCCCCAATGCTACTATTCACGGTGCTTTCCTTAGAGCAACATTATGTTGAAATGTGAGAAATGAAATATACGTATAATAAACTTAAAGGTTGTAAATTTTGGTCAGATGGTTCAATTTAATATTTAGTTAATTACTTAAGTTTTTCCAACAAAGCTGGCATTTTTATATTGAAAAGTCTTTTTTCTACTATCTCGTGTAAGGTTTTCTGGCTTCAGGAATGTTATTGTTCTACCGTATAGGCAAGGCCCAAAAACCACATTACTTCTTCTTTAAAAGCATTGCCTGAGTTTAGTTTTTTCAGTGTTTCTGGCTTTTTTTTAGGTTGTGGTTTTTCCATTTTGAGATAAGATACACCAAGATAAAAATTATCTATATCTGTCAATTCGGAGGTGATTGCCAATTTTTCAAAACATTCTGTTGCTTGGCAAAATTGTTATTAACAAATGCATAATTAGCGTCTATCCTTAATAATTCACTAATTGTATTGTCTTTGCGCATCACCGTTTGGTCGCCCAATACAGTTGACTCTTTTATTTTAGCGAGGGCAAAGCGCTCTACAGTATTTGTATTATAGTTGTTATATACCAGGATGGCTCCCGTTACAAATATAAAAACAGCAGCATACTTCATAAATACCAGATATTTGAGTCTGGTGGATTTTGAATTACACGTTCTAAATTGTATTCGTTTTTCAGTATTTTTTATATTTATCTTTCAGATCCTTTTCTACCAGATATGTGACAATGTTGCTATCGGTTGGATTTGAGGTTTCGTTGTTTGAATTATTCATTTTTTAAAAATTATACACATTAAAAAATAATTTACGGAGTTTTTCTATAGCTCTTTGTTTTTTCTTTCGTAAAGTTGCTTCATTTGTATTTGTTTGATATGCTATATCTTTTAGTGCAATATCATCATAATAATAACATTGCAAAAGTTTTTTTCTTTAGTTTCTAAAGTGGCCCAGGCAGCTTCGAGACTATTAAATCTTTGTTCATGATATTCTTCCTCGACTCCTACGTCCATCAATATGTTTTTAAGTTTTGATTCTGTCAAATTTATCTTTAAATATAGTTGTGAGGCCATTTTAGTAAATAAATACCTGAGTTTACGCTAGCAAGATTTTGTCATGGATCAATTTAGACCTGAATGTAATAAGTGTATCCATGGTAATATCATATGCAGTCTCACGATCATTTAAAATTGGTGACCAGATAAGCAATACAGTCATAAAATGTGACAAACGACCCTTTCAAAGAGATGTTCATCACCCAATTTTAAAGAAGTTGTCATTGCGACAAACTCGTCTTTTTTTAGGCCAAAATTTTGTGCTGGTGCTTCAGGAAATTCTGTCCCTGATTCTTTCTGAATCTTTCCTTTTGAAAATTGTCCGTTTTGCATGTTTACATATTATTTGTCTCAGTGCTAAAATATTGTATAAGCATTTTACATACATGTTAGAGGAACCGGAATAAAGCATTTGAAACAATTTTTATCTTATTTCGCTAGTAAAAAGATAAAAGTGACAAAACGTGACATAAAAATAAAATTTATTTTAGAACTTATTTAATAATAACATTTCAACCTGACTACGATCATACATTTAACGCTTGTCATTTAATACATTTTATATAATATCAATATTTTAAATATTATAAATAAATGCTATGTGTTTATAAAGGTCAAATCATAAAAAATTTAAAAAAGCTACCACAGGTCAAATACAATAGTATAAAGTATGCGTCAAAAGTGTCATAATAATTTTTTTTCATTTTGGATGTCACGTTATGTAAAATTTGTATTGTATCTTTGACAATCTTTAAGTACATATTCAAACTTTTTAAAGATGCGAAATTTAAAAATTTAATTCTTGGAAGTTTATTCCTTCTATTTTTGGGAGCACATATGGCTAATTGCCAAGTCACTTTCAGTCCTGTTCCGGGTGGTGATGGCGTAATGGAACTTACTACTAACGGTGCCCCAAGTGGTGCCAATTTTTTCTATCTTTTGGGTGATGGTTTTTTCAGCACTCAAAAATCTCCTGTTCGTCAATATAATACCATTGGAGCTGCTGGCTATACCGCGAAATCATTTGTGTTAAATTCCTATGGTGGTCAGCCACCATCTTTTACTGGTAATTCAGGAAGTTTTTCAGGAATAAAAGTTGACCTTGTATATAATTTTCCAACAGATCCGCATGTAGCAATCAGTTGGAATCCAAGTAATGTAGCAGCCAATTATTATCTATTGAAGGTTTTCAGACCTCAAAATGATAGAAGCGGATGTATAAATGTGAAATTTTATTATAATACTAATCAAGTTGTCATGGAGGGTGCTATTATTGACAATAGTAATTCCTGGTTTACTTATAAATCAAATACCACTTTTAATGATCGGTTGTATAATAGAGAAATTACGTGGGAATATAATTCACTTCTTCCAGGAGAAACTGGAGTAATTTATATACCTTTAAAGCCCTTGGTCCTGTAAATTCTGATATTAATGTAGGAGCAAAATTTTGTAGTGAAATAAATAAATTCAATTATACCGTTGCTTCAATCCTTATGATCCGAATAGTATTACAGCAGACAGAGACTGTTTTTATACTTCACCATATGATTATACAAATCCACCTAGAGCAACGGGAAACCCTAATGAAATAATTTATAAAGTGAAGTTTTTTAATGAGGGAACCACACCAGCCCAAAATGTTCAGGTGGCGGTAAAACTTGATGCAAATCTTGATCCATCCACCGTTGAGATATTAGACGCTGAATACCCATATACGAAGACAATAACCGGAAATAATTTAGCCATCACATTTAATAATATTTACTTGCCTGGTATCAACCAATCTTCTCCCTTAGCTACTTATGATGAAGCAGAAAGTTGGGTAAGATTTAAAGTTTGTTCAAAAAATGTGCTTGCTCCTATTTGTATTAATCATCAAGCAATTATATATTTTGATTTTGAGCAAGGTATATATACAAATACAGCTACAACATGTACATTTTGCACCCAAAATAATGGAAACATTGCTCTCGCTACTGATTGCCAGTCAGGTTTAGCTCATAGACCTAATTCCAAAAGTAAAATAACAGAAAATATTAACCTTGGAGTATTTCCGAATCCTGTCTATAATTTGATTACTTTTGCTTCGGATGGATCATATAGTAATGTCAAATTAAATATTACCAATAGTGCTGGTCAGCTTGTAAAAAGAGAGACATTAAATATATTAACAGACGGCAGTACTGTGGATGTAGAAGATTTAAAATCAGGTATTTATTTTGTACAATTAACAAACGAAAAAAATCCAAAAAGTAATTAAGATTATTAAAGAATAGTATTTTAATTTTTATTCTTAGAGTGCAAAATAATTTAAATTTTATAAAATTCACGAATAGAGTTATACTTAGTGTAACTCTATTCTTATTTATAAATATAAAAGTGCTGCATGCTCAAAAGATACTGCTTTTATAACAGCTATTCAAACTTCCAATAATAATATTCTAGAAAAATATTCTGTTTCTCAAGCTGTACATGAAATTAAAAAAGCTTCGGAAATATTTATAAGATTAAAAAATTGGGAACGTGCATATTCGTGTGCCAGAGCACTTTATACAATAGGCGAGAGGAAAAAAAATATTGATTATTTCATTGACCTGATGAAAAATATATCAGATGCTATACCACAAGATCAAAAATATACTAAAGCCAAAATCAATCACTTAATTGGCTACATTTATGAAAATATTGGTCGTGTTCATTTGGCGATTAACAGGTATAAAAAGGCTGAAAAAGAATACCTTGGCTCTAACGATTCTACACGCACATCAAGGCTGTACAATGGATTGTGTGTGACACATATCCAAATTAGAGAATATAAACTTGCAAAATTTTATGGTAGTCATGCAGTAAGATTAGGTACAGACAGTTTAGGTAGATTTTTTGCAAATGAAAATTTAGGAAAAGCATACATCTATAGTGGTGAAGGAGATACAGGACGTAAATATATTGATATTGCAAATCAAATTATACCATACACCAACGGTGAATATGAATTAAATATTTCAAGAAGCTACAGACATGAAGGGGACATCTATTGTGCTTTGTTGTATGCTGATAGTTCATTGACTAAAAGTTTAAAAGTCAAGTCAGATAAGCTAATGCTTGTATACGCGTATATTGGTGAACTACAACTTATACTTGGTAAGACCGATAAAGCGCTTTATTACCTTAATAAAGCCTATAAATTAAGTAAGGCTGAAGAGGACAAAAGAGAAATAGTCAAAATCCTTATTCCACTTGCTCAAGCTGAGCGATATAAAGGGAATACACAGAAAGCCCTAAGTTATATAAATAAAGGCATACAGCTCATCGAGCCAAAATCCAATTTAAAATTTCTCACGGACGAAAATATTGGCTTGGTGCCTTTGGGAGATATGTACTACATCAACTTAATGCACGAAAAAGCGCTATGTTATCAACAAGGAAATCAAAATAATATCAATCGGCTGATAAAATCAAGTCAGATATTTGATACATGTACGGTATTTATAGACGACATGAAAATGTTCTTTGACAATTACGAAGCAAAAGAGATCTTGCTAATGAGTCCAAAATTATTTTTAATGATGCCATAGAAAATTATCTCCAGTTGTTTAAGCTTACCTCAAACAACAAATATCTGGAATCCGCTTTTTTATACGCTCAGAAATATAACTCGTTTCAGCTCAGAGAACAATTAAGCGAGAAAAAAGCCCTCGATTTGGCAATAAATAACAAAACACTTATTAATAGATACGATGAACTGAAATCAAGGTACCTGGATGCCACCAATAACTATCATAATAGTACCGAAAAAAATGATGTAAATTACATTAAATCAAAAAATCTGTTTCTGTCATTCTCTGATTCGCTTCAAAATGTTTTTCCAAAATTTAAAGTATTAAAAAAGAAAATTGATGTCATTTCTATATCACAAATTCAATCAAAACTGGACAATCAAAGTGCGCTGATAAATTATTTTGTTGGCGATAGTAATGTATATATATTCTGTGTTTATAAAAATGATTTTACCTATTTTCGTTTTGAATACAACCAGGAATTTAAAGACAATTTAACTTCTTACATCTCCATTCTGTCAAACGATATTAAACCTGGAACCAACATAGATTCGTTGGAGCAATCGTTTATATTTGCTGCACATTATTTGTATGAAAGACTTATAAAAAATCCAACAGATAAAGCTTCCATTAAAAACCTGATTATAGTACCTGATGGTTTATTATACAGAATACCTTTTGAGGCGCTGCTATCAGAAAAGATAAACTCCTGGAAAGATCCTTCAAAATATCTTATCACAAAATATGACACGAGATATCTTTATTATTGTGAACAATTAAATCAAAATACACCTTTTACAAAATCGCTCGATGGCTATCTCGGCATGGGTTTGGAATATGATAAATATACGCTGGATGAAATGAAAAATTACAAACAAGACACCATTCCATCCTGGATAAGTGAAAAATTTCGTTCAGAAAGTTTGTCTCACCTGTATTTTGCTGATGATGAAGTGATCTCTATATCTAAAATTTTTCCTGGAAAACACTTTGTAAATCTGGAAGCTACTAAAAGTAATTTTATAAACAATGCTCAAAATTATGATATTCTCCACCTTTCTGCTCATTCTTTTGTAGATTTTGACCAACCTGAAAAAACGTCCGTTGTCCTAACAAAATCAGATGCTAAAACAAATAACCTGCTAAGCCTCGAAGACGTGTTGCATTTAAATCTCCATAGCCAATTGGTCACGCTGAGTTCCTGCAATTCTGCCAGTGGTAAAATTTTGGAAGGTGAAGGCATCTCCAGTCTGTCCAAGACATTTTTTGAGGCAGGAAGCAGCAGCGTACTGGGTAGTTGCTGGAGTGTCTCAGATGAAATTACAAAAATGTTTATGGAGTCATTCTACAAAAAACTAAAAATGGGCATGGAAAAAGATCAGGCATTAAGAGAAACAAAACTTGACATGATAGCCATGGATAATGACAAAATAAATCCGGCATACAAGATCCCACCCTACTGGGCCGCTTGGGTCATCTATGGCAACGATGCTCCGATATATGAAAAACCTGCTTACATTAGGTACTTGCTGTACAGCTTACTATCTGCATTTGTTATAATACTTGCATATGTGATTGCAAAACACAAACTAAGTCAGGCATAAGTTTTTCTTATTCAGAAAGCCCGATTATTTTAAAAAGCCTGACCACATATCTGTGATCAGGCGAGACAAATATTAAGTATGTATTCAAAAAAGAAAACATAGCTGAACACTTTCACACGTTTGCAAAAGTATTTTCCAGTCAGGTAAGCTAAATTCCACTTCTATAATAATATTATGTCGCATTTGTGACAAAAGCGTGTTTTTAATGCTAAAAAATACTGCTATTGGATTGAAATGAATTTAAAATTTTTTCATTTGAGGTGAAAAGTACTTTAAATAATTTCAAGGTGAGTTGTGCCAGCCTTTATTGTTAATATGAAAAATACAAATCATTACATATTAGTATTACAACATATATATATGATTGATTTTAATCATATTAAAAATAAACAAAAATTTACCTTCTTGTTAGTACAAAATATTTATTTTATTTCTAGGGCGTACATTTGTCACATTTTGTGATAATATTCATTCTATTATTGTAAAAAGAAAAATAATAAATCCTTGCTTTTATAACTTCTTAATTAACTCAAAACTAAATTTAATTAAGAACTTAATAAATTACATTTATAACTTGAAACTTCTATATTTTTACTTTGACTGAAAACTAATTATCTGGAGGCTCTTACATTCGTAAGGGCCTTTTTTTCTTTAAAAATGCCTTACGCCCCTTTTAAGTGACTTAAATTTTCTTACAATAATTTAAGAAATTAATTTCTGCCCAAATTGCCTGAATTATTTGCTTTACCAACTCAATTAAATAAAACTTTACAATGATAAAAAAATATTTTTATAACATTTGGTCACATAAATCAGATGCAAACATTATAGTATCGTATTTAATTGGCCAATTATAGAAACTTAACTATTTATTTAATTATTAAAAAAAAGTATTATGAAAATTTTAAATTTAACCATTCTATTATTTTATTCTATTATGGCATTTTCCCAAGATAGCAGACCAGCTATCAAAATGCCCATTAAGAAAAATTCAAATGAATATTTTTCTACGTTTTATAGTCAAGACAAAACGTATACTTGTGAAGAGTGGTTTTCCACTTACGCACAATATTATCAATCCAATTATTCAACTGATCTTAGATTGATAAAACCGACCGAAAAATATGCCTTGATCAAAGGCAATACACAAAAGGATAGCATAGCGACTTTTATTTTTGATGTACGTACAGTCGAGATTCTTAGTGATCAAACTCCTCAAAATGATTTTGAAGAATTTATTTCGGGGACAAAAACAGTTGATCAAATGAGTCGATATTTCATAGAAGAAAAATTACTCATTACTGGTTTATTATTTCCACACAATTTCAATCGTAATACACCAATTTATTTGAGTGCGAATGGAAGAGGGCTAGGGAGTCAAGTATCAAATGACATTATAGATTTTATTGAAGGCTATAATACAAGTAATCAATTAGTGTTCAGATTGGATTCTACAGTGACTGCTTACCAAATAAACCCTCTTCAACTTCAATCACTAAATATTATAGTAAAACTTAAAACAGGGTTTGTCTATAGATATAAATACAAACATGAATTATGCGAATTAGACCCAATCTCTTATCCTGATCCTATTGGACCACCACAAGGCCCAAACCCAAATGATCCAACGCAACATAACGATCCACCACATGATGTTGTTGTCGATAATGATTGTCTGATAGAACCGTCTTATTATAACAACCCGGTGACAGGAAATCCATATAAAGCGACGATTCCTTTTAATGATCTAAACCCAACCAGCTATTTGTACTTTTACAATTTAATTGGTTCATACACTGTAAATGGAGTAACTACAGAAATTTGGGGCTGGGAACCTGTTGAAATTCCTAATCCTTATACCTCTTCAGTCAATCAAGCTGTCCATGGAACATATGGAGAAATTTCAACAGCTGTGTATTTAAATCCAAATCATTCCACAGTTAAAAAGCCCATTATCATTCTTGATGGTATTGATTTTCAGAGTAACCGATTCTTGCCTGATATTACCAGGATATTTGGTGGAAATAATACTATTTCTACCCTATGGGATGGTGGCTTTGATGTTATATTTGTAGATTTTGCCGGAGGTGCCGACTTTATGCAGAGAAATAGTTTCGCTTTAGCTGAATTTATAAGATCATTGAGGGTCGATCAAAAGTAGAAAAAATCGAAGCCATCATAGGCCCTAGTATGGGAGGTCAAATATTAAGACATTGCCTGTTATACTGGGAGGCAAATCTGGAGTCAAGTTATGGCGCTCATGGCGTAAAACTGATGATATCTGCAGACTCGCCCTGGACAGGTGCCAATGCAAGTATTGGTGTTCAAGCTATGGCAAGGATAAATAAAGATAAAGGAAGTGCAGTTATGACATTAATTGATGCAAGTGTTAATTCACCTGCTGCCTGTCAATTATTACTTGTACATATTGAAGGTGGCCTCAATACTACAAATACCGAATATACATCGAGACAACATGCATTTAAAACTGCTTGGGATGACGAACTTACGCTATTAGGGTCGGTCCCTCAAAAAACTGAAAAGAATTTGGCCCTAGCTGATGGATCTGGTAACGGAACCTCTACAAACGTAAGCCCTGGAGAGATGATTATGACAATACAATTCGGGGTTTCATCAGGCTTATTAGGTAATTTATGTGGTATGTATTCAAAAATTAATGCCATAAAAACCGGAGAGCAAATTGTGGATCGAGGTGGCGCAGGTATATGCGGCCTGATTGCTTCTTCAAAATTGCCCCGAGTAAAACTAGTCAATACTACTTTAGATTTTGACAGTGCTCCCGGATCGCCATTCAGATTAGATACTTATTTAAAAAAGATTAAAGTAGGTGAAGTCGTTTCCAATGAAGGTGGATTTAAAGCAAAAATCGAAAGCGTAACTGCCGGCGAACCATTCAGTTTTATACCAACCTTCAGTGCCCTGGTCCTAGGTAGCCAAAATATGACAAGTAATATTTTCAATATGGCAACCAATCAAGGGGCTGCCGGGTATACTTTATCGAACTCACCATTTGACTATGTCTATTTTGACAATGTAGATAGTGGCCATAATGAATTTACGTCCGGACAACAACCGGGTAGTTTGCCTTTTGTTTTATATCATTTACAATACCAAAAAGTTCAAGAAACGAAGTGTAATATCATAGAAGGTTTTATACCATTGAATCACAATATCGAAATTAAATATGATCAATTTGCAACATTATGTGCCCCTATTTCAGGTATATATAATGTACAAATACCAGGAGAAAATGAATGTCAACTGACTGTAACATTTGAAAATGGAGAGTTTGTATTCAATGCTCCATCGCTACAAGAAGTTTGCGAATCAGATGTTGACGTATGCTTTGATGTAAAGGATTGTAACCAGTCTTACTGTATAACAGTCCATGTTGTTGTAATCCCAATTCCCGACAATCACAGACCTGGTACATCAAATCAAAATGTGACAGCTCATACAAGTTTGAATGATATTCATCTAAATTCAGCTATTTCGATATACCCAAATCCAACAAATGGAAAGGTGACGATTAAAGCACAGAATGATATTAATGAATATCGTCTTAAGATTTTAGATATTACAGGAAGAAACCTTTATGAGCAAAACCTGACTTCCGAGATTATTGATTTACAAAATTTTGCTCCGGGAATCTATAATCTTGTTTTGACCAACAAGAAAGGATGGATCAATTATTTCGAAAAAAATAATTCGTTTTGATTAATTATAAAAAAACAACTGTAGCTTATTTTTTAACATTTTTTTTAACATTTTTTTTAACATTTTTTTTAACATTTTAAATCATTAAACAATGAAAAATTTATTTTTAACTATTATTGCTTTTGGACTACTATTAACTAGCTGCCAAAAAGATTCTTTGACCACCTCTCGTACTAGATTAGATACTGAGAATAGAGAAAAACATGGAATTTGTATTGAAACCTATAATACTTATTTGTTAGATTCTCCGGATCTCTTCAGTGAAATAGATATTCCGCCATTCGGTATATATGTAAATACTCCTCAATGCGAAGGGGATGATTGTCTCAGGAGAGCAACTGCAATCTGCAATAGAGTAACAGCAAATGGCGCAGATATATTAAATCTTCAGGAAGTTTGGATAGGTGGTGAAGCTCGTAAGACTTTAATTGATTGCCTGAAGTCAAAGGGTTACACGATACTTGAGGATGCTGGTTGTAATGGAGGTGGCTGGGTAAATGAAGACAATGATTGTACTGGTTTATTAACAGCAACAAAACTTAAAGTTGTTAGCACAGAAATAGAGTTTTTTAATTGTGAAACCGGGTACGACAAGTACAAAGAAAAGGATTTCAATTAAACAAATTCGAACTTGAATCAGGATGTTATGTATACAACCTTAACACGCACTTACAAGCTGAAGATGATGAAGAAGATAGCGATTGTCGACTAAAACAACTTGAAGAGATTAAACAAAAAATTAAAACCTTGTCTTCGAAAATACACCTTTATATGGCTGGTGATTTCAATATAGATTTTGGAACTAATGATTACAAAGATTTATTAGAATTGGGTTCCAGCGCCTATGAACTTATTGGTGTGACACCACACACAAATAATAGTAGCCAAACTTTAGATTATGTTCTTATTTCGGATAGATTAAATAATACGTCCAATGTAAGATTTGCAAATACAAAATATTACTTTAATATTAAATGTCCACCACCAAGTAAGGATATCCCTGGATATAATGAAGTTACCACATATGGCCCATTTAATAGCCTGAAAGAATTACATGACTTTAGAAATGCAAATGCTTTGCCACAAGACGGGGTAAATGGTAATTGTGTTGTTAAAACTTATTCAGTAACAGAAGGTACATTGCCTCAAAATGTAAGTCGACCACTATAACATAACTGTCTGTTTAGACTATGATTGTGATGATCAAACAAGCCCAATTGATTTAGAAGGTAGTGGAAATACCCCTGGATGTGACCCAACAATGAATCAAGCTGAATGTGAAGCAAATGGAGGTGATTATAACAATGGTAGATGTTTCTGTAATTAATCAACCATCTAACTTAATTAAATTACTAAAAATTACTTTTACAGGTCAGCCAAATTCAATTATAACGGCTACTTTTTTCCAACTTTGAGTAATTATCTACAACTTTGGCCGGTCAAAATAATTTTGACCGGCTGTTTTTATTGTAAAAATACTTTTACCATACACATTCCTTTCCCATTATTAAAAATAAAAACCTACTTTTATAGCATCAAAACAAATACTTATGAAGCCGTGGTTTTTACTCCTTTTGTGTCCGGTCATCTTAGCCACTTCCTGCCAACAAAAATACAATAAAACCACTAAGGTTACCTTTTCGGTTTCTATACCCGATAGCCTTAGCGAAGGTGTTGCAGATGGACGTATGATACTCATGTTGTCTACAAATGAAAAAGTAGAACCACGCTTTGAAATCCTTGATGGCCCTAAAACACAACTGGCTTTCGGCAAAAATTTGGAAGCTTGGAATAAAGGAGAAAAAGTTATTTTTCAGGAGATGAATTTGGTTATCCGATTACCGACATGCATGACGTCCCTCCCGGAGACTATTATGTCCAGGCCTTACTACACAAATATGAAACGTTTAAACTATCCAACGGACACACTGTAAAACTACCGATGGATCGGGGTGAAGGACAACAATGGAATCTGGCACCTGGCAATCTCTACAGCACACCGAAAAAAATAACCATTGGCGAATCCTGTCATATTGACCTCACACTGGATAAAAAAATAGCGCCAATTGAAGCCCCAAAAGATACGGAATGGGTCAAACATATTAAGTTCAAAAGTAAACTGCTTTCAGAATTCTGGGGCCGCGATATCTACCTTGGCGCACACATCCTTTTTGCCCAAAGATTGGGCTACCAAAACAAATGTCAATATCCGCTGGCCATCTTCATGGCCATTTTCCAGCCGATCTTGATGGCTTCAGAACCAGCCCACCAGATACTACTGCTCCTTGCGTATATAGCGAACGATTCAAACTGGATTGTTACAACAGAATCGCGAGCAGGAAGCATATGATTTTTATAAAATTTGGTCAGGACCGAATTTCCCGAGGGCCCTGGCTATAGAAATTCAACACCCTACCCCATATTATGACGATTCATATGCTGTGAATTCAGCTGCTCAGGGTCCTTACGGGAGATGCCATCACCTATGAGTTGATTCCTTATATTGAGCAGCAATTCAGTGGTCTTGGTCAAGGCTGGTCCAGATTTATGTACGGAGGTTCTACTGGTGGCTGGGAAGTGCTTGCCGCTCAGGTTTTTTATCCGGACGAATACAATGGATGTTTTGCAGCCTGTCCTGACCCTATTGATTTCAGAGCCTATACTGTAGTAGATATTTATAAAGATAAAAATGCTTACTTCCTCGAAAGTAACTTTAAAAAAACACCCAGACCGGGCCAGCGTGATTACCTCGGTCATGTCAGCGCTACGATGCAGGAATTAAATTATCGCGAGCTGGTACTTGGGGACAAAAGCAGGTCAGGACAACAATGGGATATTTGGGAAGCTACCTATTCACCCATAGATAATGAAGGGTATCCAATTTGACTCTGGGATAAAGTTACCGTAGAGATTGAACCCGACGTAGCCGAATATTGGAAAGAAAAATTATGATTTGACTTACATTATGAAAAGAGACTGGCCCAAAATAGGTAACAAACTTAAAGGAAAAATCAGAATATATTGCGGCGATATGGACAATTATTACCTGAATAATGCCGTATCTCTTGCTGAAGACTTTC